>NZ_JBNPTH010000008.1:0-400169 GCF_051167555.1 Bradyrhizobium sp. HKCCYLS3077 | reverse complement strand
ACTTCGCCCCCCAATGAAGGAAGCCGCATGAAGCAGGAATCCTGCCGGACAGCCGTGGGACAAGCCCGGGCATGACGACGCGGAGAGAGACGGGCACAAAACTACGATCTCCATCTGCGATCGCACTACCCTCAAGGGGAACGGCGGCAGAGCCGTTGACCTCCCAGGAGGCGCCGCGGCATCAGGCACATGCGCGGCGCTGCCATGATACGATCCCGTGGAACACATCACGTTCTAGCCGCCGCTCCGGCACGGCGGAGAAAGCATCGGCACATTCGCCCACGGCCAATTGTGCCATCGACCCTGTTCATCGACGCAGGCGGAGGACGCCGGCGGCGAACTCGCCGTCGCATGCGCGGCGGCCTCGCGCGCTGCAAACCGGTGGTCGACATAGGTTGTCGACAGATATCCCGCCACGGTCACCACCAGGACGACCACGGATCCCTTGGCGAAGTCACCCCAACCCATGTCATCAGCTCCCTCGTTCGGAGTGTCAGGACCACATGGGACGACATTGACGCACCATAGCGCGGCGGGCTGTGAGAGCGGTCACACCGAAAAAAATTACGGTGACAGTGCACTTAACTCAGCGACCTTGAAGTCCGTTCCCGCTCATCCTCCTCCGCCGGCTTCGGCCCGCGCTTGGCTGGCTTGAGCAGGCGACCGGTCATCTTCTCGATGCGGCTGAGGAAGCGGTCGCTGCCGATCGGCCGTCCGATGCTCTCGGCGGCGCGCAGGCGGGCGAACAGAGCCTCCTCGTCGTCCAGCCTGCCGCCCAGGAGCCCCGCGATGTCCGGGACCATCGCCTTCACCGGCTCGCGCGCGTTGACGCCGTCGTCGCGCCCGCGCAGATGCGCGCGCGTGCTCGACCACGCCCAGTCCTGGGCGCGGGTGACCAGCCGCGCCCGCACCGGCTTGAGGCTGACATAGCGCAACGCTGCGGCGAGATGCGCCTCGTCCATCGCCACGGCGCCGAACCGCCCCTGCCAGAAATGGCCGCTGCGCTTGCGGCGCGCCTGGACGATGCCGGCGTAGGTACGATGCACGCGCGCCAGGGCTCGGCGCAGGCCGTCGGCATCCGACGGCACCAGGATCAGATGCACGTGATTGGGCATGAGGCACCACGCCCACACGGCGATGACGATTATGGGCTCTACCGCAACCTGCTCGCGACCCATTGCCGGGCGGCGGACCTCGCGCCTCGAGAAGACATCCACTTTGGCGGGAATAACTCGCCAGACTAAAGTTGATTTTTTATCTCGTTCGGTCGCGGCCCGCCCCCCCCGGGCGCCGTCCATTCATCTGGTGGCTCAACCAAAAAGGCGAGCGCCGCTAAAATTCAACAGCATTCCATGGAACTTAGCCTCTGTGCGAGGGTACTCATAACTCATTGACACTCCAGCCTGAATCAAGGACTCTTTCCTTGCCGAATCATGGGCGTTTTTGCGTCGAGTCCGTCTCACTAGAGAGGCGGGCTCGTTTGATTCCAGGCTCCCAAAGACACTCGCCTACGAGCGCCGCAACCATGATGAAGTCCGGCAAAAAATTGCGCGCAGACAAGCAGGGCGGCAAGGTTGCTACCAATTACGTTCACGAACTCATCGAAATTCTCGAAAGCCATTTTCGAGAAGAAGGACACGCAAGGCAGGAATTTGCCACGGCTGCATTCGCGGGCGCGCTCAGGTTTCTGGAAGAAATTTCAGAGGCGAAGGACATTCCAACCTATAAGCGTATTGCGTTGCTGGCGAAGATTTACGAGGCGGCGAACAAAAAAATCGAGAAGCTGGCGGGAGAGCCCTTCGAGAACATTCCGCTTTGGGCCGACCGCGGTCGCAACTTGAGGAAGATATCCCCCTGCGACTGGGTCAGGCGCCACTACCCCACCTACGGGAAGGGCCTAACCATGGACCAGATCAGAGATGCGAAGCTACGTCAGGCGCTTTGGACCTACAAATCCAAGTATGGCTGGCCAGATGATTTCGATCTGCCGGGCAAATCGGTCACCATTAAACGCCTGCTGGAGGACGTTGGACCGACGGACACGCTTGCCGGCCTTGATGATCTGCCTCCCCGGAGCCGCCGCGACCGCCGGCGGGCTTGGCAGATCCGGTACCAGCGCCTCAAGAAATAGATTTCCGGACACCTAACAGTAGGAGCTTTGCTTCCGGCTCAAAGGAAGCTAACTTTACTAAGTTAACCACCCTTTAGGAAAGAGGTGCGAGCCTGTGACAGCGCCCAGTGACAGGGCTGTTGCCAGGAGGCACGCATGGCCGCCCAAAAATCAGAAGTCTTCTTTAAGATACTTTCACGTATCGCCGACGTTGCTAGTCTGTTCGGCGTGACGCTGATCAGCATCAGCTCGATGCTGCTGCCGACCGCGGCGCAAGCTCCCACCGCGCTCATCGAGCAGGACCTTCACAATTATTGTGTCGAGTATGCCGTCTACGCCGCAGCCAAATCCGATCAGCCGGGCGCCCTCACCATCCTTCGCATCACGGCGGACTGTAAGGACAAGGCCGCGCAACGCGGGGCGATTCCTCGCGCCGGGAGCCGATCATGAAATGTCTCCCCATCTTGTTGCTCGCCGGCGCGATTGCCGTCGGCAGTATGACCGCCGGGGACGCGGCACAACACTTTCAACGCAAGCCCCCCCTCATGCTCGCACCGCCGTCTGCGCCTCCAAAAGCAAAACGGCAGGTGCCGCACTCTGCATCGAAGCCTCCGGCCTGGATGGCGACGCTTCATCGGTGTAATGCCTATATGAATGCACAACTGCTTTGTGCCCGCGCGGTTGATCACACTCGCAACGCGGAGAAACATTTTCTTGCCTGTCTAGACCAGGAAGGCTTTCGCGACGAACCGCCTGAATGCAGGAGCTTACGGTGACGCAGCACTGTCAGCGTAATTCTTGTAATTCCGAAAATGAGTAGGCACGACGCGCTGAGCCTATCTGGGGCCATCAAACGCGAAGCGACTGGCTGGTCTCGCGGTATCGATGCACCCGAATATGTGGGCCTAACATCCGCCCGAAGTCCGAAGATAGTTTTTCCTTGTGCCCAAGCGCTATTCCTGTAGTTGATTAGCTGGGAATACTCGCCACACGGCGGCGTTGGAATCAACTCCATGACCTCAGACGCTTACGATGCTTTTTCTGAAATTCCGAGGATATTGATAACAACATTTACGGTCGCCCTCACGTTAGTTTGCCATATTTTCCTGTGCGCAATTGCAATTTCTAGTGTGTTTGGCATCGAGCAACTTATTCATTGGCTCTGGGGACAAGAGGACCCTAAATTCTTCGATGTTCTTCCTCTCAGATACGTTTTTGGCGCAGTAGATCTTGGGCTAATCGCAGTCTTTGGCGGCTTCGGTATTTGGGATGCGGTGAAGATCTTTCGAGGTAAGAAATGATCTTCTTAGAGCAATGGAGAGAAATTCCTCTTATAGAGTTCCGGCGACAGCCGGGGCGATGGTTCGTCTCACGCGCGATTGTCTATACTGTCGTAGCACTCGGTATTGGATCTTTAGGAACTGCGTTCGCAGCAACATATTCGTTCCTCGTATCGCGGATGCGAGAGCTCCCGCCAACCACTGGAACACTTCCTGAATTTGATCCCCTTACACGACAGAATTTGGTTCCGGACGAAACTGTTTTAAAGAAGGGCGATCGGCTGCCGCTTCTAATGAGCATGCCCGACTCCGCTCATCGAGATCGTATAGCGATGGCCAGCAGGCGAACTGGCGTGGCGCAACTGATCCAAGGCGATGGTGATAGCGATCCTTCAGATGACGCCAAGGCTGCCTTGAGAATTCCGACGACAGCCCGACGTCCACCCGAAACAGCTTTGGCAGCCACAACCGCGCCACCGCCTAAAGGAAGCCGCAAGGATGGACTTCCGTCGACGTCGGCTCGCGCAGCAGCCGTCAGATCCCAGGTAGCGTTGGTCCCACCACGAAAAGAAGACACCACGGCCGCACAGATAGCTGTGAGTGCATCAGCAAATCCGACGAAGGATTTCTCAAACACACTGGAAGTCCTCGATGCGGAAAAAGAGCGTGAGGGTGATCAGCTCTTGCGGATGAACGCTGCCGACAAGAAGGCTGTGCGCAAAGCCATATCGATGTATCGCGCTGCCCTCGCAAATATCGATCGCGAAGATAAGCCAGCGGATTGGGCGAGGCTTCAGGGCAAGATCATCAAAGCCGAAAGTTTACTGCGCTAATGATGTGTGGAATACCGTGTTAGGGTGACAGTGCATATAACTTCCGACCGCCTAACCGTCGACGGGGGCCCGCTCTGCGGCCGCGGCCCGGTCACGCCGCCCGCGGTTTGTTCACCGTCTCGATCCGATCGAAAACCCTACCGAAACTGGGTTTCGTCATCTGGACGTCGTAGTCCGTTTGCAGGCTGAGCGAAAGCTTGGGCGTCGTGTCGAGCGCCTTGGCGAGCCGGAGCGCGGTGTTGGCGGTGGTGCCGGCCTGCTCGCTGGCGATCCGCTCGATCCGCGTTCGCGGCAGGCCGCACACCTTGGCGAGCGCGCCGGCGGACATCCCAAGCGGGGTGAGAAACTCCTCCCACAGGACTTCACCGGGATGCATCGGCTTCAACTTCTTGGTCATTGCAGCGCCTTTCAGTGATAATCGATGATCTCGACGTTCGCCGGGTCGTCGGCCGTCCAGGTGAAGCAGTCCCGAAACTGATCGTTAATGCGGATGGAGTGCTGCCGCTGGCGATTTCCCGTTAGCGCCTCCAGCCGATTGCCGGGCGGCGATCGCAAGTCGCCGAGGTCAGCTGCGGCATTTAGATAGCGCAGCTTCCTAATGATACATAGGTCAAACAATCGCGAGGTCTCTGAGTTGCCCGCGCTGCTTCTACCAACTCACATGTCGTCAGCCAGAGCATCCACCCCTGCACAAACTGCCCGTCGTGCTGATTCCCCTTGCGCCGTCGGGCAAATCACCGCCACATTTCCCGCCATCCCGCCCGCACTGAGAGGGGCGTATCGCGATCGTCACGGGACGTTGCGGCGGGGAGTGGTGGCCGTGGGGCGACGCAGCATCTCATTTGCGGGTGCGGACGAACGTCGTCATGCGGACGGTCAAGCCGTGTGGTCCCGACACCCCGACGCTGGTGTCTTGGTCGGCGACGATGCCGATGACGGGGGCAAGCAAGCCCGGTCCCCTGGGAGAGCGCGGAGCAGCCGTTCAAACCATCGCGCAGGGAAGGCCGGGTTGTTTCCGGCTGAGCCTGTGGTTCCTGCCCCGTGCACTCTGTTTCGCACGGGGGCCGCGGGTGCCAGTCGGCACTCGGCCTTCCCTGCGCCCTCTCAATCGATGAGGACGCCATCCGCAGCAGAGCTCGGGCTGATTCAGCCGCGAGGTTGCGGGCGCATGGGCGCGAGCGACGGCTGCTGATCGCAGCAGGCTGTTTGACAGGGTTGATCAGGAGATCAGGGAGCGGGGCTGAAGCTGGCACTTGGCGGGCTCAAACGCCCGGCTTCGCCAAGAGGCTACGCCGGGCACGCTTCGCCCTGCGGGCTACCGCGGCTGCGCCACGCGTAGCCCGCAGGGCGAAGCGTGGTGCCCAGGGGCGGAATCGAACCACCGACACTGCGATTTTCAGTCGCATGCTCTACCAACTGAGCTACCTGGGCAGGTCTCTTTCGGGCCAAAAAAGCCCGGCGAGCCGGCGGTTTATAGTCAGAGCGGGCGGCGCTGTCTACCGCTGTTCGCGGAAGTTTTCACATTCCTTTTGCAGCTGCGCAGCTGTTGCCGAAACACCGCCCGGCGAGCTGGCGCCATCGGCGCAAGGACATGAAAATACTGGTTTATTCGACGTCGTCCTCGTCGCCCTCGGTGGCCGGGATGACATAGGAGCCGCTGAGCCAGCGATTGAGGTCGACGTCGCGGCAGCGCGACGAGCAGAACGGGCGCGAGGCGTCCGCGGCGGGGCGGTTGCAGATCGGGCAGCGGCGGATGGGTTTGGCCGCGGCGGCGGTGTTCGGTTGAGGCGATTCGTCGGACATGGCCGCTATTTAGGCGACGAGGCCGCCGGATGCATCCCCGTCGGGCGATTACACCCCGACGGTGTTGAGCCAGCCGAAGCGGATCGGAAAGCCCTCGCCGGCGAGCAGGGTCGTGGTCTCGTACAGCGGCAGGCCGACGACGTTGGTGTAGGAGCCGACCATCTTGACCACGAACGAGCCGGCGATGCCCTGCACGGCGTAGCCGCCGGCCTTCCCGCGCCATTCGCCGGAGCCGATATAGGCCTGGATGTCGTCCTCGCTGAGCCGCTTGAAGCGGACGCGGGTCTCGACCAGGCGCTGGCGGAACGCCTCCTTCGGCGTCACCAGGGTGATCGCGGTATAGACGCGGTGGTTGCGGCCCGACAGCAGGCGCAGGCACTGCGAGGCCTCGTCGACCAGATTGGCCTTGGGCAGGATGCGGCGCCCGACCGCCACGACGGTGTCGGCGGAGATGATGAAGGCGCCGCGCAGCTCGTCGTCGAGCTGGACGGATTTCAGCGCCGCATCGGCCTTGGCGCGCGCCAGGCGGTTGGCGCAGGCGCGCGGCAGCTCGCCGCGCTTCGGCGTCTCGTCGACGTCGGCGGGGCGCAGCGCGTCGGGCTCGATGCCGGCCTGGTTGAGCAGCGCCAGACGCCGCGGCGAACCGGATGCAAGAACGATTTTGGGACGGCCGAGCATGCTGATTTCGCTAGGGGATTCGGAAGCGGCGGGGCGTGCGCGCGGAACCTATCGGAAGGGCTGTCATTCCACAACCCGAAGGGTGCGACAAGCTGCGACAGGCCTGCTCTAAGCGCTTCGTTTGAGCACGGGACGACGT
The DNA here is from genome assembly GCF_051167555.1 of Bradyrhizobium sp. HKCCYLS3077. NCBI lineage: Bacteria > Pseudomonadati > Pseudomonadota > Alphaproteobacteria > Hyphomicrobiales > Nitrobacteraceae > Bradyrhizobium > Bradyrhizobium sp. HKCCYLS3077. Next base: position 393,326 of record NZ_JBNPTH010000008.1, on the reverse strand, counting down.
TGGTATTTCGGTTCGATGACACCTTGCGGGGGAACTTGGAACTACAGACCTGCCGGACCGGGCTTGGCGAAGCGCTTGCGGATGCGCGTGAACAGGCCGTCGAGGACCTCGCGATAGGCCGACAGCTTCTGCTCGCGGTTGCCGTCGGTGGTGGTGGGATCGGGCGTCGGCCAATATTCGACGTCGGCGGCGATGGTGCGGGTCAGTTCGAGGGCCTTGTGGTGCGCTTCCGGAGAGAGCGTGATGATGAGGTCGAAGTTCAGGCCCTCCCAGTCCTCGAGCTCCTCGAAGGTGGTGGGCTTGTGCTGCGAGATGTCCTGGCCGAGCTCGGCCATCACGGAGACGGCGAACGGGTCGAGCTCGCCCTTCTTGACGCCGGCGGAGCGGACGTAGAGCGCGTGCGGAAACATCTGGCGCAGCAGGCTTTCGGCCATCGGCGAGCGCACGCTGTTCTGCCCGCAGGCGAACAGCACCGCCTGCGGCTGGCGCGCGCGCGGCGGCCCCTCGGCCATGCGGCTAGGCGCCCTTGGCCGGACGGCAGGACGCGCGGAGAGGAGCGCGCGGCGTCACTGGCCCTCGCCCTTCCAGTGCAGCACCGTGATGAGGGTGAACAGCCGGCGCGAGGTCTCGAAATCGACCCGCACCTTGCCCTTGAGCCGCTCCTGCAAAGTACGCGAGCCCTCGTCATGGATGCCGCGGCGGCCCATGTCGATCGCCTCGATCTTGTCGGGCGTCGCGGTGCGGATCGCCTGGTAGTAGCTGTCGCAGATCATGAAATAGTCCTTCACGATCCGCCGGAACGGCGACAGCGACAGCAGATGCGTGACGACAGGGGTGCCGTCCTCGCGGCGGATGTCGAACATCAGCCGGTTGGCGGTAATGCCGAGATGCAGGGTGAAGGGACCGGCGCCGTCGGCGCCCTCGGGCGCGAACAGGTTCTCCTCGACGAGGTCGTAGATCGCGATCGCCCGCTCATGCTCGATGTCCGGACCGGAGCGGCCGATCGACTCCTCGTCGAGCGTCACCGCCACGATGCGATTGGTCCGGTCGTCGCCTGGCGGGTGCTGGGTCATGGCAGATTGAGGCGTATTCCCACGGAGCGTGAATGGGCGTCGAGACCCTCGGCCTTGCCCAGAGTCATCGCCGCTGGCCCCAGCGCGCGCAACTGGTCCGGACCGCATTTCAACAGCGACGTGCGCTTCATGAAGTCGAGCACGCCGAGCCCGGAGGAGAACCGCGCCGAGCGCGCGGTCGGCAGCACGTGATTGGAGCCGCCGACATAGTCGCCGATCGCCTCCGGCGTGTGCGCGCCAAGGAAGATGGCACCGGCATTGCGGACACGGGCCGCGAACGCATCGGGATCGGCGGTCATGATTTCGAGATGCTCGGCGGCGATGGCATCCGCCAGCGGCACGGCCTGGTCGAGGTTGTCGACCTCGATGATGGCGCCGAAATCGGCCCAGGACGCGCCGGCGATTTCCGCGCGGGGGAGCGTCTTGAGCTGGCCCTCGACGGCGCGAGCGACGTCGTCGGCGAGGCGGCGGCTGTCGGTGATCAAAATCGATTGCGCGCTGGCATCGTGCTCGGCCTGGGCGAGCAAATCGGCGGCGATCCAGTCGGCATTGCCGCTGTCATCGGCGATCACCAGCACCTCGGACGGGCCGGCGATCATGTCGATGCCGACCTTGCCGAACACCAGCCGCTTGGCGGCGGCGACATAGGCATTGCCGGGGCCGACGATCTTGGCGACGGGCGCGATGGTCGCGGTGCCATGCGCCAGCGCGGCCACGGCCTGGGCGCCGCCGACGCGGTAGATCTCGGAGACGCCGCCGAGATGGGCCGCGGCCAGCACCAGCGGGTTGAGCTTGCCGTCCGGCGCCGGCACCACCATCACGAGCCGGCCGACACCGGCGACCTTGGCGGGAATGGCGTTCATCAGCACCGAGGACGGATACGCCGCGGTGCCACCGGGCACATAGAGACCGGCCGATTCGATCGCGCTCCAGCGCCAGCCAAGCTCGACGCCGGCGGCATCGGTGAAGCGCTGGTCCTGCGGAAGCTGCTTGAGGTGGAACGCCTCGATGCGGTCGCGGGCGAACTTGAGTGCATCGACGGTTGCCGTGTCGCAGGCCTTCACCGCGGCTTGGATTTCATCTGGCGTGACGCGCAGCGTGGCGGCGGTCAGCTCCAGCCGGTCGAACTTGGCCGTCGCCTCGAGCAGCGCCGCATCGCCGCGCCTGGCGACGTCGTCGACGATGGCGCGGGCGGCGGCTTCGACGTCGGCGGAGGTCTCGCGCTTGGCGGCGAGAAACTGCCGAAACTGGGTGTCGAAATCGGCGTGAGCGCGGGACAGGCGAATGGGCATCTCTGGCACTTTCCGAAGGGGTGGCTGCCCCAGACCCCCTGCTCAATGGCGCGGCAGCGCGGGGCCGTCAACCCTTTGAACCGGCCCCTACCCGGTCAGCGGCGGCACGTCGTCGGAGGTGCCGAGATCGTCGGCACCGAGATCGGTCAGCTCGCATTCCAGGCATTCGACATCGAGCCGCAGCGCGCCGCCATGGGAGAACAGCAGAAGCGCGCTGCCGGCGGGCGCTTCGGTGCCCGGATGGAATTCGATGCCGATCAGCTCCAGCGCGGCATCGGGCGCGGCGAGGTCGATGCGGCGCGACTTGCAGGCGAGCACGCGGTCGAAGCGCAAGGCGGCAAGCAGGCGGCGAGGTTCGGCCTCGCCGTGCAAGGCCTGGTCCCAGTCGAGCCGGTTCATGCCGATGACCAGCCGCTTCTCGGCCTGGCGCCAGATGATGTCGGCCGGCTGCACCCGCGCATCCTGCACATGGGCGGAGATCACGGCGAGATCGTCGGTATCGAGCGCGATCAGTTTGAGCCGGTCGGTCACGACATCATTCCTTCAACCTCACTCGCGGATGCGCTCGATCGTCGCGCCGCAGGCCTGCAGCTTGTCCTCCAGCCGCTCGAAGCCGCGATCGAGATGATAGACGCGGTTGATCATGGTCTCGCCCTCCGCCGCGAGCCCGGCAATCACCAGCGAGACCGAGGCGCGCAGATCGGTGGCCATCACGGGCGCGCCGCGCAGGGTCGAGATGCCCTCGATCCGCGCAGTCTCGCCGTCCAGACTGATACGCGCGCCGAAGCGGGCCAGTTCCTGGACGTGCATGAAACGGTTCTCGAAGATGGTCTCGGTGATGGCGGATGCGCCCTGCGCCCGCACCATCAGCGCCATCAGCTGGGCCTGGAGATCGGTGGGGAAGCCGGGAAACGGCGCGGTGGTGACCTGCACCGGGCGGATGCCGTGGCCGTTGCGGACGACGCGGATGCCCTCGGCGTCGCTGGAGATCTCGGCGCCCGCCTCGGCCAGCACATCGAGCGCCGATTGCAGCAGCTCCGGCCGCGCGCCGGCGAGATGGACATCGCCGCCGGTCATCGCGGTGGCGATCGCGTAGGTGCCGGCTTCGATACGGTCAGGCAGCACCGTATGCCGCGCGCCGTGCAGAGACGCCACGCCCTCGATCTCGATCACAGGCGTGCCAGCGCCGGTGATGCGCGCGCCCATCTTGTTGAGGCAGTCGGCGAGATCGGTGATCTCCGGCTCGCAGGCCGCGTTGGTGATGATTGTCGTACCCCTGGCGAGCGCCGCAGCCATGACCGCGACATGGGTGCCGCCGACGGTGACCTTGGGAAAATCGATCGTGCCGCCGCGCAGGCCGCCCGGGGCCTTGGCGACGACATAGCCGGCGTCGATCTCGATGCTGGCGCCGAGCTTCTCGAGCGCCATGATCAGAAGATCCACCGGCCGCGTGCCGATGGCGCAGCCGCCGGGCAAGGACACCCGCGCCTCGTGCATGCGCGCGAGCAGCGGCGCGATCACCCAGAAGCTGGCGCGCATCCGCGACACCAGCTCGTACGGCGCGGTGGTGTCGATGATGTTGGCCGCCGAGATCTGCAGGGTCTGGCCCTGGTACTGGCCATCGCCCGGGCGCTTCCCGACGGACATGATATCCACGCCGTGATTGCCGAGAATGCGCTGCAGCTGCGCGACGTCGGCCAGGCGGGGGACGTTGTCGAGGATCAGCGTCTCCGGCGTCAGCAGGCCCGCGATCATCAGCGGCAGGGCAGCGTTCTTCGCGCCCGAAATCGGGATGATGCCGTGAAGCGGTTTGCCGCCGACGATGCGAATGCGATCCATGCTGGTCCTATGGGAGCTGGCCGGGAAATCGGGCTGAGATGGGCGCAACAGGACCGACATTACGGCGATTTGATGAGTTCGCAACGGCAGGTCGCATCATGCAGCTCGTCATCCCCTGACCGTGCTCTCGGCGATCAGACCGGCGGCACCAGGGGATCGGCGAGAAAGCCGTGCAGCGCCGCCACCACCTGGGCGCCCTCGCCGATCGCGCCGCCGACCCGCTTGACCGAGCCGGACCGGACATCACCGACGGCAAAGACGCCGGGTACCGAGGTCTCCAGCGGCGACACCGTGCGCCCGGCGTTCTGCTCCGATTGCGCCCCCGTCACGACGAAGCCGGCACGGTCAAGCGTCACGCCGCAATCGCCTAGCCAGCCGGTCGCCGGGTCGGCGCCGACGAACAGAAACAGGTTGCTGATCTCGGCCGGCGTCTCCTCGCCCGACAGCCGGCTCTTCAACGTGATGCGCTCCAGCCCGGTCTCGGCGCCGCCGTCGAGTGCGACCACCTCGGTGTTGAACAGCAGCTCGATGTTCGGCGTCGCCTCGATGCGCTCGATCAAATAACGCGACATCGACGCGGCGAGCCCGCCGCCGCGGACGATCATCCGCACCTTCTTGACGTGCCCCGACAGAAACACCGCGGCCTGGCCGGCCGAGTTGCCGCCGCCGACCAGCGCGACCTCACGGCCCGCGCACAGCCGCGCCTCGATCGGCGAGGCCCAGTACCAGACGCCGCGGCCCTCGAACTCCTTGAGACGGGCGAGATCCGGACGCCGATAGCGCGCGCCACTGGCCACGACGATCGAGCGCGCCCGCACCTCGTCGCCGCCCTCGAGCGCCAGCACGAAGGCGCCGTTCCTGCGCTCGCAATCGAGCGCCGTCACCGACACCGGGATCATGATCTCGGCGCCGAACTTCTGCGCCTGGTTGAAGGCGCGCGCGGTCAGCGCGAGGCCGGTGATGCCGGTGGGAAAACCAAAGTAGTTCTCGATCCGCGCGCTGGCGCCGGCCTGGCCGCCGAAGGCGCGCTGATCGAGTACCGCCACCGACAGGCCCTCGGAGGCGCCGTACACGGCGGTGGCCAGCCCCGCCGGACCGCAGCCGACGACGGCGACGTCGTAGATCTTCTCGCCGCGCGGACCGCCGATCATGCCGATGGCGCGCGCGAGCTCGGTCTCGCTCGGATTGCGCAGCACGCTGCCGTCGGACACCACGACCAGCGGCAGCTCGGCCGGCGTCGGCGAATAGCGCGCGATCAGGTCGGCGGCGTCGTGATCGACCGCGGGATCGAGCAGATGGTGCGGAAAACCGTTGCGGGTGAGAAAGCTCTGCAGCCGGGCGATCGCGGCCGATTGCGGCGGGCCGATCATGACCGGGCCGCCAGCGCCGCCCTGAAGCAGATTCACCCGGCGCAGGATCAGCGCGCGCATGATTCGCTCGCCGAGTTCGGCCTCGGCGATCAGCAGCGCGCGCAGCTTGTCCGGCGGAATCAGGATGACCTCGACCTCGCCCTCGGCATGGCCGTCGACCAATGCGACGCGGCCCGAGAGCTGGGCGATCTCGGCAAGAAACTGCCCAGGCCCCTGATCGATCACCGGGGTGACATGGCCGAGGCCATCGCGCTGGGTGATCGCGACGTGGCCCTTGAGGATGACGAACATGCCGGGCCCCGGCTTGCCGGTCTCGAACAGGCAGTCGCCGTCGCGATAGGTGCGGATCTCGCCGAAGCCGCGCAGGCGTGCGATCTCGGCCGGTGTCAGCTCCGGGAAAGTCTGCTCGAAGCGGGCAAAGGTTTTCGCCAGCTCCGCTCGCTGTGCCGCTTCGGTCGCCGTCGTCCCGTCAGTCGCCGTCATCACGCTCCCCGCTTCACTCGTCTCACCGCTTCGAATCATCGGCGCTGTCGACAGGAGCGGCATCGCCCCTGTCCTTCTCGACAGCCGCCTGGCTCCGCTCCCGGCTCTGCGCCTTGCGCCGCTTCAGGTTCTCGCGCAGCGCCTGCTTCAGCCGCTCCTCGCGCACGCCCTTGGCCGCCGGCCTGCTGGTCTGATCCGTCATCCCCTTCCCCTGCGCCTTGTCGTGCGAGCTATCGCGGCTTGCGCAGCACGTGCCTCGCCCGGCTTGCGGGAGAGGACGCGCACGACCCGAGACGCGAAGATCTCCCCACCAGGCACCGGCGCTCGCCACGAGGGCACAATTGATGTTGCGGACGCGAAAGCCAAGAGGCGATGCGCCGCAGACGGTAAGTTCCGCTGCCGGCTGCGTCGCCTGCCCGGATGGGGAGTTGCCGAGACACCACGTTCATTCCGCCTGTTACGGCGGCCACGAGCGAGAATCCCGGCCTGAACCGGCTGTTTCGGATCGATTCGGGCCTCCGCCGCGCCGATTCGGCGAAAAGCATCTGCGTCTTTCCCCGAAAACCGGGCGAGCCGCGCTTGCGCATGTCCGGACCTTGTGGCAAGAACCGCCCGCGTTCGGGCGCGGCCTTCGGGCCGGCCCCCGTCGCGTTCCTGCTGCCGTAGCTCAGTGGTAGAGCACTCCCTTGGTAAGGGAGAGGTCGACAGTTCAATCCTGTCCGGCAGCACCATTGTTTTTTCCACATTCCAAGCTGCACCATCTCTGGCTTCATGGTCCGAGACGCGCCGCGTCTTGGCAGCCGTCGAAATAGCCTGGATTTGGACGCGGCGCTCCTCACCATGAGGGGCACCAGCGCAGCCAAGCCATCGAGCCGGAGTGAGCCGAGCCGTTTGCCACGCCCGCGGTGCGCTCCCTCTCCCGCTTGCGGGGGAGGGTTGGGGTGGGGGCCGCTCCGAGGGCGGTGGGTGGGGCGCCCCCACCCCGGCCCTCCCCCGCAAGCGGGAGAGGGGGAGCAGCGCGGGTGGGGCAGCAGGTTGGCCTCCGTTCGCAATCGCCTGCTGCACGAGCTCGCCGTATCTCAAGTCCTGCTCGCTCACCTTCGAATCCATCTCCCCTCATCGCGGCAACAAATTCTCCTTTGCCAGATCGATCACCTCGTCGCCGCGGCCGCTCATGACGGCGCGGATCAGCCAGACGCTGAAGCCTTTCACCTGCTCGAGGCCGATGGTCGGCGGCATCGACAGCTCCTGCTTGGCGGTGACGACATCGAGCACGGACGGACCGTCATGCGCGAGCCAGTCGGCAACCGCGCCCGGCAGCTCGCCGGGATCCTCGACACGGCAGCCGTGGATGCCCATCGCCTGCGCCATCGCGGCGAAATTTGGGTTCTCCAGATCGGTGCCGTGCTCGACGAAGCCCGACGCCTTCATCTCCAGCGCGACGAAGCCGAGCGTGCCGTTGTTGTAGATCACGACCTTCACCGGCAGCTTCATCTGCTTCAACGTGATGAGATCGCCCATCAGCATCGCGAAGCCGCCATCGCCGGACAAGGAGATCACCTGCCGCCCCGCCTGTGCGGCCTGGATGCCGATGCCTTGCGACATCGCATTGGCCATCGAGCCGTGCACCAGCGAGCCGACCAGGCGGCGGCGGCCGTTCATGGCGATGTAGCGCGCAGCCCAGATCGTCGGTGTGCCGACGTCAAAGGTGAAGACGGCATCCTCCGCGGCACTCTCGCTGATGACCCGCGTCAGATATTGCGGATGGATCGGCCGGCGGCCGGGCGTACCGGCCGCGAGATCGTCGAGCCCTTTGCGCGCCGAGGCGTAGCGCTTGAGGTTCTCGTCGAGATGGCTGCGGTCCGACTTCGCCGTGAGCTTCGGCAGCAACGCGCAAAGCGTCTCCCCGACATCGCCGACCACGCCGACATCGAGCCGCGCGCGGCGGCCGAGCTGGCTCGGCCTGATGTCGACCTGGGCGATCTTGATGTCCGTTGGAATGAACTGCTTGTAGGGAAAATCGGTGCCGAGCATCAGCAGCGTGTCGCAGCTGTGCATGGCGTGATAGCCCGAGGAGAAGCCGATGAAGCCGGTGAGGCCGACATCGTAGGGATTGTCGTACTCGACATGCTCCTTGCCGCCGAGCGCATGCACGATCGGGCTCTTCAAGGTCTCGGCGAGCTGCATCAGCTCGGCATGCGCGCCGGCGCAGCCGCGGCCGCAGAACAAAGTGACGCGCTCGCCGCCATTGAGCAGCGCCGCCAGCGCATCGAGCTCCGGCTCGGCCGGGCGCACCACGGGCTTCGGCGGCACGAGACCAATCGCCGGCGGCAGCGCGCGCTTCGGCGCAGCCTTCAGCGCGACGTCGCCGGGAATGACGATGACGGCGACGCCGCGCTCGCCGAGTGCGGCACGGATCGCATTGTCCAGCACGAACGGCATCTGCGCGGGATCGGAGATCAGCTCGCAATAGACGCTGCATTCGCGGAACAGGTTCTGCGGATGCGTCTCCTGGAAATAGCCGCCGCCGATCTCGCTCGACGGGATGTGCGCGGCGATCGCCAGGACCGGCGTGCGGCTGCGCTGCGCATCGTAGAGACCGTTGATGAGATGCAGATTGCCTGGACCGCAGGAGCCGGCGCACACCGCGAGTTGGCCGGTGATCTGCGATTCACCTGACGCTGCGAAGGCCGCGGCCTCTTCATGGCGCACATGCACCCAGTCGATGGTCTGACGAACGCGCAGCGACTCGGTCAGCCCGTTCAGGCTGTCGCCGACGACGCCGTAGATGCGCTTGACGCCGACGATCTCGAGCGTCTCGACGATCTGGTCTGCAAGAGTGGTCATGTGCTGATGAGTCCTTTGGTCACGAGAAGGGCCGCGCGCGCGGCCGAGTCGATCCTGTCGTACATTGCATGAGCCAGGCCACCCCAATCAAAACCTCGCGGTGAGCAGGAGTTCCAGATCGTGGCATGCGACGGAGACGACGACGGGAGAATGACGGCGCCCGTGATCCGGGCCATGACAGCACATCCTCGCGGCGCATCTTGCGTCCGAGCTTTGCTGCTCAATCGCCCTCTTCGAGATCGAGGGCGCAGGGAAGGCCGGGCGCTGGCCGCGCCCGTGGCCCGCCTGCCGAAAAAGAATGCAGGCGGCAGTCACCACAGGTCTGGCCGAACACACCCGGCCCTCCCTGCGCGATGGGCTTACGAATTATACGCGCTCTCCCTGGGGACCGGGCTGTCTTGCCCCCATCACCACGCGGCGCTTTCGCGCCGGCGCGGCTTGACCTCAGCGTCGGGAGGCCAGGACCACGCGACTTCTCCGTCCGCACCGAAGCTGTTCGTCCGCCCGCGAATGCGCAGCGCAACTCCGATCCGGCCATCGCATCCCATGCTCAACGCTCGTGACGACCCGCGAAGCGCCCCTCGTTGATGAGCAGGGACGGGCGGAAATGTGCAGGTGATTTGCCCGACGACACAAGGCGAATTCGTGCGGCAAACTGGCACGACGGGCAGTTTGGGCATGGCGGGTATGCGGGCGCATCTGCGCGGTCTAAGCTCCGACTGAAGATTGGGCGGCCCTCATGTCTCTGATCGATAGCTTCCTCCCGACCTATCAGTTCTCCGAGCGGCACGAGACGCGCGTCCGCTGCCCGCCCGGTGAGCTGCTCGATCTCATCCAGAACTGGGAGCCGCCGCGCGACCGCTTCTCCGAGATCGCGATGACTCTGCGGCAGTTGCCGGCGCGGCTGATGCACGCGCTTGCGCCGACGCGGCATCCGGCGCCGCGGCCGTTCAGCCTGAATAGCTTTGCGCCGCTCGGCCGCGACGGCGACCGCGCCATCGTCGGTGGGCTGATCGGGCAGTTCTGGCGCAACGATTTCGGCCTGGTGCGGATCGCGGGGCCTGACGAGTTCATCGCCTTCAATGCCCCGCGAATACCGAAGCTCGTGCTGGCGTTCATGGTCGAGCCCGACGGCGAGATGACGCGGCTCGTGACCGAGACGCGCGTGCACTGCCCGGACTGGCCTTCTTTCCTGATGTTCCTGCCGTACTGGATCGTCATCCGGCTGGCGAGCGGTCTGATCCGCCGGCGCACGCTCCGCGCGATCAAGGCGCGCGCAGAACGTAGCGCTCAGCCGACCTGACAAGCGGTCTAATGCGCGTCCAAACCGGTCCTGATTCTGGCCGGTTCGGTCCTTGCTGCGCGGCGCTCCTGCCCTATCCTGCGCGCATGACAGCAGGACATCGTCGTGCGCCCTCCCAGTCTCAAGCCCGGATGCTTTGAGCGACGAGCAGAGGCCGCTCCACGGCGCGAGCGCGCGCAACGGAGCGAGGACTGACCGCAGACACTGACATGAACCCGCATGTCTCTGCGCTCATGCGGGCTACGGGTCCGCGGGCTTTGAGACTCTGTCGACTACGTTGGCATCCGAGCTCTTCGCCGCGACGGCAGTGAGCTCCTTCTCCCCGCGTGCGGGGAGAAGGTTGGGATGAGGGGGGCCTCTACGGAAACCGCGCCCGCGGAGAGTCCCCCTCACTCGCGGCCTGTCGATGCAATCGGAGCTCTCCCGCATGCGGCAGTGTCATCGCATGAGACGATCTCAGTTTTGTGCTCGTCCCTCTCCGCGACGTGATGGCCGGGCCTGTCCCGCCTGCGCGGCCGAAGCCGATTCGGCGCGGCGAAGGTCCGGCCATCCACGTCGTCCGGCATGCTGAGAACGACGTGGATGCCCGGGACAAGCCCGGGCATGACGGAACAACTAATTGCCAGGATTGATCGTCGCGAGAGTCCAGCATCTCATATGCAATGACCCTGCCGCACGCGGGCCAAGGTGCACCGCGAGCGCCGCGCCGACGTTGATCAGAGGCGACTACAAATCGAAATTCGTCGGCAGCATCACGACGTCGCGGATGGTCATGTTGCGCGGGCGGGTCAGCATGAACAGGATCACGTCGGCGACTTCCGTGGGCTCCAGCAGGCTGCCGGACTCGCGCGCCTCCTTCAGTTTCTCCGCCGGCCAGTCGGCGATCAGCGCCGTCACCACCGGGCCCGGCGAGATCGCGCCGATGCGGATGCCATGCTTGAAGACCTGGCGGCGCGTGGTCTGGACGAAACAGTCGATCGCCCATTTCGAGGAGGCATAGACCGGCTCCCAGGGCGTCGGGTAATGCGCGGCGAGCGAGCTGGTGACGATGATGTCGCCGGCACCGCGGTCGATCATGTGCGGGAGCACGTCGCGCACGTTCTTCATCACGACGTTGACGTTGAGGGTCAGCATACGGTCGATCGCGTCCGTCTGGGCGTCGACCAGGTCGCCGCCGAGATAGCTGCCGGCATTGGCGTGGAAGATGTCGAGCCGGCCGGCGGACTGCAGCACCCGGGGCAGCAGCGTAGCGCAATCGACGGGGTCGAGCAGGTCGATGACGAGCGGGATCACGGCATCGCCGTGACGCTCGTGCAGCCGCGCCAGCGCTGCAACGTCACGATCGATCATCACGACGCGCGCGCCGGCCGCCAGCATCGCCTCGCTGCTGGCGAGCCCAATGCCCGACGCCGCGCCGGTGACGGCAGCCACCTTGCCTTCGAGTTCTGCCGCCATCGTCGCCTCCCCACCTCTGTGATTTGCCTGCGAGTCTAGCAAACGCGGCGCGCGATGTCGGGAGCAATCGGCTGTCGGCATCGGGCATCACTGGCACGCCCCTTGCCTTGCACAACGTCAATATCGCGCAAACGCCAGGGGGCCCAATGAGCAGTTCGCACTTCGACATCACGCGCCGGCACGTCATGCTTGGCGGCTTGGGCGCCGCGGGACTGAGCGCGCTGGGCCCGCGCGTCGCGCTGGCGCAGGGACGCGCCGAGACACTGCTGGTGGTGCAGGAGCTCGGGCCGAACTCGCTGGACATGCAGGGCGTCGGCTCGAACCAGACCGTCAATGGACTCGCCTGGAACTGCTACGACCGGCTGCTGAGCTATGCGGCGAAGACGCTGCCCGACGGCACCACGTCCTATGATCGCGCGACGCTGGCGCCGGAGCTCGCCGAGAGCTGGGAGGTCGCCGCCGACGGCCTATCCTGCACCTTCAAGCTGCGCAAGGACGCGACCTTCCACGACGGCACGCCGGTGACGGCGAAGGACGTCAAATGGTCGTTCGACCGCGCGGTGTCGGTCGGCGGCTTCCCGACCTTCCAGATGTCGGCGGGATCGCTGGAGAAGCCGGAGCAGTTCGTCGTCGTCGACGACCACACCTTCCGCATCGACTACATCCGCAAGGACAAGATGCTGCTGTTCAACGTCGCGGTGGTCGTGCCGTTCGTGATCAATTCGGAGCTCGCGAAGAAGAACGCGACGACCGAAGACCCATGGGCACTGGCCTGGCTGAAGAACAATGAGGCCGGCGGCGGCGCCTACAAGGTGGAGAGCTGGAAGGCCGGCACCGAGACCATTCTCAGCCGGTTCGACAATTGGAAGTGCGGACCGCTGCCGAAGATCAAGCGGATCATTGCGCGCGACATTCCCTCGGCCGGCACGCGGCGGGCGATGCTGGAGCGCGGCGATGCCGATCTCTCCAGCGGCTTCGCCCCGCGCGATTTCGATCAGCTCATCAAGGAAGGCAAGGTCAAGGTCACGGGCGTGCCGATCCCGAACGCGCTGTGGTACGTGGCGCTGAATACGGCGAAGCCGCCGTTCGACAATGTCAAGCTACGCCAGGCGATCGCCTGGGCGATGCCCTATGAGCAGATCCAGGCAAGCGCGTTCTTCGGCCGCGCGGTGCCGATGTATGGCGGCGCTTCTGAGGCGACCAAGCCGGTGTGGCCGCAGCCCTTCCCTTACGTCACCGATCTCGACAAGGCCAAGGCGCTGATGAAGGAGGCGGGTCTGGAAGGACTCGAGACGACGCTGTCGCTGGATGCCGGCACGGCCACCGTCGGCGAGCCCACGGCGATCCTGATCCAGGAGAACCTCGCCAAGATCGGCATCAAGGCGGCCATCGACAAGATCCCGGGCGCAAACTGGCGGACGACCTTGAACAAGAAGGAGCTGCCGATGGCGCTCAACCGCTTCTCAGGCTGGCTCGATTATCCCGAATACTACTTCTATTGGAATTTCCACGGCCGCAATTCGATCTTCAACATCTCGTCCTACCAGAGCAAGGAGATGGACGCGCTGATCGACAAGGCGCGCTTCACCGAAGACGCCGCGGAGTACGAGGCGACGGTGAAGGCCTTCATCACGCTGTGCATGCGCGAGGTGCCGGTGGTGCCGCTGAACCAGCCGATCCACGACGTCGCGATGCAGAAGCCGGTGAGCGGCTATGAGTTCTGGTTCCACCGCGAGCCGGACTACCGGCAGTTCGTCAAGGGCTAGCGCTCGAGCGGCGGCGGCTACACCGCCGCCGTCGTGACGCCGCCATCGACCACGATGGTCTGGCCGGTCATGAAGGTCGAGGCATCCGAGGCGAGATAGGCGACCGCGCCGGCGATCTCGTGCGGCTCGCCGATGCGCCGCAGCGGCGTGGTGGCGCAGCGCTGCTTCAGCCGGGCTTCGTCCTCCCACAGCGCGCGGGCGAAATCAGTCTTGACCAGGCCCGGCGCAACGCAATTGACGCGCACGCCCTGCGGGCCCCATTCGCCGGCGAGGCTGCGGCACAGCGAGAAGTCGGCGGCCTTGGAGATGCCGTAGGCGCCGATCACGGTCGAGCCGCGCAGGCCGCCGATCGAGGAGACGATCACGACCGAGCCTTTCCCGCGCGCGGCCATCGGCGGGATCGCCTTGGCGCAGAGCCACAGGTTGCTCTTGACGTTCGAGCCCATGATCTTGTCGAAGGCCTCGTCGGTGATGTCGAGCAGCGGTCCGTAATACGGGTTCACCGCGGCGTTGCAGACGAGGATGTCGACCTGGCCGTAATGCTTCACGGCGCCATCGATCAGCGCGTCGACCTCAGGCCTGCGCGAGATGTTGCAGGGAATCACATGCGCATCGCCGCCATTGGCGCGGATGCCGGCCGCGACCTCCTCGCAGGCGTCGGCCTTGCGGCTGGAGATCACGACCTTGGCGCCGAGTTGCGCGAGCAATTCAGCCGAGGCACGGCCGATGCCGCGGCTCGAGCCGGTGATCACGGCGACCTGGCCGGCAAGGTTGAAGGGATTGGGGGTCATGGCTCGTTCCTCCGCGTCATTGCGAGGAGCGAAGCGACGAAGCAATCCAGGGCAACGCATGACGCCCTGGATTGCTTCGCTTCGCTCGCAATGACGGCTCAAAAATCAAACCGCATCGGAGCCAAGCCAGCGTAGGCACCGAAGAGCCTCAGATCGTCATACGCGGGCTTGACCCGCGCATCCATCATTCGAAGGCGATGGGTTGCCGGGTCAAGCCCGGCAACGACGCATCCTGTTAGATCAGCCCACCGGCCTCGCTGACGCGGCGCATGTGGTAGTCGGTGTCGCCGAAGGTCAGCTCGATCATCGACAGGCGCTTGAAGTAGTGGCCGATCTTGGCCTCCATCGTCATGCCGATGCCGCCGTGCAGCTGGATCGACTGCTGGCCGACGAACTTGCCGGACTTGCCGATCTGCACCTTCGCGGCGGCGATCGAGGTGGCGCGTTCCTTGGCGTCGTCGAAGTCGGCGGCCATGGTGGCGAACATCGACATCGAGCGGGCCTGCTCCAGCGCCACGAACATGTCGGACGCGCGGTGCTGCAGCGACTGGAACGAGCCGATCGCGACGCCGAACTGCTTGCGGGTCTTGATGTACTCGACCGTGGTCTTGAGCGACTCGTCCATCAGGCCGACCGCCTCCGCGCACAGCGCGATGCGGGCCTCGTCGACGACGCGCTCGATCAGCGGCAGCGCATTGGCGGGATCGCCGATCGCGGCGTCAGCGCCGACCTCGACGCCGGTGAAGGTGATGTCGGCGGCGTACAGGCCGTCCTGGGTCGGGTAGCCCTTGCGGGTGACGCCCTTGGCGTCGGCCGGCACGATGAACACGCCGATGCCGGACTTGTCGCGCTGGCCGCCGGAGGTGCGCGCGGTGACGATCAGCGTGTCGGCGTTCTCGCCGTTGAGCACGACGAACTTCTCGCCGTCGATGACCCAGCCGTCGCCCTTCTTCTTGGCCGAGGTGGCAACATCGAACAGGTCGTAGCGCGACTGCTTCTCGAGCTGGGCGAAGGCGAAGGTCTTGCTGCCGTCGATGATGCCCGGCAGATGGGCGGCCTTCTGCGCCGCCGAGCCGGCGTGGCGGAGGAAGCCGCCCGACAGCACCACGGTCGCGAGATAGGGCTCGAGCACCAGCGCGCGGCCCATTGCTTCCATCACGATCATGGTCTCGACGCCGCCGGCGCCGAAGCCGCCGTCTTCCTCCGAGAACGGCAGGCCGAGCAGGCCCTGCTCGGCGAGCTTCGACCAGATCGCCTGGCTCCAGCCGCCCTTCTCCTTCATGTACAGCTTGCGCTTGTCGAAATCGTAGGCATCCGCCAGCAGGCCGTCGATGCTGTCCTTGAGGAGACGCTGCTCCTCGGTGAGATCAAAATCCATTGGTTGACTCTCCAGTATCCCCATTCTCCGTCATGCCCGCGCTCGTCGCGGGCATCCACGTCATGCCCGCCCGGGGCTGCGCGTGGATGGCCGGGTCAAGCCCGGCCATGACGGTGTGCGTTGTCGAGGCGCTGCGGCTCACAGGTCAGAGCCCCAGCACCGCCTTGGCGATGATGTTGCGCTGGATCTCGTTGGAGCCGCCGTAGATCGAGACCTTGCGGTTGTTGAAGTAGCTCGGCGCGATCTGGGCGGTCCAATCCATGGTCTCGTTGCTGTCGTCGTCGCCATGGACGTCGTAGGGCGCGGCGAACGGGCCGATGACTTCCATCAGCAGTTCGGTCGTGGTCTGCTGGATTTCGGAGCCCTTGATCTTCAGCACCGAGGACGCCGGGTTGGGCTTGCCCTTGCCGTGCTTGCCCTCGTCGGCGACGACGCGCAGCTGGGTCAGCTCCAGCGCCTTCAGCTCGACCTCGCAGGCCGTCAGCTTCTCGCGGAACGACGGATCCTCCAGCACCGGACGGCCGCCGGCTTCGACCTTGGCGGCGAGCTCCTTGATGCGGCGGATGCGCTCCTTGGAGACGCCGACGCGGGCAATCCCCGTGCGCTCATTGCCGAGCAGGAACTTGGCGTAGTCCCAGCCCTTGTTCTCCTCGCCGATCAGGTTCTCGATGGGCACCTCGACGTCGTCGAAGAACACCTCGTTGACCTCGCGGCCGCCGTCGATGGTCTGGATCGGTCGCACCGTGACGCCCTTCGACTTCATGCTGAAGACGATGAAGGAGATGCCCATCTGCTTCTTGGCAGAGGGATCGGTGCGGCACAGGCAGAAGATCATGTCGGCGTGCTGGGCGAGCGTCGTCCAGGTCTTCTGGCCGTTGATGATCCACTTGTCGCCGCGACGTTCAGCCTTGGTCTTGAGCGAGGCGAGGTCGGAGCCCGAGCCCGGCTCGGAGAAGCCCTGGCACCACCAGTCGTCGACATTGGCGATGCGCGGCAGGTACTTCTTCTTCTGCTCCTCATTGCCGAAGGTGTAGATGACCGGGCCAACCATGCTGACGCCGAAGGCGAGCGGCTGCGGCGCCGGATAGGCCTGCAGCTCCTCGTTGAAGATGTAGTGCTGCACCGAGCTCCAGCCGGTGCCACCATATTCCGTCGGCCAGTGCGAGACGCCCCAGCCCTTCTTGTTGAGGATGCGCCACCAGGTCACCATCTCGTCCTTCGACAGATGCCGGCCCTCGACCATCTTCCGGCGCGTCTCCGCGGGCACGTTGTCCCTGAAGAACTGCCGCACTTCCTCGCGGAACGCCTGCTCTTCCTTGGTAAATGCAAGATCCATTGGATCCTCCCGTGTCTAGTTTATCCATCGACAAATCGAGCTGTCATTCCGGGGCGCCTCGAAGAGGCGAACCCGGAATCCATAACCACGATGGTGAGTATGGATTCCGGGCTCGCGCTCCGCGCGCCCCGGAATGACGAAGACTTACTGCAGCACCTCGAACAGGCCGGCGGCGCCCATGCCGCCGCCGACGCACATGGTGACGACGGCGTATTTGGCCTTGCGGCGACGGCCTTCGATCAGCGCGTGGCCAGTGAGGCGCGCGCCCGACATGCCGTAGGGATGGCCGACCGAGATCGCGCCGCCATTGACGTTGATCTTGTCGGGGTCGATGCCGAGCTTGTCGCGGCAATACAGCACCTGCACCGCGAACGCCTCGTTCAGCTCCCACAGGCCGATGTCGTCGACCGTGAGGCCATGGCGCTTCAGCAGGCGCGGCACGGCGAACACCGGGCCGATGCCCATCTCGTCGGGCTCGCAGCCATGCGCGACGAAGCCGCGGAAGATACCGAGCGGCTGCAGGCCGCGCTTGGCGGCTTCCTTGTCGCTCATGATCACCGAGGCCGAGGCGCCGTCGGACAGCTGGCTGGCATTGCCGGCGGTGATGGTGAAGCCGTCGCCGCGCACGGCCTTGAGCCCGGCGAGACCTTCGGCGGTCGTCTCAGGACGCGGGCCCTCGTCCTGCGACAGGGTGATGTCCTTGAACGAGATGTTGCCGGTGGCCTTGTCGGTCACCGCCATCTTGGTCGAGATCGGCGCCAGCTCCTCGCTAAACTTGCCGCCCTGCTGCGCGGCGGCGGTGCGGCGCTGGCTCTCCAGCGCGTATTCGTCCTGGCGCTCGCGCGAGATGCCGTAGCGCTTGGCGACGACCTCGGCGGTGTCGATCATCGGCATGTAGACGTCGCCCTTGATCTCGAGCAGCGCCGGGTCGGTGGCCTGGAAGGCATTCATCTTGTCGTTCTGGACCAGCGAGATCGACTCGCCGCCGCCGCCGACCGCGATCTCGACGCCGTCGAAGATCACCGAGCGCGCCGCGAGCGCGATGGCCTGCAGGCCCGAGGCGCACTGGCGATCGATGGTGGTGCCGCCGACCGACACCGGCAGGCCGGCGCGAAGCAGCGCCTTGCGCGCGATGTTGCCGCCGGTCGAGCCCTGCTGCAGGGCCGCGCCCATCACGACGTCCTCGACCTCGGCCGGATCGATCTTGGCGCGCTTGACGGCCTCGCCGATGGCGTGACCGAGCAAGGTGGCGCCGCCGGTGGCGTTGAGCGCGCCGCGATAGGCCTTGCCGATCGGCGTGCGGGCGGTGGAAACGATGACGGCATCGGTCATGGGCGACCTCCTGTTGTTGTTACGCTTGTTTGCTGTGAGATGTTGATGATTGCTGCTGGCGCAATTCGTGACGCGACAATTTTCCGACCGGCGTGCGCGGCAGTTCGTCGACGAACTCGACGGCCGCCGGCAATTCGTGCTTGCCGAGCTTGCCGGTCAGGAAGTCGCGCAGCTCCTCGACCGGGAACGGCGCAAAGCCGTCGCGCAGCTTGATGAAGGCCTTCGCGGCTTCGCCGCGATAGGCGTCGGGAATGCCGATCACGATCACTTCCTGCACGGCGGGATGGGTGTAGATCGCCTGCTCGATCATCTGCGGATAGACGTTGAAGCCGCCGGAGATGATCATGTCCTTCTTGCGGTCGACCAGGAAGTAGAAGCCGTCGGCGTCGACATAGCCGATGTCGCCGGTCAGGAAATGATCGCCGACGAAGGACTGCGCCGATTCCTCCGGCCTGTTCCAATAGCCGCTGGTGACGTTCGGCCCCTTGACGCGGATCTCGCCGACCTCGTTGACCCCGAGCACCTTGGAGGGGTCTTCGAGCGACACGACATCCATCTCGATGCCCGGCAGCGCGATGCCGATCGAGCCCGGCTTGTCCGGCCCCTCCTTCGGATGGCTGGTGCCGGGCGAGCAGGTCTCGGTCATGCCCCAGCCGCTCTTCAGCTTCATGCCGACGCGCCGCTCCAGGATGCGCGCGACCTCCACCGGCAGCGGCGCGCCGCCGGAGCCGACGCTGGTCAGCGACGACAGGTCGCGTTTGTCGAGATCGGGCAGGTTGGCGATCGCGATCCACATCGTCGGCACACCCGGGAAATAGGTCGCGCGCTTCACCTCGATGTCGCGCATGACAGCCTCGACGTCGAAACGCTGATGCAGCGAGACCAGGGTGCCGATGCGCAGCGCGGTCAATAACACCACGCTCAGCGCATAGATGTGGAACAGCGGCAGCACGCAGATGACGCGATCGGCGCCATCGTGGTGCGGCCGGGTGGCGCGGCTCCAGATCTCGATGATCGAGACCGCGGAGGTGAGGTTGCCATGCGTCAGCATCGCGCCCTTGGGCAGGCCGGTGGTGCCGCCGGTATATTGCAGCAACGCGATGTCGTCGGGCGAGATGTCAGGCCAGGCGGCGGGCGCCACCGCGCCGTCGACGAAGGCACGATGCGTCGTGATCGCGGGGTTGTCGGGCAGCGGCGTCTGCGGCGTGCGGACCTTGCCCCAATCATCATCCTCGCAGACGATCAAATGGTCGAGCAGGCCCTTCGCCAGGAACTTCAGCGCCATCGGCAGCAGCGCCGACAGGTTCGACGTCACCAGGATGCGCGCGCCGGAGTCGCTGAGCTTGTGCGACAGCGCGATCTCACCGTCGAGCGGCGACAGATGCACGACCCGGGCGCCGGCTTTCAGCGCGCCGAAGAAATTGATCGGATGGTCCGGCGTGTTGCTGAGGAACAGCGCGATCGAGGCTCCCTTGCCGAAGCCGGCGCGGAGAAACGCCGCGGCCGCCTGATCGACGTGGCCGGCGAGCTGATTGAAGCTGATCGGTCGATCACGAAACTCCAGCGCATGGCGATCGCCGAAATCGCTCACGGACTTCGCCAGCAGATCCGGCAAGGTGCCGCGCGCGATCGGCGCGTCCCAGCGGACGCCTTCGGGATAGAACTGTTCGCCGGGATGGGTCATGCAAGCTCGACTTCCGTTGGCGTAAGGCGGCCCCACTCTTTCCGTTCCCTCCCCCCTTGTGGGGGAGGGGCAGGGAGGGGGGTGGCCCCGGGCGAGACTGCCGTTGTGGCCCCCCCCCCCGACCCCTCCCCGCAAGGGGGAGGGGAGTAGACTGGCGCGTGGAGCGGCAGTCGGGCGTCCTCAAGCGGCCTTCCCCTGCGCAAGCGAGGCGAAGGTCTTGCCCTCGTCCGCGAGCTTCTTCAGCAGCGGCGCCGGCTCCAGCGACGGATCATTCGTCTCCTTCGCGTAGAACGCCAGCCGCTCGGCGATGTGCTTCAGGCCGACGCTGTCGGCCCAGTACATCGGGCCGCCGCGATAGATCGGCCAGCCATAGCCGTACAGCCAGACGACATCGATATCCGACGGACGCGCCGCGATGCCCTCGGCGAGGATCTTCGCGCCCTCGTTGATCATCGGATACATCATGCGCTCGAGAATCTCCTCGTCGCTCACCGTGCGGCGCTTGAGGCCGAGCTTTGCGAGCGTCTCGTCGATCAGCTTCTCGACATCCGGATCCGGCAGCGGCGCGCGGGAGCCGGCCTCGTATTTGTAGTAGCCCTTGCCGGTCTTCTGGCCGAAGCGGCCGGCTTCGCACAGCGCATCCGCGATCTCGCTCTTGATGCCCCGGTCCTTGCGCGAGCGCCAGCCGATGTCCAGGCCGGCGAGGTCGCCCATCGCGAACGGGCCCATCGGCATGCCGAACTTGGTGACGACGGCATCGACCTGCTGCGGCAGCGCACCTTCGAACAGCAGCTTCTCGGCCTGCTTGCCGCGCTGCGCCAGCATGCGGTTGCCGACGAAGCCGTCGCAGACGCCGACCACCGCCGGCACCTTGGCGATCTTGCGCGCGATCGCCACGGCGGTGACCAGTGCGTCCGGCGCGGTCTTCTCGGCGCGCACGATCTCGCACAGCTTCATGACGTTGGCCGGCGAGAAGAAGTGCATGCCGAGCACGTCCTGCGGACGGCTGGTCTCGGCGGCGATGGCGTCGATGTTCAGATAGGAGGTGTTGGAGGCGAGCACCGCGCCCGGCTTGGCATATTGGTCGAGCTTGCCGAACACTTCCTTCTTCACGGCCATGGTCTCGAACACCGCCTCGATGACGAGGTCGGCGTCCTTGACGTTCTCCAGTCCGACCTTGCCGTCGATCAGCGCCATGCGCTTGGCCGGGGCATCCGCCGGGATGCCGCCGCGCGCGGCGGTCGCCTCCCAGTTCTTCTGCATGATGCCCATGCCGCGCTTGAGCTGCTCCTCGGCAGTCTCGATCAGGGTGACGGGAATACCGGCATTGGCGAACGACATCGCGATGCCGCCGCCCATGGTGCCGGCGCCGATGATGGCGACACGCTCGACCTTGCGACCCTTGGTGCCCTCGGGCACGCCCGCGATCTTGGCGGCCTCGCGCTCGGCGAAGAACGCATAGCGCTGCGCCTTCGACTGGTCGCTGGCGACGAGCTTGAGGAAACCCTCGCGCTCGCGCTTCAGACCTTCATCAAAAGGAAGGTCGATCGCGTAGCCGACCGCGTCGGCGGCTGCGAACGGCGCCTCGAGTCCGCGCGACTTCTTGGTGATCGCAGCCACAGCATTGGTGAAGATCGAGCGATCGGCCTTCGCGGCGGCAATCTTGGAATCGTCATCACGCAGCTTGCGCAGCGGGCGGTTCTCCGCCACCACCTTGCGCGCAAACTCCACGCCGCCCGACGCCGGCCCCTCGACGATCTCCTCGATCAGGCCATTCTTGTGCGCCTCGGCCGCGCTGATCGGATCGCCGCCGACGATCATCTTGACCGCGAGCTCCGGACCGACCGCACGCGGCAGGCGCTGCGTGCCGCCCGCACCCGGCAGCAGTCCGAGCTTCACCTCGGGCAGACCGAGCTTCGCCTCCTTGGTGGCGACACGATAATGACAGGCCAGCGCCACTTCGAGGCCACCGCCGAGCGCGGTGCCGTGAATCGCGGCGATCACCGGCTTCGGGCTGTTCTCGATCGTGCTGAGCACGTCGTTGAGCGCCGGCGGCTTCGGCGGCTTGCCGAATTCGGTGATATCGGCGCCCGCGATGAAGGTGCGGCCGCCACAGGTGAGGACGATGGCCTTGATCGTGGGATCGTCGATCGCCGCCTTGACGTTGTCGAGGATACCGCCACGAACTGCGGCACTCAGCGCATTGACCGGCGGACTGTCGATGGTGACGATGCCGATGATGTCTTGGCGATCAAGCTTTGCCACTTCGCTCACGCTAGGCTCCTTGGGATGTCGTTTCTTTGCGGCCGGTTAACGCACCGGCCAATTGTTGGACCTTCATTTGCGCAGAGTATCAGCCTTGCTTGCGTCTACCCGCTGCAGAACCTCAATTCCGCAGTGCGAAACGTAATTCCACATCTTGACACGCAGGGTTATTTTGAAGCACGAGCGTTGTCAACGAGGCTCATCAATCAACAGCCGATGACATGAAACGCCCAGGGAAGAAAGCTGCGACCGATCGCAACTTCGTCGTTGCGCTGTCGCGCGGCCTGGAAGTGCTGCGCGCCTTCCGGCCGAACGACGGTCTGCTGGGCAACCAGGAGATCGCCGCACGCACCAATCTGCCCAAGGCAACGGTGTCGCGCCTGACCTATACGCTCACGAAGCTCGGCTATCTCACCCCGGTTCCCCGTTTCGAGAAGTATCAGCTGGCGCCGTCGGCGCTGCTGCTCGGCTATGCCGCGCTCGCCAACCTCGGCGTGCGCCAACTCTCCGAGCCGTTTCGCGAACAATTGATGCGCGAGACCGGCGGCGCGGTGGCGATCGGCGGCCGCGACCGCCTGAGCATGATCTATATCGGCCAGAGCCGGCATGGCGTCGTGAATGTCGAGCTCGACGTCGGCTCACGCATTCCGATCGCCACCACGGCGATGGGCCGTGCCTATCTCTGGGCGCTCCCCGAAGAGGAGCGCGCCGCGCTCATGCGCGAGATGCGCGAGCATTATGGCAACCGCTGGCCGAAGATCCGCGACGGCATCGAACGCGCCGGCGAGACTGTCGCCAAGCACGGCTTCGCGATCTCGGCCGGCGAGTGGCAGGACGATGTCCACGCCGTCGCCGCGGCGCTGAGGCTCAATGATGGAACGGGTCCCTACGCGATCAATTGCGGCGCGCCTGCATTCCGCTTCACGGAAGAGCGTCTGCTCACCGACATTGGACCTCGCCTCGTGGCGATGGTAAGAAAAATCGAAGCGGCGCTTGGCGGACTCGCGCCGCAAACTAATCAGACTAATAATCAGACGAGCCAATCGTCTCACAAAGACCTCAATAAAAAGCCGAAGCCAGGAGGAAAAGTTGCCCGTGTTGCCGAGGGTATCAGATAGCCTGCATCATCGCGGTCGGCTGGCGCCGCGCCCCAATCTGAACGATTTCGGGAGGGGCGAGACGAGATGACGCAGGCACAACTCGCCCCCACGAACGATCCGCTGCTCGCGGTTCGCGACGTCAGCGTCGTGTTCGGCGGCATCGTCGCGCTGAACGGCGTGTCGTTCAACATGCAGAAGGGCCAGATCCTCGGCCTCATCGGCCCGAACGGCGCCGGCAAGACGACGCTGTTCAACTGCCTCAGCCGCCTGTACCAGCCGAGCGCCGGCGACATCCTGATGGAAGGCCGCAGCATCCTGACGCGGCCGCCACATCGCATCGCCGAGATCGGCATCGGCCGCACGTTCCAGAACGTCGCGCTGTTCCCGAACCTCTCGGTGCTCGACAATGTCCGCGTCGGCACCCATGCCCGGACGTCGAGCGACATCATCTCGGACTCGCTGCGGCTCGCGTGGATCCGGCGCAGCGAGAAATCCATGAACACCAAGGTTCACGAGATCCTCGCTTATCTCAATCTCGAGGAGGTCGCGCACAAGACCGTGTCCGGCCTGCCGTTCGGCACGCAGAAGCGCGTCGAGCTGGCGCGCGCGCTCGCCGCCGATCCGAAGATCCTGCTGCTCGACGAGCCTGCGGGCGGCCTCAACCACGAGGAAGTCTATGTGCTCGGCGACCTGATCCGCCGCATCCGCGACGATCGTCACATCACCGTACTGCTGGTCGAGCATCACATGGGGCTCGTGATGTCGATCGCCGACCACGTCGTGGCGCTGAACTTCGGCCGCAAGCTCGCCGAGGGCACGCCGGCCCAGGTGCAGGCGGATCCCGACGTCATCAAGGCCTATCTCGGGAGCAAGGATCAATGACGGCGCTTCTCAACGTCAAGGATCTGCGCGCCTATTACGGCCAGGTCCAGGCCCTGCACGGCCTCTCCTTCTCGCTCAACGAGGGCTCGCTGACGACCCTGCTCGGCGCCAACGGTGCCGGCAAGACCACGACCTTGCGCGCGATCTGCAACATGGTGCGCTCGACCGGCGCGATCGAGTTCGAGGGCAAGCCGCTCAACAACAAATCGACCGAGAGCATCGTCCGCTTCGGCATCGCGCATGTGCCGCAGGGCCGCGGCACCTTCACCAACATGACGGTGGAGGAAAATCTGCAGCTCGGCGCCATCACCCGCAGCGACAAGGCGGGCATTGTTGCCGATATCGAGCGGATGTACTCCTACTTTCCGAAGCTCAAGGAGCGTCACACGCAGCAGGCCGGCACCCTCTCGGGCGGCGAGCAGCAGATGCTCGCGGTCGCCCGCGCCCTGATGCTGCGCCCCCGGCTGATGCTCCTCGACGAGCCGTCATTCGGCCTTGCGCCGCTGGTGGTCCGCGATCTCTTCGGCATTCTCGGCAAGATCAATCGCGAGGAGAAGGTCTCGATCCTCGTCGTCGAGCAGAACGCGCAGCTCGCGCTGGAGCTCGCCGACCAGGCCTATGTGATCGAGACCGGCCGTATCGTCATGTCGGGTGTCGCCAAGGACATCGCGAACGACGAGAACGTCCGCAAATCCTATCTGGGCTACTAACGGAGGCGGGACAATGGAACTCTTCACCAACCAGGTCCTGGCCGGCATCGCGACGGGCGCGATCTACGCCTGCATGGCGCTCGCCGTCGTGATGATCTACCAGGCCATCGACCATCTCAACTTCGCGCAGGGCGAGATGGCGATGTTCTCGACCTTCATCTCCTGGCAGCTGATGCAATGGGGCCTGCCCTATTGGGCGGCCTTCGTGGTCACGCTGGCGTTCTCCTTTGCCGGCGGCATCGCCATCGAGCGCGTGCTGTTCAAGCCGCTGACCAAGGCGCCGATCCTGACGCAAGTCGCCGGGTTCATCGCGCTGTTCTCGATCATCAACTCCTGCGCCGGACTGATCTGGGACTTCACGATCAAGCAGTATCCGACCCCGTTCGGCTCCTCGCCCTTCCTCGGGAGCCAGCTCATCTCGACCCACCAGGCCGGCATGATCGGCATCACCTTGCTGCTGCTGATCGGCCTGTACTTCTTCTTCCAGTACACCCGCGTCGGCCTCGCGATGCGGGCTGCGGCGGCGCTGCCCGAGTCGGCACGGCTGGTCGGCATCAACACGTCCTGGATGATCGCGCTGGGCTGGGGCATGGCGGCGGCGATCGGCTCGATCGCCGGCATGCTGATCGCTCCCGTGGTGTTCCTCGAGCCCAACATGATGGGCGGCGTGCTGATCTATGGCTTCGCCGCGGCCGTGCTCGGCGGTCTCACCAGCCCGTTCGGCGCGGTGCTCGGCGGCTTCCTGGTCGGCATCTTCGAGAATCTCGCCGGCACCTACATCCCGCACGTGGGCAATGAGATGAAGCTGCCGATCGCGCTGGCCCTGATCATCTCCGTCCTGGTCATCAAACCCGCCGGCCTGTTCGGCCGCAACATCGTGAAGCGAGTCTGATCATGAGCGCAGTCGAGGAAATCGCATCCCAGGCGCCCGCGGTCGAGGCCGTTCCGAAGCGGGCCATGACCCTGAGCTCCGGCACCACCTTCGTTGTCGTGCTGCTGCTTCTGATCGTGCCGCTGTTCGTCAAGAACTTCATCATCTTCCAGATGACGATGCTCCTGATCTATGGCCTCGCCGTGCTGGCACTGAACATCCTGACCGGCGGCTCCGGACAGTTCTCGCTCGGGCAGAGTGCGTTCTACGCCGTCGGCGCCTATACGTCGGCGATCCTGATGGAGCAGTACAACGTCAACTACGCGCTGACCCTGCCGATCGCCGGCGTCATCTGCTTCGGCTTCGGCTTTCTGTTCGGTCAGCCGGCGTTGCGGTTGTCCGGCGTCTATCTGGCACTCGCCACCTTCGCGCTCGCCACCGCCATGCCGCAGATCCTCAAGCTCGGCTTCTTCGAGCACTGGACCGGCGGCGTGCAGGGTCTGGTCGTCACCAAGCCCGACGCGCCATTCGGCCTGCCGATGTCGCAGGACATGTGGCTTTACTACTTTACGCTCGCGATCACGATTGCGATCTACGTGTTCTCGGTGAACCTGCTGCGCTCGCGCTCGGGCCGTGCGTTCATGGCGATCCGCGACAACGAGATCGCCGCCTCGGCCATGGGAATCGACGTCGCGACCTACAAGACGCTGGCCTTCGGCGTCAGCGCCGGCATCACCGGCGTCGCCGGCGGCCTCGGCGCCATCGCGGTGCAGTTCGTCGCGCCGGACAGCTACACGATCGTGCTCGCGATCTCGCTGTTCCTCGGCATGGTCGTCGGCGGCGTCGGCTGGCTGCCCGGCTCGTTCGTCGGCGCGGCCTTCATCATCTTCGTCCCCAACATCGCCGAAGGCATTTCCAAGGGCCTGTCCGGCGCGGTGTTCGGCGTGCTGCTGTTCCTCGTCATCTTCCTCGTGCCGCACGGCTCGCGGCAGGTGGCGATGGTGGCCCAGCAGCTGCTCGGCAAACTCAGAAAGAACTAAGGAGGAACTCTTGCAGGTCGCTCACCATCTACGCATCGCCGCCCTCGCGACGGCGATCGCCGCCCTCACCTCGGGCGCAGCCTTCGCCCAGAAGAAATACGACACCGGCGCCACCGACACCGAGATCAAGATCGGCAACATCATGCCCTACAGCGGACCCGCGTCCGCCTACGGCGTGATCGGCAAGACCGAGGAGGCGTATTTCAAGAAGATCAACGCCGAGGGCGGCATCAACGGCCGCAAGATCAACTTCGTCACCTATGACGACGCCTACTCGCCGCCGAAAGCCGTCGAGCAGGTGCGCAAGCTGGTCGAGAGCGACGAGGTGCTGTTCGTCTTCAATCCGCTCGGCACGCCGTCGAACTCGGCGATCCAGAAATATCTCAACGGCAAGAAGATTCCGCAGCTGTTCGTCGCCACCGGCGCCACCAAGTGGAACGACCCGAAGAACTTTCCGTGGACCATGGGCTGGCAGCCGAGCTACCAGAGCGAGGGCCGCATTTATGCGAAGTACCTGCTGAAGGAGAAGCCGGGCGCCAAGATCGGCGTGCTGTTCCAGAACGACGATTTCGGCAAAGACTACCTGAAAGGCCTCAAGGACGGCCTCGGCGACAAGGCCGCCTCGATGGTCGTGATGGAGGAGAGCTACGAGACTTCCGAGCCATCGATCGACGGACATATCGTCAAGCTGAAGGCCTCCGGCGCCGACACCTTCTTCAGCGTCACCACGCCGAAATTCGCGGCGCAGGCGATCAAGAAGCTCGCCGAAATCGACTGGCATCCGACGCATCTGGTCGTCAACGTCTCGGCCTCCGTCGGCAGCGTCATCAAGCCGGCCGGCTTCGAGAACTCGCAAGGGATTCTCTCCGCCGCCTACGCCAAGGATGCAGCTGACGCGCAGTGGGACAATGATCCCGGCATGAAGAAGTTCTTCGACTTCCTCGCGCAGTACGCGCCCGACGCCAACAAGCTCGACAGCTCGACCGTCTACGGCTACGGCGCCGCGCAGACGCTGGTGAAGGTGCTGCAGATGTGCGGCGACGACCTCACCCGCGCCAACGTGATGAAGCAGGCCGCGAGCCTGAAGGATTTTGCACCGGACACGCTGCTTCCGGGCGTCAAGATCAACACCTCGGCCACGGACTTCGCCCCGATCGAGCAACTGCAGATGATGCGGTTCAAGGGCGAGAAGTGGGAGTTGTTCGGCGAGGCCATCAGCGGCGCCGTCGAGTAGCTAAAAGTCGAGTCATCGCGCATCGCCGCCAACGAGCGGTGCCGATCTCCACTGGCCCTCCGTGCTCACTGCACGGAGGGCTTTTTCATGCCCGAAGCGTCCGTTCGACCGGCGGTGAAGCGACACCGCCCGACTGATCTCAGGCTGTTCTCGCAAAGCACTCACCCGCCGAGATTGCGCTCTCCCGCAACTGCACATCCAAAACGGCCGCGAAAACACGGCCCGTGCCGTGATGTCGCAGCCTGGCCGCATCAGCTCTGCTATAGTTCCCGTGTCAACAAGAGCTTCCAGCAAGGAAGCCGCGACACGTCATCGAGAACCAACACGGGAGATACGCACAATGATGATCACGCGCAGAGCAGCCCTCGCCTCAGTCGCCGCCATCGCCTTCGCCTCGACCACCGCATCCGCCGCCGACAAGAAATACGACACCGGCGCTTCGGACACCGAAATCAAGATCGGCAACATCATGCCCTATAGCGGGCCGGCCTCGGCCTACGGCATCATCGGCAAGACGGAAGCGGCCTACTTCAAGAAGATCAACGCCGAGGGCGGCATCAATGGCCGCAAGATCAACTTCATCTCCTATGATGACGCCTATTCGCCGCCGAAGACCGTGGAGCAGGCCCGCAAGCTGGTGGAGAGCGACGAGGTGCTGTTCATCTTCAATTCGCTGGGCACGCCGCCGAACACCGCCATCCAGAAATACATGAACTCGAAGAAGGTCCCGCAGCTGTTCGTCGCGACCGGCGCCACCAAGTGGAACGATCCGTCCAACTTCCCGTGGACCATGGGCTGGCAGCCGAACTACCAAAGCGAGTCACGCATCTACGCCAAATACCTGCTGAAGGAAAAGCCGGACGCCAAGATCGCGGTGCTGTATCAGAATGACGATTATGGCAAGGACTACCTGAAGGGGCTGAAGGACGGGCTGGGCGCCAAGGCCGCCTCGATGATCGTGATGGAGGAGAGCTACGAAACGGCCGAGCCCTCAATCGACGGCCACATCGTGAAGCTCAAGACCACCGGCGCCGACGTCTTCATGAACATCACCACGCCCAAATTCGCGGCGCAGGCGATCAAGAAGATCAAGGAAATCGATTGGAAGACGCTGCATCTCCTCAACAACGTGTCGGCTTCGGTCGGCAGCGTGCTGAAGCCCGCGGGCTTCGAGAATTCGCAGGACATCATCTCCGCCGCCTACCTGAAGGACGTTTCCGATCCGCAATGGAAGGACGACGCCGGCATGAAGCAGTTCCTCGACTTCATGGCCAAGGAGTTCCCGGAAGGCGACAAGCTCGACGGCGGCACCGTCGTCGGCTACGCCGTGGCGCAGACGCTGGTGCAGGTGCTGAAGCAGTGTGGTGACGATCTGACCCGCGCCAACGTGATGAAGCAGGCGGCCTCCCTGCGCAACTTCCGGAGCGAGATGCTGTTGCCGGGCATTTCGATCAACACGTCGGCGACGGACTTCGCGCCGGTGAGCCAGCTGCAGCTCATGCGCTTCAAGGGCGAGAAGTGGGAGCTGTTCGGCGACGTGATCTCGGCCGACGTCGGCGGCTGATCGCTGGCGGCAACGATGATGCCTCCTGCGGCGTCGCGCCGCAGGAGGCATTTCTTCATCTGAACAATCTTTGCCAAGCCTTTCTTAAGCTAGGAGTTGGACGAGCGGCGGTCATGCGTCGGCGGCGGTTACGCTGCGCGCGCGGCTGGGCTATGGGGACGGCTTCGGAGTGAAACGAGTCGCCCGCGCTGCGGGCGGATCCAACAACAAGGCCAAGCTCCAAGGCCGCGAAGGAGTCCCCACGTGACCACTGCCCTCACCCGCCGTACCGTCTCCGGCCTGATCGGCCTCGCCCTCGTCGGCGCCGCCGCCGGCAGCGCCTATGCCGACAAGAAATACGACACCGGCGCCAGCGACACCGAGATCAAGATCGGCAACATCGTTCCCTATAGCGGCCCGGCCTCGGCCTACGGCTCGGTCGGTAAGGCGATGTCCGCGGTGTTCAAGAAGGTCAATGACGAGGGCGGCATCAACGGCCGCAAGATCAACTTCATCTCGTATGACGACGCCTATTCGCCGCCCAAGACGGTGGAGCAGGCGCGCAAGCTGATCGAGAGCGACGAGGTGCTGTTCCTGTTCGGCGTGCTCGGCACCGCGCCCAACACCGCGATCCAGAAATACATGAATGCCAAGAAGGTGCCGCAGCTGTTCGTGGCCACCGGCGCGACCAAGTGGAACGAGCCCAAGACCAATCCGTGGACGATGGGCTGGCTGCCGAGCTACCAGTCGGAAGCGCGGATCTACGGCAAGTATCTCAACGCGCAACAGCCGACCGGCAAGATCGCCGTGCTCTACCAGAACGATGACATGGGCAAGGACTATCTGAAGGGCCTCAAGGACGGCCTCGGCGATGCCTCACGCGTGGTGCTGGAGGAGAGCTACGAGATCGCCGAGCCGACGGTGGAATCGCACATCGTCAAGATGAAGTCGGCCAATCCCGACGTCGTCGTGCTGTTCACGACACCGAAATCGGGCGCGCAGGCGATCAAGAAGCTCGGCGAGATGAGCTGGAAGCCGGTGACCATCATCTCCAACGTCAGCGCCTCGACCGCGGCGGTGATGCGGCCGGCCGGCGTCGAGAACTCGCAGGGCGTGATCTCGGCCGCCTACGCCAAGGATGCCTCCGATCCGCAATGGGCCAATGACCCCGGCCTCGGCGCGTTCCGCGAACTGCTCGCGAAATACCTGCCGGAGATCAATCCCGTGGATTCGTCGGCGCTCACCGGCTACAACATCGCCACCACGATGGTCGAGGTGCTGAAGCGATGCGGCGACGAACTGACCCGCGCGAACGTCATGAAACAGGCCGCGAGCCTGAAGCAGTTTGCGCAAGGCGGGCTGCTGCCCGGCGTCACGCTGACCACGGGTCCCGACGATTTCCAGCCGATCGAGCAGCTGCAGCTGATGCAGTTCAAGGGCGAGCGCTGGCAGCTGTTCGGCGAGGTCATGAGCGGCGAGCTGAAGTAGGCGATTGCGTATCTGCGGGCGGCGTCGCATGACGAGCCGCCGTCCGCTGTTGCGTTCCATCTTCGACGCCGCGGTCGCCGCGGCGCATCCCGATGTGGTGCTGCCGGGCTTCCTCCCGGCGGCTCCGAATGGCCGGATCATCTGCCTCGCCGCCGGCAAGGGCGCGGCGGCGATGGCGGTCGCCGCCGAGCGGCACTATCTCGACACGCTCGGGTTCGATCCCGCGAAGCTCGTGGGCATCGCAACCACCCGTCACGGCCATGGCGTGCCGACGCGCCGCGTCAGGGTGATCGAAGCGGGCCACCCGATGCCGGACGAGGCCGGGCTCCGAGCAGCCGACGATACATTGCAGCTCGCCGCGACGGCCGAAGCCGACGACCTGATGCTGGTACTGATTTCCGGCGGGGGCTCGGCCAACTGGGTCGCACCGGTAAACGGCGTCAGCTTCGCGCAGAAGCAGCAGCTGACGCGCGCGCTGCTGCGCTCGGGAGCGCCGATCGGCGAGATGAACGTCGTCCGCAAGCATCTGTCGCGCATCAAGGGCGGGCGGCTGGCACGGGCCGGGCAGAAGGCTGAGATCGTGACGCTGGCGATCTCCGACGTGCCGCATGATGATCCCTCGGCGATTGCTTCGGGACCTACGGTGCCGGATCCGACGACGCTGGCGGACGCCCGCGCGATCGTCGCCAAATACAGGCTCGAGCTCGATCCGGCGATCGCCCGGGCGCTCGAGGATGCCGCCAATGAGAGCTGCAAGCCCGGCGATCCCGCCTTCGCCCGCGCCTCTTTCGAGCTGATCGCGCGGCCCGCCAGCTCTCTCGAAGCCGCTGTGGCCGCGGTCAAGGCCGCGGGCTACGACGTGCTCGACCTCGGTGCCGATCTCGAGGGCGAAGCCCGCGAGGTCGCCGCCGACCACGCCAAGCTGGCGCGCGAGGCCCGCGCGCTCGGCCGCCGCATGGCGATCGTCTCCGGCGGCGAACTCACAGTGACCGTGCGCGGGCAGGGCCGCGGCGGCCCGAACCAGGAATATGCGCTCGCGCTCGCCGACCTGCTCCAGGACATGGACGGCGTCGCGGCGTTGGCCGGCGACACCGACGGCGCCGATGGCGGCGGCGGCAGCGCCTCCGATCCGGCCGGCGCGCTGGTCGATGCCGAGGTCATCGCGGCGATGCGGGCGCAGAATCTCGACCCGCAAGCCTATCTCGCCAACAACGACGCCACGGCGTTCTTCGCCGCGACCGGTGGGCGGCTGCAGACCGGGCCGACGCTGACCAATGTCAACGACGTCAGAGTGATCCTGGTCGACTGAGCGCACGGCGCCTCAGAACTCCTCCGCGATCTTGGTAAGCATCGCCAGCAGCGCCTCGCGGCCGTCGGGACCGAGCAGCTCGTTGAGCCGCGCCTCGTGCTTCGAGACCACCAGCTTCTTGGCGCGGCTGAGCACGCTCTTGCCCTTCTCGGTCAGCAGGAGAATGTGGGAACGCCGGTCATTGGCCGAGCGGACGCGGGTGCAGAGCTCGCGGCTTTCCAGGCTGTCCAGCAGGGACACGAAATTGGGCCGGAGGATGCCCAGCGTGTTGGCGATCTCGGTCTGGTTGCGGCCGGGATTGGCGTCGAGCAGCAGCAGCACCGAGAATTGCGCCGGCGTCAGCTGCAAGGGTGCAACGCAGCGCAGGAAATCCTCGAACACCTTCAACTGCGCCCGTTTCAGCACATAGCCGAGCAGATCGGAGAGCTCGCCGAGCTGGACCGCTTGCGTCTCCTCGACGGCTACGGCAGCTTCCTTGCGGCTCTCCCGCTTGCTGACGGGCCTGGCGCTATCGGACATGGCGATCCGCCAAATTCATCTTCGCTTCCATCCCTGGTCTCGAATGCCGCAGCCGGAACAGCGGCCTTGAGATTATAATCGATAATTGTTATCCACTATATCAAACACGGGCAGCCATTCAACTGCTCCGACCAGCCGCGGGCGCAAGGCACCCCACGGCGTGCGGTCACCACAGAGGGGGAGCGTCCTGTCTTGAACACAACGATCTTGCTGTTCCTGTTGCAGGACGGCATTACCAACGGCGCGATCTACGCCCTGCTTGGGCTGGCGCTGGTGCTGGTATTCGCCGTCACGCGCGTCATCCTCATCCCTCAGGGCGAATTCGTCACTTACGGCGCGCTCACCTACGCCTCGCTCGCCGCCGGCCGCATGCCGGGTACAGCGAAGCTCGCAGTGGTGATCGGCCTCGTTGCCTTTGCCTTCGACCTCTATGCGATGCGCAAGACGCTGCATCTGCCGAAGATCGCGCGCGCCGCTGCCCTTCACGTTGCGTTCCCCGTCGTCGTGCTGCTCGCCAGCATGTGGGCCGCGGACCAGCGCATGCCGGCCGGCGTCAGCCTGGTGCTGTCGCTGCTGATCGTCGCCAGCATCGGCCTGTCGCTGTATCGCATCGTGTTCCAGCCGCTCGCTCACACCTCGGTGCTGGTGCTGCTGATCGCCTCCGTCGGCGTGCATCTTGCGCTGCAAGGCCTCGGCCTGCTGTTCTTCGGCGCCGAGGGCCAGCGCGGCCCGACACTGCTCAACGCCACCGCAACGCTCGGCTCGCTGCGCTTCACCGGCCAGGGCATGGCAGTCTACGGCATCACCATCGCTTTCATCATCGGGCTCTGGCTGTTCTTCGGCCTGACCTTGTACGGCAAGGCGCTGCGCGCCACCGCCGTCAACCGTCTGGGCGCCCGCCTGGTCGGCATCCGCACGACGCTGTCCGGCCAGATCGCCTTCCTGCTGGCGTCCACCATCGGCGCGCTCTCGGGCATCCTGATCGTGCCGATCACCACGCTCTATTACGACACCGGCTTCCTGATCGGCCTGAAGGGCTTCATCGCCGCGATCATCGGCGGCCTGATCAGCTATCCGCTGACCGCGGTCGCCGCGCTGGTCGTCGGCATCGTCGAGGCATTCTCCTCGTTCTACGCCTCGAACTTCAAGGAAGTGATCGTCTTCACGCTGCTGATCCCGGTCCTGCTGCTGCGTTCGCTCGCCGCGCCCGCGGTCGAAGAAGAGAAGGATTGAGCCGTGCGCGAGCGTTGGCCTCTCATCGTCTTTGCCGTCCTCGTCGCGGCGATCCCGTTCATTCCGGGCGTGCCGCCGTTCTGGATCGTGCTGCTCGACAATATCGGCCTGTCCGCGCTGGTCGCGATGGGCCTGGTGCTTTTGACTGGCGTCGGCGGCCTCACCTCGTTCGGCCAGGCCGCCTTCGTCGGCTTCGGCGCCTACACCACGGCGGTGCTGTCGGCGCAATATGGCGTCTCGCCCTGGCTGACCCTGCCGCTGTCGCTGCTGGTCTCCGGCCTCGCCGCCGTGCTGCTCGGCCTCGTCACCGTCAGGCTGTCCGGGCACTACCTGCCGCTCGGCACGCTGGCCTGGGGCCTCGGGCTCTACTACCTCTTCAGCAAGCTCGCCTTCCTTGGCCGTAACGACGGCATCTCCGGCATCCCGCCGCTGTCGATCGGCAGCCTCAGGATGCTCGATCCCGGCACGATCTACTACGCGATCTGGGCCGCCGTGCTGATCTCCGCGCTGCTGACGATGAACCTGCTGGACTCCCGCACCGGCCGCGCCATTCGCGCGCTGCGCCGCGGCCACATCGCGGCCGAAGCGTTCGGCGTGTATTCGCCGCGCGCCAAGCTGCTGGTGTTCATCTACGCCGCCGTGCTCGCGGGCCTCTCCGGCTGGCTCTACGCGCACTTCACCCGCGCGGTGAACCCGACGCCGTTCGGCGCCCAGGCCGGCATCGAATATCTGTTCGTCGCGGTCGTCGGCGGCGCCGGCTACGTCTGGGGCGGCGTGCTCGGTGCTGCGATCGTCGTGGTGCTGAAGGAAGTGCTGCAAAGCTATCTCCCGCTGCTGCTGCATGGTGAGGGCCAGCTCGAGACCATCGTGTTCGGCATCCTCCTCGTCACCCTCCTCCAGCTCGCGCCGACCGGATTGTGGCCGTGGCTGACCGCGCGGCTGCCGTTCAAGCCCGTCGCGAAGAAGCCGGACACCTCGATTGAGCTGCCCGCGCGCGTGCGCTCCTCCTCGGCGCCCAACGTGCTGCTGCAGGTCGACAATGCGCGCAAGCAGTTCGGCGGTGTGGTCGCGGTCAACAACGTCTCGTTCGACGTCCAGGCCCGCGAGATCGTCGCGCTGATCGGTCCCAACGGCGCCGGCAAGAGCACGACCTTCAACCTGATCACCGGCGTGCTGCCGCCGACCTCCGGCAACATCTCGGTGCTTGGCAAGGCCGTCGGCAACGCGCCGCCGCAGGACGTGGTCAAGCTCGGCATTTCCCGCACCTTCCAGCACGTCAAGCTGGTGCCCGACATGACCGTGCTGGAGAACGTCGCGATCGGCGCGCATCTGCGCGGCCATTCCGGCGCGCTGTCCAGCATGTTCCGGCTCGACCGCGCCGACGAGGCCAAGCTGCTGGCGGAAGCCGCGCGGCAGATCGAGCGCGTCGGCCTCGGCGACCAGATGCACCAGCTCGCCGGCTCTCTGTCCCTGGGCCAGCAGCGCATCGTCGAGATCGCCCGCGCGCTGTGCGTCGATCCGATGCTTCTCTTGCTCGACGAGCCCGCCGCAGGCCTGCGCCACATGGAGAAGCAGCGCCTCGGCGCGCTGCTGCGCGAACTCAGGGCCGGCGGCATGTCGGTGCTGCTGGTCGAGCACGACATGGGCTTCGTCATGGATCTCGCCGACCGCATCGTGGTGCTCGATTTCGGCACCAAGATCGCCGAGGGCACACCAGCCGCGATCAAGACCAATCCCGAGGTGATCAAGGCGTATCTCGGAGCCGCCGCATGAGCACCCTGCTGGAAGTCACCGACGCCCACGTCTCCTACGGCAAGGTCGAAGCGGTCCGCTCCGTCTCGCTCACCGTGGCCGAGAACGAGATCGTCACCATCATCGGCGCCAACGGCGCCGGCAAGACCACCTTGCTCAGCGCCATCATGGGCGTGTTTCCGCTCAAGGGCCGCGTCTCCTTCCTGGGCGAGGACCTGGCGCGCTACGAGATCGAGGACCGCGTCGCGCGCGGCCTCTGCCTGGTGCCGGAGCATCGCGAGCTGTTCGCGACCATGAATGTCGAGGACAATCTGCAGCTCGGCGCTTTCAGAATGTCGAAGGCGCACGCGGCGCGTGGCTTCGAGCACGTCTACAATCTGTTTCCGAAGCTGAAGGAGCGGCGCAAGCAGCTCGCCGGCACGCTCTCGGGCGGCGAGCAGCAGATGCTGGCGATGGGCCGCGCGCTGATGGGCTCGCCGAAGATGCTGATGCTGGACGAGCCGAGCCTCGGGCTGGCGCCGATCATCGTCGCCGGCATCTTCGAGATTGTCGCGAAGCTGCGCGAGGAAGGCGTCTCGGTGCTGCTGGTCGAGCAGAACGCCAAGGCCGCACTGAAGGTCGCCGACCGCGCCTATGTCATGGAGCTCGGCGAGTTCGTGCTCAACGGCAAGGCTTCGGAGATCGCGACCGACCAGCGCGTCGCGGCGAGCTATCTCGGCTTCGCCGAGGCCGCCGCGCACTGAACCGAACCTGAAGATGGGACGGCGCTGTCTCAGGATGGCGCCTCCTGCGACAAGAGGAAGTCGACCATCACGCGTTCCAGGGCGTGGTACATGTCGGTGCCGGTCGCCGTCAGGCAGCCGCGCTCGCGCGCGGCGGCGATGAACGGCGACACCTCCGGCTTGGTGATCACACAGCCGCAATAGGCCGAGGGGCTCACCGTCGCCATGTCGACCGGCAGCGGATCGCCCGTCTGCATCCCCGCAGGGGTCGCGTTCACGACCATGTCGAATCCACTGGCGTCGGTGCTGCCGATCACCACGCGGCCTTTGCCGCGTTCATTGAGACGCGCAATCAGCGCGTCGCGACGGCCGTCATCGCTGTCGTGAATCGCGAGCTCGCGGACACCGGTATCGATCAGCGCCAGCGCAATCGCCGAGCCGGCGCCGCCTGCCCCGACCTGCAAGGCGCGAACGCCGGCGGGATCGAAGCCTGCCGCCTTCGCCGCACCGACGAAGCCGAGGCCGTCGACCATGTCGCCATGCCAACGGCCGCCAGGACCACGCCGCATCAGGTTCACGGCACCGATGAAATGCGCGCGTTCGGTGGCCGTGGCACAGGCGCGATAGCAGGCGAATTTGTGCGGGATGGTGGCGACGATGCCGTCGAGATTCTTCACCCGCGTCATCGTCGCCAGGACGTCCGCGAGATCGGCCGGCGCGACCTGGACCGCCACCAGGATCGCATCGCTCT
Source organism: Bradyrhizobium sp. HKCCYLS3077 (assembly GCF_051167555.1). Lineage (NCBI taxonomy): Bacteria > Pseudomonadati > Pseudomonadota > Alphaproteobacteria > Hyphomicrobiales > Nitrobacteraceae > Bradyrhizobium > Bradyrhizobium sp. HKCCYLS3077. Next base: position 355,958 of record NZ_JBNPTH010000008.1, on the reverse strand, counting down.
CGCGATCCGCGAAGGCTTCGCTGACCCCGGCGGGCGCGCGCACCTGCGCGATGGGATCGCCGATGATGATGTGGAGCCTGGTGGCGCCGGTGGGGGCGAAGATCATTGCGGGCCTCTTGGAAAACTATAAAGATTGCCGTGCAAATAGCCGAAAGGCCGGCTCAACGAGCCGGCCTTTCCTGATTGAAGCGATGGTCCGCCCGCTCACTTCGCCGGGACGTATTTGCCGTCCTTCACGGTCAGGATGATGCGGGCGCGGTCGTCGAGGCCCGAGCGGTCCTTTTCGGTGAAGTTGTAGACGCCCTGCGAGGCCGCGAGGTCCTTCTCGCTCATCAGCGCCTGGCGGATCGCCTCGCGGAACTCCGGCGTGCCGGGCTTGGCGGTCTTCAGCGCCACCGGGATGACGCGCTTGAGGATCTCGAACGCGTCGAAGGAGTGGCCGGCGAACTGGCTGCGGCTGTTCGGGCCGTACTTGGCCTCATAGGCCTTGTTGAGCTCGAGGCCGGGCTTCTTGGTCAGCGCGCTGTCGTCCTGCGTCTCCGGTGACATCACCGGGCCCGAGGCCATGATCACGCCTTCCGCTGCCTTGCCGGCGATGCGGATGAAGTCCATGCTCGCCGCGCCGTGGGTCTGGTAGATCAGGCCGGTGTAGCCGCGCTCACGCAGCTCGGTCTGCGGCAGCGCCGCCGCGGTGCCGGAGGCACCGACCAGGATCGCATCCGGGTTGGCCGCAACCAGCTTCAGCACCTGGCCCGTCACCGACGTGTCGGGACGCGCGAAGCGCTCCTCGTCGACGATGGTGACGCCCATCGGCACGCCCTGGTTCTTCAGATCGTTGAACCAGAGATCGCCGTAGCTGTCGGAATAGCCGATATAGCCGACGGTCTTCACATTGTGAGCCTTCATGTGCTCGTAGAGCACCTTGCCCATGATCGGCACCGGCTGCGGCATCACCACCGACCATTTGGTACGCTCCGGCGTGACCGGGAACGGCGCCAGGCCGAAATGCGGGATGCCGGCCTCGTTGGCGACGTTGGACACCGCGATGGTCGGCGGCGTCAGCGCCGAGCCCATGATGATGTCGGCCTTGGATTCGGTCACGAAGCGGCGAGCATTGGTGGTCGCCGTGGTCGGATCGCCGCCGTCATCGAGCACGATCACCTTCAGCGGCACGCCGCCGATCTCCTTCGGCACGAATTCCAGCGCATTGCGCTCGGGAATGCCGAGCGCTGCGCCCGGGCCCGTCGTGGTCGTGGTGATGCCGATGGTGATCTCGCTGGTCTGCGCCAGCGCCGGAGCCGACACCAGCATCGCAATGACGCCAGCCGCCGCCAGATAGGCCTTCCTCATCAAATCCTCCCTCAATCTTTTCGGTTCAGCTCGTGATCCGCCGATCCTGTTTACAGTCCCGCCCCTGTTCCGGGACGTCTTCCAGTTGGCCGGCCGATAGGTGTCCAAACGTGATCATAGCATTGAACACGAGAAGATCACTTCTCACCATCCGACCAAAGCACGACAGCTGAACATCCTTAAGACGGCCGCATGTCGCACCCATTGCCGCAGCTCATTCGCCGAGGAATTTGGCTCGCATCTCCTCCGGGAACGGCGCCGATTTCAACTTGTCCGGGTCCGCCGGATCGCGCCCGACCAGCACCCGCGTCTCGAATCCCTCGATCGCCAGCGCCTCGCCCTTGAACACCTTGTGGGTGACGTCGAAGGACGAGCGCTTGATGCTCTCGACCCGGCTCTCGATCGTGATCCAGTCGCCATAGGTCGAGGGGATGTAGAATTTCGCGCGGGTGTCGACCATGGGAATGCCGACCAGGCCGTAGCGGCGGACGATGTCCTGCTTGGAGAACCCGGCCGCCTCGAACATGACCGAGGTCGCATCGTCGAACATCGCGAAGTAGCGCGGATAGTAGACGATATTGGCGGGATCGCAGTCGCCCCACTGGATCTGCACGTCGCGGCGGTTGACGAACATCGATTGAGCCTCGCTACAACGACGACAGCGGTCTGTAGGGTGGGCAAAGGCGCATCGCGCCGTGCCCACCATTCACTTGGGCGGTGGGCAGGCTTCGCTTTGCCCACCCTACGGATCTCTCCGTGGTCATTCCGGGGCGCGCGAAGCGCGAGCCCGGAATCCATGTCTCGGCTGCGCCAGACGCCAAATGGATTCCGGGCCCGACGCTGGCGCGTCGTCCCGGAATGACAACCAAATGAACGCCCGCTCGCGGCACCTACTTCGGCGCCATGCGGAGCGAACCGTCGAGGCGGACGACTTCGCCGTTGAGGTAGGCGTTCTCGACCATGTGCAGCGCCAGCGCGGCGAACTCGTCCGCGGCGCCGAGGCGGCGCGGGAACGGGATTGCGGCGGCGAGCGAGTCCTGGGCCTCCTGCGGCAGGTTGGCGAGCAGCGGGGTCAGGAACAGGCCGGGCGCGATGGTCAGCACGCGAATGCCGAACTGCGCCAACTCGCGCGCGATCGGCAGGGTCATGCCGACGATGCCGCCCTTTGATGCCGAATAGGCCGACTGCCCGATCTGGCCGTCATAGGCCGCGACGGACGCCGTGTTGATGACCACGCCGCGCTCGCCGGTCGCCTGCGGCTCCAGCTTGGTCATGCCGTTGGTGACCAGGCGCAGCATGTTGAACGAGCCGATCAGGTTGACCTTGATGACCTTCTCGAAATCCGACAGCGCCATCGGGCCGTCGCGGCCGACGACGCGCTTGGCGACGCCGATGCCGGCGCAGTTCACCAGCACGCGCGGCTGCTGGCCGAGCGCCTCGACCGCCTTGGCCACGGCTGCTTCGGCGCCGGCGGCGTCGGAGACGTCGCAGACCACCGCCACGCCCTTGATCTCGGCCGCGACCTCCTCCGCCAGCTTGGCGTTGAGATCGAACACGGCGACCTTGGCGCCCTGCGAGGCGAGCTTGCGGGCGGTGGCGGCGCCGAGGCCCGAGGCGCCGCCGGTGACGATGGCGGCCTGATCCTTCAACAACATGTCGTCTCTCCCTTATTTCGTTGATCAGCCGGCGACGATGATGTCGTCGTCCGGTGTCGACGCGTAGATGCGTTCGATCAGGTCCTTGCGGTTCTCCAGCACGGCGCGCTGGTTGATCGAGCCCTTGTCGGTGACCTCGCCCTTGTCGATCGACAAGGGCAAGCCGAGCAGCACCGCGCGCGTGATCCGCGTCGAGGAGCCGGTCGCGGTCTTCAGGAATTTCGTGAAGCGCTCGCGGAACGCGGCAACGATCAGCGGATCCGACGCGGTTTCGGCGAGATCGTCGAACGGCAATGTCGCGTTGATCAGCCGGCAGCCGTCGAGGTCGAGCACGACGATGGCCGCGATCTCGTCGCGATTGATGCCGGCGATGATGACGTCACGCGCCAGCGGCGCGCAGGCCGCGACGAAGCGCGCTCTGAGCGGACCAACCGAGACCCAGGTGCCGGACGCCAGCTTGAAGTCCTCGGCGACGCGGCCGTCGAAATCGAAGCCGGCGTTGAAGTCGTTGGGATCGGCGGGCTTCAGCGCATCGCCCATCTGGTAGTAGCCTTCGGAGTCGAAGGCCGCGGCCGAGACTTCCGGCAGGCGCCAGTAGCCCGGCGTGACGTTCGGGCCCTTGGCGCGCACTTCCATCTTGCCGTTGTTCGGCACGAGCTTGGCCTCGTTGCCCGGCACCGGCAGACCCACGTGGCCGGAGCGGCTGGTGCGCGGATTGACCGACATGAAGAACGGCGCGGTCTCGGTCGAGCCGAGGCCGGTGAGCATCGGCACACGATATCCCGTCTCCGACACCGAGAGCTCGTCGAGCTCGTTCCAGACATGCGGCGCCAGCGCGGCGCCGGAGAAGAACATCGCATGCAGGCGGCGGAAGAACGTCTTCCGCAGACCGGGGTCCTCGCGGAAATACGGCAGCAGCGACTCGTAGCCCTTGGGGACGTTGAAATACACCGTCGGCGAGATCTCGCGCAGGTTCCGCACGGTCTCCTCGATGCCGCCGGGCACCGGCTTGCCCTGGTCGAGATACATCGAGCCGCCGTTGAACAGCGTGAGCCCGATGTTGTGGTTGCCGCCGAAGGTGTGATTCCACGGCAGCCAGTCGACGATGACAGGCGGCTCGTCCTTCAGGAAGGCGAGCGTCTCGCGGATCATCACCTGGTTGGCGCAGATCATGCGCTGGGTGTTAATGACGGCCTTGGGATTGCCGGTCGAGCCGGAGGTCAGCAGGAACTTCGCGATCGTGTCCGGGCCGATCTTGTCATGGATGGCATCGAGGCCGGCAAACAGCGGCGAGGCGATCAGCTCCGACAGCATCGTGATCTTGCGGCCCGGCACCGAGCCGAACGACGCTACGATCTCGGTGCCCTCGGGCACGTTGGCGATCAGCGCATCGGCGAACTTGTCGGCGTCGTCGACGAAGACGAGGCCGGGCGTCAGCAGCTTCATCAGGTAGGCGAGCTTGCCGTAGTCGCGCGACACGAGCGAATAGGCCGGGGAGACCGGGCAGAACGGCACGCCGGCATAGAGCGAACCGAACGCGATGAGCGCATGGTCGATCGAATTGCCGGAGAGGATCATCACCGGACGGTCCGGCGACAGGCCACGGGCCAGCAGGCCGGAGGCGATGTGCCGGCTCGCGGCCAACAAGGTGCCGTAGCTCAGCTCGCGCCAGCCCTCGGGGCCGACGCGCTCGGCCATGAACACGCGCTCGGGCGTCGTCTTTGCGAAATGATGCAGCCGGTCGGTGATCCGCTGCGGGAAATCGCCCAGCGGCTGGGTCGGCCGGAGGTAGATGGTGCCGTCGTCGCGGCGCTCGACGTCGACCACGGGATCATTGAACGAGATGGCGCGCAACGGATGAACACTGGCGCTCCGCGCCGTGTTGTCCGTTCCTCCCTGTGTGATTTTTGTTGTTTGCGCGGTCATGTCACGTCGGCTTCACTTTGGCTGTCTTGTGATCGAGGAAGGCGCGGATGCGGCCCTTGGCCTCCTTGTCGCTCTGCGCGACGGTGGCCATCAGCGATTCCATCAGCAGGCCGGTCTGCGGATTGGCTTCCGCGATCATCGGCAGCGCCTGCAGCACGGCGAAACTGGTCAGTGGCGCGTTGTTGGCGATCTTCGCGGCGAGCTCCAGCGACTTGGTCATCGCGGCGCCGGCTTCGACCAGATATTGCGCGAAGCCGTAGGACGAGCCTTCGGTCGCCGAATAGACGCGGCCGGTCAGCATCATGTCCATCATGCGGGCAACGCCGATCAGGCGCGGCAGCCGCACCGAGCCGCCACCGCCGACGAAGATGCCGCGCTGGCCCTCGGGCAGCGCGAAATAGGCTGACGGTTCGGCGACGCGGATATGCGCGGCGCAGGCGAGCTCGAGGCCGCCGCCGATCACCGCGCCCCTCAGCGCGGCGATGACCGGCACGCGGCAATATTGGATGCGGTCGAATACGCGGTGCCACATCTGCGAATGCACCAGGCCTTCGGTGGCGTCGCGCTCGCGCAGCTCGGAGAGATCGAGGCCGGAAGAGAAATTGTCGCCGATGCCGTGGATCACAACGCAGCGGATATCGTCGGGCAGGCTGGCGAAGCACTCGCCGATCGCGAGGATGATGCCGTCATTGAGCGCATTGCGCTTGGCCGGACGGTTGAGCCCGATCGTCAGGACGGCGCCCTGCTGTTCGATCTGCAGCAGAGACGGATCGCCTGTCGGCGTCGTGTCGGCGTTTCCCATCGCTTGATTGTGTCCTGTTCAGAATAGTTATGTTTTATAACGATCTCGGCAGGAGTCAATAAGCGGTGCCGGAGATCGTGTTGTGCAATGCAAAATGGACGGTGCCTCGCATGAACTACATGAGGCGTGCGCGTGGCATCGTAAGACGCATCAGCGCAAAGGCAAATGACATGATGCGGCATTCCCGCGGCGAATTCGCGCCCGGGGTTTGCTGAGATCGTTCACCCTCCGGTGCAGAGGGCGCAGGGAAGGCCAGGCGCCGACTGACGCCTGCGGCCCGCCTGCTGAAAAAATGCAGGCGGCAGGTACCACAGGTGCAGCCGGAGAACGCCCGGCCTTCCCTGCGCGATGGTTTTCGCGCTTATACGCAGTCTGCCTGGTGCGCCGGGCTTGTTGGCCACCATTCGCGACAATGCTTACGCATTGCGCGGGACACCAGCATCGGGGTGCCAGCACGCTGCGACTTCACGCCCGCGTCACGCCGTTCGTCCGCGCGGGCATTCGCCCACGCTGCGGCACGATCGCGGCCACCGCTCCCCGCCCCGCGTGTCGTGACGATCGCGCGCAACGCCCCTCGGCTTGGGACGGGATGAGGGGAGATAAGCATAATTTCCGATAAACCGCAAGATACTTTTATGTTACAGAATAAGAGCAAAGCCATGGGTCGGATTGGACAGTCGCGAGATATCTCCTCTCGTCATTCCGGGGCGCCCGCAGGGCGAGCCCGGAATCCATAACCACCATCGGAAGTATGGATTCCGGGCTCGTGCCGCTTCGCGGCCCGCCCCGGAATGACCCGTGGGATGGGTCGACGATCTGGCTCATCTAACAGGTTACTCGCGCCCAGCCGGAGCGTCGAATGATCCGATGCACCGTCGAGGCGATGTGCCGGCTCCATGCCAGTGCTCTACGGCTGGCTCCGAAACTGAACGGCCGACAACATTGCATTCAGGGTGGCTTCAAAGCGCGCGCTGTAGAAACGCCATCGTCACCACACTTCCCAATGGAGGGGACCATGGTTTCGCTGAAGACATCTTTCGCTGGCGGCGTCGCCGCGCTCGCCGTGACCGCCACCCTGCTCGCCGGCGCCGCACCGGCCCAGGCGCATGACGGCCGCAACGCGGCACTGATCGGTGGTCTCCTGGTCGGCGCCCTCGTCGGCGGCGCCATCGCGTCGGAAGCGCAAGCCTATGAGCCGGCGCCGGTCTACCGGTCGCACTACCGTTCCTACTACCGCGACGCGGCGTATGACGGCTACGGTTACGAGCGATACAGCTACGTGCCGGCTCACCGCTATCGCCCCTGCGACCACGGCGGCTATGGCCGCGCCTCGAGCTGGGACGACGAGGACTAGTCCAACATCTCCGGGCTTTGGACGTCTTGATGACCTGGATCAACGCGACGGCGCCTGAACGGCGCCGTTGCATTTTCCGCGTGTCGGTCCAGTGTATGAAGCACAATTGCTCGCCACACCGTCATTGCGAGGAGCCAACGGGTCCGCGCAAAGCGCGGCCCGATGACAGGCTCCGCGACGAAGCAATCCAGAGTCCCGTCCACAGCCCTGGATTGCTTCGCTACGCTCGCAATGACGGAGTGTGAGGTAGACAGCCCGCCTTACAGCACCACGTGCACGTCGATGATCACGCGATCCGCATGCCTCGCCGCGGAGCCGACGAAGACGTGCTCCATCAGCCAGCGATATTTGTCGTGGCCGGTCTCGAAGCGCGGGTGGGTGCGGAAGTAGATCAGCTTGGGGTCGACAGGCTCGCCGCGCTTGAGCTTCTGCAAGAGGTCGACCGGCCCGAAGCGGATGCCGCGGTTCTCGACATAGATGGTGGCGCCATCGTCGGTCTCGAAGCCGTATTTGGCTTCGAGGTCGATCAGCTCGTTCGGACGGATGACCTGGAAGTCGGCGCCGAAATTGCAGATCCTGCCGCTGACGCCCTCGCCGTTGAGGCCCGGCCCCTTCACCTCGCCGCCATGGATCGGGATGATCCGGCGCACGCCGATGCCGGTCTCGCCGGCCGATGTGACGGCGCCGATCATCACGGTGAGGGTGAAGACGTACTTCGTTTCGAGAACGGGCGCGGTCATCGGTTCATCATCTGTTGCGGCAGCCAGGTGGCGAGCAGCGGGAAGGCGATCAGGATCACCAGGCGGATCAGGTCGGTCGCGACGAAGGGCAGCACGCCCTTGAAGATCGTCGAGAATGACACGTCCTTCACCACCGATTTGATCACGAAGACGTTCATGCCGACCGGCGGATGGATCAGGCCGAGCTCGACGGTCATCACGATGATGACGCCGAACCAGATCGGATCGAAGCCGAGATGCGAGATCACCGGGAAGATGATCGGCACGGTCAGGATGATCATCGCCATGGCGTCCATCAGGCAGCCGAGCACCAGATACATCACCATGATCAGCGCCAGCACGCCATAGGGGCCGAGGCCGAGGCCGGTGAGGAATTCCGTCACCTTTTGCGGCGTCTGCGTCACCGTGAGGAAGTAGCCGAAGATCAGCGCGCCGATCAGCACGGTGAACACGGCCGCGGCAGTGCGCGTCGCCTGCAGCAGCGAGGCCAGGATCTTCTCCTTGTTCAGCCGCCCGGTGAACACGCCGATCAGGAACGCGCCGGTGGCGCCGACACCGCCGGCCTCCGTCGGGGTAAAGCGCGGCAGGAACGGCAGGCCGTAGAGGCCGCCGATCACGAAAAGGAACAGCAGCACCGGCGCCCAGATGCCCTTCAGCCCGGCGATGCGCTCGCGCCACGGCGGCGCCTCGCCCTTGGGGAGGAAGTCCGGCCTGACCTTGCCGATCACCGTGATGGTGATCATGTACATGGTCATCGCCAGCAAGCCTGGGATGATGCCGGCGATGAACAGCTTGCCGATGTCCTGCTCGGTGATGATGCCGTAGACCGCGAGCACGGTCGACGGCGGCAGCATGGCCCCGAGCGTGCCGCCGGCGGCGATGACGCCGGTCGCGAAGGACTGCGGATAGCCGAAGCGGCGCATTTCGGGATAGGCCACTGCGGAGAAGGTCGCGGCGGTCGCGACCGAGGAGCCGCAGATCGCGGCGAAGCCGCCGCAGGCGGCGACCGTGGCGATGCCCAGACCGCCGCGCAGATGGCCGACGAAGCCGTTGGCGGCGCGGAACAGCTCCTTGCTCATGCCGGAGTTGGAGACGAACGTTCCCATCAAGAGGAACATCGGGATCACGCCGAACGTGTAGTCCGTGACCGTGCGCATCGAGGTCTGGCCGACCAGCTTCAGCGCCGCCGTGCCGTTGACGAGATAGGCGAAGCCGGAGACGCCGACGAGGCCCATCGCCATGCCGACGGGCACGCGCAGGAGCATCAGGGCGAACAGGGCAACGAAGCCGATGACGGCGACCGCATCCGTGCTCATGCGGCACTACTCCGTGGGCTTGACGTGAGGGTCATGAATCTCCTCGGGATGGAAGATCAGGCGATAGGTCCGGATGGCGATCAGCAGCACCGCCGAGACGTCGCCGATCCAGGCGATGGCGAAGAACGGCCAGGTCGGCATGTGCAGGTCGAAGGTGAGGACGTTGTCCTCATAAGTGCCGCGCACCTTGTCGAACAGGGTCCAGGTCTGCACGGTGACGACGAACAGCAGGACGAGGGTGGCGAAGATGTCGATCCAGCGCTGGTAGCGCGGGCCGACATTGCCCCAGATCAGATCGACCGTGATGTGGGTGCCGCGATACGATGTCGCAGCAATGCCCCAGAAGATCAGGATGCCGAGCAGCATGCGGCCGATGTCGAAGGAATCGGGGATCGCGTAGTTCAGGGTGTTGCGCAACAGCACCGACAGGAAGATGTCGAGCGCGACAATGCCGACGAAGAACGCGGCGATCCACTCGATCCCGTCGATGATCCGATCCATGAAGGCGCGCTGCATGGCGTGTCCGTGTCACAAATGTTGGCTTGAGTCGCGAAGAGCTTGAAGCGAGCTAGTGCGCAGCAGGTGGTGCGCTCCCTCGCCCCGCCAGGGCGAAGCAAAGCTTCGCTAAGGCGGGGAGAGGGTTGGGGTGAGGGGGCTCTCCGCACGGTCGGTGCGTGTGGCTGCCCCTCACCCCAGCCCTCTCCCCGTGAAGAACGGGGAGAGGGAGCGCACTGTCGCTGCGGCGATAGCTCTGGTCTCAGAAGACGCTACTGCGCCAGGGCGTTGTACTTGGCGAGCGAGGCCTTCAGCTCGGTCATGGCGGCATCGGCATCGACACCGGTCTTCTTGACGCCGTCGGCCCAGGTCTTGAACAGCGGCTCGGACGCCTTCTTCCAGGCCGCGGTCTGCTCCGGGGTCAGCTTGTAGACCTCCTGATCGGCCTGCGCCTTGATCTTGTCGACGCCGGCGTCCTCGAACTTGCCCCAGGGCTCGCCGACCTTGCCGGCGGTCTCGGTGTTGCAGTTGTCGTCGATCGCCTTCTTCTGCGCCGCCGACATCTGGTTGTACTTGTCCTTGTTCATGACGAACACGAAGGTCGTCACGTAGAACGGCGCGTCCATGTGAAACTTGGTGACCTTGTCGACGCCGAACAGCACCAGCGATCCGGCCGGGAAGGTGACGCCGTCGGCAACGCCGCGCTCGATGATGTCGCGCACTTCAGGCGCCGACGACTGCACATTGGTGCCGCCAAGCAGGGTCACGAAATTCGCGATGGTCGCATCCGCCGGGCGGATCTTCATGCCCTTGACGTCCTCGGGCACGACGACCTTCTTGGTGCGGGTGTGGAAGGCCGAGGGCGTATGGACGAAGGCGAGGCAGTACTTGACGTCCTTCATCTCCTTCTCGGCATATTTGCGATACCACGCGTCGAGACCTTCCGAGCCACCCTTGGCGTCGGAGACCAGGAACGGCAGCTCGCCGGCGCCGATGATCGGGAAACGGCCGGGCTGATAGCCGGGATTGACATAGGTGACGTCGGCGATGCCGTCGCGCGCCATGTCGTAATGGTCGAACGCCTTGCCGAGCTGCTGCGCCGGGAACACCTTGCCCTTGATGGTGCCGCCGGAGGCCTTCTCGACCGACGCGGCCCAATCCTCCAGCGCCTTCTGCAGCGGATGGCTCGCCGGGACCCAGTGCGAAATCTTCAGATCGAACGTCTTGTCCTGCGCGAGCGCGGGGGTGGTCACACCGGCAGCCAGCGCCAACGCCAGAAGCGTCTTCCTCATCGGGATGTTCTCCTCCATCGACGGGCCTTCGAGGGCCCTTTGCTTCATTGTTATAGCATATAACCATCATTGCAAGCGTGACGGCGAGCCGCCGCCGCTGCACGCACGGAGCGGACCCTATCGCGCCAGCCAGCGCAAGTCTGACGGACGAAAGTTGCAGGCGTGTGGCCGATTCATTAACACGTTAAGCATCTCCAATGCACCCGAAATTGCACGGCGGCATCGGCACACCGCGAAATTGCCGCGAGCCTGGAGCGCCCCCTGCGACATCGTGCGCCATCCCTCCCGGCATCCGCGCGGACCGTTTCAAACGTCCACGCAAAAACCGTTTGAAACTTTGTAGGCGGTGCAAAATCCGGGCGGACGTCGTTGACTGCGAACATCGCCCGCAACGATGGAGACGCGCATGAGCAGCATCCCCGCCGGCTTCGAGCCGCATTTCCGCAAGAGCCCGTTCACCGATCCCTGGGAGCCGCTGTACGCGAAGAAGACCGACAAGGCCGTCATCCTCGGCCTGCGGCTCGCCAGGCCGCATACCAATTCGCGCGGGCTGATCCATGGCGGGCTGATCGCCTCGCTCGCCGACAATGCGATGGGCTACAGCTGCGCCCAGGCGCTGGGCTGGGAGCTGTCGCTGGTCACGATCAACCTGTCGGTCGACTATATCGGCAGCGCCGGGATCGGGCAGTGGCTGAGCGTCGAGAGCAAGGTCATCAAGAGCGGCCGGACGCTGTGCTTCGTGCAGAGCCTGGTGCTCGCCGACGACGCCGTCATCGCGCGGGCGAACGCGACGTTTCGGGTGGTGCCGAAGAAGGAATGATCGGGCTCGATCGGCTGTGTCCCGTCGGCCCGGTCGCCTCCTCCCGTCATTCCGGGGCAATCGGCAACGCGCATCAGCGCGTTGTCGATTGAACCCGGAATCTCGAGATGATGAACAGCGGCGCAAGACAAGCTCGAGATTCCGGGTTCAAGGCCTTCGGCCTTGCCCCGGAATGACGGGGTGTGGCGGCGTCGTAAGCATCAGCCGAAGCGCCAGTTGCAGGCCTCCGTCACCAAATCGATGAACGCGCGGACCTTGGCCGAGAGCAACCGGGAGCTCGGAAACACGATGTGGATCGGCAGCGGCGGCGGCTCGTATTTTGCCAGCACCCGCTTGAGACGGCCGGTGCGCAGCCCCTCGGCGGCCTGATAGGCCAGCACGCGCGTCACGCCGCCACCAGCCTCGGCATATTGGATGGCGGCGTCGGCATTGTTGGTGATCAGCCGCGGGCTGAGCGTGATGCGCAGCTCCTCGCCATCCCTCACGAACCGCCAATCGCCGGCATGGCCGAACAGGATGGCTTGGTGCTTGACGAGGGCATCCGGCGCGCGCGGCTCGCCGTGGGCTTTGAAATAGGCGGGCGCGCCGACGACGATCCGCCGCATGCTGCCGACCTGGCGAGCGACCAGCGAGGAATCGCCGAGATGACCGATGCGCACGGCGCAATCGATGCCGTCCTCGACCAGATTGACCTGACGATCCTCCAGGCGCAGCTCGGCCGATACGTCGGGATAGCGGGTGAGATAGGCCGAGACGACAGGCCCGACATGCAGGCGGCCAAACCCCACCGGGGCGGACACGATGAGCCGCCCCGCCGGCTGCAGGCGCTCGCTCTCCGCGGCAAGCTCCGCCTCCTCCAGATCGGCCAGGATGCGCCTGGTCCGTTCGAGATAGCGCCGGCCGGCATCGGTCAGTGTCACCGAGCGGGTCGTGCGCTGCAGCAGCCGCACCCCGAGATGCTCTTCGAGCGCGGCGATCAGGCGTGTTACCGCCGACGGCGACAGCTTCATGCGCCGCGCCGCCGGCGCAAAGCCGTTCAAATCGGCCACCGTCACGAAGGCCTGCATGGCGTCGATGCGGTCCATGGCATCATTGCAGCATCTGCAATGATCCAGTGTCAAGGCGCCCGATTATTTCCGGAGGGGATCGGGAGCATATTGTCGGCATGGCGGCAGGCACTGCCGCAACGACAAGGAGTCATCACGATGACCCAGACAACTCTCCGCCCGCCCGGCGACGTCATGTTCTCCCCGGCGGCCAAGGCGATCCAGGCGCGCAAGGGTTCGCGCGACAGCTATGCCCATGTCGAAGCGACCCGCGGCTTTCGCCACGAGGTCGACGCCGACCTCGCCGGCCGTCTCGCAGAGGCGACGAGCTTCTATCTCGCCACCGCCTCGGCCGATGGCCAGCCCTACATCCAGCATCGCGGCGGGCCGAAGGGCTTCCTCAAGGTGCTCGACAGCCGGACGCTGGCATTCGCCGACTTCAGCGGCAATAAGCAGTACATCACCCAGGGCAACCTGTCGGAGAACCCGCGCGCCTATATCTTCGTGATGGACTACGCGCACCGGCGCCGGGTGAAGATCTGGGGCACGGCGCGGGTGGTTGAGGACGACGCCGCGCTCACGGCGTCGCTGATGCCGAGGGGCTACAAGGCGCGGCCGGAACAGGTGATCCTGTTCACGATCGAGGCCTGGGACACCAATTGCCCGCAGCACATCCCGCAGAAGTTCGACGCGGCCGACGTCGCGGACGCGCTGGCGGTGCGCGATAGGAGGATTGCGGAGTTGGAGGCCGAGGTGGCGCGGTTGAAGGGCGAGGGCTAGCACCCGTCGGGTTTAGCGTCTTGGCCGTCATTCCGGGGCAATCGTCCGAGCGCGACGCGCACGGTCGATTGAACCCGGAATCCCGAGATGGCTTAAAGCGCAAGACAACATCGAGGTTCCGGGTTCAAGGCCTGCGGCCTTGCCCCGGAACGACGGTGGCGGTGGCACGAGTCCTCACGCTGCCTCGGCAGCCGTGCCCCACTCGAACTCCGGGAAATACGTCGTCATCATACGCTCCGCATAGGCGACGAGATTATCGAAGCCTTCCGTCCGCCGGCGCAGCTCGGACTCGAAGAACGGCGTGAGGATGCCGGCGATAACGGCGAAGGCGGTTGCGTCGGTGCCGCAGGGGCGGTCGCCCATCAAATAGGGCCGGTTGCCGAGCTGCACCGACAATGCACGCAGCGAGCGCGCGGCGAGGTCGATGTCCTCGTCGGGCGCGTGGCGGCCGAGGCCGGAGATCAAATAGTTCTCGGCGACGCGGAACTGCGCGTCCTCGCGCAGCTTCTCGCGCTTCTCCGCCGGGACGCCGTCGAAGAAATGCGCCGGTCCCTTGGCGAAGTTGACCGGATCGACCCAGCGCGCGCCGACGAGCGCGAAATACAAATGATGCTCGATCATGCGCTCGAACGCCCAGGCCTGAGCCCGCGCGCGCACATCGAGACCGTGATCGAAGTCGAAGCCGTATTTGCGCTCGATATGGGCGCGGATGAAGGTGGAGTCCGCGATCAGCTCGCCGCCATCGTCGACGAAGGGCAACTGCCCCTTGGGCGACGCCGGCGGCATCGCCCGTTGTTTCCGATAGGCGAGACCCGCCATCTTCAGCTGCACCTCCGTCTTGGTGACGAAGGGGCTGATTTCCGGCAGGCCGAAGCCCGCGCCCAAACCGAACAGCGTGATCATGACAGCACTCCCGACTTCCTGAGCAGTCGGCGGACGCTACGCACATGCTGCTGCCACCATGGTGTCAGCAGCGGCAGTAGCGTGGTCGCAAGGCCAAGGCCATAAAACATCATCATCGACATCACCCCTTCAATCCTGTTGTTGGCCCGGTATAAGGACGGGCTGCTGCCAGCATCGTGTCAGCAGCGGCGGGGTGATCGCTTCCGCGGGGACACACCATGAGACGCGCCGACCGGCTGTTCCAGATCATTCAGGTGCTGAGACGCACGCGCCGTCCGCTGACCGCGGATGCGATCGCGGCCGAGCTGGAGACGTCGAAACGCACGATCTATCGCGACATCGCCACCTTGATCGGCCAGCGCGTGCCGATCCGCGGCGAGGCCGGCATGGGCTACATCCTGGAGAAGGGTTTCGATCTTCCGCCGCTGATGCTGACGCCGGACGAGATCGAGGCCGCCGTGCTCGGCGCGCAATGGGTGGCCGCGAATGCCGATCCGGTGCTCGCCCGCGCGGCGGAGGATCTCATGGCCAAGATCGCCGACACCGTGCCGGAACGCTTGCGGCCCTTCGTTCTGGAGCCGGCCAGCCGCGCGCCACGGCCCTGGACCCGCGAGCCCGACCGCATCGACATGTCGCGCACGCGCTCGCAGATTCACGAGGGCCGTAAGATCAAACTGCGCTATCGCGACGAGCAGGGCCGCGACAGCGAGCGCGTGATCTGGCCGATCGCGATCGGCTATCACGACGCGGTGCGGATTCTGGCCGCCTGGTGCGAGCTGCGCCGCGACTTCCGCAGCTTCCGCACCGACCGCGTGGTCGAGGCGGACTATCTCGACGACAAATATCCCGAGCGGCGCGAGGCGCTGCGCGCGAAATGGCGGCGCAGTCTGGTGTGGGAGGTTCCCAAGGATGTCTGACGATGTCGACCCGGGCCCCTGTCAAAGCTGCGGCGCCTGCTGCGCCTATTCGTCGAACTGGCCGCGCTTCACGATCGAGGAGGACGACGCGCTCGACCTGATCCCGGCCGAACTGGTCAACGACCGGCTATCGGGGATGCGCTGTGAGGGCGACCGCTGCTGCGCGCTGGACGGCGAGATCGCGCGATCCGTCGCCTGCCGGATCTATGCGATCCGCCCCGAGGTGTGCCGCATCTGCATGCCGGGCGACGAAGAATGCACGATGGCGCGGCGCAAGTTCGGACTCGCACCGCTGGTCTGAAGAGATTGAGGGCGTCTCAGGCCGTGGCCGGATCGAGCTCGTCGTCGAGATCGTCCTCGAACGGCTTCATCACCGACAGCGGCTTCGTGGACAGCGAGATCGGCTTGCGGCTCGACGCGGCGACGGCGGCGCCACCCCGGGCACCTCGCGATTGCGCGTAGAGCGCCGATCCGACCCGGCCGCCAAACTGCGACAGATCTTTCTCGGTGCAGGTCGAAGCGATCGTGATCGCCAGCCCGTGCAGATGCGTGCGCCTGTAGCAGAACAGCGCCAGCATGGCGCGGACGTCGGCGGAGACGCTGTCCACGAGGGCGGGCAGCCCGTTGGCATCGGCGCGATAGAGCTCCCCGAGCAGGTCCTCACCCACCGGGCAGGAGTCGGTGTCGAACGCGTCACGGCTAGGCAGCACGGTCTTGATTCCCATGAGGGTGAACATGCCGCGCGAATCGCTAACGTCCGGTTAACCAAACCGAACGATCGCCTGTTCCTCAGCTTGACAGGAGCGGCGCAGGTGCTGCGCCACCGCAAGCTCACCCGTTGGCGGCCATGAAGATCGACAGGCCAAATCCCGTGAGATGATGCAGCGCCTGATCGACGCCGATCAGCGTCCAGAACCAGGGATGCTCGAGGGTGATGCCGAAGCGCGACGAACAGATGCCCTTGATGCGATCGATGGTGATGTGGACGGCGAAGTCGATCACGGCCACGAACCAGAATTTCGGCGCGACGATCAGGATCAGCACCATGGCGACGGCGAGATGGATGAGGCAGTGCACCAGAAGCGGCAGCGCCCAGCCTTTCCGCTGGTCCTTGCCATAGGCCATCCAGGCATTCTGCAGCACGAAGTCGCCGATGATGTGCTTGAAGGTGAGCAGCAGCATCCAGCCGACCAGCGCAGCAACCGGGATCTGCGACGACAAAGAGGGAAAAGACAAAGCTGACGCTCTCGCTACGACTAACCCTTGGACGCACCGAGAACTGGAGGCGTTCAGCGCAATCTGATGAGAATACCCGGCCAATTCGACGCGTATGCGACGCTTATGACATCTCTGGTGGCGAATTGCACGCGAAAGGGAACCTCGGATCGCACTCCGCTACCCCTCGGTACGTCTCCGCCAACAATAAGGTTACCCCGCCCGGGCATGAGTCGGGGCACCTGATCCGGCGGCGGCGTCACTCCGCAGCGCTGGTGCTCGGAACCGCCAGGGCCCGCGCCCGGATCTGGGCGATCGTCCGCTTCAGCGCACCATGCCCCGGCTCGGCCAGCGCGACCGCACGGGCCTCGGCAATCGCCGCGGCGAGATCCGGAATCGGCAGCACGCCGTCGAAGGTGGGCTTGGCGAGCCCGTCGATAATGGCGTGCCAATCGGCGAGACCCTGCCGGTAGCCGTCGCCCTGCCCCTGGATCATGGTTGCCGTCGCGATCACGGCCGGCGCCGCTGCGGGCTGCTTGTCCAGCGCCCGCGCGATCATGTGCAGCCAGCGCTCGGCCCAGGCGCGCTCCTCGGCATAGCGCACCGACTGCAGCCGCCAGCGCCGCAGCCCGGCGATCATCTTGAGGCGGCGCACCGCGAGCCGCGACCGGACGGAAAAGCGCACCTTGACCCGGCGCCGGCCTAGCCAGCCGACCTGCTCGAAGCCCGTCAGCATCGATTCGGCGATCGACTGCGGCAATGCGCCGAGCAGCTCGTCGAGCCGAAACCGTCTGACATCGTCGGTCTCGCGGCCGCCGGGCCTGCGCCCGCTGCTGAGGCTCATCAACCTGAGCTGCGCGATCCGGATCGGGTCCTCATAGGCCATCCGCGCGGCGAGCAGCTGGGCGATCTCGCGCAGAATGGCGGGATCGAGGTTCGATCGGCGTACGAAACGCTTGATGCGGTCGACATAGAGCTGCGCGTAGGCTCCCCCCTGATACTCCATCAGCAGGTGGATGCCCTCGCTCACCGCCTCAGCAGCCGCGTCCGGCAGCCCCTCCGGCAGAAAGGGCGGCTCGCCGTCGTGCTCGCCGATGAAGTCGGCGAATAGGTATCGCAGCGAAGACCGGACGCTCTCCACGGTGCCTCGAACTCCCTCGGATCACGCCGACTTGGCCACCGGCGCCTGCGCGGCGGTCTGCTGCGCCAGCCGGCGCTCCAGCGTCTCGATGTTCTGGAACAGCCGGGCACTGGCCAGGCGCAGGAAGTAGAAGGCGAACGCCGGGTTCTGCACGTAGAGCTGCTCGACCTGATCGTAGGACACCGACAGGATCAGCCCGCCCTCGACGCATTCCAGCGTCTGCGTGCGCGTATTGGACGGCGAGATCATGCCGAACTCGCCGACGATGGCCCCGACCGGGAGCTCGATGCCCGACTCCACCAGGCGGAAGCGGCCGCTGACGATGTAGTACATGCTGTCGGCTTTCTCGTCCTTGTAGAACAGGACCTCGCCCGGGCCGCATTTGCGCTCCGTCATGAACGGCTTCAGCCATTCCATCGAGAGGTCGCTGTTGACCGACTGCTTCACGTCGCGGACGAGCTGCAGCATCTGGTGCAGCCGGTAGCTGTTGAGCGGCAGCAGCACGCCGTGCAGGATCAGGACGGGATAATTGTGCATGGGGATGGCGGTCGCGATCAGCACGATGTTGGTGAGGATCGCGAAGACGCGCAGCGGAATCATCGTCCGCATCGACAGCGTGGCGACCACGAAGATCGATGCGAAGAGGCTGCCGGCGGCGCCTGCATGTTCGACCAGGTGAGACGTATCCATTGGGATCAACCAGACTCTTGCTGCTCGAGGCGGACGAACGCTCGCCGGCCGCGTCTTGCCCAATTTGGCGTGTGCGCGCCGGTCTCTGATATACGGCGAACGGACGACGATTGAACCGGTATTTGAGTCGCGCCCGCAAAATTCCCGCGCGCCGCCAGGCGGCCGAGCCGCCCGACAAAAGCCCTGCAATCACCCTCCCGGCATCGTTGACGCAGGTTCCCCGGTCGGGGCACTTTGCCGGCGCCACCTTCCCAATCCCTCCTCAGCCGCAGGCATCTCCATCCGATGGCCAAATCGCCGTTACCTCCTGCCCTGGCGGCGTTCGTGGCGGCAACGGCCAGGCGCGACATGACCGGAGTGGCCTATGCAGTCATGCTGCTCGGCAACGCCGCGATGGTCCTGCTGACGTTGGACGCGGCCTATGCGGCCGCGCACGGCTGGATCTACGCCCTGTTATGCGGATGCCTTGCCTTCTTCGTCGCCGAATGGGGGATCCGGGTTCAGGCGGCCGTTCGGATGCATCAGGCGACCGCCTACCTCACCTCGGGTCGCGGCCTGGTGGACGCAGCCTCCGCGACCGCCGTTCCGATCGCCTTGGCCGCGGGGGTCGAGCCGCGTACCGCATGGCTGCTGGCGTTCGCCTGGGCGCTGAAGGTGATCCCGGGCGTGCCCGGCCTGCGCCGGCTCCGCCGGGTGATGGTGGTGGAGGCGCGCCCCCTGCTGTCGGTGCTGGTGCTGTTCCTGCTGGTGCTGTTTCTCGGCTCGGTCGCGGAATACACGCTCGAACATGACGTGCAGCCGGCCACCTTCGGCACCATCCCCTCGGCGATGTGGTGGGCCGTCGTCACGCTCACCACGACCGGCTATGGCGACGTGGTGCCGATCACCCCGCTGGGACGGATGGTGGCCGGGATGGTGATGATCTCGGGCCTCGGCGTGTTCGGCCTCTGGACCGGTATCCTGGCGACCAGCTTTGCCGCCGAGACCCGGCGCGACAATTTCTTGAAGACCTGGGAATTGGTCAGCCGCGTGCCGTTTTTCGCCAGCCTCGGCCCTTCCACGATCGCCGACGTCACCCAGATGCTGCGCACGATCGACCTGCCGCCGCGCGCGACCGTGATCCGCAAGGGCGAGCCGGGCGACTGCATGTATTTCATCGCGGCGGGCGAGGTCGAGGTCGATCTTCCCGGCAAGAAGGTTAGGCTCGGCGAGGGCGCGTTCTTCGGCGAGATGGCGCTGCTTGGGAACAATCTGCGCTCGGCCAACATCAGCACCACCAACCTGTCGAAGCTGCTGGTGCTCGACCTCGTCGATTTTCGCGTGCTGATGGCACGCCATCCCGATCTGGCGCGGAGCATCGATGCCGAAGCCCAGCGCCGCGCCTTGGAGAACAGGACATGAGTGATCAGAACAGCCCAATCGAGGACGCGCCGAGCACGCCGGTCCTGACGATCGAGGGCCCGCGCGCCACGATCCGGCTCAACCGTCCCCGCCATCTCAACCGGCTGCAGCCCGAGGATCTCGGCGCGCTGCTCAATCTGTTCGACCGGATCGAGGCGGATGCGACCTTGCGGGTGCTCGTCCTGACCGGCACCGGACGCGCCTTCAGCGCCGGCTTCGACCTCGGCGCCATCGGCGCGGCGCCCGGCAGCGACACCGACGGGCGTTCCACGCCGGCCTTCGAGGCCGTGGTCGACCGGCTCGAGGACCTGACCCTGCCGACGATCTGCCGGATCAATGGCGGCGTCTATGGCGGCTCGACGGACCTCGCGCTGGCCTGCGATTTCCGGATCGGAGTCGACAGCGGCGAAATGTTCATGCCGGCGGCCAGGCTCGGGCTGCACTACTATCCGAACGGCATCAAGCGCTACGTCTCGCGCCTCGGCGTCGACCATGCGAAGCGCCTGTTCCTGACCGCGGAGAAGATCGACGCCGCCGAGATGCTACGGATCGGCTATCTCACGCGCATGGTGCCGGCCGACGGCCTCGATGCGGAGGTCGACCGTCTTGCGACGATCCTGGCCGGCAACGCGCCACAGGCAATGCGGGGCATGAAGCGCGCCATTAACGAATTCGCGCGCGGCGCGCTCGACGATGCGGCGGCCCGCCGCAGGCATCAGGACAGCACCACCGGGACCGAGATCAGTGAAGGCATGAAATCGTTTGCAGAGAAAAGGCCGCCGCGATTCTGAGCGCCGTCGAGCTACGCGTCGGACTCATTTTGCATGCAAAGGCCTGTATCCAGCCGGTGTGCGGACACACGCTCAGCGAACTATCGACGTAAAGCTCCAATTTGCGGTTGACAGCCTTTTGCCCGTGGCTAGCTTGAACCACCGGCGGAGAAATTCACATGCAAGTGATGGACGCGTATTGGGGGCGACGAGCACTGGACTACGTCGATGCGATCGAAGCGTCGAAGACCAGCGCGAGCGTCCTCTCCCAGTTCGAAAAGATGATCGGCGATCTGGGATTTCACGCCTATATCATGGCCGGCGTGCCCGCCCCGGGGCAATCCTTGCAGCAGACCATGCTGGCAAATGGTTGGCCGCGTGAATGGTTCGACATGTACGCGCGGGAACAGTTTCACCGCTGCGATCCAATTCCGCGGCACTGCCTCTCCACATTGAATCCATTCGCATGGTCGGAAGCCCCCTATGACCGGCAGGATGAGCCGGGCGCGCATGAGGTGATGATGCGTGCCAAGGACTTCCGATTGAACGAAGGCTTCTGCGTGCCCATCCACTATGACGACGCCGTCGGCGCCGTCAGCGTGGCCGGCGAGCATCCGAACCTGGCGCCAGACGCGCGCGGCGCGCTGCATCTGATCAGCATCTTCACCCACAGCAGGCTGCGCGCGCTGGCGCGCACCGCCACGAGCAACCCGACCCGGCGGCTGTCACGGATCGAGGCCGAGGTGCTGAGCTGGGCGGCGCGGGGCAAGACCGCATGGGAGACCGCGCGCATCCTCGGCGTGTCCGAGCGCAACGTGCGCTGGCACCTCGAAGAGGCGCAGCGCAAGCTCGCCACGAAGAACAAGACGGCGACGGTTGCGACCGCGCTTGTCAACGGCGAGATCACCATCTGATCTGGCGTTTTTGCCACTGGATCAATCGAAGCGCATCGGCAATCTGCAGACCCCATATTTGTTCAGACGACCGGGGGTTTCGATGCCTGAGATTCATGTCGTTCGAAAAGATAATCGCGCGCTCTACGAATCATATTTCGATCCGTATTTTCGGCTGCGTCACGAGATCTACGTCAAGCAGCGCAAATGGATGGCCCTCGATCGTCCCGACGGCCGTGAGATCGACCAGTTCGACACCGATGATTCCGTCTACCTGTTCTGCATCGACCATGGCCAGCTGATCGGCGCGATGCGCGCGGTGCCGACCTTGATGCCGACATTGATGAGCGACATCTTCCCCTATCTCAATCTGCGCGGCCCGATCCAGCGCCCGGACGTCTACGAACTGTCGCGGATCTTCGTGATCCCAGAGCGGCGCGGCGAACATGCCGGACCGCGAATCGACATGCTGCTGCTCACCGCCATCATGGAATATGGCATCTCGATCGGGCTGACGGCGTTCTCGATCGTGCTGGAAAGCTGGTGGCTGCCGCGATTCGAGAAATGCGGCTGGAAGGCCAAGCCGCTCGGCGTGCCTCACCTGATGGACGGGATGTCGGTGATGGCCGTCCTGGTCGATTGTGATGAATCGACCTGGAAATCGCTATGCAAGCAGATCGGTCTGAAGCGGCCGACATTGACCTGGCGAGGGCTCGAGGACGTCAACCGCCGGGCCCTGCCGGATATCTTTCTTCATCTTCCAGCAGCCGTTCAGCCAGCGCAATGAGCTGCTCCCGATGCCGCGTCAGCCTGAGCTTATGGAATGCCTTCAAGAGGCGGTGACCAAGGAGCGTCGCCTCATCCACCTCGAGCGCGTAAAGGTTGGACGGCGTGTTCATGGAATCCATCGCTGACACTTCAGGTTTCGAGCCGTGACTGAACCTTCAATCGAGAAGATCATCGAGCGTCTACAATTCTGCATCGTTGATGCTCGGGCGATGCAACTCAAAATGTTAGAGAGGATTTTGTCAATATCATTGCTCGAGGCCCATGAGCTCAGGGAAAAATGCGCGCCGAAGCCGAGTAGCAGCAACCACTAGGTCTGCTGCGGCAAGTCTCACGCAGGAGACGTGGCGCTTCGCCCGCGGCATCCTCCGGCAACGCCTTGATTCCAGGACAGCTTTGAATGCGAACGCCGGCGCTTGCGTGGACGCCCTGTCGACAGCCGCGCGCACGCCGCATGAACGACACCCGGGCGGGCACAGTGTGGCGCCGATGTCGCTTGTCAAAAAAGTAAACGCAGAAGGCAATTTCGGGGTGCGATGGCCCCGCTTCGCCTGGGCCGGAGCGCCGAGTCCCGCCAATCGGAACTCGCACTCGGCTTTTGGACCATCATCGCCGTTGCGTCGCGCGGCCGCTCGGGTCAGGTGCCGTCGTCGTGAAAACGGACGGTGTCGGCCACCGTCGCCCGTCCGGTGCGGTAGGAGTTGGCCTTGTGGCCGAGATCGGGATAGCCGAACGAGATGCCGCAGACGATCCTGCGATCATCGCCGAGCCCGAAATGCTGGCGCACCAGGTCGGAATGAAAGGCCAGCGCAGCCTGCGGCACCGTGGCCACGCCGAGCGCCTGCGCCGCCAGCATGAAGCTCGTGACATAGCCGCCGCAATCGATCGCGCCATAGGTGCCGAGCGCCTCGTCGCTATGGATGATCGCCACATGCGGCGCGCCGAACAAATTGTAGTTCTCCAGCGCCTGCTTGGCATATCCGGCCTTGTCGCCCTTGGCGATGCCCAGCGCATTATAGAGCTGGAAGCCGCTCTCGCGCCGCCGCTCCAGATAGACGCCGTTGTATTCACGCGGAAACGGAAAGTCGCCCGACGCCGGCTTTCCGCTCGACGCCGCCGTGTACATCACCTTGCGAAACGCCTCGGTCGCGGCGCCCGAGGTGATCTCGACTCGCCACGGCTGGCTGTTGCACCACGACGCGGTCTTCTGCGCGGCGGTCAGGATGCGCTCGATGATCGCGCGCGGCACGGGATCGGCGCGAAAGCTGCGGCAGGAGAAACGCGCCGCCATGAGGTCTTCGAGGACGTTGATCGCGTCTTGCTCCGGCTTCGGCGCTGCTGATGACATCATGACCTTCCTGGATTTCGATTGAAGCGCACGCGCGCTCCCCCTTCCACACCCGTCATTCCGGGGCGGTCGCGAAGCGACCGAACCCGGAATCTCGAGATTACAAAAAGAGCGGCAAGCCAACCTCGGGATTCCGGGTTCAAGGCCTTTCGGCCTTGCCCCGGAATGACGGCGTGTGTGGCTAGCTGCGTCCCTTGGTCGGCACCTTGTTGAACGGCACGTCCTTGTCGACGCGGATGTCGCCGGGCAGGCCGAGCACGCGCTCGGCGATGATGTTGCGCAGGATCTCGTCGGTGCCACCGGCGATGCGCATCGACGGCGCGGTCAGCAGCATCTGCTGGAACTGGCCCTGCGTCTCCGCCTCGTCCGCGCCGGTGAGCACGCCAGCCGCGCCTTCGAGGTCCATCGCGTAGCTCGCGATGTCCTGGAGCATGACGCCGGCGACCAGCTTGCCGATCGAGTTTTCCGGGCCGGGACGGTCGCCCTTGGACAGCGCCGAGATCGCGCGGTAGCTGGTGTACTTCAGCCCGCTCGCCTTAACCGCCCATGACGCCAGCTTGGAACGTGTCGCGCGATCGTCGATCGCGAGCCCGTTCTCGGTCATCAGGTTGGTGCAAAACTCGAACATCTCGGGGAAGCCGGTCGCGAGCCGCGCGCCGATCGACATGCGCTCGTTCATCAAGGTCGTCAGCGACACGTTCCAGCCGTCACCCACGGCGCCGAGGCGCTGCGAGTCCGGGATGACGACGTCCGTGAAATAGACCTCGTTGAACTCCTGCATGCCGTTGGCCTGCTTGATCGGACGGACCTCGACGCCCGGGCTCTTCATGTCCAGGAAGAACATCGTGAGCCCCTTGTGCTTCGGCACGTTGGGATCGGTGCGCGTGATCAGCAGGCCGTAGTCCGAATAGTGCGCGCCCGAGGTCCAGATCTTCTGGCCGTTGATGACCCAGTCGTCACCGCGCTTCTCCGCGCGCGTGCGCAGGCCTGCGACGTCGGAGCCGCCCGCGGGCTCGGAGAACAGCTGGCACCAGATCTCTTCGCCGGAGGCGAGCTTCGGCAGATAGCGGCGCTTGTGCTCCTCGCTGCCATAGGCCATCACGGTCGGGCCGCACATGCCTTCGCCGATCTGGAACGGCTGCGTCAGCTTGCCGTAGACGCCCTCCTCCTGCTGCCAGATCACGCGCTCGATCGGCGTCGCGCCGCGGCCACCATAGTCCTTCGGCCAGTGCAAACAGGCCCAGCCGGCGTCGGACTTCTTCTTCTGCCAAGCCTTGCCCACCTCAACGATGTCGGCGTGCTTCAGCCGGATGCGCCCGAGCGAGGAGCTCGCAAGCTCTTCCTCCAGCTCCTTCGGCGCATTGGCCGCGACCCAGGCGCGCGCGGTCTCGCGAAAGGCGGCTTCCTGCGGGGTGTCGTCGAAGTTCATGCCCTGACCCTCACTTGATATGCGTAGGGCGGGTTAGCCGAAGGCGTAACCCGCCACTTGATTGACGTCGCGCAGTCGACGGCGGGTTACGCTGCGCTAACCCGCCCTACGACAGCAACTAAGCCCGCCCCTTGGTCGGGACCTGGTTGAACGGCAGGTCCTTGTCGACGCGGATATCGCCGGGCAAACCAAGCACGCGCTCGGCGATGATGTTGCGCATGATCTCGTCGGTACCGCCTTCGACGCGGGTGCCAGGCGCGCGCAGTAGCATCGCCTGGAATTTGCCGGCGACGTCGGCCTCGGGACCGCTGAGCACGCCGGCCGCCCCCTGCAGATCGAGCGCGTAGGCCGCGACGTCCTGCACCATCGCGCCTGCGACCAGCTTGCCGATCGAATTCTCCGGTCCGGGCCGCTCGCCTTTCGACAGCGCCGAGATGGCGCGCATGCTGGTGTATTTCAGCCCGCTCGCCTTCACCGCCCAGTTCGCCAGCTTCGACCGCACGTTGCGGTCCTCGATCGCGGGACGGTCGTCGAGCATGATGTTGGAGCAGAAGTCGAACAGCTCGGGGAAGCCGGTGGCAACACCGGCGCCGATCGACATGCGCTCGTTCATCAGGGTCGTGAGCGCGACGTTCCAGCCGTCATTGACCGCGCCGAGCCGCTGCGAGTCCGGGATCACGACATCGGTGAAATAGACCTCGTTGAAATCCGAATGTCCGCTCGCCTGCTTGATCGGACGGACTTCGACGCCTTTGCTCTTCATGTCCAGGAAGAACATCGTAAGGCCCTTGTGCTTCGGCACGGTGGGATCGGTGCGCGTCAGCAGGATGCCGTAGTCGGAGTAGTGCGCACCCGAGGTCCAGATCTTCTGGCCGTTGATCACCCAGTCGTCGCCGCGCTTCTCGGCGCGGGTGCGCAGGCCGGCGACGTCGGAGCCGCCCGCGGGCTCGGAGAATAGCTGGCACCACACCTTCTCGCCCGAGGCGAGCGGTGGCAAATACTGCCGCTTGTGCTCCTCGGACGCGTAGGCCATCACCGTCGGGCCGCACATGCCGTGGCCGATGATGAACATCGCGGAGAGTTTTCCGAACGGCCCCTCCTCCTGCTGCCAGATCACGCGCTCGATCGGCGAGGCGCCGCGGCCGCCATACTCCTTCGGCCAATGCAGACAGGCCCAGCCGGCATCCGCCTTCTTCTTCTGCCAGGCCTTGGCGACTTCCAGAATGTTGGCGTTCTTCAGCGCGGTGCGGCCGAGCGAGGACGCGCGCAGCTCGTCCTCATACTGCTTCGGCGCGTTCGCCGCGATCCAGGCACGCGCTTGGCTGCGAAACGCGGCCTCCTGCGGGGTGTCATCGAAGTTCATCGTCTCATCCCTTCTAGGTCGTCATTCCGGGGCGATGCGCAGCATCGAACCCGGAATCTCGACGAGATAACCTCTGGATTCCGGGTTCGCTCGCTCTGCGCAAAATGGCCTTGCCATTTTGCGCGCGCGAGCGCCCCGGAATGACGGGCTTGGCTCACGCCGCGTTGCGCTTGCGCATGCGGTCGATCAGCTGGTCCTCCCAATAGGACAGGCTGCCGAGGCCGAGCGCGAGCGCGTTGGCGCGGCGGTAGTACATGTGGCAGTCGAACTCCCAGGTGAACCCCATGCCGCCATGGACCTGGATGTTGTTCTTGCCGCAGTGCTGATAGGCCTGCGTCGCGCTGATGCGCGCCGAGGCCGCAGCCTCCGGCAATTCCGGCGCGTTGGTCGACAGCGCCCAGGCACCATAATAGGCGTTGGATCGCGCGAGCGTCGCCGAGACGTACATGTCGGCCAGCATGTGCTTGACCGCCTGGAACGAACCGATCGGACGGCCGAAGGCGATGCGGTCGAGCGCGTAGTCGCGGCCCATCTCCAGCGCGCGATCGGAACCGCCGACCTGCTCGAATGCCGTCAGCACCGCCGCGCGGTCGAGCACTTGGCTGATGATGCTCCAGCCCTCGCCGGCAGCGCCGAGCGGCTCGGCCTTGCAATTCGCAAAGGTGAGCTCGGCCTGGCCGCGGGTCGGATCGAGATTGGTCAGCGCCTTGGCCTCGACACCGCCGGCCTTGGCGTCGACCAGGAACAGCGAGATGTCGCTGTCGCGGCCGGTCGAGGCCGTGCGCGCGGCGACGATGATGAGATCGGCGATCGCGCCATCGGCGACCGGCTTCTTGGTGCCGTTGAGCACGCCATTGGCGGCTGCGAGCTTGATCGCCTTCGGCGACGGATTGCCGGTGCCCTCGAACAAAGCGAGCGTGCCGATCGTCTCGCCGCTCGCGATCTTCGGCAGCCAGGCCTGCTTCTGCGCATCGCTGCCGGCGAGCATCAGCGCTTCCGCGGCGAGATAGACGGTCGAGGAGAACGGCACCGGAGCCAGCGCGCGGCCGACTTCTTCCGCGATCACGCAGAGTTCGAGATGGCCGGCGCCGGCCCCGCCGTACTCCTCGGGAATGGCGACGCCGAGAAAGCCCATCTCGGCAAAGCCCTTCCACAGCGCGCGGTCATAGGCCTCCTTGCCGTCGAGCACGACGCGCACCGCCTTGGGCGGGCACTTCTCGGCGAGGAATTTCCGCGCCTGGTCCCGCAGCTGTTTCTGATCGTCGGAGAAATCGAAGTTCATGGATGTCACTCGCCTTGGAAGTCGGATCTAAAGCTTGCCGTCATTCCGGGGCGCGCGGAGCGCGAGCCCGGAATCCATACGCCCGATCGTGGTTATGGATTCCGGGCCTGCGTGCTTCGCACGCATCCCGGAATGACGAATGGAGAGAGTGGGACCTCATCACAGCACGATCACGTCGCTGTCGGGCGTGGCGGCATAGAGCCGCTCGACCAGAGCGGCGCGGCGTTCGAGGCCGGCGCGCTGGTTGATGTAGCCCTTATCGGTCAGCTCGTGGCCGTCGATGGACGGCGGCTCGGCCATCAGCATGACGCGGCCGATGCGCCGGCTGCTGGCGCCTTCGCAGTCCTTGTTGTGGGCCTGGAGGCCGCGACGAACGCAGTCGATCACGGCGGGATGCTTCACCACATCCTCGAACGTCGCTTCGGGATTGCCGACCAGTTGGCGGCAGGCGTGCAGGTTCGGCCACGCCAGCAGGCCGATGTAGTCGCGGTCCTGCCCCGCTACGAGCGCATCATGGATCGCCGGCGTTGCCGCCGCGATCGCATCCGTGCGCAGCGATCCCACATGGACGAAGGTGCCGGTCGTCAGCTTGAAATCCTCGACCACGCGGCCGGCGAAGATGATGCCCTGCGCGGGATCGTTGGGATCGACGAACACGCCGGCATCGCCGATGCAATAGAAGCCCTCGTCGTCGAACGCCTTTGCCGTCAGCTCGGGCTGGCCGAAATAGCCGGGCATGACGTTGATGCCGCGCAGACGCAGCTCGTATTTGTCGCCGGTCGGCACCATCTTCAGCTCGACGCCGGGGAACGGCAGGCCGATCAGGCCGACGCGCTCGGTGTTCCAATAGGTGCCGGTCGAGGTCGGCGCGGTCTCGGTCGAGCCCCAGCCGGTGTAGAACACGATGCGCTCGCCGGTGGTCTTCACGGCCAGCGCCTGCATGCGCTCGTAGAGATCATCCGGGAGCCGCGCGCCGCCATAGGCCATGATGCCGAGATCCTTGAAGAAGGAGCGGCACAGCGCATCGTCCTTCTCCATCGCCGCGGCGAGCGCGGCGTAGCCTGCGGGAACGTTGGCATAGTAGGTCGGCGACACCTCGCGCAGGTTACGGAGGCTCTCCTCGAACATCCCGGGCATCGGGCGGCCGTCGTCGATATACAGCGTGCCGCCATCGATCAGCAGCGGATTGAACGCCGCATTGCCGCCCATCGTGTGATTCCACGGCATCCAGTCCAGCACCGTGGAGACCGGCGCATCCGGCGCCCGCGGCCGCGTCTGCATCATCATCGCCGCATTGGCGCACATCATCCGCTGGGTATTGATGACGGCCTTGGGCATGCCGGTGGAGCCCGAGGTGAACAGCAGCTTGCCCACCGTGTCGGGCGTGATCTGCGCGATGGAGGCCTCGACGTCGCCAGTGACGGGCGTCGCAGCAAGATCGGCGAAGCTGACGCTCGGAATGCCCTCGCAGGGACGCGCGACATGCACGACGGTGACGCCGTCGAGATCGAGCGCTTTCAGCGCCTTCTCGAAGGTCGGGCCATCCTGCACCATCACCACGCCCGGCTTCACCAGGCCGAACAGATATTTCAGCTTGAGATGATCGTGGCTCATCAGCGAATAGGCCGGCGATACCGGCGCTGCCGGTGAGCGGGCCTGCATCGCGGCGAACGTCATCAGCGCATGCTCGATGGAATTCCCGGAGAGGATCGCGACCGGGCGGCCGTCGAGCTTCAGATTGAGAAGGCCCTGCGTCAGTCCGTCGACGGTGCGCTTGGCCTCCGCATAGGACAGCTTGCGCCACTGCCGCTCGGGGCCGGTGCGCTGCGCGAGCCAGGTTCGCGTCGGCGCCTCCTTGGCCCAGCGCGCGAGCGGCGCGGCAAGATGCGGCTCATAGGCCTGCAGCGGAATGCGCGACTTGATGACGATCACGCCGTCCGCGCGACGCTCGACGTCGATATCTCGCGCCAGCCAGTTGACCTTGCGGAATGCCGGCTTCTCCAACACCTTCGCTGCCGTCCCGTCCATTTTGCGTCTCCCGAAATATCGTCCTTTGCGGATCTTGATATCTAGCGGTTGGTATAGACCGGCTTGCGCTTCTGGAGAAAGGCTTCAATGCCTTCCTTGAAATCCTCGGAGCGGCTGCACAGCACTTGGTTGCGATCTTCCATCGCGATGACGGCCTCGATCGATGACGCATCGACGCTCATGTTGAGGCATTCCTTGGATAGGCGGAGCCCGACCGGCGAGGCGGTCATCATGGCCTCGATGATCGGCGCAGCGGCGTCATCGAGCTGATCTTCTTCGACGATCTCCGACACCAGCCCGACCATCAGCGCGCGTTCGGCGCCGATGAAACGTCCGGTGAGGATCAGTTCGGAGGCGACGGAGACGCCGACGAGGCGCGGCAAAAAGTAGCTGGTGCCGATGTCGCAGCCGCCCAGACCGAGCTTGACGAAGGCGCAGTTCATGCGGGCCGAGCGCGTGGCAATGCGAATGTCGGCGGCGAGCGCCAGCGCGAAGCCGCCGCCGGCGGCCGCGCCTTGCACCAGCGCAATGATCGGCTGCGGACAGCGCCGCATCAGCATCACGATGTCGGCGATGCGGCGTTGCGAGTCCAGGGATTCGGTCACACCAGGCGGCTCGTTGACGCCGCCGCGCCGCTGCATCGCGGCCTTGAGATCGAGGCCGGCGCAGAAATTCTTGCCCGCGCCCTTGAGCACGACGACGCGCGTGGTGCGATTGCGCTGCAGGCTTTCGAAATAGGTATTAAGCGCGTCGATCAGCGCGGGATCGAGCGCGTTCAGGCTTTCCGGACGATTGAGCGTCACCCGGTCGACACCGTTGTCGTGCTCGATCAGCAGCGGTTGGGACATGGCGCGCGCTTTCCTCACCGTCATCCCGGCGAACGCCGGGATCCATAGCCACCGGCTTCATTGGTTAGGGCGCGGCGTCTGCCAGAGTGCTTCTCACAGACGCCGCGGAGTATGGGTCCCGGCTCAAGGCCGGGACGACAGCGGAGGTTGCCGTCAGCGCGGGGCCATGCGGATGGCGCCGTCGAGGCGGATGGTTTCGCCGTTGAGCATCGGGTTCTCGACGATGTGGACGGCGAGGTTGCCGTATTCCGAGGCGTCGCCGAGGCGGGCGGGATGCGGCACCTGGGCGCCGAGGCTCTTGCGCGCTTCTTCGTTCAGGCCCATCAGCAGCGGCGTCAGGAACAGGCCGGGCGCGATGGTGTTGACGCGGATCTTCTGGCTGGCGAGATCGCGCGCGGCCGGCAGGGTCAGGCCGACGACGCCGCCCTTCGACGCCGAATAGGCGATCTGGCCGATCTGGCCTTCATAGGCCGCGACGCTGGCGGTGTTGATGGCGACGCCACGCTCCTCGCCGATGGGCTCGGCGGTGACCAGGCGCTCGGCGAACAGGCGCAGCACGTTGAAGGTGCCGATCAGGTTGACGTTAATGATGCGCGCGAACTTCGCCAGCGGATAGACGCCGTCCTTGCCGACGATGCGCTGCGAGCCGCCGATGCCGGCGCAGTTCACCAGCACACGGGCGACGCCGTGCGCGGCCTCGGCCTTGGCGATGCCGGCCTTGACCTGCTCCTCATTGGTGACGTCGGCATGCAGGGCGACGCCCTTGAGTTCGGCCGCGACCTTCTCGGCATTCTCCAGGCTCTGATCGAGCACGGCGATCTTGGCGCCCTTCGCGGCCATGGCGCGCGCCGTGGCGGCGCCGAGACCCGAGCCACCGCCGGTGATGAGAACGGCAACGTTGTTCAACTGCATGGTTAAGTTTCCTCCGTGGATGTTTCTTGTTGGCGGCAAGGAGCGAGCGGCAAACACCTACTCGCCATTCGCCCTCTTCAATATCCCGCCGCAGATCAGCGCCTCCATGTGGGCGATGTACTGGCGGCAGACTTCGTCGGTGACCGGGCCGACGCCGATCGCGCGCGACATGGCGTGGCGGCCGAAGAACAGGTGATCGCAGGCGCCGATCAGGCTGGTGTAGAACAGCACGGGATCGACGGCGCGGAACTCGCCCTTGGCGATGCCCTCTTCGATCAGCCGGCGATGGAATTCCAAGAGCGGCGCGACGAAGAATTTCGACACCTCGTTGGCGGCGTCGGCGCTGCTCTCGTGCAGAAGATAGTGGATCAGCCGGTTCATGTAGGGAAACCGGTGATAGGCGCGGATGATGCCGCTGATGTGCAGCTTCAGCTTGGCGGTCGGCGGCAGCGGCTGCGCCAAGAGATATTCGAGATTGGCGACCTCAGTGGCCGCGTCGCGCGCGAGAAGCGCCAGCAGCAGGCCGTCCTTGTTGCCGAAATGGTATTTCACCAGCGCGGCGTTAGAGCCGGACTTCTGGGCGATGTCGCTGAGCGAGATCTCGATCGAGGACCGCTGGATCATCAGCTCGCTGGCGGCATCCAGCAGCTTTTCCGCGGTGGCATTCCGCCCCACGGCAAGCTTCTCCGGCGCGCTGGTCTGCAGCTGAGGTCCCAAAACGGTGCCCACCTTGGACGTTTCCCACCTGATTGTTGGGGCCAGATAAGCCGAAGCCGGAGGCGATCTCAAGAGTTAATTGATCGATTGACTAAAGCTCAATCGCGCATTTAAATCCCTCCCAATCAACGAACCAAGTCTAGGGAGGAAACCTCATGGCGGAAGCCTATATCGTCGCGGCTGCGCGCACGGCCGGCGGTCGCAAGGGCGGGCGTCTGTCCGGCTGGCATCCGGCGGATCTGGCGGCGAAGGTGCTGGACGCGCTGGTCGAGCGCTCCGGCGCCGCGCCGGACCAGGTCGAGGACGTGATCATGGGCTGCGTCATGCAGACCGGTGAGCAGTCGACCAACATCGCGCGCAATGCGGTGCTGGCCTCGAAGCTGCCGGAGAGCGTGCCGGGCACCTCGATCGACCGCCAGTGCGGCTCGTCGCAGCAGGCGCTGCACTTCGCCGCGCAGGCAGTGATGTCGGGCGCGATGGATGTGGTGATCGCCGCCGGCGTGGAGTCGATGACGCGCGTGCCGATGGGCCTGTCCTCCACCTTGCCGGCGAAGAACGGCTTCGGGCACTACAAAAGCCCGAGCATGGAGAGCCGCTATCCGAACATCCAGTTCAGCCAGTTCACCGGCGCGGAGATGATGGCGGAGAAGTACGGTCTCTCGAAGGATGAGCTCGACGAATACGCCTATAACAGCCACCAGCGCGCGATCGCGGCGACGCAAGGAGGGCACTTCAAGGACGAGATCATCCCGCTGCAGATCACCCGCGCGGACGGCTCCACCGACACCCACCATATCGACGAGGGCATCCGCTTCGACGTCAGCCTCGACGGCATCAAGGGCGTCAAGCTGATTGCCGAGAACGGCAAGCTGACGGCGGCGTCCGCCAGCCAGATCTGCGACGGCGCCTCCGGCGTGATGGTCGTCAACGAGCGCGGCCTGAAATCGCTCGGCGTCAAGCCGCTGGCCCGCGTGCACCACATGACCATGATGGGCGGCGATCCCGTCATCATGCTGGAAGCCCCGCTGCCGGCGACGCAGCGCGCGCTGCAGAAGGCCGGCATGTCGATCGACGACATCGACCTCTACGAGGTCAACGAGGCCTTCGCCTCAGTGCCGACCGCGTGGCTGAAGACCACCGGTGCCGATCCCAGCCGTCTCAACGTCAATGGCGGTGCGATTGCGCTCGGTCATCCGCTCGGCGGCTCCGGCACCAAGCTGATGACGACGCTGCTGCATGCGCTGAAGCAGCGCAACAAGCGCTACGGCCTGCAGACGATGTGCGAAGGCGGTGGCATGGCGAACGTCACGATCGTCGAGCGGCTGTAGCCGTCGCTCCAACAACGGTGTCGTCCCGGCCTTGAGCCGGGACCCATAGCCACCGAAATCGATTTTGGGCGAGCTGGAGCCACAGCTCGCTCTCACCACAGGCCCTGTGGTTATGGGTCCCGGCTCAAAGCCGGGACGACAGCTTTTTCCTAATTTAGCGGTGAGCCCATCATGACCCACCCGTCCATCTACGCCCAGAGCCATCCCGACAAGATCGCCTATCAGATGGCCGGCACCGGCAAGGCCATCACCTATCGCGAGCTCGACGAGCTCTCCAACCAGGGCGCCCAGCTGTTTCGATCGCTTGGCCTGAAGGCCGGCGACCACATCGCCTTCCTGATGGAGAACCGGCTCGCCTTCATGGAGATCGCCTGGGCCGCGCAGCGCTCCGGCCTCTACTACACCGCGATCAGCCGCTATCTCACCAAGGACGAGATCGCCTACATCATCAAGGATTGCGGCGCCAAGGTCTTCATCACCTCGCCGAAATGCGCCGAGCAGGTGCGCGACCTCGTGACGGCGGACGGCCCGCTGTTCTTCATGGTCGACGAGCCGGAGCCGGGCTTCCGCTCCTGGGACAAGGAGGCCGGCGCGCAGCCCAAGACCCCGATTGCCGACCAGGTCGCCGGCTATGACATGCTGTATTCGTCGGGCACGACCGGGCGGCCGAAGGGCATCAAGAAGGATTTCGAGGGCAATCCGATCGATCAGCCCAACCAGTTCCTGCGCGTGCTGTGCGCCGACATGTGCGGCATGAATGCCGAGAGCATCTACCTGTCGCCGGCGCCGCTGTATCATGCGGCCCCCTTGCGCTTCAACATGATGGCGATCACGCTCGGCGGCACGTCGATCATCATGGAGCATTTTGACGCCGAGGAGTTCCTGAAGCTCGTCCAGACGTACAAGATCACGCAGTCGCAGCTGGTGCCGACGATGTTCGTGCGCATGCTCAAGCTGCCGGAGGACGTCCGCAAGCGCTACGACGTCTCCACCCTGAAGGGCGCGATCCATGCGGCGGCGCCCTGCCCTGTCGACGTCAAGGCCAGGATGATCGACTGGTGGGGGCCGATCCTGATCGAGTACTATGCCGGCTCCGAGGGCAATGGCGTCACCGTCTGCACCTCGAAGCAATGGCTCGAGCATCGCGGCAGCGTCGGCCGCGCCGTCGTCGGCAAGATCAAGATCCTCGGCGAGGACGACCAGGAGATGCCGACCAGCGAGATCGGCACGGTGTATTTTGCCGATGCGCCGGTTTTCTCCTATCACAACGATCCAGAGAAGACGAAGCGCGCCTACAACGACAGGGGCTGGTCGACGCTCGGCGACGTCGGCTATCTCGACGCCGACGGCTTCCTTTATCTGACCGACCGCAAGTCCTACATGATCATCTCCGGCGGCGTGAACATCTACCCGCAGGAGACCGAGGACGTCCTGATCACCCATCCTGATGTCGCCGATGTCGCCGTGTTCGGCGTGCCGAACGAGGAGATGGGCGAGGAGGTCAAGGCCGTCGTGCAGCCGCACGACATGGCGCGCGCCGGAAAGGCGCTCGAGGAGCAGCTGATGCTGTTCTGCCGCCAGCATCTGTCGCCGATCAAATGCCCGCGCTCGATCGACTTCGAGCCGGAGCTGCCGCGCACCCCGACCGGCAAGCTGGTCAAGCGCCATCTGCGCGAGCGCTATTGGCCGAAGAAGGGCGCGGGGTAAGCGGGCCGCGCCTGCAGCTCAAAGCAACGGTGTCGTCCCGGCCTTGAGCCGGGACCCATAGAGCCACCGTCCCGAGTTTTGCGAAAGCTGGAGCTGCCAGCGCTGCCTACCACATTATCCTGTGGTTATGGGTCCCGGCGTTCGCCGGGACGACACAGATGAGGGCCGCGATGACCTCTTCTTTTCCACTTCCAGCTCTTCCCCCTCTCCCTCTTCCTCCCACTATCCGCTCGCGCTTCGTCGACGGCATCAACGGCTTGCGCATGCACGTGCTCGAAGCTGGCTTCGAGACGCCCGGCCGGCCATGCATACTGCTGCTGCACGGCTTTCCCGAGCTCGCCTATAGCTGGCGCAAGGTGATGCCGGCGCTGGCGGCGGCGGGCTATCACGTGCTGGCGCCGGACCAGCGCGGCTATGGCCGTACCACCGGCTGGAGCGCCGACTATGACGGTGACCTCGCGCCGTTCCGCTTCACCAATCTGGTGCGCGATGCGCTGGGCGTGGTCTATGCGTTCGGCCATCGCCACGTCGCGGCGGTCGTCGGACATGATTTCGGCAGCCCGGTCGCGGCGTGGTGCGCCCTGATCCGCCCCGACGTGTTTCGATCGGTCGTGATGATGAGCGCGCCGTTCCCGGGCCCACCGGCGGCACCGTTCGACACCGCCGACCACCCTCTCGCTGCGCCCGAGGATCCCGTGCATCGCGAACTGGCCGCGCTATCTCGGCCGCGCAAGCACTATCAATGGTACTACTCGACGCGAGAGGCCAACGCCGACATGCATCGCGCGCCGCAGTGTCTGCATGATTTTCTGCGCGCCTATTATCACCACAAGAGCGCGGATTGGCCTGACAACAGTCCCGCACCGTTGCAGGCATGGACAGCGAGCGAGCTGTCGAAGCTGCCGACCTACTACGTCATGGACCTGGACAAGACGATGGCCGAGACCGTCGCCGAGGTGATGCCTGACTCTGCGACGATCGCGGGCAATCGCTGGCTGCCGGATCATGAGCTCGCGGTCTACGCCGCCGAATATGAACGGACCGGCTTCCAGGGCGGCCTGCAATGGTATCGCTGCGGCACGTCAGGCCTGTTCGACGCGGAATTGCAGACATGGTCCGACCGCACCATCGACGTTCCGTCCGCATTCATCTCAGGGCTGCAAGACTGGGGCATCTACCAACGGCCCGGCGTGCTTGAAGCGATGCAGTCCCGAGTGTGCACCAACATTATCCTGAGCGAGCTGATCGATCGCGCCGGACATTGGGTGCAGCAAGAGCAGCATGACAAAGTCAATGAGCTCCTGTTCACGTTCCTGAACAAATCGACAGCCTGATTTTGGACGCGTTGCGGCCTCATCAGGCGAATCGAGGAACGAACATTCGGGGTGCGACGTTTTGGCATCCGGGCGATGCGCATCAGGAGATGAATTCATGGATAAGAAGATCGCAGGCTTGTTGGGCGCGGTCGCCGCTGTCGGCGCGCTCGGCACGGGCCAGGCGTCAGCGGCTCCGGCCCCCACCGACGTGCTGAAGGCCAATTCCTACGCCGATCTGCTCGAGCCGATCCCGAATGCGGCCAAGGTGCTGCAGGCGCTCGACGAGCAGGCGCCGCCGGAGGCCGAGCCGAAGGTGCAGTTGGCGCAGTGGTACCATCACCACCATCATCATCACCACCATCACCATGGCTACTGGCGCGGCTATGGCTACGGCCCCGGCTATGGATATGGCTACGGTCCCCGGGTCTATGTGGTGCCGCGCCGGTACTACCACCACCATCATCACCATCACCACTGGTACTACGATCGCTATTGATCGTCGTCAGGTGAAGGCCATGAGGGCGTCGATCGCAAGGTCGGCGCCCTTTCGTTTTTGGGGGCGAGACAATCGCGTGTGGCGGCACTACCGAAACGAGCGGGTCGTCAAATTGTTACTCCGTCATGCCCGGGCTTGACCCGGGCATCCACGTGGTTCTCAGCATGCCGGACGACGTGGATGGCCGGGACAAGCCCGGCCATGACGTCGTGGAGAGATGAGCGCAAAACTTCGATGGTCGCATGCGACAGCCCTGTTTTGCTGCTTTCAGGACTTGCGCGCCTTCTCCTTCGCCGCGCGGTGGAGATGGCGGTAGGTGCCGTCGAACACGGTGTCGGTGCTCGACACCCATTCGGTCTCCTTGGCGAGCACCGGACGGCTGGCGTGGATGCGGCGCGACTGCAGCTCGCGCTCGGCGGCCTCGTCGGGGCTCATCGGCTCCACCGTGAAGTTGGCCTCCTCGGGAATCACGATCACCTGCGCGAACGGCTCGCCCGGACGGAAGATATGCGTGCGCCCCTCGGCCGGCGCCTTGAACACGCAGAAGAACAGCATCGGCCAGAAATTGCGCACCAGCGCCGGAACCGCGATCGGGCAGGTGTCGGTGCGGTCGGTGTAGAAGCGCGGATGCGGCTCGGTGCGGATCGCAAAGCCAGGCGGCACCTTGAGATCGATCAGGATCTGATAGGTGTAGAACGCATCGCCGAAATTGCGGAACGGCGGCCATTGCAGGCTCGGGCTCGGCGGCTCGCCCCAATCGCCCGACAGCTCCAGCTTGCCGTCGCGCGTCGTCACCTGCAGCTCGAAATCATACGGATAGAACAGCTCGATGCCGTATTGCGCGCCTTCGGAGAACGGCACGCAGTGCCAGACCTGCTCGTGCGAGCCATTCGCGCGCGGCTGCCGCTCGCCGGCCCAGCCCGGAATATCCATCCTGGTCCGTCGCGGCGCCAGTCTCGGATCATTCAGCCGGTATTTGACGCTGGTCATTGGAACTCCTTAGGTAGCCAAGCGGAAACGCGAACCGTGAATTTGCCCAGGGGTTCCCTGACTGGGGCCTGAATGCGACCTCACGAAAACGTTTCGCGACCACCGCGCGGCGGCAGTTTGACCGCGCTGCGGCAAAACCATATAGCGTTTAGAAACGTTCTAAACTCGACTGCGTTGAGAACGGCAATCCGGGGACCTTGGAATGAAGAATTTCGCCGACCTCACCGAGCGCGAGATCCTGGCGATCGCGATCTCGGCCGAAGAGGAAGACGGCCGCATCTACATGAGCTTCGCGGAAGACTTGGCGGAGCGGTATCCGGATTCGGCGAAACTGTTCGAGCAGATGGCCGAGGAGGAGAAGGGCCACCGCCATATGCTGCTCGAGCTCTATGAGGAGCGCTTCGGCAAGAACCTGCCGCCGATCCGGCGCGAGAACGTCAAAGGGTTCATGCAGCGCCGGCCGATCTGGCTGACAAAGAACCTGTCGCTCGACGCCATCCGCAAGGAAGTCGGCACCATGGAATTCGAGGCCGAGCGGTTCTATGCCAAGGCCGCCGAACAGGCCAAGGACGTCGGCGTGCGCCGGCTGCTCGGCGATCTCGCCGAGGCGGAGAAGGGCCACGAGAAGGTCGCGGCGCAACTGACCGACAAGATCCTCAGCCCGGACGTCCGCGACAAGGAAGACGAGACGCGGCGCCGCGTGTTCGTGCTGCAATATGTGCAGCCGGGTCTCGCCGGATTGATGGACGGTTCGGTCTCCACGCTGGCGCCGCTGTTCGCGGCCGCCTTTGCCACGCATCAGAATTTCCAGACCTTCCTGGTCGGCCTCGCCGCCTCGATCGGCGCCGGCATCAGCATGGGCTTTGCCGAGGCGCTGTCTGATGACGGCTCGCTCACGGGGCGCGGCTCGCCCTGGCTGCGTGGCGCGGTCTGCGGCGCGATGACGACGCTCGGCGGCCTCGGCCATACGATGCCCTATCTGGTGCCGGACTCCTGGCCCAACGCGTTCTGGATCGCGACGGCGATCGCCAGCCTCGTCGTGTTCTTCGAGCTGTGGGCCATCGCCTATATTCGCGCGCGCTACATGGACACGCCGTTCATGCAGGCCGTGTTCCAGATCGTGCTCGGCGGCATCATCGTGCTGGGTGTGGGAATATTGATCGGCGCAGCCTAGCATCGCCCCGGCAGGCGGAACGTCCAGCCACGGCGCCGATGGCGCCCCATCGATCGCAACGGAAGGCTCGTGATGACACCACGCCTGCACTACGGCACGCCCGCGAAAGTCCTGCATTGGCTGGTGGTGGCGCTGCTCGCCGTCCAATATCCGATCGGCTGGCTGATGCCGGATTTGCACGCCAATACGCCTCCTGGCGCGCCGATGATCCTGCACATCTCGTTCGGCCTCACCATTCTGCTGCTGATCGTGCTGCGCTTTGTCTGGCGGCTCACCCATCCCGTGGCGCCGGAAAGCTCGCTGCCGGCGTGGCAGCGGCTGAGCTCGGAGGCGGTGCATTGGATGCTCTATGTGATGGTGCTGGCGACGACCATCACCGGCTGGCTGTTTGCCTCCTATCGCGGCTGGAGCGTGTCGTACTTCTATCTGTTTCAGCTGCCGATGCTGGCCACGCGCAACCCCGCAGGCAACCGCGCCATCGACGGCCTGCACCAGGCATCCGAGTGGCTGCTGCTGATCCTGATCATCGTGCATGTCGGAGCCGCGCTGGCGCACATCTTCGTCTATCGCGACCGCGTGATGCAGCGCATGCTGCCGGGTTGACGGCGCGCCTTCCGCAATTTCGATCAAGCGCCTGCCACGCGTCTGGGGTAAAACACGACCTCCACGCGTACGGGGAGCAGGACCTTGGCTGCATCGCAATGGACGTTCGCAACCGCCGTCGAGACGGCAAAAGCTCTGGAACATCGAGAGGTCTCATCGGTCGAGCTGACTCAGCTCGCGATCGACCGCATCCAGCGACATGACGACAAGATCAACGCCGTGTGCGTGCGCGATTTCGACCGCGCGCTGGAGGCCGCCCGCGTAGCCGACGCGCGGCTGGCACGTGGCGAGCGCGCCCCGCTGCTCGGCTTGCCGCTGACGGTGAAGGAATCCTACAACGTCGCCGGCCTGCCGACGACCTGGGGCTTTCCGCAGCAGAAGAATTTCGTCGCGGCCGAGGATGCGCTGACGGTGACGCGCGTGAAGGACGCGGGCGGCATCGTGCTCGGCAAGACCAACGTGCCGCTCGGGCTCGGCGACTGGCAGAGTTACAACGACATCTACGGCACGACGAATAACCCTTACGATCTCGGCCGCACGCCGGGCGGCTCGTCCGGCGGATCGGCGGCGGCGCTCGCCGCCGGCTACGGCTCGCTGTCGCTCGGCTCGGACATCGGCGGCTCGCTGCGGGTGCCGGCGTTTCATTGCGGCGTCACCGCGCACAAGCCGACCTATGGCCTCGTGCCGACGCGCGGCCACACGCCGCCGCCGTTCCAGCCGCTGCCGAACGAGGCCGACCTCGCCGTGGTCGGCCCGATGGCGCGCTCGGCGGCTGATCTGTCGCTGCTGCTCGACGTGATGGCCGGCCCCGATCCGCTCGAAGCGGGCACGGCGTATCGGCTGGAGCTGCCGCCGCCGCGGCATACGCGGCTGCAGGATTTTCGCGTGCTGGTGGTCGCGTCGGATACGCTGCTGCCGACCGACACCGCCGTGCGCGGCGCGATCGAACGGCTCGCAGCTGATCTGGCGAAGGCCGGCGTCAATGTCGTAAGGGAAAGCCCGCTGCTGCCGGACTTCGCCGCCACCAGCCGGCTCTATATGCGCCTGCTGCTCGGCTTCCTCGGCGCGACCATGCCGCCGCAGGTGCATGCCGAGGCCAGCCAGGCCGCCGCGCATTTGCCGAAGGAAGCGATGAGCCTCGCGGCCGAGCGGCTGCGCGGCCTCGCGCTCAGCCATCGCGACTGGGTGCAGGCCAA
This sequence comes from Bradyrhizobium sp. HKCCYLS3077, assembly GCF_051167555.1. Classification (NCBI taxonomy): domain Bacteria; kingdom Pseudomonadati; phylum Pseudomonadota; class Alphaproteobacteria; order Hyphomicrobiales; family Nitrobacteraceae; genus Bradyrhizobium; species Bradyrhizobium sp. HKCCYLS3077. The sequence goes on along the minus strand of NZ_JBNPTH010000008.1, from coordinate 314,929 downwards.
CAACGCCCGCTTCGGCCTGCGCGCACAATGGCGGGCGCTGTTTGCGCAGTTCGATGCGGTGATCTGCCCGATCATGCCGACGCCGGCGTTTCCGCACGACCACTCGCCGGATCAGCGCGAGCGGCGCGTCAAGATCGATGGCGTGGAGCACGACTACAACGACCAGCTCGCCTGGCCGGGTATCGCCACCCTGCCCGGTCTGCCGGCCACGCAGATTCCGCTCGGGCTCGCGGATGGCCTGCCCGTGGGCGTGCAGATCGTCGGCCCCTTCCTCGAAGACCGCACGCCGATCAAGCTCGCCGAACTGATCGAGCGCGAGTTCGGCGGCTTCACGCCCCCGCCGATGTTCGCGGATTAGTTCGATCTTCGAGTTATTCGACGGCGTCTCACCCAACCTCTCCATCGTCATGGCCGGGCTTGACCCGGCCATCCATCGTTCGGGAAGGATGGATGCCCGGGTCGAGCCCGGGCATGACGAGCAACTGATACGCAGGCCACCTCACCTCTCAGCCACGTCACACGGGACCAAGCCCCTTACGCATCGAACATGATGACGCTGCGCAGCGTCTTGCCGGCCTTCATGTTGGCAAAGCCCTCGTTGATCTCGGACAGCTTCAGCTTGGCCGAGATCCAGTCCTCCAGATGCAGCTTGCCGCGCAGGTAGAACTCAACAAGCCTTGGCATGTCGACCCGAAAGTGGTTCGAGCCCATCGACGAGCCCTGGATGCGGCGCTCGCGCAGGAAGTCGAAGCCGTGCAGCTCGATCTTCTGGCCAAACGGGATCATGCCGACGATGGTCGCGGTGCCGCCCGGCGCCAGCATCGCGAAGGCCTGCTCCGCGGTCTCCTTGCGTCCGAGCACCTCGAAGGCGTGATGCACGCCGCCCTTGGTGAGTTCGCGCACCTGCGCCACGACGTCGCCATCGGCCGGATTGATGATGTCGGTGGCGCCGAGCTTCGTCGCGAGTTGCAGCTTGGCCGGGTTGGTATCGATGGCGATGATGCGTCCGGCGCCGGCGATCTCCGCGCCGTTGATCGCCGCCATGCCGACGCCGCCGCAACCGATCACCGCGACGGTTTCGCCGGCCGTTACCCGCGCGGTGTTGACGACCGCGCCATAGCCGGTGATCACACCGCAGCCGATCAGCGCCGCAAGCTCGAGCGGCATGTCCTGGCGGATTTTCACGATCGCGTTCTCGTGCACCAGCATCTGCTCGGCGAAGGACGACAGATTGAGGAACTGGTGCAGCTTCTCACTTCGCCCCCACGACAGCCGGTTGGAGGCGCCCGGCAGCATCTTCACCGTGGTGTCGGTGCACAGCACCGGCCGGCCCGTCGTGCAGTTGTCGCAGGTGCCGCAGAACACCGACAGGCAGGTGACCACATGATCGCCGGGCTTCACATAGGTGACGTCGGAGCCGACCTGTTCGACGATCCCTGCCGATTCATGACCGAGCACGGCCGGCAGCGGATGCGGATAGAGCCCTTCGATAAAGTGCAGATCGGAATGACAGAGGCCGGCCACGCTCGTGCGGATCAACACCTCGCGCGGGCCCGGCTTGGGCACGCTGATGTTCTCGATGACGAGCGGCTTGTTGACCTCCATCAGCACGGCGGCTTTCATTGACGTTCTCCCTGTTGTTTTCTTTTGCTACTCATCTGTTTCGACGCACTCGCCGCGCTCCCTCTCCCCGTCCTTCACGGGGAGAGGGTTGGGGTGAGGGGCAGCCGCACGAGTGGTGCAAATTAGTAAGACCTGTACCCCCTCACCCGGATTGCATCTGGCGATGCAATCCGACCTCTCCCCGCCCTAGCGAAGCTTCGCTTCGCCCTGGCGGGGCGAGGTAAGAACCGCGCCCGGGGCAACCACCTTGCTCATCACGACCATCCGACTGAAAGCAGCCTACGCCGTAGCTATCAGTTCGCCAACCTCCGCCATGGTCGCATCGTGCTCACCGAGCAGCAGCGTTGCAATCGTATCATCCGTCTTATTTTCCGCGAGCCGGAAGGGATCCGACGACGTCAGCCGGTGATCAACAACCAACTTCGCCAGCAACAGCCGGCGTGCATCGCCACGCATCGCGTGGATGCGCGCGCTTTCCCAGGTGAGGGAGACGGCGCTCGCCGTGTGATACAGCAGGCTGGTCGCGCGGCGCGACTCCGCTTCGTTGTCAGCACGACCTGCCACCTCACGGGCAAAGCCGACCGCGCGACCGACAAGGCGATGCAGCTGATCGCGCCAAGCCTGCGGCACGGCGGCGCTGTCGTCGAGCCGCGCATGCAGATCGGCTGCCAGCGCCGCCTCCGCACCATGACGGCCGACCGCGCGCTTCAGTGCATCGAGCGCGACGATATTGCCGGTGCCCTCCCAGATCGAGCCGAGATGCGCATCACGCAACAGCCTGGAGGTGGCGAACTCTTCGACATAGCCGATGCCGCCGCGCATCTCCAATGCGTCGCCGCAGACCTTGCGGGCATCGCGGGTCGCGCGGAATTTCAAGGTCGGCGTCAGGATGCGCAAGAGCGCAGCGGCATCCTGGCTGCCGCCCTCGGCACGGTCGAGCGCATCAGCGGTGAGGAAGCTCATCGACAGCGCCTGCTCGGTCGGGAGCAATATCTTCAATAGTTGACGACGGCCGAGCGGCAGGTCGACGATCCGCTGTCCGAACACGACGCGATTGCGCGCGACCGTGATCGCGTCATGCCAGGCGCGCCGCATCAGCGCCGTCGACTTGACGCCGTTGGACAGCCGCGAGGAGTTGACCATCTCGGCCATCTGCACGAAGCCGCGGTCGAGCCGGCCGACCGCGTAGGCGATCGCGCCCTCCAGCTTGATCTCACCCGACGCCATCGATCGGGTGCCGAGCTTCTCCTTCAAACGGACAATCCGGTAGTGGTTCTGGCTGCCGTCGTCGAGGAAGCGCGGCATCAGGAACAGGCCGACGCCGCGCGTGCCGGGCTCGGCGCCTTCGGGCCGCGCCAGCAGCATCACCACTTTCGCATCGGCGTTGGAGCAGAACCATTTCTCGCCATGCAGCCGCCAGTGATCGCCCTCAGGCACGGCGACGGTCGTGAGCGTGCCGACATCGGAGCCGCCCTCCTTCTCGGTCATGAACTGGCCGCCCTGGGTCAGCTTGCGCATGTCGGTCTGCGTCAGGCCGTCGAGATATCTGGCCTTGAGCGCCTCGCTGCCGAAGCTCGAAAGCAGCTTGGCGCAGCCGTCGGTGACGTTGATCGGACAGCCGAGACCGAACTCCGCCTGGTTGAACAGGAAGGTGAAGGCGTGCTTCGCGACAACAGGATATTTGCTCGGCCAGCCGAGAATGCCCTTGCGGATCGACATTGCGTGAATGCCGAACTCGCCGAACGCCGCGCGCTCCAGTTCGCGATAGGCCGGGTGATACTCGATCCACTGCACGTCGCGGCCGAAGCGGTCGCGCTGATGCAGCACGGGCCCATGGCGGTCGGCGAGCCGGGCGCATTCGTCGAGATAGCCGCCGGCGAGCTCACCGAGGCGGTCGAGATGCGGCACCATGTGACGAAACAGTGCGTCGGGCAGGTGAATGCGCAGGAGGTCGGCGAGCGCCGGGTCGGCGCGATAGAAGTTGAGCCCGGTGGTATCGGGCGCCAGCAGATCCGGCCTCTTACCGCCGGTCATGACGTCGTCGCGCTTCAGGAACTGGTGCATGCGCGTTAAGCCCTCGTTCGTTTCCGCAAGTCTCTGATGGACTCTTCAGGTTGCATCTGATCGGGTACACCAGTCCCACGCCCGCAGGTTCGAGGGAGCCGGTCCATGACCAATCAGCCGACGGATGTTTATCGCATCTTCGGGGCGGAGATGTCGCCCTATTCGGTCAAGGTGCGATCGTATTTGCGTTACAAGGGCATTCCGCATCAGTGGATATTGCGCAGCGCGGAAACCGAGGCGGAGTTCACCCGCCACGCCAAGCTGCCGCTCGTGCCGCTGGTGGTCGCGCCCGACGAGGTGCCGCTGCAGGATTCGACGCCGATCATCGACGCGCTCGAGCTCGATTTTCCCGAACCCTCGGTCCACCCCGGCGACGTGCTGACCAGTTTCATCTCCGCTCTCATCGAGGAGTTCGGCGACGAGTGGGGCAACAAATGGATGTTCCACTATCGCTGGGCCGGCGATCTCGACCAGCGCGCCTCGGCCGGGCGCATCGCCCGCATGGTCGCGCCTAAGGCCGCCGATACCGACGTCGCGCGGCTCGCCGACAAGATCCGCACGCGCATGGTCGCGCGCCTCGCCTATGTCGGATCGAACGAGGCCAACGCGCCGCAGATCGAGCAGGGCTTCGTCGAGATGCTCGATCTCCTGGAACGTCATCTCGCGCTGAGGCCCTATCTGTTCGGCGGCAGGCCGGCCTATGGAGATTTCGGCCTGTGGGGCCAGTTCTACGAACTCTGGACCGACCCGACCGCCGGCGCCCTGATCGAGGGTCGCGCGCCGCATGTGCTGGCCTGGATCCAGCGCATGCTGTGGCCGCGCGCGGAAGGAGAGTTCGAGCTGTGGCCGGAATTGTCGCTCACCTTGATGCCGATCCTGACACGCCAGGTCGGCGGTCTGTTCATGCCGTGGTCGCTCGCGAACGAGAAGGCGATCAAGGACAGCCGCGACACGTTCAGCGTCGAGCTCGGCGATGTCGTGTGGACGCAGAAGCCGCAAAAATATCACGCGCGATCGCTGGCCATGCTGCGCTCGAAATACGCTTTCCTGCACGACCGCAGCCGGCTGGACGTCGTGCTGGAAGAGATCGGCTGCCTCGCAGCCCTACAGGCCGCCGCGGCCTGAGCTGCGGCAAAATTGTGGGAATGAGTGGTAGGAAGTTGGCTTTCGCCGCACTAGCTTGAGCACAGCGGCCGCGTGGCCACGCCCCCTTCAAGGACATGCCCATGGACATCCCTGCCTACAAGATTGCCCTGATCGTCGGTGCCGGCGAAGGGCTCTCCGCCTCGCTGGCGCGGCTGTTCGCGCGCGAGAAGATCCGCGTCGCGCTGGCCGCGCGCAAGACCGAGAAGCTCGGCGCGCTGTGCAGCGAAACCGGCGCGCGCGCCTATCCCTGTGATGCGACCAACCCGGAAGAGGTCGAGCGGCTGTTCGGCCTCGTCTCGCGCGAAATCGGCGAGCCCGATCTCGTCGTCTACAATGCCAGCGCCCGGGCGCGCGGCCCGCTCACCGACCTCGTGCCGGCCGAGGTGCAGGAATCGATCGCCGTCAGCGCCTTCGGCGGCTTCTTGGTGGCGCAGCAAGCGGCGCAGCGCATGCTGCCGAACAAGCACGGCGCCATTCTGTTCACCGGCGCGTCGGCCAGCGTGAAGGGCTATGCGCAGTCGGCACCATTCGCGATGGGCAAGTTCGCGCTGCGCGGCCTCGCCCAGAGCATGGCCCGCGAACTGTCGCCGCAGGGCATCCACGTCGCGCATTTCGTCATCGACGGCGGCATCAAGAGCGCCGCACGGCAGGAGCCGGCCGAGCGCCCGGATTCGATGCTCGACCCCGACGCGATCGCGGCAAGCTATTGGAGCGTGCTGCAGCAGCCGCGCAGCGCGTGGAGCTGGGAGATGGAGCTGCGGCCGTGGGTGGAGACGTTCTGAGTACGCTTGAACATCTGACAACAAAGCAGACTGCACGTGAATGCGCCCTCTCCCCTTGTGTGAGAGGGCAAGTTTGGCCCGTCCACAAGCGCGGTCGGGTGAGGGGTCTCTCTCGGCAAACAACGCTCGTGGATAGAAACCCCTCACCCGGGCGAGTTTGCAGCACCTTCCTACATGCCCTCTCCCACAAGGGGAGAGGGCGCAATCATTGGCATCGCGATCGATCCCCGTGCGTCGTACGTTCTTGCGAGTTTGGCCGCAGCGCTGGATGAGCTGATGACTGTCATTTCATCAAGTCAAGAAAGGCGACATGCACGTGGCTGGCACTTACGCCCTTCTCGAACCGCACCAAAGTCCAATCATCCGCGTGCGGCTGGATCGTGAAGCCGGCTTTCCTGGCCAGCGCGATCATCACGTCGTTGGTGCGCAGCGCGTCGCCTGACAGCGTGACACCGCCGAGGGCGGCTGCGCGGCGCTCAAGATCCGCGATCAGCGCCGGGCCGATGCCGTGACCCTGCCAGCGGTCATGCACCGACAGGCCGAATTCCACGCGACCCGTGCTGCGATCCAGAGCATAGCGCGCCTCGGCGACGATGCTCTCGACACCGTCGTGCTCCATCACACCGAACAGGCTGTAGCGATCATTGCGGCCGAGCGCGACGAAATCGTCGAGCACGGCCTTGGGCAGTTCGCTGAGCGCGCCAAGAAAGCGCTTATTCCGAGAGCGCGGGCTCAACGACCGTACGTAGTCCTGCAGCGCCTCGGCATCGCCGGGCGTCACGAAACGCAGCCGCACCTCCTCGCCACGCCGTGTGGTGATGACGTCGGACGCGGACGCGAATGCAGCGATGGCGGGCGTCGACATGGCGGGCTCCGGCGAGAGAGTTGCCGGCGCCCTCCTTTGCGGAGCGGCGCCGGCGGGGCGGGATGAGTGAGGGGCTCAACCCCGCCAGAACGGCTTGTCGATCTCGGCGGCGATGTCGCTGCGGGACAGGCCGAGATCGTGCAGGTCACGCTCCGACCATTGCGCCAGCTCGTGCCGCGTGCGGTAGCGGAAGCGCCAGGCGGCGAGCAGCTCGGCCACCCCGGACCAGAAGCCCGGACCATGATGTTTCGTCATTGACGAGGAGACGTAAAGGGACATGAAAGCCTCCTGAAAAGCAGTGAGGCTGCACTATCGAAGGCTTGCTCTTCATCTACAAACGACATTTACTACCGTTTCGGATGAAATAAGCTCATGTTATTGGGAGGCCCTGGATGACCCGGCTGCCGTCGCTGAATGGATTGCGGGCATTCGAGGCTGCGGCGCGGCATCTCAGCTTCACCCGCGCGGCCTCCGAGTTGAACGTGACGCAGACCGCAATCAGCCATCAGATCAAGCGCTTGGAGGACGAACTCGGCATTCGCCTGTTCGTCCGCCAGAACCGCAGCCTCGCGCTGACACCGCAGGCGCGCGACTACCTTCCGCTGGTCCGCGCCGCCTTCGACGATCTCCGGCTGGCGACCGAGCGGCTGGTGCGCAAGGACAATGCGAAGGTGCTGACGGTCTCGACCATCGCCTCGCTCGCCGCCAAATGGCTGCTGCCGCGGTTGACCACCTTTCAGGAGGCCCATCCCACGATCGATGTGCGCATCACGACCTCGACCAGCCTGGTCGACTTCCGCAAGGACGATGTCGACGCCGCCATCCGCTATGGCCGCGGCCATTGGCCGGGCGTGCGCGCGGAATGGCTGATGGCGGACGAGCTGTTTCCGGTGTGCAGTCCGACACTGCTGCAGGGACCGAAGCCGCTGCGCTGCCCCGAAGACCTCGCGCATCACACCCTGCTGCAGGCGAGCGGCGGCTATGACGATGATTGGCGGCTGTGGCTTACGGCCGCGGGCCTGCCGGTCGAGATGTCCCGGCAGAGCCGGCTGAGTTTCGACCTGTCGCTGATGACCGTCCAGGCCGCGATCGACGGCCTTGGCGTCGCGATCGGCCGCACGGCCTACGTCCAGGACGATATCGCCAAGGGGCGCCTGGTGGTCCCGTTCAAGATGACGCTGCCGAGCGACGCCGGCTTTTACCTGGTCACGCCGGAGGGCCGCACCGATCCTCCCAAGCTGAAGGCGTTCCGGCAGTGGCTGAAGGGTGCAGCGCAGCAGAACCGCGCGGCAGAGCCGGCACTGCGTTAAGGAATCGACGGAAAATCGATTGGCCGAGGGCCGCCTGGCGTGGCAGATTGCCGCACCTCATCCCCTCGGCCGGCGCAGAAATTCTTCCGCACACGAGCCACTCGACGGTAGGAGTTTCTTCGCGTGTCACCACCCCCCACCCCACCGGCCAACCTCCAATCGCGCATCGGCGCGATCCTGCGCGCCACCAGCGGCAATTTCCTCGAACAGTTCGATTTCTTCCTGTTCGGGTTCTATTCCGATGCGATCGCGAAGGCGTTCTTCCCTTCCGCCGACGAGACCACCGCAGTCCTCAAGGCGTTCGCCGTGTTCTGGGTCGGTGCGCTGATGCGGCCCTTGGGCGCCATCGTGCTCGGCGCCTATGTCGACAAGATCGGCCGGCGCCAAGGATTGATCGTGACGCTCGGAATCATGGCCGTCGGGACCGTGGTGATCGCCTTCTGCCCGACCTATGAAGCGATCGGGATTGCCGCGCCTATCATCGTCGTGATCGGCCGCCTGCTGCAGGGCTTCTCGGCCGGCGTGGAACTCGGCGGAGTGTCCGTCTATCTCGCCGAGATCGCCACGCCCGGCAATCGCGGCTTCTACACCTCGTTCCAGTCGTCGAGCCAGCAGGTGGCGATCTTCGTGGCGTCGATCCTGGGCTACCTGCTGAGCGAATACATTCCGTCGAACACGGTGCTGGATGTCTTCGGCGGAGGCGTCGCCAAATGGCGGATCCCGTTCTTCGTCGGCTGCCTCATCATCCCGCTGATCTTCTTCCTGCGGCGCACGCTCGAGGAAACGCCGGCCTTCCTTGCCATGAAGAAGCATCCCACGGCGAATGAAGTCTTCGCGTCGGCGCTCGCCAACTGGCGGATCGTGCTGCTCGGCATGATGATCGCCATTCTGACCACCACGATGTTCTACTTCGTGACGGTCTACACGCCTCGCTTCGGCAAGGAGCTGCATCTGTCGACGGCTGACGGCCTGCTGGTGACGCTTGCGGTCGCGGTGACCAACTTCATCTGGAACCCGGTGGGTGGCGCCGTCTCCGATCGAATCGGCCGCAAGCCCGTGCTCCTTTTCATCGCCGGCCTCTCGTTCCTCACGGCGCTGCCGGCGCTCTATTGGCTGGTGCAGTCGCCGACCTTCGGCAAGCTGATCGCCGTCGAGATGCTGTTCTCGTTCTACTTCGGCGTCTACAGCGGTGCCATGCTGGGTGCGCTGGTCGAGATCGTACCGGCCCACGTCCGCACCACCTGCTTCTCGATCGCCTTCGCCCTCGCGGCCGCGCTGTTCGGCACGTTCACGCCGCTGGCGTCAACCTGGCTGACCGAAAAGACCGCGCATGCCGAGTGGCTGGGAGCTGCGGTGAAGCCATTCGCCGCGGCCTCGCCGGGGATCTGGCTGATGTTCGCGGCTGCGCTCAGCTTCATCGCCGTCTCCATCGTCTATCGCGGCGGCCAGCAGGCCGTGCAGGCGCGCGAGCCGGTGACGGCCTGACCGGGTTGTTTGTTTACGGCAAGGGCGGCATCATCGGATGCCGCCCTTTTTGTTACCGGTCGGCGCGGACACGAGGATCGCCATGGATGAACTGATCGCCGTCGCCGGCAAGGTTGCCGAGCGGCTCATCGCACGCAAGCAGACCATTGCGGTCGCGGAATCCTCCGCGGGCGGCCTGATCGCCGCAGCGCTGCTCGCCGTGCCCGGCGCCTCGGCCTACTTCCTCGGCGGCGCCGTGGTCTATACGCGCGATGCCCGCCGCGTGCTGATGGACATTCCGGACGAGGCGATGAAGGGCATCCGCTCGGCATCCGAGCCGTATGCCGAGCTGCTGGCGCGGCAGATCCGGACACGCTTTGCGACCGATTGGGGATTGTCGGAGACCGGAGCGGCCGGCCCGACCGGCAATCGCTACGGCGATGCGGCGGGACATGCGTGTTTTGCAGTGTCCGGGCCTGCGTCCGCTGTGGTCACGCTGGAGAGCGGCCGCAGCGACCGAGCGGCCAACATGCAGCTGTTCGCGAAAAGTGCGCTGCAGCTGTTGTTGACGAAGCTCGCCGAATAGCCCCGCTGTCGTCCCGGACAAGCCCGGTGACGCGAAGCGTCGGCGGGCGCCGATCCGGGACCCATACGCCGCAGCAGAAGTGAGTCGCGACGCTGGAGGTCACGAGCATCTCGCGCCACAACGGGGTCCTGTGGCTATGGATCCCGGCGTTCGCCGGGATGACACTGAATGTGTGGCGCCGGATGTGGCCCAGTGAACAGCCGCCGCCCTCACTTCTCCCGGAACGCCCGCATCAACTGGTCGTGCAGCGGCTTCATCAGATACGAGATGACGGTGCGATCGCCGGTCTGCACGAAGGCCTCGACCGGCATGCCCGGGATCAGCTTGACGTCGCCGAGCCGGGCGATCTCCTCGGGCGGCATCGAGACGCGGATGGTGTAGTAGCTCTGGCCGGTGCGCTGGTCGGTGGTGACGTCAGGCGAGACGCGGCTGACGACGCCGTTCAGCTCCGGTGTGGTGCGCTGGTTGAAGGCGGACAGACGCAGCAGGGTCTTCTGGCCGACCTGAAGCTTGTCGATGTCCTGCGGATTGACCTTGGCCTCGACCTGCAGATCATCGCTCTGCGGCACGATCAGCATGATGGTGTCGCCCGCGGTGATGACGCCACCGACGGTGTGGACCGAGGACTGCAGCACCATGCCGTCCTGCGGCGCGCGGATGTCGACGCGGCGCAGCTGGTCCTCGGCGGTGACCTTGCGCTCGACGAACTCGCCGATCTTGTCGGTGGTCTCGCGCAGGTCCTTGGAGACCTCGCTGACCATGTCCTTGTCGATCTGGATGATCTGCAGCTCGGTCTCGCTGATCTTGCCCTTGGCCTGGGCGCGGGCGGCGATGTATTGCGCGCGCTCGCCATTGAGGCGGGCCGTGTCGCGCTCCAGGCTGGTCAGGCGCGACAGCTGCACCAGGTGCTGCTCGTAGAGCTGGCGCACGCCATCGAGCTCCTTCTGCACCAGCGCAGTCTCCTGGTCCTTGGCGGCGACCTGCGCCGACAGCCCCTCGATCTCCTCGCTCAGCTGGGCGACGCGCTCGCGGAGCTGGGCCTTCTGGCCGATGCGGCCGTTGACGCGCACCTCGAACAGCTTGGTCTCGCTTGCGGTCAGGCTCTTGACGTCGGGATCGCTCATCCGCTGCAGGATCTGCGGCGGGAACAGGATCTTGGCCCAGCCGCGCTGCTCGGCCTCGAGCCGCGCGGCGCGCGCCTGCAGCGCATCCAGATTCTTGGTGACGATGGCGAGCGACGCCTTGGTCACGGTGTCGTCGAGCCTGACGACGATGTCGCCGGACTTGACCACGTCGCCGTCGCGCGCGCGGAGCTCGCCGACCACGCCGCCGGTCGGATGCTGCACCTTCTTGACGTTGGATTCGACCACGATCTGGCCGGGGGCGATCAGCGCGCCGGAAATCTCCTGCGTGGCCGCCCAGCCGCCCATTCCGCCGGCGACGGCAATGACGACGCCCATGCCGACCAGGAGGTGACGGCGGATCGACTCGCGCACACTCGCCGGCTTGCGCAGGCCTGGAATGGGGCCGGTGATCACCTGGCTGCTCATGACTTCGTCACTCCCGCCTCGGACACGATCTTGATCGGCGCCGGCGGACGCGGCTGCAGCACCTGCGCCAGCACCGTCTCCTTCGGTCCGAACGCCTGGGCGCGGCCATCCTTCATGACCAGCACCTGATCGACCGCCTCGATGCCGATCGGCCGGTGCGCGACAACGACGACGATCGCGCCGCGCGCCCGCGCCGAGCGCACCGCGCGGGACAACGCCTCGTCGCCTTCGGTGTCGAGATTGGAGTTGGGTTCGTCCAGCACGATCAGGAACGGATTGCCATAGAGCGCGCGCGCAAGCGCCACGCGCTGCGCCTGGCCGGCGGACAGCGCTGTGCCCTGCTCGCCGATCTGGGTGTCATAGCCCTCGCGCATCTTGATGATCATGTCGTGCACGCCGGCCTCCTTTGCGGCGGCGATGATGCCGTCGGCGGAGGCCTGCGGATCGAAGCGACTGATGTTCTGCGCCACCGTGCCGGCGAACAGCTCGACATCCTGCGGCAGGTAGCCGACATGGCGGCCGAGCTCGTCCGAGGACCATTGATCGAGCGCCGCGCCATCGAGCCGGACATGGCCGCGCACCGGACGCCAGACGCCCACCAGCGCGCGCACCAGCGACGACTTGCCCGATGCGCTCGGGCCGATGATGCCCAAGCCGTTGCCCGCCGACAGCGCGAACGTCACGTCCTGGACGATCGCCTTGGTGTCGCCGGGCGCGACGATCGAGACACCCTCGACTGCGAGCTTGCTGACCGGCGGCTGCAGCAGCGTGGGCGCCGCGCGCTGCGGCATGGTCTGCAGCAGCTGGTTGAGGCGATGCCAGCTCTGGCGTGCCGCGACGAAACTCTTCCAATGCGCGATCGCGAGATCGACCGGCGCCAGCGCCCGCGCGCTCAGGATCGAGCCGGCAATGATGATGCCGGCGGTCGCCTCCTGATGGATGACGAGATAGGCGCCGACCGCGAGCACCGCGGACTGCAGCATCATGCGCAGCACCTTGGCGATGGCCCCCAAGCCGCCGGCGACGTCGCTGGCGCGCTGGTTGCCGGCAAGATATTTCTCGTTGGTCTCGTTCCAGCGCTGCAGCATCCGCCCGGTCATGCCCATCGCGACCAACACCTCGGCATTGCGGCGGCTGGTGGTGGCGAGATCGTTGCGGCGGGCGGCGAGGCCCATCGCTTCCTTGGCGGGCGTGCGGGTGAGGAACTCGGTGATCAGCGTCAAGGTCACCAGGATGATCGCGCCGACCAATGCGGTCACGCCGAGCAGGACGTGAAAGGCGAAGCAGATTGCCAGATACAGCGGCAGCCACGGCAGGTCGAAGAATGCGCCCGGCCCCTGGCTCGCCAGGAAACTCCTGATGTTGTCGAGGTCGCGCAGCGGCTGCAGGCCCTCGTTGCGGCCGCCGGCCGACAGCGGCAAGCGCACCACCGTGTCGAACACGCGCGCATTCAGGCTCTCATCCAGCGCCGATCCGATGCGGCCGAGGATCCGGCTGCGGATCATGTCCAGCGCGCCCTGGGCGATGTAGAGACCGGCGGCGATGATGATGAGGCCGATCAGGGTCGGCACCGAGCGGCTCGGCAGCACCCGGTCATAGACCTCCAGCATGAAGATCGAGCCGGTGAGATACAGCAGGTTGATGATGCAGCTCATCACCCCGACGCCGATGAAGGCGCTGCGGCAACCGCGCAAGGCATCGCTCAGCTCGGATTGCCTCACGTGAGGTGCGGCCGCCATCACCACCATCTCTTTCGATCAAATGAGCTGCGTGGCCGCCGATCAAAACCAGAAACGGGCGGCAACCAAGGCAAAATATACTGATTCCTCAGGCGAGCGTCCAACGACGCTCAATTCAGCGTAAACGGGCGATATCTCCGATAGGTCTTGCGGCGCTGCGCAAACGTTCAGCGCCGTCGATGCGCGGCCTCAGAGACGTCCGCCGGTGCGCACCAGCCGGACCACCAGCAGCAGGATGATGGCGCCGAGCGCCGAATAAACGATCTCGGAAACCAGGCCCGTCCCGAGGCGGATGCCGAGCCGCGGGAAGATCAGGCTGGCGACGAGCGCGCCGAGCACGCCGATCACGATGTCGCCGATGAGACCGAAGCCGGTGCCGCGCACGATCTTGCCGGCCAGCCAGCCCGCGATCAGGCCGACGAACAGGATGACCAGAATACCTTCGTTCGATACGTGCATGGCGTGTCCTCAACGTGGCTCGGACGAGCGGTCCGGCACGGCGGCACCTTAGCGAGGCGGCTGCGGCGCTTCGACACGCGATGCATGGTTCCCGCGTACGACCAGCTTGTTTCGCGCGAACCGTTACGTCGCCGCCACACTTGCCGGGGCTTCGGCGAGGACGCAGCGCGCCAGCCGCTGCGGCCCGAGCTGAACGTTCGGCGGCAGCGCCTCCGAGCAGCGCGGCTGGGCGTGGCTGCAGCGGGGCGCGAACGAGCAGCTCTGCGGCGCCTGGTCGAGTGACGGCGGCGTGCCGGGGATGGTCTGCAGCCGCTCGCCGCGCTTGGCGCCATGGACGGTCGACGCCAGCAGGCCGCGCGCATAGGGATGGACGGGCTGGCGCACGATGTCGCGCAAGCTGCCCTGCTCCACGATCTGGCCGGCATACATCACCGCGACCCGGTCGCAGATCTCGATGGCGACGCCGATGTCGTGGGTGACGAAGATGACGGACATGCCGAACTCGCGCTGCAGCTCGCGCAGCAGCAGCAGGATCTGGATCTGCACGGTGGCGTCGAGCGCGGTGGTCGGCTCGTCGGCGAGCAGCACCTTGGGCCGGCAGGCCAGCGCCAGCGCGATCATCGCGCGCTGCCGCATGCCGCCGGACATCTCGTGCGGATAGGACTCCAGCCGGCGCTTGGCCGAGGGGATGCGGACGACATCGAGCATCTCCAGCGCCCGCGCCATACCCTCCGCGTAGCTCTTGCCTTCGTGGCGCATCACCGTCTCGGCGATCTGCCGGCCGATTGTGTAGACCGGATCGAGCGCCAGCCCCGGCTCCTGAAAGATCATCGACACCGTGCGGCCGCGGAACTGCGACAGCTCCTCGTCGCTCATGGCGAGGACGTCGCGGCCCATCACATGGACCTGGCCTGAGATCTGCGAACGCTTCTTCGGCAACAGCCGCATCAGCGCGCGCATCGTGACGCTCTTGCCGGAGCCGGACTCGCCGAGCAGCCCGAGCACCTCGCCGTCGCCGAGCGACAGGCTGACATCGTTCACCGCATGCACCGTGCGCTCGCCGGTGAAGCGGATGGTGAGGTTATTGATCTCGACGAGGTTGGTCATTGGAAGCTATCTCACCTGGCCGTCAGGAGCGCCGTCCCCAAATGGGATGTAAGCCGCCACCCTCCCTGGAGGGCAGGGCAATCGCATGTGGAAATTCCGGGCTGTTGCGACGAACGATCCTGCAAGTTGGTTGCTCCGTCATGCCCGGGCTTGTCCCGGGCATCCACGTCGTTCTCAGCATGCCGACAGACGTGGATGGCCGGGACAAGCCCGGCCATGACGACGTGGAGAGAGAGGAGCACAAAACGTCGATCGCCACATGCGATGCCCCTGCCCTGGAGGGGGAGGGTCGGCTCGCATGCAGCGCAGTGGAATGCGAGACGGGGTGGGGTGGCGGCCCCTCAATTGACTCGCTACTGAAAGGACAGACCGTCACCCCACCCCGATTGCGCATTGCATGCGCAATCGACCCTCCCCCTCCAGGGGAGGGTGAGAGCGTCGAACGGGATGCACTGGTCTCCATCATGGCAGCGTCGGCACCCGGGCGTGGAAGTCGGTGGCGCGCTGGAACGCGGCGCCGATCGTGAGGATCGTGGCTTCGTCGAAGGAGCGACCGATCAGCTGCATGCCGACCGGCAGCCCCGTCGACGTGAAGCCCGTTGGAATCGCGAGCGACGGCAGGCCGAGGTAGTTGACCGGCCGCGTGAAGCGGGTGATGCGCTGGATCACGGCCTCCGCGCCCGGCGCGCCACCGACATCGCTGTCAGCGATCGAGGGCGTCACCAGCGGCGAGACCGGCGCGATCACGGCGTCGACACCCGACGTCGCCGCAACATGCGCGGCCAGCGCCGCGCCGCGCCAGCGCAGCGCTTCGAGATAGGCCACGCCGGAGACGGCCAGCGCATTCTGCAACCGCATCAGCACCTGCGGGCCATAGTCCTGCGGCCGCTCGATCATCCAGCGCTTGTGGAACGCGGCCGCCTCGACCGCGAGCACGAGCTGACAGGCGGCGGTGAGCTGGCGCTGGTCGGGCAGCTCGACCTGCACGACATCGGCGCCTTCGGTCTTCAGCACCGCGATCGTCGCATCGAGGCAGCGCGCGACCTCGGGATCGAGGTCGTCGACATAGAACGCCTTGGGCACGCCGATCTTGAGGCCCTTCATCGAAGCTCTGACGGCCGCGACATAGTCCTGCACCGGCGCGGCGCTGGCGGTCGGATCCTCCGGATCCGGGCCGGCCATCAGGCCGAGCAGCAGCGCGCAATCCTCCGCCGTCTGCGCCAGCGGCCCAACCGTGTCGAGCGACTGTGACAGCGGCATTGCGCCGGCGCGGCTGACCCGGCCCCAGGTGACCTTCAGGCCGGTGACGCCGCAGAAGTTCGCGGGCATGCGGATCGAGCCGCCGGTGTCCGAGCCGAGCGCGGCAAAGGTCAGGCGTGCGCCGACCGCCGAACCCGAGCCGGACGACGAGCCGCCGGTGACGTAGCCGAGCTTCCAGGGATTGTGCACCGGACCGTAATGCGCGTTGTGGCCGGTCGGGCCGTACGCGAACTCCGCCATCTGCAGGGTGCCGAGCCGGATCGCACCGGCATCCTTCAGCCGCTGCACCGCAGTCGAGGTGGTGGTCGCGACAAAGTCGCGGCGGATCAGCGAACCGCAGGTCGAGACGTAACCGGCCTCGTAATACATGTCCTTGTGGGCGAGCGGCACGCCGTGCAGCGGCCCCTTCGGACCATCCTTCTCGAGCGCAGCGTCCGCCTCGGCGGCGGCCTTCAGCGCCGGTTCGGACTCGATCGCCATGAAGGCGTTCAGCTTCGGCTGCCACTGCGCGATACGATGCAGGACGGAGCGCGTCACCTCGACGGAGGACAGCTTCTTCTCGGCGATCGCCTTGGCGACCGCGGTCAACGTCATCAGAGCGGGTTCGGTGCTCATCGGCCCACCTTCAGCGTCTGTGCCACGACGTAGCTCGCCGGTTCCAGATCGAACGGCAGCGTCCCGGCGACGGCGGCGAAGCCGTCAAAGGCCGGTCCGATCGACTCGGCGATGCGGGTCGCGACCTCCTTGTCGACCGGCAGGCCGGAGGCCTCCGCGATGGCATGGACTTGCTGGGGCGTGGGTCTGGTCATCTGCGCGTCTCGCTTCTGGTGTCCGTCAGGCCGGTGCACGGCTGTGTCCCGAGCCTGGGATCGCCATGTGGCAGGCGGCCTGATGGCCCATTGTATCCAGCTCCGTCAGTTTTGGCGCGGCATTCGCGCATAGCGCCTCGGCGAACGGGCAGCGGGTGTGGAAGCGGCAGCCGGCCGGCGGGTCGATCGGATTGGGCGGATCGCCGGACAGCGGCGGCGTCTCGGTGCGCCGGTCCGGATCGGAGGACGGCATCGCCGCGAGCAACGCGCGCGTATAGGGATGCGCCGGCTTGGCCCAGACCTGCTCGACCGGACCAAGCTCGACCACCTCGCCGAGATACATCACCAGCACGCGGTCCGAGATGTAGTTGATGACGTTCAGGTCGTGGCTGATGAACAAATAGGTCAGGCCGAACTCGCGCTTGAGGTCCATCAGCAGGTTCAGCACCTGCGCCTCGACCGATTTGTCGAGCGCGGAGACGGCCTCGTCGAGAATGACGAGGCGAGGCGAGAGAGCGAGCGCGCGGGCGATGTTGACACGCTGGCGCTGGCCGCCGGAGATCTCGTGCGGATAGCGGTTGGCGAAGGTTTCCGGTCGCAGACCGACCTTGCCGAGCAGTTCGCGCGCCAGCGCGCGGGCCGCGCCGTCGGCCATGCCATGCACCTTCGGCCCGAACGCGATCGACTCCTCGATCGTCAGTCGCGGATTGAGCGAGGCATAGGAGTCCTGGAACACCATCTGCATGCCCCTGCGCAGCTCGCGCAGCGAGATCTCGTGCCCGACTTGCCGGCCGTCGAAGATGATCTCGCCGGCATCGCGGTCCATCAGGTGCATCAGCAGCCGCGCCGTCGTCGACTTGCCGCAACCGGACTCACCGACGATGCCGACCGTCTCGCCCTTGCCGATGTTGAACGAGACATCATCCACCGCCCGCACCGTCTTGCGCGCCCCGAACAACACGCCGCGCACGGGGAAGTGCTTGGTCAGTCCGTCGACGCGCAACAACGGCTGCGCCTTGCCGCCAAGGTCTTCGATCGGCGCGAGACCGGTCACGGTTGCTGCTTCGCTCATGATGCACCCGAACTTACGCGACAGAGACGGTACGCTCCCTCTCCCCGTTCTTCACGGGGAGAGGGTTGGGGTGAGGGGCAGCCGCACGGGAAGTACCTCAAGTGAGACCTGTACCCCCTCACCCGGATTGCATCTGTCGATGCAATCCGACCTCTCCCCGCAAGCGGGGCGAGGTGCACTGCCGATGCCGCGCGATTGTCGCTCCAAATCAGCATGATCACCATCAGCTCCGGATATCCATCGCGCTGCGCAGGCCGTCGCTCAGCAGATTGAAGCAGATCGACACAGCGAAGGTCATCACACCGGGTAGCGCCGCCACCCAGGGATTGACGTAAATCGCCGTGCGCAGAGTGTTCAGCATCAGGCCCCATTCCGGCTCCGGCGGCTTGGTGCCGAGGCCGAGGAAGGACAGACCGGCGGCGAGGATCATCGACACCGAGATCAGGCCAGTCGCATAAACAAAGATCGGCCCGAGCACGTTACCCAGCATGTGCGCCCGCATGATCGTGAAGGCGTTCGCACCCGACGCCCGCGCGGCCTCGACGAAATCGCGATTGCGCACGCCCGTGGTGACGCTCTCCGCGACGCGCGTGATCTGCGGCACGAACACGATGGTCAGCGAGACAATCGAGTTGGTGATGCCCGCTCCGAGCGCACCGGAGATCGCGATCGCCAGCAGCACCGAGGGGAAGGCGTAGAACACGTCGATGGTGCGCATGATCATCGTGTTGACCCAGCCGCCGACATAGCCGGCGACGAGGCCGAGCATGGTGCCGATGCCGAAGGCCAGGATCACCGGCGAAATGCCGATCAGGAGCGACAGCCGGCCGCCATAGATCAGCCGCGCCAGCATGTCGCGGCCAAGCTCGTCGGTGCCGAGCGGATAGTTCGGCGTGCCGATGTGGCGCAGGCGGCGGATCATCGAGCCCTGATAGGGATCGGCGAGATGCAGATAGGGCGCGAGCAAGGCGGAGAGAAAGATCAGCAGCAGGATCGCGACGCAGACCATGCTGACCTTGTCCCGGACGATGCGGCGGCCGACGGTGGCCCAATAGCCGCGCGCGTTGGCCATTGGCGCGGCCTGCAGGGACGGGTCGTTGACCGCGCTCGGGGAACTCACGTTCATCGCTAGCCCCGCTTGATGCGCGGATCGATCGCGGCCTGCGCGATGTCGACCACGAGGTTGAGGATGACGAAGAACATCGCCAGCACCAGGATCGTGCCCTGCAGCAGCGGCAAATCGCGCTGGAAGATCGCCGAGTTCAACAGCAGGCCCGATCCGGGCCAGGAGAACACCGTCTCGATCAGGATCGAACCGCCCAGCATGTAGCCGAGCTGCAGACCCATCACCGCGAGCGCGGTCGGCGCGGCGTTCTTCAGCACGTGGCGGAACACCTGGGTTTCGCGCAAGCCCTTCGCGCGCAGTGCCTCGACGAAGTCCTGGCTCAGGATGTCGCCGGTCAGCGCGCGCACGGTGCGCGTGATGATGCCCATCGGAATGACGGAGGTGGTGATCGCCGGCAGGATCAGGAAGCGGATATGCGCCCAGTCCCATGACCACGCGCCGGAGCCGGATGGACCGGCGCCGACAGCCGGCAGCCAGTTCAGCTCGACCGAGAAGATGATCACCAGCACCATGCCGAGCCAATAATGTGGCACGGACACGCCGGCGATCGCGATCGAGGTCGCGACCTTGTCGATCCAGGTGTCGCGGAAGTAGCCGGCGACGAGGCCGAAGAACAGGCCGAGCGAGAAGCCGATGATGGCGGCGGCGATCGCGAGCGTCACGGTGTTCGAGACGGCGCGCAGGACCTCGGCGAGCACCGGGCGGCCGGTCGCGATCGAGCTGCCGAGATCGCCATTGATCGCACGCCACAGCCACAGGCCGAACTGCACCGGCAGCGGCTTGTCGAAGCCGTAGGCGGTGCGCAGTTGCTGCGCCAATTCCTGTGAGGCGTCAGCCGGCAGCACCGCGACGAGGGGATCACCGGGCGTGATGTGAACGAGCATGAAGCAGACGAGCGCAACACCGATGATGATCGGGATCGCATAGACCATCCGCCTGGCAGCATAAGAGAGCACGAGTCACCTTCGGTTGACTCTCCACCGCTGCAGAGAGTCGCGAGAAACAACCGTCACGAAGAAAGCTCCCCTCCCCCACGCCGCAATCGCGAAGCGATTGTCGGCAGCGGGGAGGGGTCGGGGGTGGGGGTCCCCACGAAGACTGCCGCCGGGGTACCCCCCTCCCCACCCCTCCCCCGCAAGGGGGGAGGGAGCGCAGCGGGGCAAGCGGCGAGATCAGCCTGCGAACGTGGACGAATACTCCACCACGCCAACAACTAGTCCACCGAGATCGGCGAGAAGTCGATGAACCAGCTCTTCGGCTGCACCACGCCCTTGACCCTCGGGCTCATCGCGCGCGGGCCGACGTCGTGGGCGACGTAGAGGAACGCCGCGTCGTCGACGGAGGCCGCATGCAACTCGGCCAGCGCCTTGTCGCGCTCGGTCGGATCGAAGGTCTGGCGCGCCTTTTTCACCAGCTCATCGAACTTCGGGTTGTTGATGAAGCCCCAATTATTCGACACCGGCGGCGCCATCGACGACTGCAGGAAGCGCACCAGCGCGAAGAACGGGTCCATCGCCGCATAAGTCACGTTGGTGGCGTTGGCGCCGTTGGCCGAGGCATCCTTGGCGCCGCGGCGCCAGTTGGTGAACAGCGTGTTCCACTCGATGACGTCGAGCTTGACGTCGAAATAGCACTCCGCCAGCGCCTGCTGCAGATACTCGTTCATCGGCAGCGGCTGCATCTGGCCCGAGCCCGACGCCGAAGTCTGCGTCTTCACCTCGAGCTTCTTGTTCGGGCCGTAGCCGGCCTCCTGCATCAGCTTCTGCGCGGCCGCCTTGTCGTACTTGATCTCGAAGGTCACGTTGCCGCGCCAGGGATGGCCCTTCTCAAAGGTGCCGCTCGCCGGCACCATCAGGCCGGCCAGCAGACCGTCACGCAGGCCCTCGCGATCGATGCACAGATTGGCCGCCTTGCGGACGCGGATGTCGTTCCACGGCGAGCCTTCGATACGCGAGAACTGCCACGGCCAGACATGCGGCTGCTCATTGGCGTAGAGCTTGAAGCCGCGCTGCTTGATCTCCGGCAGCGCATCCGGCGCCGGCGCTTCGACCCAATCGACCTGGCCGGACAGCAGCGCCGCGGTGCGCGCATTCGCTTCTGGCATGGGCAACAGGATCATCTTGTCGGTCTTTGGGACGCGCGCCTTGTCCCAATAGGCCTCGTTCTTGACGAGCTCCAGCCGCTCGCGCGGCGTGAACTTCGCCATCTTCCACGGGCCTGTGCCCGCGGCGTCCTTGGCGAACGCCGCCCACGCGGCTTGCGACTTCGCCTTGTCATCGGCGCCGGTGGCGGACTCATAGAGCTTCTGCCACTTCGCCGGGCTCGCCATGAACAGGTTGGTGAGGTTGATCGGCAGGAAGCTGTCCGGCTCCTTGGTCGTCAGCTCGACCGTGAGATCATCGATCTTGCGCGCAGAGGCGAGCGTCGGCATGCGAGAGGCGGTGACGCCGACCTGGCTCGGATCGAACTGCGGTGCGTCCTGCTTCAGCACCTTCTCGACGTTCCACACCACGGCGTCGGCATTGAACGGCGAACCGTCATGGAAGGTCACGCCGGGACGCAGCTTGAAGGTCCACTTGGTCTTGTCGGCGTCGTCCACCTTCCACTCGGTGGCGAGGCCGGGAATGACGACGCTCGGCTTGTCCGCGGACGACAGGTCCCACATCGTCAGCGCGTCGTACATCGTGAGGCCGGTGAAGCGGTTGCCCTCAAAACCCTGGTCGGGCTGGCCGAGCGTGCGCGGAATATCGGCGGCAGTCATGCCGATGCGCAGCACCGACTCCGCGCCGGCCTGCGCCGGCAGCATGAGGATGGCGGCGCTCGTCATCATCGCGGTCGCAACGGCCGCGCGCTTTTTCAGTGAGGTCGCAAGACGCAAAAGCACGATGGATATCTCCGATCAGCTGGCTAATTTCTGGGCAGCATTATGCAACGCCTATGCCAGCGGTGCTCCCAAGCGCCCGCCTGCGACGCGTGGTCACAACCGTTTGTGCTCAAACGATCCCGCCGGAGGGCTTGGCACCCGTATTGCAGGTTTGGCGCGTCGAATTTGATCCGGTTTTTACGGAGCTTCACACTGATGCGTATGAAATTGTCCTTGCTGGCGACTGCGCTTGCGCTCGGCATCTCTACTATGGCCGCGCATGCTGAAACGGTTCTGCGCTACGGCATCTCGATGGCCGACATCCCGCTGACGACCGGCCAGCCCGATCGCGGCGCCGGCGCCTATCAGTTTACCGGATACACGATCTACGATCCGCTGGTCGCGTGGGACATGAGCGTCGCCGACAAGGCGGGCAAGCTGATCCCGGGCCTTGCCACCGAGTGGAAGGTCGACGACGCCGACAAGACCAAATGGCGCTTCACCCTGCGCAAGGGCGTCAAGTTCCACGACGGCAGCGACTTCAATGCCGATGCGGTGATCTGGAATCTGGACAAGGTGCTCAACGATAAGGCACCACAGTTCGACAAGCGGCAGAGCGCGCAGGTCAAGACACGGCTTCCGTCGGTGGCGAGCTACGCCAAGATCGACGACTCCACGGTCGAGATCACGACGAAGACCGTCGACTCCTTCTTCCCCTATCAGATGCTGTGGTTCCTGATTTCGAGCCCGGCGCAATATGAGAAGCTCGGCAAGGACTGGGACAAGTTCGCCAGCCAGCCCTCGGGCACCGGCCCGTTCAAGCTGACCAAGCTGGTGCCGCGCGAGCTCGCGGAACTGACAAAGAATTCCGAATACTGGAACAAGGACCGGCTGCCGAAGACGGACAAGCTGGTGCTGGTGCCGATGCCGGAGGCGCTGACCCGCACCAACGCGCTGCTCGCCGGCCAGGTCGACCTGATCGAGACGCCGGCGCCGGACGCGGTGCCGCAGCTCAAGGCCGCCGGCATGAAGCTCGTCGACAACGTCACGCCGCATGTCTGGAACTATCATCTCAGCGTGCTGCCGGGCTCGCCCTGGACCGACATCCGGCTGCGCAAGGCGCTCAACCTCGCGATCAACCGCGACGAGGTCGTGGGCTTGATGAACGGTCTCGCCAAGCCGGCCAAGGGCCAGGTCGACCCATCGAGCCCGTGGTTCGGCAAGCCGAGCTTCGAACTGAAATATGATCTCGCCGCCGCCAAGAAGCTGGTCGAGGAGGCCGGCTACTCGCCCGCCAAGCCGCTGAAGACCACCTTCATCATCGCACAGGGCGGCACCGGCCAGATGCTGTCGCTGCCGATGAACGAATATCTGCAGCAGAGCTTCAAGGAAATCGGCATCAACATCGAGTTCAAGGTCGTCGAGCTCGAGACGCTCTACACGCATTGGCGCAAGGGCGCGGCTGACGAGATGAACGCCGGCATCACCGCCAACAACATCGCCTACGTCACGTCAGATCCGCTCTACGCCATCGTCCGCTTCTTCGCCTCCGACCAGATCGCGCCTGTGGGCGTCAACTGGGGCGGCTATAAGAATCCGAAGGTCGATGCGCTGATCGCCGAGGCCAAGCAGACGTTCGATCCGGCAAAGCAGGACGAGCTGATTGCGCAGGCCCATGCGCAGGTGGTTGATGACGCCGTGCTGGTCTGGGTCGTGCACGACACCAACCCTCACGCGCTGTCGCCGAAGGTCAAGAAGTTCGTCCAGGCCCAGCACTGGTTCCAGGACCTGACGACGATCGGGGCGGAGTAACGAGCTGTCGTCTCGACCTCGCGGCAACGCGGCTGTCAGATCACATGCCCTCTCCCCTTGTGGGAGAGGGCATTTGCGGCCCATCCGCGAATGCGGTTGGGTGAGGGGTCTCGTTCAACGGGCGCAACTCGCGGAGAGAAACCCCTCACCCAACCGAGCTCCCCGAGCCGTCCTACATCCCCTCTCCCACAAGGGGAGGGGGCGCATTCATGAGCACTGCACTCATCGCCCGGCAACCGCACACTGAAGGGGATAATTCATCGTTGCTAGGGTTTAGTTGGCACTACTTCGATGTCAGCGCGTGAGCGCCGTTCCAGTCCTCTGGCGGCGGATTTTGCCGATAGGCGCGGATGCGCTCTTCGTAGAGATCGAACAGCTTTTCCAGCTCCTTCGCCTCGTCCTTCTTGCGCCCTCGCGCGATCGCCGCCAGCGCTTCGTCCCAGTCGCGGCTGCGATAGGCGGCGAGCATCTCGATGGTCAGGTTGCGCAGCAGCTGGAAGCGCTCGGAATGCATCACGTCTTCGCGGCCGGTGATCGCATAAATCACCTCCGGCTCGCTCTTGCCCTTCACCATGATGAAATCGAGTTCGAGGATCGCGAGCCTGTCTTTCACCGCCATCGCGGTGGCCGCGCCGACGATGATCGGGAAGCCGTACTCCTTGGTCTGGCCTTCCAGCCGTGAGGCGAGGTTGACGCTGTCGCCGAGCGCCGAATAGTTGAACTTCAGGTCGGAGCCCATGTTGCCGACGACGCCGATGCCGGTGTTGAGACCGATGCCGACCTTGAGCGGGATGTAGACGTGGCCGCCATGCGCGGCTTCGTCCTCACGCTCGCCATTGACCCGATCGATCCGATCGAGCATGTCGAGCGCCGCCTCGCAGGCATTGAGCTGATGGTCCTTGTCGGCCAGCGGCGCGTTCCAGAACGCCATGATGGCGTCGCCCATGTATTTGTCGACATAGCCCTTGCGGGCGATGATGGCGTTGGTGAGCGGCGTGAGGAAGCGGTTCATCAGCTGGGTCAGGCCCTGCGGATCGTGCTTGTAGCTCTCCGAGATCGAGGTGAAGCCGCGCACGTCGGAGAACATCACCGTGATCTCGCGCTCCTCGCCGCCGAGCTTGGGCGGCGAGTCAGCCAGTTGCTCGACCAGGACCGGCGACAGGTATTGTCCGAACACCGAGCGCATCTGCCGCCGCTGCTCCTGCTCGCGCACGAAGTTCGCAAAGATGAGCGTCAGATAGACCGCCGTCGTCGAGAGCATCGGATAGGTGAAGTCGATCAGGATTCGCTGCTGGGTGTAGAAGTACCAGGAGACGCCCAGCAGCGCGCTCGCAAACAGCCCTCCCACCGCCACCAGCGTGATCGCGCCCAGCCGCGGTGCGAACAGAATGACGAGCAGTCCGAGCACCACGGCGCCGCCGAACTCGACCGCGATGCCCCAATACGGCCGTGTCAGGATCGATCCGGTCAGGACAGACTCCAGCACCTGGGCGTGCACCTCCACGCCAGGCATGGCTGGATCGACAGGCGTAGTCTTGATGTCGTTCAGGCCGATCGCGGATGGCCCGATCAGGACCAGCTTCTTGGCGATCTTCTCCGGCGCGACCCGCCCCTCGAGCACATCGATGGCGGAAACGTAGATCGACGGATCATGCTTGGCATAGTGGACCCAGATTTTGCCGTTGCCGTCGGTCGGGATCTGAAAGCCGCGCAAGCCAAGGCTGACGATGCCGCCTTCCGCCGTCTTGATCAGCACCGTGTCGGACGCCGTGACAACCCGCAACATCTCGAAGCTGAGCGCGAGCATCGTCACGTCCTGCGCCCGCATGATCATGGGCACCCGGCGGATGATGCCGTCGCGCTCCGGCGGGATCGTGAACAGCCCTCGCCCCGCCGCCGCATGCTCGATCACCGGGACGTTGCGCAGCAGGCCCGGAAACGGCTGCATGAACGGGATCGGATCGTCGCCGAGCATCGCGAACCCCGTCACTGGCAACGTCATGTCGAGATCGGCGCGCGGCTCCGGGCTGCCGGTCTCGCCGAGCACGATGCGCGACCTGCGCAGCGCGTCGGCCAGCACCTGATCGTTCGACGGCAGCGCCTTCAATCTCTCGCGTGTCGTCTCATCGAGATTGGGAAAGGTCTCGGCGGCGAGCGCGGGATTGAGCCGGTCGGGCTCGGCGAAGACCACGTCGAAGGCGATCACGAGCGCCCCCATGCGAGTCAATTGATCGATGATCTCGGCGATTCGCGTCCGGGGCCAAGGCCATTGCCCGAGCTTGGGATCGGACACGCTCTTCTCGTCGATATCGACGATCGTGACCGGCCGGATCGTCTTGGGGCGCGGGCTGAAGGCCTGGAAGCTATCGAAGGTGCGAAGCCGGAACTCCTGCACCGGCGGCGGATCGGCAACGCGTAGTGCCGCGAAGGCGACCAGCAGCAGCAGGCACATCACGCGCGCATAGCCGAACCGGCGCGCGAACCATCGGGGCACTGCCTTCAGTCGTTTCATGCCGCCATCACGCCAAGGACGGACAACCGGAACGAGCGGTCATGCCGAAGAGGACTCCTGCGTAGCCTTGCACGACGGCGCTCAAACCAGGTGGAAGCCGTCGTGATGTGCCTTGAACTGGTCGAGCGTCACGCCCTTGAGCGTCAGCGTATCGTGCGCGGCATCGGTGATGACCGTGTCTTGACCACCGTTGGCGGACTGCGCCGCATCCACCATCGCCTGGACGCTGGCGAACAGCGAATGGTCGATCTCGACGATGTCCTTGTTGAGATTGAGATCGCCGATCGTGGCGCTGCCGAAATGCGGGTTGAAGACGAAGGTGTCGTTGCCACCCTTGCCGAAGATCGTGACGCCGCCGCCGACATTGACGAAATTGTCGTCCTGACTGGTGCCGTTGACGATCGAGGCGCCGTTGCCGGCCAGCGTAATTGTGAGCGGCTTGGTAGCAGACGTGTCGTGGCCATCGCTGACCACGGCCTGATAGGTCACGGTCAGCGTATCGCCCGGCTTGAGGAAGTCCAGGTTCACCGCGTCCGGATGATAGGTCCAGTGCAGCACCTCCTTGTGGCCATCGGAGGTCGCGCTATCGAAGGTGATCGCCGCTGCGCTCGCCAGCGCGTCGACATGGACATTCTCGGGCAGGTTCGACGAGCCGTTGTACTTCACGACACCCTGGCCGAGCACGGACGCGGTCAGCGTATCGCCGATATCCTTGTCGCGAACCGTCAGAGTGCCGGACATGTCGCTCGACAGCTTCACCGGCTGATCCGGGATGTAGCCGGCCGACACATTGTCCAGCTCGAAGGCGTTCTGGCTGCTGGCGAGCACGACCTTGTTGAACGGCGTCAGACCGAGAAACTCGACATAGCCGTTCGACGCAGACGACGTCTGCCCGCCATTGGCGATCAAGGGCGCGACATCGCTGCCTGTATAGGACGCGACCAGCTTGGTGCCGTTGTAGAACGAGATGTTGTTGTAGGCGTCGACCGATCCCCAATACAGCCCGAAACTGTTCTTGATGCTGTCGAAGGTGATCGTCTCGTGCGCGTTGGCGCCGATGGTAAGATATTTGGTCTGGTCCCGGCCGCCATCCATGTAGGGCGCCGACAAAACCGACGAGGAGCCTTGCACGATCCCCGCGGCGCCGCTCGCCGTGAAGGTTGCGTGCAGGGCCTGGCTGTAGAAGCCGTCATGGCCGCGGCCCTCGCCTTCGAAGTCCCACGAGTTGTGATCGAAGGTCTCGGTTGCCATGCCCGCGGTGTTGGCGGTGGCGGAACTCGCCAGCTCGATTGCCCGCTCCGCCAGGATCACGGTCTGCACCGGCGGGTTGGTTTCAGCGACGATGACGGGCGCATCATTGGCGCCGTTGACGGTAATGGTGATGGGCACGTCGACCACGCCACCGCGACCGTCCGCGATTTCCACCGTGTAGGTCAGCGTCACCTGCTGGTCGACGCCGAGATAGTCGAAGCCCTTGTCCTCGGCCGAGAAGGTCCAGGACTGAGATCCCGTGCCTCCGGAGTCGGAATCCGTCAGCGGCCCCAGCGACAGCCAGCTCAGCAATACCGAACTGTCCGGCGGAAGCCCGTCATGCGCGCCCTCGACCGCGACGGCGGTCACCTTCACGGCGTGCGTGTCGGTGACGTCGGCGTCCGTGAAGGTGATGGTGCCTGTTGCCGTATCTCGGAGTTTCGAGCCGGACGTATCCGCGCGCTCTGAGATCTCCGCAGCCTGCGCGTCCGAGGTGATGACGGGCTGATCGTTGGTCCCCGTGATGGTGACGACGACCGTGGAGATCGCGGTGCCGCCCTGGTGATCGTCGACCGTGACCTTGGTGGTGACCATGACGGTCTCGCCGGCGCCGAGGAAATCGAGCGCGCCGCCGGCGATCGCATAGGTCCAGTCGATCGCGCCGTTGTTGGTGTTGGCGCCGTGGCTCAGTTGCAGCGCCTGCTCCAACGCCGCGATCTGGGTCGATGTCAGCTGGTTCGACAGATCGGTCTGGTGATCGGCCGCAGTCCATTTGACTTGCTGGGAGTCGGCGAGGATCGAAGCCGCCGGACGATCCGTCAGATCGACATCGGTGAAGTGAATGGTGCCGGTGGCGGTGTGCGGAGCGGACGACCCGGTCTGCTCGGCGGTTTCCGCGATGCTGCCCGCCTGATCGGGATCGGCAATGACCGGCGCGGCATCCTCCGCCGTCAGCGTGATCAGCGTTCCACCATGCCCATCGGTGCTTCCGGCGAAATGGGCGTTGCTGTAATCGCCGACAAGAGTGAGATCAATGCTGTGCCCCTGACCGTCGGTCACGGTCAGCACGCCGGTTTCGGCGTCGTAGGACGCGGTGGTCGTGGCGCTCCAGGCGATGGTCGACAGGTCGATCTTGTCGCCGACGCCGAGGCCGGCGATCTTGGCGGAGAAGCCCGTCTCGTCGATGACGAGCTCGCTGCCCCCTTCGCTGCTGAAATCGATGGTCTGATCGACATGACCGTCAACCTTCAGCGTCGCGCCGGCGTCGACCTTGATCTGGCCCGAGCCTTCGACGTTGCCGGTGATCTCGAAGGTGCCGGCGACGATCTCGATCGTGCCTTCGTTGTAGATCGTTCCGCTGAGACCGCTCACGCCGCTCGCCGTGATCGTCCCGTAGACGTGCAACTCGCCGTCGCCGCTCACCTTGGTGTCGACCAGAGCGAGGATCGCATCGAGGTCGACGGTGAACACGCCGGCATTCTCGACCTGCACGCCGGACAGAGTCACGTCGTGGCCGGCGATCTCCAGCGTGCCCGCGATCTGGACCTTCAGCGTGCCGCCGGTGAGGCTCGTGCCGCCGTCGAGCACCAGGGTCGACGGCACCGGGGTATCGCCGGCCTCGTCGATGATGATCACGCCGCCGGCATTGTCGATCGTGACATTGTCGAACGTGGACGCCGCCTCGGTCTCGACATGCACCGTGCCGCGATTGACGAGATCACCGCCGGTGATCGTGCTGTCCTCGATCAGCAGCAGCGCGCCCTCGTCCACCTGCACGATGCCGGAGCTGTCGACGGAAACGTCGACGAGGGTCGCGCCCGCGGCCGACGCGACCTCGAGCGTCGCGCCCTCGCCGATCGTCACGTCGACGCTGGTCACCACGGCGCCGCCCTCGAGGGTGAGGACCACCGAACCTTCCGCGAATTGTCCGACGCTGTCGCCGATCAGAACGGAGCCGCCCTGGACGGCGCTGCCGTCGATGACGCTGTCGCCATCGACCGAGATCGTCCCCGCGCCGGTGATGGCCCCGCCAGCGATGGTCGTGCCGCTCAGTGACAGCGCGCCGCTCAGCGCAATGGTGATGGCCGCGGCATTCGCATTGGTGATGGTTTCGTCGTCCAGCGCATTGCCGCTGCCGGACACTGCGATGACGCCGGAATTGTCGACGATGCTGCCGATCAGGGCGCCATGGCCGGCCAGGGCAATCGTTCCGCCGGACTCGTTGGTGATCACGCCCGCGGTGATGCTCGCGTGCGTTAACGTCAGCGTTGCGGCGTCTTCCACCGTGATGCTGCCGCCCGCATTGTCGATGCTGGTGCCGCCGTCAAGCGTCAGTTCGCCATCGGCCTTGATGTCGATGAGGCCGACATTGGTCACGCTCTCATTCGAGAGGATGTTCCCTGTACCGGATACATCGACCGTGCCGAAATTATCGAGCTCGCCGCCACGGATCGCAGCTCCGCCCGTCAACTGCAGCACCCCGCCGGGCTGCTCCGGATTCTCCTCGCCGTCCTGCAGCGTCCCGATATTCTGGATGACCGGCACGCCCTGGATCAGGATGGTGCCGCCGTCGATGCTGCCGCCATCGAGCGTTAGGGTGGCGCCGAGGTCGACCTGGATCAAGCCGGAGCGATCCTCACCGGCGTTCTCGACGTCGGCATGCACGACCAGCGTGCCGGCGCTGAGCTCGATCGTTCCGACGTTGCTGATGATCGCCGAGGCGCCGAACACGCCGCCGCCCGCCAGCAGCACCGTGCCGGAATTGTGCAGCTCGCTCTGGTCGAGCAGTTGCGCCGACCCGCCGACGCTGAGGATCGCATCCGAGAAATTGTAGATGCGGGAATCGGCCTTGGCCGTCAGCGCGCCGCTGATCGTCAGCGTACTGTGATTGTCGAGCTGCGGGACCGCCCCGCCGCCGAAATCGTTCAGGCTCACCGATTTGGCGAAGGCGGCCGAGTCGATCGTCACCGGGAAGGCGGGCGTCAACCCGTGCAACTGATCGGTGATGATGATGACGTCGTCGGCCGCGGTCGGAGCAAGGCCCGTCGCCCAATTCGCGCCGTCGCTCCACAGCATGACCTGGGCGCCGCTCTGCCCATCGGGCTGGGTCGTGGCGATCCAGACCACCGCGGGATCGTCGGTACCGGTAATGGTGACCGTGACCGTCTGCGTCGATGTCGCGCCTTGCGAATCCTTCAAGGTCACCGTGTAGGTGAGCGTCAGGGCCTTCCCGGCCGGGATGAAATCGGCGACATAGACCGGAAGGTCGGCCAGGGTCCAATTGATCTTGCCCGTGCCGCTGCCGGTGCTGTCCAACGCCAGCGACGCCGTCAGCGCCTGCTCGAACAGCGCCAGCGGAGCCGGCGGGATGCTGCCACCGCCCTCGAGAACCGCGCTGCTCAGCTTGGCCGAGACCGTATGGGTATCGGTGAGATCGACATCCTTGAAGGTCAACGTGCCCGATGTCGGATCATCTGATGTCAGCGGCCCGCCGGGAACGCTGGTGCCGCCCTCGAACGCAACCGTCGGGACGCTCGCGACGATCTCGGGCTTGTCATTGGTGCCGGTCACCGTGATCGTGATCGGCACCTCCGTATACTCGTTGGACGGCGCGAAATTGTTGTCGACACGCACCACGTAGGTCAGCGTCAGCGTCTCGCCGGCGGCCAGGAAGTCGAAGGACTTGTCCGGAACGCTGTAGGTCAGCGTTGCCGAGCCGAAGTTCTTGTTCGTGGGATCGGGCACCACCGTGATCTTCACGGCCGTCGCCATCACGTCCTGCACTTGCAGGGCGTTCAACGAACCCGTGACATCGGCCTGATCCACGCTTTTGTAGGCGTAGGATTTGAAGCTGACGGAGACCGTCGGCTTGTCGATGGCATTGACGTCGAGGAAATTGACCCGGCTGAGGACGGTGTCGAAATCGGTCGTATTCCCGGTCTGGCCGGCGCGCTCGACCAGACCGAACGACGTCGTCAGCTTACCGTTGCTGTCGAGAATCCGGACCTCCGGCGCGCCCGGAAGATGCGACGGCTGCTCGGATGTCGTACTCGACGGCGTGGTCGGGGTGGTGGTGTCGGTCAGCTTGATGATCGGCGTCGCGCTGGTGCCGTTGGGCAGCGTCAGGGGCGCCAACGGCTGCAGCACGCCGATATCGGTGAAGTGGGTGTTCGATTTCGGATTCGTGTTGTCGGTGAACTTCAGCGAGAACACGTCGTTGATGAGCTTCTGGATATCCGGCGAGAGCGGCACGGCGCTCTGGTTCACCACGCCGTTGCTGATCTGAATCTGCTGGCCGGCCTGGTTGACCACGGCGATCGGCTGCAGCGTCGTCTTGTCGAACAGCACGTAGGATCCGGTGCGCCCGTCGGGCTCGACCAGCACCTGAAACTTGGCGTCCGGCAAACCGCCCTGACCCGGCACGCTGAAATCGATCTCGACCAGGACGGCGGTGCCGCGAATGCCCATGGTCGCGACCGGCGTGTCGACCTTCATGTCGCCATGCTTGGCGGTCTCGCCGGCGACGAAAGAGATCGTGCCCGCGACCAGGCTGATCAGCGACGAGTTGTTCGACCCGTTGGGGTCGTAGACCATCTCGTTCAGCACCATCCGCGCATTCGAGGAGAGGCCGAACACGGTGCCGTCGATGAAGGTGATGCCGAGCGTCGAATTCGAGCCGGACTGGACGATATCGCCCTTCTCGACGTTGTCGCCGTTGTGAAGCAGGATCGACACGCCGTTGCGGATCACCGTCGCGGTGCCGACCAGCTTCGTCACGTGCCCGATCACCTTGCCGCCCGCAGCGGCGGCGCCGGCCTGACTGACCTGCACCGCGCCCGACAGCGCATTGACGAGGTCGCCGGTCAGATGCGCGCCATCCGGCGAGGCCAGCGGCGCCCGCTTCTCGCCCTTGAAATAGTCGGGGAGCACGAGGTCTCGACCGTCTGACGACAGGATCAGATCGACGCCGGATCGCTTGAAATCGGCACTGAACAGAAAATGCGCATCCGGAACGACGATCGCATCCGCCGGCGCGTGAGCGGGTGGCACGTCCAGCCGCACAGACGCGTGCGCGGGGGTGCCCAGGCCATCGGAGAAAAGCGCGGCGTCAGACTTGCCAGCGTAATTCACGGGGCCACCGAACTATGGTTAATGAATACATAAGAATGAGCGTTCAAAGCGTCCATATCACTGGTGGGTGCCTGGAGGAACCATCTTCAGCTTGTGCCCCCGAGGGCTGGAAACTGCGCCTCCCGCGGGATTGCTTCGATAATGTCAAGATTTCGCCGTCTTTTCGGCTGACGCCGCAAAACACTTACAAGTATTCAGTCAGCGTCATTTGGCTAACCAAAGTAATCTGAAGTACTTTGGAAGACATGATTACCTTTCCTGACCTCGGCATCCTCACCGGCGTACCCTTATGATCGGATTTCAAGTCGAGCAGTGTGATCGGGCTAACAAGAATCAAAGATTTGCATCAATTTAGCAGGAGCTGCGGCTCGACGCAGGCCACAACCTTGCCGCGAATCCGAGAGATGGTCGCGACCCTGGCTCGCCTTTCGTTAGAATTTGTCGCATCGGCGCAACACAACGTTCAGCGTGAAGGTCGAGATTTGATCGCCCGTGCGCCGGCCTTAAGTCTGGGCCAAGGGGTCCCCGCCCATGCTGCATGCAACATCGGGTTCCGCCAGGCGCTGCATTGCGCCGGAGGAGATCTGGGGCATGGGGCGTCACATGACTATTCTCAAGCTGATGCGCGCGTCGCTGGCCGTCGCCGCGGCCGTCGCGGTCGTCTGGACGGGCGATCCGGCTGGGGCAGGCCCGATCGGCCAGCCGTTGGGACTGGCAACCACCATTCGCGCGACGGCAGAACCTTTCGGGCTGATACGCGTCGACCTGCAGACGGGCTCGCTGGCCAGCAAATGGGCGGCGCTCGCGCGCAAGCTCGACGACGAGCGGGTTCAATTGGCGCTGTGCGACGGTGACCGCGCGCACTGCGTTTCGCCGGCCGCGCTCAGCCTCTTGGCCATCGTCGACCAGGGCCGTCTCCGCACCGGCCGAGCCCGGCTCGGCGAGATCAACCGCGCCATCAATCTGGCCATCCGGCCGGCCAGCGACCTCGACCAGTATGGCCAGATGGACGTCTGGGCCTCGCCGCTCGCGACCTTCGATCGCCATGCCGGCGACTGCGAGGACTATGCGATCGCCAAGTTCGTCGCCCTGCGGCTGGCTGGGATCGACGCGGACGACCTGCGCATCGTGATCCTGCGCGACATCGTCCGCGGCGAGGATCACGCCGTCGCCGCCGCCCGCCTCGACGGACACTGGCTGCTGCTCGACAACCAGCGCATGGCCATGATCGAGGACGCCGATGCGCAGCGCATCCACCCCTTGTTCGTGCTCGACGAGACAGGCATCGGCCGATTCCAGCCGGCGCCCCTGCTGGCGGAGATGGCCGGTTTGACCCGCTAGCCTCCAGCATTCGAGCTGGAAAGATCCGATCGATGCCCCCATCATCGCCGTGATCCCGTCCGGACGCGGTGGTCCAATCGCCGGGGAACGCGTTGCTTCGAGGCGCGACCTGGCGTCCGCCGACGTGATCGAGCGGCCGTTCACCGCGCCGCAACGAGTTGCGTTCAAGTTGCCGACGCGAACCAACGAGCGGTCATGATGCCAGACAGCCCTGCCCTCGCCGTGCGAGGTCTCACCAAATGCTTCGAACGGCCGGCGGTCGATGGCCTCGACCTCGTGGTGCGTTCGGGCGAGTTCTACGCGCTGGTCGGTCCCAACGGCGCCGGCAAGACCACCACCCTGCGCATGGTCGCAGGGCTGCTGCGGCCGGATGCCGGACAGGTGGAAATCTTCGGCATCGATGCGCTGCGCGATCCGATCGCCGCCAAGCAGGTGATGGCGTGGGTCTCCGACGAGCCCATGATCTACGACAAGCTCACGCCGCTCGAATATCTGGAATTCGTCGCCGGGCTGTGGGGCATCGATCCCTCGACGTCCGGCCAGACCGCCCGCGATCTGCTGATCTCGCTCGGGCTCGAGCCGCATCTGCACGAGCGCTGCGAGGGCTTTTCCAAGGGCATGCGCCAGAAGGTGGCGCTGGCGGGCGCGCTCATTCATGATCCCCGGCTGATCATCCTGGACGAGCCGCTCACCGGTCTGGACGCCGTCTCCGCACGCCACGTCAAGGGCCTGCTGGCCGAGCGCGTCCGCCGCGGCGGCACGGTGATCATGACGACCCACATCCTCGAAGTCGCCGAGCGCATGGCCGACCGGATCGGGGTCATCGCCGCCGGTCGCGTGGTGGCCGAGGGCACGCTCGCCGAACTGCGCCAGCAGAATGGCCGCACCGACACCAGCCTCGAGGAACTCTTCATCGCTCTCGTAGAGGTGGAGTCCGCGGCATGACGCGGGCGGCGACGCTGGCCTGGTTCGCGCGCCACGAGCTCCGGCTCGCCTGGCGCGAATGGCTCGGCATGATCACCGCCGGCAAGCGCCGCCGCACGCGCGCGGCTATCATCGGCCTCGTGCTGTTCGGCGCGGTCATGCACGTGCCGGCCTGGGTCGTGGTCGGCCGCTATGCCGACCTCGCGCCGCCGCTCGACAAGACCGCGCTGATCGTCGTCACCGCGACCATCATGCTGTCCTGGGCTCTGATGCTGTCGCAGGCGATCGAGTCGGTGACGCGCGTGTTCTACGCCCGTGCCGATCTCGATTTGATCATGTCGTCGCCGGTGCGACTCGCCGAGATCTTCTCGGTCCGGATTGCCGCCATCGCGCTGTCCGTGACCAGCATGGCGCTGCTTCTGGCAACACCGTTCGTCGACGTGCTGCTGATCGAAGGCGGCGTGCGCTGGCTCGCGGCCTTCGTCGTGGTCGCAGCGGTGGGACTGTCTGCCGCCGCGATCGCCATCGCGATCACGATCATCCTGTTCCGCCTGATCGGTCCCGCGCGCACGCGGCTGGTCGCGCAGATCCTGGCCGCCGTGATCGGCGCCGGGTTCGTGATCATGCTGCAGATCGCGGCCATCATGTCCTATGGCACGCTGTCGCGCTTCGCCATCCTCACCTCCGATGCCGCGGCGGCGATCGCGCCCGATCCCGACAGTCTCGTCTGGCTGCCGGCGCGCGCGGCGCTCGGCGACGGCCAGGCGCTGCTCATCCTGCTGGCTGCCGGATTGCTGCTGCTCGGCGTCGTCATGCTGGTGTTCTCGCCGCGCTTTGCCGACACGGCGATCAGCGCTGCGGCCCAGGGGGTCTCGACCCGCGCCGGCGCGAAGATCCAGGCGTTCCGCGGCGGCTCGCGGCAGCAGGCGCTGCGGCGCAAGGAATTCATGCTGCTGCGGCGCGACCCCTGGCTGATCTCGCAGACGCTGATGCAGCTGCTCTATCTGGTGCCGCCGGCCTTGTTGCTGTGGCGGAGCTATTCCGACAGCTCGCAGGCCGTCATCCTGATCACGCCGGTCATCGTCATGGCCGCCGGCCAGCTCGCCGGCGGCCTGGCCTGGCTCACGATCTCCGGCGAGGACGCGCAGGAGCTGGTCGCCACGGCGCCGTTGCCCGCCTCGCGGATCGTGCGCGCCAAGATCGAAGTGGTGCTGATCGCGATCACGCTGATCTTCGCCCCCCTGGTGCTCGCGTTCGGCTGGGTTGCACCGGCCCAGGCGGCGGTCACGGCGGCGGCCGTGCTGATCGCGACCATCTCCTCCACCGCGATCCAGCTCTGGTTCCGCATCCAGGCGCGGCGCAGCCAGTTCCGCCGCCGCCAGACCTCGTCCCGGCTCGCGACCTTCGCGGAAGCCTTCTCCTCGATCGGCTGGGCTGCGACTGCAGCGCTCGCGCTGGCGCTGCCCGAAGGAGCGGTGATCTGCGGGCTGATGACCGCAGCGCTGCTGTTCTTCGCTTGGAAGCTGAGCCCGGCTCGGGCCTGACAGTTTCAGCGCAGCACCTCCCTGACGGCAGCCGTGAACGCCTCGGGCGCCTCCTGCGGCAGATTGTGGCCGGCGCGCGGGATCACGCGATGCGCGATCCGGTTGCTGAATTTTCCAGCGTGCGCACGGCCGTCGGTCGCCGGGGTGACGCCATCGGCATCGCCATCGAGCGTGATCGTGGGCACGGTGATGACGGGCTGCGCCGCCAACCGCTGTTCGAGCTCCTGATAGCGCGGGTCCCCCTCGGCCAGGCCGTAGCGATGGCGATAGCTGTGGATCACGACTTCGACGTGATCCGGATTGTCGAAGGCCTCGGCCGAGCGCGCGAAGGTCGCATCGTCGAAGCGCCAGTTCGGTGACCATTGCTGCCACAGCAGCCGCGCGATTTCGGCGCGGTGGGCGGCGAGCCCGGCGCGGCCGCGTTCGGTCTGGAAGTACCATTGATACCAATAGGCAAATTCCTGCGGGACCGAAGCAGGCTTGAGCGCCTTCGCGATATCCTGGATGGCATAGCCCCCCACCGAGACCAGACCGGCGCAGCGTTCCGGCCACAGCGCCGCGCCAACGCAGGCCGCCCGTCCGCCCCAATCATAGCCGGCGAACACGGCACGCGGGATCGCCAGCGCATCGATCAGCGCGATGAGGTCGGCGCCGATCGCCGCCTGCTGACCCGATCTCGGTATCGACGGATCAAGGAAGCGCGTCGACCCGTAGCCGCGGACGTAGGGCACGATCACCCGGCAGCCGTGCGCGGCGAGGCGCGGCGCGACGTCGACATAGGAGTGGATGTCGTAGGGATAGCCGTGCAGCAGGATGACGGCCGGACCATCGGCCGGTCCGCTTTCGAAATAGGCAATGCGCAGCACGCCTGCATCAATCTCGCGCAGCGGCTGTAGTCGAGCAGTCATGACATCCTCCCACGTCGTCCACCCGCCCTCATCGATCGGTGCGTTGTGGTGAGGATAGTGAAGATGCGGTTTAGGCGCTACACTCGCAGCTGCCGTTGAAGGGGAACCGACATGCTGCGCTCGCTGGTCTCGCTGCTCGCCGTCCTGGTCTCGTTCGCATCGCCTGCGCTGGCGCAATCGGGACCGCGCACCAGCGAGTGTCTCGCGATGGCCGGCAACACGCCGCGCGCGATGCCTGTCAGCCTGCGCCGGACGGCCGCCGCCGCCAACGAGGTGACGATCACCTATGCCGGTCATTCGACCTACTTCATCGACACGCCGATGGGCATCCGCATCGCCACCGACTACAGCGGCGCCTATCAGGTCGGGCGGCTGCCGGACGTCATCACCATGAACCGGGCGCATTCGACGCACTACACGCTGGCGCCCGATCCGCGCATTCCGCACGTGCTGCGCGGCTGGGGCGACGACGGCAAGCCGGCGCAGATCTTCGAGCGCATCGGCGACGTGCTGGTCCGCAACATCACCACCGACATCCGCCGCTATTTCAGCGACTCGCTCGGCGCCGACATGATCAAGGACGGCAACTCGATCTTCATCTTCGAGGTCGCCGGCCTTTGCATCGGCCATCTCGGCCATCTGCACGTCAAGCTCGACGAGACGCATTTCGCCGCGATCGGCCGGCTCGACGTGGTGATGGTGCCGATCGACGGCACCTACACGATGTCGCTGGACGGCATCTCCGAGATCACCAAGCGGCTGCGCGCCTCGGTGGTGCTGCCGATGCACCGCTTCGCGACGCCGCTCGAAGAGTTCATGCGCAACATCGGCCAGCAGTTCGAGATCGACCGCCGCACCGAGCGGTCCTTGAAAATGTCGCGCGAGCTTTTGCCGTCGAGTCCGACCGTTATTATCCTGGACGGGGTCTAGGCGCCCGCGAGGCTGGTGCCGCGGCGGCCTTCCGGGGTCAGGAACATGCGCTTGAGCTTGTTGATCACGCGCACCGCCAGCCCGAGCACGTAAGGCTGCGTCTTCAGGCAGAAGGCGAGCTTCTTGACGTGGCCCTCGACGGTCCATTTGGCATGCGCGCCGTCGCGGAAGAAGACCACGTCGCCCGGCCCGTAGCGCTTCGCCGGCATCCCCTCGCTCTCCAGCACGATCGCGCCTTCGAGGATCAGGATGGTCTCGTCGAAATCGTAGTACCAGTTGAACTTGCCCTCGGTGCAATGCCAGACGATGGTCGAGCCAAGGCCGTCGCTGCTGCGCGCGATCGTGCAGGAGGTCGCGGTCGGATTGCCCTCGATGATCCAGGACGGCTCGATCGGCGCCGGCGACAGGTCGGCGGTGAGATTGGCGGTTTCGATCAGGGACGGCGACATCATGAACCTCAAATGCATCGGGCTGAAATGTTCCGGCGGGCGCCGGCATGAGCCCGCGACCGTAGCGGGTTGCACCTAACCGGTGCTTTCCGCGGTCGTTAAGATTTGATCGGATCGCCGCGACCTGCGGTCGCATCACAACCACGCCAGCGCTATAAACATCACGCGGGCGCCGCAATTTGTTCGCGGCCTCGCCAAACCTGATGATCTACTGTTTGCCCGCACTGCAAGATGCGGTCGCGCCACCTCCGGTAGCCCTCCGCCGCCTTGCGCCGTGCCTTCACCTTTAGAGATTTGCCGACGTCGCAGAGATAAGGATTTCCAGGATGCGCCGACTGAGACTCGCCCTCACGCTGTCCGCCGCCACGCTCGCAACCACGCTTGCAGCCGCCAGCCTCGTCATGGCCGGCGAGACGCCGGCTCCCGACAACGCCAAGGCCTACTTCATCAACCTGAAGGA
Organism: Bradyrhizobium sp. HKCCYLS3077; assembly: GCF_051167555.1. Taxonomy (NCBI): domain Bacteria; kingdom Pseudomonadati; phylum Pseudomonadota; class Alphaproteobacteria; order Hyphomicrobiales; family Nitrobacteraceae; genus Bradyrhizobium; species Bradyrhizobium sp. HKCCYLS3077. The sequence continues at coordinate 275,843 of NZ_JBNPTH010000008.1, read as the reverse complement.
CGGCGACAAGGTGACCTCGCCGGTCCTGATCCGCTTCGGCCTGTCCGGCATGGGCGTCGCGCCGTCCGGCACCGAGGCCCCGAACACCGGCCACCATCACCTCCTGATCGACGCGCCCGCGCTCGAGGGCGACGCGCTGAACGAGGCCATTCCCGTGGACGCCGGCCACGTGCATTTCGGCAAGGGCCAGACCGAGGCCTCGGTCAACCTGACGCCTGGCCAGCACACGCTGCAGCTCGTGCTCGGCGACTGGAGCCACATCCCGCACAACAAGCCGGTCATGTCGGAGCGCATCACCATCACCGTCGAGCCCAGCACTCAGGCCAAGTCTCCATAAGCCCGAAGTCTCCATGAGTCCGGAGCGGCGCAGCTTGTGATCCCGCGAGCTGCGCCGCCTCCCCGTGCTCGATCTCTGACACCCCGCGCTCATCTACGTCTTGAACGCCAGCCGCAGGCCGCCCCAGTGGCGATCCCTGATCCTGATCGGCACATCGATCTCCTTCACGATCATCGTGACTCCGCCGCCCATGTCGCGCTCGTAGCGTTGCGCGAGATGCCCGCGGAGCGTTCGCGCGGCCGCCATGCCGGCGCGGTCCTTATAAAAGCGGCGGTTGCGGCTGTTCGCGACGTTCCAGGCCTGGTCGCCCGGCCGTTGCGGCTGCGAGACCTTGCGGTTGTGGGTCGGGATGTAGGCATTCCTGTCGATCGCGACGCAGAACACGACGTTCGGATCGGCGGCCAAGGCCGCCTCCTGGAGCGGCGCCAACAAGCGGTCGCAGAGGGTCGTGAACGGAGCTTCGAACTGCTCGGGATCGGTGCCCGCAATCCGCCGGTAGTCGAAATCGAACCAGGTCGCGATGGTGCTCTCGCCTGACGCGATCGACTGCTCGATCGCGGCCGTGATCCTGTCGGCCACCGCCATTGCGGCATCGACCTGAGCCTGGTCGGCGCCGTCGATCTTGGCGAGGAGGGCCGTGACACCGCGATGCTCGCTCTCGCCGGCCTCGCGAAAGCTGACGTGAACGTCGCGATTGCCGATCGCAACGATCTCGCCTTCGACCGCGCCGAACGCCGCGCAGTCCACCTTCACAGGCTGCTGCTCGGCAAGACCGACGACATCCATCGCGGCGCGGAAGCGCAGGCCGCCCGCGGAGAGATCGAGCACGGTCCCGTCGATATGTCCTCCGCGGCCATGGAGGCGCGCGGCAATGCTCACGGGCCGGCGCATGTCGGACGTCCGGCGGTCGCCGACGCTCGAGCTGCGCAAAGACACCATGAGGTTGGCGCGCAGCTCCGAGACCCGGCCGTTGGTCCCGGTCACCAGCTCCGACACAGCCTGGGTCTGCTGCTCGATCTGCGACGAGCGGCTGGAGATCCGGGTGACATTCTCCGCGACCAGGGCCACGCCGGACGAGGCCTCGGCGAGACTGCGCGCGACTTCGCGCAAGGTCGCCTCCTGCTCCTCGGCCGCCGCGGCCATCGCGGCGCTCGCGCCATCGATGCTGCCGATCGCCGCGCTGATCTTGCTGATCACGGCGGTCGAGTCCGAGGTGGCGCTCGAGATGCGGTCGATGCGCTGAGCGATGTCGTCGGCAGCCTCGGACGTCTTGCGCGCCAGCGCCTTGACTTCATGCGCGACGATCGCGAACCCGGCGCCGGCCTCGCCGGCGCGCGCCGCCTCGATGGTGGCGTTGAGCGCCAGCAGATTGGTCTGCGCCGCCACCTCCGCGATCGTGCTGACCACCGAGGAGATCTGCTCGGCGGCATCGCTCAAGGCGGCGACCGTCGATCCCGCCTGCTGCGCTTCGCGCGCCGCGCGGCTGGCGAGCTCCGCCGTCTCGGCCGCGCGCTGCGCGATCTCCCGCCCCGTCGCCGACAGCTCTTCCGCCGAGCTCGACACCGTGGTGACGTTGCTGCTCGCGCTGGCGGAGGCCTGCGCGACCATGCCGGCCTCGCTCGCGATCGTCTTCGCCTCCGACACGGCCTGCGCGCTGCGCGTCGAGGCGTCGCTGCTGATCGTCATCACCTCGGCGACGGCGCAATCGAGATCCGTCTCGAGCAGCTCCCACATCTCGGCGAACATCCGTTTGCGCTCGCGCTCGGCAACCTCCTTGGCCCTGGCCTGCTCCTCGGTGAGGCGGCGGTTCTCCAACAGCTTGCCGTGGAAGATGCCGAGCGCGTGCGAGATCTGGCCGACCTCGTCGCGGCGCTTGACCTTCTCGAGGCGGACGTCGAGATCGTTTTGCGCCAGCCGCTCCATCGCGCGGGCCATCTGCAGCAGCGGCGAAGCGAGCCAGCGGCCGAACAGGAACGCGCCTGCGGCGGTGACCAGCAGCGTGATGCAGATCGACCAGAACACGTCGTCCTTGACCGCGGCAAGCTCGGCCTTGACCACCCCGAGCCGCTGGTCGGCCGCGGACCTGATCGCCTGCAAGGTCGGGCTGATGCTGTCATAGTGCCGCGTCAGCTCGGCCGCTTCAGCCATCAGCTTGGTTTGTCCAGCCATGTAGGCGAGGAAGCTCTCGCGATAGATGGTCATCAGCTTGACGATCTCGGCCTTGACCGCCTCCGGCAGATCGGCCTTGGCGAGCTCGGGGCCGAACTCGTCGACGCGCTTGCGCAGATCGTCGCCGTATTTGGGATCGCCGCGCAGCATGAAATCCTTCTCGTGCCGGCGCATCATCAGCATCAGCACGGCGAGGCGCGGCTGGTCGTATTTCGTCAGCTGGCTCTCGATCGAGCGGACGGCGCCGCGCAGCTTGCCCTGAAGGCCGTCGTTCTCGTTGAAGCCGATGAGCTTCTGCGCGGCGACGAGGTTGGCGAACCGGCTCGCATAGCCGTTGACGGCCTCGCGCGACGCAGCGGCCTGCCGCGCGGTCTCGTCATCCGGGTTCGCCGCGAGGATCTGGTCGACCTGGTCGAGCCGCGACGCAATCGACGCCACGGTCTGGTCGTGCGTTGCGACCTTCGCGTCCGACGGCTTCTGCAGGAATTCGCTCGCCGTCCCCCGGGCCTGCAACAGCCCCTCCCAGATGCCGCCGCTCAGGCCGGCGAGCGTCGCGACACGATCGGCGATCCGCTGGCTGCGCCGCTCGATCGAAAGGCCTGCCAAGTACAGGCAGCCGATGACCGCAACACCGGCCACTCCAAGACAAAGAATTTGGCCTCTCAGCCCAAATCGAATTCCGCCGCGCGCCGGACTCACATCCGAAACGACCATCGCTGTTCCCTATGCGTCTATGAAGTAACAGCGGCGAGTTTTATGCGTTTTGCTTAATGACGAACTAATTACGATAGGCACGACGAAACAATTCAACCCATGGATGCAGTAGATTTACGGGATTTCCCGTCGACCTACGCGCTGCCCAACAGCTCTACTCACGCTCTCGTGCAGTCGGCGGCCCGTCATGCGACGGACCGCCAACACGCGAATCGGATTACGCCCACTCGCCGTTGCGGAACACCGGCACGCGGCGGCCATCGGCATGAACGCCATCGATGTTGGTCTCGGCGGCGCCGATCATCCAGTCGATGTGGATCAGGCTCTGGTTGCCGCCTTGCGCCGCGATCTGCTGCGGCGACAGCGAGGTGCCGTTGACGAAGCACTTCGAGTAGCACTGGCCGAGCGCGATGTGCGAGGCGGCGTTCTCATCGAACAGCGTGTTGTAGAACAACAGGCCGCTCTTGGAGATCGGCGAGGAGTGCGGCACCAGTGCCACCTCGCCGAGGCGGCGCGCGCCCTCGTCGGTGTCGAGCACCTTGTTCAGCACCTGCTCGCCCTTCGAGGCCTTGGCCTCGACGATGCGGCCTTCCTCGAACTTGACCTGGATGTCGTCGATCAGCGTGCCCTGATAGGACAGCGGCTTGGAGCTTCGAACGTGGCCGGACACGCGACGGCAATGCGGCGTCGTGAACACCTCCTCGGTCGGGATGTTGGCGTTGCAGGTGATGCCGTTCTTCGCGGTCGAGGCGCCGCCTTCCCATTCGTGCCCGTCGGCCAGGCCGATCGTGAGATCCATGCCGGGGCCGGTGTAATGCAGCGCATGGAAGCGCTGGCCGTTGAGCCATTCGGTGCGCTCGCGCAGCACCGCGTTGTGGCGCTCCCAGGCGGACACCGCATCCTCGCGGTCGACTCGCGACGCGGCGAAGATCGCGTCGGCAAGCTTCGCCACAGCGACCTCCTCCGGCACATCCGGGAAGACCAGCTTGGCCCAGGCCGGGCTCGGATAAGCGATGATGTTCCAGTTGGTCTCGAAATTGGTGATCTTCTCCAGCGCCGGCTGATAGGCCTTGGAGTTCGCCTTGCTGGCGCGCGCGACCTTGGCCGGATCCTGGCCCGACAGCAGCATCGGATTGTCGCCGACGATGGCGAGCCGCGCGGTGTTCTCGGTGAACGCCTTGGCCATGCCCTGGTAGAGCCAGTCCGCGGCGCGATCGAAGCTCTCGTCGTGACCATAGCGATAGCGCGCCAAGGTCAGCTCCTCGTCGGAGAAGAACGAGGTCACGATGCCGGCGCCGGCCTTGTAGGCGTGCTCGGCCACCTTGCGCACCAGCGGCAGCGCCACCGACGGCGCCGTCAGCAGCAGATCCTGCCCCGGCCGCAGTTGCAGCCCGACCTTCACCGCCACCTCGGCAAGGCGGTCAAGCTTCACGGGATCGATGGCGGTATCGAAGCTTCGGGGGTGTGCGGTCATCGAGGGTCCAGTTCCGTTGCTTTGGGATCATCAAGAGATAGGCCAATGGATCGGGCGGTCAATGGCGAAGACGGCGCCACATTCTCCACTGTCGTCCCGGGCAAGCCGCGACGCGCGCAGCGCGGTGTGGCGCCGACCCGGGACCCATAGCCACCGGCAGGAGTTGTTGCGCGAGCTGGAGCTCCAGCGTGCCCCATACCACCGCTGCGGCGTATGGGTCCCGGATCGGCGCTGCGACGCGCCCTGCGCGTCACGGCTTGTCCGGGACGACAGCGGAGATTGTCGCTCCCGCTCGTCATCTCACGCCTATTCGTCATTCTCGCGCCTCATCGTCCCGATCGTCCCCGCTGTCATCGCCCGCGCAGGCGGGCGATCCAGTAGTCCACCGGCCGTGCGGTCAATCATGACTGCCGCGGCGTACTGGATCACCCGCCTGCGCGGGTGATGACATCGAGGTTGTTGCGCGAGCAGTGCAGAACATGGCGAAACGGTCTCGCGGCGCGCCTGGCGTCCGAGTGATGCATCGTTCTCACCCTCTGCAAGCCGAGGGTGCAGGGAGAGCCGGGCCTCGACTGAGGCCCGTGGCCCGCCTGCGGAAAAAAATGCAGGCGGCAGGTACCACAGGTCCAGCCGGAACGACCCGGCCCTCCATGCGCGATGGCGTTACGGCTGCTTCGCGCTCTCCCAGGTGCACCGGGCTTTCTGGCCACCTTTCGCGACAATGCGCTTCTCGCGCCTTGCGCGGGACACCAGCATCGGGGTGTCAGGACCACGCGACTTGACCGTGCGGACCAATCTGTTCGTCGGCGCGATGTGATCACGCTGCAAACCGGCCCGCCCACCACATCCCGCACCCCACGCTTCGTGACGACCGCGCAGCGCCCCTCGTCGATGAGGCGGGACGAGGGAGATAAGATCATGATTTTCCGAAATCGCGAAGCGGAATATTTTTACTAACAGGACTGGACAGCCCAAATCAGCTTGAACGCAAAGGTGAAATCAGATTCTGCGCGCTGGCCGATGGCGCGTTGCTCTGGGCCTGCCGACAGCGGGCCTCCCTGCTGCTGACTCGATGAGCCGTGCCCTCTCCTCGCGTGAGGTCGTTCACTCCCCCTTGTGGGGGAGGGCTAGGGAGGGGGGCGCCACGCCCACCGTCCTCTCGGCTCCCCCCTCCCCCACAAGGGGGGAGGGAGCGTGGAGATCTTGCACTCCTAACGAGGACGAACTGGCAGGCGGATGAGCTCGTAGCTCAGATGCCTGCCGGCTCAATGAGCCGTGCCCTCTCCTCGCCCGAGTTCGTTCCCTCCCCCCTTGTGGGGGAGGGCTAGGGAGGGGGGTGGCCACACTCACCACCCTCTCGGCTACCCCCTGCCCCACAAGGGGGGAGGGAGCGTGGAGAGCTTGCCGTCCTCACGATGACAACCTTGAAAGGACAACGCGTGACGCAGCGGCCATCTGCACGAGGTCGCGCGCGGTCACGAATGGCAAAGGTTGCCGACGCGGAATTCGTTTCCGTCATGCATCGCGCCGCAGTCAGTCAGCCCTCGACAGGAAGATCCTCACCATGGACGTACCAGTCCGCGCGCGACGCCCAGTGCACGTGGCGATCCGGCGCGGCGCCGAGCGGCTGATCGAAACTGCCGGCAGGAATGATCGCCTCGCGACCACTGCGCGTCAGGTGCGGCATCGGGCTGCCGCACCTGTTGCAGAACGCGGTGGCGAAGCTCCGCGCCTGCGGCAGGTCGAAGCGCGAGACGCTCTCCTCACCACGCAGCCAGCGGAGAGCCGGCGCTTTGACGATGACTTCGCACGAATGTGCCGTGCCGCTGGCCTTGCGACAGCGCGAGCAATGACAGTTGAGAAATCGATCGAACGGAGCATCGACCTCGAACGCAACCTGGCCGCACAAACAGCTGCCACGAAACGCGGTCATTTCTTCCTCCTTTTGCCATCGAGCTGACAAGCGGCCGCCGGCGACGCGCGGCTAGACCGAGTCAAGCAAATTGATCAATTCGGAACTGCCGCAGCGGGCAGTCGCATCCCAGAAATGCATGGCTCACGGGCGATTCCGTCACGTTGAGGACACGTTTGCCGGTTGATTGGCGCGCGGCAGGGGGATTTCACAGTGTACAGGAGTCCTCCGAATGTACCGCGTTGTTCTTGTCGTCGCCGCATTGCTGGCTCTCTCCGTTCAAGCCGAGGCACGTCCTCGTCATCATCATCATCACTATTCCTATCATCATCACTCCTCCCATCACCGCTACGCCTATCGCCAGCACTCCTTCATGAACGCGATGGCTTCGATTCCGGGCGAAGCCCGTGTCGTGGCCGGTCGACCGTCGGGATGCCCCCATGCCTTCTGCGGCTGCGAAGCGTCGCTCTATACGTTTGGCCGGATCATTCCCGAGTTGAACCTCGCGTCCAACTGGCGCCGCTTTCCGCGCGCCATGCCGGCGCCGGGCATGGCGGCCGTCCGCTCCGGCCACGTCATGATCCTGCAGCAGCAGGTCGCCGGCAATGTGTGGCTGGTGCATGACGGCAATTCCGGCGGCCACGTCACCCGCGAGCATCCGCGCTCCATCGCCGGATATACGATCGTGAATCCGCGGGGTGGTTCGACGATGTTCGGCGCGGCAGCCGGAGCCACGCGCGAAGCCCGTGCGTCGCGCTATCAGCGGGTGGCGCGCAACACGCGCTCGGATGGGTGGATGGCCAGCGCGGCGCCGATGGCGTTCAATTAGGACGAGGTCGCTCCCTCCTCTCTTGAAGTGAGGCTGTCGCGACGTACGATCCTGCAAGTGAGTGACTCCGTCATGCCCGGGCCTGTCCCGCCTGCGCGGCCGAAGCTGCTTCGGCGCGGCGGAGGCTCGGGCATCCACGTCCATCCACGGGTGCCGAACGACGTGGATGGCCGGGACAAGCCCGGCCACGATGACGGAGAGAGATCAGCGCGAAACGACGATCTTCAAACGCGAGAGGATTGCATCATCGGATGCAAGCCGGGTGGGAGAGGGATAAGTCGTTCCGCTCGCACGTCCCGTGCGGCAGCCCCTCACCCCAACCCTCTCCCCGTAAGAACGGGGAGAGGGAGTCGAAGCACCGCCGGCGTGGAGCCAGAGGCTTCTCGTCGTCTTATTACTTCTGCGGCTCCGTCGTCGACCACAGCAGGGTCGTCGCGTTCTTCTCGTAGGCCATGCCCTTGGGGTAGCTGATCAGCTCCATCTGGAGATCCCAGGGTGTCAGGAAGTACAGGATCGACTGGCCTGCTGCGGGGCCTTCATTGATCGGGATCGGGCCCTGCATGGTGCGCACACCCTTCGACTTCAGATACGCGGCGGCCTTGTCGATGTCGTCGACATAGAGCGCGATGTGATGGCCGCCGAGATCGCTGTTCTTCGGCTGCGTCTTGACCTGGTCGGGCGCCTCGTACTGGAACAGCTCGATGTTGGAGCCATAGCCGCAGCGGACCATGCTGATCTCGTGGATGACGGCGCGCGGATGCACGTTGACGACGTCCTGCATGAAGGTGCCCTTGTCGTCGGAGAACGGCCCGAACGACATCGCCTGCTTGCAGCCGATGACGTCCGTGAAGAACGCAATCGCGGCCTTCACGTCCGGCACGGTGATGCCGGTGTGGTCGTGGCCGCGCAGGCCGGGGATGGAGTCGGCGGCGGCGAGGGTGGAGGAGAGAGCGAGGGCGGCGAGAGCGGTGCTGATGAGTTTGGTGATTTTCATTGAAGACTCCGACCTAGGATTGACATCGAACGATTGGGGCCTCGTGCTTCGAGACGCGCCGCCAAGGCGGCGCTCCTCAGCATGAGGGTTTGAGTTCCGAATGCGGCGCGCACATCAGCTATCGGCTGAGAGCTCGGGAGATGAGCCAGGAGCTTCGCACCGCCCCGCGCGCCCGGGCTGCTCGAACCGCCCCCTCCCCTCACCCTGAGGAGCCCGCCATAGGCGGGCGTCTCGAAGGGCGAGGCCGCTGCTGGGGCCTCATGGTTCGAGACGGCGCCATGGGGCGCCTCCTCACCATGAGGATTGAGATCGAAATCTCGCAGCGCGCGCACACGCACGCTGCCGTCGTTACGCTCACCCCGCCGCCAGCTGCTTCTCCACCGCCTTGTGATCCTGCGCGAGGCCGGCGGCGAGGCCGCGGGCCATGTCGCCGACATAGATGTCCTCCTCGCCCGCCTCGTAGCCGTCGAGGATGTCCTTCGCGGCGTCTGCCGGCGTCATCTTTGGAATCGGCAGCCCGGCCGTCATCCGCGTATCGACAGCGCCGGGCAGCGCGCCCGCGACACGGACGCCTTTCGGCTCGAGCTCGCCGCGCAGGCCCTGCGTCAGACTGAGCGCCGCGGCCTTGGAGGCGCAATAGGAGCCCATCAGCGGCAGGTTCACGCGGGCCAGGATGGTGAGAATGTTGAGCACCGCGCCGTGGTTCCTGATCAGCACCGGCGCGAAGGCGCGGGTGAGCCGCAGCGGCGCGAGATAGTTGATCGCGATCTCCTCGGTGGCGATGGCGAGATTGGGGGCGAGCAGGAAGGCGGTGTTGTGGTTGACGCCGGCATTGTTGATCAGCAGCGTCGCGTCGGAGGCCTGCGCTGCGGCGGCCGCCGCGTCGGCATCGCTGGTGACGTCGAGCTTGAGCGGCACGACCTTGTCGGTGGCCGCAAGCCCGGAGACGTCGCGCGCGGCGGCGTAGACCTTGGCGGCGCCGCGCGCCAGCAACTCGGCGATCAGCGCGGTGGCGATGGCACCGGTGGCGCCGGTGATGACGACGACGGAACTCTTGACCGAAGTGCTCATGCGGCTGATCCCTGCTGCTGTGGTTGCTGACGGGACGGGGAGTCGTCGAGCCAGCCCGGCTCGACATCGGGGAGCGGAATGGCTGCGAGGAGCTGGCGCGTGTAGGCGTGTTGTGGATGGGAGAAGATGCGGCCGACCGGGCCGTGCTCGACCACCTCGCCGCCCTTGAGAATGGCGACCTCGTCGCAGAGCACGCGGATCACGGACAGGTCATGGCTGATGAAGACGACGGTGAGGCCGAGCTTGGCGCGCAGCTCCTTCAGCAGCATCAGGATGTGCGCCTGGGTCGAGACGTCGAGGCCCGAGACGATCTCGTCGGCGACGATGAAGTCAGGCTGCAGCGCGAGCGCCCGCGCGATGCCGGCGCGCTGCCGCTGGCCGCCGGAGAGCTCGTGCGGATAGCGATCGACGAACGACGTCGGCAGGCCGACGAGATCGAGCAGCGCCGCGGCCTTGTCGCGACGGTCGCGCCGACCGCTGAGGCGGCCGTAGACTTCGAGCTGGCGCGTCAAGGTCACCGCGAGCGGTAGCCTCGGATTGAGCGAGGATTGCGGATCCTGGAAGATCATCTGGATGCGCGCGCGCAATGGGCGCAAAGCGGCTTCCGAGAGATGGCTGATCTCGACGCCGTCGAACTGGATGCCACCCGAGGTCGGCTCCAGCAGCCGCACCAGCAGCCGGCCGAGCGTGGTCTTGCCCGAGCCGGATTCGCCGACCAGGCCGAGCACCGCGCCGCGCGGCACGGCGAGATCGACGGACTTGATGACGTCGCGCATCACAGGCTTGCCGAACAGCGAGGTCGAGCGCGCCGGATAGGCGAAGCCGAGCTGGCCGGTGCGCAGCAGGATGTCGCTCATGCCGGCCTCCCGGCGCCGAGTTGATCGAGCCGGCGCGCCTCGGCCCACAGGCTCTCGATCAGCGCCGGCGGCACCGGCTTCAGGCTGTCTGCCGGGCGATCGGCGCGCGGCGTCGCCGCCAGCAGCGCGCGCGTGTAGGCGTGATGCGGCTTCACCAGGACATCGGCGGTCAAGCCGTCCTCGAGCACGCGCCCGGCATGCAGCACGGTCATGCTGCGACATACTTTTGCGACGACACCGAGATCGTGGGTGACGAACAGGATCGCGGCGCCATGGCGCTGGCGCATCCGCTCGACCAGCTGCAGCACCTGGCGCTGCACGGTGACGTCGAGCGCGGTGGTCGGCTCGTCGGCGATCACCAGCGACGGATCGCAGGCGAAGGCCATCGCGATCAGCACACGCTGGCGCATGCCGCCGGAGAGCTCGTGCGGGTATGACGCGAGCACGCGGCCGGAATCGCGGATCGCGACCTCGGCGAGCAGCTCGGCGGCGCGGTCGAGCGCGGCGCGCTTGGAGAGCTTCAAATGCAGCTGCAGCACCGCCGCCATCTGCGCGCCGATGCGCCGGACGGGATTGAGCGAGGTCATCGGGTCCTGCGGGATCAGCGCGATGCGGCGCCCGAGCAGATCGCGGCGCTGCTTGTCGGGCATCGCCAGGAGATCGCGGCCTTCGAAGCTCACATGGCCCGCCGTGATGTTCGCCTTCGCCGGCAGCAGACCGAAGATGGTGCGGCCGACCATCGACTTGCCGGCGCCGGACTCGCCGACCAGTCCGCGCACCTCGCCGGCCTCGACGCGCAAGGAGACGCCGCGCAGCACCTTTGCGGCCCCGATCGCGACGTGCAGGTTTTCGATCTCCAGCACGGCGGTCATCGGCGCTGCACCGGGTCGAGCGCGGCGCGCAGACCGTCGCCGAACAGATTGAAGCCGATGACGCTGACGATGACGGCGGCGATCGGCAGCGCCATGATCCACGGTGCCTGATAGACGATCTGCCGTCCCTCGGTGATCATGCCGCCCCAGCTCGCGGTATCGCCGGTGACGGAGATGCCGACGAAGGAGAGGATGACCTCGACCAGGATCGCGATGCCCATCTCGACGGCGAGCAGGGTCACGATCAGCGGGATCAGATTGGGCAGGATCTCGAGCCGCAGCGCCTGCATGCGGGTGAGGCCAAGCACGCGCGACGCGGCTGCGTAGTCGCGGGCGAGCTGGGCCTGGGTCTCGGCGCGAGTGATGCGCGCAAAGCGCGTCCAGTCGACCACGACGATCGCGGCGATGACGGAGGTCAGGCCGGCGCCGATCACGGCGGCGAGCACGATCGACAGCAGCACCGGCGGGAACGCCATCCAGACATCGATCATCCGCGACACCAGTTGATCGGGCACGCCGCCGAAGGCGCCGGCGATCAGGCCGAGCGCGACGCCGATGAGCGCGGCGAGCGCCGAGGCGACCAGCGCCACCGCCACGGCGGTGCGCGCGGAGTACATCAGCCGCGACAGCACGCAGCGGCCCAGGCTGTCGGTGCCGAGCGGGAACGCCGCTTCACCGCCGCGAATGAAGGACGGCGGCAATTGCGCCGACATCAGGTCCTGCTCGGCCGGGTCGTGCGGGGCGATGGCTGGGGCGAACAGCGCGATCAGCAGCAAGAGAGCGACGAGGCCGCCGCCGATCCACAGCCGCGCCCCGCCGCGCGCGAGCGCGCTGCGCCAGCGCGAGGGCGTTGCCATGATGGGCCCTGAGAGAACGAGATCAGCCACGACGCAGCCTCGGATCGAGCAGCGCGACGAGAAGATCGACGGCGAGGTTGAGCGCGATGAACAGCACGGCGAAGGTCAGGATCAGCCCCTGGATCAGCGGGAAGTCGCGGTTGATGACGGCATCGATCGCCATGTTGCCGATGCCCTCATAGGAGAAGATACGCTCGACCAGCACGGTGCCGCCGAGCAGCAGGGTGACCTGCACGCCTGAGAGCGCCACCGTCGGGATCAGCGCGTTGGGAAACACCTCGCGCTGCAGGATGGTGGTGCGCGAGAAGCCGCGGGTGCGGGCGATCTGCGCGTAGTCCTGATCCTCGGCCTCGGCGAGTTGCGCCTTGAGCAGCCGTGCGACGAGCGCGGCGAAGGGCAGCGCCAGTGCGAGCGACGGAAGAAGCATGTGGCGCAGCAGATCGGCGGCGACGTCGAGGCGCAAGGTGAGCAGGCTCTCGATCAGATAGAAGTGGGTGCGGAAGGCCACGGCGAGCTGCGGGTCGAGCCGGCCGGAGATCGGCAACAGCGGCAGCAGCACGCCGAAGCCGAGCAGCAGGATCAGCGCCCAGAGGAAATCGGGAATCGCGAGGAAGACGCCGTTGACCGTGTCGAGCAGCCACTCGGCGCGGGTGCCGCGCATGAGGCTGCCGACCAGCGCAACCGCTCCGCCCATCAGCAGCGCCATCACGACCGAGAGCGACGCGAGTTCAAGCGTCGCCGGCAGCCGTGCGCCGACCAGCTCGAACACCTGCTGGCGCAGGCTGATCGAGCGGCCGAAATCGCCTGATACGACCTGGCCGAGCCAGGTGATGAACTGCGACAGCAGCGGCTGGTCGAGGCCGTAGAGCGCGCGTAGCCGCGCGATATCGGCAGGCGAGGCGCCGGGCGGGATCATCATGGCGATGGGATCGCCGGGCACGACGCGCAGCAGCACGAACACGATGGCGCCGACGCCGAGCAGGGTCGGCGGGATCAGAGCGAGGCGCTTGAGTAGGGCGCTCCAGCGCATCGCTCGAACTCCGTCTCAGCCTTGTTTCAACCTTGGGTCACGAGCTGCGGCAGGATCATGCCGTTGGCCTGCGGCACCACCTTCAGCCCCTTCTTGTGCACGATCGGCTGGACGTATTGCAGCAGCGGAATCACTTCGCCCTCTTCGGCAATGTATTTGTCGACCGCCTTCCAGCCGGCGATGCGCTTGGCCTCGTCCTTCTCGCCCCACAGCGGGCCGATGCGCTCGATCAAATCCTTGCCCTTCCAGGCCGAATGCGGCGACGGACCGAACATCGCAAAGCCGGTCGACGTCGTGGGATCGCCGATCGCGTTGCCCCAATTGTAGAACGCGGCCGGCGCCAGCGCGTGGCGGGCACGCAGCTCGAAATGCTGCGCGATCTCGTAGACCTCGATGTTGGCCTCGATGCCGACCTTGCGCCACATGCCGGCGATGGCCTGCACCATCTCATAGTCCTTCGGCTTGAAGCCGCGCGTGGTCTGGATGGTGAACTTGACCGGCTTCGTGGTCGAATAGCCGCTCTTGGCGAGCAGGCTCTTGGCGAGCTCCGGATCGTAGGCGACCTTGATCGACGGATCGAACGCGGCGTAGCCCGGCGCTTCCAGCGTGTCGATCGGCACGCCATAGCCGCGCAAGAGCTTCTCGACGATCGCCTTCTTGTCGATGGCGTGATTGGCGGCAAGGCGGACGTTGCGATCCAGCATCGGATCGATGTCGGTCAGGAAGATCATGCCGATGTCGGAGATCGGCTGGGTGAGACCTGCGAGGTTCGGCTTGGCCTTGAGGCGGTCGAACTCCTCGTAGGGAATCTCGAAGGTGATGTCGGAGCCGCCCGACTCGATCTCGGCGACGCGGCTGGTCGGATCAGTGACGAACTTGAACACGACGGTCTCGAACGCCGGCTTCGGCCCCCAATAGCCGGGATGCGCCTTGAGCCGCAGGAACGCGTTGCGCTCGAACGCATCGACCTTGTACGGACCCGAGCCGATCGGCGCCTTCTCGAAGCCCTCGGCGCCGACCTTCTCGTAGTAGGCCTTCGGCAGCACGTAGCCGGTCAGGAACGCCATCCACTTGAACAGCACCGGCTCGAACTCGACGACATCGGCGGTGATGGTCTGGCCGTCGATCTTGAAGTTGTTGATCTTCGACCAGACGAACTGGATCGGGTTGCCGCCCTTCGGATCGGCGGCGCGGGTCAGCGACCACACCACGTCCTCCGGCGTCACCTTCGAGCCGTCGTGCCAGGTTGCGTCGGAGCGCAACTCCATCGTGACCTTGGTGCGGTCCTCGTTCCAGCCCCACTTCGTCAGCAGGCCCGGCGTGAAGGAGAGATCAGCGGCCTGGCCGATATAGGGATCGAAGATAGCCTGGTAGATCGACTGGATGGTGGGATTGACGGCGGAGACGCCGACGGTCGGATCGAACGACGGCAGATTGACGTTGTAGGCGATGGTCAGGGTGCCCGCCGCGGCGCTGGCGGGACGCAACGGCAGGCCGGTGGCGAGCGGCAGAGCAGCCGCGCCCGCGAGCTGCAACATCGTACGACGAGAGATCTGATGGTCACGCATGGTGATGCAACTCCGAAATGTGCGAACGATGGGTGAGCGAAAGGCGGATCCGGAAACGGCGCCCCTGCCAGCGCCATTCCTTACTCGATGATCAGTGGGGCGCGCTCTCGGCCCAGCGCTTCATCAGCGTGTTCGAGGGCAAGGATTCATCGACCAGCTTCTTGGCGGTATCGATGCCCGCGACCGGCAGCTTGGAGGAATCGAGCAGGCCGATCTGCACCAGCACCGAGGCCTGATCCCAGTAGATGTGCTCGTTGTAGAGCTTGTCGCCGCGGAAGCGCACGATCGCGACCAGCGGGATCTCGACATATTTGCCGGTCGGCGGGATGCCCGGCAGCATCCAGTCGATCTCGATGTCGTGGGTGAAGCAGAACAGCATCTCGTCGACGACGCGGTCGGCGCCGATGGTGCGCGAGATCGGCACCAGCTTGGTGTCCTTTGGCGTCTTCGGAATGAAGTGGTTGGCGTAGAAGCGCAGCAGGTCCTTGTAGCCGACGCCGCCGGTCATGGTCGGGATATGGTTGACATAGGGCTCGGCGACCATGGTGCCCATCGTCGCCTCCGCCGAGCGGGTGGCGAATTCGAGCTCGGTGTGCTTATCCCACAACGACGACAGATCGTAATGCGGGCCGAGTACTTTCCTGAACAGCGCGATCGAGCGCGAATGCGCCATCAAGGTCGCGGGCTTGTCGAAGCTCGTGCGCTCCGGCGCGGCGAAGGCGTGATCGCAGCCGGGATAGAGATAGAACTCGGCGTCATCGCGGCCGGCAAAGCCGGCCTTGATCGCCTCGCGCGCCTCGGCGGGCGCGAACTTGTCGAGCTCGGCGAAGTGGAAGACGATCGGGCCCTTGATGTTCTTGGCCTCGGCGATATCGGCCTCGATGCCGACGCCATAATAGGAGACGGCACAATCGACATCGGTGCGGGCGGCCGTGAGATAGGCCAGCTTGCCGCCGAGGCAGAAGCCGAGTGCGCCGACCTTGCCCTTGCACTCGGGACGCGCGCGCAGCACCTTCAGCGCATCGGCCGTGTCCTTGATCGCGAGATTGACGTCGAAGCGCTGGTAGTAGCCGAACGCCTTGCCGAAATCCGCCTCGCCATAGCCGAGCTCGATGCCCGGCTCGAAGCGCCAGAACAGGTCCGGCGCCAGCACGACATAGCCTTCCTCGGCGTAGTAATCGGCGACGGCGCGCATCGAGGCGTTGACGCCGAAAATCTCCTGCAGGAGCACGATGCCGGGACCGGAGCCTGACGCGGGCACCGCCAGATAGCCCTTGAACGTGCCGCCATCGGCGGCGGCGATGTCGATCCACTGTCCAGCGTTCGTGCCAGCCATCGTCATGCTCCCCGGTCCTGCCAGCGTCCACAGTGACGCCGGGCCTCATGTGTTTTCTTCATTGAATTTTTAATGTAAAAATGTCGGATGTAAACAGCAGAGATTGAGCATGCGCTGCACAAGCGTTGTGCGGAGCGGCATCGGGAGATGGGAATTTGAAACGGGCGACGAATGCCGCAGCCAAGCGCAAGACGGTGACGGTCAAGGCAAAATCGGCGGCCAGCAAGGCCGGCTCACGGGCCGACAAGGGTGCTGACAGAAGCGACAGCCACGACACCAAGGGCTCCTGGCATCTCGCCCGCAGCGACGCCGAGCGGCGGCTGTCGGACTTCGAGTTCGCGCTGGAGCGGCTCGCGCAGTCCTACTATCGCTGGAAGGCGTCGTGCCTTGCCGCCGTCTGCGAGGTGCCGCTGACCGGCGACGACGTCGCCGTGCTCAACGTCGTGCGCATGGGCGACGAGCCGAAGCGGCTCGCCGAAGTCGGGCAATTGCTCAACCGCGTCGACGTGCCCAACCTGCAATATGCGACGCGCAAGCTGGTGCGCGCCGGCCTGATCGAGACCGAGGGACGCTCATCGCGCAAGGAGACCCGCTATCGCGCCACGGCGCGCGGCCGGGAGGTCACCGAGGAATACGCAGCGCTGCGCGCGGCGACGCTGCCGCCGATGTTCGACGGCGTGCCCGGCTGGATCGACAGCTGTGCAGCCACCACGGCGCAGCTCGACCAGATGGCCGGGCTCTACGGCCAGGCGACGCGGGTCGCGATTACCAAGCGGCACCAGTCGTGAGGCGTGCTAGCGCGGCTTGACGTCCGTCACCTTCCACAAGGTGCAGATCACGTCATCCCCGGCGCGTTGCGCGCTTTGCGCAACCTGCTCCGCCTGGATGCCGCGGGTCGCGCGCAGATGCGCGAACCAGGCCCGGCCCGGCGTCTCGATCACGAGGAACGGTCCGCCGCCGCGCACCACATCGTCAGTGGTGACGACCTGCGGCATCGGCAACCAGGTCTGTAGCGCCTGCAGAATGTGATAGTCGACGGCGTTGCCGCGCGAGCGCGTCGGATAGGTCGTGACCACGTCCCAATCCAGCGGAAAGCGATAGGCCTCGCGATGCGCGGCATAGGCGGCGCGCGGCAGGAAGACATGCGGCGAGTCGGTGATGACCGGCCACTCGCCTGTGACATAGGCGGCTTCGAAGGGGGTGCCGGCCGCATCCGTACAGACGGGGTCGCCGTGAGCCGGATGCGCGACGTGAGCGGCAACGTTGCGCAGCACCAGCGCCGAGATGATCAGCCCCCCTCCGACGACGAGCGCGCGACGGCGCTCCGCGACTGCGAGCAGCCGCTGTGCAAATGCGGTCATCAGGATGGAGGTGACGATCAGCTGCGGAATGAAGAAGCGCGGCACGAAGATCGGGAATCCGATCAGCGAGACGATCCAGGCTGCGAGCGCGAACGCGGTGAACCCGGTCGCCAGGAGCAACATGTAGCGCGTGGATTGCCGATCGTCGCCGGAGATCATCTCGCCGCGCCATCGCGGCTGCTGGCTCCAGTCGGCCACGCTCGTCAGCAGCAGCCACAGCAACGCGGCGACACAGATCCACAACATCAGTTGCGAGGAGAACAACGTCTCGGCGAGTTCGGACCAGCCCGGCTGTGTGATCCAGCCATAGGGGCTCGCGACCTTGAGCTGCTCGCGCAGGACCGGGAGCCATGCGAGCACCGCCAACACGGAAGGCGCAGTCGCGATCAGGATCCGGCGCAGCACGCCCTTCTCGCAGAGAGCACTGAGCCAGCCGGCCAACGCGATGCAGCCGACATAGGCGATGCCGAAGGTGTGTGACGACGTCAGGGCCAGGAACGCAAGTGCGAGCAGCCCCGTCTCGCGCAGCCGGCCGCGCTCGATGGCGGCCTGCTGCGCCAGCGCGGCGCCAGCCGCCGCGGCGAAATAGGTCGCATAGGTCCGGAACTCGAACGCAGCGAACAGCAGGTTCTCGTTCAAGGTGAGGAGAACGAACAGAGCAGCCCAGCACGCGGCCGCCGACGCCACGCGCCTGCCGAGATGCCACAGCGCGGCAAGACCTGCCGCCACCAGCGCGAGGTTGAGCAGCTTCAGGACAGCGACGGCCGAGATGGAGCCGGGAAGCAGCCGCGCCAGCAGCCACGCGCCGGTGAGGTACAGCGGCGGATTGCCGTCGATGCCGAGCGCTATACCGCCCCACAGCTTGCGCAGGCTGTCGGCCTGCAAAAGATGCATCGTGAGCAGCTCGTCGGCCCACAAGAGATCGTTAACCGAACGGAACGCAAACGCCGCGAAGATGCCAAGACCCAGCAGCACGCCGGCGCCGTTCAGGAATTTGGAAGCTGGAGGGGCGGTCGATGTCATGAATGACGCTGCTGCTGCGGCATCCATGACCCAAATTCCTTAGCACCGGCTTTCGGCGCGGGCTTTCCACCAGCGGTCGCCCCGCACCGGTTCACACGATCTTAGGGAAGCGCGCTGCACAATGCACGCGGCGCCAGCAGCGGTGAGACATGTCCCTTCCCTTCCCAGACGCGAGCGATCCGGGTCACGCCGGCACTCAACGCGAACCGCGCCCGCGCGCAGGCCGGCCGCTGGTCGTCGATGTCGACGATGTGCTGCTGCAGACAAGCCTGTCGAGCGAGGCCGTCTGGTCCGAGATCGCGCACCGTCCCGCCGCCATCATCACGCTCGCCGCCGCGCTGCTGCGCGGCCCTGCCGAGCTGAAGCGGCGCCTGTCGACCTCGGCGCATTTCGATCCTGCCCGCCTCGCCTACAACACTGACACTGTCGGCATGATGCTGCAGGTTCTCGGCGAGGGACGACCGGTCTATCTCGCCTCGGATCACTATGACGGTGCGCTGGTCAGCGCGATCGCGCAACACCTCGGCGTATTCACCGCGTGGTCGGCCTCCGAGACCGGCGTGCGGCTCGATCCGGAGGTGCTCGGCCTGCTGCAATCCTGGAGCCAGGGCTTCGACTATCTCGGCCATGACAGCGAGGCGTTGCCGGCCGGCGCGACACGGCTTCCGCGCCGCACAGCGGACGCATCGACCGTCGCGGCGACGCAGCCCGCGGGCTGGCGCGTCTGGGCGAAGCTGCTGCGCGTGCACCAATGGGCCAAGAACGCGCTGGTGCTGGTGCCATTGCTGACGGCGCATCAGTTCGGATTCTGGCCGGTCGCGACCGCGCTCCTGGCAGCCGTCGCCTTCTCGCTCGGCGCGTCAGCGGCCTACATCCTCAACGATCTCGTCGACGTCACCGCCGACCGCGCGCATGCGACCAAGCGCAACCGGCCGATCGCAAGCGGCGCCATCGCCCCGGCGCAGGCCATTGCCGCGATGGCGCTGCTGCTCGTCACCGCGCTGGCGCTCGCGACAGCCATCTCCCTGCCGTTTCTCGGCATGCTCGTCTTCTATCTTGCGCTCACGACCGCCTATTCGTTCCGTCTGAAGCGCATCGCGCTGGTCGACGTCGTGACGCTTGCCGTGCTGTACACGCTTCGCGTCATCGCCGGCGCCGTCGCGATCGGCGTGGCGATGTCGGAATGGCTGTTCGCGTTCTCGCTGTTCATGTTCATGGCGCTGGCGCTGGTGAAACGCTATGTCGAACTCGATCGCCGCAGCGGCGGCGACAAGCCGATGTCGCGCGACTATCAGCCCAACGATCTGTCGATGATCGCCGTGCTGGCGGCCGCCGCAGGCTTCAATGCCGTCGTGATCTTCACGCTCTACATCTCCTCCGATACGGTTCGCGCGCTCTACAGCCACCCACAGATCATGTGGGCCGGTTGCCCGGTGCTGATGTATTGGATGGCGCGGGTGATGCTGTTCGCCCAGCGCGGGCTGATCGACGACGATCCCGTGATCTTCGCGCTGAAGGACCGCGTCAGCTGGCTCGCGCTCGGCACGATCGGCGCGATCATGCTGGCGGCGATGTAACACGCGGTCATGAGCGATCTCGCCGGCTGGGGCAATTATCCGCGGCTGCCGAGCGAGCAGCTCACGCCGCTGCGCTCCGGCACCATTCCGCCATTGCTCGCAAGCCGCACCGGGCTGATCGCTCGCGGCCAGGGGCGCGCCTATGGCGATGCGGCGATCGGCATGGCCGCGACGCTCTCAACGGGCGGCCTGAGCCGGATGCGCCGGTTCGATCCCGACAGCGGCGAACTGACGGTCGAAGCCGGCGTGACCATTGCCGACATTCTCACGACCTTCGTGCCGCGCGGCTTCTTTCTGAAGGTCGTGCCCGGCACGAAATTCGTCAGCGTCGGCGGCGCCATCGCGGCCGACGTGCACGGCAAGAACCATCATCGCGACGGCGGCTTCGGCGACCATGTCGTCGCTCTCCGGCTGATGTTGCCGAGCGGAGAGAGCGTCACCTGCTCGCGGCACCTCAACGCCGAGCTGTTCCACGCCACGGTCGGCGGCATGGGTCTCACCGGGATCATCACCGAGGCGACGCTGACCCTGATGCCGATCGAGACCGGCTGGCTGGTGCAGGAGACGCATGTCGCTGATGATCTCGAGGCCGCCATGGCGGCGCTCGAGGCGACGGCGTCGCACACCTATTCGGTGGCATGGATCGACTGCCTGGCGCGGGGCGCCGCGCTGGGGCGTTCGCTGATCTACGCCGCCGATCATGCCGGTCTCGCCGACAAGGATCGCTTCGCACCGGCACGCGATCCGTTCCCGCCGCAACGACGCCCCGGTCCGTCGATGCCGTCCTTCACGCCGGGCTTCGCGCTCAACCCGCTGTCGGTGCGCGCCTTCAATGCCCTGTACTTCAAGCACGGCGCCAGGCATGCAGCGACGCCACGGCTGGTGCACTGGGATCCCTATTTCTTCCCGCTCGATGCGATCGGCCATTGGAATCGCATCTATGGCGTCCGCGGCTTCCTGCAGCATCAATGCGTGATCCCGGCGCACAACGCCCGCAGCGTGCTCGCTGAGATCCTCGACCGCGTCGCGCGACGCGGCAGCGCCTCGGTGCTCGCCGTGCTCAAGCAGCTCGGCGACAGCCACGGCCTGATGTCGTTTCCGCTGCGCGGCTATACGCTGGCGATGGATTTTCCGATCCAGGACTCGCTGTTCGACTTTCTCGATGAGCTCGATGCGTTCGTCAGCGCAGCCGGCGGCCGCATCTACCTCGCCAAGGACGCGCGCCAGTCGCGCGCAACGTTCATGGCCGGCTATACCGGGCTCGATCGCCTGCGCGACATCCGCCGCCAGATCGGCGCCACCGACAAGCTCGTCTCTCACCTCTCCGCCCGATTGGGATTCTGAGTCATGACCAACGCGAAATCCGTACTCGTGATCGGCGGCAGCTCCGATATCGGCCATGCCACCGCGCTGCGCTACGCGGAGCGCGGCTGGCAGGTCGCGCTCGCCGCCCGCGACACATCCACTGCGCAGCGCAATGCCGACGACATCAAGGCGCGCACCGGGAGTGATGTCACGGTCCATGCGCTCGACGTGCTCGACAGCGCGCGGCTCACGGGTTTCGTCGACGATCTGCCGGCGCTGCCGGCCACCGTCGTCTCGATGATCGGCGAACTCGGCGACCAGGCGCGCGCGGAACGCGAGATCGAACACGCCGCGATGATCATGCGCACCAATTTCGAAGCGCCGGCGCTGCTGCTCGGCCTGTTCGCCAATGCCTTCGCGGCGCGCGGCTCCGGCACGATCGTCGGCGTCAGCTCGGTGGCCGGCGATCGCGGTCGCGGCTCGAACTACGTCTACGGCGCTGCCAAGGCCGGCTTCTCGCAATTCCTGTCGGGCCTGCGCAACCGCATGGCGCTCGCCGGCAAGGTGCGCGTCGTCACGGTGAAGCCCGGCTTCGTGCGCACGCGAATGACCGCGCATCTCAAGCTTCCGGCGCCGCTGACGGTGACCGCGGCGCGCGTCGCCGCCGACATCTACGCGGCCGCGGAGGAGAGCCCGCGCGACGTGATCTATGTCGGGCGCAGGTTCTGGCTGGTGATGACGATCATCAAGCTGATTCCGGAGGCGGTGTTCAAACGGCTGAAGCTTTAGCCTTCGCGGCCGAAGGCGACTCCTGTCCGTCCGCCTCATGTCCGCCGCGGCGTATGGGTCCCGGCTCAAGGCCGGGACGACATCGTGGGCGGGGCGCCAGGCTCGCCCTCCATACTCCGCCGTCGTCCCGGCGAACGCCGGGGCCCATACAGCGGACACTATCGAGGAACGTTGCTGTGAGTTGGGCTATTCGCTGAGCGCATGATTTGAGAGCTAGGGCGACGTCATCCCCCTTTCCCATGGCAATCGCAGATGACGATCGCAGTTTGTGTTTGTTTCTCTCCTCGTCGTCATGGCTGGGCTTGTCCCGGCCATCCACGTCGTCCGGCATGCTGAGAACCACGTGGATGCCCGGGACAAGCCCGGGCATGACGGAGTGACTATTCGGCAGCATCGCTCGCCGGCTCAGATCCATAGCCTCCTATGCGATGTCCCTGCCGCTCCTCCCTTCTGAACAGCACATACAACGCCGGCAGCACCAGCAAGGTCAGGACCGTCGACGAGATGATGCCGCCGATGACGACGGTGGCGAGCGGGCGCTGCACCTCGGCGCCGGCGCCGGTGGCGAGGGCCATCGGCACGAAGCCGAGCGAGGCGACGAGCGCCGTCATCAGCACCGGGCGCAGCCGCGCCAGCGCGCCCTCCTCTACGGCCGCGAGCACGCTGCGGCCCTCCTGGCGCAATCGTTCGATAAAGGCGATGATGACGAGGCCGTTGAGCACGGCTACGCCGGATAGCGCGATGAAACCGACGCCTGCGGAGATCGACAAGGGCAGCCCGCGCAGCAGCAGTGCGGCGATGCCGCCCGTGAGCGCCAGCGGCACGCCGGAGAACACCAGGGCGGCATCGGCCAGCGAGCCCATGCTCATGAACAGCAGCAGCAGCACCAGTGCGAGTGCGATCGGCACCACGATTGTGAGCCGCTTGGTCGCGGACACCAGTTGCTCGAACTGCCCGCCCCAGCCGATCCAGTAGCCCGGCGGCAGCTTCACCTTCTCGGCAACGGCTACCTGCGCCTCGGTCACGAACGAGCCGAGATCGCGCGCGCGAACGTTGGCCGACACGACGATGCGCCGCTTGCCGTTCTCGCGGCTGACCTGGTTCGGGCCCGGCGCCGATGCCACGTTTGCCACCGAGGACAGCGGCACATAGCGCGGCTGGGCCGCGGCGCTGAAGGCGGTGCGCAGCGGCGCGGCCCCCGCGTCCTCGCCTGCGGGCAAGGGAATCGGGATGGCTCTGATGGCATCGAGATTGCCGCGCAGGCGTTCCGGCAGGCGAACGACGATGTCGAAGCGGCGGTCACCCTCGAACAATTGCCCGGTGGCCTTACCGCCGATGGCGATCTCGACCACGTTCTGCACCTCGGCAACGCTGAGACCGTAGCGCGAAAGCGCCTGGCGATCGATCTTGACGGTCAGGATCGGCAGGCCCGCGACCTGTTCAGTCTTGACGTCGGTCGCGCCGTTGATGCCGCGGATGACGGCCTCCACCTGGCGCGCCGCGCCCTGCAGGATGTCGAGATCGTCGCCGAAGATCTTGATGCCGACGTCGCTGCGTACGCCGGAGATCAGCTCGTTGAAACGCAACTGGATCGGCTGCGAGATCTCGTAGTTGCTGCCGGGGATCTCGTCCGCGGCGGCTTCGATCTCCGCCACCAGTGTCGCCTTGTCCTTGGCCGGATCGGGCCACTCCGCGCGCGGCTTCAGCATGATGTAGCCGTCGCCCTGCGACGGCGCCATCGGATCGGTGGCGACCTCCGCGGTGCCGATGCGGGTGAAGACGTCCTTCACCTCTGGGATTCGCTTCAGCCTCGCATCGAGCGCCTTCTGCAGATCGACCGACAGCGTGAGACTGGTGCCGGGAATCCGCAGCGCCGCCAGCGCCACGTCGCCCTCGTCGAGGCTCGGAATGAACTCGCCGCCCATGCGTGTCGCCGCGACGCCGCTGGCCGCGACGATCACCACGGCTGCGATGGCGACGGCGGCGCGATGGACGATGACGGCGCGCAGCAGCGGCGCATACACGCGCCGGGCGCCGCGCATCACCAGGTTCTCCTGCTCCGACACCTTGCCGGTGACGAAGATGGCGACCGCGGCCGGCACGAAGGTGACGGAGAACAGCACGGCAGCGCCGAGCGCCATCAGCACCGTCAGCGCCATCGGCGTGAACATCTTGCCTTCGACGCCCGTCAGCGTGAGCACGGGCAGATAGACGACCGCAATGATCAGCGTGCCGAACAGGCTCGGGCCGATCACCTCGCGGGCGCCGCTGACGATGGTCTGCAGCCGCTCGGAGGTCGTGAGCAGGCCGCCCTTGCGGTGCTGCGCCTGGGCGAGCAAGCGCAGGCAGTTCTCGACGATGATCACGGCGCCGTCGACGATGATGCCGAAATCGATCGCGCCCAGGCTCATGAGATTGGCGCTGACCTTGCTCTCGACCATGCCGGTGACGGTCATCGCCATCGACAGCGGGATGATGCAGGCGGTCACCAGCGCTGCCCGGATGTTGCCGAGCAGCAGGAACAGCACGACGACGACGAGCGCTGCGCCTTCGAGCAGGTTTGTCTCGACGGTGCGGATCGTCGCCTCGACCAGATGGGTGCGATCATAGAGCGTGCGCGTGATCACGCCCTCGGGCAACGACCTCGCGATCTCATCGAGCCGTGCGGCGACGCGGCGCGCGACGGCGCGGCTGTTCTCACCGATCAGCAGCATCGCGGTGCCGAGGATGGTCTCCTCGCCGTTGAGCGTCGCCGCACCCGTGCGCAGGTCGCGTCCCTCCATCACCTCGGCGACGTCGCCGATGCGCACCGGCGTGCCGCCGCGGGCGCCGATCACGATGTCCTTCAGCTCGGCGGCGCTGCCGACCTGGCCGGGCGCGCGGACCAG
Source organism: Bradyrhizobium sp. HKCCYLS3077 (assembly GCF_051167555.1). Classification (NCBI taxonomy): domain Bacteria; kingdom Pseudomonadati; phylum Pseudomonadota; class Alphaproteobacteria; order Hyphomicrobiales; family Nitrobacteraceae; genus Bradyrhizobium; species Bradyrhizobium sp. HKCCYLS3077. The sequence continues at coordinate 250,880 of NZ_JBNPTH010000008.1, read as the reverse complement.
ATACTGCTCGCCATTGCGCTCGATGTAGCCGGCGCCGACATTGGCGTTGTTCGATGCCAGCGCCGCGATGACGTCGCGAAAACTGATCTTGTAGGCCATGAGCCGGCCGGGATCCGGCAGCACGTGGAACTGGCGCTCGAAGCCGCCGATGGTGTTGACCTCGATGACGCCGGCCACGCCGCGCAGCTGCGGGCGGATGATCCAGTCCTGGATGGTGCGAAGATCGGTCGGCGAGTAATCGGCGCCTTCAGCATTCTTGGCGCCGGGCTTGGCCTCGATCGCATACATGAAGATCTCGCCGAGCCCGGTCGACAGCGGCCCCATCGCCACCTCCACGCCGGGCGGCAGCTGATCCTTGACCTGCTGGATGCGCTCGTTGACGAGCTGGCGGGCGAAGTAGATGTCGGTGCCGTCCTGGAACACGACGGTGACCTGGCTCAGCCCGTAGCGCGACAGCGAGCGGGTGTAGTCGAGCTTCGGCAGCCCGCCCATCGCGGTCTCGACCGGGAAGGTGATACGCTGCTCGGTCTCGAGCGGCGAATAGCCCGGCGCCTTGGTGTTGATCTGCACCTGGACGTTGGTGATATCGGGCACGGCGTCGATCGGCAGCCGGGTGAAATTCCAGGCGCCGAAGCCGGCCGCGCCGAGTGATACGAGCAGCACCAGCCAGCGCTGGCGCACGGCTAAGGCGAGGATGGTGTCAATCATGCTCGGCCTCCCCCTTGCCCATCTCGGCCTTCACGACGAAGCTGTTCTCGGCGACGTAGTGCTCGCCTGGGGAGAGGCCGTCGCGGATCTCGACATGGGTGGGATCGGATTCGCCAAGCGCGACGGGCCGCGCCTCGATCTTGTCGCCCTCCTCGCGGACGAACACGACGGTCTTGTTCTCCAGGGTCTGGATCGCACTGGCGCGCACCGCGACCGCGACGCTGCGCTTGGCGAGCACCAGCCGTGCGGTGACGAACAGGCCGGGGCGCAAGCGACCATCGGCATTCGGCAGCACGACGCGCGCCAGCGCGGTCTGGGTCTCGCTGGCGCCGACCGGGGCGATGTAGGAGATGTTGCCCTTGATGGCGCCGCGGCCGTCATCGGGATCGATCAGCACCTCGTCGTCGAGACGGACGCGCCGCAGATCCTGGCGATAGATCGAGAGGTCGACCCAGATGGTCGAGAGGTCCGCGACCACGAAGGCCGGCTTCTGTTCGGAGGCGTATTCGCCGAGCGAGATCTGGCGATCGATGATGGTGCCTCCGATCGGCGCCTTCAAGTCATAGGCGGTCAGGCTCTGGTTGCTTTCGATCACGGCGAGAAGTTCGTCCTTGGCCACGGTGTCGCCGATGCGCTTCCTGATAGCGCGGACGATGCCGGGGAAGCGCGGCGTCACCTGCACCAGCGCCTCCTGGTTGGCGCGCAGCACGCCGTTGAATGCGAGCGTGTCGGAGAGCGTCGCCGGTCCGGCTTCGGCCAGCGTCACGCCGGCGGCGGCGAGCTTGACGTCGCTGATGCGGATGCGGTCGGCGCCGTGCTCGTCCTGTTCGACATGGTCCTTGGGCTTCTCCGCGTGATCGGCATGGCCGACCGTCGCCTCGGTGTGCGGCGATGCGTGGCCCAAGAAGCGCGCAGCGCCGGCGCCGCTGGCGGCGGCGAGGATCGCGATCAATATGGCGGTGGACGTCTTCATCGCGCGGTCTCCCGGACCAGAGTGAAGGGGCGGCCGACCAGGCCCTCGATGGTCGCCACCGCGACGTGGATGTTCTGCAGCGCCTCCTGCTCGCGCAGCCGCGCCTGGGCGACGCTGCCTTGCGCGTCCAGCACTTCGAGCAGCGAGAAGCGCCCGGCGCTGTAGCCCTGCGCGATCTCGTCCGCCGCCTCCTGCGCCCGGGGGATCGCGATCTCACGCAGTACGGCGAGCTCGCGCAGCGAGCCCTGCAGCGAGTCATAGGCACGGCCGGCGATCACCAGCAGCGCATTGCGGTTGGCCTTGCGCTCGGCCTCAGTCTTGGCGAGGCTTTCCTGCGCGGAGAGGATGTTGCCCTGGTTCTGGTCGAACACCGGGATCGGCACGCTGACGCTGAGCCTGACCGCATCGTCCTGGGTGTCGTTGAAGTGGCGCCAGCCGGCGCCGACGCGGACGTCGGGATAGGGCTTGAGCCGGGCGAGCAGCAGCTCGGCATTGCGCTGCGCGTAGACGGCCGTCCATCGCGTCAGCTGCGGATTGGCATCGATCGCGGCGACGACGGTCTGGAATGCAGGCGGCTGGCCGGTCGTCTCGAAGCGGCCGGTGACGGTGGGGAGCTTGGCCAGACTGTCGCCGATGAGCACGGCGAGTTCGCGGCGCGCGCTCGCCAATGTCGCCTTGACGCGCTCGCGGTCGGCGCGGACCAGCGCGGAGGCGACCTCGGCGCGGCCGGTCTCCGCCGGCGACGACGCGCCGGCCTCGACCCGACGGCGCAGCAGCGGCGTCAGGCGGTCGAGCGCCGCGACCTGGTCGTCGAGGATCTGGATGCGGCGCTGCGTGGCGAGCACGGTGACGAAGGCGATCGCCGTCTCCGACAGCACTTCCAGCCGCACCGCCTGGCGCTGGATCTCGGCGACGCGCACGCCCGCCTGGCCTGCGGCGATACGCGCATCGCGCTTGCCGAACCACTCGAACGCCTGGCTGATCTGCAAGGTCGTCTCGGCCGAGCGCGTGCCGCGATATGCGCCCGAGCCAAGCGAATTGTCCTGCTCGTAGGACAGTTCGGGATTGATCAACGCCCCCGCCTGCAGCCGCTGGCCGGAGGCGATGCCGATGTCGCGATCGGCCGCAGACAGCCGTGGATTGGCAGCGAGCGCGCGCGACAACGCCTCGCGCAAGGTCAGCGTCTGCGCGGCTGTCGCCTGCGCTGAGACGGCGAGCAGGGTCGCGGCGCAGAGCGCGCGCGCAACCATCCCGGGGAATGGCATCAAAGCAACCTGTCTGGACGAGCAAGGATGGACGGCGTCAGCCGTCCGGCACGCGGCGTCAGATCAGGTGTCTTGGCGGCGGAGAATCGCGCTCGGAGAGGACGCCGGCGCGAAGCAGCGGACTGGCCCAGTCGGTGGCCGCGACGATATCGACCGGAACGGCCGCGAGTTGGAGCTGCGGCATGGCGACAGAGAAGCAGCCATGGCAATGGTGATCGGCAATCCCGCGCTGATCGGCATGACCGGCCTTGTCGAGCAGCGATGCGATCTCCGGCTTGCCGGCGGAGGGATGCGCGACGTCGATGTCGCAGGCGCCATGCAGCGCGCCCGCCAGCAGATAGGCCAGCAGCACGCACAGCGACGCGATCCGGCGCAAGAAGCGCGGGCGCGTCGTGACATATCGCGGGCCGACCAACTGCAAAAATCATCCCCTGTATCGGGCGCGGATAGCACGCAGCCGGGATGTTGTCGATCAGCAACAATGTAACAAACGGAACCGCATCGCTGTCGCGCTAGGCGATCGCCGGCGCGAGGATCACGCAGGCGAGCAGCATCAACGCGGCGGCGCTGCAGCGATAGCCGACCGCAGCCGGCAAGAGACCTCCCAGGCCGCGGCGGAGCGTCGCGCCGAGCAGGATCCAGCCTGCCCCGATCAGCATCGTCGAAAGGCCGAGCGCAACGATGAAGGGCAGCAGGGTTGCGGCATCGCCCTGCGCCGGCAGCAGCGTGAAGGCGAAAATGATCGCCTTGGGATTGAACAGCGTGGTGATGAAGACGCGACCGGCTGTGACCGGCGGGGCATGGCGGGCGGCCACGCCGCCATGCCGCCAGAGCGCCGCGGCGAGGTGCAGCAGATAGAGCACGACCACGACGCGCAGGGCATCGCCCACGAGCGGATGGAGGGCGAGAACGGGACCGAGCAAGCCGCGCAGGACCAGAATCGCGAGCAGATAGCCGGCGATCTCCGCCAGCAGCAGGTGAACGGAGCCGCGGGCGCCGCGGCTCGCGCCTGACGTGGCTAGCAGGGTGTTGGTCGGGCCGGGCGTCGCGAGCAGCGCGGCAGCGGCGAGAGCGAAGGTCAGCAATTCCATGCGCCGACTGACCACGCGGGCCACGTCCCCGCCTTGACCAGGGTCAACGCCGCCCGGCTCGGTGTTCAGGGCGCGAGGATCTCGAGGCTCACATCCGCCGGCAGCGTCGGCGCGAAGGCCGCGAGCGCGCGGCTCACCTCGGCCGCGTCGGCCGTGGGCGTGCGGTAGAATGAGACGTCGCCGACGGCCACGGTGACGAACGGGCTGTGCAGCACCGCGACTTTCGTCCAGCTCGCCGGCACGCCCCTGGTGAACCAGCGATCATAGATCATGACCAGGCCGACGCCGCGTTCGGCCGCAAGCGCGGCCATCTCGTCGGGGCCATAGCGGCCGGCGAGCTTGGCCTTGCGCACCGGCTCGGAGCCGAGCCCCCAGAGGTCGAGCACGTAGTTCGGATTGCGGTAGGCAACGAGGCCGAGATCGTTGACGGCCACGGGATGAGGATAGAACTCGTGGGCGAAGCGGCCCATCTGATATTGCTGCTGTGAGATGTTGCGCGAGGCCATCGGCGACACCCAGGCGGCGGACGCATAGGGCCAGGACGCGTAGCCCAATAGCAACAGGAGCGGCACCTTCAGCGCATGCGCGACACGAGGGTCGAGCCGCGGTTTCAGCTGGGCGATCAGCCAAAGCCAGGTCACGGCACCGAGCGCAATGACATAAACCTCGTAGCGGTGAAACCAGTCATACTGCCCGAACGCGACGTGGCCGCCGATGGCGGCAAGCACCGCGCCGGCCACGACCAGCGCGCGCCGGTCGGAGCGCAGCCACCACGCGGTGACCGCCACGGCCATGGCAAGCAGCAGCAGCCGCTGGCCGTAGGGATTGATCAGGCTGAGGATCAGATTGTCGACGATGGCGCCCAGCGCGCTGGTGTGCTCATAGGCCGCCTCGGCGATGCGCGCTTTCAAGAGCACCGAGCTCGGCAGCAGCGGCAGGCCGAGCGCGTGCATCCGCGCGCCGTAAGCGAGCAGCGCCACTGCGATCAGACCTGCGGCGAGCGCTGCGGCCCGGCGCTGCCGCAGCAGCACGAGGCCGGCGAGCGCCGCGCACGCCAGGGCCGCGCCCTCGAACCGGATCAGCGGAAGCAGCACCAGCGCGGCGATCTGCAGCCGGGACGGTGAACGTCCGCGCGCGGCCTCGACCAGCCCGGCGAACGTCGTCACCGTCGCCCAGACATGCAGGCTGTGCTCCAGCCCGGTCATCGGCAGCGCGACCGCGCTGACGATGAAGATCATCAGCAGCGCGATCACGTTCGTGAACCAGGCGCGCTCGCCGTCGAACAGGCCGGAGCTCTCCAGCAGGCGGACGATCGTGACGAGGGTGGCGGCGGCTGCGGCGGCGCCGATCAGCAGCGGTCCCCAGGGGCCGAGATGCAGCGCCTCGGTGAGCGCGATCAGATAGGGCCAGATGATGGACGAGCTCGGCGAGGAGACCTCGCCCGCATTGACGCCGTAGCCGCCGGCCAGGATCTGATCGGCAACCGCGAGATGGATGTAGCCGTCGTCCAGCGTGAACACGAGCCGGCCGCCGGCAAGATAGAGGCTGACGATGAGCTCGGCGGCGAACAGCACGCCCCAGACCGACAACGCCACGACAGTGCGATGCGACAAGGCCGGCCACGGGCGTGAGCCCGATCCGGTGCGCGCGTCCGCCGTTGCGAAGGTATCGATGGTCATGAAGAATCCGAAGCTCGTCGTCGCATGCCTCATTAGCTGCGAAAGCTTAAGTCCCGCTTTCCGGCACTGCGCGTCCGTACATCATTCGTTAACTCCTCGACGCGCCAGCGGTAGGCGATGCCGCATGAGCATCCCGTATTGGCGGCATGCAGTGCGTTTGATTGACTTGGGACCCCCGCCCACTAAGGTTCGCGCCGCCGGGAACAATCAACTGCGACGGATCAGGCCCTTGAGGGCCGATGATCGCGGCGCGAAGGATCGGATCAGAATGACTTTGGCGATGAGCTGGGACGAGTGGACCCGGCATGATGGCGTGGCGCTGGCGGAGCGTGTGCGGAAGGGCGAGCTGACGCCGGCCGAACTGGCGAAGCAGGCCGCGGAAGGCATCGCCAAGGTCGATCCGGCGCTGTCGGGCGTGGTCGAGGTGTTCGCCGACGCGGTCGACGATCCGATCAAGGCCGGCGCCAATGCTGACGGTCCGTTCGCGGGCCTGCCGTTCCTGATGAAGGATCTCGGGCCGACCATGGCCGGCCGGCTGCAGGAGCAGGGCTCGCTGTTCATGCGCGGCAACCGCCCGACCGCCGACACGCATCTCACCGCGAAGATGCGCAAGGCCGGCCTCAATCTGATGGGCCGCACCACGACGCCGGAATTCGGCGTCTGCAGTTCGGCAGAAAACCCCGCCGTCTACGTCACCCGCAATCCCTGGAATACCGACTACACGACATGCGGCTCCTCAGCCGGCAGCGCGGCGATGGTTGCCGCCGGCGTGGTACCGATCGCGCATGCCACCGATGGCGGCGGCTCGATCCGTATTCCCGCTGGCGTCAACGGCAATATCGGTCTGAAGGTCTCGCGCGGCGTGTTCTCGATCGCGCCGCATCTGTCGGATCTCACCGGCCTCGTCTCGATCCAGGGCTGCCAGTCGCGCAGCGTGCGCGACACCGCCGCCTTCGTCGATCATTGCCGCGGCGGCGCGCCGGGCGAGTTCATGCCGTATTGGACGACGCCGGAGCCGTACACCGAGCTGATCAAGCGCGATCCCGGCAAGCTCAAGATCGCGCTGTCGCACCAATGGGGCGACTACCGCGCCACGCCGCACATCGCGGCCGAGCTCGAGCGCGTCGGCAAGTTTCTCGAAGGCCTTGGCCATCACGTCGCCTATGCGCTGCCGGATGTCGACTATCGCGCGGCTTTCGCGGCGCAGACCACCTGCTACATCTCGAACTTCGCGATCGTCATCAACAACCTGCTCGCATCGCGCAAGCTCGACCGGCCGCCGGCCGAGCTGATCGAGCCGATCAACATCCGGATCTGGGAAGCCGGCAAGGGCACCAGCTTCGCCGAGCGCGCGGCGATGCAGGCGGTGTTCAACACCACCTCGCGCGCCTTCGGCGCGTTCTTCGAGGATTGGGACATCATCCTGACCCCGATCACGGCGCTGCCGACGCCGAAGATCGGCACCACGGAATATCTCACAATCAGCGACAATCCGTCCGTGCTCGACTGGTTCGAGAATCTCTGGCGCAACTTCGCCTTCACGCCGCTCGCCAATCTCTGCGGCATTCCGGCGATCTCGCTGCCGCTCGCGACCAATGAGCACGGCCTGCCGCTCGGCATCCAGGCGATCGGCAAGCAGGCCGATGACGGCCTGCTGCTGCAACTGGCGGCCCAGATCGAACGCGCGATCGGCGGCCAGTGGAACGCCGGCGCGACGCCGGCGGTGCACGTCACCAAGGGGTGATGGCGCGCCCCCATGTTTCCGGCCCGGCGATGATCCGACATCGCCGGTGAAACGTTGGTGACGGTGAGCGGCGCTGAGGCCAAGGCTCGGCGCCGCACGTGACCGGCGAGGATGGACGTGACCGATCAGTTGATCGCGACCGCGACACGTGACGGCGCTGCGGAGACCGAGGCGCGCCGGCACACGGTCCGGCTGGACTCGTTTCCGCGCGGCGGCGTCGCCGCGGTATTCGGCGCGAGCGGCGGCATCGGCGGAGCCCTCAGCGCGGCCCTGACCGAGAGCGGTCATTTCAACAGCGTGCTCGGCTTCAGCCGGGCCGGCGATCCCCGTTTCGACCTGACCGACGAGGCGAGCGTCGCACGCGCAGCCGAAGCGCTCGCGGCCGCCGGCGAACTCCGGCTCGTGATCATTGCGACGGGCATGCTGCACGACGGCGACGTGCTGCCGGAGAAGAGCTGGCGCGAGCTCGATGCCCAGCGCCTCGCCCGCGCCTTCGCCATCAATGCCATCGGTCCGGCGCTGCTGATGAAGCATCTGCTGCCTTGCCTGCCGCGCAGCGGCAAGGCGACGCTCGCGGCGCTGTCGGCGCGGGTCGGCTCGATCGGCGACAACCGGCTCGGTGGCTGGTACGGCTATCGCGCGTCCAAGGCGGCGCTGAACCAGCTGGTGCATTGCGCGTCCATTGAGCTGGCGCGCCGCGCGCCCGAGGCCGTCTGCATCGCGCTGCATCCCGGCACCGTGGCGACGCGGCTCTCGGCGCCGTTCGCCCCGGCCGCCGGCCTCGCCCCGGCCGAGGCCGCGCGGCATCTGCTCGGCGTGATCGACCGGCTCGCGGCAAAGGACTCAGGCAGCTTCCACGATTGGCGCGGCATGCCGGTGCCGTGGTGATGCGTCATGCCTAAGATGCGGCGCAAGGCCGACCTTCCGACCAAGATCTGCGCCTGCTGCGGCCGCCCCTTCGCGTGGCGGCGCAAATGGACTCGCGACTGGGACGAGGTGAAGTACTGCTCGGATCGCTGCCGGTCGGATCGTGGTCGAGTGGCTGCCGCTGCATCGACCGCGACCAGGGGACGCTCGCATGCTGTCTGACATTCCGGCACCAATGCGAAGCCTCGGCCTGGCCGGACTGATCCCGTTCGTCGGCCTCGCCATCATCGTCATCACCGGCGATGAGACGATCCGCGCTTCGGCCCTGCGCGCGCAGATCGGCTACGGCGCGGTCATCGTGAGCTTCCTGGGCGCGCTGCATTGGGGCGCAGCCGTGCAGACGCCGGCGCTGGCGAACTGGCCGCGCATGGCCTGGGGCGTGACGCCGTCATTGCTCGGCTGGGTCGCACTGCTGCTGCCGCCACTGCCGGCCCTGGTGCTGCTCACGGCTTCGCTGTTGGCAGCGCTGGTATTCGATGAGTTCAGCTTCAGCGCTGATGCGTCGCAGGCCTGGCTGCTGAAGCTGCGGCGGGTGTTGACGGCTGGCGCGACGTTATCGCTGCTCGCCTCGCTCATCACCATCCTGGTCAAGACGGCGCGCTAACAGCCGCCGTCCTGGACAATGCGGCGTTTCCCCTGGCAAGCTCGCGTAACTTTCGCGAGGCGCCATGAACATCCTGCTGCTCAATCCCAACATCCGCTCCGACATCACCGACCTCATGCTGCAGGTCGGCCGCGACGCCGCGGCGCCCGGCACCAGCTTGATCCCCTGCACCGCGCCGCGCGGCGTGCCCTATATCGCCACCCGCGCCGAGGCGCAGATCGGCGGTGCGGTGGCGCTGGAAATGCTGGCAGAACGCAACGGCACGTTCGATGCCGCGATCATCGCCGCGTTCGGCGATCCCGGCCTGTTCGCGGCGCGCGAACTGTTCGACGTGCCGGTGATCGGACTTGCGGAAGCGGCGATGCTGACGGCGTGCATGGCCGGGCGACGCTTCGCCATCGTCACCTTCGCGCAGGCGCTCGGGCCCTGGTACGAGGAGTGCGTGCGCATGCACGGGCTGATGGAGCGCTGCGCGGGCATCCGCATGCTCGATGGCAGCTTCAAGCAGATTTCGGACGTGCAGCACGAGAAGGAAGAGCTGCTGGTCGAGCTGGCGCTGCGCGCGGTCGAGGAGAACGACGCCGACGTGCTGATCTTCGCCGGCGCGCCGCTGTCGGGGCTTGCGGCCCGCGTTGCGCATCGCATCCCCGTGCCGGTGGTCGATCAGGTGATCGCGGCGGTGAAGCAGGCCGAGGCGCTGCTGGCGCTGAAGATGCGCAAGGCGACGGCCGGGACGTTCCGGCGGCCGGCGGCGAAGCCGACGACGGGATTACCGGAGGCGCTGGCTGCCCGGCTGGAGCATCGCGATTTGTAGTTCGGCGAATGACGAAGAGTCCCGTCTCTCTCCACACCGTCATTCCGGGGCGCGCGTCAGCGCGAGCCCGGAATCCATAACCACGACTGTCTGTGACGATACGAGATGTACCCACGAGCATCTCGCTCTCCAACAACTGCCTGTGGGTATGGATTCCGGGCTCGCCCCTCGGGCGCCCCGGAATGACACGGAGAGAGGCGGGCATGAGCTGACTGCGTGCACTTAGATCGAGCGTCGGACCTCGCCACACACTTCCATACCGCCCACCCGCTCGCTTGTACACAAATGGCACTCGCTGCCTCAAAAGGCGGCACGCTTCTTGCTTTTTCAACTCAGTTGAGCAGGAAGCCCAATGGCCAGCGTATCGGAAGCCAAGTCGCTCGTTCTCGATCGGATCACGCACCGCTTCGCCAGCGGCACGATGGCCGTCTCCGACATCAATCTCGATGTGAAAGGCGGCGAGATCATCGCCCTGCTCGGCCCGTCCGGCTGCGGCAAGACCACTCTGCTGCGCATCATCGCCGGCTTCATCGGCCAGAGCGAAGGGCGCGTGATCATCGGCAATGACGTGGTCGATGCGCTGCCGCCGAACCGACGCGCTGTCGGCATCGTGTTCCAGAACTACGCGCTGTTCCCGCATCTCTCGATCTCCGAGAATGTCGGCTACGGCCTCGCTGCGCGCGGCGTCGACAAGGCGACGCGCATCAAGGAAGCGCAGCGGCTGCTCGACATGGTGCAGCTTGGGCCGTTCGGCGAACGGCTGCCGCGGCAATTGTCCGGCGGCCAGCAGCAGCGCGTCGCGCTGGCGCGCGCGCTCGCGATCAAGCCGTCGATCCTGCTGCTCGACGAGCCGTTCGCCGCGCTCGACAAGAATCTGCGGCTGGACATGCAGATCGAGGTCAAGCGGCTGCAGCGCATGGCCGGAACCACGACCTTGATCGTGACGCACGACCAGGAGGAGGCGCTGTCGATGGCCGATCGTGTCGCCGTCCTCAGCCATGGTCATCTGGAGCAGTTCGGCACGCCCAGCGAGATTTACGACCAGCCGCAGACGCTGTTCGTGAATACCTTTGTCGGCACCGCGAACAAGATGAGGGGCACCGTGATCGCGACCGACGCGGGCAATGTCAAAGTCGCCCTGGAGGCGGGCGGCGAGATCATCGCGCGTGCGCCAAATCCGGTTCGTGCCTCAGACAAGGTCACTGTCTGCCTGCGTCCCGAGCACCTCGCCTTCGTCAGCGACGACTCCGGCTTTGCCGGCGAGATCGGCATGGCGCTGCCGCTCGGCGCCACCGTGGTTCACGAGATCAAGGCCAAGGACGGATCGAGCATCAAGATCTCGCAGGCCCGCACCGGCGGCACCCCGCTGCGCGAAGCAGGCACGCCAGTGCGCGTCGCGCCGCTCGCGCCGGGGCTCGCGACCGTGTTCCCGCAATAGACAACCAACATATCGGAGTGAAACATGATGCTTGATCGCCGCCGGCTCCTCACCAGCGCCTTGACGCTGGGGGCCATGCACGCCTTTCCGGGCCTTAGCCTCGCGCAGGCGCGGCCGCTGGTGTTTGCGACCTTTACCGGCAGCTGGGAGGAGGCGCACAAGGCGGTGCTGGTGCCCGCCTTCCGCAAGGCCAATGGCGATGCGCCCATCGTGCTCGACCCGATGCTGTCGGTCGACCAGATCGCCAAGGTCAATGCCGCGAAAGCCAATCCGCCGATCGACGTCATGCTGCACGATCCCGGTCCGGCGCTGGTCGCGATCGGCCAGGATCTCGTCGAGCCCTACCCGGCCGACAAGAGCGCCTATTTCAAGGACCTGATTCCGGAAGCGCAGGACGCGATGGGTCCGGCGCCATTCTTCCAGGTCGTCGGCCTCACCTACAATCCGGAGACGGTGAAGACGCCGCCGACGTCATGGGCCGATCTCTGGAAGCCGGAGTTCAAGGGCAAGGTCGGCATCACCAATCTCAACTCCACGCTCGGCACCGGCTGGCTGGTCGAGATCGCGCGCATGCGCGGCGGCTCGGAAGCCAATGTCGATGAGGGCTTCAAGGCGCTGGAAGAACTCAAGCCGAACCTCGCCGCCGTCGCCGCCAACCCCGGCGCGCTGGCAACCCTGTTCCAGCAGGGCCAGATCGACATCTCGCCCGGGAATTTCAATGCCATCCAGATCCTGAAAGCGCGCGGCGTGCCGGTCGAGTTCGTGGCGCCGAAGGAAGGCGCCATCGCCTTCAAGACCACGATCCATATCGTCAAGAACTCGCCGAACAAGGAGCTCGCCTTCAAGCTGATCGAGGCGGCGCTGTCGCCGGAGGTGCAGACGACCCTGATGAACCCGCCCTACCTGATCGTGCCGACCAACACCAAGGTCGCGATGTCCGGCGAGATCGCCAAGGTGCTGGCCAAGGACACCGCGGAGCTGAAGAAGAAGTTCGTGTTCCAGGACTGGAAGAAGATCAACGAGCAGCGCGCCTCCTGGATCGAGAAGTTCAACCGCGACATCAAGATCTGACGCGATGAAGAGCGCCACGACAGCACGGAGTACGGCGCCTGGAGACGTGACCAGCTTCAGCCTGGGGCTTGCACTGCCCTTAGGCCTGGTGTTCGCGATCTTCTTCGTGGCTCCGCTGGCGCAGCTGCTCTATCTCTCGCTCCACAACGACACCGCGGCGACGGTGTGGGGGCTCGGCCAGTACATCAAGTTCCTGACCGACCCTTTCAGCCTCGCCGTACTCGGCTCGACGCTTCTGCTCGGCGCCGAGGTGACGCTCGCCTGTCTCGTGCTCGGCTATCCCATCGCCTGGCTGTACCAGCGCTCCGGCAGCCGGGTGCAGACCCTGATCATCATGATCGTGCTGCTGCCGTTGCTCACAAGCGTCGTCGTCCGCACCTTCGCCTGGATCGTGATCCTCGGGCGGCAGGGCATCATCAACTCCGTGCTGCAATCGCTCGGCCTGATCGGCACGCCGCTGCGCATGATCTATACCCAAGGCGGACTGGTGGCGGCGCTGGCGCAGGTGCAGATGCCGCTGATGGTGCTGCCCTTGATCACCGCCATCAGCCGCATCGATCCCAACCTCTCCGACGCCTCGGCCTCGCTCGGCGCCGGCAGCTGGCGCACCTTCGTCAAGGTGATGCTGCCGCTGTCGATGCCCGGCATCATTGCCGGCTGCACGCTGACTTACGCCGCGGCGATCACCGCCTTCATCACGCAGTCGCTGGTCGGCGGCGGGCAGATGCTGTTCATGCCGATGTATCTGTATCAGCAGGCTTCGACCTTGCAGAACTGGCCGTTCGCAGCGGCGATCTCGATCATCTTCCTGTTCGCCGTGCTCGCCATCGTCGCGCTGTTCTCAACACTCGGCCGGCGCGCCCGCGGCTACGGAGATGCGCGATGAGCGGGCGGCAACGCAACTGGGAGGCGCTGAGCTTCCAGATCGTGATGACGGTGATCGCGGTGCTCGCGCTGATCCTGATCGTCTCGCCGTCGCTGGTCGTGGTCATCGTCTCGTTCACCTCAGGCTTCTCGCTGAAATTCCCGCCGCCGGGCTATTCGACGCGCTGGTACGTCGAATTGTGGAATGCCTGGCAGCTGCAATTCGCCGCGCGCAACAGCGTCGTCGTCGCGCTGTGGTCGACCGGGCTGTCGATCGTGCTCGGCGTCGCCGCAGCGCTGGCGATCTCTCGCTCGAAAACTTTGACGGCGAAGCTCCTGGACTCGCTGTTCATGTCGCCGCTGGTGCTGCCCGCCCTCGCCTTTGGATTAGCGGCGCTGATGTTCTTCTCGCTGATCGGCCTGCCGGTGTCGCTGCTCACACTGGTGATCGGTCACACCATCGTGTGCGTGCCCTATGTCGTGCGCAACACCGTGGCCGCGCTGGCGCAGCTCGAACCGACCTTGCTGGAGAGCTCAGCCATTCTCGGCGCCTCCCGGCTCTACACCTTCCGCCGCATCGTGCTGCCGCTGATCCGCCCCGGCATCATCTCTGGCGCGTTCATCGCCTTCATGTCGTCGTTCGACAACGTCCCGGTGTCGCTGTTCCTGCGCGACGCCGCCACCGACATGCTGCCGATCCGGATGTGGCAGGACCTCGAAGGCAAGCTCGACGTCACCATCGCCGCGCTGTCGAGCGTCCTGATCATCGCCACGGTGGCGCTGATGGCGATCATGGAGCGGACGACGGGGCTGTCAAAGCGGCTGACGGGCTAAGGCTGCTTGGCTCTCATCAGTGCCGGCTAGTGCCCGTCTCCATAGCGCCGTCATGGCCGGGCTTGTCCCGGCCATCCACGTCGATCGGCGACTGCGGACAGGCGTGGATGCCCGGGACAAGCCCGGGCATGACGAGCATCTCCTTGGTAGCGACCTCGTTCAATCAGCGTAGGACGGAGGGAGGCATATCGCCCTCAAGCCCCGCGGAAGATCGAGTATCCCCACGGCGTGAATTTCAGCGGCAGGTGAAAATGCTCGTCGACCTTGTCGATGGCGAAGCGAAACGGCACTGTGGTGAGGAATTTCGTTTGAGCGTTTGCCCCGAAGAACTCGCCGATATGGAACAGCACCTCATACTCGCCGGCGGTGACGCCGTCGCCCTTGACGATCGGCGCCTGCAAGGTGCCGTCGGCGCCGAGCGCTCCTTCGGCGAGCAGCGTGCGGTCCGGCGCCACGCGCCAGATCGCGACACCAAGGCCGAGCGCCGGGCGCCCGTTCGCCACATCGACTGCATGAACCGAGATACCGCCGGCCATATCGTGCTCCGCCATCAGGTTGTCGCCGCATGATAGACGCGAAACCCGAGGCGGCGCCAGCGCCGCCGCTGTGGCCTGCACTGGTCGCGATGACCGCGCTGCAGGCGCTGGTGTCGCTGGCGCTGTTCGCGCCGGGCACGGTGGCGCCGCGCGCAGGGATCAGCATCGAGGAATTGTCGCTGTTCTCGACCGCGGCGTTCGCGATCAGCCTGGTGTCCTCGTTCTGGGGCGGCACGCTGGTGCAGAAGATCGGCTCGCTGCGCGTCGCGGCGCTGTGCGCGGTCGTCGTCTGCGTCGGGATGTCGATGGCGACACTCGGCCAAGGCAGGGCCTTACTCGGCGCCGGCCTCGTGCTCGGATTAGCCGCCGGGCCGGAAACGCCGGCGAGTGCGGCCCTGCTCGGACGCCTCGTGCCGCCGGAGCAGCGCGCGATGGTGTTCTCGATCCGGCAGACCGGCAGCCAGATCGGCGCGGTCGTCGGCTCGCTGCTGCTGCCGCCGCTCGCGGTTGGGCTGGCGCCGAGTTCCGCCTATGCCGCGGTGATCATCTGCGCCGTGATTGGCTTCATCAGTTTCGAGCGGCTGCGGCCGGCCTACGCGGTCAAGCTGCCGCCGATGCCGTATCTCGGCCTGCGGCAGCGGCTGCAACTCGTCAGTTCCGACCGGCGCATGGCCGCGCTCGCGGTCGCCTCGATCCCATTCAGCGGCATGCAGGTGATCCTCAACACCTGTTACATCTCCTTCGGCACCTCGGAGCTCGCACTCTCTCATGTCGAGGCCGGCTGGCTGCTGGCCTCGGCGCAAGGCGCGGGCCTGATCGGACGGCTCGGATGGGGCGCGGTCGCGACGCGGCTGCGCTCGGCGCGCGCCGTGCTGGTGATGGCGGGCGCGGGCATGGCGGTGTGCGCGCTGCTGCTCGGCCTGTGGGGACCGTTGCTGAGCGGATCGATCCTGGTGCTGCTCACCTTCGTGTTCGGACTGACGGCCAGCGGTTGGAATGGCGTGTTCATCGCCGAGATCGCCAATCTCGCAAAGCCCGGGCGCGTGGCGGAGGCCACCGGCGCGGTGCTCACCACGTCGTTTCTTGGCCTGGTCGCGGCGCCGCTGCTGGTGGCGGTGCTGACGCCGCGCATCGGCCTCGGCGGCAGCTTCGTCATTCTGGGACTGACCGCGGCCGCAGGCGCCGCCGTGCTGCTGATGGAGCGATCCCATGCGCGCAACTGAGATCGCAAGCGCCGTGACGGCGCGGCAGACGACGGCGATGGAGATGGCCGAGCAGGCGCTGGCGCGTATCGCCGCGAGTAACCTCAACGCTGTCGTGACGACTGATCCGGAGCGAACGCGCGCGGACGCCGAAGCTGTCGACCGCCGTGTGGCATCCGGCGAGACGTTGCCGTTCGCCGGCGTGCCGGTCGTGGTCAAGGACAACATCTGGGCCGCGGGCTGGCGCATCACGCAGGGCTCACGACTGTTCGCTGACTTCGTTGCGCCCGAGGATGCGATCGCGATCGCGCGGCTGCGACGTGCCGGGGCCGTGATCGTCGGGATCGGCGCGACATCGGAGTTCGCCTGCAAGGGCGTGACGACGTCCCTGCTGTATGGACCAACGCGCCACCCGCTCGATCCACGGCTTACGCCCGGCGGCTCGTCGGGCGGACCGGCGACGGCCGTTGCCGCGGGGCTCGTGCCGCTCGCGATCGGCACCGATGCCGGGGGCTCGAGCCGGAGACCACCGGCGCATGTCGGCGTGGTCGGCTTCAAGCCGTCTTATGGCGCGATCCCGTATGGGCCGGGATTTGCCGAGCCGTTCTGGCGCATCTCGGTGATCGCACCGATCGCGGCCGATGTCGCCGATGCAAGGCTCGCGTTCGAAGTCATGGCGGGGGCCGATCCACGCGACCCGGACTCGCTTAATTTGCCATCGACCGCTGCACGGACACCGTTCCGGCTGGCGTTCTCACCGCGCCTTGGGCTCGACGTCGCTGTCGACGACGAGGTGAGGGCCGGCTTGCAGCAGGCGGTCGATCGGCTCCGGGCCAGCGGCTTGGCGATCGAGGACAAGGATCCGATCTGGCCGGCGGACCTCGCGGAGGACGCGGTGATGCCGCTGCAGCACGCCGGGCTGGCTGCGCTCTATGGCGAAGCGTTCCGCAGCGATCCCGCGCAATTCGATCCCGACATCGCCAAGCAGATCGAGCGCGGCCTTGACCTGAGCGGCGTCGAGGTTGGCCGCGCGCTGGAGGCGAGCACGCAAATTGCGCGCGCTTTCGCGGCGTTCTTCACAGACGTCGATGTACTGCTCGCGCCGACGGTGCCGTGTGTCGCCTGGCAGTTCACGCAGCTCGGCCCGTCCGAGATCGGCGGCAAGCCTGCGAGCCCGCGGGCGCATGCGGTGTTCACGCCGTTCGCCAACCATGCGGGCGTGCCGGCGATCTCGATCCCTTGCGGTGTTAACTCACAGGGCTTGCCCTTCGGGCTGCAATTGATCGCCGCGCGCGGACATGATCGCATGCTGCTCGATGTGGCTGTAAACACCGAACGCGTGTTAACTGGTCCGATTTAGGCAATCCATCGCACCACGCGGCGCTCACCTCGCCCCGCCAGGGCGAAGCGAAGCTTCGCTAAGGCGGGGAGAGGTCGGATTGCATCGAAGATGCAATCCGGGTGAGGGGGGCTCTCGGCGGAGTCGGTGGGTGTGGTTGCCCCTCACCCCAACCCTCTCCCCGTAAGAACGGGGAGAGGGGGCGCGCCGTCTGTGAAGAACGAGACTGGGTCCAACTCACAAGTGGTTACTCGTCCGCCCTCACCCCTGCTCGAACTTCTTCGCCAGCCTCGCCCGCGTGATGTGGCCGATCTGGTCGATGGCGTTGGCGATCTCAGTATCCATGTCGTTGCCGATGCGGCGCTCCATCTCGGCGATGACAGAGGCGCGGTCGGCATGCAGCGCCAGCGCCACGATCAGCGGCATGCCGAACTTGTCGCGGTAGCGGCGGTTGATGTCGGCGACACGCTCGAACTCGGCGCGCGTCAGCGCGGTGAAGCCGAGCCGGCCCTGCTCGCCGATCGAGTCGGTCGTCATCTCGCCTGCCAGCGCCTCGCGGCCGGCGAGCTCGGGATGGGCGCGGATCAGCCTCAGCTTCTCGTCGCGGCTCATCGCGCGGACCACGTTCATGAGTGTCGTATGCAGCGCATCCGCGGAGTCGTCGAACGCCGACAATCCCGCGCGGTAGGCGCGGTCGGCAATGTCAGGCGAATGCTCGAAGATGTCGCCATAGCGCTCGACGAATAGCACGCGCGACATCTGCGACGGCCGCCACACGCCCGTCGGCGGATGCGTCCGGATCCAGTGCCGGGCGATGTCGAGCCGGGTCGCGACCCAGACTTTCTCGTGGCCCATAATGTAGTCGAGAAACCGCGCCAGCGCCGCGGCGCGGCCGGGACGGCCGACGAGACGGCAATGCAGGCCCACTGACATCATCTTCGGACTCTCGACGCCTTCGGCATAGAGCGTGTCGAAGCTGTCCTTGAGATAGGCGAAGAACTGATCGCCGGCATTGAAGCCCTGCGGCGTCGCAAAGCGCATGTCGTTGGCGTCGAGTGTATAGGGTACGATCAGCTGCGGGCCGTACGGCCCCTGGATCCAGTAGGGCAGCTCATCGGCATAGGAATCGGCGCTGTAGATGAAGCCTTGCTCTTCCAAGACGATGTCGAGCGTGTGCTCCGATGTCCGGCCCTGGTAGAAGCCGAGCGGCCGCTCGCCGGTGAGTTCGGTGTGCAGCCGGATCGCCTGCTCGATATGGGCGCGCTCATCGGCTTTCGAAAAATCACGATAGTCGATCCATTTCAGGCCGTGCGACGCGATCTCCCAATTCGCCTCCTTCATCGCCGCCACGGCCTCCGGATTGCGCGCCATCGCTGTCGCGATCGCGAACACCGTCACCGGCAGCTTGCGCGCGGTGAACATCCGCCACAGCCGCCAGAAGCCGGCGCGCGAGCCGAACTCGTAGATCGACTCCATGTTCATGTGGCGCTGGCCCGGCCAGGGCGCCGCGCCGACGATCTCGGACAGGAACGCCTCGGAGGCGGCGTCGCCGTGCAGGATGTTGTTCTCGCCGCCCTCCTCGTAGTTGATCACGAACTGCACGGCGATGCGGGCATCGCCCGGCCAGCGCGGATGCGGCGGCGTGCGGCCATAGCCGACCATGTCGCGCGGATATTCGGCACTCATTCGTTTCAGCTCCCGCGATAGGTCTGGTAGCTCCAGGGCGTCGCAAGCAGCGGCACATGGTAGTGCGCGGCGGCGTCTGCGACCGTGAAGCGGAGCGGGATCAGGTCGAGGAACGGCGGCTCGCCGGACGCAAGGCCATGGGCCTTGAAATAGTCGCCCATGTGAAAAGTCAACAGATAGGTGCCGGCGCCGAACTCGTCACCCGCCAGCACCGGTTCATCGGTGCGCCCGTCGGCATTGGTGCGGACCTGCTTGATCCGGCGCCATGCGCCACCGGGCCCGAGAACATCGAGATCGATCGCGACATCGGCGGCGGGCTTGCCCCTCACCGTGTCCAGGATATGCGTGCTGAGACGGCCCATCCGTGCTCCCCTGCTGCTGTGGCCCAAGCCTAGCAGCGGCCGGTTAAAGCTTCGAGGCGTTTTGCCGGTCACCACCAGCCCAATGCGTGGTCATGCCTCGCTCCGGCCGAAGCGCTCGACGAGGAAGTCGATGAACAGCCGCACCTTGACGGAGAGATGCCGCGTCGGCGGATAGATCGCATAGAGCGCCAATGGCGGCGCCGTATAGTCGGACAGGATCGCGGTCAGCGCGCCGCTGGCCAGCGCCTCCGCGGCGATGAAATGCGGGATCAGCGCAATCCCCTGCCCTGTCACCGCGACGTCGCGCAATACCTCGGCATTGTTAACGCACAGACTCCAGGCCGGCTGGATCCAGTGATCGCCGTCGCGGCCGGTGAGCTTCCATTGGTTGCCGGTCAGCAGGAAGCCATAGGTCAGCGAATGATGCCGGCGCAGATCCTCGGGACTCTCGGGCGTGCCGTGCCGAGCAAGATAGGCGGGCGCGGCGCAGATCACCCGGTCCACCGGCATGATCCGCCGCGCCACCAGGCTCGACGATTCCAGCTCGGCAATGCGCAACGTGACGTCGAAGCCGTCCTGAACGGGATCGAGCAGGTCGTCGCTCAGCACGATCTGCAACTGTAATTCGGGATAGCGGACCATGAAATCGGCCACGACAGGCCCGAGCCGCATCGTGCCGAACGACATCGGCGCATTGACGCGCAGCAGCCCGCGCGGTGCCGCCTGCAACTGGCTCACGGCCTGATCGGCCGCGTCGAGCTCGGCCAGAATGGAAACCGCACGTTCGAAATACCTCTGGCCAGTCTCGGTCGGGCTGGCATGGCGTGTGGTGCGGACGATCAGCTGCACGCCGAGGCTCTGCTCGAGCTCGCCGATATATTTCGAGATCGCCGAGCGCGACAGCCGCAACTGCCGGCCAGCCTCGGCGAAACTGCCGCTCTCAACCACCTTCACGAACGCTCTGAGGCTGCCGAGCTTGTCCATCGTCTCCAGGCCAGGATTGTCGCCAAATCGTAGACAGAGACGTCACAAGAGCACGGATTGTCTCCAAATCAAAGCCGACCAATATGGCGTCCAAGAATTCAACGGCCCTGACGGGGCCCATCAATAGGAGACCCACATGCCCGGACTGCACCACGTGACCGCGATCGCTGGCGACCCGATCCGCAATTTCGGCTTCTACACCCGCGACCTCGGCCTGCGCTTCGTCAAGAAGACCGTCAATTTCGACGATCCCGGCACCTATCATTTCTATTATGGCGACGAGACCGGCCGCCCCGGCACCATCCTGACCTTTTTCCCCTGGGCCGGTGTGCGGCCCGGCCGTCGCGGCGTCGGTGAGACGCACCAGACCGCGTTCCGGGTGCCGCAGCGCTCCCTCGGCTACTGGACGCAGCGCCTGACCGAAAAGGGCATCGCCTATGAGGCGCTGGAGAAGCGCTTCGGCGAATCCGTGCTGCCGTTCACCGATCCCGACGGCATGGCCCTGGCGCTGGTCGGCGTCCCCGGCGCCGAGAACGAGCCCGGCTACAGCAATGGCGACATTCCCGCTGAGCATGCGATCCGCGGCTTCCACGGCGTGACCTTGCTGCTCGACTCCGCCGAGAAGACCGCGGCCGTGCTCACCGACGTGTTCGGCTTCGCGGAAGCCGGTCGCGAGGGCTCGGTGATCCGCTTCAAAGCGCCTGGCGATGCGCAAGGCAGCGTCGTCGACATCTACGAGGCCAAGGGGTTTCTGCGCGGTGCCCAGGGCGCAGGCTCCGTGCACCACATCGCGTTCCGCGCGGCCGATGATGCCGAGCAGGGCGTGATGGCCGAGAGGCTGGTCGACCGCCACGGCCTGCATCCGACCGAGCAGAAGGACCGCAACTACTTCCGCTCAATCTACTTCCGCGAACCCGGCGGCGTGCTGTTCGAGATCGCGACCGACATCCCGGGCTTCGCGGTCGACGAGCCGGTCGCCGAGCTCGGACGAAACCTGAAGCTGCCCGCCTTCCTCGAGACGCACCGCAAGCAGATCGAGGGCGTGCTGCCCAACCTCGAAGAGGCCGCGTCATGACCCAGGCATTGTCCTTCACTCACCGCTTCCAGCCCGGAAGCAATGCAGGAGCAGCACCATTGCTGCTCCTGCACGGCACCGGCGGCGACGAGAACGATCTCTTAGCCCTCGGCGCCACCCTCTCGCCCGGCGCGGCGCTGCTGTCGCCGCGCGGGCAGGTGCTCGAGCACGGCATGCCGCGCTTCTTCCGCCGCCTGGCGGAAGGCGTGTTCGACGAGGACGACGTGCGCCGGCGCGCGCTGGAGCTCGGCGCCTTCATCGGCGAAGCTCGCGAGCGTTACGGCATCGGCGCGCCACTCGCCGTCGGCTACTCCAACGGCGCGAACATTGCCGCCGCGCTGCTCCTGTTGCAGCCGGAGGCGCTGGCCGGCGCCGTGCTGTTCCGCGCGATGGTGCCGCTGGCGCAGCCGCCGGCGGCAAAGCTCGCCCGCACGCCGGTGCTGATTCTGTCGGGAAAGGCCGATCCGATCGTGCCGGCCAGCAACTCGGCCAAGCTCTGCACTCAGTTGATCGAAGCCGGTGCCGACGTGACCCATACGATCCTGCCGGCGGGGCATCAGCTCTCGCAGGCGGACGTCGTGCTGGCGCGAGACTGGATCGCGGGACTGCCGCAGGCAAAGGCGGCATGACGCTCATCCGCGCTTGCGGCCCGCGTGCATCCTGATCGAGAATGCCGTCATCAGCATCGGACCGCCCCCGCGGCCCGATGCTGGATTGAATGGAGGATCTCGGCATGGCCTTCGACAAGCTGTTCATCAACGCGCGGCTCGACCGCGGCGCACGCCATGCGATCGCGGTCGATCAAGGCCGCATCAGCGGCTTGCTCGCGGAGACCGAGCGGCCGCAGGCGCGCGAGGTGATCGATCTCGGCGGCGCGCTGGTCGTTCCCGGCTTCGTTGAGGGCCACATCCATCTCGACACCAGCTTCTATGGCGATGCCTGGAAGCCGCACAAGCCGTGCACCAACGGCTTCGACGTGCATGAGCGGGTGACGTTCCAGGCGCAGAACATGGCCGCCGCCGCGGCGATGGACGTACGCGCACGCAACCAGCTCGATCTCTGCATCGGCCACGGCTCCACGCGGATGCGCAGCCATGTCATGGTGGACGGCTCGGTCGGTCTCAAGTCGCTCGAGACCATCCTGCGCGTGCGCGAGGAGTATCGCGACCTGATCGAGATCCAGCTCGTCGCCTTCCCCCAGAGCGGCATCATCAAGAGCCCGGGTACGCCGGAGCTGCTCGACGAGGCGATCAGGCTCGGCGCGAACGTCGTCGGCGGGCTCGATCCGGCGAGCTTCGATCGCGACGTCGAGAAGCATCTCGACGTCGTGTTCGGCGTGGCGCAGAAGCACGGCGTCGATGTCGACATTCACCTTCATGATCCAGGCATGCTCGGCCTGTTCGAACTGGAGCAGATCGCGGCGCGCGCCCGCGCACTCGGCATGCAGGGACATGTCGCGGTCAGCCATGCCTATGGGCTCGGCGACATCACGGCGGAACCACTGAAAAAGATTGCCGAGGTGCTGGCCACATCGGGCGTTGCCATCATGACCAATGCGCCGGGGGCGCGGCCCTTCCCGCCAGTGGCGCTGCTGCGCGCGGCCGGCGTCACCGTGTTCAGCGGCAACGACAACATCCGCGATAGCTGGTGGCCCTATGGCGACGGCGATCTGTTGAACCGCGCCATGATGGTCGGCTATCGCTCCGGCTTCTATGTCGACGACGAGCTGCGGGTCGCCTTCGATCTCGTCACCGCGGCCGGCGCCAAGGCCCTGCGGCTGGCGGACTACGGCCTGCAGGTCGGCGCGCGCGCCGACTTCGTGACCTTGCAGGCGGAGCACGTCCCGGAAGCGGTCGTTGCCGTTCCCAAGGGGCGCTCCGTATACAAGAGCGGCCGCCTCGTCGCGCGCGACGGCCGTGTCGTCAGGCCGAGCTAGACCGGCACTTACTGCGCCGGCTCCACCGGCGCCTGCGAGCGCGGCGGTTCGGCACGCGAGACCGTCGCGGCAGCGATCCACTGCGTCACGGCCGACAATTGCCCACCGGACTCGCGATAGGCCTGCAGCTGATAGTCGGCCGAGCTGCCGAACTGCATGATGGTGCGGCAGCGCTCCACCTCAGCCAGGCAGCCAAGCGCCTCTGCATGCTCGGCGACATCGACGATCATCCGGTTCAGGATCTCCTGGCCGGTCACCGGACCGTCCTCGGTGACGAACAGGCAGTCGGTGCCATAGCGCTGCGCACGCCATTTGTTCTCGACGGCGATCGCGCGCTCGACATTGCCGACATCGTCTGCGCGTTCCGGATGGAGGTCGAGATAGCGCGCCAGCGAGCGATAGAGGGAGGCGACCGCGACGGCGTCATCCACCGACGTGCAGACGTCGGGCGCGCGCAGCTCCAAGGTCGGATGACGCAACGACGGCCGCATCGCCCACCAGACGTGGCTCTCGTCGGGCATCACGCCCGATTTCGTCAGCGCCGCAACGTAGCGATCATAGTCGCGCTTGCTGGTGAACAGCTCCGGCAAGCCGGTGCGCGGCAGCTCGTCATAGGCCGCGAGACGATAGCCCTTCAGCCCGGTCTCGCGCGAATTCCAGAACGGCGACGACGCCGACAGCGCGATGAACACGGGGATATAGGGAATCATTGCGCGCATCACCGCGAAGCGGCGCTCGGGCTCCGGCAATTGGACGTGCACGTGCATGCCGCAGAGCATGTTGCGCTGGCCGACGATGCGCAGGTCCTCCATCATCTCGGCGTAGCGCGGCTTGGGACTCGGCTGCGAGCTGCGCCACGTCGCGGTCGGATGCGTCGAGCACGCCAAAATCGTCAGGCCGTACTGAGCGGCCACATTGGCGACCTCGCGCCTGAGAAATTTGAGTTCCTCCCGCGCGTCGCCGACGTCGACATGGACATTGCTCGCGACCTCGAGCTGCGACTGCAGCATCTCGCGCATCGCCTGTCCGCCGGTCGACCAGTTCGCCGCTTCGAACAGATCGTCGGGCGTGCGGATCGTGACATCCAACGTCCGTGCATCGACCAGGAAGTATTCCTCCTCGATGCCGAAGGAATATTCGGTGATGTCCTCGCCGCCGGTGGCAGAGCGGATGACCAGCCGGCGCTCGTCGTCGCTCAGGCCAAGCCTGAGCCGTTCGAGAATTTTCGGATCCAATCCCATGTGATCAATCCTGTCAGACTCAAATGCCGTTTCAAATGCTGTGGGTCTGCAGCCAAGCCTCCAGCAGGGCGGCCTGCCACAGCCGTGAATGTCCCTTCGGGCTCATCTCGGCTTCGGGATTTTGCAGCATGTGGTCAATGAAATCGCGCTGGTAGATTCCGCGTGTTCGCGCCTTCTCGCTCGTGAGCGTGTCACGAACGTAGTCGAGGAATGGTCCGCGCAGGTACCGCAGCGACGGCACGGGAAAATATCCCTTCGGACGATCGATGACCTCCGCCGGAACGCAGCGGCGCGCGGCTTCCTTCAGGATGTGCTTGCCGCCATTTCTGACCTTCAGCTCGGCCGGGATGCGCGCGGCGAGTTCGACCACCTCGTGATCGAGGAACGGCACCCTGGCTTCGAGTCCGAAGGCCATCGTCATGTTGTCGACCCGCTTCACGGGATCGTCCACCATCATGATCTCGGTATCGATCTGCAGCACCTTGTCGACGGCGGACGCATTGCTGTGATCGGCAAAGAATCGCTCGACGAAAGCAAGGCTCACATCGTCGCCGACGAGATCCGGCGCGAGCAGCCGCTCGAGATCCGAATGCTTCCAGTCGAAATAGGCGTTCTGATACTGCTCGACGGGGTCGTTCGCCGAGAGGAAGCCGGGATACCAGCTGTAGCCGCCGAACACCTCGTCGGCGCCCTGCCCGCTCTGCACGACCTTGACGCGCTTGGCGACCTCCGTCGACAGCAGATGGAACGCGACCGCGTCGTGGCTCACCATCGGCTCGGACATCGCCGCAATAGCGTGCGGCAAGGCTTCGAGCGCACGATTGCCGCCGATCCTGATCTGCTCGTGGTTGGTGCCGAATGTCCGCGCGATCACGTCGGAATAGCGGAACTCGTCGCCGCTGTGGTCGCCGACGGACTCGAAGCCGATCGAGAACGTCCGGATGTCGCCATGCCCGAGCTTCGACAGCAGCGCGACCAGCAAGGAGGAGTCGAGGCCGCCGGACAGCAGAACGCCCACCGGCACGTCGGCGACACGGCGGCGACCGACGGCAGCCGTCATGGCGTCCAAGACCGCGTCCGACCATTCCTCGTGGCTCATGGCGCGATCGGTCGGACGCTGCTCGCCGACATGGAACTTCCAGTACCTTTCCGAGCGCTTCGTGCCATCGGGTTCGATCGTCACCAGCGTGGCCGGCGCGAGCTTCTTGACGCCATTGAGAATCGTCCGCGGCGCCGGAACCGCGGCGTGGAAGCTGAAATAGTGATGCAACGCCGTGCGATCCAACGACGTATCGACGTCGCCGCCCGCGAGCAGCGCCGTGAGCGACGAGGCAAAGCGGAAGAAGCCCGGTCCTTCGGTGTAGTACAGCGGCTTGATGCCGAGGCGATCACGCGCGATCAGCACACGGCCACTGTCGCGCTCCCACAGCGCGAAGGCGAACATGCCCTTGAAGCGCTGCACGCAGGCTTTGCCCCAGGCGTGGTAGGCCTTGAGGATGACCTCGGTGTCCCCATCCGAGAAGAAGCGATAGCCTTTGGCCTGCAGCTCGGCGCGCAGCTCGCGAAAATTGTAGATGCAGCCGTTGAAGGCGATGCCGAGTCCCAGCGCCGCATCGATCATCGGCTGCTGCGCGGCAGCGGAGAGATCGAGGATGCTCAGGCGCCGGTGGCCGAGCGCGACGCCGCCCTGCACGAAGAGTCCTGCCGCGTCGGGTCC
The DNA here is from genome assembly GCF_051167555.1 of Bradyrhizobium sp. HKCCYLS3077. NCBI lineage: Bacteria > Pseudomonadati > Pseudomonadota > Alphaproteobacteria > Hyphomicrobiales > Nitrobacteraceae > Bradyrhizobium > Bradyrhizobium sp. HKCCYLS3077. Next base: position 224,790 of record NZ_JBNPTH010000008.1, on the reverse strand, counting down.
ACGCGCCTGCATGGCATCGTTCACGCGGCTCAGCGCCGCGAGCGACGGCTGGCCTGAGAACCTGATTTCACCACAAATGCCGCACATCGCGGACCACCAACTCCGTTGTCCTATGTACCTCCGACAACCCTCTGTGATCGCTTGTGTTCCTGGTCAAAACCGACGGCACCTGCGACAAATAGCGGAACGATTTCGGCCGGCCGGGACGCGCGCGCGACCAATACGTGGTCGGGCGGGACCTCGATCCAATCCGGCTCCTTGTCGTAGGGCTCGGAGACCGCGATCACCTGGTCGCCGTCCTCGCGGTAGTACAGAGAGTTGGCGCGATCGTTCGCCGCGAAGCGGAACGCGTAGAGATCATGGCCGTTCGAGAGCGCCGACGTGAAGCGCAGATGCTCGCGCAGGCCGTCCTCGTTGACGAGCTGGCAGAGCGCGCGGAGCACCTTGCGCGTCGCGCCGATCGGATCCTGATCGATGCCGGCGCCGACGATGGCGAGGAACACCGCTTCCGAATCGGTCGTGCCGAGCCGCGACGGATAGAGCGCATCCGGGATCATCGCCTCGACCTTGCGGCGCAGCCTGTTCCAACTTCCAACGAAACCGTTGTGCATGAACATCCAGCGGCCGCAGGCGAACGGATGGCAATTCTGCCGCGTCACCGCCGTGCCCGTCGCCGCGCGCACATGCGCGAAGAACAGATGCGAGTGCAGGTGGCGGCAAAGATAGCGCAGATTTTCATCCGACCACGCCGGTCGTGTCTCGCGATAAAGCCCGGGCTCTGGATGGTCGCCGTACCAGCCGAGACCGAAGCCGTCGCCATTGGTGCCTGCCGTCGATTCGAGCGCGCGGATGCTCTGGGTCACCAGCGAATGCTCGGGCTCGGTGACGTAGTGCTCGAACGAAGTCCGCTCTCCGCGGTAGGCGATCCAACGACACATCCTGCCCCTCCGGATGGATGAATGGATTTCAAGATGCGCGTCTGACGGGGCGCACTTGGCGAGGGATGCGGAAACGCGTCAGGCGCGCGCGAGTTCCCGCGCGCGCATCCTCGAAAGCGTCGAGACCGCGTTCAACCCGTCGGGCTGGGGTTGGAGTCACCCGGCTCCGGAAGCATGCCGGTGCCGGGCGTTTTCTCCTCATCGGTCAGATCGGGCCGTGCGTGTGGGCCTGCGGGCGGAAGCGTCTCGTCTGCTGACTGCTTTGCCCGACTGCCACCGGCCGGCTTTGACCGATTGTCGGACTGACGATCGGTCGTCTCGCGATCATCGTCGCTCATCGAATGTCCTGTCGGTTGAAAGTCATCAACGGCAATGTTGGACGCAACGACCAACGGGCGAACGCAAGCGCGGTTGCTGCTCACATCTTGCGCGCGACCAGCTTCATGCGCAGCTCGGAGATCGCCTCGCCGGGATTGAGCCCCTTCGGGCATGCCTTCGCGCAGTTGAGGATGGTGTGGCAGCGATAGAGCCGGAACGGGTCTTCGAGGATGTCGAGCCGCTCACCGGTGGCTTCATCGCGGCTGTCGTTGATCCAGCGCGCGGCCTGGATCAGCGCGGCGGGTCCCAGGAAGCGCTGCGAATTCCACCAGTAGCTCGGGCACGAGGTGGAGCAGCAGGCACAGAGGATGCACTCGTACAGGCCGTTCAGCTTGTCGCGGTCTTCCTCGCTCTGCCGCCACTCCTTCTGCGGCGTCGGCGTTTTCGTCTGAAGCCAGGGCTCGATGACCGAAAGCTGCGCGTAGAAATTGGTGAGGTCCGGAACCAAGTCCTTCACGACCGGCTGATGCGGCAACGGCAGCAACTGCACGGCGCCGTCATGGTCGCTCATCGACTTCGTGCAGGCGAGCGTGTTCTGGCCGTTGATGTTCATCGAGCACGAGCCGCAGATGCCCTCGCGGCAGGAGCGGCGGAAAGCGATCGTCGGATCGATGTTGTTCTTGATCCAGATCAGGCCGTCGAGCACCATCGGCCCGCAATCCGACGTGTCGACATGATAGCTGTCGATCTGCGGATTGCCGCCGATGTCCGGATTCCAGCGATAGACGCGAAATTCGCGCAGCGTGACGCTCTTCGGCTTCGGCCAGGATTTGCCCTCGATCATCGCGGAGTTCCTGGGGAGCCTGAAGTCGGCCATCATGAGCCTCCGCGGTCATTGGATCGCGACCAACCGCCCGCCTCACCGCACGTTCCTCCATTGGATGAGCGACATCGTCGCGGCGCGGTTCACCCCTCGCCGCGCTCGCGCACCAGCTTCAGCCAGGCTGCGGCGGCTGGCGACAGATAGGCGCCGCGCCGCCAGGCCATCGCCAACGTCCATTCTGTTTCGGGCTCGTCGAGCAGCACGAGGCTGATCGGCACCTGCGTGCGCTGGGTTGCGATCATGCGCGGCAGGAACGCGACTCCGAGGCCCGCGCCGGCGAGCTCCGCGATGAAGTCGATCTGTGTGCTGCGCGCAGCCACGATCGGCTCGAAGCCGTTGCGGCGGCACGCCTCGCGGAGGATGCGGTTCAGCGCGAAGCCAGCCTCGAACAGAACGAACGGTGTATCGCGCAACTCCGCGAGCGTGATGGTCTCGCGCTGAGCCAGCGGATGATTCACGGCAATCAGCGCCATCAACGGCTCACGGCGCACGATCTGGGCGGCGAACTCGTCGGCGATCGGAGGCAGCAGACCGGCGAAATCGATGTCGCCGGCGGCGAGCAGTTCGCTGAGCCGGTCGCTGCCGTGCTCGACAAGCCGGATCTCGATGTCGGGATAGAGCTGGCGGTAGAGCGCAAACAGCGGCGCAAACAGCGTGCTCGAACCGATCGGCGGCAGGCCGAGGCGCAGCACGCCGCGCTTCAATCCACGGAGATCTGCAAGCTCCGCCTGCAGGTCGTCACGCTCAGCCAACAGCCGGATCGCGCGGCGGTAGACGATCTCGCCGGCGGCGGTCATGCGGCTCTTGTGGCCAAGCCGGTCCAGCAACGGCAAGCCGAGTTCGTCCTCCAACTGCTTGATTGCCTTACTGACGGTCGACTGCGTGGCAAACACCACCTTGGCGGCTTGCGAAAATCCGCCCTGGCGGACCACCTCGACGAAGGTTCGGAGCGCTTTAAGTTCCATAATGGGACAGAGTATTCCATTCCTGACTTAAATTCATTCATTCAATTCATTTTGTACATGCTGCATTGCGACATATCCTTTGCTGCAGCAAGACCACCCGGACCCCTACAATGACGCACCGCAACATCGCCCTTCCCCTTCGACGTTTGCTCCGCCGTAACCGGCTGGTGCAGATCGGTCTCCTCGGATTGTTCTGGGCCGCGGGCGAGGCGCTGGCACGGGCCACCGGCCTGCCGCTGCCCGGCGGTATCATCGGAATGGCGCTGGCGCTCCTGCTGTTCCTGGCGGGCGGGCTGAAGGTCGCGAACATGAAGCGGGGCGCCAATTGGATGCTGGCCGAGATGCTGCTGTTCTTCGTGCCGGCCGTGTTGGCGCTGCTCGACCATCGCGAGCTGTTCGGCCTGCTCGGCCTGAAGATCTTTGCCGTGATCATCGTGAGCACCACGGCCGTGATGTGCGTGACGGCGCTGACCGTCGACCTCTGCTACCGCTGGACCGAACGTCATGACACTGCCCGTGCTGTGGCGTGAGCCGCTGGTCCAGGCTGCGGTCTGGTCACTGGCGACGATCCTGCTCTATCTGCTGGCGAAGCGCATGCACCGGCGCTGGCCGCGCTGGTGGCTGATGCCGCTCGCGGTCGCACCGGCGCTCCTGATGATCGCGGCGCTGGCGCTCAACGTCTCCTACCGCGACTATATCCGCGGCACGCATTGGCTGGTGGCGCTGCTCGGGCCTGCCACCGTCGCCTTCGCCGTGCCGATCTATGAGCAGCGCGCGCTGATCCGGCGCCGCTGGCCGCTGCTGCTCGCCGGGATGATCGCGGGCAGTCTGACCGCGGTCGCCACCAGCTGGGCGCTGGCCTATCTGCTCGGCATCGACGGCGAGCTGCGGCTGAGCCTGTTGCCGCGTTCGATGAGCACGCCGTTCGCGATGGAGGTCTCCGGCGAGATCGGCGGCAGTCCCGACCTCACCGCCGTGTTCGTCGTGCTCACCGGCATCATCGGCGCCGCCGTCGGCGACATCGTGCTGGCACGGCTGCCGCTGCGCTCGACGCTCGCCAAGGGCGCGCTGTTCGGCGTCGGCGCACACGGCGCCGGCACGGCGCGGGCGCATCAGATCGGCCGCGAGGAAGGCGCGATCGCCGGCCTCGTGATGGTGCTGGTCGGGCTGATGAACGTGGCGCTGGCGCCGCTGATCATTCAGCTCATGAAGTAGCGATTTCAGCGCCGCGCCAGCGAGCCGATCCAGTTGCTGATCTCGGTCTGGCGCAGCCCATCGTTTGCGACGTCCTGATCGAGCCCGAGTCGCCAGAGCAGATCGCGCCGCGCCCGGTCGTGATGCAAGGTCGCGAGATCGGCGGCATAGCGTTCGAGTTCGGCCATGTCGGCGAAGAAGCCCTCGTCGACCAGCGGCTGGCCGATGCGTCTGATGACCCAAGCGACGTCCTGCAGGCTGAATTCCGGGTGATACTGTACGCCCCAGAACCGGCCGCGGCCGATGCGGATCTCCGCGGCCTGCACTTCGCTGAAGGCATTGCGCGCCGTCACCGTCGCATCCGGCGGCAGCGTCGTCACGATGTCGCTATGGATCGCCGGCGCATCGAACACCTCGTTGCGCGCCGCGTGCAACGGATGACCGCGGCCCGCCTCGGTCAGCATGATCTTGCGGGCAAAGGCCACCTCGCGGCCGGCCGGATTGAGCGAGACTTGCCCACCGGCCGCAACGGTCGCGAGCTGCAGACCCCAGCATGAGCCGAACATCGGCACGCCCTGCGCGAAGATCGTTCGCACCAGCTCGATCTGGCGCAGGGCCTCCGGCTCGCGCTGATAGATGTTGAGCGCCGAGCCGGTGATGACGATGCCCTGATAGGCGTCGATCGGCTGCGGCAATGTCGCATCGGCATCGGCCGGCGTCGCGATGTCGACCTGAGCATCCGGTGCCAGCGCGCGCAGCACGTCGGCATAGCTCTCGGATGGCGTATGTCCGGCGACCTCCGCCCAGCGGCGGCGGCCGGCCAGCGAGTTGCCTTCGAGAACGAGCAGTCTCAGCACGCCATCAATCTCCGAGTTCTCATCGCTCGCGTCGCCTTACTGCTCATCCAGGACCCCGCGCAAGAACTGCGCGCTCCGCTCCCGGACCTCGGGGCGGTTCAGGATGGTATGGACGTCGGCATCGATCACCATCACCTCCGCTTTCGGATCATCCTTGAGCGCCGACGCGCACGAGCCGGTCACGGCGCGGTCCTTGTTCCAGGGATTGGCGGCCGAGAAATACGGATCGCGCGCCGAGATCGCATTCAGCACCGGCTCCTTCGGCCCGATGCCGAGCCGCGGCGCGGTGACGAAGTAGTTGTCCTCGCAGGACCAGGAATAGATCAGCCGCGCGGCGACATCCTTGCCGGCGTAGCGGCCGACCGCCACCGAGCCCTCGCTGGTGCCGCCGATCACGACGCGCTGACGGTCGACCCAGCTCCAGTCGCGCGCGGACTTCAGCGCATTCTCCAACTCGGCCAGCCGCAAGGCGTGGACGCGCTCATAGGTCGCGACATCGATAGGGGACGTGTAGGTCAACCGGCCGGGGATCGCGAGACTGTCGGGCGCAACGGAAGCCGCGCCGAGCTCGTCGGCCAGCCAGACCTGAAACTCCTTGATCGCCGGCGCCACCCCGCTCGAGCCGTGCATCACGACAACGAGCGGCGCGATCCCGATCACGTCCGGCGCATCCTCGGCATGCCCTTCCCAGCGCCGCCCGCCCGCCAGCGCCGCCGGCAGAACGAGATTGGCCTTCGCCCAGGTCAGCGCGAGGTTCTCGGACGATGGCTCCAGCACCGCGCCCTTGGTCTCCCCGGGCTTGTCGGCGGCGAGGACGACCGTGGCGAACAGCAGCGCCGAAGCGGCCGACAGACAACGGAACAGGATCATCGCCAACAGAACCTCTCGCAGGGGCGCAAACGCAGCACGCTCGCAGCGTGATCTCACGACATCGAGACCGGCACAAGCGGATGGTCGCCCGAACCCCGCGGGGCGCCCATGCAGTCGCGCCGCGGATCCGGTGTCCGCCAGACGTCGCGGCATCATTCGGTGATCGATGGTGGGATCACGGCTTGCCAAGATGAGCTGCCAGAAAATCGTGCATCTCCGCGGTCGAGCGCGCCGTCGCATCCGGATCGTATTGCAGCCAGTGGCCGAAGTAGGACCGGCCTGGCCGGGGTGTATCGAAGGCATGATAGGCGCCAGGATAGACCTCGAGCTTCACGGGGGCGCCTTTATCGGGGCGCAGCGACATCCATTGCTGGCAGTCCTGCGCCGGCGTCCAATCGTCCTTGTCACCGATCAGGATCAGCGTCGGCACCGCCAGCCATTTCGACGCGCTACCGCATCGGGGATAGTAGGCGACAGCGACCTTGAAGGTCAGGCTCTCGGGCACGTCATAGATCTTCACATCATGCGTCGAGGCGAGTCGCATCGCCGCGATGCCGCCTTGCGAGGAGCCGACGACGCCGATGCGCGTTCGGTCCACGAAGGGAAGCGAGGCGAGATAGGCGATTGCTCCCCAGGCATCGGCCTGCCGATCAGGCGCTGGACGCGTGCAGGCATGCGCGAGCCCGCGGGCGCCAAAACTGTCGACAGCGAGCGCGACATAGCCCCATCCGGTCAGCATCCGGGCGAAACGCTGACGCGTCGGCTCGCTGAGCCCGCCACATCCGTGCAGATACACGATCGCCGCGAACGGACCATCGCCGGAAGGTTTCGACAGATAGCCGCCGATGGCCTGAGCAGAAGTACCCACCATCTCGCCACGCTCCAGGGCCATCCGCTGTTGAAGCTGGCCGATGATATAGGGCGCGGAGTTGAACGTGACCGGCGCGTCGAAGGTCTGAGCTGCGGCACGCTGCGGCAGCCAAACCAGAGCGATCAGAAGTGCGACGCTCAACCCGAACCGAGACATGGCGCGCAAGCCCTCGTGAGACCTGCTGCAGCATAGGTGCGATGGACGCGAGAATCCATCGTGATTGGTGAGCGCGCACACTTCAGATGTCATGGACGCCGGCGCCTGCCACGCAGGTGACGCAAGTGATGACGCGGGGTCATTGACCCGTGCAGGAAGCGGCTCGGCACGCGATGCGCTGGACTCGCCCCTTCCAGCGCGCTGCCGCAATCGGGAACGAGATGCAGCCGCGGCCGGGTCGAGGACGACTGCAGCATCTCCCGGCGGGTTTCGTCCACAGGATTGTAAGGATCCCGCGGGGTCAGCACCATCAGCACGGCTCTGAGACCTCTCAGGATCGCCTTCATGGCGCGAGACGGCCGTGCCGAGCGATGCCGGCTCAACTCGCGCGCGTGGTGCCCGCGCGGTTCGATCGCCGATGCGGTGTCGCCGAACGGCAGCATCACGCGGAGCGGCTGTTCCGACGGGCCGGTTGCAATCAACATCTTGCGCATGCGTCTCACCTTCGTGTCGTGGCGGCCGAAGCATCGACCGGGTTCGATCGACCATTGCGCCGAGCGCGGTGACGGCGAGCTGTTGCCGGATGTCAGCCAGATGTCAGCTCGCCGCCGCATTTGTTCCAGTCCTACTGCCGCGTGGCGCGCGGAGCTTCGCGCTTCAACTGCTCCAGCGCCTCCGGCATCATGCGGCCGAACATCGAGCTCAGCATCGCCGTCGGGATCAGGCCGGAGTTGCCGCTCTCCTGCCCCGGCCCGCCGGACATCAGGAATTGCGGCACCAACGGCTGGTTGATCCGCGTCAGCGCCTCCGCGAACTTCGCGAAGTTCTGCTCGGCCAGCCTGAACTCCGGCCCGCCATAGGCATCGACCGCGAGCTTGGTCGCCTGCGCGTTGGCCGCACCGACCGCGAGCGCGCGATCGGCCTCGCCCTGGCCTTCGAGCCGCGACTGCTCGCCGACGGCGGCTGCCGTCACCTTGCGGGTCTCGGCATCCTTCTGCGCGCGGGCGAGCGCAGCGGCGCCCTCGTTCTCGTTGACGCGGATCTGGATCAGCGACTGCGTCAACGCGGCCTGTGCCGCAGCCGTCGCCTTGGCTTCGTTGAGCGTGCGCTCCTGGATCGCGGCCTTCTCCTGCTCCTGGAAGGTCTCGACCTGCTCGCGTGCGACCTGGCGCATGCGCAGCTGGATCAGGATGTTCTCGATCGTCTGGTCGCCGGGCGCCGCGCGCGGCGTGCCGATCAAGACCTCCTGCAGCTCGAGCGAATAGCCCTCGAACTTCACCTTCATCTCGGCCGCGGATTCCTCCTGAATCGCGGCGCGGTTCTGCAACAGCTCGATCAGGGTCATCTTCTGCGCGACGTTCTTGAAGAACGCCGACACCATCGGGTCGAGCGTCTGCTCGACCAGCTTCTTCACGTCGCCGAAGCGCTGGATGATCATCGGGGCCTTCTTGTAGTCGATGTGCATCACCACCGAGAGCGGCAGGGTCGGCTCGAACGCGTCCTTGGTGATCAGCGAGATCTCCGACAGGTTCTCGTCGAGCTTCATCGCGCCGACCTCGCCACGCACCCATTTGAGGATGAAGTTGACGGTCGGGATGATCTCGATCTTGCCGGCATAGGTGTTGAACGCGTATTTGCCGGGCAGCAGCGGATCCTTCCAGACGCCGCGGCCGCCATTACTGACGAGCTCGCCATGGCGATAGGTCTCGCCGGAGACGTCGGCCATGCGCGGCCCCGTGTAGAAGATGACGACGCCGACATTGCCGACCGGGATGATGGTCTTCGGCACGTTCTCGACGGTGGCAAACAGGCGGTTGATGTACCAGGTGCCCTCGACGATGACCTGCAGCTGACGGCCGCGATGGCCGCCGGCGGCGAGAAATTTCTCCGGCTCCTGGAAATTGTTGTGAAAGGTCGGAGCATCGTGCAGCTCGGTGCCGACCTCCGGCGCGATGATCTCGCCGGGAGGCAGCGACGGGCCGTCATGGACCGTGACGATGCCGACCAGGTCATGATCGGCCGCCAGGATGACGGGCGTAAAGCCCCAGCGCTCGGCGATCGTCAGCTGCATGGCGTCGAGCACCACGCGCTCCTGGTCGCTCAGCGCGTGGCCATAGACGCGTTCGTCGGTGATGATCGCAAACTGCGTGGTGTTGATCGCGTAGGTGCCTTCGCGCAGAATCTTGCGCTGGGGGCCCTTCTGACCGCCGGCCAAAAGAAAGCGGCGCGCATCCTGGAAGTCGCTGTTGTCCTCGCTGTCGTTGGCGCCCAGCACCTGCGAGGCGCCGAGCGGCGCGCCGTCGCGGGCAAACACATAGGCGATCTTGCCCTGGCCGACCGTCACGAGATCGGACGTGTGGATGCGGTACATGAACGGAAAGAACAGGTGCAGGCCGCCGCGCAGCACCTCCGGCTCGAAGCCGGCCTCGCCGTTCAGCGCAATGAAACCGTCGGCGACGGAGCCGCGGATGCTCCACAGTTTCTCGACGATGCCGACCTGGTTGTTCGGGATGTAGCGGATGACGTTGGAAAGCTTCAGCAGTGCAAGCAACGCAATGATCGCCCCGGCCGCGAGGGCCGGCTGGACCAGAGTGGTGATGTCCATGAGGGGTCTCCAAGTCGCGCAGGGCCGGGGCGGCTGCTGCCGCCGCGCTGTCACCGCGCGCGATCATGCCGATCGATGTCGGCGGGCGAGAAGCTAGACCTCTTGCGGATTTTTCAAAGACCACCGTCGCCGAAATATTTCGCCTCCCAACGTTGAACCTGCGCCGCGATACCGCGACTCAGTCGCCTTTCATTCGCTCTCGTACCAAGGCGATCAGCTCCGGCTCGTCGAACCCCGCGGCGGTCATCGCCGCGCCCGCCGCCATCAGATCGTGGTGCGGAAGATTGGTGCGCATGCCCACGGTGACGATGCCCGCCCTCGTCGCCGCTGTGATGCCGGCGCGCGAATCCTCGAACGCGATTGCATCTTCCGGCGCGGCATCGACCGCGCGCAGGCCCTCGAGGTAGGGCAGCGGGTGCGGCTTGCCGTGGGGCAGCTCGTCGCCAATGATGACGGCGCGAAAGCGCTTCGCGATGCCGAGCCCGGCAAGGATCATCTCGGCATTGGCGCGCGGTGCGTTGGTCACCGCTGCGACGGGAATCCCTTCCGCGTCCGCCAAGTCGAGCAGCGCCATCAGTCCCGGCAGCGGCTGCACCTCGCCGGCGGCGAGACGACGAAACACCGCCTCCTTTTCCGCCATGATTTCGACGCGCCGCTCCGGCGGCTCACCGGGAAGAAACTCCGCCCCGATCGACGCGTTGGAGCGTCCGAGGAGTTCGCGTGCCGCCCGTGGACGGTCGAACACGTGGCCGCGCGGCCCGAACACCGCGTTGAACGCCTCGATATGCAACGCATCGGTGTCGGCAAGCGTGCCGTCGATGTCGAACAGCAACGCCTGTTGCCGTCTCTTGATAACGCCTCGCATCAGCAAATTGACCTCAACTCATCCGGATATTGTCGCGATCTGATCCAACTCTCGACCAGAGCGGCTGTCGTTATTCCCTAAACGGCGTGAAACCGCGACGGGGGAAATTGCGATGATCGGCCAGTTGAAAGCAGTGCCTGCCTCGACGTCGACCAGCCTTAGAGCCAGCCTTGGTGCTGCAGCGCTGATCTCGCTGCTGTCGCTTACGACGTCCGGCGCCGCGGAAGCCAGCACGGACATGGTCAACGGCCAGTACTGCAACGATCTCTGCAAGGCCTACATGTCCTGGTCCAATCGCGTGCTCGCCACCACCCAGCCGCTCTATGCGCGGCCGCAGGTGCGGGTCGCAGTACCGCAGTCCACGACGCCGAAGAAGATGGAGCGGGCCGAGAAGCTCGACAAGCCGGAGCGCGCGGCGCCGAAGCCGCACCGGCCGGCCAACCTCAACTCCTTCGCCCAGCTGCCCGCCGGCAGCCATGCCGCGCAATCGGCCATGGAGCCGCCGCCAAGCGACCTCGCCGCGGCGGACGAGCCCGCCGGCACCGCGATGGGACGTCCGTTCGCAGCAGACCCGCTGCCGCATTCGGCGATCGCCGACATGCGCCGCGCGACCGATGCCGCCGGCCTGCGGATGGTCTCGATGACCGAGCCCGGCGCCGGGCCGACGACGGTCGGCGAGGCCGGCGGGAGCCAGCGCTCCCGGATGCCCTCGCTCTGGATCCTGCTCGCGGTCGGCGCGCTGATCGCCTATTTCGGCCATGGCTGGCTGAAGCGCCGGAACGCCCTCGCCGGGCCGATCGACTGAGCCACAAGGCCGCCGGCGCAACGCCGCGGGAACCATTCCGGACAATTTGATCATCCGCCGGAGGCTGCGACAGGCCGCTCGGTTGAACTGACAGCCCCGTTTCTCTATGCGTGGGCGATGAACATCGCCCTCACCACCCCGCCCCTGAGCGCTCCCTCCTTGAGTTCCTGGCCGCGCCACCGCGCCGACCTCAAGCCCGCGCCGTTCCTGCCGATGAGCCGGAAGGAAATGGACGCGCTCGGCTGGGACGTCTGCGACATCGTGCTGGTCACCGGCGACGCCTATGTCGACCACCCCTCCTTCGGCATGGCGATCATCGGCCGGCTGCTCGAGGCGCAGGGCTTTCGCGTCGGCATCATCTCCCAGCCCGACTGGCACTCGGCCGAGCCGTTCAAGGCGCTCGGCCGTCCCCGCGTGTTCTTCGGCGTCACCGGCGGCAACATGGATTCCATGGTCAACCGCTACACCGCCGACCGCCGCATCCGCAGCGACGACGCCTACACGCCGAACGGCGAGGGCGGCAAGCGCCCGGACCGCTGCACGCTGGTCTATGCGCAGCGCTGTCGCGAGGCGTTCAAGGACGTCCCCGTCGTGCTCGGTGGCATCGAGGCCTCGCTGCGCCGGATCGCGCATTACGACTACTGGTCCGACAAGGTGCGCCGCTCGGTGCTCGCCGACGCCAAGGCCGACATCCTGATCTACGGCAATGCCGAGCGCGCCGTGATCGAGGTCGCGCACCGCATCGCCGGCGGCGAAGCGCCCAGGGATATCCAGTCGGTCCGTGGCACCGCGCTGTTCCGGAAGGTCCCCGAGGGATACGTCGAACTGCACGCCGACGATCTCGATTCCGCCGACGAAGGCGCCGCGCGCGAGAAGGGCGACGTCGTCATCCGGCTGCCGTCCTGCGAGCAGGTCGAGGCCGACAAGGAAGCCTATGCCCGCGCCTCGCGCGTGCTCCATCGCGAGAGCAATCCCGGCAATGCGCGGCCGCTGGTGCAGCGCCATGGCGACCGCGACCTCTGGCTCAACCCGCCGCCGATCCCGCTGACCATGGCGGAGATGGACAGCGTCTACGACCTGCCCTACGCCCGCGCGCCGCATCCGTCCTATGGCGATGCCAAGATCCCGGCGTGGGACATGATCAAGTTCTCGGTCACGATCATGCGCGGCTGCTTCGGCGGCTGCACCTTCTGCTCGATCACCGAGCATGAGGGCCGCATCATCCAGAGCCGCTCGGAAGGCTCGATCCTGCAGGAAATCGAGCGTATCAGAGACAAGACGCCGGGCTTCACCGGCGTGATCTCCGACATCGGCGGCCCCACCGCCAACATGTACCGCATGGCGTGCAAGGACCCGAAGGTGGAGGCCGCCTGCCGCAGGCCAAGCTGCGTCTTTCCGGAGATCTGCCCGAACCTCAACACCTCGCATGACGATCTCATCCGTCTCTATCGCAAGGTGCGCGAGGTCCAGGGCGTCAAGCGCGTGATGGTCGCCTCCGGCGTGCGCTACGACCTCGCGGTCGAGAGCCCCGCCTACATCAAGGAGCTCGTCACGCATCATGTCGGCGGCTATCTGAAGATCGCGCCGGAGCATACCGAGCGCGGCCCGCTCGACAAGATGATGAAGCCGGGCATCGGCACCTATCACCGCTTCAAGCAGATGTTCGATGCCGCCGCTGCGCAGGCCGGCAAGAAGTACTATCTGATCCCGTATTTCATCGCGGCTCATCCCGGCACGTCCGACGAGGACATGATGAACCTCGCGCTGTGGCTGAAGAAGAACCGCTATCGCGCCGACCAGGTCCAGACCTTCCTGCCGTCGCCGATGGCCACGGCCACCGCGATGTACCACACCGGCGTCAATCCCTTGCGCGGCGTGCGCCATGGCGCCAGCGACAAGGTCGAGGCGATCAAGGGTCTCAAGCAGCGCCGGCTGCACAAGGCCTTCCTGCGCTATCACGACCCCGACAACTGGCCGGTGCTGCGCGACGCACTCCGCGCCATGGGCCGCGCCGATTTGATCGGCTCGCGTCCGGACCAGCTGGTGCCCGCGCATCAGCCGCCGGGCACGGGCAAGGCGGCCGTGACGCGGCGGCCGGTGAGGCCCGAGCAGCGGCCGCAGCGGTTCACGACCAAGGGCGTGAAGATCAGGAAGTAGTTGGTAGAGCGCGTACATAGAGCTTGGGCTCGGGCCCGCACGCGCCTCGTTCTCCGCTGTCGTCCCGGGCTTGACCCGGGACCCATAACCACCGGCAGTTTTGTTGGGCACGACTTGAGTCACTTGCCTGCCTCACACACCCGCCGGTGATTATGGGTCCCGGCTCAAGGCCGGGACGACACTGAGTTTGTGGTAGCGCCGTTCCAACTCACACGTGCGATGCGCATAGCTCGTGCACCTCCGCCGCCATCCAACTGCACGATTTTGCAAACAGCCCACCGCAGCCCCGCGGCGCATCCGCGCCCGGGTCATGCTGCCGACGTCGCCCTCGACAATGAGAGGGTGCGGGGAAGACCGGACCTCGACTGAGGTCCGTGGCCCGCCTGCGGAAAAAAATGCAGGCGGCAGGTACCACGGTTCAGCCGGACGACCCGGCCTTCCCCGCGCGGCTGGTTTTAACGGCTGCTTCGCGATCTCCCTGGGGACCGGGCTTGTTTGCCCCCATCACCGCCGAGACGCGTTTCCGCATCATCGACCGGCTTGACCTCAGCATCGGGAGGCCAGGACCACGCGACTTGACCGTACGCACCAGGCTCGCTCGCCGGCCCGCTTGCGCAAAGGCCCCAAGCCCGACACGTCCACCGCTCCCCGCTTGCTACGCTCCGTGACGATCGGCCGAAACGCCCCTCTTCATCGCGAACGGGATGGCCGAGAGCATCGACCTGATTTGCCCGACGACACAAGCCGGTGAGCGTGTGACAAACTGGCTCGACGGGCAGTTGGCGCATGAGAGGGATGCGGAGAGTGCCCGTCGGGCTGGGAATGGCGTTCTGTGAGCAGCTTCGCGGGCAATTGCGCAGCCCAATCACCCGTCATGTATTTGTTGGTCACAGACCGAAGGACTGCACGATGCCACCGACCACCTTGACCGTGCATGTCGATGCAAGCGTCAATGAGCGCCTCGAACGGTTGGCCAAACGCACGGGCCGAAGCCGAGACATCGTTGCGGCCGAGCTGATCAATAGCTCTCTCGATGTCTATGAGTGGCAGGTAGAGGGCATCCAGCAAGCCATCTCATCCCTGGATCGGGGCGAGGGCATTTCACATCACGAGGTCAAGGACTGGGTGGCCTCCTGGGGAACGCAAGCCGAGAAGCCGGCCCCTGGCAACACGACCAAGGCTGCCTCCAAAAGACCATGACCCCGATCTGGTCTCCTGAGGCGGTCGCCGATCTTGTCGCCTTGAGAGTCTTTATCGCGCAAGACGATCCGGCTGCGGCTCAGCGCGTCGCCCTCCATATCCTTCGAAACGTCGAGACACTGCTGGCCAATCGCCCGCAAATGGGACGGCCAGGGCGCGTTCATGGCACGCGTGAGCTCGTCATCCCGAAGACGCCCTTACATCGTGGCGTATCGACTCTCCGGTGATACGATCCAGGTGCTACGCATTCTTCACAGCGCGCGGCGTTGGCCCGAATCTCTTTGAGTCGCATGCCGCTCGCCGCTCCCGCCAGTTAGATGTCCGACGCGGCGGTTCGTATGAAGCTGGAGCCGACACAAGTGTCCGGGTCTTCGATGCTCGGGGGTGGCTCGGTGCAGACGAGTGCGAATGTCGGCAAGGCCGTCGTCAGTCAGCATAGGTTCAATCTCATACGTGCTTTTGCAAACGACAGAAGGCACGCACAAAGCTAGCAGCTCGAGTCCCCGCTGGCCCAGCGGTAGATCCTGCTGCTGAGCGGCCCCGCGCCCAGCGGATTGCTGACCTTGATGGTGACGCGTGAACCGGAGCCGGACTTTTCGATGCGCGCGGCGACGAAGTAGTTCATCCGGATCCCATAGCTGCCTGCGACCAGGCGGAACTCCGCAAAGCCGCGGTCGCGGTGCAACTCGCCTTCGGCTTCGATCTGTCCCCCGCCCGGGTTGGCCGGATTGCCAAAGACCCGGACCGGCGGATTACAGCTCTTGCCGGCCTCCATCAGGCGGCGGTAGATTTCCTCGTAGCTTTCGGAAAAGCTTCTGCTGTCGGCGACGTCGCGCGAGTTCAGGCCCTCCGGCGACGCCGCGCACCCACCGAGCATGGCCATGGCGGACGCCGTCAGCGCCGCCCGCAATGCGAACTTCATCCCCATCGATCCCCCCCAACGCCCACGATCGCCTCGCCCCAGAGGCACCATCATCATGATCCGGCCACGGAACAAATACGCGACAAGAGAGGACACGTGCAACACGCGATGCCACGCGAAGCGTCCGGGCAGCCGCTTTTTGCGACGTCTGAAGTCACGCGGCAAAAGCCAACCGGGATTCGGTACGCAGTTCAGCACTGTTACGGCTTTCCCCGTCGCCCCAGGCGATCGAATTCGCGCCGGCGGACGGCCTCCCTGCCCAGGTGAAATTCGCCGCACAGCCTGCTATACACACCATGTCTACGGAGAGCGCAGATGCCGACCGTCTCTTTTGAGTTCGAAGCCGCACCAGACATGGAAGACCGCTTGCAACGGCTTGCCGAGGCGCGCCGGCTTTCGCCGGATGCCCTGATGCGCGAGGCGATCGAGCAATATGTGGATCGCGAGGAACGCCAAGCGGGTTTTCGGCAGGACGCGGCGGCTGCATGGAACGATTATCAGGTCACGGGACAGCACGTCACGGGGGAGGAAGCCGATGCGTGGCTCGCATGCCTCGAGGCTGGTGAGGACACCGATCCGCCCACGCCCCACAGCTGACGGATGACAAAGGTCGTCTGGACGCCTGCAGCACTGCGCGACGTAAGACGCCTCCACGCATTCCTGGTTTCGAAGAGCCCCGCTGCGGCCCAGCGGGCGGCGCGCGCCATCCGCGCCGGAGCGGCAGCGCTCAGAGACCATCCGCAACTGGGTCGCCAAGTCAGAGAGATGCCGCCGGAATTTCGGGAGCGACACGTGCCGTTTGGAAACAGCGGTTACGTCATTCTCTACCGATACGACGGTCAGCAGGCAACGATCCTCGCCGTTCGGCACAGCCGCGAAGCCGGCTACTGAATGGGGACAACAGGCATTGCGTCCGTGAGGCTGGGACCGTGAAACCCTGGGCTCTGCATCTGCTCGCCGCCCTCGCCGTCTTCGGGCTGGCCGGTCTGGCTTATGCGACCGTCTCCTTCATGATCGATTTCGCCGCCTGCACCATCGTCGAGGAGCGGTCGATTCCGTCGCCGATCAGTTCGCGGTGATGTTGTGCAGATGCAGAGCCATCATCGCATCGTAGTGGGAGTTGCTGGCGTAGGGGTCGTGCAGCGCGGCCTCGTGCATCATGCCGTTGGCATGCGTCGTCGTGCCGGCATCGGTGCCATTGAGTGCAGCCGCATCGGCCTGGGCGTTGGCCAGCACCTGGGCGGCGCCGGCGGCATCGCCGAGCTTGGTGAGGCTCGCCGCCGTCTCGGCGGCGACGGCGGAGGCGATCGCGGCGGCCTGCGCCGGCGTCTGCAGCGGCGCGGCGACGCCGGCGGCGTGGGGAATCTGGGCGAGCAGCGCCGCAGTGTCCGGCGTCTTGATGTTGTAGCCGAGCGTCTCCAGCACCACGAGGTCGATCGGCGACAGCGTCTGCGACGTGGTCGGATTGTAGAACTCGTTGAGGGGATCGCGAGCGCCCTGGATGCCGGTGTTGAGGAAATCGGCCGGGTCCGACATCTGGCCGTAATCGGCGATCTTGGTGACGCCGCCGTCGAGCGAGAAATAGGCAGGCGGGCCGGACGCGATGTTGTTGTTGATCAGATTGTGGCCGGCCCTGGTGAAATCGAACAGGTCGAAGATGTCGAGATTGCCGGGCGACGGCACCCGGCCGAGCGCATGCGACAGCTCGTGCAGCGCGACGCCGACCAGCGACTGCGTCGGGATATCGGTGTTGAAGACGGCGAAGCCGTCTTCCGTGGTCGTATTATTGGGGTCGATCAGGCCGAGCACCTTGGCCTGCGCATTGGCGACGAACACCTGGGAATGACCCTGCACGGCCCGCGTGGTCGGCAGATTGTCGAACACGGTGTCGCCGGCCGCGGCGTGATCCTGCAGCTCGGTGCGGAGCTGCGTGTAGTTGGCGAGCACGCCGTTGCTGACATTGGCGCCGGCGCCGCCGCCGGTGCCGGCGAAGTCGATGGCCAGATTGATCGTGGCCTCGTCGGTGATTGCCGACGACAGGATCGCCGCCGCCTGCTCGACGCCGGCGCGAAAACTCTCGGGCGCGGCGGCTGCGGCGGCATCGAAGGTGAGGTTGAAGGTGAGCCCGCCGGTGTGCACCGAGACCGTCTCCGAGCCGTCGGCATGAACCACGGGATCGGAGACCGCGCCGGCCGGGAGCGTAAACGGTGTCGCGGCAGCCTGCGTGGGCGTCGTCGTCTTCGCCGCTGCCGCCGGATCTGACATCATCAGGGAATCGGAGCTCAATCCGAGCTGGTCATAGGTCAGCTTGTTCATCAGACGGACTCCTCAACCGTTGCCTCGGATCTCCAGCTGCGAGGCGCTCGCAGGCGGGGACCATCGTCGGCAAGTGCGAGAAAAGTCTGACGCTGACGGAACCTCTTCGGGGCAGCCGCGCCATGGTTTGGATGCAGGCGGGCCGCTCCGCCATGCTCCTGCCGCGCTGGTCACGCGCGACGAAAGCAGGCAAGCTGGCGCAGGCATTCGCCAGATTCAGCCATCCTCCTTCCATCGAGAGCTTCCCATGAAGATGCGCCCGCTCGGCCGCTCCGGCCTCAACGTTCCGCCCCTCTGCTTCGGCTGCAACGTGTTCGGATGGACCGTCGACGAGGCGGCGTCGTTCCGCCTGCTCGACAAGGTGCTCGAGTCCGGACTCACCTTCCTCGACACGGCCGACGTCTATTCGCGCTGGGTGCCCGGCCACACCGGCGGCGAGTCCGAGACCATCATCGGCAAATGGATGAAGCAGCGCGGCAATCGGGACAAGATCATCCTCGCCACCAAGGTCGGCATGGACATGGGCGACGGCAAGGTCGGTCTGAAGGCCGACTACATCGCCCGAGCCGTGGAAGACTCGTTGCGCCGGCTGCAGACCGAATTCATCGATCTCTATCAGTCGCACAAGGACGACGAGAGCACGCCTCAGGAGGAGACGCTCGCCGCCTACGACAGACTGATCAAGGCGGGCAAGGTGCGCGTCATCGGCGCCTCCAACTTCACGGCCGAGCGGCTGCAGGCGGCGCTCGACGTCGCCAAGGCCAACAACCTGCCGCGCTATGAGAGCCTGCAGCCGGACTACAGCCTCGCGGAGCGGTCGGTCTATGAAGGCGCGCTGCAGCGCGTGTGCGAGCAGAACGAGGTCGGCGTCATCACCTTCTTCTCGCTTGCCGCCGGCTTCCTCACCGGCAAGTACCGGTCGGAGGCGGATTTCGGCAAGAGCCCGCGCGGCCAGCGCGGCATTCCGAAATACATGAACGAGCGTGGCATGCGCATTCTCGCGGCGCTCGATGCCGTCGCTGCCGAGACGGGCGCGCAGCAGGCCTCAGTCGCGCTGGCCTGGCTGCTCGCCAAGCCCTCCGTCACCGCGCCGATCGCGAGCGCGACCAAGCCGGAGCATGTCGATACGCTGGTGGCGGCGACGCAGCTCACGCTGACAGCGGATCAAGTCGCCCGGCTCGACGCCGCCAGCATCTGAGCCTGCGGCACGCCGGTTCGCCATGATGTGGCGCCGACGCCGCGTCATTTCCACACGCTGCGCGGCGACATGCGATCTCGCACGCTTTGTAGTCGCAAGCCCGGCGCCATTGGTGCCGGGCTTTGCCCATGATCGCAACTGATACGGCCCGCCGCGATCGCAATTCCAGCCCAGGAAAGGAGCAGGCCGGGCCATTATGCGGCATATCGCGCGCTGCCACGTCGCGGACAAATTTAGGCCGGGATCGATCTGCACGGTTGAACACATAAGCTGAATGACGCGGGGAAACGTTCGGTGAGTTGTGTTGCGCGCGCCGTCGCCGGCGCATCGGTCTTTGTATTCGTCCTTTCATCTCTCGTGCTGCCGGTCAAAACCGCCTGGGCTCAGCAAGCCCAGCGCGCGGGCGCAGGCACGGTCGGCACGCTGCCGGAGCGCGAAGCGCTGAACTCCGGCACCGTCACCGTCATCACCGCGCCGATCGGCGGGCCGATGTCGGTGATGGGCTCCGACATGGCGGCGGTGCTCGACGAGGGCGAGAGCCTGCGGGTGCTGCCGATCCTCGGCAAGGGGTCGGCGCAGAACCTCATCGACATCATCATGTTGAAGAACATCGACATGGGCTTCGTCGCCACCGATGCGCTGGAATTCGTCAAGACGGAATACAACATTCCCGACATCGCCCAGCGCGTGCGCTACATCGCGCAGCTGTTCCACAACGACGTCCACATCGTCGCGCGGCGCGAGATCCGGTCGCTGGAGGATCTCAACGGCCGGCGCGTGTTCGCCGAACGCTCGATCGGCCTGCCGGCGGCGCGCACGATCTTCCGCCGCCTCGGCATCCGCGCCGACATCGATTTCCAGACCGACCCGACCGGAGGTTTGCAGAAGCTGATCGACGGCCAGGGCGATGCCTGGATCGCCTCGGTGTCCAAGGACGCGCCGATCATCAAGAGCATCAAGAACGAAGGCGGCCGGCTGCATCTCCTGACGATCCCCTACGACCGCGCGCTGCAGGACGTCTATCTGCCGTCGTCGTTCTCGTCGGAGGAGTATCCGAACCTGGTGCCGCCCGGCAGCAAGGTCGAGACGGTGGCCGCGTCCACGGTGCTGATGGTCTACAATTGGCCTGAGAACAGCGAGCGCTATCGCCGCACCGCGCGGTTCGTCGAGGCGCTGTTCGGCAAGATCGAGGTGCTGCAATCGCCGCCGCGACACCCGAAATGGCGCGACACCGTGCTGTCGGCGCCGGTGCAGGGACTGGTCCGCTTCAAGGCGGCGCAGGAATGGCTGGAGGGCGCCCGTGCCATGCAGTCGCCGGCGCCGGAGGGCAGCCCGGCGGAATTCCGCAAATTCATCGACGAGCGCAAGGCCCAGGCGCGGATGTCGACGGATGAGGCGGCAAAGCTGTACAGCGACTTCCTGAAATGGCAGCGCAGCCGCGAGGCGCGCTGAGCCGGCACACGTGACGCGCTCAGATCGATCGCGGCAGCGGGGCGGCGTGCCGGGCGATCGCCCGCTGTCCCGTGCGGCGCGTGGCCGCGGCATCATGCTGACGCGGCGCTGAAGGCGTAAAGCTGAGCTCGACCGTGGTGCCGCCCCCCGGCGTCTCGCGCAGCGCGACGCTGCCCTGATGCGTCACCATCACCTGCGACACGATCGAGAGCCCGAGCCCCATGCCCTCGCCGCGCGCCTGGCCGCGCTCGAACGGCTGCAGCAGGCGCTCCGGACGGTCCGCCGGCAGGCCGGGTCCGGAATCGATCACGCTGAGGCGCGCGGGCGCGTCGACCTCGACCAGAATGGGTCCACCCGTGCCGGCATGCGCGACGGCGTTCCTGATCAGGTTGGAGAGCGCGACCGCGATCGCGGGCTCCGAGCCCTGAATCCAGACCGGCGAATCGAGCCCGGAAAATTCGATCTCGAGGCCGGCCGTCAACGCCATCGGCACATGCTCGGCGGTGACCCGCCGCGCCAGCGCGACGAGATCGATCTGGCCGAGTTCGACCTCCTCCATCGAAATGCGCGCGAGCTGCAGCAGCATGGTGACGATCGACGACAGCTTCTGGTTCTCTGCGATGAGCTTCGCGCGCAGGGCCGGCTCGGGGATCGTCTCGAGCATGGTGCGCGCATTGGTCAGCGGCGTGCGCAGCTCATGGGCCGCGTTGGAGAGGAAGTTGCGCTGTGCCGCGGCGGCGTGATCGATGCGCGACAGCGCGCGGTTGAACGCCGTGACCAGCGGCAAGAGCTCGGCCGGCGCGTCGCGCTCGGGCAGCCTGCGGCCGTCGGGCACGCCGTCGATCAGCTCGGCGGCGCGCGCCACCGCCCGGACTGGGCGGGCGATCAGCGTCGGCACGAACAAGAGCGCCGCGGCCACCGTCGCGACCAGGACCAGGATGATCGGCAGCGCGACGATGGTGGCATCGGTGAGGGTGCCGAGCATCAGCTGCGTCGAGGTGTAGGCAACGCCGCCGGTCTCGATCCAGACCTCGCCGACCGGCGTATTGCGCACGGCGGTCATCCGCTTCAGGCGGCGCGTCTCGCCGTCGATCGCATAGGCCAGGAAGCTGGTGCGGTCCTGCGCAGTCGGATTCTTGTTCGGCCGCCATGGCGGGATCGAGCCGTAGCTGACCTCGCCGCTCTTGTCCGAGACGACGTACCAGAACGACGGGAAGTCCTGCATGATCTTGTCGAGGCGGGCCGTCTGCTTGACCTGGAGCTGGCCGCCGGCATCGCGCGCCACCGCCTCCTTCAACGCATCGGCGACGTCGGCGGCGCCCCAGGTGCCGTCATCGTCGCCGCCGAACCTGATCAGCAACGCGGCGGCGCAGATCAGCATGATGGTGCTGAGCGCGCCGATCAGCGTCGCCGAGAGCAGCGTGATCGAACGTCGGACACGTGAGAGCTTCTGCCAGTAGCACATCGCTCACTCGCCGCTCAGGAGATAGCCGAGGCCGCGCACGGGCCGGATCGTCGCCTTGCAGCTCGCCTCGCGCAGGCGGCGGCGCAGCCGCGAGACATGGGCCTCGATCGCATTCGACTGGATATCGTCCTCGAAACCATAGGCCGCGGATTCCAGCGTCTCGCGCAGCACCACCCGGCCGCTGCCGCGGACCAGCGCCTCGAGGATCGCGAGCTCGCGCCGCGGCACCACGATCGGCGCCTCGTCGACGCACACGGCGCGATTGACGATGTCGTAGCTGAGATTGGCGATCGAGACCATCGCGCCGCGGTCCAGGAAGAGCCGCCGCAGCACGGCGCGCGCGCGGGCCACCAGCTCGATCGGCTCGAACGGCTTGGTGACGTAGTCGTCGGCGCCTTCGTCGAGCGCGCGCGCGACGTCGGCGGGATCGTCCAGCGCGGTGAGCACGACCGTCGCCGGACGCGGCTTCTGCTGCCGCAAATCGCGCAGCAGCGCCAACCCGTCGCCATCGGGAAGACTGCGGTCGATCACCACCAGCTCGAAATTCCGCACGGCGAGGGCGGCACGCCCTTCGTCGAGCGTGGTCACCACGTCCGACGAGCCGAACGCCGTCGCGAGCGCATCCCGCAGCCAGAGCCCCAGCTGGGGATCATCCTCAACGACCAGAACGCGCACGCTCGTCTCCTGCAACATCGTTTCCGCGTGTTGCTATCATTACGAACGGATTACAATAGAATTACGTCGTCGGCGCTCTGGTACCTTCCGCACGAATGAATGGTAGAATTTCTCTATTCTGCCGGCCGGTTCGTTCATGTTCACTCACGCCATGCTGATACGTGCCACGTTCAAGAGCTCCATGCAGCCAGGTTGCGGCGCGACGAATTCCGCTGTGATTGTCGCCTCTCTTTACGGCGTCGTTTAGTTGCAGCCAGCGGATCGAGAGCCTCGCGCCGGATCGAGCTGCAGCGGCCGCGCGGGCAATCCTCCCACGTCTCGGCGGGCATCATTCCTGCGCCCCGCGACATCCTCGGTTAACGAGCGCGGCGCTTCTCGTCCGGAGCGGTTACCGTCGTATGACGTGACGGACATCCGTGCGGCGCCGGCCCCATCAGCACAACAGCGGAACGTCAGCTTGGCGTAATCGTCCGGGCGCAGACATCGGCCGCGCGACAACATCTGCTTCGCCTACGCCCCGCCCTCTTTCGTTCAATCCGACATGTTTCATGCATTTGCGTTTTCGGCTCTCGCCGACCGGTCCGCCGGCCATCCGGCGTCCTGGCGCCGTCCCTTTCTGCGCTGGCTCGACGGCATCGAGGCCGGCTGGGCCGTGCCGCTGCTGCTGGCCTGCTTCGTCATCGTCTGGACGATCTATCTGTGCATCGCCTATGCCGGCGCCGGGCTGCATCCCGACGTGCTGGAGACCTGGAGCTTCGGCCGGCAGTTCAGCTGGGGCAACGTCAAGCACCCGCCCCTGATGGGCTGGATCGCCGGAGCCTGGTCGAGCGTGTTTCCGGCCTCCGACGGATCATTCCACCTGATGGCGATGACCAATGCCGCGCTGGCGCTGTGGTGCGTCGACCTGGTGACGCGGCGCTTCGCCGCCGGCGACAAGCGGGTCATCGTCCTGCTGCTGCTGATGCTGACGCCGGCCTATCAGTTTCACGCACAGCGCTTCAACGCCAACTCGGTGCAGCTCGCGACCTGGCCGCTGGCGACCTACTGCTTCCTGCGCGCCTTCGAAACGCGGACGCTGCCCTGGGCGGCCGCAGCCGGTCTCACCGCCGCGCTCACGGTGCTCGGAAAGTACTATTCGGTCTTCCTGTTGGCGAGCTTCGCGCTCGCCGCCGCGGCGCATCCGCAACGCCGCGCCTACTTCACATCGGCCTCGCCCTGGATTTCGACCGTCGTGGGCCTCGCTGCGCTGTCGATGCATCTCGACTGGTTGATGGCCCATGATGCCATGCCCATCCAGCATGCGCTGGCGCATGCGAGGTCCGACCTCGCGACGTCGCTGCGGGATGCGCTTTTCTTCGTGCTGGGCCTGCTGGCGGCGATGGCGGTTGCGGCCGTGACCTGGATCGTCGTCGCCGGCCCGAGGATCCGCCGCTTCGCAGCCGAGATGTCCGGGCTGAACGACGGTCTGCGGCTGCTGGCCTACATCGCCATCGGCACGGTCTGCCTGCCCGTCGCCAACGCGCTGATCATGGGCACCGACCTGCCCTCGCTGTGGGCGCTTCAGGGACTGTTCCTGTTCGTGGTGGTCGCCGTATGCGGCGCGAGCTATCCGGTCGAGCGCTTCCACACGGTCAACATGACGGTGCTCACGGCGGCCATCGCGGTTGCAGCCGCCCTCGTCGGGGCACCGCTGCACGCGCTCTACCGCAACACGCACGGCTATGAGGAAGGGCGCACGTACTACCAAGAGGTCGCGAACGAGGCGACACGGCAGTGGCGAGAATGGACAGGGCGGCCGCTCGCCCGGGTCGACGGCACGGAAAGTCTTGCGCTCGCGACGGCCTTTTACAGCCCTGACCACCCGGTTTACGGCAGCGGCGCAGCGGATCAGGCCGGACATTCAAACGACGATTACGGCAGGGTTTCGCTGTGCTTCCAGGATCAGCCTGATTGCATCGCGGCCGCGGAGGACGCGGCCGCTCGCTCGGGTTCCTTCATCAAGCGCGAGTTCGTCGTGCAATCTCGGCTACTCGGATGGCTCGGATGTACACGGGGGGTGGTGGCGTTGCTGGTCACGCGCTGAAGCTGGGAGCAGTGCCGAGGTGATGAGTGATCGCCGCGTGCCGGGCAGGACAACAGGCAGGCGATCGGATGGAGCATGGTCCATCATTGCAGGCCGTCCGGATGTGTGGGGCTGGTACACAATCCGAACGGCCTGCCGACTGGACCTTTGACGTTCGAAGCCATGCGGTGCCAGCTCATGATGAACGATACCGCGGGTGGCAATGAGCCGACCTGATCGGACGATTCAAATTCCGCGGCAGCAGTCCATGTCCTTGCAATCGAATGCAGCATCGCGATGACGAGGGATTGCTCGCCTTCACACGCGGTCGATAGCGTCGATACTCCGCGACGATCACGAGGACTTGAGAAAACTAGCGTGCCCGCCTTACCGCAGCCTTACGACGAACGCCGGCACGCCATGGAACTCACACGCTGAACTACTTCGCTGCGCAAATTCGTTCACGATGTCGTTGTCTCTGTCCGTCGCGTCGATCGAGAGCACGGGGCGTGTACGAGACCCATGACTGGCCGGGAAAAACTCCATGATAGGACAGGATGAACAACCTTGTGTCTAAGCTCGCGATCCTCGGCCCGCTCGGCTGTCCGGTATTCGCCGGCACGCCGCACCAGTTCCCCGAGCTGATGGCCGGCCTCCTGGCGCGGTCAGATTGCAGCCAAGGCCCTGACGACATCATCGCCCAATACCGGCGGTGATGGTTCCCCCGTCAAGAGGTGGCCCTACTGGAACTCATCTCGACTTGTGTTATAATGCCGCTGTGCACGATCTACGGGAGCCTTCGGTACAGCGCGCGCAGCTCAAGGTCGACGTCCGGGCCAATGAGCCGGACTGGACACCTGCGCGACAGGAGTTATGGCGGCGCATCGCCGCGCATGATTTCGAGCCGGCTACGCCGTTCAACTTCACCCAACGTTTGGCGCGCGATCACGGCTGGAGCCTCGATGACGCCCGGGCCGCGGTCGACGCCTACCGGCGCTTCTGCTTCCTCGCGATGGTCTCGCCCAAGCCAGTGACGCCGAGCGAGGTGGTCGACGAGGTCTGGCACCAGCATCTGATCTACTCGCGCGACTATTGGACGACCTGGTGCGGCGAGCGGCTGCAGGCCCCGCTGCATCACGATCCGACGCCCGGCGGACCGGAGGCACAGATGACCTACCGCCGGCAATATGCCGAGACGCTGGCGCTGCACGAACGCTTCTTCGGGCCGCCCAGCCCCGATCTGTGGCCGGCGACACATATCCGTTTCGCCGGACCGCGCTATCACGTCACCGACCTCACTTATTGGCTTGTCCTGCCGCGGCCCCGCGCATGGCTGCGGCGGCTGTTCAGGAGATGATTATGGCGCTCAATCCGTTCGACTGGACGGCCGGCCCATTCCTGCTTCTCTATATCGTTCTCGGTGCCATTGTTTTCCTCAAGGGCTTGGCGCTTCGCGGCACGATCGGACCGGCGTCGGTCAGCGCCCGGCCGTCCTTGAGCGAGCTGGAGCTGGCCTATCTCGCCGGCGGCGCGCCACGTCTCGGCGACACCGTCCTGCTCGGCTTCGCAGCGAACGGCACGGCCACGTTCACGGCCCGCGATCACAAGATCACGGTGACCGACCAGGCGCCGCTGGCAGCGCTGATGGATCGTCCACCGCGGCTTGCGCTGCACCCGGACATGACACGGCAGGAATTCCAGGAGGCGCTGGCGCCGCTCACATCGCGCATCCAGACGCGGCTGGAGACGCTTGGCTATGCGCCGACCAACGGCCAGATGGCGGCATTCCGCAAGTCCGTGTTGCCCTTCGTCGGCGCGCTCGTCCTGTTCGGACTGATCAAGGTCCTCGTCGGCGTTTCGCGGCATCATGACGTCGGCTTTCTGATGATGCTGATCTTTGCCACGGTGCTGGGCACGGCCATGCTCGCACGGGCGCCGACCCGCACGCACGCCGGCAGCGCGGTGCTGCGGAGCTATCAGACGACGCATGCGCGAGCGGCCCGCGCTCCGCGCGAGCACGAACTGCTTCTGGCGGTCGCACTGACCGGCGCAGCGGTGCTGTCCGGCACCGCTTACGCCTCGGTGCTCGCGACATCCAAGGCGCTCAGCAGCAGTGGCGGTGGCTGCGGCGGTGGTGGTTGCGGAGGTGGAGGTGGCGGCGGCGGTGGCTGCGGCGGCTGCAGCTGACCTCAACCAAAGGGAGACACCGAGCGCGGCACCGTCGTTCATGCGCACATGCGGCTCTGATCGCGGCCTCTGATCACAGCCCTTGATCATGGCATCAGCCCAGCTGATTCAGCATCACCCCCACAACCCGTGGACGCACCTAATCCCGCTACAATCCATGTAGCAAGCCGGCAACATCTCAAGCGTGTCTGGTTACTTCATACCATTTCTCTCAGCGACTGCACGTTTCCGGTGATAAGGTTCCATCGGGAACTATTGTTGTCGTTGCGTGCATGGGGCGGGACATGAGGGCTGGATTGCAAGTCGATGGGCACGTCCGTGCGTTGAGTGAACTGAGCCCACCTCGCCGCCGGCTTCCCTACGAGAGCAGCGTCTCAGCGTTGGCCCTCGGGCTTGCTCTGCTGACGCTCGGCACCGCTGCCGCCAACGCAGACTGTACGCCCGCCGCCGCCGACAACGTCACGGCGTCGTGCACCGGCACGACCACCAACCAGGGCGCAGGCGCTCCCGGAACGAGCGCCAGCACCTTCGGCTATGGCACCGGCGTCGAGACGGGCGTCTCCCTCACTATCGCGGTCGGAGCGAACGTGACCGGATCGAACGCCGGACTGAACATTCACGACGGCAGCATCCTCAATTCAGGGACGATCACCGGCACCGGCTTGAACGGCGTCCAGGGCTACAATCTTGCGATCTCGAATGCAGCCGGCGCCACGATCACCGGAAACAACAACGCCATCGAGGCCTATTCGTCCTTCATCATCGTCAACTCCGGCACCATTTCCGGCGCGGCGGGTTTCGTCAGTCCCTTCGGCTCTGGGACCGTCACGAATCTCGTCGGAGGCCTCATCACCGGAACGAATCTAGGCGTCGGCGGCGGCAACGGCGTCCTGGCGGTTCTCAATTCCGGCACGATCAGCAGTCCAGGGGGAGCCGTCTTCCTCGGCAGCAACTCACTGATCTACAATGACGGCACGATCACCGGCGGCGTCTATGGCATTTCCGCCTCCGGCTCCTCGATCGTCAACGCCGGCACGATCAACGGCGGAATCAGCTTCTTTGGTCCGGGCAACACGCTGACGCTGCTGCCTGGCTCGGTCATCAACGGCCTGGTGGGCGGCAGCACCAACAACGCGCTGCAACTCGGCGGCAGCGGCAATGCAACCTTTGACATTTCGCAGCTTGGTGATGCCGCGCAGTATCGCAGCATCTCGACCTTCAACAAGGTCGGTGACTCCTCCTGGACCCTGACCGGCACCAGCACCTACACCGGCGCCGTCAATGTCAATGCAGGCACGCTGCGCGTCGACGGCAATCTTGCATCTGCCGGCAATCTCACCGTGAATTCGGGCGGCACGCTGAGCGGCACCGGCAGCATCGGCCGCACGACGGTGGCGAGCGGCGGCATCCTTTCGCCCGGCAACGGTACCCCCGGCACGTCACTCGGCGTCTCGGGCAGCCTCGCCTTTCAATCGGGGGCGATCTATCTGGTGCAGGTCTCGCCCGCGACGGCGTCCACGACGAATGTCAGCGGCACCGCGACCCTCGGCGGCGCGACCGTCAACGTCACCTTCGCGCCGGGCAGCTATGTCGCCAAGACCTACACCATCCTCACCGCGAGCGGCGGCGTCTCCGGGAGTTTCGCGCCGATCGTCAACGCGAATTCGACCACGCTCACGCGCTCGCTCAGCTACGACGCCAACCACGTCTATCTGAACGTCGCGCTGGGCTATGCCGGCATCGCGGGCCTGAACGCCAACCAGCGTGCCGCCGGCAACGCCCTGACCAACGCGTTCAATGCGGCCGGCGGAATTTCCGCGGCCTATGCATCCCTGACACCGGCCGGCCTCACGCAGGCGGCCGGCCAACTCGGCGCGTCGCCGCAGCAGACGACCTTCGGCGCGATGGGACAGTTCATGGGCCTGTTGACCGACCCGCAGCGCAGCAGCTCAGCGGCGGCTCCGGGCGGAGCCACGGGCTATGCGGAGGAAGACGATCGCGCCAGCGCCTATGCGGCGCGCCGGCGCGGTGATGCCTTCGCGATGGCGACCAAGGCGCCGGCGGCAGCCTTCGCCCCGCGCTTCGGCATGTGGGCCTCCGGCTTTGGCGGATCGCAGACAACCGACGGCAACGCGGCCGCCGGCTCGACCAACACGACGAGCAGGCTCTACGGCACGGCCGTGGGCGCCGACTATCAGATCTCTCCGAATACGCTGATCGGTTTCGCGCTCGCTGGCGGCGGCACCAATTTCGACGTCAGCGGCCAGGGCTGGGGTCGTTCCGACCTGTTCCAGGCGGGTGCCTATCTGCGTCACGTGCAAGGCCCCGCCTATGTCGCTGCGACGGCGGCCTATGGCTGGCAGTCGATCACGACCGATCGCATCGTCACGACGGCCGGCACCGATCACCTGAGTGCCGCGTTCAACGCCAACGCCTATTCCGGCCGCGTCGAACTCGGCAGCCGCTTCGTCGCGCCCTGGATCGGCCTCACGCCCTACGGCGCGGTCCAGGTGACCGCGCTCGACCTGCCGGGCTATGCGGAGCGCACGGTCTCCGGCAGCGGGGCATTCGCGCTTGCCTATGCCGCCCGGACATCCACCGACACGCGCACCGAGCTCGGGCTCCGGACTGACAAGTCCTACGCCATGCAGGACGCCGTGCTGACCCTGCGCGGCCGAACCGCATGGGCGCACGATTTCAATCCGAACCGCACGGCCGCCGCGACCTTCCAGGCCTTGCCCGCCGCGAGCTTCGTCGTCAACGGGGCGGCGCAGGCGAGCGAAGCCGCGCTGAGCAGCGCGTCCGCGGAGCTGAAATGGACGAACGGCTGGGCGGCGGGCGTGACCTTCGAGAGCGAGTACTCGAACGTCACGCGCTCCTACGCCGGCAAAGGCGTCGTCCGCTACGCCTGGTGAGACGTGCCTGTCGCGGGACCGGCGCGCGATTGCACGGCGATGCCGCGGCCTGAGCGTATCGAGCATGATGCGTTTCCATGGAATCGCATCCATGGAAGGCCTCGGCCGCGTGTCTGATGCAGCAGCTCGCAGCTTCGAGATCAGCCCCGCTGTCACCCTCCCCCTCCAGGGCAGGGCAATCGCATGTGACGCTCGAGGTTGTGCGCTCGTCTCTCTCCGCGTCGTCATGGCCGGGCTTGTCCCGGCCATCCACGTCGTCCGGCATGCTGAGAACGACGTGGATGCCCGGGACAAGCCCGGGCATGACGGAGTAACTAACTTGCGGGTTCGTTTGCTGTGACGGTCTAGAATATACACATGCGATTACCCTGCCCTCCAGGGGAGGGTGAGACTGAGATCGCGGCGTCTGCCATCGCCATCGGGGCGGTGGCGATCGAAGCATGATGCGTTTCCACGTCATCATGCTCGCAAGCAGAATGTCGGCGGATGGGGCGCCACATCCGGCGCTCCCCTGCCCCCGAGATCTCAACCATTCAGCGCCAGCACCTCGCGCAGGGCGTCGGTGAGCCGCGCGAGCTCGGGCGCGGAGCCGATCGTGATGCGCAGATAGTCGGCAATCCGCGGCGCGGTGAAGTGGCGAACCAGCACCGCGCGCTCGCGCAAGGCGGCGGCGAGCCGCTGGCCCGAATGGTTGGGATGCCGCGCGAAGACGAAATTGGCGCTGGAGGGCAGCACTTCGAAGCCCAGCCGCAGCAGCGCTGCGGTGAGGTCGGCGCGATTCTGCATGATGGCCGCGCGCGTCTGCTGGAAATGCGCCTCATCCTCGATCGAGGCGATCGCACCGGCCTGCGCGGGCCGCCCCAGCGGATAGGAATTGAAACTGTCCTTGACCCGCGTCAGGCCCTCGATCAGTCCGGCATCGCCGATCGCATAGCCGACGCGCAGGCCTGCGAGCGCGCGCGACTTCGACATCGTCTGCACCACCAGCAGATTGGGATGATCGGTGATCAGCGGGATCGCAGTCTCCGCGCCGAAATCGACATAGGCCTCGTCGATCACGACCGCCGCGTCGCTGCGGCCCTGCACGAGCCGCGCGATCTCGGCGCGCGACAACGCAATGCCGGTCGGCGCATTCGGATTGGCGATGATCACCGGCCCCGGCCGCTCGAGATAATCGTCGATGCGCACGCGCATCTCGGCGTCGAGCGGGACCGTCGTGGCGGCGATGCCGAGCAGCCGGCAATAGACGGGATAGAAGCTGTATGTCACGTCGGGAAACAGCAAAGGCGCCGGTTGCTTCAACAACGCCGCGAAGCTGTGCGCGAGCACCTCGTCCGAACCGTTGCCGACGAACACCTGCGCGGGCGACACCTTGTGGTAGTCCGCCAGCACCTCGCGCAGACGCATGGCCTGCGGATCGGGATAGAGACGCAACGTATCGGCCGCCGCAGCCCTGATCGCCTCGATCGCCTGCGGCGACGGACCGAACGGGCTCTCATTGGTGTTGAGCTTGACGAGGCCCGGGATCTGCGGCTGCTCGCCGGGCACGTAGGGCGACAGCCCATGGGCGAGCTCTGACCAGAAGCGACTCACGATCGTTCTCCTGCGGACGCGAGACACCACGCGCAAGGCGACGTCGCGCTATTCCGAAAGTACGGATGGGATGATGGAGGTTTCATCGGCAAATGGCGCGCCCGGAACGATTCGAACGTCCGACCCTCAGATTCGTAGTCTGATGCTCTATCCAGCTGAGCTACGGGCGCGTTTTTCGCATTTGGCAGGACCGACCGCGAAGGCCAAGTCCCGGAAGGCCGGGGCGGCAATCGCCGGCGGCCTCGCGAAGGGCCTCTGACTAACGGCTCGGAGGCCGCTTGGCAAGGCGGAAGCGGGAGTTTTTGTGCGCCTTTTTTGGGAGGGCTGATCGGCGCCACGGGCCGAGATGACCTCCCGTGGCCATCGGCGGTTCAGGCGCTGGCGCGCTCGGTCCAGAAGGTCTGCAGCTCGACCGGCCGATCGGGGATGGTGATCCGGAACGTGGCGCCCAGGGTGCCTTCCACGAGCTGGATGTCGCCGTCATGAGCCCGCACCAGCTCGGCGGCGATGGCAAGGCCGAGGCCCGAGCCGCCGGGACGGCCGGCGCCGCGGAACGCCTCGAACAGGTGCTCGCGCACCTTTGCCGGCACGCCGGGACCGGTATCTGACACCTCGAGAATCGCCACCGCGCCCTCGCGGCGGCCGGTGATGCGGATCTGGCGGACGCCGGCATCGCCCGACAGGCTCTCCAGAGCCTGGGCGGCGTTGCGCACCAGATTGAGCAGCACGCGGAACAGCTGGTCGGGATCGGCATCGATCTTCAGGCCGCGCTCGACCGCCGCGACCCAGGTGATGGAGACATCCGGGGACAGCCCGGCGGTCTCGCGCACCTCGGCAACGACCGGCTCGACCGCGACCATGCGGCGGTCCGGCGCCGGCTCCTGCACCTTGCCGTAGGACAGGGTGGATTGGCAGAACGCGATCGCGCGCTCCAGCGAGCGCATCAGCTTCGGCGCGAAGCGCTGCACCCGCGGATCGGGCACGCTCGCGAGCTGGTCCGACAAGAGCTGCGAGGAGGCCAAGAGGTTGCGCAGGTCGTGATTGATCTTGGAGACGGCGAGGCCGAGTGCCGCAAGCCGGCTCTTCTGATGCAGCATCGAGACGAGGTCGCGCTGCATGTCGGCGAGTTCGCGCTCGGCGACGCCGATCTCGTCCGAGCGCTGGCTCGGCACGATGATTCGCGCCGCGCTCTCCGGATTCTCATGGAACCCGACCAGGCTCGCGGTCAGGCGCCGCATCGGCCGCACGAACAGGTAATGCAAGGCGAGATAGACCAGCGCCGCGGTGAGCATCGCCAGCAGCAGCGATACGCCGAGCAGGTTGCGCGAGAACCGGTACATCGCCCGGCGCAGCGGCTTCTCGTCGGTGACCACCTCGATGAATTGTGCGCGGCCCGGCGCCGGCCCGATCACGCGCATGGTGTGATCGCCGGTCTCGGTCATCATTTTCAGCGAGTTCACGATCGACGACCACACGGTCATGTCGCGCATGTCGTAGTCATGATCGATCGAGGCCGGCAGATCGGCGCTGGCGAGCAGGCGGCGCTGCTGGCCCATCTTGATCGCGACGCCGCGCGCATTGATGGAGGTCAGGATCTGGCGCGCCAGCGAATCCGGCACCATGCCGGAGGGCGCGGCGTCGAGCACCAGCGCGGCGGTATTGGCAGCGGCGAGGCGGTCGTTGAGCCGATTGGTCCAGAAATTGGCGATGGCGGGCACGTAGACGAGAACCGCCGCGATCATCACCAGCGGAATCGTCAGCAGCAGCAGCTTTCCGGACAAGCCGAGCCGGCGCGACCGCTTCGGTCGCAGGCGCTCCAGAATCGGCTGGTTGTCGCTCTCTGTCACGTCTCGCCCTTGTAAGAGACACCCCCACCCTTACGGCTCCGCAAGATGGGACTGCCCAGGAGTCCGGTCAAATTACGGATCGCTCATGTTGAGGTTTCCAAGTCGTTCACAATGGAACCCAGAATTGTACGATCCCGGCCGTCCTTGGCCTCATCGGGACACTCGTCTAGCGCTTGTCTTGCATCCGCGTCTTGCACGCTATTGATCCGGTCACATTACGGGACGCTGACCAGCATCCGTGACGAAGGCGTTTACGCCGCCTGCTTCGCACCTCCTCCGAGCGGCCGGTCGGACGTCTTGTCGCGATCGTTTTGCCGCGATTGACGAAGGCGGGACGCTCCCTTATAAGCCGCGCCAACCGTCCGCGATGACCCGGCCCGCCCGGGAGCGGCTCGATTTCTGGGCCGGCAGCGGTCCACTTTGGGCCCAAAAGCATCACCGGACATCAATCGACATTTCAAGCCGGCAAGTTGTCAACTGGCAAATTGCCCGTCAGCGGAGAACGACCCGTGAAGCGGACTTATCAACCCAGCAAACTGGTGCGCAAGCGCCGTCACGGCTTCCGCGCCCGTCTCGCCACCACCGGCGGCCGCAAGGTCCTCGCCGCGCGTCGCGCCCGGGGCCGCAAGCGTCTCAGCGCCTGATACCAGGGCGTCTGTCCCGGAGATTTCCATCATGGATCGGCTGCGGCAGCGGGCGGACTTTCTCGCCGTTGCCGATGGCGTACGGGCGAACAGCCCTGCCTTCGTGGTCCAGCGCCGGGAACGGCCGGACCAGGGACCGGTCCG
This sequence comes from Bradyrhizobium sp. HKCCYLS3077, assembly GCF_051167555.1. Classification (NCBI taxonomy): domain Bacteria; kingdom Pseudomonadati; phylum Pseudomonadota; class Alphaproteobacteria; order Hyphomicrobiales; family Nitrobacteraceae; genus Bradyrhizobium; species Bradyrhizobium sp. HKCCYLS3077. Next base: position 190,686 of record NZ_JBNPTH010000008.1, on the reverse strand, counting down.
GATCGGCTTTACCGTTACCAAGAAGAATGGCACCGCCACGGAGCGTAACCGCATCCGTCGGCGGTTGCGCGAGCTTGTGAAACGGCTCGATCCCCTGACGATGCGGCCGCACAGTGATTATGTGCTGGTCGGCCGGCGGGACGCACTGTCACGCGACTTCGATATCATGCTCGCCGACCTCCAGGCGACGCTCCGCCGCCTCGACCGGCCGCAGGCCAAGCAGCAGCAAGCCAAGCCGCAGCCTCATGTTAAGCCGCAGCTGCGCAAATCCTCGGATGCGAGCAGGCGACACGCTCCCGCGCCGGACGCGCATTCCAGTGAAACCGGACTGAACGACGAGACGATAAGAAAACGATGACCGACAATCGCAACACCATCCTCGCCGTCATTCTCTCCGGCCTCGTGCTGATCCTGTGGCAGGTCTTCTATAATGGCCCGCAGATGGAGAAGCAGCGCGCCCAGGCGCAGCTGCAGGCCGAACTCGCCAAGAAGCAGGCGCCGGCCGCGCAGCCTGACGGCACTGCGCCGTCGGCGACGCCGCAGCCGAACGCCGCCGCGGGCACGCCGAGCGCCCCGGGTGGCGCAACGGCTCCCGCCACCGGCGTGATGCCGCGCGAGACCGCGATCGCCGCCAATCCGCGCATCAAGATCGACACGCCGCGGCTGACCGGCAGCATTTCGCTGAAGGGCGCGCGCCTCGACGATCTCGCCTTCGTGCAGTATCGCGAGACGGTCGACCCGAAATCGCCCGCGATCGTGCTGTTCTCGCCGTCCAACACCGCGGAACCCTATTACGCCGAGTTCGGCTGGGTCGGCGCGCCCGGCGCCAAGGTCCAGGTGCCCGACCAGAACACGGTGTGGCAGCAGGACGGCAGCAATGCGCTGACGCCGTCGACCCCGGTCAAGCTGACCACGACCAACAGTGACGGCCTGACCTTCAAGCGCACCATCTCGGTCGACGAGCACTATCTGTTCACGATCAAGGATGAGGTCACCAACGCCGGCAGCGCGCCGGTCACGCTGTATCCGTTCGGCCTGATCTCGCGCCACGGCACGCCGCACGTGTCCGGCTACTACATCCTGCATGAGGGCCTGATCGGCTATCTCGGCGACAAGGGCCTGCAGGAATACACCTACAAGAAGATGGACGACGAGAAGGCGGCGAAGTTCGACGTCACCAATGGCTGGCTCGGCATCACCGACAAATATTGGGCGACGGCGCTGCTGCCGATGACGGACGCCCGCCTGACGGCGAACTACTCGTCGAAGCTGGTCGACAACCAGCACCGCTATCAGACCGATTATGTCGAGACCGCCCAGACGGTGGCGGCCGGCGGCTCGGCCGCCGTCTCGACCCGGCTGTTCGCGGGCGCCAAGGAGGCCGGCGTCGTCGGCATCAATTTCCCGATCGGCGGTCTCGGCGGCTACAACCAGCAGCTCGGACTGAACCATTTCGATCTCATGATCGACTGGGGCTGGTTCTACTTCCTGACCAAGCCGATGTTCCTGGCGCTCGACTTCTTCTTCCGCTTCTTCGGCAATTTCGGCGTCTCGATCCTTCTGGTGACGGTGCTGGTGAAGCTCTTGTTCTTCCCGCTCGCCAACAAGTCCTATGCCTCGATGGCCAAGATGAAGGCGATCCAGCCGCAGCTGCAGGCGCTCAAGGAGCGCTATCCGGACGACCGGATGAAGCAGCAGCAGGAGATGATGGAGATCTACAAGAAGGAGAAGATCAACCCGGTCGCGGGCTGTCTTCCGGTCGTGCTGCAGATCCCGGTGTTCTTCTCGCTCTACAAGGTTCTCTTCGTCACGATCGAGATGCGGCACGCGCCGTTCATCGGCTGGATCAAGGATCTCTCGGCGCCGGATCCGACCAATCTGTTCACGCTGTTCGGCCTGATCCCGTTCGATCCGACCCAGATCCCGGTGTTCGGGCACTATCTCGCGCTCGGCATCTGGCCGCTCATCATGGGCGTCACGATGTGGGTGCAGATGAAGCTCAACCCGGCGCCGCCGGATCCGACCCAGGCGATGATCTTCAACTGGATGCCGATCATCTTCACTTTCATGCTCGCCGGCTTCCCGGCCGGCCTCGTGATCTACTGGGCCTGGAACAACACGCTGTCGGTGCTGCAGCAGGGCTTCATCATGCGCCGCAACGGCGTGAAGGTGGAGCTGTTCGACAACATCAAGGGCACGTTCAAGAAAAAGCCGGCGTGACGAGCAAGGCGGCGTGAGAAAGTCGGCGGCGCCACTGGCGGCCGTCATTGCGAGGAGCGCAGCGACGAAGCAATCCAGAGTCCTTGCTCAGCCCTGGATTGCTTCGCTTCGCTCGCAATGACGAGGCGAGAGCGTTTCATGACCACCAGCGCCGATGCGGATGAGCGCCTGATCGAGAAGGGCCGCAAGCTGTTCGCCCAGGCGTGGCGCTTCACCCATGCCTCGCCGTCGATCGCGAGCCTGCCGCCGATGTCCGGGCAGATCGAGATCGCCTTTGCCGGCCGCTCCAATGTCGGCAAGTCCAGCCTGATCAATGCGCTGACCGGCCAGAACGCGCTGGCCCGCACCTCGCACACGCCGGGCCGCACCCAGGAGCTCATCTTCTTCGAAGGACCGGCGAACGCGCCGCTGCGCCTGGTCGACATGCCCGGCTACGGCTACGCCGCCGCGGCCAAGACCAAGGTCGCGTCCTGGACCGAGCTCATCCACCAGTTCCTGCTCGGCCGCGCCTCGCTCGCCCGCGTCTACGTGCTGATCGACGCCCGGCACGGGCTGAAGGAGGTCGATCAGGAGATCCTGAAGACGCTCGACAAGTCCGCCGTCAGCTACCAGCTGGTTCTGACCAAGGCCGACCAGATCAAATCCGCCGAGCTCGCGAGCCGCATCACCGAGACCGAGGTCGCGCTCGCCAAGCATCCGGCGGCGTTTCCGCACGTGCTGGCGACGTCGTCGCGCTCCGGCACCGGGATGCCCGAGCTGCGCGCCGCCATGGCCCGCCTGCTCGAGGAGCGCGGCGCATGACGGCGCTGTGGCGCATCCTGATCGCGCTGGCCGGACTGATGGGCGCCGCCGGCGTGGCGCTGGCGGCCAAGGCCGCGCATGATCCTGATGCTTCGCGGCTCGCGACCGCTTCGACGATTCTCCTGTTCCACGCCTGCGCCCTGCTCGGCACGGTCGCGCTGGCTGAACGCGGTATCGTTCAGCGCCGTATCGGCATGGTCGCGGCCCTCGGCCTGGTGCTCGGCGCGGCTCTCTTCTCCGGCGATCTCATGATGCGGCAATTCGCGGGCGACCGGCTGTTTCCGTTCGCCGCGCCGACCGGCGGCATGCTCCTGATCGGCGGATGGCTGGTGCTCGCCATTGCCGCAGCGTGGCCGCGGCGGGCGTGATCCCGCGCTTTGCGCGAGCCCGGCAATCGGATAGAACCGCGCCCGACGTCCCGACAGCCGAGATCCCCCCGACATGACCGACGCGACCACCATCAGCCCGCTCGATCAGGCCCGCATCCTGTCCGAAGCGCTCCCGCATATGCAGGAGTATGACGACGAAACCATCGTCATCAAATATGGCGGCCACGCCATGGGCGACGAGGACACCGCGAAAGCGTTTGCGCGCGACATCGTGCTGCTCGAGCAGACCGCCATCAATCCGGTGGTGGTGCATGGCGGCGGCCCGCAGATCGCGACCATGCTCAAGCGCCTCGGCATCGTCTCGGAATTTGCCGCAGGGCTGCGCATCACCGATGCCGCGACCATCGAGATCGTCGAGATGGTCCTGGCCGGCTCGATCAACAAGCAGCTGGTCGGCTACATCAACGAGGCCGGCGGCAAGGCCGTCGGCCTGTGCGGCAAGGACGGCAACATGGTGCGCGCGGTGAAGGCCTCGCGCACCATGGTCGATCCGGACAGCCACATCGAGAAGGTGGTCGATCTCGGCTTCGTCGGCGAGCCCGACAAGGTCGACCTGACGCTGCTCAACCAGCTCATCGGCTATGAGCTGATCCCGGTGCTGGCGCCGCTCGCGACCTCGAAGGAAGGCCAGACCTTCAACGTCAACGCCGATACCTTCGCCGGCGCGGTGGCCGGCGCGCTGAAGGCCAAGCGCCTGCTGCTGCTCACCGACGTCCCCGGCGTGCTCGACAAGTCGAAGAAGCTGATTCCGGAACTGTCGGTGAAGGACGCGCGCAAGCTGATCGCAGACGGCACCATCTCCGGCGGCATGATCCCGAAGGTCGAGACCTGCATCTACGCGCTTGAACAGGGCGTGCAGGGCGTCGTCATTCTCGACGGCAAGGTGGAACACGCCGTGCTGCTCGAGCTGTTCACCAACCAGGGCACGGGCACGCTGATCCACAAGTGAGCGCTTTCCGCCAACTCGCTCCGTCATGGCCGGGCTTGACCCGGCCATCCACGTCTCGCGGCGGTGCCGGACGGAGAGACGTGGATGCCCGGGTCAGGCCCGGGCATGACGGCTGGGTGAGAGCAGGGCAAACAAACTCTGTCTGGCCTCGTGTAATTGTTGCCCTGGCTGCGCTTCTTCTTCCGCTTCTCGCCCCCACCCCCGCCCGCGCCGATCTCAAGCTCTGCAATCGCATGAGCTACGTCGTCGAGGCCGCGATCGGCATCGACGAGAAGGCGGCGACCGCGACGCGTGGCTGGTTCCGGCTCGATCCGGCGACGTGCCGCGTGGTGCTGCAGGGCACGATGACGGCGGATCGCATTCTGCTGCATGCGCGCGCGCTCAGCCTGTATGGCGCCTCGCCGATCGCCGACAACGGCAATGACCAGCTGTGCGTGGCCGCGTCCGACAACTTCGTCATCGCCGCCGCGCGGCAATGCCGCAGCGGCCAGACGCCGGCGGCGTTCACGCAGGTGACGCCGACCAAGACCGACGACGGCACCTTGATCGCCTATCTCGCCGAGAGCGCGGAATATGACGACGAGCAGGCGCGCCTCGCCGGCATTCAGCGGCTGCTTGGGATTGCCGGCTATGACGCCTCGCCGATCGATGGCGTCGACGGGCCAAAGACGCAAGCCGCGCTCGCCGCGTTCCTGAAGAGCCGCGGGCTCGCCTCCGATGTCGTGTCACAGCCGAGCTTCTTCGCCACCATGGTCGACGCCGTGCAGACGCCGTCTCCGGTGGGACTAACCTGGTGCAACGACACGCCGCACAAGGTGATGGCGGCGGTCGGCACCGACGACGGCCGCACCGTGGTCAGCCGCGGCTGGTATCGCATCGACGCCGGCAAGTGCCTGCATCCGGACATCACCGGGCAGCCGAAAAAGGTCTACAGCTTTGCGGAAGCGGTCGACGACGAGAACCGCACTATCAAGCTGAAGAACAAGCCGCTGAACTGGGGCGGCCTGGTGCAGCTCTGCACCCGCGAGAACAAGTTCGAAACCACCGAGCAAGGCGACTGCCCGAGCCGCGGCTTCACCGCGACGGGCTTCACCGCGGTCGACATCACCCGCGGCGGCAAGACGCTGCGCTTTGCGCTGCCGTGATGCCGTCGATGATGCCCGGCCTGCCCCCACAAACTCCGTCATCCCGGCGAACGCCGGGATCCATAACCACCGTCCGTGGTGTGGGCCGCCGGCGGCAGCCATCGTGCCCCAAGATAGCTTCCGCGGTATGGGTCCCGGCGTTCGCCGGGACGACGACGGAATATGACGCGCCAGCCGGTCAGAACCGATCGAGGCAACAATGACAGAATCCCCCCGCGCCTTCGATCACGTCGACACCTGGGTGTTCGATCTCGACAACACGCTGTATCCGCATCACGTCAATCTGTGGCAGCAGGTCGATGCGCGGATCGGCGAGTTCGTGTCCAACTGGCTGAAGGTCGATGCCGCCGAGGCGCGGCGCATCCAGAAGGACTACTACAAGCGCTACGGCACCACGATGCGCGGCATGATGACCGAGCATGGCGTGCATGCCGACGACTTCCTCGCCTACGTGCACAAGATCGACCACTCCCCGCTGGAGCCGAATCCGGCGATGGGCGCGGCGATCGAGAAGCTGCCGGGGCGCAAGCTGATCCTGACCAACGGCTCGGTCGACCATGTCGACGCCGTGCTGGCCCGGCTCGGGATTCGCGATCACTTCCACGGCGTGTTCGACATCATCGCCGCCGAGCTGACGCCGAAACCGGCGCGCGAGACCTACGACAAATTCTTGCGGCTGCACGACGTCGATCCGACCCGGGCGGCGATGTTCGAGGACCTCGCCCGCAACCTCGTCGTGCCGCACGACCTCGGCATGACCACCGTGCTGGTGGTGCCCGACGGCACCAAGGAGGTGGTGCGCGAGGACTGGGAGCTGTCGGGACGGGACGATCCGCATGTCGATCACGTCACGGACGATCTGACGGGGTTTCTGCAGCGGTTGGTCTCCGCTTAGCCTTTGTTGCGTCGTCCCGGACAAGCGGAGCGCCACGCTGTCCCGTTCATGCGAAGGCTCGTTCGCGCGAGCGCCGATCCGGGACCCATAGCCACAGGCAGATGTGCTGGGCAGATCCTGAGCCACCTGCGTGCCCAACACATCTCCCTGTGGCTATGGGTCCCGGGTCAAGCCCGGGACGACACCAATTTGGCGGACCGCCGTCTCGCCTCATCACCAGCGTGGCGCTCCGCTTGTCCGGGACGACGGCGGCGGGTGCCTTGACTCCCCTGCCCCAAACTCCGAAAAAGCCCGCCTGCCCCACCCTGCTCGTACATGACCGGCCCAGGCGACCCGCCCGGGACCAAGCGAGGATCGACCGATGTCACTGTCCGCCCTGGAATCCACCATCAACAGCGCCTTCGACGCCCGTGACGGGGTCTCGACCTCGACCAAGGGCGAGGTGCGCGACGCCGTGGAGAGCGCGCTGGAGTTGCTCGACAAGGGTGAGGCCCGCGTCGCAGAGCGCGCCGCGGACGGCAAGTGGAGCGTCAACCAGTGGCTGAAGAAGGCCGTGCTGCTGTCGTTCCGCCTCAACGACATGAGCGTGATTCCCGGCGGCCCCGGCCAGGCGTCGTGGTGGGACAAGGTGCCGTCCAAGTTCGAGGGCTGGGGCGAGAACCGTTTTCGCGATGCCGGCTTCCGCGCCGTACCCGGCGCCATCGTGCGCCGCTCGGCCTTCATCGCCAAGAACGTCGTGCTGATGCCGTCCTTCGTCAATCTCGGCGCCTATGTCGACGAGGCCACCATGGTCGACACCTGGTCGACGGTCGGCTCCTGCGCCCAGATCGGCAAGCGCGTGCACATCTCCGGCGGCGTCGGCATCGGCGGCGTGCTGGAGCCGCTGCAGGCCGGTCCCGTGATCATCGAGGATGACTGCTTCATCGGCGCGCGTTCGGAGGTCGCCGAGGGCGTCGTCGTCCGCAAGGGCGCGGTGCTGGCGATGGGCGTATTCCTGGGCGCCTCGACCAAGATCGTCGACCGCGAGACCGGCGAGACCTTCGTCGGCGAGGTGCCGGAGTATGCCGTGGTCGTGCCGGGCGCGCTGCCGGGCAAGCCGATGAAGAACGGCCAGATCGGCCCCTCGACCGCCTGCGCCGTGATCGTCAAGCGCGTCGACGAGCGCACCCGCTCCAAGACCTCGATCAACGAGCTGCTGCGCGACTGATCGTCCAGGCTCGGGCGGCCGGACTAGCCGCCGCCCGAACGGCCATGATAAGCGGAGGGCATGACCGATGCCCTCACCATCACCCGCGACCTGATCCGCTGCCCCTCCGTCACCCCGGCCGACGCCGGCGCGCTCGGCGTGCTCGAAGCCCTGCTGAAGGACGCGGGCTTCACGACCCATCGGGTCACGTTTTCGGAAGCCGGCACCGCCGACATCGACAACCTCTACGCCCGCATCGGCACCGAGGGCCCGCACATCACCTTTGCCGGCCATACCGACGTGGTGCCGCCCGGTGACGAGACGGCATGGAGCCTTGGCGCCTTCTCCGGCGAGGTGAAAGACGGCTACATCTACGGCCGCGGCGCGGTCGACATGAAGGGCGGCATCGCCTGCAGCGTCGCGGCGGCGCTCGCCTATCTGCGTGACCACGGCGGACAGCCGAAGGGCTCGATCTCGTTCCTCATCACCGGCGACGAAGAGGACGTCTCGATTAACGGCACCATCAAGCTGCTGCAATGGGCCGCTGAGCGCGGCGAGAAGTTCGACCATTGCGTGCTCGGCGAGCCGTCCAACCAGGAAGTCATGGGCGACTGCATTAAGATCGGTCGCCGCGGCTCGCAGTCGGGCACCCTGATCGTCGAAGGCAAGCAGGGCCACGTCGCCTATCCGCATCGTGCCTCCAACCCGGTACCGGACATTTCGCGGCTGATCGTGGCGCTGTCCGACGAGCCTCTGGACAATGGCAGCGCGCAATTCCAGCCGTCGAACCTCGAATTCACCACCGTCGATGTCGGCAACACCGCCACCAACGTCATCGCGGGGATCGCGCGGGCGAAATTCAACATCCGCTACAATGACTGCCATACGCAGCAGTCGCTGCGTGCGCTGGTCGAGGAGCGGCTGGCGAAAGCCTGTGGCAACCGCATCCGCGCCCATATCGACTGGTTGCCGTCGAACTCCAACGTGTTCCTGACCAAGCCGGGACCGTTCACCGATCTCGCGGTCGCGGCCATCGAGGAGGTGACGGGGCGCAAGCCGGAGCTGTCGACCACCGGAGGCACCTCGGACGCGCGCTTCATCTCGTCCTACTGCCCGGTGATCGAGTTCGGCCTGGTCGGCCAGACCATGCACCAGATCGACGAGCGCGCCTCGGTCGCCGACATCGCGACTTTGACCAAGATCTACCGCGGCATCCTCGATCGCTACTTTGCGTAGCCAACGCCGCTCTAGTAGTCGACCTTGACGAGGTACAGCCCCTCCGGCGGCGCCACGACGCCGCAGGCCGCGCGATTGCGTGCAGCGAGCGCGGCGGCAAGATCATCCGCGGTCCAGCGGCCCTGCCCGACCCACACCAGCGAACCGACCATCGAGCGCACTTGGCTGTGCAGATAGGACCGCGCGGAGGTGACGATCGTGATCGCGTCGCCATCTCTCACGACGTCGAGCTGATCGAGCGTCTTCTCTGGCGACTTCGCCTGGCACTCGGTATCGCGGAACGTGGTGAAGTCATGCTTGCCGATCAGGCGTTGCGCAGCGACGTGCATCGCATCGGAATCGAGCCGCTGCGGCACCCGCCAGACGCGGCCGGCCTCGAGCGCGAGGTTGGAGCGGCGGTTGATGATGCGATAGCGGTAGTGCCGCTTGCGCGCGGAGAAGCGGGCCTCAAAGGTGTCGGGCACGATCTCGGCGTCGAGCACCGCGACAGGATTGGGCCGCAGATGCGCGTTGAGCGCGTCGCGCAGCTTGTCGGGGCGGAATTCCTTCTCGATATCGCAATGCGCGACCTGTCCGGTGGCGTGGACACCGGCATCGGTGCGTCCGGAGCCGTGCACGCGAGTGGGCACGCCGCAGGTCGCCTGCACCGCGGCTTCGAGCGCGCCCTGCACCGACGGCAGCGTCTCCTGCAATTGCCAACCGCAGAAGGGAGTGCCGTCATATTCGATGGTGAGCTTGTAGCGGGGCATCGCCTCGATCGCATGTGGCCGTCATTGCCGGGCTTGGACCCGGCAATCCATCCAGGGACGAAGCTTGTTCGCGAGATGGATGCGCGGGTCAAGCCCGCGCATGACGAGCTGAGAAGGTCAACCGAAGCGCAGGCCTGGCGCGACAGGCGTGCCGCGCAGGAAATCCGCGGCCTTCATCGGGCCCTTGCCGGCGCGTTGCAGCTCGGTGATGCGGATGGCGCCGCCGGCGCAGGCGATGGTGAGATGATCGTCGAGGACGGTGCCCGGCTCGCCCGCACCACCGGCCAGCGCGCAGCGCAGGATCTTGAGGCGCACCGCCTCGCCGTCCAACACGACCTCGCTCCAGGCGCCGGGGAACGGCGACAGGCCGTGGATGTGACGCAGCACGGCGTGCGCCGGCTTCGCCCAGTCGATCCGCGCCTCGGCCTTCTCGATCTTGGCTGCATAGGTCACGCCGTCCTCGGCCTGCCTGGTCAGCGTCAGACCGCCGCGCTCCAGTGCGGACATGGCGCGCACCATCAGGTCGGCGCCGATGCGGGACAGACGATCGTGCAGGTCCGACGCGGTCATCGCGTCGGTGATGGCGAGGCGCTCGGCCATCGCGACGTCGCCGGTGTCGAGCCCGACATCCATCTTCATCACCATCACGCCGCTCTCGGCATCGCCCGCCATGATGGCGCGGTTGATCGGCGCGGCGCCGCGCCAGCGCGGCAGCAGGGAAGCGTGCAGGTTGTAGCAGCCGAGTTTCGGCGCATCGAGGATCGCCTGCGGCAGGATCATGCCATAGGCCACGACAACGGCGGCATCGGCCTCGTGCGCGCGGAATTCGGCCAAGGCCTCCTCGGTCTTCAGCGTCTTCGGCGTGAGCACGGGGATGCCGAGCCGGCGCGCCTCGGTCTCGATCGGCGTCGGCACCAGCGCCAGACCACGGCGACCGCCGGGCTTCGGCGCACGCGTATAAACGGCCACGATCTCGTGGCCGTGGCCGGCGAGCTCGAGCAGGGTCGGCACGGCGAAATCCGGCGTGCCCATGAACATCAGGCGAAGCGGCATGTGGTCGGAGACCCTGCAAAGCCTCTACTCCGCCGTCATGCCGGGCTTGTCGCGGCCATCCACGTCGCGACCAAGACAAGCGGCGAGACGTGGATGCCCGGGTCAAGCCCGGGCATGACGAAGGAGAGAGTTGATCGTTACTCGCCGGCGCGCTTGGCGGCCTTGGTGAACTTCTTCATGACGCGGTCGCGCTTGAGCTTCGACAGGTAGTCGATGAACAGCACGCCGTTGAGATGGTCGATCTCATGCTGGATGCAGGTGGCGTAGAGCCCCTCCGCGTCCTCCTCGCGGACCACGCCGTCGAGATCGGTGAAGCGGACGCGCACCCGCGCCGGCCGCTCGACCTCCTCGTAATATTCGGGGATCGACAGGCAGCCTTCCTCATACACCGACAGCTCATCTGACTTGGCGATGATCTCGGGATTGATGAACACGCGCGGCTCGCGCTTGGTCTCGCCGCCGGAATCCGGCTTGGCCAGATCCATGGTGATGACGCGCAGGGGTTGCGCAACCTGGATCGCCGCCAGCCCGATGCCGGGCGCGTCGTACATGGTCTGAAACATGTCGTCGACCAGCTGCCGGATGTCCGGCGTGACCTTCTCGACAGGCTTGGACACCAGCCGCAACTGTCTGTCGGGCAGGATGATGATTTCTCTAAGGGACATGGCGCGCGATTTAAGCCCCGGAGCAGGCGCGGTCAATGTGAGGACGCGCGGTTAAGACTTCGCTAACCATGAATTTCAACGATCCGTTAACCATACTTTTTAACCCGCCCTTAACCATAAATGTTCTCTCTTCGTTCGCGACGGTTTGCGAATCGGATAGACGGGGGTGATGACCGCCAGCCAATCCCTCAATCCTGTCGTCGTCATGATCGGCGACCTGCCCGTCCGCGCCAGCGACGCGCTGATCGGGTTCGGCGTGCTGGTGCTGCTGCTGCTCGTGATGATCGGCCTGGCGCTGGCCCGCTCCGGACGGCGGAGCGCGGAGCTTGCCGCCCGGCAGGCGATGCGCACCGAGGAGATCGAACAGCGGTTCGGCGAGATGATCCGGGTGCAGAGCGAGGCCTCCGGCCGGGTCGATGCGATGGCGCAACTGCTCGCCGGCCGGCAGGTGGATCTCGCCCGCAGCGTCAACGAGCGGCTCGACGCCGTCACCCATCGGGTCGGCCAGTCGATGGAGCAGACCACGCGGCACACCATGGATTCGTTGCGGGTGCTGCACGAACGGCTCGGCATCATCGACAATGCGCATCGTGATCTCAGCGAGCTCACCACGCAGGTCTCTACGCTGCGCGACGTGCTCGCCAACAAGCAGTCGCGCGGCGCTTTCGGCCAGGCGCGGATGGAGGCGATCGTGCAGGACGGATTGCCGAAGGGCAGCTACGCGTTCCAGTACACGCTCGCCAGCGGCAAGCGGCCGGACTGCGTGGTGTTCCTGCCCGACACCAGGCCGCTGTGCATCGACGCAAAATTTCCGCTGGAGGCCGTGACCGCGCTGCACGAGGCGGAGACCGACGAGGAGAAACGCGCCACCGCGCAGCGCCTGCGCACCGACGTGCTGCGTCACGTCAACGACATCGCCGAGAAGTATCTCGTCGTCGGCGAGACGCAGGACACGGCGCTGATGTTCGTGCCGTCCGAGTCGGTCTATGCCGAGATCCATGACGGCTTCGACGACGTCATCCAGAAGGCCTATCGCGCGCGAATCGTGCTGGTATCGCCATCGCTGCTGATGCTCGCGATCCAGGTCATGCAGCAGATCATGAAGGATGCCCGCATCCGCGACGCCGCCGACCAGATCCGCAACGAGGTCATTCACCTCGGCGACGATCTCAGCCGCCTGCGCGACCGCGTGCTCAAGCTGCAAAAGCATTTCGGCGACGTGGGCGAGGACATCCGCCAGATCCTGATCTCCGCCGACAAGATCGAGAAGCGCGCCGCCCGGATCGAAGAACTGGATTTCAGCAAGCAGGATGCGCCGCTGGACTCGCCGCGGATCGCGCCGGGCACGGGCACGACGCCGGACCTGTTTCCGCTGGCGGGACGGATGCAGGCGGGGGAGTGATGGCGGCGTCGCGACAGCCGCGCAAATCTGCTACCACCCGGTCATGACCGCACCCGACGCGACCTCCGACCTCACAGCGAACGCTGCAAAGCCTGACGCCAAGCCCACTCCGACTTGGCGCGAGAGCATGGCCGTCTACCTGCAGCCGCGCGTGCTCGTGGTGCTGTTCCTCGGCTTCTCCTCCGGCCTGCCGCTGGCGCTGTCGGGCTCGACTTTGCAGATCTGGATGCGCGAGCTCGGCGTCGATCTCGGAACCATCGGACTGTTCGCGCTGGTCGGCACGCCCTATACGCTGAAGTTCTTGTGGGCACCGCTGGTCGACGCGCTGCACGTGCCGCTGCTGACGCGCGCGTTCGGGCGCCGCCGCGGCTGGCTGGTGTTCGCGCAGCTCCTGCTGATCGGCGCCATCATGCTGCTGGCGCTGACCGACCCGGCGCACGCGCCGTTCATGGTGGCGCTGGCCGCGCTGCTGGTCGCCGCGACCTCCTCGACCCAGGACATCGTGGTCGATGCGTTCCGTGTCGAGAGCCTGCCGGAGAGCGAGCAGGCCGCCGGCATGGCGGCCTATGTCGCGGCCTATCGCATCGGTATGCTGGTCTCGACCGCCGGGGCGCTCGTCGTGGTCAGCGCGTTCGAGAGCTCGGGGCTGACGCGCCCGTCGTCCTGGATGTGGGGCTACATCGTGATGGCGGCGCTGGTGCTGATCGGCACCATCACGGCGCTGGCCGCGACTGAGCCGGCGCAGTCAAAGCAGGCCGAAGCTGCGATGGGTGCGGACACCGCCCTCACTCGCGTGGCCCAGGCTGCCGCCGGCGCGTTCGTCGAATTCCTCGGCCGCCGCGATGCGCTGGCCGCGCTCGCCTTCGTCGTGCTGTTCAAGTTCACCGACGCCTTCTCCGGCACGATGACCGCGCCGTTCGTGATCGACCTCGGCTTCACCAAGGTCGACTACGCCGCGATCGTGAAGGGCGTCGGCCTCGCCGCCACGCTCGCCGGCGGCTTTGCCGGCGGGTTCGTCGCGCGGCGCTATTCGCTCGCCACGAGCCTCTGGATCGGCGGTGTGGTGCAGGCGCTGGCGAACCTGTCGTTTTCCTGGCTCGCGATCGTCGGCGTCAATCAGTGGGCGCTGGCACTGGCGATCTCGGCGGAGAACTTCACCAGTGCGATCGGCACGGTGATCTTCGTCGCCTATCTCTCGGCACTGTGTAAGAACCCGCTGCACACCGCGACCCAGTATGCGCTGCTCACCGCGCTCGCTGCGGTCGGCCGCACCTATCTGTCAGCAGGCGCGGGCTACGTCGCGAAGGCGACCGGCTGGCCGCTGTTCTTCGTGATCTGCGTGCTGGTGGCGGTCCCGAGTCTCGTGCTGCTCGCCTGGCTGCAGCGGCGCGGACATTTCGATGGTTTGCAAAGCCGCGTCTGAGTTAACGCTTCAGGTCTTGCCGCACCTTGTCGTTCACACGCTCGAACTCCGCGGCGACAGAGTCGCAGGCCGGCTTCACTGCCTCGCACCGAATGTCCATCTCGATGAAGATGTCGTCGCCTTCCTGTACGATGCGGCGGCGAATCGCCGTGGGATAGGCCGTGTGACCTTCGGGTGGAAACGACCAGACGGCGCCTGACTCGAGATCCTCGAAGATGGTCCATCCGGATCGCGTAGAGCGCGTGACGCCCGGTTTGGCCCCCAGCCCGGCCATGGCAGCAGCAACATCGGGATAGCCGAGATCGACCTTGGCGGCTTCCTCGGACACTGCCGCCGAGATTGTCGAAAGCGCCGCTGTAACAAACACCAATCCGACCTTCATCGGCGCTCCCACACAGATACACACCAGTTAAATATAGGGTGCTATTGTAGGGGAGCTTAGCCGAGGATCACCGTTTCACCAAGGTCCACTTCGTCACGACCGCCTCGCTGATCTGCCCGGCATCCTGGGCGCAGGCGATCTCGTCGACCTTCACCGCGATCTGCTTGCCGAGCAGGCCCTTGAGCTGCGAGGCCTGTGCAGGCGTCGCGGTGACGAGCTGGAACGTCTCCGGGCCAGTCTCTAGATTGCATAGTCCGCTCGGCGGCGGCAGGCGGCGCGGCTCGCTGGTGATCTGATAGGCGGCGGTGGGCTGGCCCGGCTTGGCGCCCTTGACCTTCAGCGCGTTCAGCTCGCCCGACAGCACGTCGCCGGTGTTGAGCGGCTTGCCGGCCTTTTGCGCCACCTCGCCCTGCTGGGCGAGCACGGAGGGCACTGAGAGCGCCATCCAAATCGCGCCCAAAGCCAGCCGTTTGCCGAATCCGCAATTCGTCATCATTCACTTCCGTCTGTGCTTAGAACAAGGTCCGCTGCCGCATGGCGGCCGAGAGCGTGCCTTCGTCGAGATAGTCGAGCTCGCCGCCGACCGGCACCCCGTGCGCCAGCCGCGTGACCTTGACGTTCGCCTCCTGCAGGAGGTCGGTGATGTAATGCGCGGTGGTCTGGCCATCCACCGTGGCGTTCAACGCCAGGATGATCTCGGACACTTCCGGCGCATGCGCGCGCTGCACGAGCGCGTCGATGGTGAGGTCCTGCGGGCCGACACCATCGAGCGGCGAGAGCGTGCCGCCGAGCACGTGATAGCGGCCGTTGGAGGCCTTGGCGCGCTCCAGCGCCCAGAGATCGGCCACATCGGCGACGACCACGATCATCGCGGGATCGCGCCGCGGATCGGTGCACACCGTGCAGGGGCTCTGCGTGTCGATATTGCCGCAGGTCTTGCACACCTGGATGCGGTCGATCGCGACCTGCAGCGCAGACGCGAGCGGCACCATCAGCGCCTCGCGCTTCTTGATCAGATGCAACGCAGCGCGCCGCGCCGAGCGCGGCCCGAGGCCGGGCAGGCGCGCAAGCAGCTGGATCAGGCGCTCGATTTCAGGACCGGCGACGGCCATCAGGTCACGACGATCATGAACTAACCGAAGCCGAAGCCCGGCGGCAGGCCGAGCTTGCCGGTGATCGCCTGCATCTTCTCCTGCATCGCGGCCTCGGCCTTGCGGCGCGCGTCGCCATGCGCGGTGACCAGCAGATCTTCCAGGATCTCGGCCTCTTCCGGCTTCAGGAGCGAAGGATCGATCTTGATCGACTTCACGTCCATCTTGGCGGTCATGCGCACGGCGACGAGACCGCCGCCGGAGATACCCTCGACCTCGACATTGCCGAGCTCGGCCTGCATCTCCTGCATCTTCGATTGCAGCTGCGCCGCCTGTTTCATCATGCCGAGAAAGTCAGCCATCGGAGCACCTCGTCATCAGCCTTTTTGGTGAGCATGACCTTTCGGAAAACCGGTTCCCACTTTTCCGGATCATGCTCTAGAAATCATCATCATTGTCGGTATCGGACTCGTCCGGCGGCTCGACAGCACTGGCGTCGGATTCGGGCGGCTCGGGGGCGAGCCGACGCACTTCGATCACTTTGGTACCCGGGAACCGCGCCAGGATCTCCTGCACGCGCGGGTCAGCCTCGGCCGCCGCCTCACGTTCACTCTTGGCGCGCAGGTTCTGCTCGCGCAAGGTTGCCTGACCCTGCTCGTTGGAGACGATCACGGTCCAGCGCCGGCCGGTCCAGTCCTCGAGCTTGCGCCCGAGGTCTGAGACAAGCGAGCGCTGCGCGGTCCGTTCCAGCGCGATCTCGAGGCGGCCGTCCTCGAAGCGCACCAGGCGCACATCCATCTCGAGCGCGCTCTTGGTGATCAGGTCGCGATTCTTGCCGGCGAGCGCAACGAGCTCCTGAAAGCTCCCGAGCCGCAGCGCCGGCTGATCCTGTTGAGCCGGCGCCGGCTGCGACGCCATCGCCTGCGGGCGCATGCCGCCGCCGACCGCAGCCAGCGTCGGCCCCTGCATGCGCGGCGCCTGCATCGGTGCCGAACTCATCACCGGCGGCGCTGCCGCGCTCATGCTCGGCGCGGGTGCAGAGCGTCCGCCGCCGCCATTCGTCACAACAGGCGATCCGCCGCCATTCTGGTCGATCATGCGGATGGCTTCGTCGGGGGTCGGCAGATCGGCCGCATAGGCAATCCGCACCAGCACCATCTCGGCAGCCGCCGCGGGCCGCGTCGCGCCTTGCGTTTCGGCGATGCCTTTCAGCAGCATCTGCCACATCCGCGACAGCACGCGCATCGACAGCTTGGTCGCGAAATCGCGCGCGCGCAGCCGCTCGGTCTCGCTGAAGGCGACGTTGTCGGCAGTGGCCGGCACGACCTTCACGCGGGTGACGAAGTTCACGAATTCGGCGAGGTCCGACAGCACGACCACGGGATCCGCGCCGACATCGTACTGTTCGCGGAACTCCTTGAACGCCGCGGCGATGTCGCCGCTGGCGAGATGATGAAACAGGTCGATGACGCGGGTGCGATCGGCGAGACCCAGCATCTGCCGGACGTCATCGGCGCGAACTTCACCGGCGCTGTGTGCGATCGCCTGGTCGAGCAGCGACAGCGAATCGCGCACCGAGCCTTCGGCGGCGCGCGCGATGATGCCGAGCGCCTCCGGCTCGATGGTCACGCCTTCCTTGGTCGCGATGCCGGCGAGGTGCTTCATCAGCACGTCGGCCTCGACGCGGCGCAGGTCGAAACGCTGGCAGCGTGACAGCACCGTCACCGGGACCTTGCGGATCTCGGTGGTCGCGAACACGAATTTGGCGTGCTCCGGCGGTTCCTCGAGCGTCTTCAGGAAGGCGTTGAACGCCGCCGTCGACAGCATGTGGACTTCGTCGATGATGTAGACCTTGTAGCGCGCGCTGGCCGGCGCATAGCGCACGCTGTCATTGATCTGGCGGACGTCGTCGACGCCGGTGTGGGACGCCGCGTCCATCTCAAGGATGTCCATGTGCCGGCTTTCCATGATCGCCTGGCAATGGGTGCCGAGCACCGGCATGTGGATGGTCGGGCCCTTCACCGAACCATCGGGCAATTCGTAATTCAGGGCGCGGGCCAGAATGCGGGCGGTGGTGGTCTTGCCGACGCCGCGGACGCCGGTGAGGATCCAGGCCTGCGGAATGCGGCCAGTCTCGAACGCGTTCGAGACCGTGCGAACGACGGCCTCCTGGCCGATCAGATCCGCGAAGCTTGAGGGGCGGTATTTGCGCGCCAGGACCCGGTAAGGCTTGGCGGGAGCGTCGGCGCTGTCGGGCGGAACGGGTGGGGCGCCAGCGTCAGTCATCGAGCGATCCGCAAGTGAGTATTCCAGGCCGGCATCGATTGCGGTCGTCGACGCAAACGGCCTCGACGCAATCAACCGGAGTGCGGTCGAGCGCCCGCCCTGCGCGGGGTCCCCGCCAACTTTGCGCGATTCGCTCGAGAAAACAGGTAGGAGACTGACGAGCGACCCGATCCGGACCTCGTTAGGGCTGCTTCCTTCCGGACCTGACCCGGTTGGCGAGTGGCTCGTCCACCGCCAATCTCCCGCTGCCTATTTGGGGCCAAACGGCTCGGAAAGCAAGCGCGAGCTTCGCCGGCCCGGCCCGTCCGTCCGCGGGCTTGTGCCGCAGCTCGGAAAGGCTTTAGGTGCCGTCGATCTTCCCGCCTGACCGCCTTGCCAGGAACACCACCGCATGCCCGAATCAGCCTGGTCGCTGCATCCGCAACTTGCGAAGGACACGATCAATATCGGCGACCTGCCGCTGTCGCGCGTGCTGGTGATCAAGGATGCCAATTATCCCTGGCTTTTGCTGGTGCCGCGCCGCGAAGGCGCGGTCGAGATCATCGATCTCGACGAGGTCGCCCAGGCCCAATTGATGACCGAGATCACGCGAGTCTCACGCGCGGTCAAGGAGATCACCAAATGCGACAAGCTCAACGTCGCCGCCCTTGGCAACATGGTGCCGCAGTTGCACGTCCACATCATCGCGCGCCGCACCAGTGACGTGGCGTGGCCGCGCCCGGTGTGGGGCGTCGCCCCTCCTGTGCCGCACGACCCGCAGGAGGTCGAGAGTTTCATCGGCGCGATCAGGCGCAAGATTTGGCTAGGGTGAGAGATGTCGCCATTCGACTTGTTTCCGCTGGGCAAGCCGGCTTTCGTCGGCCATCCGATCGAGCGCGCCGCGCATCTGCGTTTTCATGACGACAAGCTGTTGGCTTTCGAGAGCAAGCCGTCGACGCGCGCTTACGTGGTGCATCGCGATTCGCTGGTTCTCAAGCGTGACGGCGACCAGCTCCGCGCCCTGCTGTCGATCGACGAAGCCCTGGGCTTTGGCGCCAATCCGGGGACGATCTTCCTCGGCCTGCAGGAGGGCGCGGCCGTGTTCGGCATGGGCATCTCGCCGGCGGCGGTCGAAAAGCTCGCAGGGCGCGACGACGTCTCGGTGACCGAGTTGCGCGGGATGGCGATGCAGGGCGCGATCCCGGTCGACCAGCTAGCGACCATCGCGATGGCCAAGTCCATGGTGTCCTGGCATCAGCGCCACGGCTTCTGCGCCAATTGCGGCACCAAGACCGCGATGCGCGAGGGCGGCTGGAAGCGCGAATGCCCGAGCTGCAAGACCGAGCATTTCCCGCGCACCGACCCCGTCGTCATCTCGCTGGTCGCCTCCGGCGACAAGTGCCTGCTCGGCCGGCAGAAGCAGTTTCCGGCCGGGATGTATTCCTGCCTCGCCGGCTTCGTCGAAGCCGCCGAGACGATCGAGGACGCCGTCCGGCGCGAGGTGTTCGAGGAGTCCGGCATCCGCTGCACCGACGTCGCCTACTACATGACCCAGCCCTGGCCCTACCCGTCGTCGCTGATGATCGGCTGCAGTGCGCGGGCGCTGAACGAAGATATCGTCATCGACCGCAACGAGCTCGAGGACGTCCGTTGGTTCAGCCGCGACGAGGCCCGGCTCATGCTGCAGCGGCAGCATCCGGACGGGCTGGCTGGTCCGCATCCGTTCGCGATTGCCCACCATCTGGTCGGACGCTGGCTCAAGGACGGCGTCTGAAGGCACCCAAACACCATCGCCGTGCAAAATCACCCTCTCGGCCGACCGCATCAGGGGCGTGAATGGCCGATCCTTGCCTTGGAACGATTTTCTCTATATGAGGGTTTCCTGACCTTCATATGGAACAAATTTCTCCATGTCCGACGTCTCCGCCCAGAGCCCCGAAGCCAACCGCCGGCTCGACGCCATCGACCGCAAGATCCTGATGGTCCTGCAGGAGGACGCGTCCCTCTCCGTCGCCGAGATCGGCGACCGGGTCGGGCTGTCCTCGACGCCGTGCTGGAAGCGCATCCAGCGGCTGGAGGCGGATGGCGTGATCCTGCGCCGGGTGGCCCTGGTCGACCAGTACAAGATCGGGCTCGGCATCTCCGTGTTCGTCTCGGTGGAGAGCGCCGATCATTCGGAAGCCTGGCTGAAAAAATTCGCCGAAGCCGTCAGCTCGATGCCTGAGGTCATGGAGTTCTACCGGATGGCCGGTGATGTCGATTACATGCTGCGCGTCGTGGTCGCGGACATGCAGAGCTATGACGTGTTCTACAAGAAGCTTATCAGCGCCGTGCCGCTCAAGAACGTCACCTCGCGCTTCGCGATGGAGAAGATCAAGTCGGTGACCGCACTGCCGGTGCCGCCGGTCTAGGTCAGCCGGGAAGTCCGGCCGATCACTTGGGTCACGCCGCAGGATCGTCGCCGGCCTTGGCCCGGATTTTTACGTCCTCTCCGGTTATCGTTTACCGGAAGTTATCTCCATCCATCTATCTTCAGATGTGATGATGTCCGGTGCAACCATACCTTCGTCGTCGCGCGCCTGGCTGAATGCAATTGCCCTCTTGATCGCGAGCTTCGTCGGGGTGGCAGCGCTGTCGCTGCAGGTACGTCCCGGACGCGAGATCGTAGCCGTCGCCTTTCCACCCTGGTGGAGCGCGCAACAGACGATGCTGGCTACAGCGTCGGCTGACGCCGCTCTCGTGCGCACGACAAATCTATCGTCGCTGCTGGTGGTCCGGCCCGGAGATCATGACGGCTTGGCGCGGCTGCGCGCGGCGGGAGCCTGGCTCATCATCGACCCGCAAGCGGTCTCCGCCTGCCTTACAAAATGATCAATATCGGGGGATGGGAATGACCGGCGAGACCGACGATCTGGCAATTCTCCGTGGCACGACCAGCAAGCTCCTGCTGGCGGTGCTCTGGATTCACGTTCCACTGTCCCTCATCATCGGACTGTCGCGCGGCGACTGGATGATGCCGACCATGATGATGGCCGCGCTCGCCGTCGTGGCGACGCTCTCCTGGCGCAGCGCCGGTGATAACCTGTCGACCCAGCTCACCGTCGCGGTCGCCCTCATGGGCGGCGTGTCCGTGCTCGTCTATCAGATGTCCGGGCATGCGTGGCAGATCGACATGCACATGTACTTCTTCGCCACGCTGGCGTGCCTCGTCGCCTATTGCGACTATCGGCCCATCGTGGCCGGAACCGTCGCCGTCGCGCTCCACCATCTGGTGCTGAACTTTGTCTTTCCAGCCGCCATCTATCCAGGCGGCGCTGATTTCGGCCGGGTGGTGCTGCATGCCGTGATCCTCCTGATCGAGGCGGGCGTCCTGGTTGCGCTCGCGCTCAAGCTCACTCAGCTGTTCGAAACCAGCATGCGCAAGACCGCGGAAGCCAACGCGGCGATCGCGGCCGAAGCGCGTGCCAACGCCGAGCGGATCGAGGCCGAGCACCGTGCCAAGGACCAGGGCGAGGCCGCGCGCCGCGCCCTTGCCGAGGGGTTCGAGCGCAAGATCGGCGGCATCGTCGAGGCGGTGGCAGTCGCCGCGAACGAAGTGCAGAACCTGTCATCCCTGATGAGCCGCAACAGCAGCGAAGCCTCACGCCAGACATCGGCGGCCACCCAGGCCTCACAGCGCGCCTCGACCAATGTCGAGACGGTCGCGGCCGCGACCGAACAGCTGACGGCCTCGATCGGCAGCATTTCCCAGCAGGTGACACGCTCGGCGGAAATCGCCGCCAAAGCCGCTGAGGAGGCGCGCCGCACCAACAGCGTCGTCGAAAGCCTTGCCGCGGGCACGCAGAAGATCGGCGAGGTGGTGACGCTGATCCAGACCATCGCCAGCCAGACCAATCTTCTGGCGCTGAACGCCACCATCGAAGCCGCCCGCGCCGGCGAGCACGGCAAGGGCTTCGCCGTCGTGGCCAGCGAGGTGAAGGCGCTGGCCAATCAAACCGCGAAAGCGACCGAGGAGATCTCCAGCCAGGTGCAGAGCATCCAGAGCGCCACCGGAGATGCCGTCAGCGCCATCCAGCTGATCGGCGGGACCATCGCGGAGATCGACGGGATCTCCAAGGAAATCGCCACCGCGGTCGAGCAGCAGGGCCTCGCGACCGGCGAGATCTCGGGCAATGTGCAGCAGGCCTCGGAAGGCACGCGGCTGGTCAGCCAGAGCATGGGCAGCGTCACGAACGCCTCCAACGAGACCGGCGGAGCGGCGTCCCGGCTGCTGGAATCCGCGAACGGCCTGTCCTCGCAATCGGCGCGGCTCAAGTCCGAGGTCGATCAATTCCTGAAGTCGCTGCGAGCCGCTTAGTTCGCATCGCTGAACGTCGGCGAGCATGCCTCGTGAGTCGGCATGCTCGCGCTGTCGCATCAGATCGTCTGGTTATAGGCGCCGACCTCCGGATGCGTGCGCAGCACGACATTCAAGGCCTCGAACATGTCGTGCATCCGCTGCTCCGACACCGGGCTTTCGACGACGACGACAAGCTCCGGCTTGTTCGATGACGCCCGCACCAGCCCCCAGCTGCCGTCCTCGACCGTGACGCGGACGCCATTGACGGTGACGAGATCGCGGATCGATTGACCCGCCACCTTGCCGCCCTGCTGCTGCAGCGCCTGGAAGTGCTTCACGACGGCATCGACGACGCCGTATTTGACCTCGTCGCCACAATGCGGCGACATCGTCGGCGACGACCACGTCTTAGGCAGCGCGTCCTTCAAATCAGCCATCGACTTGCCCGGCGCGCGGTCGAGCATCTCGCATATCGCGATCGCCGAGACCAGGCCATCGTCATAGCCGCGGCCGAACGGCCTGTTGAAGAAGAAGTGGCCGGACTTCTCGAAGCCGGCGAGCGCTTTGAGCTCGTTGGTGCGGCGCTTCATGTAGGAATGGCCGGTCTTCCAATATTCGGTCTTCGCGCCCTGCGCCTGCAGCACCGGGTCGGTCATGAACAGGCCAGTCGATTTCACGTCGACCACGAACTGCGCATCCTTGTGAATCGCCGACATGTCGCGCGCCAGCATCACGCCGACCTTGTCGGCGAAGATCTCCTCGCCGGAGTTGTCGACCACGCCGCAGCGGTCGCCGTCGCCGTCAAAGCCGAGGCCGACATCGGCCTTATGGGCGAGCACGGCGTCACGAATGGCGTGCAGCATCTCCATGTCTTCGGGATTGGGATTGTATTTCGGGAAGGTGTGATCGAGCTCGGTGTCGAGCGGGATCACCTCGCAGCCGATCGCCTCCAGCACCTGCGGCGCAAACGCACCCGCGGTGCCGTTGCCGCAGGCGGCGACGACCTTGAGCTTGCGCTTCAGCTTGGGACGGTTGGTGAGATCGGCGATATAGCGCGCCGGAAAATTCTCGTGGAACTGATAGGAGCCGCCGCCTTCGTTCTTGAACTCGGCGTTGAGCACGATCTCCTTCAGCCGTGTCATCTCCTCAGGCCCGAAGGTCAGCGGCCGGTTGGCGCCCATCTTCACGCCGGTCCAGCCATTGTCGTTGTGCGAGGCCGTCACCATCGCGACGCAGGGCACGTCGAGCTCGAACTGGGCGAAATAGGCCATCGGCGTCACGGCGAGGCCGATATCGTGCACCTTGCAGCCGGCGGCCATCAGGCCGGAGATCAGCGCGTATTTGATGGAGGCGGAGTAGCCGCGGAAATCATGACCGGTGACGATCTCCGGCTTGACACCGCGTTCGGCGATCAGCGCGCCCAGCCCCATGCCGAGCGCCTGCACCCCCATCAAATTGATCTCCTTGTTGAACAGCCAGCGCGCGTCATATTCGCGGAAGCCCGTCGGCTTCACCATCGGCTCGGATTCGAAGGCGTAGGTGTTGGGGACCAGGACGGGCTTGGGCTTCGGGAACAACATGTAAAATGACGCCTTCTCGGAAAATCGACGATAGAGCCTTACCGAAAGTAGCAAGCAAGCGGAAGGCCACCAGTCGGGATTTATCAAGATGCGTTAAGGCACGCGGCCACAGGATGTCCGGCGTTGGTTTACTACTGCTCCAGCACCATCTGCCCGTTGGCATAGGCGAAGCGCTTCAGCTTCGACAGGAAAGACAGGCCGAGCAGGTTTTCCGACAGCGCCGCGTCCGGCAGCACCAGCGCGTCGACGTCACGGACGGTGAGTTCGCCCAGCTCGACCATCGCGAGCCGGGCCCGCGCGGCCTTGACCGTGCCGTTGGCGGTGGTCACCGTCGCGGTGTAGTCGCCGCGGGCCGGGCGGAGGCCAAAACGGGCCGCCGAACTCTCGTTGAGCGCCACCATCGAGGCCCCGGTATCGACCATGAAGCTGATGCGCTGGCCGTCGATGCGGCCGTCGGCCCGGAAATGACCGCGGCGGTCCGTGGGAATGCTGAGGCTGCGGCCGGCAGCGACCGGTTCCATCGTCGCCGCACGGGCGGAGGGCGTCGCGGCAGCCGATGCGGGCGTTAGACGATCGGCGAGCTGCGCCATGAAGGTGCCGAGCCCCACGAGCACAGCCGCGAAGATCATGATGTTACGCATACAACGCCATCCAACGCTACACCGCCTCCGATTGGAGCATCAAAGCCGCTGGGGGGCGACTGAGGCGGACCGGCTGCCGAAGCCATTTTGGCGAAAACGATGAGTGAAGCGTTAACGCCGGCCAGGCAGACGGTATAATTTGCATCAGCTAGGTCCCGCGCGGCTTGGCGCGCCGGGTCGGCACCGCGCTGGCCGGATCCTCCGGCCAGGGATGCCTGGGATAGCGGCCGCGCAGGTCGGTGCGGACAGCGGCATAGGAGCCGCGCCAGAAGCCGGGCAGATCGCGCGTCACCTGCACCGGCCGCTGCGCCGGCGACAGCAGCTCCAGCACCAACGGCACCGCGCCGCGGGCGATCGATGGGTGGACGTTCAGCCCGAACAGCTCCTGCAGCCGCACCGCGATGGTCGGGCCCTGCTCGGCCTCGTAGTCGATCGCCAGCATGCTGCCGGTCGGCGCCTCGAAATGGGTCGGGGCCTCCTTGTCGAGCCGGGCACGGAGATCCCACGGCAGCAGCGCCATCACCGCATCCGACACATCGCCGGGAGACACCTCCTTCAGCGAAATCTTGTCGGCGAGCAGCGGCACCAGCCAATCCTCGCGCCGCGCGGTCAGGCCCGTATCCGACAGGTCGGGCCAGCTGTCGCCCTCGGCCTTGCGCAGGAAGGTCACCCGGTCGCGCCATTGCTTGGCGGCCTTCGACCAGGGCAGCCGGTCCAGCCCGGCCGCGCAGAGACCATCCGCGAAGATGCGCGCAGTGTCCTCCGATGGCGTCAGCGCCACCGGCGCATCGGCCATCACGATCGCATGCAACTTGCGCCGGCGCCGCGCCCGCAGCGCCATCGCGGTGGAATCAAAGCTGACCTCGTCCTTTGCCTCGATGTGCGCGGCGAAGTGGCGCTCGATGTCCTCGATCGCGAGCGGCGCAGCCAGCAGGATGCGGCCGCTGGCGGCCGTCCCGGTCAGCTCGCCGACGGCGATATAGGGCACGCGCGCCAGCGACGACGTCTGCTCGACCGCAGCGCCGCGGCCATTGGCCAGCACGAAGCTGCCATTGCCGCGATTGCGGGCGACACGGTCGGGGAAGGCGAAGGCCAGCATCAGACCGGTGGTCAGCTCCCCTGCCCCTTGCGACGACGAGGCGGTACTGACCTGCTGCGCCCACCGGCGCGCCATGTCGCGCGCGCTCTGCGCCCGTTGTGAACGGTCGCGGCGGAACTGATCGAGCCTGACTTCGAGATCGACGCTGTCGCCGCCCAGCCCGCGTTCGGTGATGATCGCCGCGATGTCGGCAGCCTGCGCGGCCGCGCCGTGATCGGCGGCATCGACGATCATCCGCGCCAGCCGCGGCGGCAGCGCCAGCGCCCGCAGCCGGCGCCCTTCATCCGTCAACCGGCCGTCGGCATCGACCGCGCCGAGTTCGTTGAGGAGACCACGGGCCTCCTTCCAGGCCGGCTGCGGCGGCGGATCGAGGAAGCTCAAGCTCGCGGGATCGCTGACGCCCCATTGCGCGAGGTCGAGCACCAGCGAGGACAGATCGGCGCTGAGAATCTCGGGCTGCGTATAGGCCGCGAGCGAGGCCGTCTGCGGCTCGTCCCACAGCCGGTAGCAGACGCCGGGCTCGGTTCGTCCGGCGCGGCCGCGGCGCTGGTCGACGGCGGCGCGCGAGGCCCGCACCGTCTCCAGCCGGGTCAGGCCGATATCGGGTTCATAGCGCGGCACGCGGGCAAGGCCGGAATCGACCACGATGCGCACGCCCTCGATGGTCAGCGAGGTCTCGGCGATCGAGGTTGCCAGCACCACCTTGCGGTGGCCCTTCGGCGCCGGCGAGATGGCGCGGTCCTGGACCGCGGCGTCGAGCGCACCGAACAGCGGCACGATCTCGATCGCGGCGTCGTGGACGCGCTCGGCCAGCATGGTCTGGGTGCGCCGGATCTCGGCGGCGCCGGGCAGGAAGGCCAGCACTGAGCCGGCATCAGCGCGTAGGGCGCTCGCAATGGTCTCGGCCATCTGCCGCTCGACCGGTGCATCCGGCTTGCGGCCGACATAGCGCGTCTCGACCGGATAGGCGCGGCCCTCGCTCTCCACCACCGGCGCATCGCCGAGCAGGCTGGCGACGCGGGCGCCGTCGAGGGTCGCCGACATCACCAGGATGCGGAGATCCTCGCGCAGGCCCTGCTGCGCATCGCGTGCCAGAGCAAGGCCGAGATCGGCGTCGAGCGAGCGCTCGTGGAATTCGTCGAACAGCACCGCGGCGACGCCGGTCAGTTCCGGGTCGTCGAGGATCTGCCGTGTGAAGATGCCCTCGGTGACGACCTCGATGCGGGTCGCGCGCGACACCTTCGAGCCGAAGCGCACGCGATAGCCGACGGTCTCGCCGGCGCGCTCGCCGAGCGACTTGGCCATGCGCTCGGCGCTGGCGCGGGCCGCGATGCGGCGCGGCTCCAGCACGATGATCTTCTTGTCCCCGACCCATGGCGCATCGCGCAGCGCCAGCGGCACCCGCGTGGTCTTGCCGGCACCCGGCGGCGCCACCAGGACGGCGGTGTTGCTGCGTTCGAGCGTGCCGGACAATTCGTCCAGCACGGCGTCGATCGGCAGCGGCGTGTCGAAGCGAAGGGGCAATCGATCAACCAATCATCACCCGCCGAAGCGGATGATCCAGTCAGTGCAGATCACCTCGCGGCAATCGGTCGTCGTGCATACTCCGCCTGCGCGGCCCATGACAACGGCGTGTCAGGCACCCGTCACCGACGGACGGCCGACGCTCTCATAGACGAAGCCGTGGGCCGCCATCTCGTCCGGACGATAGACGTTGCGCAGATCGACGACCACCGGATGGACCATCACCTGCTTGAGCCGATCGAGATCCATCGCGCGGTACTGCACCCATTCGGTCACCAGCACCATGGCATCGGCGCCGGCGGCGCAATCATAGGGATCGTCGAAATAGGCGATCTCCGGCAGCTCCTTCTTGGCCTGCTCGATGCCCACAGGATCATGCGCGCGCACCTTGGCGCCCATGTCGAGCAGCCCGGTCACCAGCGGGATCGACGGCGCCTCGCGCATGTCGTCGGTCTCCGGCTTGAAGGTGAGGCCGAGGACGGCGACCGTCTTGCCGCGCAGATTGCCGCCGACGGCATGCGCCACCTTGCGCGCCATCGCGCGCTTGCGGTTGTCGTTCACCGCCAGCACGGATTCGACGATGCGCAGCTGCGTGTCGTAGTCCTGCGCTATCTTGATCAGCGCGCGCGTGTCCTTCGGAAAGCACGAGCCGCCGAAACCGGGGCCGGCATGCAGGAATTTCGCGCCGATGCGGTTGTCGAGGCCGATGCCGCGCGCGACCTCCTGGACGTCCGCGCCGACCTTCTCGGCGAGATCGGCGACTTCGTTGATGAAGGTGATCTTGGTGGCGAGGAACGCGTTCGCCGCGTATTTGATCAGCTCGGCGGTGCGACGCGCGGTGTACATCACCGGCGCCTGGTTCAGCGACAGCGGGCGATAGATGTCGCCGAGCACCTTGCGGCCGCGATCATCATCGGTGCCGACGACGATGCGGTCAGGCCATTTGAAGTCGCGGATCGCCGCGCCCTCGCGCAGGAATTCGGGGTTGGAGGCGACGACGACATCGGCCGCCGGGTTGGTCTCGCGGATGATGCGCTCGACCTCGTCGCCGGTGCCGACCGGCACCGTCGATTTGGTCACGACCACCGTGAAGCCGGTCAGCGACGCGGCAATCTCGCGGGCGGCGGCATAAACGTAGGACAGGTCGGCATGGCCGTCGCCGCGCCGCGACGGCGTGCCGACCGCGATGAAGACGGCATCGGCCTCGGCAACCGGCTGCTTGAGATCGGTGGTGAAATCGAGCCGCTTGGCCTTCACATTGGCCGCGACCAGCGCATCCAGCCCGGGCTCGAAGATCGGGATTTCCCCACGATGAAGCGCGGCGATCTTGCTCTCGTCCTTGTCCACGCAAGTGACCTGATGCCCAAAATCGGCAAAGCAGGCACCGGACACCAGCCCAACATAGCCCGTGCCGATCATCGCAATTCGCATAGAAACCCACCCTTCAAGGTTAATACTTCAGCGTCTTAGACCATTTGCGGCCCAAGGGGAATTTAGAAAACGGCATGACGTTTGGATGACAGCAGGGAGTATTAACGGCTCTGCCCGAAGATGCGGCAGCTCCGCGCCAGAGAGGGACAGCATGACCGCAAATGGCACGCCGCAGACGGTGGGAACCGAGGCGCGCATCGACTGGGTCGACTACGCAAAGGGCATCTGCATCATCATGGTCGTGATGATGCACTCGGTGCTCGGCGTGGAGCTCGCCGCGGGCGAGACCGGCTTCATGCATGCCGTCGTCGCCTTCGCCAAGCCGTTCCGGATGCCCGATTTCTTCCTGATCTCCGGCCTGTTCCTGCCGCTGGTGATCGATCGGGACTGGCGCACCTACATCGACCGCAAGGTCGTCCACTTCGCCTATTTCTACGTGCTGTGGGTGACGATCCAGTTCGGCTTCAAGGCGCCCGGCTTCGCCGCCGCCTCCGGCTGGCAGCATGCCGGCTACCTGTATCTGGAGTCCTTCATCGAGCCGTTCGGCACGCTGTGGTTCATCTACCTGCTGCCGATCTTCTTCGTCGTCATCAAGCTGACGCGGAAGGCCCCGGCGCCCGTGATCTGGGGCATCGCCGCGGGGCTCGAGATGTCGCATATCGTGACCGGCTGGACCGTTATCGACGAGTTCTGCGCCCGCTTCGTCTACATCTATTCGGGCTATTTGTTCGCGAACTACATCTTCGCAGTGTCGGACCGCGCGCGGGCACAGCCCCTGCTGGCCGTCGCCGGCCTGCTGGCCTGGGCAGTGATCAACCAGGGCCTCGTGACGCTCGGCGTCAGCGAGTGGCCGGTGATCTCCCTGACACTCGGCTATGCCGGCGCGGTCGCCATCATCGTCGCCGGCACGCTGCTCGCGCGCGCCCAACTGCTCACCGCGCTCAGGTTCTGCGGCGAGCATTCGATCGTGATCTATCTCGCCTTCTTCCTGCCGATGGCGGCGACCCGCACCGTGCTGCTGAAGACGGGGATCATCGCCGACGTCGGCACGATCTCGCTGCTGGTCACCATCGCCGGCGTGCTCGGCGCGCTCGTGATCTGGCGCCTCGCGCTTGTTGTCGGCGCCCGCTTCCTGTTCGAACGTCCGATCGCGTTCTGGATCGCGCCGCCGAAATCCAAGGCCGTGCTGCAGGCGGCGGAGTAGCGTCAAACTCGGTGTCGTCCCGGGCGAAGACCCGGGACCCATAGCCACCGTCCTCCGTGTTGGGCATGCTGTGGCTCCAGCTTGCCGCCTCATCACCGCCTGGGCGTATGGGTCGCGGGTCGGCGCCCCGCCGGCGCTTCGCGGCGTCGTGGCTTGCCCGGGACGACGGCGGAATATGACGCGCCTGGCGAGCGCTCCACAGCCACCGATTTGCGTGGGGAACGCGCCGGAATCTGCCGTTCCCAGGGTGTCAATCCCCGCCAAATTCCCTACATTGCGGCCATGCCCAAAGCTCCCCAGAAAGCCGCCGCCACGCCCTCCGCTCCTGTGCCCGCCACCAAGAGCGCGGCCAAAGGCGACCATGTGTTCCTGGTCGACGGCTCGTCCTACATTTTCCGCGCCTATCACGCGCTGCCGCCGCTCAACCGCAAGTCCGACGGGCTGCAGGTCAATGCCGTGCTCGGCTTCTGCAACATGCTGTGGAAGCTGTTGCGCGACATGCCCGAGACGGACCGGCCGACGCATCTGGCGATCGTGTTCGACAAGTCCGAGGTCACGTTCCGCAACAAGATCTATGCCGACTACAAGGCGCACCGGCCGCCGGCGCCCGACGACCTGATTCCACAGTTCGCGCTGATCCGCGAGGCCGTGCACGCCTTCGACCTGCCCTGCCTGGAGCAGGCCGGCTATGAGGCCGACGACCTGATCGCGACCTATGCGCGGCTCGCCTGCGAGCGCGGCGCCACCACCACGATCGTGTCGTCCGACAAGGACCTGATGCAGCTCGTCAACGACTGCGTCACGATGTACGACACCATGAAGGACCGTCGCATCGGCACCGCCGAGGTGGTCGAGAAATTCGGCGTGCCGCCGGAGAAGGTGGTCGAGGTGCAGGCGCTGGCCGGCGATTCCACCGACAACGTGCCGGGGGTGCCCGGCATCGGCATCAAGACCGCGGCGCAGCTGATCAACGACTATGGCGACCTTGAGAGCCTGCTGACGCGCGCATCCGAGATCAAGCAGCCGAAGCGGCGCGAGGCGCTGATCGAGAACGCCGAGAAGGCGCGGATCTCGCGCCAGCTGGTGCTGCTCGACGACAAGGTCGCCCTCGATGTGCCGCTCGACGACCTCGCCGTGCACGAGCCCGACCCGCGCAAGCTCATCGCGTTCCTGAAGGCGATGGAGTTCTCGACGCTGACGCGGCGCGTCGCGGAGTATTCGCAGATCGATCCGGCTGACGTGACGGCGGACGAGAATTTCAAGAGTAAGGCGGGCACTGCTCTCTCCGTTCCCTCCCCCCTTGTGGGGGAGGGTCAGGGAGGGGGGTCCCCCACGGGCGGTCCCTCCGGAGCACCCCCCTCCCCAACCCTCCCCCACAAGGGGGGAGGGAGCCCCAAGAGTGGTGATCCGCGGACGGACAAGTCCGCGATGAGCAAGGGCACGCCGGCTGGACTCGCGGAGTCGAGAGCTGAGGCGGCGAAGAGCGCGCGGATCGATCGGGACAAGTATCAGACGCTGCGGACGCTGCCCGAGCTGAATGCCTGGTTGGCACGCGCGCATGATTTCGGCCGGATCACCATCGAGGTCAAAGCGAGCTCGATCGATCCCATGCAGGCGAACCTGTGTGGCCTGTCGCTGGCGCTGGCGCCGGGCGAGGCCTGCTACATCCCGCTGGCGCATCGCCAGTCCGGCGACGGCGGCGGCCTGTTCGACGCCGGGCTGGCGCCGGACCAGATCAAGGAGAGCGACGCACTGGCCGCGCTGAAGCCGGTGCTGGAATCCGCGGGGCTCTTGAAGATCGGCTACAACATCAAGTTCACCGCCGTACTGCTTGCGCAGCATGGTATCACGCTGCAGAACGTCGACGACATCCTGCTGATGAGCTACGCTCTCGATGCCGGGCGCGGCTCGCACAAGCTGGACTCGCTGGCCGAGCACGTGCTGTCCCATGCCTTGCTCAGCGAAGGCGAGCTGATCGGCAGCGGCAAGAACAAGCTGACCTTCGAGCAGGTCGCGATCGACCGCGCTACCGCGCATGCGGCCGAAGCCGCCGATGTCATCCATCGCGTCTGGCGCGTGTTGAAGCCACGGCTCGTCGCCGAGCGCATGACCGCGGTCTACGAGACCTTGGAGCGGCCGCTGGTCTCGGTACTCGCGCGCATGGAGCGGCGCGGCATCTCGATCGACCGCCAGGTGCTGTCGCGTCTGTCCGGCGATTTCGCCCAGACCGCGGCACGCGTCGAGGCCGAGCTGCAGGAGCTCGCCGGCGAGCCGATCAATGTCGGCAGCCCCAAGCAGATCGGCGACATCCTGTTCGGCAAGATGGGGCTGTCGGGCGGCACCAAGACCAAGACCGGGGCGTGGTCGACCTCGGCCTCGATCCTCGACGACCTCGCCGAACAGGGCAACGATTTCGCGCGCAAGATCCTGGAATGGCGGCAGGTCTCGAAGCTGAAATCGACCTACACCGATGCGCTGCCGACCTATGTCAATCCGCAGACCCACCGCGTGCACACCACCTACGCGCTGGCGGCGACCACCACGGGGCGGCTGTCGTCGAACGAGCCGAATCTGCAGAACATCCCGGTGCGCACCGAGGACGGCCGCAAGATCCGCCGCGCCTTCATCGCAACGCCCGGCCACAAGCTGGTGTCGGCGGACTATTCGCAGATCGAGCTGCGGCTGCTGGCGGAGATCGCCGACATTCCGGTGCTGAAGCAGGCCTTCAAGGACGGGCTCGACATTCACGCGATGACGGCGTCTGAGATGTTCGGCGTGCCGATCAAGGACATGCCGAGCGAGGTGCGCCGCCGCGCCAAGGCGATCAATTTCGGCATCATCTACGGCATCTCGGCGTTCGGCCTCGCCAACCAGCTCGGCATCGCCCGCGAGGAGGCCTCGGCCTACATCAAGCGCTATTTCGAGCGCTTCCCGGGCATCCGCGCCTATATGGACGAGACCCGCGAGTTCTGCCGCAAGAACGGCTATGTCGTCACGCTGTTCGGCCGCAAGTGCCACTACCCGGAGATCAAGGCGTCGAACGCCTCGGTGCGCGCCTTCAACGAGCGCGCCGCGATCAATGCGCGATTGCAGGGCACGGCGGCAGACATCATCCGGCGCGCGATGACGCGGGTCGAGGAGGCGCTGGCCGCGAAGAAGCTCTCGGCGCAGATGCTGCTGCAGGTGCATGACGAACTGATCTTCGAGGTGCCCGAGGACGAGGTCGCGGCCACCTTGCCGGTCGTGCAGCACGTCATGCAGGACGCCCCCTTCCCCGCCGTGCTGCTGTCGGTGCCGCTGCACGTCGACGCGCGCGCGGCGGACAATTGGGACGAGGCGCATTGAACGGATTGTACGGCTCTTCCCTACGTTGCTGACTGTTTGTGGAAGCCCGGCCGCATCGCCAGCCACTTCCGTCGTCCCGGCCTTGAGCCGGGACCCATACCCCCAGGGAGCGGTTCGAGGCACGCTCGCCGTTGGCCCTTTGCCCAATACGACCGCCGCAGAGTATGGGTCCCGGATCGGCGCCGTGCCGTGCTGGCGCGCGCCACGGCTTGTCCGGGACGACGGCGGAGTGAGAGGGCGCATTCACGGTTCAAACAGCTAAGGACATGAAGGCCACGGCTTCGCTGTCTCGCGGCACATCATGCCCGAGGCTTGCGATTGGTCCGCCCTCGCAAATCGTGCAAAGGGCGCAGGGAAGGCCGGACCTCGACTGAGGCCCGTGGCCCGCCTGCTCAAAAGAATGCAGGCGGCAGGTACCACAGGTTCAGCCGGACAGACCCGGCCCTCCCTGCGCGATGGGTTTAACGGCTGCTCCGCGCTCTCCTCGGGGACCGGCTTGTTTGCCCCCGTCGCCTCGACGACACGTCTTGTCACAGATCATGTCGCAGCGAGGCTTGGCGCCAGCATCGGGGCGCCAGGACCACACGGCTTGACCGTCCGCAGGCTGCCAATCGTCCAGCGCGAAAGCACCTGACAGGCCCGCGGCCACCGCTCCCCGCCTCTACGTATCGTGACGACGCGTACGTCCCTCTGCACGAGGACGGGATGCGCGGAGTAGAGCATGATTTCTGAAAAATAGCAATCTAAATTTCCGAAGGATCGATGCGGGGGATTGCCCACCGATCGCGGCCGCGCGGCCCGCGGCGGCTTTACCTGTCGTTAGGCACGATGGGATCGTCGCCTGATCATCCCGACCGCTGGTAACGCGGCGTGCAGCCGTTTGCTGCCAGAATTCGACGGGCACCGCGCCCGAGCGATCACGTGGGCCACCCACACATGCCACGATCATGCCGAAGCCGCCGAACACCCTGACCTCGCTCAGCTCCATGACCGCGATCGCATCCGCAGCTCCCCCCACGGCGCGCGACCGGCGCGCGATCCTGATCGGCCTGGCTGCGCTCGCGCTCTACAACGGCGCCTATCTCGTCAGCTGGGTGCTGTCGACGCCGCAGCCGGCGTTCGGCGACTTTTTCGGGCTGTGGTCGTTCGGCAAATATGCAGCACTCGCAGGCGCCGGCATCTACGATCCCATCGCGCTCGCCAACTACCAGCAGACGCTCGATCCCACGCTCGGCGGCGGCGGCTTCCCCTACCCCTATCCGCCGACCTTCCTGCTGGTGATGGTCCCGCTCGGCCTGCTGGCATTGCCCGTGGCCTATGTCTGCTGGATCTCGGTCACGTTCGCCCTGTATGGCCTCGCGACGCTGGGGCGTGACTGGCGCTCGATGGCCGGCCTCGCGCTGCTCGCTGCGCCGACGAGCTTGATCAACGCGATCACCGGCCAGAACGGCTTTTTGTCCGCGGCGCTGATGATCGGCGGCTTGCGGCTGCTCGCGAGCCATCCGGTCGTCGCAGGCAGCCTGCTCGGCCTGCTCGCCTACAAGCCGCAATTCGTATTGCTGATGCCGATCGTGCTGCTGGCCTCGCGCAATTGGCGCGCCATCCTGTCCGCCATCGCCACGACGATGATCGTCGTCGTCGTGACCAGTGCTGCGCTCGATCCCTGGATCTGGCTGCAATGGATCGCGAGATTTTCGGACTATCAGGCGCAGCTCGGGGCCAACCAGGCCAGCCTCGACCACATGATGCCGACGGTCATCGCCGGACTGCACGAACTCGGCGCGCCGCCGCCGGTTGGCCTCATGATCCAGCTGATCCTGTCGCTCTCCGTCGTCGCGCTGGTGTGGAAGGCCTGCCGTCGCGGCATGACGGAGCAGGCGATCGCGCTGGTCGCGGTCGGCAGCATCGTCGTCACGCCCTATGCGATGATCTATGACATGCCGATGGTCGCGGCCGGGATCGCGATCCACTGGACGGCGCGGGTCGAGGCCGGCGCGCCAATTGCGCCGCTGGAGATCGGCCTGGTGATCGCACTCGGAGTCTGTTTGCTCGCGATGATCACGCACAGCCTCCCTCTGGCCGCGGCGCTGCTGCTGGTGATGCTGGTGCTGAGCATCGCCGGCGTGTTCGACCGTGTCCGCCGCAGCATGCCCGAATTCAACGCCGCGCCGCCTTCGGCCGGCTGATTGCTCTCGGTGCAATTGATCGGATGACGGTGAGCGATCGGCTGCGCTAAGCATCGATCGGCAATTCTCCTCGTCGGACCGGTCATGCCGCACTCATCATCCCTGCTCGCCTTTGCCCTCGTCTCGCTCGGCATGGTGCTGACGCCCGGGCCGAACATGATCTATCTGATCTCGCGCTCGATCACGCAGGGCCACGCCGCCGGCCTGGTCTCGCTCGGCGGCGTCGCCGTGGGCTTCCTGGTCTACATGCTGGCCGCGGCGTTCGGCATCACCGCGCTGCTGTTCGCCGTGCCCTTCGCCTATGACGCGCTGCGTCTCGCCGGTGCCGCCTATCTGCTCTATCTAGCGTGGCAGGCGGTGAAGCCGGGCGGACGCTCGCCGTTCCAGGTGAAGAAGCTCGCCATCGACAGCCCGCGCAGGCTGTTCCTGATGGGGCTCGTCACCAATCTTTTGAATCCGAAGATCGCGATGCTGTACCTGGCGCTGCTGCCGCAATTCATCGACCCCGCCGCGGGCAGCGTGCTGACGCAGTCGGTGGTGCTCGGCGCGATCCAGATCATGATCAGCGTCAGCATCAACGCTGTCATCGCGATGGCCGCGGGATCGATCGCGCTGTTCCTGGCGACACGGCCGACCTGGGCGCTGGTGCAGCGCCATCTGATGGGCACGGTGCTCGCCGGGCTCGCGGTGCGCATGGCGCTGGAGGCGCGGCGGGGGTAGCGGTTCTCGCCAGCGAACCAGCGACCCTTCCGGCTTGTGGGCCCCTCTCAACCCTCACCCTGAGGAGACCGCCCTAAGGGCGGTCGTCTCGAAGGGCGAGGCCACCGGCGGGGCCTCATGGTTCGAGACGCGCCGCGAGCGGCGGCCTTGCCTCGAATGACAGAATGGGCGCGTCGCTCCTCACCATGAGGGGCGGCTTCCGAGATCGGCGCCGCACGTTGGTCATCAGCCGCGTGTTCAGGGAGAGGGTCTGGCAGCGAACGCCGCACCGCGCCTTTCGCTCAATCCAGCTTCGCCTCCATGCCGCGCTTGACGGCGGGGCGGGCCATCAGGGCGTCGTACCAGCGCTTGACGTGGGGGAAGTCGGCGAGGTCGACCTTGTGGCGGGGGTGGCGCCAGGCCCAGCCGAGGATGGCGAAATCGGCGATCGAGAGCGGGCCGGCGACGAACTCGTGGGCGGCCAGGCGGCGGTCGAGCACGCCGTAGAGCCGGACCGTCTCGGCCATGTAGCGCTTCAGGCCGTAGGCGCGGTCCTGCTCGTTCTCGAGCGCGATGAAATGGTGGACCTGGCCGGGCATCGGGCCGAAGCCGCCCATCTGCCATATCAGCCATTCATACACCGGGACGCGCTCGGCGAGGGACTTCGGCAGGAACTGGCCGGTCTTCTCGGCGAGATACAGCAGGATGGCGCCGGATTCGAACACGCTGACCGGCTTGCCCTCCGGGCCCTCGGGATCGACGATCGCCGGGATCTTGTTGTTCGGGCTGATGGCGAGGAAGGCCGGCGCCATCTGGGCGCCTTTGGTGATGTCGACCGGAATGACGCGATAGGGCAGGCCCATCTCCTCCAGCGCCACCGAGATCTTGCGGCCGTTGGGGGTGTTCCAGGTGTGCAGCTCGATCGTCATGGGGCGTCCTTCTGATGGTCCTTGCCGATTATCCTTGCGTGGGCGGCGGGCTTTCCATTAGCTCGAAACTGCACGAGCCTCCAAACGTACCGTTGTTGATGGGACATCCTGACGGCTGGCCTCAGCCGCCCGGGCCCGATAGATTGCGCCACCCGAGAATCCACTCAAGACAAGACCCTCAAGGGAAAACGCCGTGTCCAAATCCGCCTCCCGCGCCCGCCTCCTCGAGATCATCCGCAGGCGTTCGTTCGGCCGGGGCGAGGTCACGCTGGCGTCCGGCCGCAAGAGCGATTTCTATTTCAACCTGAAGCCGACGATGATGGACCCGGAGGGGGCGACTTTGCTCGCCGAGCTGACCTATGAGGCGCTGAAGGACGAAGGCTTCGACTATATCGGCGGGCTGGAGATGGGCGCGGTGCCGCTGGCCGGCGCGATCGCGCAGATCTCCTGGATCAAGGGCCATCCGATCGCCGCCTTCTTCGTCCGCAAGAAACCGAAGGAGCACGGCGCCAAGCTGGCGATCGAGGGCCTCACCCGGGACGAGACCCTGGCCGGCAAGCGCATCGTCGTGGTCGAGGACGTCACCACCACCGGCGGCTCGGCGATGAAGGCGGTCGAGACCCTGCGCGAGGCCGGCGCCGAGGTGTCGCTGGTTTTCACGATGGTCGACCGCGAAGAAGGCGCCGCCGAGGCGTTCGCCGCCGCCGGCCTGCCGTTCCGCGCGCTCTACAAGGCGCGCGAGTTCCTCTGAGACTGCACTCGCAAGGCGCATTTGATCGCCCACGCACACCGCTCATTTACCAACGCCCGTTAAGGTTACCGCAAAGCTGATGGCGCCATGCCGTGGGCATGGTCGGCCTGTTCGCGCATGATCGGCGCGGATTTGCCGCGGCCGGACGGACATTGCGGTGAGAATGGAGCGGGCGTTGCGTAGCGTGTTGTCGTTTCGGCGGAGATCCCGCCGCGTGGCGGTCGCAACCACCATCGGCCTCGTCACGGCCGTCGCGCTGGCGCCGCCGATGGCATCGGCCCAGGGCCTGTTCGATTTCCTGTTCGGCGGCTTCAACAAGCCGCAGGCCCAGCGGCCCGCGGCGCAAGGCGGCTTCTTCGCCGATCCGTTCGGGAGCAATCCGCAAGCCTCACCGCAGCCGCGCGTCGCGACCGGATCAGGCGCCGCGTTCTGCGTGCGCACCTGCGACGGGCGCTATTTCCCGCTGACCCGCGGCCTCGCCTCGCCGGCCCAGATGTGCCAGGCGTTCTGCCCGGCGAGCCCGACCAAGATCTACTACGGCTCCAACATCGACTATGCCACGGCGGCCAATGGCGAGCGCTATGCCGACAGCGAGACGGCGTTCGCCTATCGCCAGGCGCTGCGCGCCGACTGCACCTGCAATGGCCGCGATCCCGCCGGGCTCGCGCCGGTCGACCTGTCGCTGGATACGTCGCTG
The DNA here is from genome assembly GCF_051167555.1 of Bradyrhizobium sp. HKCCYLS3077. NCBI lineage: Bacteria > Pseudomonadati > Pseudomonadota > Alphaproteobacteria > Hyphomicrobiales > Nitrobacteraceae > Bradyrhizobium > Bradyrhizobium sp. HKCCYLS3077. The sequence goes on along the minus strand of NZ_JBNPTH010000008.1, from coordinate 152,410 downwards.
CGGCCCGGTGATGTCGTCGCGACCAGCGACGGGCTGGTCGCCTATTCCGGCACGCGCGGCAGCGGCGGCCAGCCGGCCGACTTCAAGCCGGTCGCGTCCTATCCCGGGTTGAACGCCGACACGCGGGCGCGGCTCGGCGAGCTGAAGGTCGCGCCGGTGCGCGCCGAGATGCTGGCCGCCGATGCCATGGCTGCGGTGCCGCCGCCGGAAACCCCGATCGAGAATGTCAGCGTCGCGCCGCCGATGAGCATCGCACCGAAGCAGCCGACGGGCCGCGCCAAGCGCGCGGATGTGAATTGAGGTCTCGCCCCCCGTCATTGCGAGCCACCGGGTCCGCGCAAAGCGCGGCCCGATGACAGGCTCCGCGAAGCAATCCAGAGTCCCGCACACCACCCTGGATTGCTTCGCTGCGCTCGCAATGACGGCGCGCGCGGCTAGCGTCCCACGATCACGCCGATGACGTTCGGCGCCTCAAGATACTTCTCCTCGATCGCCGCCCGCGCGGCGGCGCGGTTGTCGGGCGTCAGCAGGCCGCGCTTCTCGGCCAGGATCATCCAGCAGAAGCCCCACCAGTCGCTCAGCATGCCCTCGTCGTCGACCAGGTCGTAGCCCTGCTCGGCGGCGAAGATGCGCGCCCGCGCCTCATCGAGACCGTCGAGGAAGGTGTGGTCGGTGGCGGAGAACAAATCGTCGGAAATGTCGTCGGTGGTGTAGCCCCAGACCGACATGCAGACCGCGTTGAATGCGCGGTCGATCTGGTCGTCATCGACGACCCGCCGCCGCGCGGTCTTGTGCAGCCGCGAAAGTGTGCGCGCGAAATCGGCAATGCGGGTGAGGGCCAGGGGATCGAAGGCGACGGTGGACATGGTGTCCTCGCGAGATGCTCTGATGCCGGATGTGGGCGGATCGAATCGCCATAGGGATAACGATCGCTTGCTAAATTGTTCTTAATTTGTTCTGACGGGAAAAGAAAGCCAATTATCGTCGTCCCCGGCCTCCGAGCCGGGACCCATAGCCACCGAAGCCAATTGGTTGGCACGGACCGATGAGCGCACGGGCCGCATGGACGGTCTACATTCTTGCCAGCGGGCATCACGGCCCGCTGTATATCGGCGTAACCAGTGATGTCAGGAAGCGCCTCGAAGACCATCGTGCCGGGCGGGGCTCAAAGTTCGTCAGCAAGTACAGGGTTTTTCGGCTCGTCCACGTCGAGCGCTTCGCGTGCCCGCTGGAGGCTATCGCACGCGAGAAGCAGCTGAAGAACTGGCATCGCGATTGGAAGGTCGAGCTGATCGAAAAGGATAACCCGGATTGGAGCGACTTGTCGGGCCTCATCTTTGGCCGGTGAGTCTGGATCCCGGTTTTCGCCGGGATGACGACGAGGAGATTTCTCTCGATCCTCTTCTCACACCTGCAGGCAGCTAGAGCGTTCCACTCCCGGAACTCCGGCCCAAACCTTGCATCTTTTTCCATCACCTTGCTGTGCGGACCAGCCTTTCCCCGGGTTTCGGACCGCGCGCAACCATCGTATGCTTTTACCGGTTCCTCGTAGCATCACAGGTTTCAAGGTGACAGATCAGCCGTCCCAGCGCAGCTTCGTAAGCACCGGCCAGCCCGTCGACGAATTGGCCGTCGCCGAGATCAAGAGCGACATCCTCGCGAAGCTTCGGCTCGCGATCGGCAAGGAGGCGAGCCAGGCGACGCAGCAGGACTGGTATCACGCCGCAGCGCTGACCCTGCGCGACCGCATCGTGCATCGCTGGCTGACGGCGGACAAGGAGAGCTACGACGCAGGGCGCAAGCGGGTCTATTATCTCAGCCTCGAATTCCTGATCGGTCGTCTGTTCACCGACGCGCTCAACAATATGGGCCTGATGAAGGTGTTCGAGACCGCGCTCGGCGATCTCGGCGTCGGCCTGCAGGACCTGCGCAAATGCGAGCCGGATGCCGCGCTCGGCAATGGCGGCCTCGGCCGGCTCGCAGCGTGCTTCATGGAGAGCATGTCGACCCTGCAGATCCCGGCGATTGGCTACGGCATCCGCTATGATTTCGGCCTGTTCCGCCAGGTCATCGTCGACGGCTGGCAGCACGAATATCCCGATGTCTGGCTGTCGTTCGGCAATCCCTGGGAGTTCCAGCGCCCCGAAGTGGTCTATCACGTCCATTTCGGCGGCGGCGTCGAGCATGTCGACGACAAGGGCCGCGACCGCGCGATCTGGCATCCCGGCGAGACCGTTCAGGCGGTCGCCTATGACACGCCGATCGTCGGCTGGCGCGGCCAGCATGTGAATGCGCTGCGGCTGTGGTCGGCGCGCTCGCCCGATCCGCTGAAGCTCGACGTGTTCAACTCCGGCGACTATCTCGGCGCATCGGCGGAAGAAGCGCGCGCGGAGGCGATCTGCAAATTCCTGTATCCGAATGACGAGAGCCCGGCCGGGCGCGAGCTGCGGCTGCGCCAGGAATATTTCTTCGTCTCGGCCTCGCTGCAGGATCTCATCAAGCGCCATCTCGGCTCCGACGGCCAGTTGCGGAGTCTCGCGCAGAAGGCCGCGGTGCAGCTCAACGATACGCATCCCTCGCTCGCGGTCGCCGAGCTGATGCGGATTCTCGTCGACCTGCACAATTTCCGCTGGGACGAGGCCTGGAAGATCACGGTCGCGACGCTGTCCTACACCAACCACACGCTGCTGCCCGAAGCGCTCGAGACCTGGCCGGTCGAATTGTTCGAACGGCTGCTGCCGCGGCATCTCGAGATCATCTACCGCATCAATGCGCAGCATCTCGCGCTCGCCGAGCAGCGCGCGCCCGGCGATATCGACTATCGCGCCTCGGTGTCCTTGATCGACGAGAAGAGCGGCCGCCGCGTGCGCATGGGCCAGCTCGCCTTCGTCGGCTCGCATCGCATCAATGGCGTTTCGGCGATGCATTCGGACCTGATGAAGGAGACCGTGTTCCACGATCTCAACCATCTCTATTCCGGCCGCATCACCAACAAGACCAACGGCATCACCTTCCGCCGCTGGCTGACGCTCGCCAATCCGAAGCTGACGGGCCTGCTGCGCGAGGCCTGCGGCGACGCCATCGTCGACGATCCGACGCTTCTCTCGAGCCTCGAGAGCTACGTCGCCGATTCCGGCTTCCACGACAAGTTCCGCGCGGTGAAGCACCACAACAAGGTGCAGCTCGCGCGTCTTATCTCCGAGCGCATGAACGTCCGGCTCGATCCGGGCGCGCTGTTCGACGTGCAGATCAAGCGCATCCACGAATACAAGCGGCAGCTCCTCAACATCCTCGAGGCGGTGGCGCTGTATCTCGACATCAAGGACGATCCGCAACGCGATTGGGTGCCGCGGGTCAAGATCTTCGCCGGCAAGGCGGCGGCGAGCTACCGCTATGCCAAGCTGATCATCAAGCTGATCAACGACGTCGCCGATGTCGTCAACAGCGACCCGGCGATCGCCGGCAAGCTCAAGGTCGTGTTCATGGCCGACTACAATGTCAGCCTGGCGGAAACGATCATTCCCGCGGCCGATCTCTCCGAGCAGATCTCGACCGCCGGCATGGAGGCGTCCGGCACCGGCAACATGAAGCTGGCGCTGAACGGCGCGATCACCATCGGCACGCTCGACGGCGCCAATATCGAGATCCGCGACAATGTCGGCGCCGACAACATCGCGATCTTCGGCATGGAGGCGCCCGACGTCATGATCCGGCGCCAGCAGGGGCTGGATGCCACCGACGTGATCCGGCGTTCGCCGCGGCTCGGTCGTGCCATCGATGCGATCGCGTCCGGCCTGTTCTCGCCCGGCGAGCCCGGCCGGTTCGAGCCGATCGCGCATGCGCTGCGCCATCTCGATCACTACATGGTGTCGGCGGATTTCGACTCCTATTACGAGACGCAGCGCGGCGTCGACGCGCGCTGGCAGACCACGCCGGCCTGGACCCGCGCCTCGATCCTCAACATCGCGCGCATGGCGTGGTTCTCGTCCGACCGCACCATCCGCGAATATGCCGACGACATCTGGAACGTGCCGGTCGGGCCAGCGGCCGCGCTGCCGCACGCGCAGCGGGCGTGACACTGCTGCTCAATGACCTGTGAGGTCATTGAGTCCGCCTGCGATTGCTTTTCACCTGACGGCCATCATACGATGGCCGCCAGGAGGAACGCATGACCGAGACAACAGCGCATCTGTTCGACGAGGCCACCCGCGTCACCGCCGGCGACAGCCGCTGGCAGGGCCGCACCAGCCCGGACTATTGGGCCTTCGTCGGTCCGTTCGGCGGCGTCACCGCCGCGACCGTGCTGCGCGCGTTGATCGAGCATCCGCAAATCATGGGCGATCCGCTGGCCGTGACAGTGAACTATTGCGCGCCGATCGCGGAAGGTCCGTTCGATCTCGACGTGCGGCTGATCAAGGCCAACCGCTCCTCGCAGCATTGGTGCGTGGAGCTCAGCCAGGGCGACGCCGATTCGGCAACGCTGGCCACTGCTGTCTTTGCCGAGCGGCGGCCATCCTGGTCGCACCAGCCGGCCGTCAAACCCGACGCGCCCGCGTTCGATCAGGTCAAGCGCTATCCCGATGCCGGGATGTCCTGGACCAGACAATATGATTTCCGCTTCGTGGAAGGACGCCCGGACTTCGGCAGTCGCTCCGACGAACCGCGCAGCGCCTATTCGCGGCTGTGGATCTCCGATCGCAAGCCGCGCAAGCTGGATTGCCTGTCGCTGCTGTCGATGTCGGATGCGTTCTTCGGCCGCGCCTTCCACGTCCGCGGCGAGCTGATCCCGTTCGGCACGGTGTCGCTGACGACCTACTTCCATGTCAGCCGCGAGGAGCTCGCGGCAGAGGACATCACGCATGTGCTGGCGACCGCCGACGCCAAGGTGTTCAACCGGAGCTATCAGGACCAGCATGGCGAACTGTGGTCGCCGTCCGGCCGGCTGCTCGCGACCACGACGCAGATCGCCTATTTCAAGGCGTGACGCGAGCGACGCGGCTTACATCTTCTTCTGCAGACCCATCGACTTCATGAGGTTGTCGAGCGTCTTCTGCGATTGCGGCGAGGCCCCTTTGCGCACCTCCCGGTAGACATCCGAGTCGGTCATCGATGACTTGCGGTCGTCGTCACCGTCAGCAGCGTCGGGATCAGGCGTCGGCGTCGCAGAGGTGTGGCCCGGGTCGGTTTCGGTCGTCGAGGACGTCGCAGGTCCGGATTTCTGGACGATCGTCGTCGAATTGCCGCCGCTGCTCTGCTCGATCTTGGTATAGCCCGGACGCGTCTCGACCTTCTTGTCGGTGGCCGGCGCGCCGCTCTGGGTCACGGTCGCCGCGTTGCTGCCGTTCGTGATCGATGTCGTCTCGGCCTGCGCCGACAGGCTGGTGAGCCCGGCCAGAGCAGCGGTGAGCAGCAGCGCCTTATGCGGGATCAGCTTCATCTGTCCGTCTCCTTGGCGGCGATGCGACCGGGCGAGGCCTCGCCCGATCGCCGTTGTGTTGCAGGTCAGGCCGAGCGGCGGCCACTACCATTGATGGACCTTGACGCGGTTGGCGTTGCCGACCTGCATGGCGCCGGCGCTGTTGTCACGGCCGCGCTGATCGAGGCGGGTGGCGTTGCCGTTGCCGAGCTGCGTCGAGTTCGAGCTGTTGTTCATGCCGGTCTGGCGGGCGCTGGCGGTGTTGCCGTTGCCGGCCTGCATCTGGCCGTTCATGTTATACTGGCAGTTCTGAGTGACGCTGTCGCTCAGGCCGTTGCCGATCTGGGTCTTGGCATGCACGCAGGCGGTGATGCCGCCGGCATAGGCCGGGGCGGAAACCAGCGCCAGCGCGGCACCGGCGATCAGAAGAAGCTTGCTCATCGGGCTGTTTCCTTCGGTTTGATGTTGGCGGCGGTGGTCAGCGGACAGGACGCGTGGCGAGGGGGCGGCACGCGTCCTTCCGCTCCGCCCGGCCGATCAACGGCGGCGCTGCCACACACCCGCGTAGTTGCCGTCGCCGTTCTGGCCGATGCCGGCGTTGTTGTTACGGCCGATCTGATGCACGCCGGCGCCGTTGCCGTTACCGTACTGGATGATCTGGCTGTCGTTGTTGCGGCCCTTCTGGAAGGTCTCGGCGCCGTTGCCGTTGCCGTTCTGCACGATCGAGGACGAGTTGCCGGCATAGGCGCCCGAGGTGAGCGTCAGGACCGCAGCGGAGACGAGGAGGATGGAGCGGAGCATGGTCGTTATCCCTGTTGATCATTCGAACTGCGTCATTGCCGTTCGATGATGGGAGGATAGGCGGCCGCAACGTCCGCTTCCGTGCGGGAGGTCACACTGGTGATTGGACGCGTCGACGCATGACCAGTTTGCCCCACCGGCGCGTCATGCTCAGCTGTCGTCCCGGCCTCGAGCCGGGACCCATATACACCGCTGCCGGCTTGGCGAAGGCTGGAGCCAACTGCGCACGTCGCCACACCGTCCTGTGGTTATGGGTCCCGGCTTTCGCCGGGACGACGGCGGTGGGTGAGGTGCGAATTCAACCACCTCACAGGGCGGCCCGTCTTCAGCGAGACGCGCGGGTGACCACGTAGTCAGAGAGCGAATAGAGCTATGAGCGAGATCAGAACCCGAAGCGGATGCCCGCGTTGACGCCGACGCTCCGCGTGCCGCGGTCGGCGACGACGCCGTCAGCGGACACGGTGAGACGCGTATTGGCCGCGAGATCGTAGCCGATGCCGCCGGCGATCCGGACATAGGTGTCGTCGAACGGACGCACCGGCGTGAACACCGGCACGCCCGGCGCCAGCGTGAACGTCGTCTGCACCACCCGCGTGGTGTTGATGAGGTTCTTCTCGACGGTCACGTCGAGGTAGCCTGTGGTCTTCGGGCCGAACGCCGCAACGCCCGGCTCGAAGCGGACACCGCCGCTGACGACCGACGACCGCAGCGACTGGCTGCCGACCGTCTGCGTCAGGAAGGGGTCGCCGGTTTCGGCATAATCGCTGACATGGCTCTGCGAGTATGTGTAGCCGCCGAGCGGCCCGACCTTCACCATGCCGAGATCGAACAGATAGGCCGCCTTGATCGCGGCGACCGCGCTCTGCCCGTTGGTCTTCGGCGTGATCGGCGCAGCGAAGCCGGTGCGCGAGATGCTGTAGCCGTTCCAGCCATAGGCGGCCATGGCGTGAACGAACCACGAGCGGGTGTCGTAGGCCAGGAAGCCGCCGAAATGGTACGAGTCCAGATCTGTGGAGCCGAGCCCCTGCTTGAAGCTGGCGGCGGTCCGGGTGTAGCCGGCCGTCGGTCCCATCGCGAGCTCGGGCGTCAGATAGAACTTCGCGCCCGCCAGCACGCCGCCGGAATCGTAGCTGTAGGCAGTCGAACCGAACGCATCGGCGTGGTCGCCGTGGTGATAATTGCCTTGGACGAACAAGGCGACCTTGCACGGCGGCGCGACCGCCGCCGGTACGGCCTTGGTGATCAGCGGCGCCCTGGCCGGCGACGGCTGATCGATGCACGCCTGGCCTCGTCCGGTGCCGAGCTGCGACAGCAGGTCCCGCGAGAAATCCTGCGCGCTGAGCTGGGCCATGGTGGGAAGCGCCGCGGCCGTTTCCGGCGCGAACAGGAGATTCGCCGCCACGCGCTGCAGATAGCCGGTCCCCAGGGCGGTGATCGGAGAGGCCGCCAGCTGGATGGCGAACGCCGACGCATTGTTGCCGGTCTGCGCGATGGCGGCGTTGTTGGTCGGGCCGACCTGGATGATGAAGGCGTGGCTGAAGTCGCCGAACTGGGTGATGTTGGCGGTGTTGGTGCCGTCGACCTGGATGATGGCGGTGCGGTTGTAGAAGCCGTTCTGCGTGACGGTGGCCAGCGGGTTCGGCGCCAGCTGGACGATGCCCGCGATGTTCTGCCCGGGCGGAAGCGCCTGGTTGAGCACGATCGGCCCGTTCAGCGGCAGGAAGCCGTTGCCGTTGGTATCGATGAAACCGACCTGCGCAGCGGCCGGCGCTGCCAGCAGCACGGCGGCTGTCCCGATCACGGAGACCAGCGAAGCCTGCTTCGTATTCATGGACACCCCGCCCCATCCTGCCTTGAGCATCAAGCCCGATGCGCACGTCACGAGGCCGCGAAGTCCAGCTCCACGACGCTCACGGCGACGTGTATCTTAACCGAATGCGCGCCCGCGGCCGTTGCAACAAGGTGACACGGACTGAAATCTTTCGCGGGGCGCGCGGGACTCAAGGATGGCGCTGTCCCCGCTGTCACCCGGCGGGCGGTGCGTCCCCTCTCCCGCGTGCGGGGGAGGGTTAGGGAGGGGGCCGCTCCAACAGCGGTGCAAATGGCGCCCCCTCTCCAACTCTCCCCCGCACGCGGGGGAGAGGGCAAGGCGGTGGGCGCGGTGGCTTGATTGCCTGAACTCGGAATCGACCGTCGCCGATAGAACGGGCTGAAGGTTGGCCCCGCTGTCACCATGCGGTCGGTACGTCCCCTCTCCCGCTTGCGGGGGAGGGTTAGGGAGGGGGCCCACTCCGGCGGCGGTGCGCGTGGCGCCCCCTCTCCAACTCTCCCCCGCACGCGGGGGAGAGGGCGCAGCGAATGCGCGGAAACTTGGTCAATTCAGAATTGCAGTTTTGTCCGGATGGCGCGTCGGACTGGATCGGTCTCACGCAACGAGCTGGGCAACTCTTGCGGACGGTCGACGAGGAGAGCACGTCGGATAGAGCGAGATCAGGGCAGCGAACCGGAAGCGGGGTGTCAGGCCCCCGCTTCCGTCCGCTCCAACTCACCGATCAACGGCGGCGCTGCCACACGCCGGCGTAGTTGCCGTCGCCGTTCTGGCCGATGCCGGCGTTGTTGTTGCGGCCGATCTGATGCACGCCGGCGCCGTTGCCGTTGCCGTACTGGATGATCTGGCTGTCGTTGTTGCGGCCCTTCTGGAAGGTCTCGGCACCGTTGCCATTGCCGTTCTGCACGATCGAGGACGAATTGCCGGCATACGCGCCCGACGAGGCGAGCGTCAGGACAGCGGCGGAGGCGATGAGGATGGAGCGGAGCATGGTGGGTATCCCTTCTGATCATTCGATCCCGGCGTCATTGCCGTTCGATGATTGGAGGATAGGCGGCACCAACGCCGGCTTCCGTGCGGGATGTCACACTGGTGATCGCGCGCCTTTCACGCGCAAGCGCAGTCGGCTGCGTCACACCCCGGCGTCGTCCCGGCCTTGAGCCGGGACCCATAAACACGATTCCAAGTTTGACGAAGGCTGGAGCGCCCAGCCTGCCTCACCACGCCGTCCTGTGGTTCTGGGTCCCGGCGTTCGCCGGGACGACGGCTGTGGGTGGGGCGCGACCTCGGGCCTTTCGGGCAAAGCCATCTGCGCTAGCGCCGCCATAGTGACCTATTAAATGCAAAATCGGGCCAGCCGCGAGCCGCGGCTGACCCGACGAGCGTTGGCGAACTTACTCGGCCGCGAGCTTCACGTCCGGCGCGGCGGCGCGGACGTCGGCGTCGACCTGGGCTTCGAACTTGGCGAAGTTCTTCTGGAACATGCCGACCAGAGCGCGGGCGGTCTTGTCGAACTCGGCCTTGTCCCTCCAGGTGTTGACGGGATCGAGGATCTCGCTCGGCACGCCCGGCAAGGCGGTCGGCACCGCGAAGCCGAAATATTTGTCGGTGCGGAATTCGACATTGCGGAGCGAGCCGTCGAGCGCCGCGGTCAGCAGGGCGCGCGTCACCTTGATCGGCATGCGCGAGCCCGTGCCGTACTTGCCGCCGGTCCAGCCGGTGTTGACCAGCCAGCAGTCGACATTGTGGTCGGCGATCAGTTGCCGCAGCATGTTGCCGTACACCGACGGATCGAGCGGCAGGAACGGCGAGCCGAAGCAGGTCGAGAACTCCGGCTGCGGCTCGTTGCCGAGGCCACGCTCGGTGCCGGCGACCTTGGCGGTGTAGCCGGACAGGAAGTGATACATCGCCTGCGCCGGCGACAGTTTTGCGATCGGCGGCAGCACGCCGAATGCGTCGGCGGCGAGCATCACGACGTTCTTCGGATGCGGGGCGCGGCCGGTGCGCGAGGCGTTCGGGATGTAGTCGAGCGGATAGGCCGAGCGGGTATTCTCGGTCTTGGAGCCGTCGTCGAAATCCGGGACGCGGCTGTCCTCGTCGAGCACGACGTTCTCCAGCACGGCGCCGAAGCGGGTCGACGCGGCGAAGATCTGCGGCTCGGCTTCCTGCGACAGCTTGATGCACTTGGCGTAGCAGCCGCCCTCGAAGTTGAACACGCCGGACGGACCCCAGCCATGCTCGTCATCGCCGATCAGGGTGCGGTTCGGATCGGCCGACAGCGTCGTCTTGCCGGTGCCGGACAGGCCGAAGAAGATCGCGGTGTCGCCGTTCGGGCCGACATTGGCCGAGCAGTGCATCGGCATCACGCCGCGCTCGGGCAGATAGTAGTTGAGCGTCGTGAACACGCTCTTCTTCATCTCGCCGGCATAATAAGACCCGCCGATCAGGACGATCTTGCGGGCGAAATCGATGGCCACGACGTTCTGCGAGCGCACGCCGTGACGTTTCGGGTCGGCACGGAAGCTCGGCATGTCGATGATGGTGAGCTCCGGCACGAAGGTGTCGAGCTCGATTGTCTCCGGGCGGATCAGCAGCGTGCGGATGAACAGCGAGTGCCACGCGAGCTCGGTGAAGACGCGCGTCTTGATGCGGAACGCCGGATCGGCGCCGCCATACAGGTCCTGCGCGAACAGGCTCTTGCCTTCGGCGTGCTTGAGGAAGTCCTGATACAGCGTCTCGAACTGCTCGGCCGTGATCGACTGGTTGCCGGCCCACCACATCTTCTCGGTCGATGCGTCGCGGACCGTGAACTTGTCCTTCGGGCTGCGACCGGTGAACTCGCCCGTATCCGCGCACAGCGCCCCATCAGCCGACAGCACCGCCTCGCCCGCCGCCAGCGAATACTGATAGAGCTGGGGCGCGCCGAGATTCCAATGCACCTGCTTGAGGTTCTTTAAGCCGAACTTGTCGGCACCGAAGGCGCCGTTGCGAATACCCGTCTCTTGCACGAAGAACCCTCCTGAGAGCCCGCATCACTCGCGCGCGAAATGCGTGGCGCGTTGCGCGGTGACCGTTACCGTTTACATCGCCTTACCAAGCGCGGTCGCCGACCTAATACTGATCAACGCTGGTCTTGCCAAGACGATCCGGCCGAATTGGTTATCGCTGCGAGCTGATGCACGTCGCTCATTTTTCGTCGTGCGGTGCTCATTCAGTTGGCAATCATCACGGCTGCCCAGGATGCTGCAATGCAACAGATATATCAGCGCGTTTCGGTTTCGCCGAGCAACACGAACGGCGCCCAAACCGAAGGATCCGCGCCGCCGGACGAAGATGGATCGTCCAGCAGCGCGAGCATCGCCTGGCGCAGCGCTTCGCTGCGACCCATTGTCGGGTGCTCCGTGAGGCGGTGGAACGTGTCGGTCATCAGCCGTGTCGCGGCCGCCGAATCGACCGCCCAATGCGTGACCAGCAGCGCCCGCGCGCCGGCATAGAAGAAGGCACGCGCGAGACCCGACAGCGCCTCGGCGCCGGGCTTGTCGCCCGCGATCGTGTTGCAGGCCGACAGCACGACGAAATCCGCATTGAGCTTCAGCTGCGCGACCTCGCTCGCCGTCAGTAGCCCGTCATCGAGCGCCGACGGAGCGGCCGGCAGGCTGAGCGCCAGCGACGGCTCGGCGATGCCCTTGACGTCGCCGGCGACGAGACCATGCGTGGCGAAATAGACGATGCGGAAATCCGACAGCTGCGCCCGCTTCACGGTCGTCTCGCTGGCATCGCTGCCGAGATGAAGATCGGCCGCGGCCACGCCCAGATCGGTCGCCACCGCCTTGAGCTCGTCGGCCGTGTCGGGAAGCTGCGGCAAGGCGCGCGCGAGCTGAGCGCGGTCGACGCCGGCGCCGCGCCAGAACTCCGTATAGGCCAACGTCGCGATGCTGCGCGCGGCCTGCTTGTCGACCGCCCGCGGCGGCGCGCCGGCGCGACCAGGATCGAACACCGGATCGCCGAAGCCGATCATGGGCCGGCTGCCGCGCGGCGTCTGCGCCGCGCCCCGCAGCGTCTTCAGGCTGCCAATCGACGGCAGCACGGCAACGGCATGACGCCGCAACAGCCAGGCCGCATCGCGGTAGCCGGCCGCGCGATCCGGAATAGCTTGCGCTGGCGGCTCGGTGACCAGGAGGTGGAACGGCAACGCCGTCAGTGCGCCTGACGGCACGATCAGCAGGCTGCGCTTGCCCTTGATCTCGGCGTCGATCGGCCCCAGCAGCGTCTGGTAGAGCTCGTGGGCCGTGACGAGGTCGAACCGGTCGGACGTCGCGGCCGTGGGAGCGAGGCCGCGGCGAAAGCGCATGACGTCCCGCGCCAGCGTATCCGAATCACGCGATATCGGCTTCCACGCGAAGCTGTCGCGGGTGACCGCCAGCACGAAGGCCGTGCGCTCGGCGAGGCCGAATGCGACCAGCGCCTCGTCCTCGGCCAGCAGCGACTGGATGTCGCCGAGCCGAAGCGGGAGCGGATTCGCGAGCGCCGCAAAGTCAGGAAACTCCCGCGCCAGCGTCGCGCGCACGCCGGTGCGCTCAGCGGTGACCGCTGCCAGCCGCGCCTTGTCGCGGGTCTCGGCGGCGCGATCGCGCTGCGGGGCGGGACGCGATACCGCGGCGATGATGGCCTTGTCGAGCGTCTCGGTTTCAGCCGTGAGATCCTGATCCTTGCGCACCAGTTCGGCCAGCCGATCATTGCCAGCCGCGAGCCTGACCGCGAGCTTGTCGACGGCGGCCCCGGCCTGCGACTGGGCGCCGCGCTGGATCACGTCGATGGCCTCGTCGAACGCCCTCGGCGCCGGCAGCAGGCCGTCGCGCCCGGCCGCAAACAGCACGGGGAGCGCGACCTTCGGCTGCGCCTGCCCGCGCTGAACGAGGCGCTCGACCAGCGGCAGCGCATCGGAATGACGCCCCGCGGCCTGGTAGAGACCGGCGAGATTGTTCAAGGCGGTGATCGCATCGGGATGATCGGGCCCCAGCGCGCGTTCGCGGATCGCGAGCGCGCGGACGAACAACGGCTCCGCCTCGTCGGCGCGCTGCTGGCGCTGCTTCAGGTCGGCGAGGTTGTTCAGCGAGCGCGCGACATCGGGATGATCGGGGCCGAGCAGCTTTTCGCGGATGGCGAGGGATTGCCGGATCAGCGGCTCAGCCTCGCGGTCGCGGCCGTCGCTCTTGGTGAGCTGGCCGAGATTGTTGAGCAGCGTCGCGACCGGCGCGCTGTCATTGCCAGCCACCTTGCGATAGATCGCCAGCGCCCGCTTGAACAGCGGCTCGGCATCGCCATGACGATCCTGGCGTTCGTACAGCGTGGCGAGATTGTTCAGCGCCTGGCCGACATCGGGATGGCCGGGGCCGAGCGCCTTCTCGCGGATGGCGAGCGCGCGCACGAACAACGGCTCGGCCTCGGCATAGCGCTGCTGGCGTTGATAGAGCGCGGCGAGATTGTTGAGCGCCGGCGCGATCTCGACGCTGTCGAGCCCCAGCGCCGTCTCGTACAGCGCCACCGCGCGCTTGTAGACCGGCTCCGCCTCGGCATCGCGACCGAGCGAGGCCAGCGCCTGGCCGAGATTGGTCAGGGCGGCCGCGAGATCGCGCTTGTTCGACGTCGCCTCGAGTCGCGTCACCATCGCCTGCGCCAGCGGCAACGCCTCGCGGTATCTGCCGGCGCGGCTGAGCGCGATGATCCGGCCGCTCTCGGCGGCGAGATCGGTCTTCTGGGCGAGAGCTGGCGGGGCGGACGCGCTTGCGAGCAGCACCGCTCCGACCGCGATCGCCACGCGTTTGCAGCCTCTCATGCCGGACCTCCGCCCATCACGGAGACTTAGTCGCGGCGCCACGCGTCTGCGTTCGACGCAAAGGGGAGATGCCCAGGAAAGAGGAGCATACGATCGCCGCCAATATCGGTGTCGGCTGTTCTAACCGACGCCGCCACAGCGGCGCTGCGCTCCCTCTCCCCGTTCTTACGGGGAGAGGGCTGGGGTGAGGGGCAACCGCACGGGAGGTCTCGGTGAAAGGGTTTGGCGGGGTCACGCAGCTGGAGTGGGTATGATGGAAAGCGGCTCTTCGGTACTAATTGGATGGGGGCATATAGTCTGATCGCGCTCTCCAGCTAGAATCCCCGTGTGGCTGCCCCTCACCCCGACCCTCTCCCCGTGAAGAACGGGGAGAGGGAGCGCACCGCTTGCGAGGCGCGCAGATGCGATTCGACCAATGCACGCTCGAACTAATGATCAGCCTTCGAACGAACGATCAGTCCGTCCAAGCAACTATCAGTCCTTCGCCCGCGCCTCATCAGCAAGCCGCACCAGCATCTTGCGCAATCCTCCGGGCGTGGTGACGCGCTCGGGAAAATCGAGCCGCAGCGTCCGGCCGTCGGCCATCAGATCCAATCCGTCAGGATCGCAGCCGCTGCAGCGCCACTCCGCGGGCTCGGCGCCGAGCAGCTTCGTCGCATACAGGCCGAGCGCGTCGCGATGGTCTTCGTTCATGTGATCGATGGCGCCCTGCTCGGCCGCGAGCAGCTCAGCCGCATCGGAGACATCCGTGAAAAACTGCTCCGGCTTGAGATCGACGATACGGCCGAAACCCGCGACGAGGTGCGTGCCGGAAAGACGAATGAGGAAGAACGAGAAGTCGGCAAAATCGGCATAGTCGCTCGCCGACGGATGCGCATTGAGATACCGACGGCGCAGGTTTTCCCTGTTCTCATCAGTTGCCTGCTCGGCCTTGCCCGACAGCATGATCCGGGCACCTTCGAGCGGATCACCGGGCGCGCGCTCATCGAGCATCAGCGACACGCGCGAATCTGCTAGTATGTTCTTCGTATGCACCGCCAATCGCGAGATCAGGATGACCGGCGCACCATCGGCGGCGGTGGCGACGTTCACGAGGGAGCAATACGGATCGCCGGAGCCCGTCATCAGGGTCGCGAGCGCGCCTTGGCGGCTTCGTCGCAGCAGGGACCGGGTCACGCGGTTAGGGTTAAAGCTCTCGGACATCGTCTTTCCCTCGTCCATCCGGTTGCAATGAAGGCCTTTTTTCGGCTAAACGGGCCACAAACTTGGGCATGGCACAAGACTTTGCCATGGTATTTGTGGAACTCGGTCACACTTCAGCCCAGCTTGCATTGCTCGTTGACCATGTTCGAAGCCCAAATACGCGGCCCTTATCTCGATTCTCGAAGTCTCGGCGTAACCAGACTCTGAAAGCAGGCTCATGCCCACAATCGCCTTGGTCGATGACGACCGCAACATTCTGACATCCGTCTCGATCGCGCTCGAGGCCGAAGGCTATCGCATCATGACCTATACCGATGGTGCATCGGCGCTGGACGGTTTCCGGACCAGCCAGCCGGACCTGGCCATCCTCGACATCAAGATGCCGCGCATGGACGGCATGGAGACGCTGCGGCGCCTGCGGCAGAAGTCCGACCTGCCGGTGATCTTCCTCACCTCCAAGGACGAGGAGATCGACGAGCTCTTCGGCCTGAAGATGGGCGCCGACGACTTCATCCGCAAACCGTTCTCGCAGCGCCTGCTGGTCGAGCGCGTCAAGGCCGTGCTGCGCCGCTCGCAGCCGAAGGATCCGACGGCGCTGCCGAAGGAGAACGACGCCAAGGCGCTGGATCGCGGCCTGCTGCGCATGGATCCGGAGCGGCACACCTGCACCTGGAAGAACGAGCCGGTCACGCTCACCGTCACCGAATTCCTGATCCTGCAGGCGCTGGCGCAGCGTCCGGGCGTGGTCAAGAGCCGCAACGCGCTGATGGACGCGGCCTATGACGACCAGGTCTATGTCGACGACCGCACCATCGACAGCCACATCAAGCGGCTGCGCAAGAAGTTCAAGATGGTCGACGAGGAGTTCGAGATGATCGAGACCCTTTACGGCGTCGGCTATCGCTTCAAGGAAACCTGAGGCATTGCTGAGAGCGACGTCATGCGAAATTGCGCGCTGACGTCGCGATCTTGATTGGGTAGATTGCGACGCCTGCGCGCATATTGGGCGCAGTTGCCGGAACGGGGCCATTGTTGCGGCGAATTGGTGCGGCGAGTTGAGGTCTCACGGGAGACCGCCGCACGACCCTTGCGAAATCCGGAATCGGAGCACTCCCATTGCTCGATCGCACGCAGCTTGACCCAGCGTTGAACTCCCCGGACGAGGTGGTCGAGGAGACGCCGCAGGTCTCCGGCTGGCAGCGTCCGGTCAGCTGGCTGCGCCGCGCCGGCCAGTTCCTGTTCGCGCTGTCGTTCTCGAGCCTGACCCGGCGCATCGTCTCGCTGAACATCGCCGGCTTGCTCGCTCTGGTTGCCAGCATCCTCTATCTCTCGCAGTTCCGCGCCGGCCTGATCGATGCGCGGGCGCAGAGCCTGCTGGTGCAGGCGGAAATCATCGCCGGCGCCATCGCCGCCTCCGCGACCGTCCAGACCAACACCATCACCATCGATCCCGAGCGCCTGCTCGATCTCAAGCCCGGCGAAAGCTATGGCGCGCCGGACGAATATTCGCCGCTCGACTTCCCGATTAATCCCGAGCGCGTGGCGCCGGTGCTGCGGACGCTGATCTCGCCGACCAAGACGCGGGCGCGCATCTACGATCCCAATGGCGGCCTTCTGCTCGACAGCCGCAACCTCGAGAACGTGCTGCGCTTCGACCTGCCGCCGCCGTCGAGCGAGAAGCCCGGCTTCGTCGAGCGCGCGCTGATCTCGGTGCGCACCTGGCTCAATCGCGGCGACCTGCCGCTATACCGCGAATACGGCCCGGAGAACGGCAACGGCTATGAGGAAGTCTCGGACGCGCTGAAGGGCCAGAAGCGCAGCATGGTCCGCGTCAACTCGCGTGGCGAGGTGATCGTCTCGGTCGCGGTGTCGGTGCAGCGCTCGCGGACCATCCACGGCGCGCTGATGCTGTCGACGCAGGGCGACGACATCGACCAGATGGTCACCGCCGAGCGTCTGGCCATCCTGAAGGTCGGCGGCGTCGCCTCGGCGGTCATGATCGTGCTCTCGCTGCTGCTGGCCAGCACCATCGCAGGCCCCGTCCGACGGCTGGCCGACAGCGCCGAGCGCGTCCGCCGCCGCATCAAGACCCGCGTCGAGATCCCCGATTTCACCCGCCGCCGTGACGAGATCGGCCATCTCTCCGGGGCGCTGCGCGACATGACGGACGCGCTATACGCCCGCATCGAGGCGATCGAGATGTTCGCCGCCGACGTCGCCCACGAGCTCAAGAACCCCCTGACCTCGCTGCGCTCCGCGGTCGAGACGTTGCCGCTAGCGCGCAACGACAACAGCCGCGCCCGCCTGCTCGCGGTGATCGAACACGACGTGAAGCGGCTCGACCGCCTGATCTCGGACATTTCCGACGCCAGCCGGCTGGATGCCGAGTTGCAGCGCCAGGACATGACCCTGGTCGACCTGCGCCGGCTCTTGAACACGCTGACCTCGGTCGCCAACGAGACCAAGAAAAACGGCACCGACGTCGCCGTCGAGGTGCGGTTCGAGGGCCGCGGGGTCAACGACACCTTCTCGGTGCCGGGCCATGATTCGCGGCTCGGCCAGGTGATCTCCAACCTGCTGTCGAACGCGCAGTCGTTCTCGGAGGCCGGCGGCAAGGTGCGCATCACCTGCCGGCGGGTGCGCTCCGAGATCGAGATCACGGTCGACGACGACGGTCCGGGCATTCGCGAGGACGCCCTGCAGCGCATCTTCGAGCGCTTCTACACCGACCGGCCGCATCAGGGCTTCGGCCAGAACTCGGGCTTGGGCCTGTCGATCTCCAAGCAGATCATCGATGCCCATGGCGGACGGATCTGGGCGGAGAACCGGCCCGGCCCGGTCGATGCCGACGGCAATCCAACGTCCGCCGGCGCGCGCTTCATCGTCCGGCTGCCGGCGTCGTGACCGCCGAATCGGCCAGCATCCATGCGTCGGCCGTCCAAGTGGGGGAACTCGCGGTCCTGATCCGGGGTCCGTCCGGCTCGGGCAAATCGCGTCTCGCCTTCGATCTGATTCTCGCCGGCCGCGCCGGACAGCTGCCTCGCGCGACCCTGGTCGGCGACGACCGTGTTCATCTCGCCACACGCGGCGGAGAAATATGGGTGAGCCCTGCCCCCGCTTTGGCCGGCCTGATCGAGATCCGCGGGCTCGGAATCCGGGGGTGCGACCATGTGTCGGAGGCAAAACTGGGGCTCGTCGTCGACCTCATGGCCGGGGATGCCGCCCGTCTGCCGAACGCCGAAGCGCTCCGTGTCACACTCAACGGTATTGAATTGCCGCGAGTCCCCGTCGGCCCGGGGGTCGCCCCCTTCCCCATGGTTGCAGCAGCACTAATTACCACCAATACTTCATGTTCCGGTAATCTTTCGGCCGATTGTGTGGAGCAAATTGGTAACCATATCAGCCCCACTATCGCCACCGATTAGACCGCCGCTAGCTCTCCTGCCGTATGCCAGAATCCGGGAGCCTCGCGAATATGCCCTCTTGCGCGAGGGCTCCGGATGGTCAAAGTGGCGCGTTCGTGCGGTGCACCCAAGGCGCCCGCGAGGAGTATCCGATGATTGGCCTGGTACTGGTGACCCATGGGCGCCTCGCCGACGAGTTCAGGGCGGCGCTCGAACACGTCATGGGTCCTCAAAAACAAATCGAAGCGGTTACGATTGGCGCCGACGATGATTCCGATCTCTGTCGCAGCGACATCATCGAAGCCGTGAACCGCGTGGACACTGGCGACGGCGTCGCCATCCTCACCGACATGTTCGGCGGCACGCCGTCGAACCTTGCGATCTCCTGCATGAGCCGGCCCAAGGTCGAGGTGCTTGCGGGCATCAACCTGCCCATGCTGGTCAAGCTCGCCAAGGTGCGCGAAGAGCGTTCGCTGCCCGACGCCATCGCGATGGCGCAGGAGGCGGGCCGCAAATACGTGACCATCGCCAGCCGGGTGCTTGCCGGCAAATGAGCGACGAGGACGCGCCGCAGGATAATATCGCCGGGCCGGCCGTGCCGGCCGACGCGATCTCGCGGGAGCTCCTGATCACCAACAAGCGCGGCCTGCACGCGCGGGCCTCGGCGAAGTTCGTGCAGATGGTCGAGAAGTTCCAGGCCGAGGTCTGGGTCACGCGCGGCGGCGAGACCGTCGGCGGCCGCTCGATCATGGGCCTGATGATGCTCGCGGCGGCGCCGGGGACGAAGATCCTGGTGTCCGCGACCGGCCCCGAGGCCGAAGCCGCGCTGCAGGCGATCACTGATCTGGTGAACGACAAGTTCCACGAAGAAGGCGTGTGAGCTTCTTTCACCTCTCCCCGCTTGCGGGGAGAGGTCGGATTGCGTCGTCAGATGCAATCCGGGTGAGGGGGGCTCTCCGCACGGTCGGTGGGTGTGGTTGCCCCCACCCCAGCCCTCTCCCCGTGAAGAATGGGGAGAGGGAGCGCACCGTTTTCCGCTCAGCAGCTCGACCATCAATTTGGACGGCCTGCGGGCCGCGCGGGCTACTTCCCCGGCCCTTGAATATACACCTTCCAAACGATGGCAGGGCCGGCCTGGCCGTGGAAGAAGCGCTGGGTGGTCATGACCAGCGGCTCGGACTTGGGCGCCTGCTTGAGCATCCACGCCTCGCAGGCCGCGATGCGATTGTCGGTGGTGTCGCAGATGCCGATGAAGCCTTCGCGCTTGAGGTCGTCGAGCGTGCTCAGCCCTGAACTCCAGGTCTCCTCCGCCGTATAGGGCACCGTGAACGGCCGCGGATGGTCGGGGCTGTAGAAGGTCATCGGCGTGTTCATCTCGGAGAAGCCGGCGACCAGCGGCCAGGGCGTCCCGAATCGGGCGTGCCAGGCCTTGGTCAGTTCCCGCGCCAGCTCCGAGCGGGCGCCGTAGCCGGTGGCGCCGTTGGGGTTGGCGGCCATCTCGCGCCGGGCGATCCAGGGCGAGGCGATCAGGGTCAGCAGCGACAGCACCAGCCACACCGTGGCGAGCCGCGGCAGCGTGGTCAGGCGCAGCCGCAGCGCGGGGATCGCCACCAGCGCCAGCGGCACCAGGAAGAACAGCGAGATGCCCCAATCGGTCTTCATATAGATCGTGAAGGCGAGGCCGCCGAGCGGCGGTCCGACGGCGACGATCGCCTGCACCAGCCAGACGTTCAGCGCCTGGCTGCGATTGACCCCGGGATTGGGTCCGCGCCGCCAATTGGCGAACGCGAACCGCGGCGGCCAGACCAGCACCAGCGCCGCCAGCGCCACCGGCAGCGCCAGCAGCGCCAGATTGTGGCCGACATAGCCCAGCACCAGCGTGGCCGCCCGGCCGCGATCCGACAGCGAATAGACATCACCGGCATAGGTCAGCGCCACGAAATCGACCTGCCACAGCCAGATGAGGTGCGGGATCATCGCGATGAGCATGGCGACGATCGCGACCCAGGGCGCGGGCGAGGCCAGGAAGCGCAGCCGCTCCGGATGCAGCAGCGCCGCCAGCCCGATGGCGCCGATCATGGTCAGCACCCAATATTTGGTCATCATCGCCGCCGCGCCGGCGAGGCCGAGCCACAGGCCGGACACGGCGCTGCGCTTCTCGAAGGCGTTGAGATAGGCCAGGACGACCAGCGGCAGGGTCAGGAGCTGCAGCAGATCGGCGTTGTATTTGAATCCCTTGAAATTGAAGATCGGATACAGCGCGACCATCACCAGCACGAAGAACGCCCGGCGGCGGTCAACCACCTTGAGGCTCGCCAGCCAGATGATGACGAGCCCGGCGCTGTTCACCGCCATGGCCAGCGCATAGGTCGCCCAGTCCTTGACCGGAAACACCGCGAACCACAGCCCGGCAATCCAGCCCGACAGCGGCGGATGCTTGCCGTAGCCGAACAGGAATCGGCTGCCCCAGGCATAGGCCTCGGCGACATCCATATGGACGTCCTGCGCCGCCTTGAGATTGGTCAGGATCGCCGTCCACAGCACCGCGTGGACCACGGCAAAGCCGATCACGACCCAGATCGAGGTTGCGGGCGCGGTGGCGCGCGCCACCAGCCAGGCGGCCAGCCGCTGCGGTCGGAAACGGCCGCGCATGCGCGCCGCGACAGGCGGGAGAGAGGTACTCGACATCCGCTCTCGGTAGCCTGTTTTAGGGCTGCGGGGAATCAGCTTGCCGTGAAGAAAGGCCCTGGAAATTCAGCAATATGGTTGCTGGTGAGGGGCCTGTGATGCTATTTGCGCGACCCATGACGACCGTCCCCATTCCCAACATCCGCAACTTCTCCATCGTCGCCCATATCGACCATGGAAAGTCCACGCTGGCCGACCGCCTGATCCAGATGACCGGCGGGTTGTCGGACCGCGAGATGGCGGGCAAGGAGCAGGTGCTCGATTCGATGGACATCGAGCGCGAGCGCGGCATCACCATCAAGGCGCAGACCGTGCGCCTGCAATACCGCGCCAAGGACGGCAAGGATTACATCTTCAACCTGATGGACACGCCCGGCCACGTCGACTTCGCCTACGAGGTCTCGCGGTCGCTGGCGGCCTGCGAGGGCTCGCTGCTGGTGGTCGACGCCAGCCAGGGCGTCGAGGCCCAGACCCTCGCCAACGTGTACCAGGCGCTCGACAACAACCACGAGATCGTCCCGGTCCTGAACAAGATCGACCTGCCGGCCGCCGAGCCGGACAAGATCAAGCAGCAGATCGAGGACGTCATCGGCATCGACGCCTCCGACGCTGTCATGATCTCGGCCAAGACCGGCCTCGGCATTCCCGACGTGCTGGAGGCGATCGTCACCCGGCTGCCGCCGCCGAAGGGCGATCGCGAGGCGACCCTGAAGGCGCTGCTGGTCGACAGCTGGTACGACGTCTATCTCGGCGTCGTCGTGCTCGTGCGCATTGTCGACGGCGTCATGAAGAAGGGCCAGCGCATCCGGATGATGGGTACGGGTGCCGCGTATGACGTCGAGCGCGTCGGCTTCTTCACGCCCAAGATGCAGCAGGTCGACGAGCTCGGCCCCGGCGAGGTCGGCTTCATCACCGCCGCGATCAAGGAAGTCGCCGACACCCGCGTCGGCGACACCATCACCGACGACCGCAAGCCGGTCTCGGAGATGCTGCCGGGCTTCAAGCCGGCGATTCCGGTGGTGTTCTGCGGCCTGTTCCCGGTCGACGCCGACGATTTCGAGACGCTGCGCGCGGCGATGGGCAAGCTCCGGCTCAACGACGCCAGCTTCTCGTTCGAGATGGAGACATCCGCCGCGCTCGGCTTCGGCTTCCGCTGCGGCTTCCTCGGCCTGCTGCACCTGGAGATCATCCAGGAGCGGCTGTCCCGCGAGTTCGATCTCAACCTGATCGCCACCGCGCCGAGCGTCATCTACAAGATGAAGCTGACCGACGGCGAGGAGATCGAGATCCACAACCCCGTCGACATGCCCGACGTGGTCAAGATCGCCGAGATCCAGGAGCCCTGGATCGAGGCCACCATCCTGACACCGGACGAATACCTCGGCAGCGTGCTGAAGCTCTGCCAGGACCGCCGCGGCAATCAGAAGGAGCTCACCTATGTGGGCGCCCGCGCGATGGTCAAATACGATCTGCCGCTCAACGAGGTCGTGTTCGACTTCTACGACCGGCTGAAGTCCGTCTCCAAGGGCTACGCGTCGTTCGACTATCATCTGACCGACTACAAGCCGGCCGACCTCGTCAAGATGCAGATCCTCGTCAACAACGAGCCGGTCGATGCGCTGTCGATGCTGGTGCACCGGACCCGCGCCGAAGGCCGGGGCCGCGCGATGGTCGAGAAGATGAAGGACCTGATCCCGCCGCACATGTTCCAGATCCCGATCCAGGCGGCGATCGGCGGCAAGGTGATCGCGCGCGAGACCGTGCGCGCGCTGCGCAAGGACGTCACCGCCAAGTGCTACGGCGGCGACATCACGCGCAAGCGGAAGCTTCTGGAGAAGCAGAAGGAAGGCAAGAAGAAGATGCGGCAGTTCGGCAAGGTCGACATCCCGCAGGAAGCCTTCATCGCCGCGCTCAAGGTGGATAGCTGAGGCCGGGCCGCACACGGTCCGCTGGAGGCAAGCGGCGGACACCTCCCGGCAGAATCTGCATTCCCGTGCAACTACGGTATCTGTTCCTTAATGGTATTCTGGGACCCTTGCTGCAAAGCAAGGAATGCCCCGAATGTCCCGCCTTCGATCGATCTCCGCCCGCCTCATCGTCGCCCTTTCGCTCACTGTCGCCATCGCCTGCGCCGTGCTCGGCACATTCTCGGTGATGCAGCAGCGGTCGCTGACCCGCCTCGCCTTGGAACAGCAGCTCAAGCTGCAGTTCGACAGCGTGGCCGCCGGCATCGATTACGAGGGCCGCGCCGCGCTGGCGGTGAGCTCGACGCTCGCGGCGTTGCCGCCGGTCGCCGATGCCTATCTCAAGGGTGACCGCGAGGCGCTGGGCACCCTGCTCGGCGGCGCCATGACCTCGCTGAAGGCGCAGGGCATTCCGCTGGTGAACGTATGGGCGCCGCCGGCCACCAACTTCTACCGCGTGCATGAGCCGAAGGTGTTCGGCGACGACACCTCAAAGCGCCGCATCACGGTGGTCGAGGCCAACCAGACCGGCAAGCAGATCGCCGGGGTCGAGCAGAGCCGGCTGTCGCTCGGCATCTTCGGCATGACCCCGATGGTGCGCGACGGCAAGGTGATCGCGACCGTCGACGTCGGCGCCGCCTTCGGCAAGGAATTCGTCGACCGGGCCAAGCAGCGCTACGGCATCGATCTCGCCGTCTACTGGATCAACGAAGGCCAGCCGAAGCGGCTGTCGTCGACGTTCGGCGACGAGACGGTCGCCACGACCGACGAAGTGCAGGCGGTGTTCAAGGGCGCGCCGATCCAGCGCGAGGCGACGCTGGCCGGCCGGCCCGCGGCGCTGTATGTCGGCCAGATCAAGAACTACGCCGGCGATCCGATCGCCGTGCTTGAGGTGATCAAGGACACCACCGCCTATCAGGCCGCCGCGAGCAGCGCGCAGCAGCAGCTGATCCTCGGTACGGTCGTCATTCTGCTGCTCGCGGTCGCCGTCGCATTGTTCGTCGCCCGCGGCATTTCGCGACCGCTGGTCGCGATCACCGCCGTCATGCACCGCCTGTCGAGCGGCGACACCGAAGTCACGATTCCCGGTGGCGAACGCAAGGACGAGCTCGGCACCATGGCGCGGGCCGTCGACGTGTTCCGGCGCACGATGATCGAAACGAGCAGCCTGCGCGATGCGCAGGAGGCGACGCAGCAGCGTGCCGAGGAGGAGAAGCAGGCGCTGCAGCGGCAGATGGCCGACCGCTTCGAAGCCGACGTCAAGGGCGTGGTCTCGGCGGTGGCCAGCGCGACGCAGGACATGGAGCGTGTCGTCCGCGAGATCACGATGAGCGTCAACGGCGCGTCGCAGCGCGCGGCTGCTGCCGCCGCCGCCTCCGAGGAGGCGTCCAGCGGCGTGTCCACGGTCGCCGCCGCCTCCGAGGAGCTGGCATCGTCGGTGACCGAGATCGGGCGCCAGGTGACGCATTCGAGCAAGGTGGCCGACGGCGCCGTCATCAAGGCGCGGCAGACCACCGAGATGGTCGGCAGCCTGGCTGCCGCCGCCGAGAAGATCGGCGACGTGCTGCGCCTGATCGATGCGATCGCCAGCCAGACCAACCTGCTGGCGCTTAACGCCACGATCGAGGCGGCGCGCGCCGGCGAGGCCGGCCGCGGCTTCGCGGTGGTCGCCGCCGAGGTCAAGGAGCTCGCCGGCCAGACCGCGAAGGCGACCGAGGAGATCGCCGGCCAGGTCACCTCGATCCAGGCCGCGACGTCGGATTGCGTCACCGCGATCGGCGACATCAGCACCACGATCCAGGAGATCAGCGGCATCGCCGCGACCATCGCCGCCGCCGTCGAGCAGCAGGGCTCGGCGACGCGCGAGATCGCGCGCAGCGTCCAGCAGGCGGCCTCCGGCACCACCGAGGTTTCACAGAACGTCGTCGGCGCCAGCGATGCCGCCGAGCAGTCGCGGCAGCTCGCCGATCACGTCATGGTGGCCACCCGCGACCTCGGCCAGCACGCCGACGCGCTGTCGAAGAGCATCGACTCGTTCCTGGCCGGGCTGCGCAAGGCGGCCTAGGGAGGGGTGCCAAGACGGCCCGCCACAAAACCGGTGTCGTCCCGGCCTCGAGCCGGGACCCATGACCACCGACGCCGGAGTTGGAGCGAGCTGAGGCTACAGCGGCGTCTCACCGGAGGCGTCACGGAGTATGGGTCCCGGCGTTCGCCGGGACGACACCGATGCTGGCGGAGGGGAGCCGGGCTCTCGCTCAGTCGCTCGCCGTCAGCGCAAAACCTTCATCGATCCAGCCGGTCACGCCGCCGATCATCATCTTGACCGGGCGGCCGAGCCGCGCGAGGCGGATGGCGGCGCGGTTGGCGCCGTTGCAATGCGGGCCGGCGCAGTAGACGACGAACAGCCTGTCCGCAGGAATGTCAGCCAGCCGTTCGGCGGTGATGCTGCGGTGCGGCATGTTGATGGCGCCCGCGATGTGTCCCTTCGCGAACGAGACCGGGCCGCGAACGTCGGCCAGGATGAAATCCACCTCGGGCGCGCGCAGGCTCTCGTGGACGTCCCAGCAATCCGCCTCGAAAGAAAGCATGTCCTCGAAATGCTGAAGCGCCCTTGCCGACGGCGCGGCGGGGACGTCGGTGACGTGCGTGGTCATGGCTTGTCCGTGCAATTTGGAGATCATCGAGGTCGCAATCTCGCGCAGGCCGGCTCTGGCCCCAAGTGACGGATCTGACAAAGTCCGGTAAGTTTCCGCCAATGTCGCAAGCTGCTCCCAGCGCCCGCCCGCGGGATCCGGGCCTCGTCGCCGTCATCACCTATGACGGGCTGTGCACGTTCGAGTTCGGCATCGCCGTCGAAGTGTTCGGTCTGCCGCGGCCGGAGTTCGATTTTCCCTGGTATCAGTTCAAGGTCGTGTCGGCCGAGGGGCGGCGGTCGCGCGCGATCGGCGGCATCGTCGTCGAAGCCGGCGCGCCGCTGGCGCGGCTGAACGACGCCAGGACCATCATCGTGCCCGGCTGGCGCGACCGCAACGAGCGGCCGCCGGAGCGGCTGCTGCGGGCGATCGCGCAGGCATCGGCGCGCGGCGCGCGCTGCCTGTCGATCTGCTCCGGCGTGTTCGTCTTGGCGGCCGCCGGCCTGCTCGACGGCAAGCGCGCCACCACGCATTGGCGCCACATGCCCGACCTCAAGCGGCTCTACCCCGACATCAGCATCGAGGAGGACACGCTCTATGTCGACGAGGGCAACGTCATTACTTCAGCCGGCAGCGCGGCCGGCATCGATGCCTGCCTGCACCTCGTCCGCCGCGACTTCGGCAGCAAGGTCGCGAATTCGGTGGCGCGCCGTCTGGTGATGCCGCCGCATCGCGACGGCGGCCAGGCGCAATATGTCGCCGCTCCCGTCCAGTTGCGGCCGGGGCGGACGATCGGCGAGGTCATGGACTGGGCGCGCGCCCGGCTGGCGCAACCGATCGCGATCGGCGCGATGGCGAAGCGCGCCGGCATGAGCGAGCGCACCTTCCTGCGCCGCTTCGCGGAGGCAACAGGATCAGCGCCGGCTGCATGGCTGCAACAGGAGCGCATGGCGCGGGCACGCGAACTGCTGGAGAACGCGACCATGCCGCTTGCCGACGTCTCGGCGCAGTGCGGTTATCAGTCGCTGGAGACATTCCGGGTCGCCTTCCGCCGCAGCGTCGGTACGTCGCCCGCCGCCTACCGCGCGCGGTTCAAGGCCGCTGCGGGATGAGGCGCACGCTTAGGCCACCATGGCCTTGCCCGCCGTCGTCCCCTCCGCGGCATCCCGCTGCGCCTGCAGCAGACCGACGATCTCGGCATTGGGGCGCGGACGGCTGAACAGATAGCCCTGCCCTTCGTCGCAGCCCTCGGCGCGCAGGCAGCGCAGCTCCGCCTCGGTCTCCACGCCCTCGGCGGTGATCGTCACGCCGAGCCCCTTGCCGAGGCTGACGATCGAGCGGACGATGGCCTGCGCCTCGCGATTGGCGGCGAGATCGCGGATGAAGGACTGGTCGACCTTGATCTTGTCGAACGGGAAGCTGCGCAGATAGCTCAGGCTGGAATAGCCGGTGCCGAAATCATCCATCGAGATGCGCACGCCGAGCGCGCGCAGCGCATGCAGGGTCGCCAGCACCTGGCCGCTCTTCTCCAGCACCAGCGTCTCGGTGATCTCGAGCTCGAGCCGGCTCGGCGGCAGGCCGGACTGCTTGAGCACCTCCATCACCTGCGACAGCACATTGCCGACGCGGAATTGCAGCGGCGACATGTTGACGGCCACGCGCACATCATCAGGCCAGTTCGCCGCGTCCCGGCAGGCCTGGCGTAGCATCGTGCGGCCAAGCGCCGAGATCAGCCCGGTCTCCTCGGCGACCGGAATGAACTCCGATGGAGGAATCATGCCACGCTCGGCATGCGGCCAGCGCACCAGTGCCTCGAAGCCGGTGATGCGGCCGGTCGAAAGGTCGACCAGCGGCTGATAGTAAGGCCGCAGCACATCGTGCTGGATGGCGTCGCGCAGCTCGATCTCCAGCCGCCGGCGGCTCTGCGCCCGCGCATCCATGCCGGTCTCGAAATAGCTGAAGGTGCCGCGCGTCTCGTTCTTGGCGCGCGACAGCGCCATGTCCGCGTTCTTGAGCAGCTTCTCGGCGTCGTCGCCGTCATTCGGCGCCATCGCAATTCCGATCGTCGCGCCGATCGTGACCGAGCTGCCATCGATGAGATAGGGATCGGCGAGCGCCTGCAGCAGGCGCCGGCAGAGCAGCGCCGCGTCCTCCGGTCGCGCCAGGCCGCCCTGCACGACGGCGAACTCGTCCGAGTTCAGCCGCGCGACGATGTCCTCCTGGCGCAGGATCGAGCGCAGCCGCTTGCCGACGCCACGCAACAGCCGGTCGCCGACGGCATGGCCGAGCGTGTCGTTGATCGATTTGAAATTGTCGAGACCGAGCACCAGCACGGCGATCTTCTCGGAGCTGCGGCGCATCTGCGCGAGCTTGTCGTCGATCCTCTGGCGCAGCAGGTTGCGACTGGGCAGGCCGGTCAGCGCATCGTGCTGCGCCAGGAAGGCGAGCCGCGCCTCGGCGCGCTTGCGCTCGGTGATGTCCATCAGCGCCAGCAGCACGGCGGGCTGCTCCTGATAGACGAGGTGGCGGGAGTAGATCGCGAGGTCGATCAGGGTGCCGTCAGCGCGGACGTGCTTCCAGGTGCGGGCCGCGTTCTCCTCGCCGGACGGATCGCCGGCCCACGGCGGCTCGCTCTCATAGGCCTGGAGATTGCGGATGCTGAGCTGCTCGAAGGCTGCACGGTCATAGCCATAGTGCTGGGCCGCCGCCGCGTTGACGCCGAGCACCCTGCCGTCGCCGCTGGCGCAGACGATCATCGGGACCGGATTGCCGTCGAACAGCAGCCGGAATGATTCCTCGCGCTGCTTCAGCTCGGTGATGTCGACACGTAATCCGATGATGCCGCCATCCGCGGTCAGACGCTCGTCGATGAGAATGGTGCGGCCGTCCGACAGGCGCTGCTCGTGACGGCCGCTTGGATGGAACAGCCTTTGCAGACGTTCGGCGATCCAGGCGTCCTCGCGGCCCACCGCATCCGGATATTCACCGCGCGCGATGCCGATCCGGATGGTGTCCTGAAGCCGCGCGCCGGGCTGGAACAGATCCGAGCTGCGGTTGTAGATCTCGGCGTATTTCTTGTTCCAGAGGATGTAGCGGCCTTCGGCGTCCAGGAAGACGATGCCTTCGGGCAGCAGGTCGATCGCTTCCATCAGGCGATCATGGGCCGTCTTGGCGTCGGCGATGGCGGCTTCCCACTCGGCGCGCTTGCCGGATTCGTCGGTCGCAGCCGTCGTCTGCAGGTTGTGCCGCCGCAGCTTCGGGGCGGGTCTGGCCGGACGGGAACCACGAGCGCGGGGCACGCAATTCAGCTTCTTGGGCTTGGGTGGCCGAACGGGCCGCATCGCACGCCTCACTCTCCTTACTGGGGCCATTGTCTCAGCCAAGTGTCTGAAAAAATGGTATCTTGATGCAGAAACCTAGCATCACTGATTGCGCGAGCAAGACCACACACTCTCGCATCGCGGGAGCCTTGCGCCGGCAACATGGTCAACCAAAAATTGCGCTACAACCGACGGTAAGCGCTTCACGATTTCAGCGGCGCCGAATTGCGCGCATTCCGTGCAATCGCCCCCCAATTTGGGTTCAACTACCGAACTAAATCAGGCAATTGAGCCTTGTTGGGGATGTCGTGCCAATTCCGCGGCAGGGTTACACAACCGTTAAGATTCGGTGCCGGGCGTGCCCTTCCCTGCTCGCCGGCAGGCGCTAGACTGCCGCAATGCATGCCCGTCTGATTCTGATGACCGCACTGAGTGCGGCTGCGGTGACCGCCGCGGCACCAGCCCTTGCGCAGGACAAGGGCACCGTGGAGCCAAAGGCGCTGCCGCCGCTCGCCCATCCGGACGATCCCGAGACACCGGCCAAGGAGCTGTTCGCCCGCCGGCTGCAGCCTTCCGCGCAGCCGACCAAGGTGATCGGCACCTACAACCGCGGTTGCATCGCCGGCGCCGAGCGCATGCCGATCAATGGCGAGGACTGGCAGGTGATGCGGTTGTCGCGCAACCGCAATTTCGGTCATCCCAACATGATCGCGCTATTGAAGCGGCTGGCGGATCGCGCGCGCAGGGACGCCAGCTGGCCCGGCATCCTGGTCGGCGACATCGGCCAGCCGCGCGGCGGCCCGGCGCTGAGCGGCCACGCCAGCCACCAGATCGGCCTCGACGCCGACATCTGGCTGACGCCGATGCCGGAGCACCGGCTGTCGCGCAACGAGCGCGAGGAGATGTCGGCGGTGATGATGGTGCGGCAGGATCGTCTCGACGTCGATCCCCGCGTGTTCACGAAGGGCCATGTCGCGGTGATCCGCGCAGCCGCGCTGGAGCCGTCGGTGCAACGCATCTTCGTCAATGCCGCGATCAAGAAGGCGCTGTGCCGCGAGGCGAAGGGCAACCGCAGCTGGCTGAGCAAGGTGCGTCCGTGGTGGGGCCACGACTATCACTTCCACATCCGCATGGTGTGTCCGCCGGGCAATCCGGATTGCCACGGCCAGACCGACCAGGACGGCGGCGACGGCTGCGGCGATCTCGACTACTGGTTTTCGGACGCCGTGCTGCATCCGCCGCCACCGAAGGAGCCGCCGAAGCCGCCGCAGCCGATCACCATGGCACAACTGCCACCGGGCTGCCGCGCCGTGCTGCACGCGCCGGACGCCAGGAATTGAGGTACGACACACGCGATTGCGAGTCGCGGCAGCGCACGCCGATCCGCTAGACTGCAGCATCGCGCCGTAAGCGTGATGATCACCCATCGGGATGACGGTCCCACGTCTTCATTGATCGCCGCGGCGCATCGAGCCGCCGCGCATTTGTCCTGCGAGCCGTCATCATGCGCCTCCCTCGATTCGCTCCGACTGCACTTCTCCTCGCTTTGTTTGCAACCACGGCGTCAGCCGCCGAGCCGAGCGGCTGCGACAAGTTCAAATGGGACATCGCGCGCGAACGCGCCGCGCTGACGGCGGCCGACCGTCAGGCCCTCGACTCGGGCGCCGAGATCGCCGCGCTGCCTGCCTCGGGCATGGCCCTGACACTGCATCCACTCGCCGATGCCAGGCTGCCGAGCCGGCCGGAACGCGCGCCCAAGGACGGCACCTTCGCTGGCGTCATCCGCATCGCGAGCGTGAAGACCGGCGTCTACACCGTAAGCCTGTCAGCCGCAGCCTGGATCGACGTCGTGCAGGACGGCAAGGTCCTCAAGCCGATCGCCTTCAGCGGCGCCACCAATTGCGACGGCATCCGCAAGACCGTGAAGTACGAGCTCGGCGCACAGCCGGTCGTGCTGCAGATCAGCGGCGCGCCGGAGGCCGCGATATCAGTCGCGATCCTGCCGGCCGAGTGAGCCTCACACCCCCGCCACCGACGACCAGACATTGGCGAGCTTGCGCCTCACCTGTTCCTTGCGCGTCAGCACTGGTTGCTCTTCCTCATCCTCCGGCAGGCGCAAGCCAACGACATTGACGCGGCCGCCGGAGATCGAGCGCGCGACGAGAACGATGGTGTCGAGCGCGACGGTGGAGCCTTCCTTCGGCGCGTTGTCGAGGTGGATGTCGAAGTAATCCGCCAAGGTCAGCTTGTCGTCGCCCTCGCCGAGCTTGACGCCATAGATGCCGGCGACCTCGTCGAGCGTGTGCTCGGCCGAGACCATGAAGTCGCCGAGCAGGTGCGGATCGGGCGCCGAGGACGGCGGCATGTCGACGAAGAAGCGGTCGAGCGACTCGGCCTTTTCCGGCGGCGCCAGCAGATAGAGGTAGTCACCGGGCGCGATCGGCTCGGCCTCGGGCGGCGACAGGATCTGCTGGTTGCGGATCACAAGGGTCGGCTTCGACCAGGACGGAATCAGGCCGCGGCGGAAGTACAGGCTCTTCGGACGGATCGCATAGCCGACCAGCTGCTGCTCGAGCTGGCCGGGCAGGTCGAGCTCGATGCGGCGCGGGCCGCGATCGGTGCGCGGCAGCGCGACGTGCAGCTTGCGGGCGGCGACCCCGAGCGTCCAGCCCTGCGCCAGCAGCGAGATGATGACGACGACGAAGGCGACGTCGAAATAGAGATAGGCGTTCGACAGGCCGACCAGCATCGGGATGGAGGCGAGGAAGATCGCGACCGCGCCGCGCAGGCCGGTCCAGGCGATGAACGCCTTCTCGCGCCAGTTGAAGCGGAACGGACGGAGACAGAGGAAGACCGCGACCGGGCGCGCCACCAGCATCAGCACCAGCGCGACCGCGATCGCGGGCAGCAGGCTGTCCAGCAGCCGCTGCGGCGACACCAGCAGGCCGAGCAGCACGAACATCACGATCTGGGCGAGCCAGGTGGCCGCGTCGAGGAAGGTGACCACCGAGTTGTGCGCCCGCGTCGGCCGGTTGCCGACGATGAGGCCGGCGAGATAGACCGCGAGAAACCCGGAGCCGTGGACGATCTGCGCCAGGCCGAAGATGACGAGCGCAGCCGTGGTAACGAACGGCGCATGCAGGCCCTGCGGAAGCGCGACCTTGTTGAGGCCGATCACCACCAGGCGGCCGCCGACGATGCCGAACAGCGTGCCGAGCACGGCCTCACGTACCAGCTCGAACACGAAATGCCCGACGCTGCCGTGGCCGACCGAGATCAGCTCGACCAGCATCAAGGTCAGGAACACTGCGAACGGGTCGTTGCTGCCGGACTCCGCCTCGAGCGTCGCGCCGACCCGCGGACGCAGGCGCAGGCCCTGCGCATGCACCAGCAGGAACACGGCGGCGGCATCGGTCGACGCAACGACGGCGCCGACCAGCAACGCCTCGGTCCAGCCGAGGTCGAGGGTGTATTTCGCAATGGGCGCGGTGATGAACGCGGTCAGCAGCACGCCCGCAGTAGCGAGCACCATCGACGGCGCCAGCACGGTGCGGATGCTCTGGAAGCGCGTGCGCAGGCCGCCATCGAACAAAATCAGCGCCAACGCCACCGAGCCGACCAGATAGGTGGTACGAACGTCCTGAAATTCGATATGACCAGGGCCTGAATCGCCCGCCAGCATGCCGATCACCAGGAACACGAGCAGCAGCGGCGCGCCGAAGCGCAGGGCCAGCAGGCTCGACAGGATGCCGGCCATGACCAGGATCGCGCCAAGGAGGATGGCAATGCTGACGGCGTCGAGGGATGACATGAAAAAACGTTGATCGATCCGAGTTTTACATCCTTATCGTCGCCACACTTGCACGCCAACCGGATTTGCTCTTATCGCGGCGATATGCCCATTTTTCCATCCCTGCCCGCGTTCGGGGTATATTTCGCGGCAATCGCCTGTGACGAAAACGAGCTAAATCCCGCCAATCGGGCTCCCGCGCGCCTCCGTTCCTTTCCGAGATCCCTCTGATGGACTTCGATTTAAAAGACGTTCTCGAATTCCTGCAGACCGTGGCGCGCTCGATCGGCGCCGAGGTCACCTCGCCCTGGTTCTATCTGCAGCTCGGCATGGTGCTGAGCGGCGCCGGCATCGCGTTTGCGGCGAGCGCCGCGGTGCGCGCGCGCATCGACGTCACCTCGCTGGCGATGGGTTGGCCCGGCCCGCTTCGCCAGTTGCTGCGGGTGCTGCTGGAGAGCGTGACCACCGTCGTCTTCGTGATCCTGATGCGGATCGCGCGCACCGGCATGGTGCTGTGGACCTGGCCGAGCCGCTCCTATCTGCTCGCTGTCGCCCTCAAGCTGGCGCTGGCCTGGCTCGTGATCCGGCTGATCACCTCGGTGATCCGCAGCACCTTCATCGTGCAGATCGTGTCGATCTCGGCCTGGCTGGTGGCCGCGCTCAGCATCATCGGCCAGCTCGACAACGTGGTCGATGCGCTCGACTCGGTTTCCGTCGTGCTCGGCGGCCTCAGGCTGACGCCGCTTCTAGTTATCAAGCTCGGCGTCCTGCTGCTCGGCGTGCTCTGGCTGACCAACATCGCCAGCAATTTCGTCGAGAGCCGGATCACGCGCTCCACCGACCTGACGCCATCGATCCAGGTGCTCCTGATCAAGATGGTCCGCATGGGCCTGATGATCTTCGGCATCGCGATTGCGATCAGCGCCGTCGGCATCAACCTCTCGGCGCTCGCGATCTTCTCCGGTGCCGCCGGTGTCGGTATCGGTCTCGGCCTGCAGCGCATCGTCGCCAATTTCGTCGCCGGCATCATCCTGCTCGCCGACAAATCGGTGAAGCCCGGCGACCTCGTCACCATCGGCGACAGCTCGGGCCGCATCAGCGCGATGAACACGCGCTACATCTCGGTCGCCGCCGGCGACGGCCGCGAGTTCCTGATCCCCAACGAGGACCTCGTTACCCAGAAGGTCACCAATTGGACCTATACGGACAAGAACACGCTGGTGAAGGTGAATTTCGGCACCAATTACGACGCCGATCCGCGCGTCGTCGTCAAGCTCGCCACCGACATCGCCGCCGAGATGCCGCGCACGCTGAAGTCCAAGCCGCCGAACTGCCTGCTGACTGAATTCACCGAGGCCGGCATGAAGTTCTCGCTGACCTGCTGGATCGCCGACCCCAGCTACATGGACAGCGTCAAGAGCGAGGTGATGCTGGCGCTGTGGGACGCGTTCAAGCGCGAGGGCATCCGCGTGCCCTATCCGGTGCGAGAGCTTCGCGTTCGCGGCGGTGCACTGCCGGTCGAAACCACCGTCGAGGTTCCGACGGCCTGAGGGCACCGACGTTTTCCTCTCCCGTCGCACCGGCTCAAGAGGGAGTCTCCTCGCGCGTTTGAGCAATTGATCCGCCCCGCATTCCACTGCGCCCTCTCCCCCGCTTGCGGGGGAGAGTTGGAGAGGGGCGCCAAATGCACCGCCGCCGGAGCAGCCCCCTCCCTAGCCCTCCCCCGCAAGCGGGAGAGGGAACAGACCGAGCGCGCGGCGCCCGCGCGGGCCGGCCGCGCCGTGCAGACCCGGCTTGCACCGGGGGGCAGGATCATTAAATTAGGCAATCACCCCACGACACCCCCGGGAACGAAACAGGCCCATGAGCTATATCGAAGCCACCGATACCGCTGCGCGCAAGAACGGCCAGATCAAGCTGCATGGCCCGAGCGGCTTCGCCGGGATGCGCAAGGCCGGCGCGCTGGTGTCGAAGTGCCTCGACGCGCTCACCGACATCGTCAAGCCGGGCGTTCCGACCTCGCGAATCGACGATGTCGTGCGCGACTTCGCCTTCAGCCACGGCGCCTATCCGGCGACCTTGATGTATCGCGGCTATCGCTACTCGACCTGCACCTCGATCAACCATGTCGTCTGCCACGGCATGCCGAACGACCGGCCGCTGAAGGAAGGCGACATCATCAATGTCGACGTGACCTTCATCGTCGACGGCTGGTACGGCGATTCCAGCCGCATGTATGCAATCGGGCCGATCTCGCGGAAGGCCGAGCGGCTGATCGAGGTCACCTATGAATCGATGATGCGCGGCATCGCCGCGGTGAAGCCCGGCGCCACCACCGGCGACATCGGACACGCCATCCAGAGCTTCGTCGAGCCGCAGGGCATGAGCGTGGTGCGCGATTTCTGCGGCCATGGCCTGGGACGGCTGTTCCACGACGAGCCGAACATCATCCATGTCGGCCGCCCCGGCGAGGGCGTGCTGCTGAAGCCCGGCATGTTCTTCACCATCGAGCCGATGATCAATCTCGGCAAGCCGCATGTGAAGATCCTGTCCGACGGCTGGACGGCCGTCACGCGCGACCGCTCGCTGTCGGCGCAGTTCGAGCATTCGGTCGGCGTCACCAATGACGGCGTCGAGATCTTCACGCTGTCCGAGCGCCATGGCGAAAAGCCGCTGACGCAGGTGTGAGCTTGTCAGGACGTGTGAGCTCGCCAGAACGTTAGAACGTGCCGAGTCCGGCCCGTCACCTAATCGACCGGGTCAGCCGCGCTGCTCAATTGCGCTTGGGTTTCGGCAGTTCGACAGCTCCGCGATGCGGGGCGCCGTTCGGCAGCGAATCGAACAGCACGACGAAGGTGAGCCGGTCGGCGCTCGCCGCGAGCACGGCCAATCCTTCTGCTTTGCCGACGACCGGCTTTCCCTTGACGGTTTGCTGGACGGTTGCGAGCGTCCCCAGTTCCTCGGAGGCTCCGCTCGCGGGCTCGACGACGAACAGCTTGAACGGCACCTCCGGACCATGAGGCGCGCCGGCGAGCACCAGCAGCCGCCCGTCCGGCAACGCCGCCAAGTCGCGGATGCCACGTCCATCGAGCCTGATCGGCACCGCCTTCGCCGTGGCAGCACTCCGCTGATGTCCCGCAGCAAACAGGTCGGACACCGTCGCCGGCACGAGATAGGCGTTGCCGCCGATGACGGGCGCGCGCAGGCCGAACCACAGCTGGTCGCCCTGGGCGGCGATGCCCTCGATGTTCAGCCCGTTTTCGGATTCGAGATCCTTGCCCAGGAAATCACTGATCGTTGTGGCGCTTCGCAGCAGATCGGACACGCGATAGGTCGTCTCCGCCTCGGCCGAGGCAGCTGGATTGGCGCTGACGCGCGCCAGAATGAACGATGACCGCTGGAACTTGTTCATCTTGCGCGAGCAGCCATGGGAGCCGATCACGTAGTAATAGGGCTCCGCGTAGGCGACGCCTTCGCCGTCCAGATCGTCCT
The DNA here is from genome assembly GCF_051167555.1 of Bradyrhizobium sp. HKCCYLS3077. NCBI lineage: Bacteria > Pseudomonadati > Pseudomonadota > Alphaproteobacteria > Hyphomicrobiales > Nitrobacteraceae > Bradyrhizobium > Bradyrhizobium sp. HKCCYLS3077. The sequence goes on along the minus strand of NZ_JBNPTH010000008.1, from coordinate 116,035 downwards.
TCTCCTCTTTTTCCTCGTCGGCATCATCTTTCTTGCGGCCGGCCTCTTTCTTATTGTTGCATGCCACTTCCGGCGGGGCGCCCAGCGTCTTCTTGCTCGGCTCCTTGTCGACCAGTGTCACCATCGCGCCGGCCGTGATCCGATCGGTCTCGAGAACGGCGCGCTGGGCCGTCCGGTTCTCGTCGTTGATCAGCAGGCAGTTGCGCTTGCCCTGCTGCGGCGCCAGGCACGCGATGCCGCTGAGATCCTTTGCCGTCTTGCCGGGCTTCTTCTCGAAGGTGCCGGACACGTCGAGGCTGGTGAGAGGAATGGTGCCGCCCTGCGCGGCAACCAATCCCATGCTGCCGTCGATGACCATCGAGGCGACGAGAATTGCGCATGCCAATCGCATCATGACCTCCCGAGAATGAGCGCGTGCTGAAAACAACCGACGATTGCACAGCCATCGGAGAGCTGCAACGGCATCATCTGTGGCCAATGCGGGTTCCCTGCGCGTGTGCTGCGCATCGTGCAGGTCTGATTGTTGCCATGCCCGGGTGATTTGTGAGCAGCATCGGCATGCCATTGGAGGCGCTCTTGGCGAACGCAACACGCCGCGGCTTTCTCGGACTTGTCTCCGCGGGGGCCGCGCTGCTCGCACCTTCAGCACACGCAGAGTCGGAGTCCTCGACGCTTTCAGCGGGCGCGGACGACGCCTGCGTCCTCACGCCGCAATCCGAATCGGGCCCCTATTACTTCGATCCCAAGCTGGTGCGGGCCGACATCGCCGAAGGCCGGCCCGGCGTGCCGCTGTCGCTCCGGCTGCGTGTGATCGAGGCCGGCGCCTGCACGCCGATCCCGGGCGCCCGCGTCGATATCTGGCATTGCGACGCCCGCGGCATCTATTCCGGCTATCCGGGCCAGGGCGACACCCACAAGCTCGACCAGAGCGGCAAGACCTTCCTGCGCGGCACGCAGATGGCGGATGCCGCGGGCTGGGCCGCGTTCAAAACGATCTATCCCGGTTGGTATGCGGGCCGTGCCACGCACATCCACTTCCGCGTGTTCCTCGACGAGGCCACCGTTCTCACCGGACAGACGTTCTTCCCGGAGGCGCTGAACGAGTTCATCTACACCAACGTGCCCGACTACACCGGGCGACCGAAGCAGCGGCTCGTCGTCAACGCCAATGACCGCGTCGCCACCGACGCCGATCCCGACCATCGCGCCTATTGCGCGATCAAGGAGGAGCGCGACCAGTACCTTGCGACGCTGACGCTCGCGGTGAGCCGCAAGCCTGCGGCGGCTGTCGAAATGCCCACCGGCAAGCTGCCGCCGGCGCCGTGGATCAAGGACCGCCTGGCCGCGCTGGTGCCGGGGCTGAAGCGCAGCCCGTTCTGATCAGCGCCGCTCGGTGAACTGATAGGCCAGCGCGACGAGCGGCAGCGCTGTTCCGAGAACGGCCGCGAACGTCCAGCCGCCGTGCGCATAAGCCCAGGCGCCGAGGCCCGAGCCGGCCGCGCCGGCGACGAAGAAGGTGGTCATGTAGAGACCGTTGAGCCGGCTGCGCTGGCTGGCGCCGAGCACGAACAGCACGCGATAGCCGAGGATCAGGCTGAGTTGCGCGCCGCAGTCGATCGCGATTGCCGCGAACACCAGCGCCGCCAGCGACCAGTTGGTTCCCGATGGCGCCAGCAGCGTGACCGCAAAGCCGGTCGCGCACATCAGCATCGAGGCAATCGTCGCCGGCCGGGTCCAGCCGCGATCGGCGATGCGGCCCGCCACCGGGGCCATGATCGCGCCGGCAACGCCGGCCAGCGCGAAAAGCGCGATGCCGGTCTGCGACATCCGGAAGTCGGGCCCTGCCAGCAGCAGCGGCGATGTGGTCCAGAACACGCTGAAGCAGCCGAACAGCGCAGCCTGGTAGAACGCACGGCGGCGCAGCGCCGGGGTGTCGCGATAGAGCTGCACCATCGAGCCGAGCAGTTGGCCGTAGCTGAGCCGCGCCTGCGGCTCGCGCGGCGGCAGCGCCACGCGCAGCACGACGGCCAGGCTCAGCATGGCCACGGAAGATGCCGCATAGATCACGTGCCAGGAGGCATGGGCGGCCACGAAGCTTGACAGCGGCCGCGCCAGCATGATGCCGAGCATCAGCCCAGTGGTGACGTTCCCGACCGTCCGGCCACGGATCGCCTCCGGCGCCATGTGGCCGGCATAAGGAATGAGAATCTGCACCGCGACCGAGCCGAATCCGATCAGCAGCGCGGACAGCAGGAAGGTCGGCGGGCTCGTCGCCAGCGCCGCGCAGGCCAGCGCAGCGGCACCGATGATCACGGTCGCGACGATCAGTTTGCGATTCTCGATGAGATCGCCGAGCGGCACCACGAACAGGAGCCCCGCGCCATAGCCGATCTGGCTCATCGTCACCAGCAGGCCCGCGAGCTGCGGGCGAAGTCCGAGGTCGGCGCTGATCGGACCGATCAGCGGCTGTGCGTAATAGATGTTGGCAACGATCAGCCCGCAGGAGAAGGCGAGCAGCAGTGTGATCCAGGCCGACAGCTGGTCGCTGGAATCGGACGTCAGGGTGGTCAACGCAGATCTCTCTTAAGGCAGGGACGGCCGCCATTGGGCCGATGCGGACACGGGCTGTCGAGACGCGATTTTGCATCGCAACATTCACGCTCGACATAGGTTCGGGGCTCTACCGCACCAAGTCACGTCTGCGTGGCCATGCGACTGCACATGGCCTGCCCTGCACGAGGCAACCGCCAGCGGCCTCAGGGATTGCTGCGCGGGGCCGGCGAGGCCTCACCATCTGCGTTGAGCCGGCTGCCCACCAGCCGCGGCAGCAGCATCGGAACCCTCTGGCGATAGCGCTCATAGCTCGCGCCGAACTGGGCGACCAGATCGCGCTCCTCCAGCCACACGCCGACCAGGATGTAGGCCGTGTTGAGGGCTGCGAACAGCAGATGACCGACCGACATCTCCGGCGTCGCCCAGAAGGCGATCAGGAAGCCGAGCATCAGCGGATGGCGCACGAGGCGATACAGCAGCGGCGTCTTGAACGGATGCGCCGGCGCCTCCGTCCCGCGGACGGCAAAGATCGCCTGGCGCAAGCCGAACAGGTCGAAATGATCGATCAGATAGGTCGAGGTCAGCACGAGCAGCCAGCCGAACCAATGCAGCCCGGTCAGCACCGTCGCCGCAACGCCGTCCAGGCGCCAGACCAGCGTTGGAAGCGGCCGCCACTGCCACAGCAGCAGCAACAGCACCAGGCTCGACAGCAGCACATAGGTGCTGCGCTCGGCGGCTTTTGGAATCATGCGCGTCAGCATGCGCTTGAAGGCCGGACGCGCCATCACGCTGTGCTGGACCGCAAACAGCGCGAGCAGCAGCACGTCGATCATGACGGCCTCGACGACCGGGCTGGAGACGCCGACGTCGATCGACTTGCCCGTGATAAGGTTGGTGTTCCCGACGAAACCGACCGCCCATCCGAATGACACAAGAAAGACGGCATAGCTCACGGCGGCATAGAGCAGAATGAGGAGACGGCCAAACATGTCTATTTCCTTGTTGCTTCGAGGACGGCCTGCCGCCATCGACGCGTCCGATCGTTCGATCGCGCGCGTCCCTGGCGAGACCGAGCCGTAGCAACCGAGCGTCCCCCAAGCGTCCCCCGACGCGTCTCCCACAGGCCGCCTCCCGATGGTTCAGTTCCGCGTCCAGACATTCGGCTTTCCCGAGCTGCAGCGAGACGGTCGACCGTGTCCGCTGGCGCTGCGCAAGGGCGTTGCCTTGCTGGTCTATCTGGCGGAAACCAAGGGGCCGGTCGGGCGCGACAGCGTGGCCGCGATGTTCTGGCCGGAGACGCCAGACGACGTCGCTCGGGCGCGGCTGCGCCGTCTGCTGCACCGGATCCAGCTGACGCTCGGCGACGGCTGCCTCGCCGTCGACCGGTCGACCATCAAGTGGGCCGCGAGCGCCATGCCGGAGGTCGATTCCGCGCAGTTCGAAGCCGCCTGCGATGCCGGCGACTTCGAGCAGGCCTGCCGCCTCTACACACATGACTTCCTCGACGGCTTCACGGCCGGCGACTGCCCGCAATTCGACGAATGGGCCTTCTTCCGGCGCGAGGCCCTGCGCGGCCGCGCAGTGCAGGCGCTGGAGCGCGTGGTGCAGGACCGCAGTGCCGCCGGTGACCATTCTGCCGCGGCGGCCCATGCTCACCGCCTGGTGGCACTCGATCCCCTCAGCGAGGTCTATGGCCGCGCCTTGATCCGCAGCCTGCTGATGGCCGGCGATCGCGCCGCCGCCGAGCGCCAGCTCGAGGCGCTGACGCAGCGCCTGCGGGACGAACTCGGCGTGGCGCCCGAAGCCGAGACGCTGGCGCTGTTGAAGCAAGGGGCAGCCGAGCCCGGCCCAAGCGTGCCGCCGACACGCTATGTCCGTGGCGGCCATGTCCATCTCGCCTACCAGACCTATGGCAGCGGCCCGCTGGACATCCTGCTGCTGCCCGGCTTCGTCTCGCATGTCGAGCGCGTCTGGGAGGAGCCGCGCTGCCGGGCGATGCTGTCCGCGCTGGCCGCCATGGGCCGGCTGATCCTGTTCGACCGTCGCGGCATCGGCCTCTCCGACCGCGTCGGCTTCAGCCCGAGCGTTGCGGCGACCGCCGCCGACATCGCCACCGTGCTCGATGCCGCCGGCAGCCGCCGCACGCTGCTGCTCGGCGCCTCCGAGGGCGGCCCCGCCTGCGTCGCCTTCGCCGCCGATCATCCCGAGCGGGTCGCCGGGCTGATCCTGTTCGCCTCGCTCGCCAAGGGCAGCGCGACGGCGGACTATCCTCACGCGCTACAGGCCGCCCAGTATGACATGTGGCTGCAGCAGCTCGTCGCGGAATGGGGCGGGCCGGCGGGCATCGAGACATTCGCGCCGAGCCTGGCCGGCGATCCCCAGGCGCGCGCCTGGTGGGCCGGCCTGCTGCGGGCGTCTTCCAGCCCCGGCGCCATCAGGGGCCTGCTCGAGGCCTTGAGGGATACGGATGTCCGGCACCTGCTGGCGCGAATCGCCGCGCCGACCCTGGTGCTGCACCGCCGCCGCGATCGCGCCGTGCTGGTTGCCGCGGGACGGCATCTGGCCAGCCACATTCCCAAAGCACGCTTTGTCGAGCTCGACGGTGCCGATCACTGGGTGTTTGCCGGAGATCAGCAGCCGGTGCTCGCTTGCATCCGGGACTTCATCGGCCATCTCCCGGTCTAGGCGGGACGACCCAATCGATGTAGTCCCGAGACGGGAGGATTCGTCGGTGAACGAAGACCACGCCGGTTTCCAACGCGAGCAGCGGCAGGTCGCCATTGGCATGGCCGCGGCCGCCCTGGTTGCCATCGCCGCGATCGCATTCGCGCTCTGGCGCGCCGCGGGGGGCCCCGCGCAACCGGTGGCGGAGCGACTCGCGGTCGCCCTCAAGCTCGATCTGCTCGTGATCGTGTGGCTGCTCGCATCCATCGGCAACGTCGCCCGGCTGCGCTTCTTCTCGCCCCAGGACATCGCAGGCAGCGCCAGCACCGCGCCGAGTGATGCCGTCCGGGGCGGCAACGCGATCCTTCAGAACACGCTGGAGCAGGTGGTGCTGGCCGTCACGGTCCATCTGGCGCTGGCGGCGGCGCTGCCCGCGCCGACGCCTGTGCTGATGACGCTGGTGGTGCTGTTCGGCCTCGGACGCCTGCTGTTCTGGCGCGGCTATGCAGGCGGCGCGGCCGGCCGCGCCTTCGGCTTCGCGCTGACCTTCTATCCCACGGCGTTCGCGCTGATCGCAGGCATCGTCCTCGTGTTGACCGGCCGGGCCGCCTAGCCGTCACCGGCAGCCGTCGCGAACACTTCGAGGTTGCAAAACCGGCGCGGCGCGGCATGCTGCGCCGGATGCCGGATAAGACCTCCCCTGTCGATGTGACACCCAGCGAGCCGCCGCATTATCTCGGCCATCGCCAGCGGCTGCGCGAGCGCTTTCACAGCGCCGGTCCCGACGCGCTCAACGATTACGAACTGCTGGAGATGGTGCTGTTCGCGGCGCTGCCGCGGCGTGACGTCAAGCCGCTGGCCAAGGCGCTGCTGAAGACGTTCGGCTCCTTCGCCGAGGTGATCCATGCGCCGGAGCCGCGGCTGCGCGAGATCGACGGCGTCGGCGACGCCTCGATCACCCAGCTCAAGCTGATCGCAGCCGCCGCGCATCGCATCGCCAGGGGCGAAGTCCGGCAGAAGCATGCGCTGGCGTCGTGGCAGGACGTGATCACCTATTGCCGCACCAGCATGGCCTTCGCCGAGAAGGAACAGTTCAGGCTGCTGTTCCTCGACAAGCGCAACCAGCTGATCGCCGACGAGGTGCAGCAGACCGGCACGGTCGACCACACGCCGGTCTATCCGCGCGAGGTGATCAAGCGCGCATTGGAGCTGTCGGCGACCGCCATCATCCTGGTGCACAACCACCCGTCCGGCGATCCGACGCCGTCACAAGCCGACATCCGCATGACCAAGACCATCGTCGACATCGCCAAGCCGCTCGGGATCACCGTCCACGATCACATCATCGTCGGCAAGAACGGGCACACCAGCCTGAAGGGCTCCGGGCTGATGTGAGGCGGAGCGACCGCAGTCATCGCGACAGTCAGCTCACGCCCAGCGTCGTGCCATCGCGACGCAGAGGACGACGATCGCGGCGGCGCCGATCATCGACGATGACACCGGCTCATGCAGCAGCAGGCTTGCAAAGGCGAGACCCAGGAACGGCTGCAGCAATTGCAACTGGCCGACGGTGGCGGTGCCGCCACGCGCGAGGCCGCGGTACCAGAAGGCGAAGCCGACGAACATGCTGAAGACCGAGACATAGCCGAGGCCGAGCCAGGCCGCGGCCGTGATCGCCTGAGACGAGCCCGGCCAGGTCCACGCCGAGACCACGAGCATCAGCGGCAATGACAGCAGCAGCGCCCATGAGATCACCTGCCAGCCGCCGAGCCGGCGCGTGAGCATCGCGCCTTCCGCATAGCCGAGACCACAGACGATGATTGCCGCGACCATCGCAAGATCTCCGATCGGCGACGCCACGCCACCCTGCATCAGCGCGAAGCCGGACACTGCGGCAGCGCCGAGCGCGGCGAACAACCAGAACAGAGGCCGTGGCCGCTCACCGCCGCGCAGCACGCCGAACAGAGCCGTCGACAGCGGCAGCAGTCCGACAAACACGATCGCATGGGCCGAGGTGATGTGCTGGAGCGCGAGCGCCGTCAGCAGCGGAAAGCCGACGACCACGCCGAGCGCCACGATGCCGAGCGACAGCAGGTCGCGCCGCCCGGGAAGCGGCTGCCGCAACAGGACGAGACACGCTGCCGCGAGCAGCGCCGCAAGCGTCGCGCGCGCCCCCGTCAGGAACAGCGGCGCAAAGCCTTCGAGCGCCGCGCGTGTCGCCGGCAGCGAGCCGCTGAAGATCGTCATGCCGATCGCCCCGCTGCCCCAGCCTTCGATAGATCCCTTCATCGTCTTCCTCCCGGCTGCCCCCGATCTAGCCGGTGCCGCCTTGTTGCGGCAGCCACAGATCAGTACAATCCTGGCAAACTGTACTGGTTATCGGAGCAATACACTTGAAGGCGATCACCACGGCTTCCCACGATCGGGGTCCGCGCACGGCAGCCGTGATCGCGGCCATTCGCCAGCAGCTGGAGACGCGCGCGCTCGGCCCAGGTCAGCGACTGCCGTCGATCCGCGCGTTCGCGGCGAGCATGGGCGTGGCGCCGGCGACGGTCGTGGAGGCCTATGACCGGCTGGCCGCGGAGGGCATCATCCGCGCCCGCCGCGGATCTGGCTTCTATGTCGCCGATCTCGCGCTGCCGCCGCTCGCTCTCGCCGAGCGTGAGCCGCACCGTCCCCGTGCGGTCGATCCGTTCTTCGTGTCGCGTCAGTCGCTCGATGCTGGCACGGCGACATTGACGCCGGGTTGCGGCTGGCTGCCGGCCGACTGGATGCCGCAGGAGGCGCTCCGCCGCGCCGTGCGCGCGCTGGCACGCAGTGAAGACGGCGTACTGACCGACTATGGCGCCTCGCGCGGGTCGCCGGCGCTACGACGCGTGCTGCAGGCCCGCTTGGCCGGCCTCGGGATCGAGGCGTTCAGCGAGCAGGTGCTGCTGACCGCGTCGGGCACGCAGGCGATCGACCTGATCTGCCGCATGCTGCTCCGGCCCGGTGACACGGTGCTGGTCGACGACCCCTGCTATTTCAATTTCCTGGCGCTGCTGCGTGCGCACCAGGTGCGGATCGTGAGCGTGCCGATGACGCCGAGCGGGCCCGACATCGCGCAGTTCGAGGCGGTGCTGTCGGCCGAGCGGCCGCGGCTCTACATCACCAATTCCGGACTGCACAATCCGACCGGGGCGTCACTGTCGCTGCAGACCGCGCACCGCCTGCTCAACGCCGCCGCCGCATCCGACACGATCATCATCGAGGACGACATCTACGGCGACTTCGAGCCCGAGCCGTCGCCGCGGCTGGCCGCGCTCGACGGACTGCAGCGCGTCATCCTGGTCGGCAGCTTTTCCAAGACGCTGTCGGCATCCGTCCGCTGCGGCTACATCGCGGGCCGGGCGGACTGGATCGAGCCGCTGATCGACCTGCAGATCGCGACCGGCTTCGGCGGCCCCGGACAATTCGCCGCAGAGGCCCTGGCGCAAGTCGTGACCAGCGGCGCCTATCGCAAGCATATCGAGGAGCTGCGCGCGCGGCTATCGCGCGCACGTCCACGCGTCGCGGCGCGGCTGCAGCGCCTCGGCATCACGCCCTGGCTGATGCCGCGCGGCGGCTATCATCTGTGGTGCAGGCTGCCGGACGGATGCGCGGCGGTCGACGTCGCCCAGGCCGCGCTGGCCGACAATGTGGTGCTGGCGCCCGGCGACGTGTTCAGCACGGCGCAAACAGCCGGCATGATGATGCGCTTCAACGTGGCGCATTGCGAGGATGTGCGCGTGATCGCCGCGCTCGAGCGCGCCCTGCAGCAATCCGCGGCGCGACACGGCGCGCCGTCAGACTCTGTTGCGATCAGCAGGACTCAGTAGCAGTAGCGCGGATGCGCGCGGACCCAGGAGCCGTCGCCGCGCTGCAGATAGCAGCCGTTGCGATAGGAGTAGTAGCCGCCGCGGCGCCGCTCGCCATCGGCTGCGATGGCGGCTCCCGTTCCCGCGCCGATCACGGCGCCGATCGCAGCGCCGCGTCCGCCACCGATCGCGCCGCCGAGAATGGCGCCGCCGGCACCGCCGAGGATCGCACCGCCCAGCACGTCCTGCGCGGCGGCCTGATGCAGCGGCGCAAGGGTCGTCGCAAGCGTCGCAAAGGTCAGCAGCGCTGCGGCACTGAGGCGGGTGGCAAGAGAAATCCCCAGGCGTCGGGTCATGTACACGTCTCCGTTCCGGGCAAGCTAGTCCGCCCGAGCCGGCCGTTCTTGATGCAGATCAAGGCAGCGTCAAGGCGGCGTATCCCGACATCGCCGCGTTCCGCTCATGCCGCCGCGCGCTGATCCTGCGTGCGATCCTCGACGATGCTGAGAAGGTATTTCGGCTCGCCCTCGCCCGTGGAAACCGGCAACCGGCGCACGACGACATCGCGCTTGCCGTTGCCGGGCGTCTCGATGCTGTGCGTCTTCGGCACCTGGTCGACGACCGCCTGGCCGAGCTGCTCGCGGTCGAAGGTCTCCAGAAGCTCTCCCGTCGGCTCCGGGAACAGCTCGCGCGCGGCGCGGCCGATGATTTCGGAACGCGGCAGGCCGAACAGCACCTCGGTGGCGCGGTTGACGAACACGTAGCGCAGCGACTGCGCGTCCTTGGCAACGACGGCCTGCGGAATGTTTTCGAGCAGCGCGGCCAGGAAGTATTCGGCGCGCGCCAGCACCCGCTCGTTGCGCCGCTGTGCGGTGAAGTCCTCATGCGTCGCGATCCAGCCGCCTCCGTCCATCGGGCGTTCCGCGATACGGATGACGCGGCCGTCGGCCAGCTCCATCTCGAAGGTCTCGGCGCGCCTTTGCTTCATCCGCTCACGCAGCGCAGCGAGAAACTCCGACGGCTTCTCGCGCAACAGTCCGAGCTTGGCGCGATGCGCCAGGATCTCGCGCATATGCGCGCCGGGCTTCGCGATCGAGCCGGGAACGCCGTAGAGCTTGCGATACTGGTCGTTGACCATCAGCACGTAGCCGAAGCTGTCGAGCATGATGAGCCCCTGCGCCATGTTGGCGACGGCGGCGTCGAGCCGCTGCTGGCTGCTGATCGCGCCCTGCTCCAGCCGCTCGTTGTCACGCAGCACATCGGCATGCTGCCGTTCGATCTCGACCTCGTGCTGCTCGAGCTCCTGCAGGCGGAACGTGCCTTCCTGGTAGGTCTCGACGGCATGCGCGACACGTCCGATCTCGTCATGCCGCCGCGCATGCGGAATTTTCAGCTTGATGCGGCCGGCGGCGATGCGGTCGGTGACTTCGGCGACGTCCAGGAGCGGCATCAGGACGCCCCAGCGCAGCGCCAGCGCCGCGGCCGCGATCAGGGCGATCAGCAGCAGGCCGAGGCCGCCGAGATAGACCAAGGCAAGACCACGCTCGTCCACGAGCTCGTTGAGCTCGCCCATGCGCTCGTCGTAGAGCCGCGACAGGGCCTCGAGATCCTCGTTGAGCGCGGTACGGACCGCGCGGTTCTCGTCGTTGTCGCCGAGCTCGCGCGCCGCGGACGAACCGACTGAAATCGTCCGGCGCGCCATTTCCGTCCGGAATGCAATGAACTGGTCGATGCGCTTCCGGAACGGTGCGAACACGGCCGCATCATCGTCGGCGAGCGCGACCTGCCATTCCTCGACGACCTTGGCGAGTTGCGCGATCTTCGCCAGTTGCGAATCGGCGTAACGCCGCGCCACGTTGCGATCGAACGACATATAGATGCCGCGCGATTCCATCACGACGGCGTAGATCAGCGCATTGGTGCGTTCGATGTTGCGGGAGGCGACGGCGAGGTGCTCGAGCCGGTCGTAGAACATGCGCTGTTCGCGCAACGCCGACAACGCGCCGAGCGTCAGCAGCATCACCAGAACGGCGAAGCCGATGGCGGCCATCGAGATCTTGTCGTTGAGGCTGAACGACGGCAGCGAATGGGTGAACCTGCGCACTGGACTCTGCATGGCTGGCTCCCGGCCTTTGGACAACCATCAGACGCAGCATCTGTAAACGACACGTTTAAATCGCTTCTGCAACTCGCAACGAAGCGTTAACCGGCATGACCGAACTGTTAACGTCAGCGAATGGCGCAAGCGGTCCCGGCCTCACTGCCGCAGCATGATCAGCGGATTCGCACTGTCCGGCACCAGCCGCCACTGCGCATTGTCGTCCGCCTCGAACCGCCAGGTCTCGCCGCGGTCGGACATCAGCATCATCTGGCCGTGCTCGAGCCGCCACTGCGACGGCGCGAAGGCCGCGACGGTGGGATCGCATTTCGGCTTCACGAACACCTGGAAATTGTCGTTGCCGGCGTCGTTGTTGGTCAGCACCAGGCTGCAGATCACAGCGCCGTTGCCGCGCACCATGGCCCAGTCGCCGATCATCTGGTCCATCGACTTGGCGAGCGACCGCGCTGCCGCGAGGTTCTGCATGATGTAGACGCCCTCGCCCTGGCGCAGGCCCTCGAAAATGCCGGCCTCAACCTCGGTGAAGTCGATCACCGCCTCGCCGTTGGCGGATTGCAGGCTGACGATGTCGTCGAGCCCCTTCACGTTCCAGCCGGCGATGTCCTTGGTGAAGGGCAGCGCGGTCGCGCAGCCCGGCTCCATTTCGAGCTTCATCCCGCGCTGCGCCGCCTCGGGCTTCAATGTCAGCACGCAGGTCTTGCTGCGCTCGGTGGTCGCAAGCTCCCATTGTCCGATCATCGCTTTCTTCAGGCCGCCCGCATCCTGCGCAGGCGCGGGAACGGTGGCCAATGACGACAGCAATGCGATCAGCAATGGGAGCGAGCGTTTCATCAGCGGCCTTTCACCGGCGTCTCCGGAACGGGCGTCAGCGGCGGCTTGCCGGCAAACCAGACCTTGAGATTGTCGACCACCAGCTGATCCATCGCGTTGCGGGTTACGATGGCAGCGGAGCCGATGTGTGGCAGCAGCACGACATTGTCCATCGCCTTGAGCGCGTCCGGCACCGCCGGCTCCTTCTCGAACACGTCGAGGCCGGCGGCGAGAATCGTGCCGGACTTCAGCGCATCCACCAAAGCCTGCTCGTCGATAACGGAGCCGCGGGCCACGTTGACGACGACGCCGCGCGGTCCGAGCGCCTTCAGCACCTCGGCATTGACGATCTTGTTGGTCGAGGCGCCGCCCGGCACGATGACGACCAGCGTATCGACGTCCTTCGCCATCGCCAGCAGGTCGGGATAATGCTTGTTGGCGACGCCGGCCGCGGGCTTGCGCGAATGATAGACGACCGGAACCAGCGAGGCTTCGAGCCGGCGCGCGATCGCCTGGCCGATGCGGCCCATGCCGACCATGCCGACGGTGCGATCGCGCAGCGAGCCGACGCTGAGCGGATACGGCTTCTGTTCCCATTCGCCCGAGCGCACGTATCGGTCGGCCTTGATGAACTCGCGACAGGTTGCGATCAGCAGGCCCAGCGCGACGTCGGCAACCTCCTCGGTCAGCACGTCCGGCGTATTGGTGACGACGATGCCGTGCTGGCCGGCGTGAGCCGCCGCGACGTGGTCATAGCCGACGCCGAAGCTCGCGACGATCTCCAGCTTCGGCAGCATGGCCATGACCGCGGCATCGGTCTTGACGGTGTGAAAGGTCACCGCGACGCCGCGAATGCGCCCCTTCACGTCCGCCGGCAGCGCTTCGAGGTCGGCCTGCGTCGTCGCATGATGCACGTTGAAGCTGTCCGGGAACCCTTTTTCCAGGATCGGCCGCAACGGCCCATAGATCAGAACATCGACCTTGTCAGACGAAGTCGCCGCCATCAGTTATCCTTTCCAAGCGCGCTCTCATGCCAGCGCCGTAAAACGAGGTGCGAAACTAGCGCCAGCAAGCCATAGATGACAATCCCGGCCACCGATAGCAGCACCAATGCAGCAAACATGCGAGGTATGTTGAGTCGATAGCCGGATTCCGCGATGCGATAGGCGAGTCCCGATCCGGCACCGGCGCTACCAGCCGCGATCTCGGCGACGACCGCGCCGATCAGCGACAGGCCGCCGGCGATGCGCAGGCCGCCGAGAATGTAAGGCAGCGCGGCGGGCAGCTTCAGATAGCGCAGCGTCTGCCAGCGCGAGGCGCCATAGAGCTGAAACAGCCCGGCAAGGTTGCGGTCGACAGAATTGAGTCCGAGCGCGGTGTTCGACAGCACCGGAAAGAAGCCGACGATCCACGCGCAGGTCACCACGGCGGTCTGCTGCGGCAGATAGATCAGCAGCAGCGGCGCGATCGCGATGACCGGGGTCACCTGCAGCACAACGGCATAGGGAAACAGCGCCCGTTCCAGCCATTTCGACTGGTTGAACAACAGCGCCAGCGCGATGCCGCCAAGCGCCGCGGCGACGAAGCCTTCGAGCGTGGTGATGAGGGTCGTCACCAGCGATTGGAAGAGGATGTCCCAATCGCTCACCAGGGTCTTCAGCACCAGGAGCGGTCCCGGCAGCACATAAGGCTGGATGTCATTCAGGCGGACGGACAGCTCCCACGCCGTCATCACGGCAATGAAGACGACCGCCGGAGAGACGAGGCTCGCAAGCCGCGCCGCCGAGACGGAGACACCGCGCCGACCGTCGCTCACAGCGCATGCACTCCGGTGTAGGCCGGAGCCAACGCATCCGAGACACGACGGCAATACGCCGCATAGTCCGGCGAAGCGCGGAACGCATCGTCGCGTGTCCCGGCCTCGATCGGGATCTCGGCGCTGAGCCGGCCGGGCCGCGCCGTCATCACCAGCACCCGCTGCGACAGATAGACCGACTCGAACACCGAGTGAGTCACGAACAGAACGGTCATATTCAGCTTGCGCCACAGCGCCAGGAGATCATTGTTGAGCCGGAACCGCGTGATCTCGTCGAGCGCGGCGAACGGCTCGTCCATCAACAGGATGTCCGGCTGCGTCACCAGCGCCCGGGCCAGCGACGCGCGCATCTTCATGCCGCCGGACAGCTCGCGCGGGAATGCGTCGGCGAAATCGGCGAGCCCGACCTGCGCCAGCGCGGCGTCGACCCGCAGGCGCGCATCGGCCGCCGGCAGATGCGCGAGCTTCAGCGGCAGGCCGACATTGTCGCGCACGCTGGTCCAGGGCATCAGGGTCGGCTCCTGGAACACGAAGCCGATGCGGTGGCCGGACTGCGTCGGAGAGGCTGCCGCCGCCACATCCAGCATGCCCGACGTGGGGGCCACGAGTCCCGCGATCAGGCGCAGCGCCGTCGACTTGCCGCAGCCGGAAGGCCCCAGCAGCGACACGAATTCGCCCTTGGCAATCGTCAGGTCGATCGGCCCCAGCGCGGCCACGCCGGACTCGTAGACCTTGGTGACGCCGCGCAGGCGCACGGCGCTGCCGTCGGCGCGCGCGGACGAAGGGGACGAACTCATCTGCTGATCGCGCCGCTCGCGCGTCCTACTTGTTCGGCCGGAGATCGAGACCGACGCCCTTGTTGACGAAGCGCAGCGTATAGGACTTGCGATAGTCGATCGTCGGCTTGACGACACCGGCGCGCACCATCTTGTCGAAGAAGCTGGTGATGCGCTCCTCGGTCATGGCGCCGATGCCCTTGTCCATGCTGTCGCCGGAATCGACGATGCCGTATTCCTTCATCTTGGCGATCGAATAGGCCAGGAGATCGTCGGTCATCTCCGGATTCATCTTCTTGATGAGCGCATTGCCGGCGGAGTTGTCGCCGTAGATGTAGTTGTACCAGCCGATGATCGAGGCATCAACGAAGCGCTGCACCAGATCCGGCTTCTTCTCGATCAGGTCGCGCCGCGTCTCGATCAGGGTCGAGTAGGTGTTGAAGCCGTTGTCGGCGAGCAGGATCACGCCGGGCTTGAATCCGGCGGCGCGCTCGACCGCGAAGGGTTCCGACGTGACATAGCCCTGCATCGCGCTCTGCGGCGTCGCGATAAAGGGCTGCGGATTGAACGTGTAGGGGCGGACGTTCTTCTCGGAGAAGCCATATTCCGACTTCAGCCATTGATAGTAGCTGGAGATGCCCTCCTTGGAGACGAACAGGGTCAGCGGCTTCAGCTCCTCCAGCTTGGAGATCCTGGACTCCGGATGGGTCAGGAACACCTGCGGGTCTTTCTGGAACATCGCCGCGATCGACACGACCGGCACGTTGTTGGCCACCGCATCGAACGCCATCAGCGTGTTCGCCGCCATGAAGAATTCGATCTTGCCCGAGATCAGCAGCATCCGGTTGTTCTCGTTCGGGCCGCCCGGCACGATCGTCACGTCGAGGCCGTAGCGCTTGTAGGTGCCGTCCGCGACCGCCTGGAAGAAACCGCCATGCTCGGCCTCGGCCACCCAATTGGTGCCGAAGGAGACCTTGTCCAGGGTCTGGGCCTGCGCGGCCGAGACCGCCGCGCCAGACGTCCCACCGATCACCAGCCATGCCGCCATTAACGTTCGCGCGAGAAGCGATTGCGCCATCTCTGGTCTCCCCGGTTCTTTCTGGCTGAACATGTTAAGATCAATGGAGCGATAACTACCCTGCCCGACGGACGAAGGAAACTGCCCGCGCGATGACCCTGCCGCCCCGCGATTGGACCGAGCTGAACTGGCCCGCTCTGGAAACGCCTGACGTCGCCGGCTGGATTGCGGTGCTGCCGCTCGCCGCCACCGAGCAGCACGGGCCGCATCTGCCGCTCGGCACCGACGTCTACATTGCCGAGGCGTATCTCGCGGAGGTCCGCGCTCTGCTGCCGCCAGCACTCCCGGTGACCTTCCTGCCGGTGCAGCCGGTCGGGATTTCGACCGAGCATATCGATTTTCCGGGCACGCTGACCCTGCCGGCCGAGGTCGCGCTGCGGAGCTGGCGGGCGCTCGGCGACTGCATCGCGCGCGCAGGCATTCGCAAGCTCGTCATCGTCAGCAGCCATGGCGGCAACAGCGCCGCGATGAGCCTGGTCGCGCAGGATTTGCGCGCGGTCCATCGCATGCTGGTGGTGACGACCTCCTGGTCGCGCTTCGGCGCGCCTGACGGGCTGTTCTCGGCCAGCGAGATTCTCCACGGCATCCATGGCGGCGCGATCGAGACCTCGATCATGCTGGCGCGCTATCCGCAATTCGTGCGGAGCGAGGCGATCGCCGATTTCGCATCCTCGGGCGCGGCGATGGCGCGCGACAACCGCGTGTTGTCGACACAACGCCCCGCGCCGCTGGCCTGGCAAACCCAGGATCTCCATGCGAGCGGCGCCGTCGGCGATGCCACGCAGGCCTCTGCGGAGAAGGGCGCGCACGTGCTCGATCATGGCGCCCGCGCATTCTGCGCGCTGCTGCAGGACGTCGATAACTTCGACGTGAACACGCTTGGCGCGGGCCCGTTGGCCGGCCACTGAGCCAACCGCAAACCTCTGCATCGCCTCACGAATTCGACGCGGCCCCAGTCGGCCGCAGCGCGAATCGAACCGCTTTCGAAAAGGCTTCGTCCAATTGGGCAAGCGGCCAGGACCGGCCGCCCCAACGCGAAACACAGGAGCCTTCGCCATGTCGATCAAGAGCAAGATTGCCGCTGTCGCCCTCGCCACGCTCGCCGTCACCGGCGGCATCGCCGCCACCTCCACACCCGCCGCCGCGGGCGGCTATCATCCCCATTGGGGCTGGGGTGTCGGTGCCGGCCTCGTCGGAGCCGCCGTGGTCGGCAGCGCCATCGCCGCCAGCAACGACGCCTACTACTACGGTGGTTATCGGGTCTGCCGCTGGGTGCCGCAGTATGACATCTATGGCCAGTATGTCGGCCGTGTCCGGGCCTGCCGCTACTGATGCTGCGGCGATCGCTTCGCCGGGCCGCGCAACCAGGGCGCGCTTCACCACGCCCGCCGTCCCGCCCAGGTCCGCGCCTGATCGTTAACGCCGCACCCTCTCTGCCCCGGTTCCTATCGTCACAACCCGTCCGGCCAACCCCGGGCGGGTTGTTTGTTGCTCGACGGCCACACTTTCAGTCGGATCGTTCGGATCATTGTGCAAATCTTACTATTGCGAATTAATCGCAATATAAATCATCCACAAATCGACCGTGTTCGTCCACATTTTCGCTCGAAGATCGACGACTCCGTATTCTTCTCGTGACTGTGCTCGGGCAATGAGGTTCTGACTTCAGCCCGGAATCGCGTGCTTTGCCTGGGGACTGCCGCCATGATCAAGTCGAACTGCACCCGGGAGATGATCATTGCCGGCGCCGTCGCGATGGCGGCGCTCGGGCCGTTCGCCAGCGCGTCAGCCGAGGCCGCCGATCTGCCGGTCAAGGCCCGGATGGCGCAGACGGTGTTCGACTGGACCGGACTCTATGTCGGCGTCCACGCCGGCTATACCCGTGACCATGCAGCGGCGACGCTGACCGATCCATTCGGCACGGCCAGCGCCGGCAGTCCGTTCAGCGGACTGACGGGCGGCGTGCAGGCCGGCTACAACTGGGTGACCCGCTCGGGCCTGCTGCTCGGTCTCGAGGGCGATTTCAGTTTCCCGAACTATCTGACCTCGAACCACACCGTGGCGATGCTGAACACGCCGGGATCAAGCGTGTCCGAGCTGTGGGATTATGTCGCAACCGCGCGTGGCCGCGTCGGCTACGCCCAGGGCGACTGGCTGGTCTATGCCACCGGCGGCCTCGCCTGGACCGGCGGTCGCTTCATCAACACCGATGCGGCGGGCAATGAGGAAAAGAAGCTGGCGACGCGGCTCGGCTGGGTCGCCGGCGCCGGCATCGAGCGCGGCTTTGCGCCGCACTGGAGCTGGCGTCTCGAATATCTCTACAACCGGTTCGAGAATGGCGGCGTCCGCTTCTCCAACGGCGCCAGTTACAATTCAGCGCTGGAATTCCAGACTTTGCGTTTCGGGCTCAACCGCAAGCTCGACTTTGCCGATGGCCCCGACCTCAAGCTCAAGAACGATCCATCGGACACCGAGTCGGACCGCTGGGAGATCCATGGCCAGGCCACCGTGATCGGCCAGGGATATCCGTCCTTCCGCGCCCCCTACACCGGGACCAACAGCCTGACGCCCGCGCGCCAGTTCCAGCAGACCTGGAGCAACAGCCTGTTCATCAATGCGCGGCTGTGGGACGGCGGCGAGGTCTACTACAATCCCGAGCTGCTGCAGGGCTTCGGCCTCAGCAACACGGTGGGCATCGCCGGCTTTTCGAACGGCGAGGCGCAGAAGTCGGACTTCCCCTATCCGCACTACAACACGTCGCGACTGTTTCTGCGCCAGACCTTCGGCTTCGGCGGCGAGCAGGAGCAACTCGGCTCGGGCCAGCTGCAGCTTTCCGGCAAGCAGGACATCTCGCGGCTGACTTTCCAGATCGGCAAGTTTCCGGTGCTCGACGTGTTCGACGGCAACGCCTATGCCAAGGACGCGCGCAAGGATTTCATGAACTGGTCGGTGTGGGCCCCCGGCGCCTTCGACTACGCCGCCGACAAGCTCGGCCTGACCTATGGCGCCACCGCCGAGCTGAACCAGAAGAACTGGGCGCTGCGCACCGGCTACTTCCTGATGGATGCCGTGTCGAACTCGAACAATTTCGACATGAAGGTGTTCCGCCGCGGCAGCTACGTCGTCGAGCTGGAGACGCGCTATCAGCTGTTCTCGCAGCCCGGCCATCTGCGCACCATCGCCTGGTTCAACAGCGTGTTCTCCGGCAGCTATCGGGAGACGCTGGACAATCCCGCGCTCAATCTCGACATCAGCCAGACCCGCCGCGGCCGCAGCAAATATGGCTACGTGGTCTCTTTCGACCAGGCGATCTCGGACGAGTTCGGCCTGTTCGGCCGCTGGAGCTGGAACGACGGCAAGACCGAGATCATGGCGTTCACCGACATCGATAACAGCCTGTCGCTCGGCGCCTCGATCAAGGGCAACCGCTGGGGCCGCCCCGACGACACGATCGGCCTCGCCGGCGTGACCAACGGCCTGTCCGGCGACCACCGCGCCTTCCTCGCCGCCGGCGGACTCGGCCCGCTGATCGGCGACGGCGCGCTCAACTACCGGCGCGAGACCATCATCGAGGCCTACTACGCCTATGCGATCAACAAATACCTGACCTTCACGGCGGACTATCAGTTCGTCAACAACCCCGCCTACAACGCCGACCGCGGACCGGTGTCGATCTTCTCGGGCCGCCTGCACGGGGATTTTTGAGGTTGATGTCGGTGCCTCGCTCGCCGTCATTGCGAGGAGCCAACGCGTCCGCGCAAAGCGCGGCCCGATGACAGGCTCCGCGACGAAGCAATCCAGAATCTCGCCCTCGACTCTGGATTGCTTCGCTGCGCTCGCAATGACGAGGTGGAGCCAGCGACGCCTCGTCAAAGGCGGTGGCGTCCCGGCCTTGAGCCGGGACCGATACCGCGGACGCTATCGAGGAAACGCCGTCGCCAATTGCCTGGCTCATCCAGGCTGGTGGCTATGGGTCCCGGCTCGAGGCCGGGACGACGGCGGAGGGCTGAGCTCCGGCGGGTGCGCCAAACTGAGCCGCCGCCTGCGCGCATCCCTCCATGCACCTACCGCAACGCAGCAATGGGCGGCTGCCATCCCCATATGCTAGGACCTGTGTCCATTCCCGCCCATCCGGGCGCCACATCAGGTCGCAATGCTTTCCGCCGAACTCGCCATCATCGTCGTCCTCATCGTCGTCAACGGGCTGTTGTCGATGTCGGAGCTCGCCATCGTGTCATCGCGGCCCGCCCGGCTGGCGCTGCTGGCCGAGAAAGGCGTGTCCGGCGCTCGCCGGGCGCTGACGCTGGCCTCCGATCCCGGCCGCTTCCTGTCGACGGTGCAGATCGGCATCACCCTGGTCGGCGTGCTCTCCGGCGCCTTCTCCGGCGCCACGCTTGGCCAGCGCCTGACCCAAACGCTGCTGGAGCTCGGGATGAGCGCCTCGATCGCCGACATCGTCGGCGTTGGTCTCGTGGTCAGCATCATCACCTATGCGACCCTGATCGTCGGCGAACTGGTACCGAAACAGCTCGCGCTGCGCGATCCCGAAGCGATCGCCGTGCGCGTCGCGCCGGCCATGCAAGTGCTCGCGAAAGTATCGCTGCCCTTGGTCGTGCTGCTGGACGTCTCCGGCAAGCTGATCCTGGCGCTGCTCGGCCGCTCCGGGGACGCAGAGGAGAAAGTGTCGGAAGAAGAGATCCACCATCTCGTGCGCGAGGCCGAGACTGCGGGGGTGCTCGAGCCGGGCGAGAAGGAAATGATAGCCGGCGTGATGCGGCTCGGCGACCGCCCGGTCGGCGCGATCATGACGCCGCGGCCCGAGGTGGACGTGGTCGATCTCAACGACGATCCGAAGGTGATCCGCGAGCTGCTCGCCAAGAGCCCGCATTCGCGCCTGCCGGTGTCGGACGGCGAGCGCGACCGTCCGATCGGCGTGCTGCAGGCGAAGGATCTGCTGGTCGCCTATCTGCGCGACGAGACGCCGGACCTGCGCAGCCTGGTGCGCGAGGTGCCGATCATTCCGTCGACGGTCGACGCCCGCGACGTGATTGCGATCCTCAAAGTGGCGCCCGTGCATATGGGCCTGGTGCACGACGAATACGGCGCGTTCGAAGGCGTCGTGACCGCGGCGGACATTCTGGAATCGATCGTCGGCGCCTTCTCGTCCGAGGAAGGCCCGCCCGAGCCCGCCTGCGTCCGCCGCGACGACGGCTCGCTGCTGGTGTCCGGCTGGATGCCGCTCGACGAGTTCGCCGACGTGCTCGCCATCGAAGTCCCGCCGCATCGCGGCTACCACACCGTCGCCGGTCTCGTGCTGCAGCATTTCGGCAGCGTGCCCGAGGTCGGCCAGAGTTTCGAGCTGCAAGGCTGGCGCTTCGAAATCGTCGACCTCGACGGCCGCCGCATCGACAAGATCCTGGCCACGAAGCTCGCGCCCGAGGGCGGCGAGCCGAACGTGGGGTAGTTGAAGCGCAAGCTGTCGCGGCACCGACGGTGCGCCCCCTCTCCCGCGTGCGGGGGAGGGCCGGGGTGGGGGCAGCCCCGGCGGCAGTCTTTCCGGAGCGTTCCCCCACCCGTATCGCATCTGGCGATGCGATACGACCTCCCCCGCAAGCGGGGGAGGCGCTGACCGCCGTTGCGGCTTGCGACGAAGGCCCACACGCACGTTGTCGCGGGAACGTGAAGACGCGGCCGGCGTATCCTTTGATAGGCCGGGTCACGGAGCCGGGGATCACCGGCCCCCGCCGCTTGAAATCAAACCATCACACAGCGCACCTAGGGTGCCGCTTCGCCCGGCCGCCGTGTCGGCGCGGGCCACCCCGAGCGCCACGACCAAAGACGTCCGCAGCCATCATCTGCGGCCGACGAGACGAGACACGCCGATGCAGCTCCACGACATCAGGACGGCCGTGCTGCGCGAGGCCGTGCGCCCCAACATCTGGGACGTGGTCGCGCTGATCATCGTGGTCGGGGCGATGGTTCTGATCGTCTATGGCGGCGAGCAGACCACGCTGCCGCTGTCGGCGCTCGACACCGCCCCGGTGTCGCTCGATCCGGCCAACCTGCCGCTCTACGCGCTGCGCACGACGTTGCGCATGCTGCTCGCGATCATCTGCTCGCTCGTCTTCACCTTCGTCTATGCGGCGCTGGCGGCCAAGAGCCGCCGCGCCGAGATCGTGCTGATCCCGCTGCTCGACATCCTGCAGTCGGTGCCGATCCTCGGCTTCCTGACCTTCACGGTCGTGTTCTTCATGAACCTGTTCCCGGGCAAGGTGCTCGGCGCCGAGCTCGCCTGCGTGTTCGCGATCTTCACCAGCCAGGCCTGGAACATGACCTTCAGCATGTACCAGTCGATGCGCAACGTGCCGAAGGATCTCGAGGAGGCGACGCGCAGCTTCCACCTCTCCGGCTGGCAGCGCTTCTGGCGGCTCGACGTGCCCTATGCGATGCCCGGCCTGATCTGGAATGCGATGATGTCGATGTCCGGCGGCTGGTTCTTCGTCGTCGCGTCCGAGGCGATCACCGTCGGCAACACCACCGTCACCCTGCCCGGCATCGGCTCCTATGTCGCATTGGCGATCCAGCAGAAGGATCTCGCCGCGATCGGCGCGGCGCTGCTGACCATGCTGCTGGTGATCACCGCCTATGACCAGTTGCTGTTCCGCCCGATCGTCGCCTGGGCCGACAAATTCCGCTTCGAGCAGACCGCCTCGGGCGATCCACCTGGTTCATGGATGCTCGACCTGTTCCGCCGCACCCGCGCGCTGCGCTCGCTGTCGATCCCGTTCGCGGCGATCAACCGCACGTTCTCCAACCTGCGGATCAACTGGCCGAAAGCCTGGAGCGGTCCGGCGCGCCATGCGCCGCCGTCGCAGCTCGTCGACGGGCTGTGGCTCGCCGCGGTCGTTCTCGGCTGCGCCTATGCCGGCTGGAAAACCTATCTCTATCTCTCGGCCACCCTGGCGCCGGCGGATGTCTTCGCCGCGATCGGCTACGGCCTGATCACGCTGGTCCGTGTCGCCGTGCTGATTACGCTGGCCTCGCTGATCTGGGTCCCCGTCGGCGTCTGGATCGGGCTGCGGCCGAAGTTGGCCGAGCGCATCCAGCCGCTGGCGCAATTCCTCGCGGCCTTCCCGGCCAACCTCGCCTTCCCCGTCTTCGTCGTGCTGATCGTGCGCTACGGCCTCGACGCCAATGTCTGGCTGAGCCCGCTGATGATCCTGGGGACGCAGTGGTACATCCTGTTCAACGTCATCGCCGGCGCCAGCGCCTTCCCGAGCGACCTGCGCGAAGCCGCCGCAAGCCTGCATCTCACTGGCTGGCGCTGGTGGTTCAAGGTCGTGCTGCCCGGCGTCTTCCCGTACTACATCACCGGCGCGATCACCGCGTCCGGCGGCTCCTGGAACGCTGCGATCGTCGCCGAAGTCGCGAGCTGGGGCGACACGCATCTCACGGCGTCAGGCCTCGGCGCCTATATCGCTGGGGCGACCGAGCGCGGCGATTTCCCGCGCGTCGTGCTCGGCATTGCCGTGATGTGCATTCTCGTCACTCTGTTCAACCGGCTGCTGTGGCGGCCGCTCTATGCCTTCGGCGAACGCCGGCTGCGGCTCGGCTGACCGGGAGAGATCATCATGCGCGACCAGGTCAAGGACACCTCGCTGATCGAGATCAAGGGCGTCAGCCGGACGTTCCCGAAGGGCAGCGGCGAGGATCTCGTCGTGCTCGAGAAGGTCGACCTCACCATCCGCGCCGGCGAGATCGTCGGCCTGCTCGGCCGCTCCGGCTCGGGCAAGTCGACCTTGCTGCGGATCATCGCCGGCCTGGTGTCGCCCTCGTCGGGTGAAGCGAAATGCCGCGGCGAGATCATCGCCGGCCCGCCGCGCGGCGTCGCCATGGTGTTCCAGTCGTTCGCGCTGTTTCCCTGGCTGACCGTGCTGCAGAACGTCGAACTCGGCCTGGAGGCGCTCGGCATCGACAGCGCCGAGCGCCGCAAGCGCGCGCTGGCGGCGATCGACCTGATCGGCCTCGACGGCTTCGAATCCGCGTTTCCGAAGGAGCTGTCCGGCGGCATGCGCCAGCGCGTCGGCTTCGCCCGCGCGCTCGTCGTGCATCCGGACCTGCTCTTAATGGACGAGCCGTTCTCCGCGCTCGACGTGCTGACCGCGGAGACCTTGCGCACCGACCTCGTCGATCTCTGGATCGACGGAAGGCTGCCGATCAAATCGGTGCTGATGGTGACGCACAACATCGAGGAGGCGGTGCTGATGTGCGACCGCGTGCTGGTGTTCTCGTCCAATCCGGGCCGCGTCGCCGCCGAGTTCAGGATCGACTTAGCCCATCCGCGCAACCGGCTCGATCCGGCGTTTCGCCAGCTCGTCGACAGCCTTTATGCGCGCATGACGCAGCGGCCCGAACCGAAGCTGCCGAGCACCGCGAGCGCCGGGGTCGGCATGGTGCTGAGCCACGTCTCCTCGAACTCGATCTCCGGCCTGATCGAGGCGCTCGCCGGCGCGCCGTACAAGGGGCACGCCGATCTGCCGGTGCTCGCGGGTCATCTGCAGCTCGAAGTCGACGAGATCTTCCCCTTGGCCGAGGCGCTGCAACTGCTACGCTTCGCCCATCTCAGCGAAGGCGACCTGACCCTGACCGACGCCGGCCGGCGCTTCGCCGACCTCGAGACCGACGACCGCAAGAAGCTGTTCGCCGCGCATCTGATGGAGAACGTGCCGCTGATGGGCTTGATCCGCCGCGTACTCGACGACCGTCCCTCACATGCCGCGCCCGCTGCGCGCTTCCGCATCGAGCTCGAGGACTACATGTCCGAGCAATATGCCGACGAGACCCTGCAGACCATCGTCTCCTGGGGCCGCTATGCCGAGCTGTTCTCCTACGACGAGCAGTCGGAGACGTTCAGTCTGGAAAATCCGCATTGAGGCGCTGACCGCCTGCCTCACTCTCCGCCGTTGTCCCGGGCAAGCCCGCTGACGCAACGCGTCAGTGGGCGCCGACCCGGGACCCATACCGCGTGATCTCGCTCGAGGCAGGCGGCCAGTTGAACATTCGTGCCACGAACCAGCCCCTGTGGTTATGGATCCCCGCCTGCGCGGGGATGACACCGAGGGTGGGGACGCCGCGTTCCGTCTCAGTTAAAGCGGCCGAACTATCTCACGCCGCCGCGAACGTGTCCGGCCGGGCCATCGCCCAGGCATCCTTGAAGCGGATATCCTGCGTACCTTCAAGCAATTCGCCCGGCCGCAGCGACGGATAGAGTTTTGCAAACGACGAGACCTCCGTCGTTGACGTCCGCTGCGAGAAGTGGATCGGCCGCAGGTCCTGCGGATGCTCCAACCCGGCCGCCGCGAGCAGCTCAGCGAGCGCGTGCAGGGTCGCGTGATGATAGTTGTAGACGCGGTCGATCTTGTGCGGCACGACCAGCGCGCGGGCGCGCGTGGGATCCTGCGTCGCGACGCCAGTCGGGCATTTGTCGGTGTGGCAGCTCAGGGACTGGATGCAGCCGAGCGCGAACATGAAGCCGCGCGCGGAATTGCACCAGTCGGCCCCGATCGACATCGCCCGCGCCATGTCGAAGGCAGTCGCGATCTTGCCGGAGGCGCCGATCTTGACGCGATCGCGGATGTTCATCCCGACCAGCGCATTGTGAACGAAGTTGACGCCCTCGCGCATCGGCATGCCCAGGTGGTCCATGAACTCCAGCGGTGCGGCCCCGGTGCCGCCCTCATTGCCGTCGACCACGATGAAGTCGGGATAGATGCCAGTTTCCAGCATCGCCTTGCAGATCGCCAGAAACTCCCAGGGATGGCCGATGCACAGCTTGAAGCCCGCCGGCTTGCCGCCCGACAGCCGCCGCATCTCGCCGATGAACTGCATCATGCCGATCGGCGTCGAGAACGCGCGATGCGCCGGCGGCGAGATGCAGTCCTCGCCCATCGCGACGCCGCGGATCTTCGAGATCTCTTCCGACACTTTCGCCGCCGGCAGCACGCCGCCATGACCGGGCTTGGCGCCCTGGCTCACCTTGAGCTCGACCATCTTGATCTGCTCGGTCGCAGCAACGCGGGCGAACGCGTCAGGATCGAAGCTGCCGTCGCGGTGCCGGCAGCCGAAATAGCCGGAGCCGATCTCCCAGATGATGTCGCCGCCCATTTCGGCGTGGTACGGGCTGAAGCCGCCTTCGCCGGTGTCGTGGGCAAAGCCACCGCGCTTCGCGCCGGCGTTCAGCGCCCGGACCGCGTTGGGGCTCAGTGCGCCGAAGCTCATGGCGGAGATGTTGAACACCGAGGCCGAATACGGCCTGGCGCAATCAGGACCGCCGATCGAAATGCGAAATTTCTCTTCGGCATGCGGCTTGGGTGACACCGAATGGTGCATCCACTCATAGCCCTCGCGGTAGACGTCCTCCTGGGTGCCGAACGGGCGCTTGTCGAGCACCATCTTGGCGCGCTGATAGACCACCGCGCGGGTGTCGCGCGAGAACGGCATGCCGTCCTTCTCGCTCTCGAAGAAATACTGCCGCATCTCCGGCCGGATCTCTTCGAGGATGAAGCGCAGATGCGCCGAAATCGGATAGTTGCGGAGGACGGCGTGGCTGCTCTGCAGCAAGTCGCGGATACCGAGCGCGGTCAGCGCCCCGAAGATCAGCAACGGAATGAGAATGAGATCGAAGATCTTGCGATCGTAGATCCCGAGGATGAGCAGCAGAGCGGTCGCCGAGGCGCAGATCGTCAGCACGATGTAGCGCGGCGAGAACGGAAGCAGCAGCGTATCCATGGAGGGCCCCGGGCGGATCGTGGACAATCGGCGATGACCATACTACGCGCATCGCGAAACAATCGTTACACAAGCGCGCGCGATTGACTATCCGAGGTTTCACGTCGTCGATAGCCTGGGGCTATCGACCGTGATGTCACGGTGTCGCTGGGTGCGAGTGCGCGACCGCGAAGGCCAGATCCTGTTGGATCGACCGGCCGCCCCGATCTGTCCGGAAGAGGAGCAGACCTGTCCGGAAGAGTCATTGACCAGGCGGCCCCGCCGTGCCTTACCCTTCAGAAAACAGGCTGGAATGCGCTTCGCGCAACTGTCGCTTGAGCAGCTTGCCGCTGGGGTTCTTCGGCAGTGCATCGACGAACACCACGCGCTTCGGCGTCTTGAACGAGGCCAGCCGGCTGGAGGCCTGCTTGAGCAGCGCCTCCTCGGTCAGCTCGCAGCCGGACTTCACGACGACCATCGCCACCACGGCCTCGACCCAGCGCGGATGCGGCAGGCCGACCACGGCGACCTCCGACACCTCCGGAATCTGGTACAGCGCCTCCTCGACCTCGCGGCTGGCGACGTTCTCGCCGCCGGTCTTGATCATGTCCTTCTTGCGGTCGACGATGGTGATGTAGCCTTCGTCGTCGATGGTCGCGAGATCGCCGGAGTGAAACCAGCCGCCCTGGAAGGCAGCAGTGGTGCGCTCGTCATCGTGGAAGTAGCCGAGCATCAGATGTGGCGAGCGGTGCACGACCTCGCCGACCTCGCCCGGGGCGACATCGTTCATGTAATCATCGACCACGCGGGTCTCGACGTTGAGTACGGCGCGGCCGCACGAGCCCGGCTTGCGCAACTGGTCCTCAGGCCCGAGCATTGTCGCCAGCGGCGCGATCTCGGTCTGCCCGTAGAGATTCCACAGCCGCACCTTCGGCAGCCGCTGCGCCAGCTCGCGCAGCACCTCGACCGGCATGATCGAAGCGCCGTAATAGCCCTTGCACAAGGTCGAGACATCCGTGGTCTCGAACAGCGGCGAACGCAGGATCGAGATCCATACCGTCGGCGGCGCGAAGAACGAGCTGATGCGATGCTTCGCGATCAGCGGCAGCAGATTGTCGGGTGTCGGAAACGCCGTGATGATGTTGGTGGCCCCGACATAGATCGAGGGACCGAAGAACACGTCGAGCTGCGCGCAGTGATACAGCGGCAGCGCATGCAGGGTGACATCGTCGGCCGCGATGCCGGCATCCACGATGCAGCTCACATACTGCCAGATGACCGCGTCGTGGGTCAGCATCGCGCCTTTCGGCAGCGACTCCGTGCCGGATGTGTACACGATCTGCGCGACATCGCTGCCCGCGATCTCGACAATCGGGGCGGCCGACGTCGACGATGCCAGCTCAGCAAAATCGATCATGTCGGCTTGCCGTTCGCTGGGCGCTTCCGACGGCAGCCAGATCATCTGCTCGACCGCCGGCGCCAGCGCCTTGGCAGCGCGCGCCACGCCGGCAAAGCCACTGTCGGTGGCCAGCAGCCGCGCGCCGGCATGCTTGAGGATGTAGGCGACCTCCTCCGGCTTCAGCATGAAATTGATCGGCACCAGCACCGCCCCGAGCCGCGCCAGCGCGAAGCGCAGGGCGGCGAAGGCATGCGAATTGCGGGCGAGGATGGCGACGCGCTCGCCCTTTCCGACGCCACGGCTCGCCAAGCCCGCGGCAAGGCGATCGACCACCGCATTGAACTCGGCATAGGTCCAGCTGGTCTCGCCGCAGATGACCGCCGTCTTGCCCGGCGTACGCGCCGCGCTCCGCCGCAGGAGGTCACCGAGCGTCTGCCGCCGAACGATCGAATCCATGGCCATTCCCCTCATCGTCGCGGGGATGGCGCCGTCCAGGCATCCATGTCCCCTCCCTGTCGCCGGACGTCTGCAGGTCCGGTCCTGGCGTCGAAAATCGCACGGCCGCTTCGCGACGTGCAAGGAGGATATTGCCAACGAAAAGAGCGCCCCGATTGCGTCGAGGCGCTCTTTGGAATTTGTCGGAAACGGCGGCGCGAGAGGCTCAGCGCTCGACGAAGGCCTTCTCGATCACGAAATGGCCGGGCTCGTTGCCGCTGCCTTCGAGGAAGCCGCGCGACTCGAACATGGTCTTGAGCTCTTCCAGCATCGCCGGGCTGCCGCACATCATGACGCGGTCCTCGGCGATATCCAGGGCATGCTGGCCGAGATCGTTGAACAGCTGCTCCGAGGAGATCAGGTCGGTGATGCGGCCGCGGTTGCGGAAGGGCTCGCGGGTGACGGTCGGATAGTAGTGCAGCTTGCCTTCCAGCAGCTCGCCGAACACCTCGTCCTCGCGCAGCTTGGCAACCACACTTTCGCCATAAGCCAGCTCGGCCACCTGGCGGCAGCCATGCACCAACACGATGCTCTCGAAGCGATCGTAGACGTCGGGGTCCTTGATCAGGCTGGCGAACGGGGCGAGACCGGTGCCGGTCGACAGCAGCAGCAGCCGGCTGCCGGGCAGCAGGTTGTCGGGGATCAGCGTGCCCGTCGCCTTGCGGCCGACCAGGATGGTGTCGCCTTCCTTGATCTTCTGCAGCCGGGAGGTCAGCGGACCGTCCTGCACCTTGATGCTGAAGAACTCGAGCTCCTCCTCGTGATTGGCGCTCGCCATGCTGTAGGCGCGCAGCAGGGGGCGGCCCTCGACCTCGAGGCCGATCATCGCGAACTGGCCATTCTGGAAGCGGAAGCCCGCGTCACGGGTCGCCCGGAAGGAGAACAACGTGTCCGTCCAGTGGTGAACGGAAAGAACTTTCTCTTTATAGAACGCGCTCATGTCGTTTGTTTTTTCACGTGGGCTGAAGTTGGAAGAAACAAGTCGTAACGAGGCAGACCCGCAAAAACCCTATAGATCCAGCGGTTTTCGGCGCCTGATGTACGTGAAAACAGCAAATAATCAACCCGCATGACTGCACCATTGATCACGATCAAACGCATGCCGGCCCGTCCCGGATTGCCTCGATCAGCCATTCATTCGTACACAAACGATACGCGCAATTTACTTGCCGGGATTGTGACTTTCCAGCACTTTAATTCCGCATCTCCGGCCCAATCCTTGAGCAATGATTAACCATCCGCACCGCCAGCGCGCCGCCGTCACCCGCTATTGCAAGGAGCGGAGGATCGCGCTTGACGTCCGGGAGGACGGCTGGCTGCTGGTGCTCGGGAACGGCCGCGAACGTCACCTGATCTTCGGCTATGACCTCGGCCTGAACAGTGCGGTGGCGCACAGAATTGCGTGCGACAAGGCCGCCACGTCCGCCCTGCTCGCGGCCTCAGGGGTTCCCGCAGTCCCGCACGCGCTGTTCCTCGCACCGACGGTGACCGGCGTCAGCGCGCCGGCCTGGACAACGATGCTGGAACTGATCGAAACGCATCCCACCGGCCTCGTCGTCAAGCCGAACGAGGGGACGTCGGGCCGCGCCGTGACGCGCGTCCGTACCTCGGCCGAGCTCAAGGATGCGCTCACCCAGATCTTCGAGACCGGCGCCAGCGCGGCGATTGCACCGCTGCTGGAGATCGCCGACGAAGTCCGCGTCATCATGCTCGATGGCGCGCCGCTGATCGTCTATCGCAAGCTGCGGCCCGTCGTGACCGGCGACGGACTTCATTCGCTGCGCGACCTTGCGCTCCAGGCGGTGCCAGTCGAACAGCAATCACGCCTGCTGCGGCGTCTGGCGGTGGAGTTCGACGCATCGACGCTGCAAGCGATCATCCCGCAAGGCGAGCAGCGCCTGCTGAGCTGGCGACACAACCTCGAATTCGGAGCCCAGCCGGTGCTGCTGACCGAAGGCCCGCTGCGCGAGACCTGCACGGCACTGGCGCGCGATGCCGCACGCGCCGTCGACATCCGCTATGCCTCGGTCGATGTGGTCATGGCCGACGGGCAATGGCAGGTGCTCGAAATCAATTCGGGCGTGAAGATGGAAGCGCTCGGCGAGTACGCGCCCGAGCTGGTCGAAGAGGCAACCTTCGCCGCACTCGACGCGATCTTCGGATGCCGCCCCTCAGGATCGACAGCCGGTCCGCCCGACATCCCGCAATAAGATTTCTCTAGCGTCGATGAGGTTGACGGATTAGTCTCCGACCCAAAATAAACAGTATACTGTCAATTTGGGAGAGCGTCCTTGCGCATCGCCGTGCTCGGCGGCGGCCCCGGCGGGCTGTATTTCGCCTATCTCTGGAAGAAGCGGCACCCTGCCGCCGTCGTCGATCTGTTCGAACAGAACCCGGCCGGCGCGACCTGGGGCTTCGGCGTCGTGTTCTCCGACCAGGCCCTGGAATTCCTGCGCGCGGACGATCCCGACACCGTCGACGCGATCGCACCGCAGATGGAGAGCTGGCGCAACATCACGCTCAACCTGCATGGCGAGAGCGTCGAGATCGACGGCGTCGGCTTCTCCGCGATCGGCCGGCTCGAGCTGCTGAAACTGTTGCAGTCGCGCGCCGAAAGCGTCGGCGTCGTCGCCCGCTACGGCACGACCATCCAGTCGCTGGATCAGCTCGCCGGCTACGATCTCATCGTCGCGGCGGATGGACTGAACTCGCTGGTCCGGCGCAGCTTCGAGGGCGATTTCGGCTTCTCGGTCTCCTACTCCAGCAACAAATTCGCCTGGTACGGAACGTCAAAGACCTTCCCGACGCTGTCGCAGACCTTCGTCGCCACGGAGCGCGGCACCTTCAACGCGCATCACTATCGCTACGCGCCCGACATGAGCACGTTCCTGGTCGAGTGCGATCGCGCAACCTGGCACGCCTACGGCTTCGCCGAGATGTCGGTCGACGAATCCCGGCGCATCTGCGAGCAGGTGTTTGCCGACGCGCTGGGTGGCCATTCCCTGGTCTCCAACCGCTCGGTGTGGCGCAACTTTCCATGGGTGTGGAACGAGCATTGGTGGCACCGGAACATGGTGCTGATCGGTGACGCGCTGCATACGGCGCATTTCTCGATCGGCTCGGGCACGCGGCTTGCGATCGAGGATGCGATCGCGCTGGCCAAGGCGCTCGACGCGGAGGCCAACCTCTCCGACGGACTTGCTCGCTATCAGGCTGAGCGTCAGCCGATCGTGAAGAAGCTGGTGACGGCCGCCCGCACCAGCGCCGAGTGGTACGAGAAGTTCCCGGCGCACATGCAGGCGGAGCTGATGGATTTCGCCTACAGCTACATCACGCGCTCGGGCCGCATCGACGACAGCAGGCTGCGCGCAATGGCGCCGCAGTTCATGGCGCGCTACGAGGCCTCTCGCAATGTGGGAGCGCCGGCATGACGACTGACATGACCGATCAGGTCCCGCACGACAGCGCCGGCGCCCGCGAAATCGGCTTCGCGATTCCCGAGCGCTATAACGCGAGCCGCATCCTGTTCGACAACCTCGCGCGCGGCAACGCGAACAAGCCCGCACTGATCGGTCCCGCGGGCGGACGCAGCTATGCCGAACTGTGCAGCGACGCCTGCCGCTGGGGCAACGGCTTTGCGTCGCTTGGCCTCACCCGCGGCGACCGCGTGCTGCTGTTCCTCGACGACACGCCGGCCTATCCGGCCGCGTTCTTCGGCGCGGTGCGCGCGGGCTTCGTGCCGCTGCTGATCAACACGCTGACCCCGCCGGACCTGCTGCAGTTCTATCTCGCGGACTCCGGCGCCAAGGTGGCCGTCGCGGACGCCGAGTTCGCCGGGCGGTTCGATGCGCAGGCCTGCGCGGCCACGGCGTTGCAGACACTGATCGTGGTCAATGGCGAGCCAACAGCGACGTCGGCGGCCTCGACGGTCCCGGCCGATCGCTGGCTCCCGGGTTTTCTCGATCAGCTCGCAGAGGCGGACACCCATCGCAACGAGATGGCGTTCTGGATGTACTCGTCCGGCTCGACCGGCCGTCCCAAGGGCATCGTTCATCTGCAGCACGACATGGCCTACAGCGAGCAGGCCTTCGCGAAGAACGTGCTGCGCCTGAAGTCCGACGACATCTGCTTCTCGGTGCCGAAGATCTTCTTCGCCTATGGCTTCGGCAATGCGATCACCTTCCCGTTCTCAGTCGGCGCCACCACCTTGCTGCTGCCGGGCCAGCCAAAGCCGGCCGCGATCTTCGATGCGATCAGCCGCTTCCGTCCGACCGTGTTCTTCGGCCTGCCGACGCTCTACACCGCACTGACGAAGGCCGACGGCGTCGGGCAAACCGATTTCTCGTCCCTGCGCCTCGCGGTGTCCGCGGCCGAGGTGTTGTCGTCGGAGGTGTTCAACGGCTGGAAGAGCCTTACGGGCCTCGAGATCGTCGAAGGCCTCGGCTCGACCGAGGTGCTGCACGTCTATCTCTCCAATCGCGAGGACCGGAAGAAGCTCGGCGCCGCCGGCCTGCGCGTGCCCGGCTACGAAATCGCGCTGCGCGACAGTGACGGACGCGAGGTCGCCACCGGCGAGGAAGGTATTCTCTGGGTCCGTGGCGACTCCAACACGCCGTTGTACTGGAACAGGCCCGACAAGACCGCGGAGACGATCCGCGATGGCGGCTGGATCTACACCGGCGACCGCTTCGTCCGCGACGCCGAGGGTTTCCATTTCTTCCGCGGCCGCGCCGACGATCTGGTCAAGATCTCCGGACAATGGGTCTATCCGCTGGAGGTCGAGCTCTGCCTTGCCGAACATCCGGACATCAGGGAATGCGCGGTGTTCGCCCATGAGCTGCCGGATCGGCGGATGAGCCTGAAGGCGGTGGTCGTGACCAACGGCCAAGCCCGCGACGCGCAGGCGACGACCAAGGCGTTGCAGGACTACGTCAAGACGAAGCTGCTGCCGTACAAATATCCGCGCGAGATCGTGTTCATCGACGAACTGCCCAAGACCGGCACCGGCAAGATCGACCGTCAGGCGGTGATGCGGCTATGAATGCGCAGCGTCCCCACCGCGCTCGATGGCACCTCGCGCTCAGCCGGCTTTGCCGAGATGCTCCAACGCATCCTCGGCGCGCAGCGGCACGCGCGAAACCTCATTGTTGAGGTCGACGAGTTGCGACAGCAACAGCATCAGCATTTTGCGGTCAGCCGGCTTCAATGGCGCCAGCATGCGCGCCTGCGCGCGGTCGACCGAAGGCATGATGGCGCGCAGCAGCGCCGCTCCGGCCTTGGTCAGATAGAGCAGCTTGACGCGCTTGTCCTCCAGCGACGGTTTGCGCTCGATATGTCCTTTGGCCTCGAGTCGCTCGATCACGCTGCCGAGCGTCGACCGATCGAACGCGATCACGGCCGACAGGCGGGTGGCGTCGATGCCGGGATGAGTCTGGATCGCGACCAGCGCCGCATATTGCACCGGCGTCAGATCGAACTCCCGGCACTCTTCGACGAAGATGGACACCGCGATCTGCTGCATGCGCCGGAACAGATAGCCGGGCTTGGTGTAGACCGCGTCCATCGTGATGTCGGGCGGTCTACTCGGCATCGGGCTGACGCTCCGGCGCGGCATCCGCAAATGCCGGCATCGCCTTGGCCGCCGCCTCGGCCTGCAGCAGGCGCGGGAACGCCGCGACGTCGACGCCGAAGCGCCGCGCATTGCCGAGTTGCGGCACCAGGCAGAGATCGGCAAGAGTCGGCGTGGCGCCGAAGCAGAACGGGCCCGGCTCATGCTTGACCAGCGCCTCACAGGCCGCGAGTCCCTCGCGATTGGCCCAGCCGGCCCAGGCCGTGACCTTGTCCTCGGGCAGACCGAGCTCGCGCAGCCGCGCCAGCACCTTCAGGTTCTGGACCGGATGGGTGTCGCAGGCGAGCACCTGCGCGAAGGCGCGGACCTGCGCCCGTCGCAAGGGATCGCTCGGCAGCAGCGGAGGCTCCGGATGCGTCTCGTCGAGCCATTCGATGATCGCCAGCGACTGGATCAGAACGATGCCGCCGTCATCCTCAAGAGCCGGCACGAGTCCCTGAGGATTGATGGCGAGAAAAGCGGGCGCGCGCTGCTCGCCCTTGCGGAGATGGTGCGGCAGGTGCTCAGCCGTGAGCCCCTTGAGATTCAGTGCGATCCTGACGCGATAGGACGCGCTGCTGCGAAAATAGCCGTGCAGCTTCATCATGACACTCCTCCCGAATTGTCGCCTTGATTGAGTTTGACGGTAGTCAAATTGGCAGTATACTGTCAATCAACAATGACACATGCTCACGGGAGACGCTCATGGCCGCGGTTTCGACGCCGGAACGCGAGGCGTTCTACAAGAAGATCGACGGCGAGAACATGACGGCGCTGTGGACCGTGATGAGCGATCTCATCACGCCCGAACCGAAGAGCGCCTGCCGGCCGCACCTCTGGCAATTCGCCGCCATTCGCGACTACATGATCGAGGCCGGACGCCTGATCACCGCCAAGGAGGCCGAGCGTCGCGTGCTGATCCTGGAGAACCCGGGTTTGCGCGGACAGTCGAAGGTGACGACCTCGCTCTATGCCGGCATCCAGATGGTCATCCCCGGCGACGTCGCGCCGGCCCACCGCCACAGCCAGTCGGCACTGCGCTTCGTGCTGGAAGGCAAGGGCGCGTTCACGACCGTCGACGGCGAGCGCACCTTGATGGAGCCGGGCGACTTCATCATCACGCCGTCGATGACCTGGCACGACCACGGCAACGAAACCTCGGAGCCGATGTTCTGGCTCGACGGCCTCGACATTCCTCTGGTGCAGTTCCTCGACGCCTCGTTCGCGCAAGGCGCACAGGAGGATCAGCAGAAGGTCGCGCGTCCCGCGGGCGACAGTTTTGCGCGTTACGGGCACAATCTGCTGCCGGTGGACGCCAAGCGCAAATCGCGGACCTCGCCGATCTTCAACTATCCCTACGCCTACACGCGTGAAGCGCTGGAAAATGCCAAGCGCAGCGAGGAATGGGACGCGTGTCACGGGCTGAAGCTGAAGTTCTCCAACCCGGAGACCGGCGATTTCGCAATGCCGACCATCGGCACCTTCATCCAGCTGCTGCCGACGTCTTTCAAGACGGCGCGCTATCGCTCGACGGATGCCACCGTCTTCACGGCGATCGAGGGCAGGGGCCGCAGCCGCATCGGTGACCAGACCTTCGAATGGGGACCGCGCGATCTGTTCGTCGTGCCGAGCTGGCAATGGGTCAGCCACGAGGCGGACGAGGATGCCGTACTGTTCTCATTCTCCGACCGGCCCGTGCAGGAGAAGCTCGATCTGTTCCGCGAGGATCGCGGCAACGCCTGAGGCGCTCAGCGCCAGTGCAGCAGGCGCGCCTCGAGCAAGCTGATCAACTTGCCGACGGCGAGGCCGAACAGCGACAGGATGAGAATCCCCGCCATCAGCTGATCGGTCTGCATCAGATTGCCGGCCTGCAGCACGAAGGTGCCGATGCCAGTCTCGGCGCCGATCATCTCCGCCGAGACCACCAGCATCAGCGCCACCGATGCGGTGATGCGAAAGCCCGCCAGGATCGACGGCAGCGCACCGGGCCAGATCACCTTGCGCACGATGGTCGGGAACGGCACGTCGAAGCTCTGCGCCATCCGGATCAGATTGCGCGGCACCGCATCGACGCCGCTATAGACCGAGATTGTGGTCGAGAAGAAAACGCCGAGCGCGATGGTCGCGATCTTCGGCTGCTCGCCAATGCCGAGCCAGAGGATCAAGAGCGGCAGCACGGCGATCTTCGGGATCGGGAACAGCGCCGACACGAAGGTGATTCCGATGCTGCGCGCGATTCGCCACAGGCCAATGGCAAAGCCAATGACGATGCCGGAGGCCGTGCCGAGCGCCCACCCCGTCACGATGCGCACGAACGACGCCGAGACGTGCTGCCACAGGGCGCCACTCTCGGCGAGACGGACCAGCGCGCGCAGGATCGTCAGCGGCGTCGGCAGGAACAACGGATTGACCAGCGCCAGACTGCCGACCGCCTGCCAGACGCCAAGCGCCGCGGCGAGCGCCAGCCACCCGGCCCAGCGGCTCGCGGCCGGCGTGAAGCCGCCGCCGCGAAACGGGACCTTGCGGGTCGGTTGCGTGCCGACGATCTCGGACCGGTCTGCCGGGGAGCGCTCAAGCATTCTGAACCTCGCGCTCGGCGTCGATCGCCTCGGTCCTGATGAGCGCCCACAATTCGTTCTGCAGCTCCAGCAATTGCGCGCGCGTCGCGGCATCGCCGCGGCTCTGCCGCGTCGCCGGGACGCTCACCACCTTGCGGATTCGGCCAGGGCGTCGTGACAGCACGACGATGCGATCGGCGAGCCGCACGGCCTCTTCGAGGTTATGGGTCACGTAGACCGCGCCCATGGCTCCGTCGGCCAGGAGATCGACGAAGTCCTCCATCAGGAGCTCGCGTGTCTGCGAATCCAGCGCGGACAACGGCTCATCCATCAGCAGGATCGCCGGGCGGACCGCCAGCGCCCTGGCGATGCCGACGCGCTGGCGCATGCCACCCGACAACTGCTTGGGGTAGACATGGCGAAAGTCGAAAAGCCCCGTGCGCCGCAGCGCATCGTCGACGGCAGCGGCGCGCTGGGCTGCCGAGAGCGACGTATGCAGCAGCGGGAAGGCGACATTGTCTTCGACGCTGGCCCAGGGCAACAGGGCAAAATCCTGGAACACGAAGGTCAGGGGATTGAGGCTGCCGGCTGGCGCGGCGCCACGCAGTTGCGCCTCCCCCCGGGTGGGCTGCAACAGGCCGCCGAGGATTGACAACAGCGTGCTCTTGCCGCAGCCGGAGGGACCCACGATGGCGACGACTTCACCCGCTCCGACCGTGAAGGAGACGTCCTGAAGCACTTCGAGCGCATCGAAGCGATGACTGATGGCGTCGGCGATCAGGTCCATCTCGGTGATCCCGCGGCGGCTGTGCTGTCTTTCACTCCCATCAGTCCGGCTTGACGAACTCCTTCGCGATGATCGCGGCTGCATCATAGCCCTGATCGGCGAACCCCTGCCCTTGCAGCCACTTGATCTGGCTATCGATGTTCTTCACGTCGAGCTTGCCGTCGGGGTCGATATAGGCGCAATTGCCGACCACCTGCTCGACCGGGAGGTTGGTGTATTTGCCGATGATTTCGAGCAGCGGCCTGGTCTTCTCATCGATCGCGGCGTTGCCGTCCTTCACGGTGGACAGCACGACATCATGATACTCGCGCTCGGCGCGCTGCAGCGAGGTCAGCAGTTTGCCGACAAGCGCCGCATTGGCCAGCGTCTTCGGTCCGGCGAACACGCCGCTGACCTGCCACGGCGTCTCGTCGCCGACCCAGCCGAGATGCTTCACCGCCCCCTCTTCCATCAGCTTGCGCGCGACGGACACCGGCATCAGCGCCGCATCCACCGTCTCGCCCTTGATGGCAGCGGCCATGTTGGACATCGACTGCAGCGGCACGATCTTCACATCGGACAGCTTGAAGCCATACTTCTCGGCGAGCAGCCCCACCGAGTAGTGGAAGCTCGACCCGACCTGCGTCATGGCCACGCGCTTGCCGGCGATGTCCTTCGGCGTCTTGAGACCGGCGTCGTAAGCCTTGTTGCTGGCGAAGTAGCCGATCAGCGGATAGCCCGGTCGGTCGCGGCTCATGCCGGAAATGATCTTGAGGGCGCCTTTGCCGGCGAGATTGTAGAGACCCGCGGTGAACGCGGTCACCCCGACATCGACATCGCCGGTGGCCGTCGCCACGGCGATCGGTTGCGCTGCATCGAAGAACTTCAGCTCGACGTCCAGCCCGGCGTCACGGAAGTAGCCCTTGTCGAGCGCGATGAACACGGGCGCTGACGACGACAGCCGGAGAACGCCGATCCGGAGCTTCGCGTCGTCGGCCAGCGCGGCGCTGATCGATACGAGGCTGCAGAGCAGCCCCAGGACGAAGCCGAGGTATCGGAACATCAAACTCTCCAAGATCGGGCGACCCGCGCACCAAGTCCGGTCCTTTGCCGCGACCGTCAGTTTCTTGCAAGCCCCACGCAAGGTCTCGATGCCTTTCAAGCCGTCCTCGGCATGCACCGACATCGCTGGCAGGTTCGCTGCGCAAAGCACCAGCAGCGAAAGACGTGAGATGACCCTTCTCATGGGCTCCTCGGGGATGATGGAAGGCAGCGCTACCAGAATGCCTTGCTGGAACTATGGCTCAACCTTAGATTCATTGAAAGTTCTTTCTTTGTTCTCTTTCGGTTTTTCTTCAGAGCACCCATTCAGCGCGTCAGTCGCGGCGAACCCCGAGCGCATCGAGCCACGTCGCGAACGCCTGTGTCAGCTCGACCATCACGGCCCGGTCATTCCGTCCGGAGCGCGCCGGCACGTGAAAGGCGTGATCCGCCTGATCGATCACATGCAAGGTCGCAATCGGCCCAAGCCCTGTCACGACCGGTTCGAGTAGGGGCATCTCCGCCAGCTTGTCGCGCGTGCCCTGCAGAAACAGCATCGGGATGTCGACGCCGCCGAGGTGATCGGCGCGGGCGATGGACGGTTTGCCGGCCGGATGGAGCGGGAAGCCGAGGAAGGCGAGACCCACGACCTTCGGCAGCGGCTCCACCGATTGCGCCTGCGAGGTCATCCGCGCGCCGAAGGATTTGCCGCCGGCAATCAGCGACAGACCCGGGCAGAGCCGTGCCGCCTCGGCGACTGCAGCGCGAACGGCGGCGTGGGCGACCGCCGGCGAGTCGGGCCGCTTGCTACCGTTCTCCATGTAGGGGAACTGAAACCGCAACGTAGCGATGCCGTGCGCGGCGAGGCCATCGGCTGCCTGCGCCATGAAGGCGTGGGTCATGCCGGCCCCGGCTCCGTGCGCGAAGACGAAACAGGCGCGCGACGCTTGTGGAGCGAGGAACAGCGCGGAGACCGCGCTGTCGCCGTCGACCGCGAGACTGAGAGAGCGCAACTGCGGAGCGATCATCGGATCATGCTTGCCGTCGCGCTCCGCAATCGTCAACTCCCGTAGCAGGACCGGCACATCGGCCTGCCAACGTCATCGTTCGTCGGCGCTCAGGCCGCCGTGCGGATCGTCTGCAGGAAGTCCGCGACATTGCTCCGCAGCGACTCCGCCTGCTGCTGCAACGCTGCGGCTGCCGTCAGCGCGGCTTCCGCGCCCGCATCGGTCTGCCCGGCCACGGTGCGCACGTCGCCGATCTCCTGCGTGACCGCCGCGGTGCCGCTGGCCGCCTGCTCGACATTGCGGGCGATCTCGCTGGTCGCGGCGCCCTGCTGCTCGACCGCGGCGGCGATCGCGTTGGAGATTTCGGCGATCTCACGCACGGTGCTCCCGAACTGCGCGATCGCGCCAACCGTCTCCTCGGTCGCGCCCTGAATGGTCGCGATCTGGCTCGAGATCTGCTCGGTCGCCTGCGCCGTCTGCGAGGCGAGATTTTTCACCTCGCTCGCAACGATCGCAAAGCCCCGGCCTGCTTCGCCGGCACGGGCCGCCTCGATGGTCGCGTTGAGCGCGAGCAGGTTGGTCTGGCTGGCGATCGCCTGGATGAGCTGTACGATGGTGCCGATGCGCTCCGCCGCGCTCGAGAGCCCGTTGATCAGTTCGGACGTCCGCTGCGTCTCATGCGTTGCCCGCGTAGAGACGGTCACCGAACGCTGCACCTGTCCGGAAATCTCGCGGATCGAAGCCGCGAGTTCCTGCGTCGCCGACGCCACGGTCTGCACGTTCACCGAGGCCTGCTCGGCCCGATTGGCGACGGCCTCCGCGAGACCGCGGCCGCGCTCGGCGATCTGAGCAAGCTCTCTCGCACTCTGGCCCATGTCGGAGGCGCGCCCGCCGACACCGGTGATCACGCCCTGCATGCCCTGTTCGAACCGCCCGGCGAGATCGGCCATCATGCGGGCGCGCTCGGCCTCCGTGGCCTCACGCTGCGAGGCAGCCTCCTGCTCCATGCGGCGAACGGCCAGCGCATTGTCGCGGAAGATCTCCACCGCACGCGCCATCCGTCCGATCTCGTCACGGCGCTCGCCGCCGGGGATCGGCTGCTCCAATTCGCCGGCTGCCAGCGACTGCATGCGATCGGTCATGCTGCGGATCGGCGAGGAGACGCTGGCGCCGATCAGCCACGCCAGGATTGCTCCGAGCACGACCGCGCCGGTGGCCGTGACGATCACCGTCTGCCGCGTTTCGGCAACGGCCACGCCGGTCTTCGCGCCCTGTTCGGCGCGAGCCGCGCCGAGCTGTCGATTGATCCGCCCCACCTGCTCGTCGATCGCCGCGCTCGCCTTGACGAGCTCGGCCTGTTTGGCGCGCAAGTCAGCCGTGACTTTGATGACGTCTTCGAGCGCCGCTGCGTCGGCCGTCACCGCCTCCTTGAGGGCAGCAATCAGGCCCTTCAGCTTGGCGTCATCGACGCCGGCGAGCTCAGCCTCGGAATCGGCGAGCGCAAGCTTCACATAGACGAAGGTGAGCCGCGCGTCCTCGGCATCGTTGGCAGATTGTGAGTTGGTGTAGCGCATGACCGCCACGCGCGCCGCATCCACCGTGCTGGCGAGACGCAACGGATTGAGCAGCGGCTCGCGACCCGCGCGGTTGGCGAGGGCGACCTGGATGCCGCCGATATTGACGCCGGCGACGGCGCCAAGCGCCTCGGTCTTGTTTGTTGCGACGCGCAGGCGGTCAACCGCCTCGGCGGCGGCGCCAAACGATGAACGATAGGCGGCGAGCGCGCTCCTGACCGAGCCGACACCATCGGCGATCACCTTCAGCTTGCCCGACTGCTTCTCGACCTCGTCTGCAAGTCCGCCGACGGCATCAATCGCCTTGCCCGCTGCATCCTTGTCACCTACGCTCCAGGTGCGGATGAACTTCTCCACCGCGCCATTGGCCGTGAGCAACGCCGCGCGCACCTGCGACATGCCGGCATCGCCTGCGGCGCTGGCCACGAGATCATCCACGGTGCCGCCGATGCGTCCGACCTGACTCATGGCGAAGCCGCCGAGCAGCACGAGAAAGCTCAGGATCAGCGCAAAGCCGCCGAAAATCCGCGGGCGGACGCCGATCCACGACATCATCGAAGAGAGATTCATGAAGTTTCCTGGCTCGTTCACGGCGTGGACCTGATGGTGGCGAGCAGATCCTTGCCGAAGCGCTTCTCGAATTCGGGGTCGAGCGGCTTGACCGCATCGACGAAGGTCTTGCGATCGAAGGTCTCGATCACATCCATGCCGCCCTTGCGCAGGTCGGCGAGCTTCTCGGCATCGAGCTGCGCCTGCCACGTCACTTCTGCGGCGGCCTTGGCGGCCGTGATCAGCGCGTCGCGCTCGCTCGCATCGAGCTGTTCGAACGTCGCGCGATTGGCGACGAATGCGATCGGCGCGAAGAAATGGCCGGTCAGAGTGAGGTACTTCTGAACTTCCTCGAACCGGTTGGCGGCGATGGTCGCGACCGGATTCTCCTGACCGTCGAGGCGACCGTCCTTGAGCGCGGCATAGACCAATGGAAAGTCCATCGGCAGAACTTCGGCGCCCATCGCCTTGAAGGTCATCTGATAGACCGGATTGGGGATGACGCGGATCTTCAGCCCCTTGACGTCGTCGACGGTCCGCACCGGGCGCTTCGAGTTGGTCAGGTTGCGGAAGCCCTGTTTGCCCAGAGCGAGCAATACCAGCCCCTTGTCGGCGAATTTCGTTCCGATCGCGGTTGCCACAGGGCCCGTGGCGACGGCCTTGGCGTGGGCGGTGTCGCGAAACAGGAAGGGAATGTCGAACACGCCAAGCTCGGGGACGACTGCGCTGGCGATGCCGCCGGAGACGACGGCGATGTCCACGGCTCCGGTGCGGGTCGCCGCCAGGACGGCCGCCTCGCTGCCGAACGAATTGCCGGCGCGTTCGTCGATGATCAGCTTCTTGCCCGCCAGCGCCTGAAGCTTGGTCCGGAACTCGTCCGACCCGATCTGCTGCGGGTTCTGCGGCTGCGAGTTGAAGACCAGCGACACCATGCGGGGCGATGCCGCCGCTGGATGCGGGCCGAGCAACGCCGCTGTCATCAGTCCCGCAACAAAAACATCTCGAAGCTGTCTGCGCATGAGATCCCGAGCTCGTTGTTCTCACCGCAGTGGTAGCAGGCAGATATGGTTAAGGTGTTAAAAGCGAGCACGAGCTAATTCTTCAACTCACGGAATGTCATAGGTTAATCAACTGGATCTATTTCCTGGCGAACGCCCCCTCCCCAGCCGCCGCTTCCGTAAAAATACGGCCTTTCTCCCGATCGTCAGGACCGCCCGAACCAGGCCATCGCCCTTGGATTTCTGATAAATGGAAACGACAGCTCCGCGCCGCAAGGGGGCGGGCCAACTATCGACGCATCGCACCAGATAGAAGAACCCTGCTGCCGGCAGCCGTAGGCACCGTG
The DNA here is from genome assembly GCF_051167555.1 of Bradyrhizobium sp. HKCCYLS3077. NCBI lineage: Bacteria > Pseudomonadati > Pseudomonadota > Alphaproteobacteria > Hyphomicrobiales > Nitrobacteraceae > Bradyrhizobium > Bradyrhizobium sp. HKCCYLS3077. The sequence goes on along the minus strand of NZ_JBNPTH010000008.1, from coordinate 73,274 downwards.
GACAACAGCGCCTGCGCAACGTCGGCGGCAGGGATGGGCTTGTAGTTCGGTGGAATGAGAAAGCCGATGAGTTGGTTGAGCCTGTTGCCCCATTCCTCGCCGGGCCGGCTCGGCTGTCCCAGTTCCTCTCGCGGGCCGACCAGCAGCGATGGCCGCGCGATCACGAGACCGGCGAACGGCAGCGCAGCCAGATCGTTTTCCAGTTCGCCCTTCACGCGGCTATAGAAGACGCGCGACTTGGCGTCGGCGCCCATCGCGCTGACCAGCCCGACGCGCTTCGTCCCACTCGCCAGCGCGGCCTTGGCCACTGCGAGGTTCGCATCGTGATCGACGGCGCGGAAGGCGGCCTGACTGCCAGCGACCTTGATCGTCGTGCCGAGTGCCAGGTAGAGTTCATCAGTCGCGGGCAGAGGCGGCAGCGCGGCGAAGTCCACCACATGAGCAGTCAGCTTCGGTGAAACGATTGTCGGTGCCCGGCGGCCGAGAACGTGGATGTGATCGACCCTGGGGTCGGCGAGCAAACCCTTCAAAAGCTCGCGGCCGACGAGGCCAGTCGCTCCCGCGATGATCACCGTGCGATTTGCCATCTCCGCTCCCCCGGACAGCAGCTATCAGGGAAGGTAAGTATCGCGAGCCGGGTTCGGAAGACCGGCAACTCGCTTTCGTTCAGCGCCGCGGAATGAAGTGTCATTCCGCGGCGTGCAGCGATGTCAGGAGTCGTCTGGGCGCTCACGCGCCCTTGCGGCGCTCCTGGGCTTTCGCCAGCGCCGCGGCGAAGGCGCCGCCGCCCGACGGCTTCTCCTCGCGCGTGGTCATGCGCGCCGCCGCCGGCGGCCGCGCGCTGGTGCGCTTCTCGCCCTTGGCCGGCAGCGGATCGGACAGCCGCAAGGTCAGCGAGATGCGCTGGCGCGGCACGTCGACGTCGAGCACCTTGACCTTCACGACCTGGCCCGGCTTCACCACCTCGCGCGGATCGTTGATGCGCTTCTCGGACATCGCCGAGATGTGGATCAGGCCGTCCTGGTGCACGCCGATGTCGGCGAAGGCGCCGAACGCGGCGACGTTGGTGACGGTCGCCTCGAGGATCATGCCGGGCTTGAGATCGGTGATCTTCTCGACGCCTTCCTGGAAGGTTGCGGTCTTGAATTCGGGGCGCGGGTCGCGGCCGGGCTTCTCCAGCTCCTTGATGATGTCGGTGACGGTCGGGACGCCGAAGCGCTCATCGGCGAACTTCGCCGGATTGAGCGCCTTCAGCGTCTTGGTTTCACCGATCAGCACCTTGATGTCGCTCTTGGTCGCCTCGAGAATCTTCTTCACGACCGGATAGGCTTCCGGATGCACGCCGGAGGCATCGAGCGGATTGTCGCCGTCGCGGATGCGCAGGAAGCCCGCGCACTGCTCGAATGCCTTCGGTCCCAGACGCGGCACGTCCTTGAGCTTGTCGCGGGTCGGGAACGGGCCATTGGCATCACGATGCGCGACGATGTTCTGCGCCAGGGTCTCGCCGATGCCGGACACGCGCGCCAGCAGCGGCGCGGAGGCGGTGTTGAGATCGACGCCGACCGCGTTCACGCAGTCCTCGACGGTGGCATCGAGCGCGCGCGCCAGCTCATACTGATTGAGGTCGTGCTGATACTGGCCGACACCGATCGAGGCCGGCGGCACCTTCACGAGCTCGCCGAGCGGATCCTGCAGGCGGCGCGCGATCGAGACCGCGCCGCGGATCGAGACGTCGAGATTCGGGAATTCCTTGGCCGCGAATTCCGAGGCCGAATAGACCGACGCGCCTGCTTCGGAGACGATCGCCTTGGTCAGCTTCAGGTCCGGCTTCAGCTTCATCAGGTCATTGACCAGCTTCTCGGTCTCGCGCGAGGCGGTGCCGTTGCCGATCGCGACCAGCTCGATGCGGTGCTTGATGCAGAGCTGCGCCAGGGTCAGCATGCTCTCGTTCCACTGCCGCTGCGGCTCATGCGGATAGATCGTGGCGTGATCGACGAACTTGCCGGTGCGGTCGATGACCGCGACCTTGACGCCGGTGCGGAAGCCGGGATCGAGGCCGAGCGTGGCGCGGCCACCGGCGGGCGCGGCGAGCAGGAGATCGCGCAGGTTCGCGGCGAACACACGCACGGCTTCCTTCTCGGCTTCCTGCCACAGCCGCATGCGGACATCGAGCGCGAGCGAGGTCTTGATGCGGGTGCGCCAGGCCCAGCGCACGGAGTCCGACAGGAATTGATCCGCGGGACGGCCCTGGCGGGAGATGCCGAAGGTCACCGCGATGCGGTTCTCATACAGCGACGGGTCCTTCGAGTCTTCCGGCTCGCCATCGCCGAAATCGAGCTGCAGCACCTCTTCCTTCTCGCCGCGCAGCATCGCCAGGATGCGGTGCGAGGGCAGCTTGGTGAACGGCTCGGAGAAATCGAAGTAGTCGGCGAACTTGGCGCCTTCGGTCTTCTTGCCGTGACGCACCGTCGACTTGACGGCGCCGCGGGTCCACATCTCCTCGCGCAGCGAGCCGACGAGGTCGGCATGCTCCGCGAAGCGCTCGACCAGGATCGCGCGCGCACCGTCGAGCGCGGCCTTGACGTCCTTGACCGGATTGTCGCCTTCCTTCTTGATGAAGGCCTTGGCCTCGTCTTCCGGATTCTTCATGGGGTCGCCGATCAGCATGTCGGCGAGCGGCTCGAGCCCGGCCTCCTTGGCGATCTGCGCCTTGGTGCGGCGCTTCTCCTTGAACGGCAGATAGATATCTTCCAGACGCGCCTTGGTGTCGGCGGTCGCCAGCGCCAGCTCGATCTCCGGCGTCATCTTGCCCTGCGACTTGATGCTCTCGATGATCGCGGTGCGCCGTGCATCCATCTCGCGCAGATAGCGCAGTCGTTCTTCCAGCGTACGCAGCTGCGTGTCATCGAGCATGCCCGTCGCTTCCTTGCGGTAGCGCGCGATGAACGGAACGGTCGCGCCGCCGTCGAGCAGGTCGATCGCGGCCTGGACCTGGGCGTCCCTGACAGAGAGCTCAGCAGCGATGATGGAGGCAAAATTCGACACGGTGTTCTTCCGAGATTCGTGACGGGGCTGATTGGATAGGAGTCCGCACGCCCCAGCGCAAGCGGCTGGCTGACGCTCTGTGGGCAACCGTGGCAAAAAAGACCGATTGCGAATCATGTAAAACGCTGCAGCAAGCGGGCCATGTCGTTGCGCGCATGGCGCAAATCGCGGATTCTCGCGAGCTGAGGGGCGATTCGTGCAGGCAGCGGCCGCGACATATCTCGACGATCTTAATCCGGAGCAGCGCCGCGCGGTCGAGCATGGCGGCGCTTTGGCCGCACCTGGGCCGCCGCTGCTGATCATCGCGGGGGCCGGCTCGGGCAAGACCAACACGCTGGCGCATCGCGTCGCGCATCTGCTCGTCAACGGCGTCGATCCGCGCCGCATCCTGCTGATGACATTCTCGCGCCGCGCCGCGAGCGAAATGAGCCGGCGTGTCGAGCGCATCGCGCGAAAGGTGCTGGGCAGCCAGGCGGAGGCGATCACCTCGGGACTGACCTGGGCCGGCACGTTTCACGGCCTGGGCGCGCGAATGCTGCGCGACTATGCCGAACGCATCGGCCTCGATCCCGTGTTCACGATCCATGATCGCGAGGATTCCGCCGACCTGATGAATCTGGTGCGGCACGAACGCGGCCTGTCCAACACACAGAAGCGCTTTCCGACCAAGGGAACCTGCCTCGCGATCTATTCGCGCTGCGTCAACGCCGACATGCCGCTCGACGAGGCGCTGGTGCGGCACTTTCCCTGGTGCGCGGAATGGGCCGGCGAGCTGAAGGGCCTGTTCGCGGCCTATGTCGAGGTCAAGCAGGCCAACGCCGTGCTCGACTACGACGACCTGTTGCTCTACTGGGCGCAGATGATGGCGGACGAGAGCATCGCCCGCGAGATCGGCGAGCGTTTCGATCACGTGCTGGTCGACGAGTACCAGGACACGAACCGGCTGCAGTCGCAGATCCTGCTCGGCCTCAAGCCAACCGGTGCGGGTCTCACGGTGGTCGGCGACGATGCGCAGTCGATCTACGCGTTCCGCGCAGCGACGGTGCGCAACATCCTGGAATTCCCCGATCAGTTCAGCCCGCGCGCCGATATCGTCACGCTCGACCGCAACTACCGCTCGACGCAGCCGATCCTGTCCGCCGCCAATGCGGTGATCGGGCTGGCGCGCGAGCGCTTCACCAAGAATTTGTGGACCGACCGCACGGCCTCGCGCAAGCCGCAGCTGGTGACGGTCCGCGACGAGACCGACCAGGCGCGCTACATCGTCGAACAGGTGCTGGCCAAGCGCGAGGAAGGCATCGTGCTGAAGCAGCAGGCGGTGCTGTTCCGGACCTCCTCGCATAGCGGGCCGCTGGAGTTCGAGCTGACGCGCCGAAACATTCCGTTCGTGAAGTTCGGCGGGCTGAAGTTCCTCGATGCCGCGCATGTCAAGGACATGCTCGCCTGCCTGCGCTTCGTCGAAAACCCGCGCGACCGGATCGCAGGCTTCCGCGTGCTGCATCTGATCCCGGGCATCGGCCCGGCGTCGGCGCAGCGGCTGCTCGATGCCGCCGGTGAGAGTGCCGATCCGATTGGTGCGTTGTGCGCCCAACCGGCGCCGGCGCGCGCTGGCGAGGATTGGACCGCGTTCGTGCGCATGCTCGAACAGTTGCGGGCTTCGGATTGGCCCGCCGACATCGAGCGCGTCAGGCAGTGGTATCAGCCGCATCTTGAGCGCGTGCACGAGGATGCCGAGGTGCGCAGCGCCGATCTGCTGCAGCTCGAGCAGATCGCCAGCGGCTATCCGTCGCGCGAGCGCTTCCTCACCGAGCTGACGCTCGATCCGCCCGACGCCACCTCCGACCAGGCCGGCGTGCCGCTGCTCGACGAGGACTATCTGATCCTCTCGACCATCCATTCCGCCAAGGGCATGGAGTGGAATGCGGTGCACGTCCTCAACGTCGTCGACGGCTGCATGCCGTCCGATCTCGGCGCCGGCTCCAGCGCCGAGCTGGAGGAAGAGCGTCGGCTGCTCTATGTCGCGATGACCCGCGCCAAGGACGATCTGCATCTGCTGGTGCCGCAGCGTTTCTTCGTCCATGGCCAGCCCGTGCGCGGCGATCGTCATGTCTACGCCTCGCGCACGCGATTTATTCCAGAGGCGCTGGTGTCGCTGTTCGAGCGTGTCAGCTGGCCGAAGGTGCAGGCGGGGTCGGCGGTTGCGAGCGCGGGGCCGCGGATCGACCTGGGCGCAAGGATGCGCGAGCGGTGGCGGTGAACTAAATCTGCAGCAGCAGTGCTCCTACGGCGCCAATGACTGCGCCCTCTCCCCCAAGGCGAAGCAATAGCTTCGCCAGGGTGGGAAAGGGCATCGCCGCTATAAGCGTCATACTCACTCGGGTGAGGGGTTCTTTCCCCAAATTCAGGACTGAGTTCGTGGCGACCCCTCACCCGACTTTCATGCTTCGCATGAAAGCCACCCTCTCCCACCCTGGCGAAGCTATTGCTTCGCCTTGGGGGAGAGGGTGCACCGTCTGCTCGGCGAGGGCTTGCCGACATCGCAGGCGACGCGGTCGGTCTGCGCCTCCCCCGCTTGCGGGGGAGGTCGCATCGCATCGTCAGATGCGATGCGGGTGGGGGCCGCTCCGGAAAGACTGCCGCTGTGGCGCCCCCACCCCGACCCTCCCCCGCAAGCGGGAGAGGGGGCGCACTGATCGCGTGGCAACGGCTCGGATCCCAACTCATCATGTGCGAGACTTCGTTAGGTCTGAGACTTCGTCCCCTCCCACTGCGTCCGAAACCACGCCCAGGTCTGCCGCGTCACCGCGACATACCCCTCCCCGCGATACTTGATCTCCCCATCCACGATCGCATGCAGCTTCGGCAGCGCGTGGAACGGCACGGCCGGATAGGCGTGGTGCTCGACGTGGTAGGGCATGTTCCAGGCGATCCAGTGCACGAATTGCGTGGTGAAGGTGGTGCGGGTGTTGTGGAAGGCGCTTCTCGTGTGATCGCAGCCGGTGTGCTCGGCGTAGAGATAGGGGCGCAGGATCAGTTGGCCGAGCAGCAGCGGCACGACCCAGACCCACAACAACAACGCGCTGTGCAGCGCCAGCGAGCCGAGCAGCAGCAGCGCGTAGCCGGCGACGTAGAAACGCGCCTCGCGCACGATGATCGCGCGGCGGCCGGCGGGCACCCAGGGCACGGTCACTTCGCCGGTCACGGCGTGCTTCAGCACCAGCCGGAGACGGCCGGCGACCTGGACCAGACCCGAATAGGCGATCGCGAGTTGCGTCTCGGAGCGCGGCTTGGGGCCGACGATCAGTTCGGGATCGCGCTGGGGATCCTGGGTGTGGCGGTGATGCTCCCAGTGGAACAGGCAATAATACTCGTACGGCAGCCCGATCAGGAAGCCGGAGAGATTGCCGACAGCGACGTTCAGCCGGCGGCTGTCGAACGCGGTCTTGTGCGCCGTCTCGTGCACCGCCATGAACAGGAAGGCGATCAGCACGCCCTGCAGAGGCAGCAAGGGCAGCGCCCACAACACGCCCTGCGTCGAGGCAATGGCTCCGATCAGCGCACCGATGGCGACGATCGCGCCGTAGTGACTGAGCGTGCGCAGGGCGCCCTTGAGGTTGGAGCGCGTGCAGAGCTGCTGCAACACTGGCGGAGTCAGCAGCTTCGGGCGGGGCGCGAATTCGTCGATAGGCACGTCGGTCATATTGAACTCAGCTTTGGAGAAGGGACGACAGTTGGGCTTTGATGAAGTCGCGATCGGCCGGAATGCGAACGGGATTGCCGGCGCGGTGGCCGTGGACCGAGGGGATCGGCCGCAGCGCGGCGGACCGCGCGTTGATAAGCTTCGGCAGCTCACGCTCATTGTCGCGCCAGTCGAAATAGCGGTCGGTCTGGCCGGGCATCAGCAGCATGCGCGCGGTGATCGCGGCCAGCGCCCGGTCGAGATCGCCTGAGAACGCCGCGCAATTGCTGATGTCGCCGCCCTGCCAGATCGCGATCTGCGTCAGCAGATTGTTGGCGTCGCGATGGGCGAAGGCGGTGTCCCAGGTCGCGGCGAGATAGTCCTCCTGCGAGCCAAAACCCTGCTCGCGCCAGACCTCGTCGCGGTAGAACTCGTAGGACATCGCCCATCCGGCATAGATACGGCCCATGGCGCGCAGGCCGGCCACCGGCTTTTCGACGAAGCGGCCGTTCCGGAACGCAGGGTCGGCTATCAGCGCGGCCTTCACGGCGTCGAGGAATAGATGATTGTAGGGCGAGCAGCGCGCGCTGCCACAGACGACCGCCGCGCGCTCCACCATGTCCGGGTGAAGCGCAGCCCAGTGATAGGCCTGCATGCCGCCCATCGACCAGCCATAGACCAGCGCGAGCTTCTCGATGCCGAACTGCTCCGCCAGGAGCCGCTTCTGGACCGCGATGGCGTCGTGATAGCTGATCGCCGGGAACGGCGTGTCGCCGACCGGCGTGTTCGACGGCGACGACGACAGGCCGTTGCCGAACAGGTTCGGGATGATGATGAAGTATCTGTCGGAGTCGAGAATGCCGCCGGGTCCGATCAGCCATTCGATGTCGGTGTGCTGGGCGCCGAACGAGGTCGGATACAGGATGACGTTGTCCTTGGCCGCATTCAGCGTGCCATAGGTCTTGTAGGCGAGGCGCAGCGACGGGAACGTCACGCCCGTTTGCAGCAGGACGTCGCCCGCCTCGAAGATTTGATAGTCCCTCTGTGCCATCATGCGCGTGGTCCCATGTCATCCATGCACCGAGCCTAGGTGATGCGCGGCGGGCCGACACGCCCATTTTTTGGCATGGCATGCGCGCATCGAGGGCGCGACAGCCGGCGTTGCACCGCCCATGCGCGGGCGGTCCCGCGGCGCGTTGCGCCCGAGTTTTGCCGAATGGAACACCCTCGACAGATGAGGGCGCAGGGAATGCCGGGTGCTGGCCGCAACCCATGGCCCGCCTGCGGAGAAAAATGCAGGCGGCAGGTACCACAGGTTCAGCCGACAATCCGGCATTCCCTGCGCGATGGGCTTACGGCTGCTCCGAGCTCTCCCCGGGGACCGGCTGTCTTGCCCCCGTCGCCGATGGATCACACCACCGGCTTGGCCTCAGCATCGGGAGGCCAGGACCACACGGCTTGACCGTCCGCAGCGGATCGTTCGTCGGCGCGACTTGCGTCACGCTGCGACCCGCCACGGCCACCGCATCCCCGCCTCGCGTCTCGTGACGACCGCGCGTACGCCCCTCATCGATGAGGCGGGATGCGCGCAGTAGAGCATAGTTTTCGGAAAAACGAAAGAGGAAATTTTGGGCGTGACCCGAATCGGGTCGCGGCCCTCGTCTTCGCCAGGCAACCGTCATTCCGGGGCAAGGCCGAAAGGCCTTGAACCCGGAATCCCGAGATTGTCTGGATCTCTTTTCGCCACATCGAGATTCCGGGTTCAATCGTCATGCGCAGTCGCGCATGACGATTGCCCCGGAATGACGGGGGATGACGGGGTGAGGCGGCGGACCCGCGATCGCAGACAGGGCCTCTGCGGAGTGAAACCCTGTGTTTCGCCCTGGCCGCTTGCAATCCGGTTCAGCCCCTTCCAGCTAACAGCGGGACGCCGTATGACGGCGCGACGGATTGGAACGAGACATGACTGCAGCAATCGAATTCGGCCTGGATACTTTCGGCGACGTCACCCGCGGCGCCGATGGCGCGATCGCGCCGCATGCCCAGGTGATCCGCGACGTGGTCGAGGAGGCCGTGCTCGCCGACCAGCTCGGGATCGACTTCATCGGGCTCGGCGAGCACCATCGCGGCGACTTCGCGATCTCGGCGCCCGAGGTCGCGCTCGCGGCGATCGCGGCGCGAACCAACCATATCAAGCTGGGGTCGGCGGTGACGGTGCTGAGCTCGGACGATCCGATCCGCGTGTTCCAGCGCTTCGCCACGCTCGATGCTGTCTCGAACGGCCGCGCCGAGGTGATCCTCGGCCGCGGCTCGTTCACGGAATCCTTCCCGCTGTTCGGCTTCGACCTCAAGGACTACGAGACGCTGTTCGAGGAGAAGCTCGATCTGTTCGTCAGCCTGCTGCCGCAGCAGCCGCTGACCTGGCAGGGCAATCTGCGACCGCCGCTGAAGGATCAACTCGTCTATCCGCCGGTCGAGCACGGCCGGCTGAAGGCGTGGATCGGCGTCGGCGGCAGTCCCGAGTCCGTGGTGCGCGCGGCGCATTACGAGCTGCCGCTGATGCTCGCGATCATCGGCGGCGACCCCACGCGGTTCGCGCCCTATGTCGATCTCTATCATCGCGCGATCAAGCAGTTCGGCCGCGCGACGAACCCGATCGGCGTGCACTCCCCCGGCTATGTCGCCGACACCGACGAACAGGCGCGCGAGGAGCTGTGGCCGGACTACAAGACCATGCGCGACCGCATCGGCCGCGAGCGCGGCTGGCCGCCGATGGGCCGCGACGAATTCGTCCAGGAGGCCGATCACGGCTCACTCTATGTCGGCTCGCCGGAGACGGTGGCGCAGAAGATCGCCGCCACGATCAAGGCGCTCGGCCTGTCGCGCTTCCAGCTGAAGTACTCCGCGGGTCCCCTGCCCCACGCCAAGCTGATGCGCAGCATCGAGCTGTACGGCCGGGTGGTGGTGCCGCGGGTGCGGGAGCTGCTCGCGGAGAGCCAGCAACGTCCAAGCGAGGCGGATCAGTCGCTCACGATGTCCTGAGGCTGCGATGTTGGGCTGCCCTTGGGCAACCCACATTGACGCCCGGCAGTGTCCGACGTGACTACAACCGACAGCACGCGCGCCGATCGCGCCACACCAAATCGTCGGCAAAATTCCCGCTGTGCTGGGCAGGGTGATTCGCGATCACGTCAAGGCTGTGTGTCCCGGCGATGACAGACACCGACCAAAGGCAATCGCTAACAAACCGTTAAGAATCTGAAACAAACGCCCAATAGTGACGGCGGCGGGACAAAACGTCGCATGTGCGACGGCGACGCGTCCCGCCGGAGTCCGCATCGGTTCCGGCATCGAATGTCTTTGTCTGGGAACCGTCGGAATGTCGTCGTCTGCCTACCTGAAGTTCTGGAAATATGCCGCGCTGGGCTCGGCGCTGCTGCCCATCGCCGCCAAGGCCGGCGACATCCCGACCACGCCGCCGGTGAACTTCACCAATTCGAGCACGGCAACGGTTGGCTCGACCATGGTCAACGTGGTCGATTCCTACATCAACCTGATGCTGAACGATCCGGCGCTGACCAACGGCACGGGCGTCATGGAGCAGAACCTCGCCACCGTGGTCCGCATGACGCGGGCGCGCACCGCGGCGCAGACGCTGGAGGCGATCCACGACGACCGCACCAGTCAGCAATACAGCGTCCTGAACGGGCTCGGCGTGCTCACCAGCTCCTTCATGACCGGCACCGGCGCCTCCGCCAGCGGCACTACGCCGAACAGCCTGACGCCGACGACCTACGCGCCGTACACGCTGCAGAACTTCCAATCCAACATCAACTATCTGAACAGCGCGAGCTGGGGCGCGACGACCTTGGGCAATGGCAGCGCGACACCGCTCGCCGCCGCCGTCAACTTCGTCAACAACACCGTGCGCGCCAATTCCTCGACCGAGCCGTCCAAGCGCACCTTCGAGCGCTACATGGGCTCGACCGCGCCGGTGACCAACCCCGGCGCGTTCGGCGCCTCGGTGAACCAGACCACGGTGAGCCCGCTGGCCGCCGCCTTCGGCAACTACAACGCCACGACCAGGACCGGACTGACCACGGCCGACACCGCCAACATCGTCGTCCCCACCTATTACGGCAACCTCACGATCCCCGCGGTCTACGGCAACGCCACCAACTGGGTGCGCGGCTTCACCGTGACCCAGGCGATGATCGACGCGCAGAACACCGCGAACGGCACCAGCCTGAGCTATCTCACCGTGCCGAATGTCGGCAGCATCGTGAACGGCGTGCTGCAGCCGACGCAGTTCGTGGTCGGCGACTACGTGCCCGGCATCGGCGCGGCGTCGCGGCCCTACCGGCTGTCGACCGACGTCAGCGTGCCGACACCGCTCTTGCAGATCATCAACAGCACCAACCCTTATGCCGATGGCGGCTTCATCTCCGGCCACACCAATTCGGGCTATACGCAGGCGCTCGGCCTCGCCTTCCTGGTGCCGCAGCAATATCAGAGCCTGCTGGCGCGCGCTGCCGACCTCGGCAACAACCGCATCCTGGCCGGCATGCATTCGCCGCTCGACGTCATCGGCGGCCGCACGTTCGCGACCGCGATCGCGGCCACCAACATCTACAATGCGCTCTATGATTCCAACGGCGACCGGGTCGACTGGACCAACCCGGCCAACACCAATGCCTACGCCGTCTACCAGGCCTACACCCAGACGCAGTCGTATCTCTCGTCATCCTGCGGCACGGTGAGCGTGCAGGCCTGCATCCAGCAGGCGCAGGGCGGCGCGGCGACGATCGCGGCGGCCTCCAGGGACGTCAATCTCAGCTCGACCGATCCGTCGAGCTACACCTACCGCATGACCTATGGCCTGCAGCTCGCCGGCGCCAGCACCACCCTGCCGGAGAACGTGCCGGTGCAGGCGCAGGTGCTGCTGCTGACCCGCTTTCCCTATCTCAGCGACGCGCAGCGCACCGAGATCCTGAAGACCACGGCGCTGCCCTCCGGCTACGCGCTGCTCGACGGCAACACCTGGGACGGCTGGGGCCGCATCAATCTCTACCAGTCGGCTTACGGCTACGGCGCGTTCAACAGCGCGGTCGCGGTGACGATGGATGCCGCGCAGGGCGGCTACAATGCGTTCGACATCTGGAGCAACGACATCTCCGGCGCGGGATCGCTGACCAAGAGCGGCAGCGGCACGCTCGTGCTCGCCGGCAACAACAGCTATGGCGGCGGCACCACCGTGAATGGCGGCGCCCTCGTCATCGCGGCGGGCGCTGCGGTGACGAGCCCGATCAGCGTCAATGCCGGCGCGACCCTCTCCGGCCTCGGCACCGTCGGCAACGTGAACGTCGCCGGCACGCTGGCGCCGGGCTATCAGGCGGTGACGGGCCTCACCGGCCAGGCCGGCAAGCTCACCGTGCTCGGCAGCCTCGCCTTCACCAGCGGCGCAGCTTACGCGCTGCAGTTCACGCCCGGCAGCTTCAGCACGACCAGCGTGTCCGGCACGGCGACGCTGAACGGCCAGGTCACAGCGACGTTCGCGAGCGGCGTCTATGCGGCGGGCAGCAAGGTGGCGATCGTGTCCGCCGGCGGCGGCGTGAGCGGCCAGTTCTCGTCGTTCAACACCACGACCACGGGCACCACCAACATCACGCCGACCTTGAGCTATGACGGCCAGAACGCCTATCTCACGCTGAAGCAGGCCGCGCTGCCGTCGCTGCCAGCCACTGGCGTCAGCGGCAACGGCCAGCAGATCTACAACGCGCTCGCCAATGCGGTGACCAAGGGCGGCACCTTGCCGACGTCGCTGCAGTCGATCTACTTCCAGAGCGCGGCCGGCGTCGGCGCGACGTTCAACCAGCTCGCCAGCCAGAGCGCACCGGCGGTGACGCAGAGCGTCGGCCAGAGCATGACCGGCTTCCTCTCCACCGTGCTCGACTTCGGCGGCAGCGGCCGCTCCGGTTCGAACCCCGGCGGCTCGCCGATGATGGCCTTTGCCGAGGCGAGCGGCCCGGCCGCCCAGGCCGGCAGGATCTTCGCCAAGGCGATGCCGATGGAGCCGAGCTGGGCGGTGTGGGGCTCGGCGTTCGGCGGCGGCGGCCGCATCGGCGGCGATGCCGCGGCCGGCAGCCAGGACCTGTCGTCGCGGATCTACGGCCTCGCGGCCGGCGCCGATTATCGGCTGGCGCCGGACGTGACGCTGGGCTTCGCGCTGTCGGGCGGCCAAACCAGCTTCAGCGTCGCGCAGGGCGGCGGCTATGGCAATTCGGACTTCATCCAGGCGGCGGCCTATGCGACAAAGCGCTTCGGCGCGGCCTATGTCTCCGGCAGCCTCGCCGCCGGCGCGCATTGGATGTCGACGACGCGCAACCTCACCGCCGGCGCCATCGAGACGCTGCGCGCGAGCTACACGGCGCCGACGCTCGCGGGCCGCGCCGAGGCCGGCTACCGCTTCGATCTCGGCTTCGGCGGCCTCACGCCCTACGCCGCGCTGCAGCTGCAGCAGGTGTGGAGCCCGTCCTACAGCGAGACCAGCTCGCTCGGCGCGGGCGGCTCGGCCCTCACCTTCGCTGCGCGCGACACCACCCTGCCGCGCACCGAGCTCGGCCTCTGGGCCGATCGCCGCATCTCCGAGACGTTCCTGCTGCGCGGCCGCGCCGCCTGGGCTCACGACTACAATCGTGACTCCAATGTGAGCGCGACGTTCCAGACCCTGCCTGGTGCGAGCTTCGTCACCACGGGCGCGCGGATCGCGGCGGACTCGGCGCTGCTGTCGGGTGTCGCCGAGGTCGCGCTGACTTCGCATCTCACGCTGTCGGGTCAGATCGACGGCCAGTTCGCGCCGTCCGCATCGTCCTGGGCCGGCACCGGTCGGGTCAGATATCAATGGTGATGTGATCCGCCGGCCGTCAAAACAGCCGCGTCCGACAGGGCGCGGCTGTAGCCAGCGGAACGACGTCCTGCATTGCGGACCTGACGGTTCGGGACAATCTGCGCTGGCCGGTTAACGCCTCCTTGGCCGCACGCGTCGTAGCCTGCTGGCGTCAGGCGGCGCGCGCGGTGCCGAGCTTGGGGGACGATCCGATGGTGCTGAAGGTGATCGCGGTGGTCTACGGCCTCTGGTTCGTGCAGGCTGCCCTGGATCCCGGCTTCTACGATACGACGGCGCACACGGTGAGCGCGACGCTCGCGCTCGGCGGATTGATCGCGCTGTTCGACCATGCCTTCAGGCTGCACCTGCTCACGGCGATCATCTGGCGGGTCTTTGCCGTGATCTACCTCGCCGACGGCCTGGTCCATGCCGTGCCGACAGCGAAGCGGCTGATCGAAACGCAGCGCTACGACGTGCTGGTCGGCGCGGCCGCGATGAGCTTCGTGTTTCAATTGCCGATGCTCTACAGCCTGGCCAGGCTGTCGTTCTCGTCCGCGCCGTCAGGCGGGACAGGTCCGGCGCGATTGGCGACGCGATAGGCGCGTCGCCGGCCGCAACGCACCTCAGGCCGGAACGGCCAGCGGACGCGACGCGTCCCGTGCACGGATGATGTCGGGCGTGCGATAGGCTGCTTCGGGAATGGTGCCCAGGCGGGACTCGTGAACGCGCGGACCGAGCCCATAGAATTGCTGAAAGCTCATGATCAGCGGCCGCCATTTATCGGGATCGACGCGGTCGCGCGTGCCGTCCATCAGGATGGCGGGGGCGACATGGACCCGCTGCACGCGCACCTCGAAGCATTGGATGTGGCCCTTCAGGACGGCATCGTCATCGGCGATGCCGTGCACCGCCTCGACGCAGGCTTCGAGCTGCACCGGACATTCGGCGACGCGCGGCGCGGCGACGGTCTCGGACGGCGCAGGCGTGAGACCGGCCGCAGCGAACTTGTCAGGCTCGTGACGATAGCCCTTGCGCAGCTTCATCGGCGGGACCGGATCGGACCCCGTGGTCAGCGCCAGCCGGTCGACGGCGGCGACGAGGTCGACCGAGGGCAGGTTCAGCACGCATTCGCCGGTCCGCAGCATGTTCTGCGGCGTCTTCGATCCCGCCGCGAGGCCGAGCATGCAGCGCCAGCCGAGCCAGAACGCCGATGACATCGGCGCGAGATTGGCGCTGCCGTCCTCGTTGACGGTGCTGATGAGGACCACGGGCGTCCCGAAATACAGGATGCCCGGCTCGATGGTGGTGTGCATGACGCTCTCCAGGTGATGCAGCGGCGACGGCCGCTGTCGGCTCCTGGATGGTTCCCTGATGACGGCGATGCGCTCCACCCGATTCCCGGACAAGCGTCATTTCGCGGCGATGCTGCGCACTTCAGGAAAGCTGCGATGATGTCCGGCGGCTGGAGGCGTGGCGCTGAAAGAATGGCGATCCCGGCATGACTCGAACATGCGACCTACGGTTTAGGAAACCGCCGCTCTATCCAGCTGAGCTACGGGACCGGAGCCTGCACCGACGTGCACCTGCTTCGACCGCCTGCATAGCAGACCCGGTCTGCGACCGGAAGCCTCATCACGGGGCCTCGCCGCAGCCGGGGACGTCGAACAGCGCCTTGAGCCCGCAGGACGAGGTGAACATCTTGTCGCCGTTGTGACCGACGCCGGCGACGTCCCACAGCCGGTGATTCGGCGTGCCGCCGTCGCGCGCGGCCATGACCGCGGCGTAGGAATGCCCGCGCACATAGCGCGTCGGCCCCTGCGCCCGCGCCATGCAGCTCTTGTCGAGCGCCGGATGATTCGGATCGGTGTCGCGGGTGCCGAGCAGGTAGATCACGCGTCGCGCCACATAGGTCCGTTCCAGCTCGGAAGGCGTCGGGGTGGCGAGATAGGCCGGCCGGTCGGCCATGCCGTATTTCCAGCGGTCATAGCCCGGACAGGCCGCGGCGATCTCGGGCTCGGGCCGGTCGGCGGAGAAATAGGCGTAGGACGAGGGATTGGCGACGACATAGCGCACCGCGACCTGGCGCCGCGTCAGCGCCGCCTCGCCCTGCCCGGCGATCGCGTAGCGCTGCACCACCTGGCCACCGCCGGAATGGCCGGCGACGACGACCTCGGTCAGCGCCGGGAACAAAGAGCGGTCGGCAAGATGCGCGAGGATCGCATCCAGAGCCTCGAACGAGCTGACGGGGTGCGGAGCGGTCGCCGCATCGCCGCCCTGCCAGCCTTCCAGGGTCCAGCGCAGGGTCTCCGGCGGCAGGCCATGCGCCTCGACATCGAGGTCGGCGAGAAACTGCGGCACGACCAGCAGGGTGGTGGCCCCGGCGGGGCCCGCGGCGTCGCGGGACTTGATCGCGGTGTCGTAATAGACGTCGGCGTTGCGCAGCCGGCCATGCAGGACCAGCACCGCGCGGGTGATGTCGGGCTGCGGCTTCGTCCAGGGCCGGGAGACATAAAGCGGCAGAATGCCGCGATCGCCGACGGCAAGCCGCGCATCGGCCACGACAGCCACGGGACGGCGGTTCGGCGCGGTCTCATCCTGGGCCCAGGCCAGGCCGCCGAGCAGTGCAAGACAGGCGATCAGCGCCGACTTCAACGCAGTCATGAATCCCCACCAACCGGACGCGACACCGGACGGCGGTGCCCCGGTTCAACCATAGGCACCTCGAGGCGGGAACAGAAGACCGCCTGTGCCTTACTGCCATGGCCGGGCGATCACAGCCCCGTTGGCGGGGGCGGTTTGACTATCCGGCAGGCAGCCGATGGTCTAAGAGAACGGCGCCGATACGGAACCGGCCTCGGGATCGCCGTATTGGTCGTGCCTGAGCGCAGCGCGTGACAGCCGTCAGAGGTCACGGGGCTTGCGCGCGGCGCGCCCGCCCATTGTTCAGCCGAGGGAAACAGACAGTTCGATGCTTATCCGGTCGGTCATTGCAGGTGCGTTTGCAGCTCTCCTCTCCGTCGCCGCCGCCGGCGCGGAGGACGCCCGTCATCTCCTGGAATCCAAGGAGTCGCTCTACAACAACATCTACGTTTATGAGCAGGGGCCTTACCGCAGCATGACGTTCGGCCATAACCGGCGCATCTATACCGAGAGCGTCTACAACACCAAGGACGAGCTCGACCTGCCGGTCGACTATACCCGCTTCATGACCGCGAGCGTGATGTACGCCAAGAATGTCAGCTCGATCCTGGAGATCGGCTTCGGCGGCGGCCGCACCGCCTGGTACCTGCACCGCTTCCTGCCCAAGGTGCAGGTCACCTCGGTCGAGCTCGACCCGACGGTGCTGGACTTCGCCAAGAAATATTTCGGCATCAAGGAGGAGCCGAACTTCCACGTCGCCAACCGCGACGGACGGCTGTTCGTGCAGGAATCCAAGGACCGCTACGACATCATCCTGATCGATGCCTATCGCGGGCCCTTCGTGCCGTTCCATCTCCTGACCAAGGAATTCTACCAGCTCGTCAAGGATCACCTCGCCGAGGGCGGCGTGGTGGCGCAGAACGTCGAGCCGTCGACCATGCTGTTCGACGCCGCGGTCAAGACCATCCACAGCGTGTTCCCGCAGGTCGACTTCTACGAGGCCGGCGGCAACATCGTGATGGTCGCCTATCCCGGCGATGAGCGGAAGGCCGAGGATCTCGCCGCCATCGCGCAGGAGCGCGACAAGGAATTCGGCTTCCGCTACAAGCTCGCCGACATGCTGGCGCAGCGCAAGCGCATCGACATCGACGGCGGCCAGGTGATCGACGCCAAGGCCAAGATCCTGACCGACGACTTCGCTCCGGTGGAAGCGCTGAAGAGCATCGAGCGCCATAACAAGAAGCTGCCATGAGCGAGCCGGTGTCCCGCGCCGGCATGCTGGCGATCTATATCTGCTCGTTCCTGGTCGGCTGCGTGCTGATGGGCTTCGAGATGCTGGGCAGCCGCTATCTCAACCCGTATTTCGGCAGCGGCATCGGCGCCTGGGCGAGCCTGATCTCGACCGTGCTGTGCGCGCTGGCGATCGGCTATTTCGCCGGCAGCGCCATCGTCGACCGCAGGCCCACCACGCGCACCATCGCCACCATGATCCTGATCGCCGCGGCCTACATGGCGCTGGTGCCGGCGACGGCGGACATCGTCATGGCCGATATTCTCGACACGGTCGGCGACGGCCCGATGGCGACGCTGATGGCCGCGACCGCGCTGCTGCTGGTGCCGCTGACCCTGCTCGGCACGTTCTCGCCGATCGCGGTCAGCCTGCTGACGCGCTCGGCGGGCGAGGCCGGCCGCGTCGCGGGGCTCGTCTATGGCGTCTCGACCATCGGCAACGTCGTCGGCACGCTGGTCACGACGTTCACGCTGATCCCGTCGATCGGCTCGCGCGCGATCACCTATTATTTCGCCGTGGCGCTCGCCGGTTGCGCCGGCATCCTGTTCATTCCGTTCGGCAAGAAGACGTCCTGATATTCATCATCGAAGAGCTTTGCGAATGACCGAGTTCTGGCCCCGCCTCGCCGCGACCGCGGCAACGGCCGCGCTGCTGCTGATGTCGCTGCCCGCGCAGGCGGCGGACGCCCAGATCGAGCTGTGGGACGGCCAGCGCGCGCTCGGACACATCGCCGACCTCTTGAAGTTCACGCCGCGCTCGATGGGCGAGCCCGGGCACCAGAAGACCATCGACTACATCAAGGCGGCGATGGCCAAGAGCGCCGCCGAGGCGGTGCTGACGCAGAGCTTCACGGCCAAGGGCGACGACGGCAAGGCGATCCCGCTCACCAACATCATCGCCCGCTTCCAGGTGCAGAACCCGCGCCGCATCATCGTGGCCACGCATTACGACAGCATCATCAAGGCCTATCGCGATCCGAAAACGCCTGATGCCCCGATGCCGGGCGCCAACAACTCGGCGTCCGCCGTGGCGCTGCTGCTGGAGACCGCGCGCGTGCTGTCGCTGTCGGGCAAGCCGGACATCGGCATCGACTTCATCTTCTTCGACGGCGAAGAGGGGCCGAAATCGCTCGGCGCCGGCGATCCGACCTGGCGCCCCCTGGGCTCGCCCCATTTCGCGGCCAATCTGAAGACCTATTACCCGACCATAAAGCCGGAGAAGGCGGTCGATTTCGACATGGTCTGCGACAAGGACCTCAGGCTGCAGCCTGAGCCGTCGTCGCTCGCCTCGGCGCTGCCGGAGGTCAAGAAGTTCTGGAGCATCGGCAGCCGGATCGCGCCGCAGGCGTTCTCGCCGGAGCCGACCGCCTATCCGATCAGTGACGACCACACCGCGCTGATGCAGGCGGGCATCCCGAGCTTCCTGGTCATCGACTTCGACTACGAGCCCTATTTCAACACGACGCAGGACACGATCGAGCAGTGCTCGGCGCAGAGCCTCGAGGCTGTCGGTCGCACCCTGCTGCGCTATCTCTACACGCCCTGATTGGCCGCGGTTACGGGCCGCGTCTCCGCCGCCCGCGCGGGCTGCTCGGTCTGCTGCCGCGAGCCGGCCCGCGCGGCGCCGGCCAGCAGGCCCGGGAGCAGCGCTTCGGCCGCCTCGGCCCCTGAAATCACCACCGCCTCGACACCTGCTCCGGCATTGCCGCCGCCGGCGATGACCAGGTTGGACACCGGTGCCTTGGCGCCCTTGAGCCGGCCGGCGCGCCCGACGCCGTAGATCGAGCCGGCGCTGGCGAGATCGTAGCGCGCATAGGTCACCGGGCTCGCATCGGTGCGATAGACGATGTGCTTGGACAGATCGGGAATGACGGTTTCGGCGGCCGCGACCATGGCGTCGCCCAGCTCCTGCTTGCGCGCCTCGTACTCCGGCGAACGGCGCCACGCCTTCCAGTCGTCGCCGCCCTCTGCCGGAAACCAGGCCTTGGCCTGCTCATGCGGAACGAGGGTGATGATGGTCATCGTCGAATGGCCTTCGGGCGCGGCCGACGGATCGAGCTTCGACATCACCGCAAGCCCGACGCCCATCGGCGTGTCGAGATGGGTGGCCGGGGCGATGTCGGGCACGATGTCGAGGCCGAGATGCACCGAGAAGCAGGAGGTGGCCGGCGCGATCGCGGCGGCGCGCTCCCGGAACGCGGCGGGCAGATCCTCGGGCTTCAAAAGCTCGGTGAAGGTGCGCTTGAGGTCGGCATTCGAGACGACCGCTTGCGCCCGGATGGTGCGGCCGTTGGCGAGCACGACGCCGGCGGCGCGCCCCTGCTCGACCAGGATTCGCGTCACCTGCGACTTCAACTGCACCTCGCCGCCGCGCGCGGTGATCGCATCCGTCAGCACGTCGGCGAGATGACCGGAGCCGCCGACGGGATAGAATCCGCCCTTGAAGTAATAGCCGAAGATCGGGACCATCTGCGCGCACGAAAGCGTCTCGCTGCCGTCGCCGAGATAGCCGGAGAGCGCGTTGAGCGTGCTGATCAGTTCGGGATCGGAGACGTGCGCGGCGACCAGCTCGTCGAACGGGCGGTTCATCCAGCGATAGGCCTGCGGATGCTTGCGCGGGAAGGCGAGCAGCTCCTCCAGGGTCGCGGGCATGCCGGGAATGCCGCTGCGGCCCTGCCCGGTCGCGTACATGCTCTCGAAGATCGCGTGGATGGTGTCGAACAGCCGGGTCAACCCGTCGGCGCTGGCGGGAAACATCTCGCAGAGCAGGCGGACATAGGCGCGCCAGTCCTCGGGGACGTCGATGCGGCGGCCGGCGAGGCGATAGGAATGGGTGACGCGCTTCCACTGGATGCGATCGGCCACGCCGAGACGGCGCAGCACGCTGTCGACGGGACCGCCGGGCCAGACGCCGGAGAAATCATGCGGGCCGGCATCGAAGCGGTACAGCACCGGCTTGTTGTCGTGATGCGCCTTGCGCAGATAGGTGTGGCAGAAGCCGCCGGGCACCACGTGGTGGTCGAACACCTTCACCTTCAGCCCGGAGTCGGCGAGCAGCGCCGCCGCGGTGAGGCCGCCGATGCCGGCGCCGATCACCGCGACGTCGCAATCGGTCTTGGCCTGATCGGTCTCGGCCTGGCCGGTGAAGCGCGGGGCCGGCCAATGATAGTCCTCGCGCGCGGCCCGCATGCGCTGCAGCGCCTGGCGGACGGCGAGGCGGGGCCCGAAGATCGAGACCAGCGCACCGCCGACGACGATCGCGGTGGTGATCCAGGAGGCGACGCCGGCCCAGCGGCACAGGCCGAGCAGGAGAAACAGGACACCCCAGAGCCCGGTCATCAGCATGTTGATCAGATGAAACTGCGGTGTCGCGGCGCTGTCGGCATAGGCCGAACGGGAATAGTCCGCGGTCCAGGGCCGGCCGACCGCGAGCGAGGCGAAGCTGATCAGCCCGAGCGCGGCGAAGGACAGCCACAGCGCATTGGCCATCGTCCAGTTCGGCGCCACGTCGTTCGCGATCGCCAGCATGACGAACAAGGCAAGGCCGCCGAGTTCGAGCAGCGCCAGCTCGCCGCGGAAGGCGCGCCAGACATTGCCGGCGACCGCCAGCGCCAGCGCCGACCAGACCGCCCATGCGGGCTGGTTCCAGGCGAGCAGAGCCCAGAACACCACGAACGGCAGCAACGCCAATTTCACCGTGAGGAATACCTTCATACCAGCCTCCCCCGCGCCGCTCCGGCGCGCGCCATCTTTCCAATGTCAAGATTAAGCTTTAGGGCCGGGGGAACCTGCCGTCAACCGAAATCTTTCCACCGTCAAGATTTGCCTTGTCAACCACGGCGGGAGAAAAACGGTAAAACCATGCCGCGTATCGTTTGCGCGCCACAGCCAGGCGTGATTCACTCACCTCATGGCCGTGAAGGCTGAACCAAGTGTGGCAAGTCGATCACGGAACCACGGCAAACAAAGAAGAAAGTCCAAATTTACGCAGCATTGGAGTCACACCCCGCCGCAAATTGGCGACAATCTCCGGTCATCTGAGGCAGCGAGACGTTGAGGATTGCCGTTCGTGTATCGACCCCGCTTGCCAATATTGGTTTTCGCAGCGTTGACCTGCCTTCCCGCCGCGCAACCTCAACGCGCGCACGCCGAATGGTGGAGTCGCTCGCCGACGGATTTCGAGGAATGCGCCGACGCGGCCGAGAAGTCCGCCTCCAAGGAGGAGAAGACGGCTGCGCTCGCGCAATGCAACGCGAAATTTGCCGGGAGACGGAAGCCCGGCGGCGGCTATGTCTATTACGACTTCATGCAGGACCGCAGCTTCGACATCGCCGGCCCCAATCCGACGCCGGACGAGCAGAAGTTCATCGACCAGCAGTATACGCAATATCTGGAGCGGCAGCGCCACTCCAACATGAGCTCCGCGATGATGTCGCGGCCGCAGCCCCAGGAGCTGCAGCCGACATTGCGCGAGATGACGGCGCGCGCCGCGATCGAGCCGCCGAAGCCCGCGATGCCGGCGCCACCGCCGCAGCCGCGACCGGCCAAGCCGCCAGCCGCGACGGCCCAGGGCGGTGTGCCGCCGCCCGCTTCGACCGCGGAGGCCCGCGCCCGCATCAAGGCCGCGCAATGTGCCAAGGACGGCGGCCGGCGCGATTCGTTTTCGTGCAATTTCCCGGTCCTGTCCGAGAAGCTCGACGAGCTGAAGCGCATGTTCACCGGTCCGCGCGAGACCGCGGCAGCGCCGCCGGCCGCCAAGGCGCCCAAGCGAGCGGACGCCAGGAACTGAGCCGACCCGCGCGCGCGGAGCATGTTGAAGATGCGGCGATTCCGCCCGCCTTGTAACGCTCCGGGCCAAGCCATAGCTTGACGTGCGGGGCGCGCACGGAGGCGGTCAATGGGTCTACTCGATATCCTCAACGGCATGCAGAACGGCCCGAACGGGCCCAGTCACCCGACGACGCAGAAGAGCGGCGGCATGTCGCCGATGACCATGGCCATCCTCGCCTTGCTGGCGTGGAAGGCCGTCAAGCACTTCTCGCAGAATGGGCAGCAGCCGAATGCGGCGCCCGCGCCGGTTCCGCCGCCGCAGCCGACCGGTCACCAAGGTGGCGGACTTGGCGGCGGTCTTGGTGGTGGTCTCGGCAACATCATTGCCGGCGGGCTCGGCGGTCTGCTGGCTGGCGGCGCCGCGGGCAGCGTGCTGTCCGGCGGACTCGGCGATCTCCTGCGCCAATTCCAGGAGAAGGGTCACGGCGACACCGCGAACTCCTGGGTCTCGCCCGGTGAGAACAAGCCGATCTCCCCCGGCGATCTCGCCAATGCGCTCGGCGCCGACCAGCTCGATCAGCTCACCGCGCAGAGCGGCCTGTCGCGCGACGAACTGTTGAGCGGATTGAGCCAATACCTGCCGAGGGTGATCGACCAGCTGACGCCGGACGGACGGCTGCCGACCGAGCATGAGCTCGCGGGCCGGATCTGAGCGCGGCCATCAGGCAAGGATGATTCCATGATCTACATACTGATCGTCGGCTTCGTCGCCGGACTGCTGGCGCGGCTGCTGTCGCCGGGACCGAACAATCCCTCCGGCTTCATTCTCACCACCGTGCTCGGCATCGTCGGTGCGTTCCTCGCCACCGCCGTCGGCCAGGCCATTGGCCATTACGGTCCGAACCAGGGGGCCGGCTTCATCACCGCGACGATCGGCGCCGTCGCCGTGCTGTTCATCTGGAACCGGCTGGTCGCCAGCGGCACGATCCGCGACTACAACCGCTGACCTCCGCGACATCGCGAGCACGGCGAAGCAATTCAGATTCCTTACTGGGCCTCTGGATTGCTTCGCTGCGCTCGCAATGACGGAGTGACTGCGGTGCTCCATCCGCGTCATTGCGAGCGCAGCGAAGCAATCCAGGGGCTACGCGAAAATGGCGGATGGCGTCGCCCCCTGACGACGCGACACCGCTCTCATCCGAGCAGATGCATCCCCGCGTCCATGCGCACGACCTCGCCGGTCATGTGGCCGGACGCCGGGCTCGCCAGGAACGCCACCAGCTGCGCGATGTCCTCGGCCGATGACGCCGCGCGCAGCGGCACCCGCGCCACCACGGCATCGCGCACCTGCTTGGCGCCGGCTTCGCCGCGGCCCTTGGTGAACCAGGGCGTATCGATATAGCCCGGGCAAACGGTGTTGACGCGGATCGACGGCGCCAGCGCCCGCGACAGCGACAGGGTCATCGTGTTCAGCGCGCCCTTGCTCGCCGCGTAAGCAACTGATGAGCCGATGCCGCTGATGCCCGCGACCGAGGAGACGTTGACGACGGCCGAGGCGCGCACCGTCGCCTTCGCCGCGGCTTCGAGCAGCGGCCGCGCGGCACGCACCATCTGGAACGGGCCGATGGTGTTGACCGCGTAGATGCGCTGGAAATCCTCCGCCGACAGGCCGTCGAGCTGATCATGCGGCACATGCTTGGTGGTGCCGGCATTGTTGACCAGCGCGTCGAGCCGGCCCCAGGGCGCCGCCGCCGCGACGATCTTGCGGCAATCCTCGTCACGCGACACATCGCCCTGGACGACGACGACCTCGACGCCCTCCTTGCGGCACAGATCGGCGGTCTGCTCCGCCTCGGTCTTGCTGTTGGAATAGTTGACGACGATGCGCATGCCGGCCTTCGCCAGCAGCAGCGCGCTCGCGGCCCCGAGGCCGGATGCCGAACCCGTCACGATCGCGCACGAACCTTCCGCCATGCCGCTCCTCCCTGTTTGCCGTCCTGTTTGCTTGGCTTCTTCTAGCCAAGATCACCGCGACTGCAAATCGGCGCGATCTCCGCGTTGCGGAAATCGCCGTCGATTCCATGCGGCGAGCGGACGGGGCCCTGCACTGCGCAGTGCTTGTCAGGAACCGCGCTTGCGCCCATCATGCGCCGCAAAGCACCGCTGGCGCTTTCAGCCGAAGCGGACAACAAGAGAGGGACGAGGCGCGCCGTGGCGGAAGCTGAGAACATCGTCGTTGCGACCGCGGAGAAGATCTTCGCCGATCTCGCCGACCCGCAGACGATCAATCACGACAAGGACGGCCGCTGGACCGCGCCGTTGTGGCAGGCGCTGAGCGAGGCCGGCCTGCCGCTCGCCTGGGTCAGCGAGGAGCTCGGCGGCGCCGGGGTTGATCTCGCCGACGGCTTTGCCGTGATCAGCGCCGCGGGACGGTTCGCGATCGCGGTGCCGCTCGCCGAAACGCTGCTGGCCGGCTGGCTGCTGCAGCAGGGCGGCCTGTCGTCGCCCGACGGCGCCATGACCGTCGCGCCCGCAAGTCCGAAGGACAGGATCACGCTCGCCGCCGACGGTACGCTGTCAGGGCGCGCCCGGGGCGTGCCATTCGGCAAGGCTGCGAAACATGTCGCGGTGATCGCCGACAGCGCCGACGGCGCCGTGATCGCGTTGGTCGAGACCGCGCAGCTGCGCATCGAGCCGGGACTCAACGTTGCCAATGATTCCAGCGACACCGTGATTTTCGACAAAGTCGCGCCACGCGCCAGCAACAAGGCGCCGGCCGGCTTCGACGCCGCGACATTGATGCTGATGGGCGGCGTGGTGCGCGGCCTGCAGATCGCCGGCGCGCTCGACCGGCTGCTGTCGATCAGCGTCAACTACGCCGGTGAGCGCGTCGCCTTCGAGAAGCCGATCGGGAAGTTTCAGGCGGTGCAGCACAACCTCGCCCGGCTCGCCGGCGAAAGCGCCACGGCCAGTGCCGCCGCGACCTCGGCCGCCGATGCGATCACGCGCGCCAGCACATTCGACGACGCGGTGTTCCTGGAAGCGGCGGCCGCCAAGATCCGCTGCGCCGAGGCCGCCGAAAAGGGCGCGGCGATCGCCCACCAGGTCCATGGCGCGATCGCCTTCACCACCGAGCACATCCTGCACCGTTTCTCGTTGCGCGCGCTGGCTTGGCGCGACGATTTCGGCTCCGAGAGCCATTGGGCCGTCGAACTCGGCAAACGCGTCGCCGCACGCGGCGCCGACGAGTTGTGGCCGCTGGTCGCGTCACGCTGATACGAAGAGGATTGTCGCATGACCACCGCACTTCGTTTCGATCCGATCCGCCTGCCGCCCGAATGCGAGGAGCTGCGCAAGGAGGTGCGCGCCTTCCTCGCCGAGGAGATCGCGGCCGGCACCTTCAACCCGTACCAGCCCAAGCGCGAGGACGCCGACGCGCGCGAGTTCTCCGCCCGTGTCGGCGCGCGCGGCTGGATCGGCATGACCTGGCCGAAGCAATATGGCGGCCATGAGCGCTCGTTCCTGGAGCGCTACGTCGTCACCGAGGAGATGCGCGTCGCCAACGCGCCGGTGCGGCGCTTCTTCGTCGCCGACCGCCAGAGCGGGCCGATCCTGCTGCGCTATGCGCCGGAACACATCAAGGCGGACATCCTGCCGCGCATCTGCCGCGGCGAGCTGTGCTTTGCGATCGGCATGAGCGAGCCGAACTCCGGCTCGGACCTGTTTGCGGCCAAGACGCGCGCGACGAAGACCGACGGCGGCTGGCTGATCAACGGCTCGAAGATCTGGACGACCTCGGCGCACATGGCCGACTACATGATCGCAATCTTCCGCACATCGCCGTCGACCAAGGAGAACCGGCGTCACGGCCTGACGCAGTTCCTGGTCAACATGAAATCGCCGGGCATCAAGGTGAATCCGATTCCGCAGATCACCGGGCAGAAGGAGTTCAACGAGGTCGTCTTCACCGACGCCTTCGTGCCGGACGATCATCAACTCGGCGAGATCGACGGCGCGTGGAAACAGGCGACCTCGGAGCTCGCCTATGAGCGCTCCGGGCCGGAACGGTTCCTCGAGACCTACTACGTGCTGACCGAGCTGGTGCGCGCGGTCGGCCCCGATCCGGACACGCGCAGCGCCGAGGGCATCGGCCGGCTGGTGGCGCAATTGCATGCGATGCGCCGGATGTCGGTGTCGGTCGCCGGCATGCTGCAGGCGGGCAAGGAGCCGGTGGTGGAGGCCTCGATCGTCAAGGACGTCGGCACCGTCTGGGAGCAGCAGCTGCCGCACCGCGTGCGCGACCTCGCCGCCTTCGTCGACGAGAACGCCGGCAATCGCGAGACCCTGGAGAGCCAGCTGACCTTTGCGATGCAGACCGCGCCGAAGCTGACGATCCAGGGCGGCACCACCGAGGTGCTGCGCGGCATCATCGCGCGCGGACTGGGGTTGCGGTAGGCACCGTCGGCGCTCTGCCGTCGAAAGCGAGCACACACATCTATCAGCTCGCACCGTCATCGCGAGCGCAGCGAAGCGATCCAGGGCCGCACGACGATTCTGGATTGCTTCGTCGCTTCGCTCCTCGCAATGACGCCTGAGGACATAGAATCGGAGACCACCCCCATGACGACCTTCCCTGACATCGGCGTCGAGATCCACGGCCATGTCGGCCTGATCGAGATCCGCCGGCCGCCGTTGAACTTCTTCGACATTTCCCTGATCAACCAGATCGCGGACGCGCTTGAGGGATTCGATCGCGACATCGAGATCCGGGCCTCGGTGCTGGCCGCGCAAGGCAAGGCGTTCTGCGCCGGCGCCAACTTCACCGATCCCGCGCGACAGGCCCAGGACGCCGCCGAGGCGAAGGGCGATCCGGCCGACAGCCTCGGGGCGATCAACCATCTCTACATGCAGGCGGTGCGCATCTTCCGCTGCAAGAAGCCTGTCGTCGCCGCCGTGCACGGCGCTGCGATCGGTGGGGGACTTGGACTTGCCGTGTCGGCCGATTTCCGGGTCACCTGCCCCGAGGCACGGTTCTCGGCGAACTTCACCAAGCTCGGCTTTCATCCCGGCTTCGGCCTGACGGTGACGCTGCCGGAGCTGGTCGGCAAGAACAACGCCGAGCTGATGTTCTACACCAGCCGCCGCGTCACCGGCGAAGAGGCCTTGAAGATGGGCCTCGCCAATGAATGCGTGCCGCAGGACCAGGTGCGCACGGCCGCGATGAAGCTGGCCTCCGAGATCGCCGAATGCTCGCCGCTCGGCCTGCTCTCGACCCGCGCCACGATGCGCGCCAACCTCGCCGACCGCGTGATGGCCGCCACCGAGCACGAGCTCGCCGAACAGACCCGCCTGCGCGCGACCGAGGATTTCAAGGAAGGCGTCAAGGCCACCGAGGAGCGCCGCTTCGCGAACTTCAAGGGACGGTGAGCGATTGTTGTTGTGAACCTACACTCTCGCCACGATCGCTGCTGCGCTCCCTCTCCCCGTCCTTCACGGGGAGAGGGCTGGGGTGAGGGGCCCACCCACCGACCGTGCTGAGAGTCCCCCTCACCCGGATTGCATCTGACGATGCAATCCGACCTCTCCCCGCAAGCGGGGCGAGGTTACGGCGAGTTCGCAGCACGAGTTTCCCTCAAAACCGATCTCAAGCGACTACCGCGAACGTCACACCAGCGATCTCGAACCCGTTCCCCGAGACCGCATAGCCTCGCGCACGCGCAGCATCGAGGACAACAGCCACATCCGTCCGGAAGCACAAGCCGCTCATGCACTCGCGCTCGCCTTGCGTCACGCGAATCGCCGCATTCGGCAGCGTCAGTGTCCATTCACCCTCGCCGCCAGTTGCCGACGTTAGATCAAGGATCCGTCCCCAATGCGCGGCGAGCGCTGATGGCTCCGGGCTCTGCAGCACGACCTCGGTCAGCGCCGTCGTGACATCGTGACGGATCGCGCGCGTCCAATCCGGCCCCGCCGGCGGATACGGCCCCAGCACATCGTCGCTGCCATCGGTGTGATTGAGCTCGATGAAGGCGGCGCGGCAGTCGCGCGGGTGCAACTGCACGCCGTGATAGGTCTCGCGATCGATGACATTCGCGGTGCGCACGCCCAGTGCATTGGCTCGCGCCGCACGGCCGTCCGGATCATCGCAGGACAGGATCGCCATGTAGCCGCCGCGGCCGCCGGACTTGTCGAGAAAGCGTCCGGCCGCGGTGCCGTCGCGGGTCGGCGCGATCACTTCGAGCAGGATCGGCCCGACCGGCAGCAGCGCGTTCTCCAGCCCGTATTTGCCGACATGCGGATCGCGGTAGCAGACCTCCAGCCCCATGATCGCGGCGATGTCGGAGACCACAGGCTCCAGCCTGCGAGCGACAAGACAGATCTGGCGCAAATGGAGGTAAGGCATGGCCGGCCTCATGAGGTTCGATCTACGACACAGCTCCGCAGCACCAGCAACCGTCATTGCGAGCGCAGCGAAGCAATCCAGGGCCGAGCAAGGATTCTGGATTGCTTCGCTACGCTCGCAATGACGGAGGAGGTCGCTTTAACGTCCGTGAAACACGGGTGCACGCTTTTCGACGAAGGCCCTCGCCGCTTCCTTGTGATCCTCGGTGTCGGAGCAGCGCGAGTGATACACGGCCTCGGCGTCGAAGCAGGCCTCCAGCGTCATCGTCTCGGCATTGTTGATGTTGCGCTTGATGTAGCCCAGCGTCACGCTCGGGCCCTGCGCCAGCGACAGCGCCAGTTCGCGCGCGGCGGCCTCGACCTCGGCATCGGCGACCACCTTCGTCACCATGCCCAGCGCCAGCGCCTCGCGCGCGGTCAGGATCGGCGAGGTGAGATAGAGCTCGCGCGCCTTGGCGCTGCCGAGCAGCTGGGTGAGGAAATAGGTGCCGCCGAAATCGCCGGACAAACCGACCTTCGCGAAGGCCGTCGTGATCTTGGCTGATTCGCCGGCGACGCGGAGATCACAAGCCAGCGCGATCGACAGGCCGGCGCCCGCAGCCGCGCCGTCGATCTGGGCGATGACCGGCTTCTGCATCTGATGCAGCAGCCGCGACACCTCCATGCGCTCGCGCAAGCTGGTGACCTTGGTTTCGAACGACGGCGCGGTCTTGGCCTCGGCCATCGCCTTGACGTCGCCGCCGACGCAGAACGTGCCGCCAGCGCCCTTCAGCAGCACGGCGCGGACGTCGGGATCGTTCGCCGCGCGCTGCGCCGCCTCGACCAGGCCCTTGGTCAGATCGCTGTTGAGTGCGTTGCGCCGCTCCGGGCGGTTCATCGTAATCGTGAGCAGGCCGGAGTCGAGGTGCTGCAGGACGGTGGTGTTGGTGGTCATGGCCGGCGCTCCTGTTCGCGATTGATCTCCATCATTCCGGGGCGACGCGCCAGCGTCGAACCCGGAATCCGGAGATGATGGACTCATATCGAGATTCCGGGTTCGCGCTGACGCGCGCCCCGGAATGACCGCCGTTCGGCGGTCACTTCTTCACCAGCGGACAGCGCGAGGATTCCAGCGGCTGGAACGCCTCGTTTCCCGTGACGGTCGCGAGCAGCTTGTAGTCGTCGGACTTCGCCTTCGACTCCGACGGCTTCTTGACCTCGAACAGATACATGTCGTGCACCATGCGGCCGTCGGCGCGGATGCGGCCGCCCTTGGCGAACATGTCGTTGATCTCGGTCGAGCGCATCAGCTTCATCACGGCGTCGGGATCGGTGGTGCCGGCGGCCTTCACCGCCTTCAGATAGTGCGTCACCGAGGAGTAGACGCCGGCCTGCGCCGAGGTCGGCACGCGCTTGGTCCGCTCCATGAAGCGCTTGGTGAAGGCGCGGGTGTCGTCGTTGAGATCCCAATAGAAAGCCTCCGCGACCAGCAGCCCCTGCGCGGTCTCCAGCCCGACGCTGTCGATGTCGGAGACGAAGGCGAGCAGCGGCGACAGCTTCTGCCCGCTCTTGGTGAGGCCGAACTCCGCCGCCTGCTTGATCGCGTTGATGGTGTCGCCGCCGGCATTGGCGAGACCGATCACCTTGGCCTTCGAGGCCTGCGCCTGCAGCAGGAAGGAGGAGAAGTCCGAGGTGTTGAGCGGATGGCGGACGCTGCCGAGCACCTTGCCGCCCGACTTCGTGACGACAGCCGTGGTGTCCTTCTCCAGGTCCTGGCCGAAGGCGTAGTCGGCGGTCAGGAAGAACCAGCTGTCGAGACCCGACTTCACCGCGGCGAGGCCGGTGACGTTGGCCTGCGCGAAGGTGTCGAACACGTAGTGCACGGTGTAGGGACCGCAGGCCTCGTTGGAGAGACGCACCGAGCCGGGGCCGTTGAAGATGATGATCTTGTTGCGCGCCTTGGCGATCTCACCGGCGGCGAGCGCGGTCGCGGAGGCCGCGACGTCCCAGATCATCTCGACGCCCTGGTTGTCGAGCATGTCGCGGGCGATGTTGGCGGCGAGATCGGCCTTGTTGAGATGGTCGGCCGCGATCACCTCGATCTTGCGGCCGAGCACCTCGCCGCCGAAATCCTCCACCGCCATCTTCGCCGCAGCCTCGCTGCCGGGGCCGGTGATGTCGGCATACAGGCTCGACATGTCGAGAATGCCGCCGATCTTCAGCGGCGGCTTGCTCTGCGCATGCGCACCGGCCGACAAGGTCAGCGCAAGCGCCAGCGTGAACAATGACACCGCGGCGCCGCCGATAGTTCTGCTCATCAAATTCCTCCCTGCGGGCACGCCGCTGCATGGCGACGGCCTCGTTGATAGTTCGTATCATGACGCACGCGCGCGCACGCGGCAAGCGCTCAACAAAGACGATGCGCTCCGCTGTTTTCCGCTGAATGGAATGGACGAAGCGTGCGATGATGCGTCATGCCGCACGCCCGCATCATCGCTGCCAGACACTGGGTTCTCGCCTGCAACCTCACGCTGTTCGCGATCGGCGCGGCCGCGCCCGCGAGCCACGCCGCGCCCTGCATGTTTGCCGAGCTCGGCGAGGGTCGCGTCAGCGACATCGTCGACGCACGCAGCTTCCGATTATCCGATGGACGGGAGGTGCGGCTTGCCGGTCTCGAAGCGCCGCCGGACGAGTACCTCACCGCTGCGGTCGAGGCACTCGGCACGCTCTTGCGCGACCGCGACATCGTGCTGCGCGGCGACGACGACGCGCCGGACCGCTACGGCCGGCAGCGGGCGTTCGCATTCCTCACAGGTGGGGATCAGCCGGTGCAGATCGGGTTGCTGAAGGCCGGGGCCGTGCTGCGCGGGATCGACTTGGCCGACCGCGACTGCGCCGCCAGCCTGGGCCTGGCCGAGGATGAGGCGCGCACGGCGCGCCGGGGTCTCTGGAATATTAGAACCGTCATAAAAAACGCGGAAAGTCCAGACGATATTTTGGCTCGCGCAGGGCTATTTACGGTTGTCGAAGGCAAGGTGTTGTCCGTACGACAGACGGGCACAACAACTTATCTGAACTTCGCTCGTAGCTGGACACGGGGCTTCGCGGTGATTATTCCAAAGCGTATGATGGCGGTATTGGAAGGTGCCGGCATCAACGTCAAATCACTTGCGAATCGGCAGGTTCGCGTGCGCGGTTGGATCGAAGCGCAGGCGGGTCCGAGACTGGAACTGACGCAAGCCGCGCAGATCGAGATTTTGAGCGGAAGTGACCGCTAAGGTACGTGAGTAGCGACGTGACCCTGTCTGTTCGAAGGCGCATGACGGTGATGAACTGCGGTTCGCGGATCGCACCGGCTTTGCTGTGCCTCCAGGTTGTCCTTGGCCTCTCGCTGGCCGGTTGCAGCGACATGGGCAAGTTGCAGCAGGCGACGGCGCCGCTGCCGACGCCGCGCCCGAAGCCGGCGATGGTCCAGACCACGCCGGCGAGCGATCGCGAGCACGAGCGCATTCTTGCAACCTACGGCGGCGCCTACGAAGACCCCCAGCTCGAAGGGCTGATCGGCCGAATCGTCGACCGGCTGGTGGCGGTCTCGGACCGCCCCGACCAGGGCTACAAGGTCACGATCCTGAACTCCGGTGCGGTCAACGCCTTCGCGCTGCCGACCGGCCAGCTCTATGTCACCCGCGGCCTGATTGCGCTGGCCAACGACACCTCGGAGCTGTCGTCGGTGCTGAGCCACGAGATGGCGCATGTGCTGGCGCGGCACGCCGCGATCCGCGAGGACCAGGCGCGGCAGGCGGCGGTCGTCACCCGCGTCGTGTCGGACATGAGCAACGATCCCGACCTGACGGCGCTGGCGCTGGCCAAGACCAAGCTGACGATGGCGAGCTTCTCGCGCACGCAGGAGTTCGAGGCCGACGGCATCGGCGTCGGCATCTCGGCCAAGGCCAAGTTCGATCCCTACGGCGCCGCCCGCTTCCTGACCTCGATGGAGCGCAATGCGGAGCTGAAGGCCGGCAAGGTCGCGCTCGACCCGCGGGCGCAGGATTTCCTGTCGTCGCATCCGGCGACGCCGGAGCGGGTCCAGAACGCCGCGGCCATCGCCAAGCAATATGTCTCGCCGGAGGCCAAGGAGCATGACCGCGAGACCTATCTCGCGGCCGTCGACAACATCGTCTACGGCGAGGACCCGAGCGAGGGCTTCGTCCGCGGCCGCCGCTTCCTGCATCCCAAGCTCGGCTTCACCTTCCAGGCGCCGGAGAACTTCACCCTCGACAACACCGCGCAGGCGGTGATCGGCGTGCGTGAGGGCGGCGCCCAGGCGATGCGCTTCGACGTGGTGCGCGTGCCGGCCCAGCAGACGCTCGGCGACTATCTGAATTCCGGCTGGATGGAGAATGTCGACAAGTCCGCGACCGAGGAGCTGACTATCAACGGCTTCCCGGCGGCCTCGACCACCGCCAGCGGCGATCCCTGGCAGTTCAAGGTCTATGCGATGCGCGTCGGCAGCGACGTCTACCGCTTCATCTTCGCCTCGCGCCAGAAGACCACCGAGAGCGAGCGCAACGCCCGCGAGACCGTGAACTCGTTCCGCCGCCTCAGCCTGGAGGAGATCCAGTCGGCCCGGCCGCTGCGGATCAAGGTCATCACCGTGCAGCCCGGCGACACCGTCGAATCGCTGGCGCATCGCATGAACGGCGTCGACCGCCCGATCGAGCGCTTCCGCGTGCTCAACGGCCTCGACGCCCGCGCCCAGGTGAAGGTTCGTGATCGCGTCAAGATCGTGGTGGAGTGAGCACAAGACCGGACGTGGTCGCGCTGATGCGGCGCGCGATGAACCTCCGCCGCATCCGGATCACCAGCTCCGCGACAAGCAGCACATACGAGAGCAGCACGAGCAGCGTCGACAGAAGCTCGAAGTCGCCGAGCCCGGAGACGTTGTCTTCGTAGGTCCCTGCTTGCGTGAAACATTCGTAGGGCGGCTGGCCGGCGGTGCCGAGCAATGAGATCCCTGCCCGCAGTGCCACCAGCCCGAGGACCAGATTCAAGACGAGGCTCACGGCACCACGGACCAGCACAGCTGGAACGCCGGCAACGAGCAGCGCAACGCCCAGCCAGATGATCGGCGTTGCACCATAGAAAATCATGCTCTGGCCTGCGCAAAGGTCGTTGTAGGCCTTCGCCGCCATCGGCTGCGCATGATGATAGATCGCGAGCGCCCCGCCATAGCCAAGAAGGCTGGCGAACCGACAGAAGGCGCGGAGCCACTTGTTGGAGCGGAGGACAGCCAGCATGGTTCGAGTGCCCCCAAAACAAAAAGCCCGACCTCGCGGCCGGGCTTTCGTAAGCAACTAATTGGAAAACGAGCTAACGGTCGATCAGGCGGCTTCGTCGGCCACGGCGGTGTCGTCGCCGTCGATGTCGTCACCCTCGGCGTCTGCATCACCCTCGGCGACCGCGTCGGCTTCGGTCTTGGCACCGCGGCGCGGGCTCTTGGCGAGCTGCGTCTCGATCTCCTTGACGGCCTCGGTCTCGGTCGAGTGCTGCACGACAGCGATCTCGCGCGACAGCCGGTCGAGTGCGGCTTCATAGAGCTGGCGTTCGCTGTAGGACTGCTCCGGCTGCGACTCCGAGCGGTAGAGGTCGCGCACGACCTCGGCGATCGCGACGATGTCGCCCGAATTGATCTTCGCTTCGTACTCCTGGGCGCGGCGCGACCACATCGTGCGCTTGACGCGGGCGCGGCCCTTGAGGGTCTCCAGCGCCTTCTTGACCAGCGCCGGGTCGGACAGCTTGCGCATGCCGACATTGGCGACCTTGGCGGTCGGCACGCGCAGCGTCATCTTGTCCTTGATGAAGTTGATGACGAACAGCTCGAGCTTGGCGCCCGCGATCTCCTGCTCCTCGATGGCCAGGATCTGGCCGACGCCGTGAGCCGGATAGACGACGAATTCATTGGTCTTGAAGCCCTGACGCTGGGTCGGCAGCTTCTTCTCCTCGACGCGCGGGGCGGCCGCGGCGGGAGCGGCCGGCTTGGCGGCAACGGGGGCCTTGGCAGCAGGGGCAGCAGCAGGAACGGCCGTCTTGGTGGCCTTGGGCGCAGCGGCAGCCTTGGCCGGAGCGGCCTTGGCAACAGAGTCCTTTTCAAGAGGGGTCTTCGCGGCGGATGCTTTCGCGGCAGTCTTGGCAGTCTTTTCAGGCATTGCGCTTCTTTTGTTCTTGGTGGACTTGGCAGCCGAGGCCTTTGCGGCAGCCCGAATCTCCTTTACAGGAGCCCGGGCACGGCCCTTGGAAACGCTGCGGCTGGCCGCGGCGGCTTTTTTGGTACTCTTGGAAGCACTCTTTTTACGCGTTTTCTGTGACACAGCCTGCGCGCGGAACTGCCACGCCCCTGTTTGATGTTGCGGGAACCTAAAAGGGCGGCCAAAAAAGAATACGCATGGCCGGGTTCGGCTCTGAGAATGTGCCATATATAGCACATTTCCCGCAAAAATCAATGATTTAGAGGCCTCAGGGGCGGTATTGTGACGGATCCGCGAAGTTAGGGTTAAGTGAGCCGTGCCGGAATAGAACAACTCCCGCAGCGCTCAGCGTGGCTGCGGGGCATGGTCTAGGCCTTTGTTTCCGCGTAGCGATTTCGATCCGGTCAAAGTCCGCTGCAGACGGCGCGGCGCCGCTGCGGCAGAGGTATCGCGGTGACCGTCAGTCCCCGGCGCCGGGCTTCGACGAAAAATATTTCTCGAACTTTCCGTCCTCGCCGTCGTGCTCCTTGGCGTCGGCCGGCGGATCCTTCTTCTGGGTGATGTTGGGCCAGGACTTGGCATACTCGGCATTCACGCCGAGCCACTTCTCCAGCCCCGGCTCCGTATCCGGCTTGATCGCGTCGGCCGGGCATTCCGGCTCGCATACGCCGCAATCGATGCATTCGTCCGGATGGATCACCAGCATGTTGTCGCCTTCGTAGAAGCAGTCTACTGGGCAGACCTCGACGCAGTCGGTATACTTGCACTTGATACAGTTTTCGGTGACGACGTAAGTCATCCAGGGCTCCGGAACGGATCGACAATTCGGCAGGCCTGCACTAGCGCAGGACGTGATGTGCCGCAAGTGAAGCGCGGCGAAGAACTGAATCGAAGCCGCGTTCGCGCAGCCGATCCAGATCAGACCGGGCCCGCGCCTTCGAGATCATCGTACAACCCGACCACCGACGCCGCGTCACCGCGGCGCGCCGCAAAGCCTGTCACCTTGAGCACGCGCACCTTGCGGTCGAGGGCAATGGTCAGGACATCACCGGTCTTCACGCCGTGCCCAGGCGAGGTCTCGCGCACGCCGTTGACACGGACGTGGCCCGACGACACCAGCGCCGCGGCGCTGGTGCGGGCCTTCACCAACCGCGCATGCCATAGCCATTTGTCGAGGCGCTGGCGCTCTGACGGGGTGTCGGACGTGGGCGTGGTCCTTCCGGTCTGGCCGCGTCAATCCTTGCGGTTGTTGGCCGCAAGCTGCTCCTTGAGCGCCGCAAGCTTGGCGAACGGCGAGTTCGGATCGACCGGCCGGTCGCGATCCCGGCCACCACCACCGCCGCTCGACGCGTAGGGCCGCAGCGCCGGCCCGCCGTCGCGCTTGTCGCGGCCGCCCTTGCCGAAGTCGCGGCCACCACGTCCCTCGCGGTCGCCACCGAACTTGCCGCCCTTGTTGCGATCGCGATTCTGGTCGCGTCCCTTGCCGTCCTGGTCGCGGCGCGGACCGCGATCCTCGCGCGCGGGCGCGGCCGCTGCGGCGGCTTCGCCACCTTCGCGCGGCGGTCCCTTGCGGAAGTCCTTGCCGAACTCCTTCATGCGGTCGCGGCGGCCGTGGCCGCGATGGCGGTCACGCCCCTCGCCCTCGGCCGGTGCGGCACCGGCGGCCGCAGCCTCGCCGCCACTCGCGGCCTGGCCGCGATCGTGCTGCGGACGCTGATGGCGATTGCGCTGATGGTGCTCGTGCCGCGGCCGGCGCTCGTCCGAGCGACCGCCGGGACGCCAGACCTCGACGAGGACCGGCTCGGCCGGCGCGGCCTCGGCAACGCCGCTTGCCGGCTCGGCCGCCGGAGCGTCGGCCTCGACCAGGGCTGCTTCGGGCTGTGCCGCATCAGCCTGGGCGGTCTCGTCGGCCGCAGCCGTCTCGGCCTGCGGCGCGACGTCGTCCGCCGCAGCCGTGGGGTCCGAGGCGCTCTCGACCGCCGGCGGCTGCTCGGCCGGCGTCGGCGTCACGAAGTCGACCGTCGGCAAGGAGGTCATCGCCGCGGGCTGCGCGGGTTCGGCCGCCGCGTCAGGCAACGCGTCCGGCGCGGCGACGGCCTGCTCGGTCACCGGCGCAACCGCGGCTTCCGCGACCGTAGGCACCTGCGCGTCCGACGGCTCGGCGGCGGTCGCCGGCGCAACATCGGCGGATACCGTCTCGGCCGGCGCCGCCTCCGCGGCAACAGCCTCCGCCGGCTGGTCGACCGGAGTCTCGATCTGCGTCTCGATCTGGGTCTCGACCTTCTTGGGCGGCAGCGGCGGGCGCTTCTCCATACGATAGCCGAGCGCGCGCAGGATCGAGGCGAAGTCC
This sequence comes from Bradyrhizobium sp. HKCCYLS3077, assembly GCF_051167555.1. Lineage (NCBI taxonomy): Bacteria > Pseudomonadati > Pseudomonadota > Alphaproteobacteria > Hyphomicrobiales > Nitrobacteraceae > Bradyrhizobium > Bradyrhizobium sp. HKCCYLS3077. Next base: position 35,988 of record NZ_JBNPTH010000008.1, on the reverse strand, counting down.
TCGCCGGCCGAGCCGGTGAGCGAGGTCATGGCCTGAGTCACGACGAAACCACGGCCGTCGAAGGCGCCCGCCGGCTTCTCGCCCTGCGTATTCTCGCGCCACGCCAGAGCGGGACGAATCAGATCGGCAAGCCGTTCCAGGATGTCGACGCGCACGGCGCGCTCGCCCGCCTGCTTGTAGCCGAGCACGCGATAGGCGTCGCGCGGCAGCGCCTTGTCGACCGGGAACGAGGTGCGGCCCGAGCTTGCCAGATGTTGCGCGCCGGTCAGCGCGGACATGTCGACATTGCCCTGCTTCTCGGCCCACAGCAGCGCGGCCAGCGCGCGCGCGGCCGGCTTCAGCAGCGCCGGGACGTAGATGTGATAGGCGCCGAAACGAACGCCGTATTTGCGCAAGGTGGCGCGCGAAGGCTGGTCGAGATCCTTCATCTCGCCGGCGATCTTGTTGCGCTCGATGACGCCGAGCGCCTCGACAAGCTGGAAGGCGATGCCGCGGGCGATGCCGGTGATGTCCTCGGCCTTGGACAGTTCGAACAGCGGGCCGAGCAGCTTCTCGATATGCGTCTTGAGCCACAGATCGAGGCGGGCCTGCACCTTGTCGCGCGCGGCTCCCGTGAGCCGCTCGTCGGCGATGATGCGCAGGCGCGGGTGCAGGGCGTCGTCTGCCGCGACCAGCTTGGCCACGGCATCGCCGGTCCAGCGCAGCGTGCCATCGGCCGTCAGCACGATGTGCTCGTCCGGCGCATTGGACAGTTTCTCGGCACGCGCCTCGATCTCGCCGGCCAGGGCCTTCTGGGCAGCAGCCTGCAGGGCCTTGGCCTCGGAGCCGGCTTCGGCGGCGTCGGGCGCGAAGGTGAATCCATCCAGGCGGCCGATCGCATGCCCTTCAACGATCACTTCGCCGGTCTTGCCGATTTCCGTATTCAAAACACTGTTCTCCCGCAGGCGCCGCATCAATACACTGGTACGACGATCAACGAAACGCTCCGTGAGCCGTTCATGAAGGGCGTCTGACAATTTATTTTCGAGGTCGCGGGTAATCCCCTGCCAATAATCGGGATCACGCAGCCAGTCCGGCCGGTTCGCGACGAAGGTCCAGGTGCGAATCTGTGCAATCCGGCCCGACAGCGTGTCGATGTCGCCGTCGACGCGGTCGGCCTGATCGACCTGGGCGGCGTACCAGGCGTCGGGAATGCGCCCCTTCTGCATCAGGAAGCCGAACACGGTGGTCACGAGCTCGGAATGCGCAGCCGGCGACAGCCTGCGATAGTCCGGAATCTGACAGGTCTCCCATAGCCGCTCGACGGCCGCTGCGCCATGCGCCATGTCGCGCACCTCGGCATCGCGCGCGGCGTGGTCGAGCACCCGCAGGTCCTCGGCGATCGGCGCACGCGTCAGCGCCTCGTGCGACGGCGCCAGCGCCAATGACACCTGCAGCGCGCTCAGCGACGCAAAATCCAGCTTCGAATTGCGCCATTGCAGCACCTTCACGGTATCGAAGGTGTGGTTCTGCAGCGCGTTGACGAGCTCGGGCTCGAACGGCGCACAACGCCCGGTGGTGCCGAAGGTCCCGTTGCGCGTTGCGCGGCCGGCGCGGCCTGCAATCTGGGCAAATTCCGACGGCGTCAGGCGGCGGAACTGATAACCGTCATATTTGCGGTCGGAGGCAAAGGCGACGTGATCGACGTCGAGGTTGAGCCCCATGCCGATGGCGTCGGTGGCGACGAGATAGTCGACGTCGCCGTTCTGGAACATCGCCACCTGCGCGTTGCGGGTCCGCGGCGACAGCGAGCCGAGCACGACGGCCGCGCCGCCATGCTGGCGGCGGATCAGTTCCGCGATCGCATAGACCTCATCGGCTGAGAACGCGACGATCGCGGTCCGCCGCGGCTGCCGCGTGATCTTGCGGTCGCCTGCGAATTCGAGCTGCGAGAGCCGCGGCCGCGTCACCATCGAGGCGCCGGGCAGCAGCCGCTCGATGATCGGACGCATCGTCGCAGCCCCGAGCAGCAGCGTCTCGTCGCGGCCGCGCCGGTTGAGGATGCGGTCGGTGAAGACGTGGCCACGCTCGAGATCGGAGGCGATCTGGATCTCGTCGACAGCGAGGAACGACACGTCGAGATCGCGCGGCATGGCCTCGACCGTCGACACCCAGTAGCGCGGGCTCTTCGGCTTGATCTTCTCCTCGCCGGTGATCAGCGCGACAGCTTCGCTGCCGACGCGATCGGCGATCTTGTTGTAGACCTCGCGCGCAAGCAGCCGCAGCGGCAGGCCGATGATCCCGGACGAATGCGCCAGCATGCGCTCGATCGCGAGATGTGTCTTGCCGGTGTTGGTGGGACCGAGCACGGCGGTGACGCCGCTTCCAGGAGCACGGTCGGATGCACGGTCGGACATGCGCTCGAAGGGCGAGGCAGCCGAAGAAGACGAAAAAGCCATTCGTTAAATGTGGGTCTCGAAGCCGGCGTTGCAGGCGCGCGGGTCAGGCGCGATGGATGCTGGATTTGTCGTTGTTGTTGAGAGGCTGCGCTCCTCACCCCTGTCTCATACTGTGACGCATATAGGGACGCAGCTTAAGCTTCGGAACGCCTTGAGAACGAATCACGAAGGAATCGCTGACTCCAGCGTCTTTCCGGCTTCGTTCACCGCAACATCTCGCGCTCTGCGATCTCCTCGGCACTAGATCAAGTTTTCGCGGGCTCGACAAGCAACGCTTTCGCGAGGGAACCGGAGTGCCTTTGCGCCGGTCCCGAGTCGAATCAGATCGAGGCAAGAGTCAAACTGATTCGCGCGCGATGAAGCAGGTATCGCCATGCACGCGTTTGGGCTCGGCTCGCCCCGGAAGTCCCGCGACAATCCAAGCAACATCATCGAACCGACGCTCGGAGATCTCGTCACGGCGTCCGTATCCGGGGCGTCAGCTTCTGGGAGACTGTCCGGAGCGAAGGGCAGGAACACGCAATAGGGAGATGCAGGCGCTACTGCGTCTTGGCAACGTGCGGCGTCGCCTGGGTGATGAAGGTCGTCGCTTCCAGCATCGCCGTGCCGAACGATGTCGGGATCACCACCCGGAACGGCACCAGCACCCGCGTGCCGGCGAGCGGCACGAAGAAGACTTCCATGTTGCGGGCCTGGGCCAGATATTTGATGACCGGCCGATCGGGGATGTAGCCCGCGACGGGCGTGAAGTAGATCGCGCAGACCAGCGCGGGGCCGCGATAGCCCTTCTCCGCCTTGACGTTCTCCATGCGCTTGTAGTCGAGCTTGAGCTCATAGCGCATCCGGCCGTCGAAGATCGGCGCCGCGCCACGGCAGGACTCCGGCGACAGCAGCTCGCCGTTCCCGGGCACGCGCACGAGCGACGCGGTCATCGGATCGAACACGCCGCGCTTGTGCGCATCGGTCACCGGAATGCGGTCGGGATCGACCGGCGGTGTCGGCTCGATGGCAAAATCCTTCACCGTGCCGTTCTGTAGGTTGATGCGGATCTGCTCGGATTTCTTTCCCGTGGTGGTCGAGGCCTGATAGCTCTGGGCAACCAGCGCGCCGTTGACGACGCGACCCTGCACCGAGCCGTTGCCCGAGCCCTGCGAAAAGCTCTTGAGCAGGCCGGCCGTGCCGCCCTGGACCGAAGCGCCGTATTGATCATCGCCGATCTCGATGGCCCAGGTGCCCTTCCCCACGGGAATACCGGCCAGAGATGCCTCGTACTGGGCATCGAGCCTTGCTTGCGCGCGAACCACCTGCGGCGTCAGCATCAGGAGGGCCGCGAGGGATCCGGCCGCTGCGAGGCGCCGAGAACGGAAGAAGGCCGAGCTGTTCGTCACGTCGAAATGATCCTGCCGATCCGTTGACCAGGCCTTCGGCCTCTGCGCCGCGCCACGGGTGTTACTTACGCCAAAAACACGCCTGAACAACGCCAACCGGTCGCTCTCTGGCCGATTGTCCAGCGCTTTGCGCCCGGACCGCATCCCGGCGAAGCCGCGTCACGCTGCCACCGTCCCGGCCTGCGGCCCGCCGGGCCGGCCTGACACACGCCGCGCAAGTCCCCATTGATCGCCTTCGAATACGCCCTTTATGTGGTCGGGACTCACCGCCTATACTATTGATTGTACGACCTGTTTCCGGATCGAGGATCGGCCGCCGCGGCCACCGGCACGGCTGCCGCTCGGCCTCTCGATACCGTCGCCTGGAACCGGCAGGGCTCATCCGACTCGACACCCTCGCAGGCTGCCATTGCCGCGCCGCCTCAAAACCTTGACGAAAAGCCGCATCCCCCCTATAGGACCGCATCTCCCAGAGACGAGCTGGACGAGTTTTGGACCCCCGCGGCCCGCCGACTTCAGGCGGACGAAGGGTGCGGGGATGAGAGAGGATTTATTGCCATGTCGCGGCGCTGTGAACTGACGGCCAAGGGCCCCCAGGTTGGCCACAAGGTCAGCCACTCGAACATCAAGACCAAGCGGCGCTTCCTGCCGAACCTGTGCAACGTCACCTTCATCTCGGACGTGCTCGGCCGGAACGTGCGCCTGCGCGTGTCGACCAATGCGATCAAGAGCGTCGACCACAATGGCGGCCTCGATGCCTATCTGCTGAAGGCCAATGCCGCGGCGCTGTCGCCGCGCGCGCTCGAGCTGAAACGCGCCATCGAGAAGAAGGCCTCCGAGGCCGCTCCAGTCGCCAAGGCGAGCTGAGAGGTCGCGTTTCGTCGCAGCCGAGCGCGGCTGTGGCGAGCGTCGAACGCAATGAGTTGACGAATGGCCGGGTCGCGAGATCCGGCCTTTGCGTTTTGTGAAAGCTATTTTTGTGTCAGCGTGTTTTGTGGCGGTCACGACCGCCGCCTGCCCGCCCCTGCCGAACCGCAGTTCGCAGACGGCACGTCTGCAAGCGATCGGCAAGACTGTCCAGCGGCGATACGCGCAACGCGCGGCCTCCGACGAAGGATCTGGAGAAGCGGTCTCCCCAAGCTCAGCCGGATGCTCTACACTCGCTGCGGTAGCATTATAGTGGACATTCCTTTGTCATGAAGAATATTGTCATCTGCTGCGACGGCACCGGCAACGAGATCAGCGAGAACATTTCCAACGTCCTCAAGCTCTATCGCTGCCTGCGCAAGACCGACAAGACGACGCCGCATCAGGCCGTGTTCTACGATCCGGGCGTGGGCACATTGACGCAGCCCGACAGCTGGCATCGCTTCAAGACGAACTTCAACATGGTGCTGGGCCTGGCGACAGGCTACGGGCTCGATGACAACGTCATCAAGGCCTACTGCTTCCTCGCGTCGCACTATGAGGAAGGCGACCGCATCTTCCTGTTCGGCTTCTCGCGCGGCGCCTACACCGTGCGCGTGCTGGCCGGGTTGATCCACAAGGTCGGACTGATCTCGCCCGACCAGATCAATCTCGCGGGCTCCGGCGTCATCGCCTACAAGAAATACTCCTCCGACAACCCGAAGGCCGGACGCGGCATCACGACCGAGCTCGAGAGCACCGAGGAGGACGGGCCGATCCCCGAGAGCCGCGACGACCAGGCCGCGCAATTCGCGCGCATCACCTCGACGCGCTGGCCGACCCTTCACTTCGTCGGCGTGTGGGACACGGTCGCCAGCGTCATCGTGCCGCGGACGGACCGACTGCTGGCGCTGCCGAGCCTGGAAGAACTGGCGTTCACCATCAGCAATCCGAGCGTGAAGATCTTTCGCCAGGCCGCGGCGATCGACGAGCGCCGCTGCATGTTCCGGCTGAAGCCGTGGGAGATGCCGCAGACCTTCACGCCCAACCGCTTCAACAAGGCCAAGGCGGGCCCGCAGGACGCCAAGCAGGTGTGGTTCGCCGGCGTCCACTGCGATGTCGGCGGCGGCTATCCGGAAGCGCAGTCGGCGGCATCGAAATATCCGCTGCTCTGGATGATCGACGAGGCGGTGGAGGCCGGGCTCGCCGTCAATCCGCGCACCGTGAATCAGCTCGCCTGGGGGGTGCAGCGCAAGAACAGCCCGTTCTCCTATGTGCCTCCGAGCATCCACGGCCCGCTGCACGATTCGATGACGCCGGCCTGGCGGCTGCTCGAATTCCTGCCGAAGAAGGCGAAGTACAAGGAATGGCCCGAGCGCAAGGCGCATCTCGGCTTCTATATCCCGAACTGCGAGCCGCGCTTCATCCCGGATGGCGCCTTCGTCCACGAGAGCGTCCTGATGCGGATCGCAGAATCGGCGGACTATCGGCCCATCAACCTGCCGCCGACCTACGAACGCGTGCCGCTCCCGGTCAAGGCCAGGTCGGAATAGCGGCGCATTACAGCGCCGCGATCGCCAACGGCGTCAGATCATCCGCAAATGGATGACGCCGTCCGTGAGTTCGCCGCGGGAGAAGCGCTCACGCGCCATCTGCTCGAACGCCGTGCGATTGCGCTGCAGATAGGCGAGCGCCTGATTGCGGGTGCAGAAGCAAGTCTCGAGGTGGCAGACCTGCCGCGTCGCCCCGATCGCGAGAGCGAATGCGATCGTCTGGCCTCCGCTCTGCCGGTCGTCCTTGGCGATACGGACGTCTGTTGCGCTGGATTTGGCCACGTCAGCCTCCTCGGGTCGGGAAGGTCGGATCCGGACGCGGAACACGGTTCGGGCGCTTGTAGCTGTTGATCACGACGAGCTTGCGTCAGCGACGATCAGAAGCACGATCAAGGACTAATTGAACGCGGTGGAGATTTTCTCCGCCGCTTTGCAGGAAGCGCAACGGGAGCCGATTGCGCCACCTCAGCCTCCTTGGCGAGCCGCAACGTGCGCAGGCGCTCCATGTTCTTGCGCACCGCGATCGCGCGCTGATCCCATTCGGCGCGCGCCTTCGCTCCATCCTCAGCCGCGACGCGCTGACGCTCGGCGCGTGCCAGGCTTTCCGGAGAGCGTTCCAAGATCTTCCTGGTGGCCATCGACAGATCCTTCCGGTGAAGCGGGTTATCGTCGAGACGCAGAAAGCCCGCTCAATACAGGATCGAGCGGGCAAACCAGCCATTTCAGTACATCCGTGAAATGGCTTTGAGACGTCTAACAAAGACGCCTGATCAGTACGATCAGACCAGTGTCAGATTTTCTGCGCTGGTCTTGCCGCGCATCTTGTCGGTCTTGACCTCGAAGGTCAGCTTCTGGCCTTCGGCCAGGCCAGCGAGACCAGCGCGCTCAACGGCGCTGATATGAACGAACACGTCGTTCCCGCCGTCCTGCGGCTGAATGAAACCAAAACCCTTCTGACCGTTGAACCACTTCACAGTACCCTGCATGTCTATCTCCAAACGCTTTATCAAGCGTATTCATCGCGCGAACACCGCACGATCTCATCATTCAACTGAGCGATGACTTTGGAAATAGCCCGCGGGCACATTCAGAAAGGCACAGCGGCTAATCGAACAATCTCAAGGTAGACCCTTTCCTGGGGATTACAAGGGCGCGACGCAAATATAGTTTGCGGCCGGTGACACTGCGGTCCAACGCGCTGGCAATATCGAGGGTTCGCGCTTATCTTTGCCGGCACCATCGGTAACGGCCCGGCCATCGATGGCTGAGAGACAGATCGTGCTCCCGCCTTCCTACGAAGCGGATCACCCATGTCTCGACATATCTCTCAGCACATCTCGTTCAGCTCATCGCGTTCAGCTCATCATTCTGAATCCTGAGACAGACACTGCTGAACGTGGCGCCATCGCAGGCGCTACGCCGATCGACTTCACATCAAGACACTCATCGCGAGATGAAGACAAGGAGGACGCTTTTGCAGGTACTCGTTCGTGACAATGACGTCGAGAAGGCGCTGCGCATTCTCAAACGCAAGATGCAGCGCGAGGGCGTGTTCCGTGAGATGAAGCGGCGCCGCGCCTACGAGAAGCCATCGGAGCGCAAGACACGCGAGAAATCCGACGCGATCCGGCGCCAGCGCAAGGTCGCGCGCAAGGCCGCGATCCGCGAAGGGCTGCTGCCAGCGCCGGTGAAGAAGGTGCCCACGGCAAGGCCGGGCGCGCTTCCATCGACGAGTTCCGCGCGCACCGAGCGCGAACGGCCGCAAGGCCCGCTCACCTCCGCGACGCCGCGCAGCTAAGCGCGAGGGCTGCCAGCTCGGCTGGCACAGAGGCCAAAGAAGCCGGCGCTCACGCCGGCTTTTGTTTGCTGTCGAGATGTTTGCTGTCGGCAAGAGCCGCCTCGCGCGCCAGGCGCTCGGCTCTCAGTCGCTCGCGGTTCTGATTGAAGGCGCCTTGCGCCTTCTCGTAGTCACTGGTTGGGGCCGGAGCCGGCTTGAACGCTTTCTGGGCTTCGAGCACCGCGGCCGTGGGCCTACGCTCTGACATCGGAGACTTCCTCATTGGAGTGGCGAACGCGCCGGCGCGTGCTGGCAAGATTGGCACAGGACGGCCACGGTTCAGTGACGGCATCGGACGAGCGTCTCGCAAGATTGCGCTCGGGAGCGGATGCGGATCGGAACCCGCCTCGGCGGAGAGGCGTCGGCTCGGGTCCCGGATGATGCTGTTATAACCGAAATACGCCGAATATGTTGCAACTCATTTATGCGTCGATTTCGACCGGCTGAGGCTTGCGCCCCGGGACAGCCGCAAGCAGCTCGCGCGTATAGGGATGCTCAGGGTTTGCAAACAGCGCAGCCGTCGGCTTCAGCTCGACGATTTCGCCCCGCTGCATCACCGCGATGCGATCGCAGATCTGCGCGGCGACACGCAGATCGTGGGTGATGAACAGCATCGAGAGGCCGAGCCGCGCCTTCAGATCCTCCAGCAGCCGCAGCACCTGCGCCTGCACGGACACGTCCAGCGCCGACACCGCCTCGTCGGCGACGATGATCTCGGGCTCGAGCGCGAGCGCGCGGGCGATGCCGATACGCTGGCGCTGACCGCCGGAGAACTCGTGCGGATAGCGATCGACGGCACGGGCATCCAGTCCGACGAGCCCCAGCAGCTCCTGCGCGCGCGTCAGCGCCGCGTCCAGCGGCGTGCCGCGCGCGACCATGCCGTCGGCGATGATGCGGCCGACCTTGCGGCGCGGGTTCAGCGAGGCGAACGGATCCTGGAAGATCATCTGGATGCGATGCCGCTGCGCGCGTAGCGCGCGCCCCTCCAGGGTCGTGAGATCGACATCGCCGATGCGCACGGTGCCGCGATCGGCCTCGATCAGCCGCATGACGAGACGTGCGACCGACGATTTGCCGGAGCCGGACTCGCCGACCAGGCCGAGCGTCTCGCCCTGATGGATGACGAAATTCACCGCGTGCGCAGCGCGCGTCTCACGCTTCGGCCGGAACCAGCCGGTCGGCGTCACATAGGTCTTGTCGAGGCCGATCACCTCGATCGCCTTCGGCTGATCCTCGCGCGTGACGCGCGGCGGCGGGTCGAACGAGGGAACGGCGGCGAGCAGCGCCTTGGTGTAGTCGTGCTGCGGGTTGCCGAGCACGGTTTCGGCGGTGCCCTCCTCCACGACCTTGCCATGGCGCAGCACCACGACCTGGTCGGCGATGTCGGCGACGACGCCGAAATCATGGGTGATGAACATCACCGCCATGTTGTGGCTGGCCTGCAGGTTGCGGATCAGCTTCAGGATCTGGGCCTGGGTGGTGACGTCGAGCGCGGTGGTCGGCTCGTCGGCGACGAGCACGGCCGGCTCGAGCGCCAGCGCCATCGCGATCATGGCGCGCTGGCGCTGCCCCCCGGAGAGCTGGTGCGGATAGGCTCGGATGATGCGCTCGGGATCGGGCAACCCGACCTCGCGCACCAGCGCCAGCGCCTTGGCGCGGCGCTCCGCGGGCGTGTGCAGGTCGTGCGCCTCGAACACCTCCATCAGCTGGTCGCCGATCCGCATCAAGGGATTGAGCGCGGTCATCGGCTCCTGGAACACCATGGCGATGCGGCGGCCGCGCAGATCGCGCCAGCCGTCTTCGTCGACGGCGAGCAGATCGCGTCCCTCGAAGCGGATCTCGCCGCTGTCCACCTTGACGGTGTCGGGCAGCAGGCCGAGCAGCGCATGCGCGCACATCGACTTGCCCGAGCCGGACTCGCCGACGACACAGACGATCTTGCCGGCGGTGAGATCGAACGACACGCCGTCGACCGCGTGCGCGCGCTCGGCCCCCTTCGGCAGGGCTATGCGGAGATTCTTGATGGTGACGACGGGATCAGACATCGTTCACCTGCCCTCGCGCGACAGGCGCGGGTTCAACGCGTCATTCAGGCCTTCGCCGATCAGGTTGAGGCCGAGCACCGAGAGCAGGATCGCGACGCCGGGGAACACCGTGATCCACCACGCCTGGCGGATGACGGTGCGGCCGGCGCCGACCATGTAGCCCCAGGAGATCAGATTGGGATCGCCGAGACCGAGGAACGACAGCGAGGATTCCAGCAGGATCGCGGTCGCGACCATCAGCGAAGCCAGCACGATCACCGGCGACAGCGCGTTGGGCAGGATCTCGCGCCAGATGATCCACGAATTGCTTTGCCCGGTCACGATCGCGGCCTGGACGTATTCGCGGGTCCGCAATGAGAGCACTTCGCCGCGCACCAGCCGCGCCACCGGCGGCCAGCTGACGAGGCCTATGGCGGCGACGATCGAGTAGATCGAGGGCTGCAGGATCGCGACCAGCACGATGGCGAGCGCGAAGCTTGGAATGGTCTGGAAGAACTCGGTGAAGCGCATCAAGGCGTCATCGACGCGGCCGCCGAAATAGCCGGCGATGGCGCCGAGCGGCACGCCGACGACCAGCGCCACCAGTGTCGAGACAAGGCCCACCAGCAGCGAGACGCGCGCGCCGAAGATCAGGCCAGCGAGGACATCACGTCCGAGCGCATCGGTGCCGAGCGGCACCTTCGCCAAGGTGAACGGCGGCACGAACGGCCGCTGTACCATGCGCCAGGGCGAATTCGGGAAGTAGAACGGACCGGCCACCGCGATCACGATCGCCAGGATGAGGATGATCAGCCCGATGATGCCGCTTGGGCTGCGCAGCATGGTGCGCCAGAACTGTCTCATGAGGCGTACTCGATGCGGGGATCGACCAGGCGGTAGACGAGATCGGTGACGAGATTGAAGATCAGCACCATGGCCGAAGACACCACGAACACGCCGAGCAGCAGATTGTAGTCGCGCTGGATCAGCGCGTCATACATGAGCCGGCCGATGCCCGGCCAGGCGAACACGGTTTCGGTCAACACGGCGCCGCCAACCAGCGTGCCGGCGTGGACGCCCGCGAGCGTCACCACCGGCAGCAGCGCGTTGCGCAGCACGTGGCGGCGCAGGATGACGCCGTCGCGCAGGCCCTTGGCGCGGGCGGTCTTGACGAAGTCGAGCCGCTTGACCTCGAGCATCGAGGCGCGGGTCATGCGGGTGTAGGTCGCCATGAAGAACAGGCCGAGCGTCGCGGCGGGCATGACGAGATGTGCTCCGACGTCGAGGGCGTGGCGCAGGCCAGTGTAGCCGGCTCCGACGGTCTCATAGCCGAAGCTCGGCAGCCAATCGACCCAGACGGAGAACAGGAGAATCGCGATCAGCGCGATCCAGAACAACGGCGTCGCGTAGAAGATCAGCGCGAGCACGGTGATGGCGGTATCGAGGAAGGTGCCGGCGAATCGCGCCGCCAAGGCTCCGAACAGCACGCCGAGCGCGAGCGAGATCGCGAACGCGGACAGCGTGAGCAGCAGCGTCGCGGGCAGCCGCTCGGCGATCAGCTTGGCGACTGGCGCCTGCTGGCGAAACGAGAAGCCGAGATCGAGCGTGGCGATGCCCTTGACGTAGATGAGGAGCTGCTCCGGCAGCGGTCGGTCGAGGCCGAACTTCTCACGCAGCTGCGCGACGAACATCTGGTCGGACGCGCCGGCCTCGCCGGCCATGACAACGGCGGGATCGCCCGGCGCCAGCCGGATCAGAAAGAAGTTCAGCACGATGATGGCGAGAAGGACGATGACGCCCTTCGCGACGCGCTGGGCGATGAAGGAGAGCATGAAGGGCCCGTGATGGTCAGCTCAAGAAGCAGGTGGAGCACCGGGGGCACAGCGCACAGCGCTGCGCCCACAGGGCTATCGTTCATGATCAGAGCTTTGCGCTCATCTGTCTCGACATCGTCATGGCCGGGCCTGTCCCGGCCATCCACGTCGTTCGGCATGCTGAGAACCACGTGGATGCCCGGGACAAGCCCGGGCATGACGGAGTAACGAACTGCAGGATCACACGTCGCAACAGCCCAGCACCTCAATCATTTATCGAGCCAGGCGTCGCGGAAGCCGTCGTTGACGCCGACGCCGGTCGTGATCAGGTTCTTGACCTTGCACTTGGTGATGGTCGGGAACTGCAGCTCGAGCAGCCAGGCCACAGGCACGTCCTCGACGAGGATCTTCTGGACCTTCTCATACGCCTCCTTGCGCTTGGCATCGGTCGGCGCGGTTGCGCCCTCGGCGAACAGCTTGTCAACCTCGGGGTTCGAATAGCCCTCGACATTGTTGAACAGCTGACCCTTGGCAATCGCCGAGGTCAGGTAGTTGCGGGAGACGCCGAGCGCGGGATCGCCGTACTGATAGAGATAGGTGAAGGCGATGTCGTAGTCCCACTCCATGATCTTCTGGTTGCCGCCGGGGACGTCGGTCGCGATCGTCTCGATCGTCATGCCGACATCCTGCAGGTTCTGCTTCACCGCCTCGCCCCAGCGCTGCCAGGTCTCGCCATAGGCCAGCGGCAGCATGCGGATCTTCTCGCCCTTGTAGCCGGCCTCCTTCAGCAGCGCCTTGGCCTTGGCCGGATCGTACGGATATTTCGGCACGTCGTCGGTGTAGAACTTGATGGTCGAGGCCGACGGGCCGGTCGCGACCTTGCCGAGTCCGTTCCAGATCACATCCTTGGCGAAGTCGCGATCGATCGCGTACATGATCGCCTGCCGGACCTTCTTGTTGGCGAGGACCGGGTTGCGCAGGTTCAGCCACATCCAGGACAGCGGCGAGAAGAACTCCCAGCCGGCGCCGGTGACGCAGGCGCCCGGCAGCTTGGAGACGCGCGGCACGTCGAAATTCTCGATCGAGCCGCCCGGCAGCACGTCGACCTTGCCGGTCTCGAACGCGACCGCGCGCGCCGCGGCGTCCGGAATGATCTGCCAATAGACCTCGTCGAGATAGGGCTTGCCCTTCTCGTGGTAGTTCGGATTTTTCACCATGCGGATGAACGAGCCCTTCTGCCACTCCTTGAACATGAAGGGGCCGGTGCCGATGGGCGCGTTGTTATTCGGATTGGTCTTGTAGTCGGTGCCCTCATAGAGATGCTTCGGCACCATCGGCAGCGAGCCGACCTCGAAGATGCCGATGAAGGGGCCGAACGGCTCCTTCAGGGTGAACACCACGGTGAGATCATCGGGCGCCTCCACCTTCTCGACCATCACGAGATTGTTGCGGGCACGCGCATGCGTCTGCTTCAGCATCTCGATCGAGAACAGCACGTCGGCCGAGGTGAACGGCTTGCCGTCGTGCCAGGTCACGCCCTTCTTGAGCTTGAAGGTGTAGACCTTCGCATCCGGACTGATGGTCCAGCTCTCCGCGAGGCCGGGCAGCGGCTCGAGCTTGGGGCTGTAGCGCAGCAGGCCCTCGAAAATGTTGCCGGATACCATCTGGGTCGGGCCGTTCTGGACCATCGCCAGCATCAGGCCGGGCGGCTCCGGCTGGATCACCGCGTTGACGACCCCGCCGACCTTCGGCTCCTCCGCATGCGCTACGGCCAACCCGCAGCCGATGACAACGCCCAACAACGCCCGTTTGATCATGATGCACGTCCCAAATGATTTCGAGAGCCGCAATGCATCAAGCGCGCCAACGCGCGCGACGCGGCCATGCGGCGTTTTGATGCTGCGCCTGCTCCGGATGCATGGACGCGAGCCAGGTCGGCGCTCACAGAGCGGAAATGCAGCCCCGATGCACAACCGCGTTCCGCGGGACAGGATGAACGTCGAGGTCCCCGCAGGCAGCGAGGATCAATTAGTTCCGTTCGGCAGAACTCGCAAAGCCATGCACGATCACGCGCTGCGGGGACCAGATGAAGTTCGCGACAGGATCAGCCCAAAAATTGATCACGAATTCAGCGCCGGATCCGCGCAATGGCCCCCGCCACGATCTGCATGATGACACCGATGACCCAGCCCGCCATGATCAATGAGGTCCAGACGATGTGCGGATCCTCGCGCAGGATGATGATGGCGACGGCGAAGAACGCGGTCAGCGTGGCGAGGAAGGTGCCGACCGCGCTGAGAAACTCGGCCGCGTCGATCCGCCGTTCCGCAGGCGTGCCTTCCTCATGCGGATGGAAGGGAAGCTGCGGCGTGTCGATGCCGAGATAGAAGCCGAATGCGCCGGACAGCATCATCAGAAGCAGGAAGCCCTGGGTGGTCAGCGCGGGCACGCTGGACCCGACGTGAGCACCGACGAACACCCCGCAGGCCGCACCGGCCAAGGCCAATCCCGAGCGCTCCAGGACGTGAGCAAAACGTCGGACGCGGATGCGCATGAGACCCCCCTTGCTCCGGACCGGCGAGACCGCCGGTCCGGCCATGATTGATCAAACAGCTTACGCCGCCCTGGTCATGTCGGCATTGAGATGGCGCAACCTCGGCATCACCTCATGCTTCAGCAACCGCAGGGAGTTGTGCCAGGCCTCCGGCTTATGCTTGTAGTCGAAGCCGAACACGCACAGCGTCCCGAAGCCGCCGACCTCGTGCCAGATCTTCTCGATCTTCTCGGTCACCGTTGCCGGCGAGCCGATGATCCAGTTGCGCTTGGCGCAATAGTCCACCGTCACGTCGGTGTCGGCCACCTCGGGCGAATGCTTCAGATAGTCCTTGAAGCCGAAATGGCTGAGCAGAGGCAGGAAGTACTCGCTCATCATCCGTCCCATCATGTCGCCGGTCGACAGCCGCCACGCCTCCTCGTCGGTTTCGGCCACGAACACCTCGCGCACCAGCCGCCAGTCATTGCGGCTCGGCTTGCGCCCGGACTTGGCCGCGCCCGCCTCGACCGAATCCCAGTGCGACGACACATAGGCCGGGTTGAGGTTGAGGCTCATCGGAATGAAGCCGCGCTCGCCGGCGAGCTTCAGCGTGTCCGAGTTCTTCGACAGGCCGGCGACGCCGATCGGCGGATGCGGCGCCTGCACCGGCTTGATGTGCGGCTTCAGGAAGTCGAACATCACGTCGGGCTTGGTCACCGTCCAGTATTTGCCCTTGTGCGTGAACGGCGCCGGCTCGGTCCAGAGACGCAGGATGATCTCGAGCGCCTCGCGGGTCATCTCGCGGTTCTGGCCGCTCATGCCGTCGACGTTGAACATGGCCCAGTCGCTCGGCAGGCCCGATGCGGCGATGCCGAAATTGAGCCGGCCATCGGAGAGATGATCCAGCATCGCGACGCGGTTGGCGAGCTCGGCCGGGTGGTGATAGGGCAGCAGGAAGCCGCCGGGGCCGAGGCGGATGTTCTTGGTCTCGCGAAAGGCCTGCGCCAGGATCAGGTCGGGCGCCGGATGCGGCTCCCAGGGCGCGGTGTGATGCTCGCCGATCCAGGCTTCCTGATAGCCGAGCTCATCGAGCCAGCGCAGGACCTGCAAGTCCCACTCCTGCCCTTCCTTCAACCCGCACTCCGGCGGATGCGAGGGCATCGTGAAGTATCCAATTTCCATGGCGCTTTCCTCTCGCGTTTGTTTTTTTGCTCTGCTGCGCTGCACGCATCGCTGCGCACGACCCAGCATAGCACGTCCTGCGAGCAGGATCAGCGCCCAACCGCGCATGACCCATCACGTGATGGCCAGGGGGCTGCGCGACCGCGGAGCTACTTGTCGCCTGCGGAGGAGGATGCAGGCTTTGGTGGCGTGCGAAAACGATCCAGCACGTCCGCGGGAATCACGGCGGCTCGGGGCGTTGTGCCCCTCTGGGTCGACGTGAAAGGCGAGGCTGGCGCCATCGCGGCCGGTTTCGGCGGGCCGCCGACGATGCGCGTGGCAACGTTCTCACGCAGCAGTTCGCGCGACTCAGGATACCACATCGAACTCGGCTCGGCCTGGTTGGCACGGACGGCGAAGTCGCGGCTGAGGCCGAATTTCTGAAGACGGTTCTCCTCCAGCTCGATCGCGGCGCGGCGATCGGCGGCGCTCAAACCGCGATAGGAGGGTTGATGGAAGCCAAGTCGGGCATTCCACATCACTGCCCGATCGGTGCCGCCAAGGAACACGATCGTGCAGGCCGAGAGGCAGGTCTGCTCGACCAGCGTAGAAAGTCCCCGCGCCTTGATGAGGTCCGACATGCGCTGCGCCTCGCGGATCCGGCCGCCCTGCGAATTGAGGCGGACGGTCTTCACGTCAGGCATGGCATCGAGCAGCTCGGCCAATTCCCGCGCGACGCCAAATTTGATGCCTCCGGAGAATTCGAGCATCTCCCCATAGGCCAGCACCTGGAATCGATGCGGACCCAGGCGCTGGTCGCCCGTAGCGATGTCGCCGATTTCGGCGATCTGAGGCAGGCCGTGGCTGACGAAATTCCAGAGCCCTCCGACAATGCCGAGCAAGACCATCACTTTGGCGACGCCGCCCCAGCCAGGTCGCCCGGACGCGCGATAGACCGTCGCCGATCGCCAGATGCCGACGTTCTGCCAGAGCATCAGGAGCGCCAGGATGAGCCAAATCATCAGGAGCGCCGTCAACCCGGCGGTCGGATGATCGTCGAGTCCGCCATCGAACAGGAGGGCGCTCGCGGCAGCGACTGCGACACCAGCAAGAAACCCGAGCAGCGTCCCGTTGACCCAGTACGATAGCGGCAGCGACAACTGGCCACGCCAATGCCGCATGATGTAATTCTGCCGCGAGGGCTCCGGCGGCGATGGCGCCATGACGCCAGCCACCTCCGTCATCGGCGGCCGGTCCCGCTCAACGCGAACCACCTGTGTGCCGGCGAAGCGATCGTACCAGGTGTCCGCCCGCAAATAGATCTGCCGCCAAGCGACCAGACCTCCCATCAGAAGCGGACAAAGGACGGCGACCGCAATCCCGAAAAGGAGATCTTCAGGAAGGGCCGTGACCGCCGTGAAGGACTGCGCCAGCGCCCACGCGATCGCCGGACCGAAGATCAGCAGCAGCATCCCATAGCGTCGCCGGGCGGCGCGCAAGGGCGGTGGACCGTCCCCGTGGCTCTGAGCCAGCCGGAGGCGGCAGATCCGGCGGCCCGGGGTCCCGCGCCGGACGTCGAGCATGAGGCGCAAGCCGAGCAGCAGGGGCAGCAGAACAATTCCGAGCGACAATCCCTTGACCGGCACGCCGTCCGCATCGAGCATGCTGTCGATATGAATCTCCTTGGTGATCGGCCCATCCTGGGTGATCCGCGACACGCGCAACATCCGGGCCGAAGGCAATCCGAACAGATGGTGCTCGCAGTCGAGGATCGCGGTGGGATTGAACTGCGGCGGGACTGCCACACCATCCGGTACGGCCTCGCGCTTGCTGCAGTTGGTCGCGTAGATGCCGTCGGCAAACTGCACCCGGCCATGTGTCAGCGGGAACAGCACGATCCCACCGGCCTGCAGGAGGATCACGACCAGCAGCGCATCAATGAAAAACGCCCCTGCCCGACGCCACACGCCAGCGCGCTCGAATTCGTCGTGAAGACTTTGGTTCGACACGTGACGCCGAAGGGCTGCTATGAGTTGCGTCGGACAGAGCGGTTGTGTGGGCGGGAATATGTTACCCGAACTTGAGGATCGTCACAAGATGTCGCAGGTCGGCCCCACCCGATCTGAAATGATCGCGCCGGAGACGAAGATGCGATCACGTGGGATCATCGCGTCTCCACCTAGCGCGCACCGAAGGTCGTCCGGCCGAACAGCTCCTTGTGCGTCGACGGCTGCGAGCGCCAATATTGCGGAGGGGCGGCGACCTGTCCGCCCAGCTCGGCGGCGGCATGCCAGCCCCAGCGCGGGTCGTAGAGCATGCCGCGGGCGAGTGCGACCATGTCGGCCTTGCCGGAGGCCACGATCTCCTCGGCTTGCTGCGCCTGCGTGATGAGGCCGACCGCCATGGTTGGTAGTCCCGTCGCCTTCTTCACGGCCTCGGCAAATGGCACCTGATAGCCGGGCCCGAGCGTGATCTTCTGCAGCGGCGACACACCGCCCGAGGACACGTCGATCCAATCGACGCTGCGTCGCTTCAACTCGTTGGCAAAGGCAATGGTCTGATCAAGATCCCAGCCGCCCGCGACCCAGTCGGTCGCCGACACGCGCATGCCGACCGGCTTGTCCGCGGGAAAGACGGCGCGCACCGCATCGTAGACTTCCAGCGGGAAGCGCATGCGATTTTCGAGCGAGCCGCCGTAAGCGTCGCTGCGCTGATTGGCGATCGGCGACAGGAATTGATGCAGCAGATAGCCGTGCGCGCCGTGCAGCTCGATCGCGTCGATGCCGAGGCGGGCGGCGCGTTGCGCCGCAGAAACGAACGCATCGCGAATGCGTGCGAGGCCTGCCGCGTCGAGCGCCTCTGGCGCCAGTTCGCCGTCCTTGTGCGGCAGCGCCGACGGCGCGACCGTCTGCCAGCCGCCATCCGCAATTGGAATCTGCTGGCCGCCATCCCACGGCTTGTGGCTGGAGGCCTTGCGGCCGGCATGGGCGAGCTGCATTGCGATCGCTGTCTTGGAGTGCTTGCGCACCGAGGCCAGGATCGGCGCAAGCGCGGCTTCCGTCGTATCGTCCCACAGCCCGAGACAGCCGGGCGTGATGCGGCCGATCGGCTCGACATGCGTCGCCTCGATGCAGAACATCGCCGCGCCGGACAGAGCCAGAGTGTTGATGTGAGTGAAGTGCCAATCATTGGCCGCGCCATTCTCGGCCGAGTACTGGCACATCGGCGACACGATGATGCGGTTGGCGAGCTCGAGGCCGCGCAGCTTGATCGGAGTGAACAGGGCGCTCATGCGGGGTTCCAGACTGTGAGTTGATCGGGTGATCTCATCAGCGAGTGTCCGCGATGGCGCGAGCGCGGTCAACGCGTCCGCTGCAACGCGGGAGGGCTCATTCCAGCAATGTGAACTGCAGCAGCAGGGTACGCTGGATCATCGAGAAGTTGTCATCTGACACCAGCGTCAGCACGGTTTCGCCGTCCGGCGTGACATGCGCATCGATGCCTTCGAGATTGTCGATCTCCTGGCCGAGATCGGCTGAGAAGATCGCGGGGCCATCAACCAGCGCGCCCGGCGCGATCTGCGCCAGCGACAGGCGGCGGATGCGGATGCCGACCCCATTGAACAACGAGAATTTTCGCTCCAGCACCAGCAGATCGCCGGACGGCAGCAGCACGGCGTCGCTGACATCGAAATCATTGCTGCGGACGATGCTGAACTGTCCCGGAGGCGAGCCGCCGATCAGGAACGCCAGCAGGTTGCCGTTGGCATCGAGGCCGCGCTCCGAGATCGCGATGATGGTGCCGGCAAGCGGCAATCCCTTCGGCACGACGACGAGCGCTTCGAGCCCCTTGTTGTTGGGCAGGCGCTTGGCCGCCGGCGGCAACGGAATGATCTCGCCCCGCGCGCCGACACCGCCCTTCGCGAAATCATAGCGCAACAGCTGGTTGACGCGCTCGAGGCCGACATAGACGACGTCGCCATCACGGGCGAGCGACTCGGAATCGTACCAGCCGCGATCCGTGATCGGGCGTCCGTCAGGTCCAAGCAGTGGCGCCGCCTCGACGTCGGCGAGCCCCGCGATCTCACGCCCGGAGTAGACGATGCGGCCGGTGAACCAGCCGCCCTTGTCGCTGATCGCGAGGAAACGCTCGCCCTTGGCATCGAGCCGGAGGCCGGAGAGCCCGCCGAAGCCCGGATAGGATGAGGTCAGCGCGACGCCGCTGCGATAGTGCAGCATGCCGAAGCGCAGATGGGTGCGGTCGCGCAGATCGAATGACGGCAGCGGCCGCGCCTTGACCTCGATCTTGGTGGCCGTTGTGACGGAATGCTCGTCGATAGCGGCGCGGCGGCGCACCGGCGGTGGCGCCGACTGTGCAAGCGCACCGCCGGACCATGCGAGTGCTGACACTCCGCCGAGAGTCAGCGCCAGGAAGCGCCTGCGGTCGGAGATCGCCTGCAGCGGCATTGTCAGCGGGGCCCCCTCCCCCACCTCCTCCCGACGGGAGGAGGGACGCGTCCGGCCCTCGGCCGGCGGATCAATGCAGCTTGCGCTTCGGTGCGCGCGCGGGCTGCTGTGGCGCCGCGTGTGTCTCGGTGAACAGCTCGGCGAGCTTCTCGGTGATGGCGCCGCCAAGCTCCTCGGCGTCGACGATCGTGACTGCGCGGCGATAGTAGCGCGTCACGTCATGGCCGATGCCGATCGCGATCAGCTCGACCGGCGAGCGGGTCTCGATCTCCTCGATGATGTGGCGGAGATGACGTTCGAGATAGTTGCCGGGGTTGACCGACAGCGTGGAGTCGTCCACCGGCGCACCGTCCGAGATCATCATCAGGATCTTGCGTTGCTCGGGCCGGCCGAGCAGGCGCTTGTGCGCCCAGTCGAGCGCCTCGCCGTCGATGTTCTCCTTCAGGAGGCCCTCGCGCATCATCAGGCCGAGATTCTTCCGCGCGCGGCGCCAGGGCGCGTCGGCGGCCTTGTAGATGATGTGGCGGAGATCATTGAGGCGGCCAGGATTGGCCGGCTTGCCGGCGGCGAGCCACGCCTCGCGCGACTGCCCGCCCTTCCAGGCGCGTGTCGTGAAGCCGAGGATCTCGACCTTGACGCCGCAACGCTCGAGCGTGCGGGCGAGAATGTCGGCGCAGGTCGCGGCCACCGTAATCGGTCGGCCGCGCATCGAGCCGGAATTGTCGAGCAGCAGGGTCACGACGGTGTCGCGGAAGGTCGCTTCCTTCTCGCGCATGAACGACAGCGGCTGATAGGGGTCGATAACTACGCGCGACAACCGCGCCGGATCGAGGATGCCCTCTTCGAGATCGAACTCCCAGGCGCGGTTCTGCTGCGCCATCAGCCGGCGCTGCAGCCGGTTGGCCAGCCGCGCGACGATGCCTTGCAGATGCGCGAGCTGCTTGTCGAGATAGGAGCGCAACCGCTCCAGCTCGTCATGGTCGCACAGGTCCTCGGCGGCGATGATCTCGTCGAATTTCGGCGCGAAGGCATGATATTCCGGTCCACGCGGCTCGTTGGCGCCGTTGCGGTTCGGGCGCGTCGCCTCGCCCGGCGTCTCGTCGTCGCCGAGTTCGCCGTCGTCGAGCGTGTCGGAGGCGGACGCCTGCGCGGCTTCCATCGCGCTCTCCGACATCTCGTCGGAGGTCGTCTGCGCCTGGTCGGCACTCATTTCCTGCGCGGCATCGGACTCCGGCGAGCCTTCGGCGCCGGACTGGTCGTTGTCGCCGTCGCGGTTGTCGTCGTTGTCCTCGTCCTCTTCGGAGTCGGCATTGCGCTCGTCGCCGAGATCGAGCGCCGACAGCAGATCGTGGACGAGATCGCCGAACTTGGCCTGGTCCTCGGTGAAGCGGCCGAGCTCATCGAGCTGCGAGCCGATCCGATCCTCCAGGAACGGGCGCCAGAGATCGACCACCTTGCGCGCCGCATTCGGCGGCGCCATGCCGGTCAGCCGCTCACGCACCAGCATGGCGAGCGCATCCGACAGCGGCGCATCGGCGCGGTCGGTGATCTCGTCATACTTGCCGCGATGGAAGTGATCGTCGAGCATCGCCGTGAGGTTCTTGGCGACGCCGGCCATGCGCTTGGCGCCGATCGCCTCGACACGCGCCTGCTCGACCGCCTCGAACACGCCGCGCGCCTGCGGATTGCCGGGGATCAGCTTGCGGTGAATCTTCGGATCGTGACAGGCGATCTTGAGCGCGATCGAATCTGCGTGCCCGCGGACGACCGCCGCATCGCGCTTGGTCATCTTGCGCGCCGGCTCCGGCAGCCGCGCCTTGCCTGGCGCCAGCCCCGGCCGCTCGGCGGCAAAGGAAACTTCGAGTTCAGGCGATCGCGCGATCGCGCGCAAGCACCCCGTCACCGAGCGCTTGAACGGCTCGGTCGGCGCTTCCTTGGTACCGGGACGGAGTTTGCTGTTGGATGTGGTCATCTTGTCCCTGCGGCCTGTCGTCCCGGCGAACGCCGGGACCCATAGCCACCGGCGGTCATCTCATCGTGTCGACGCCAACTCCGGCGCATCGCCGAAACGTCACGGCGTATGGGTCCCGGCGCGAGGCCGGGACGACGCCTTCAATCAGCTCAGCGCAACGTTGACGGCGGATTCCGGCAGCTCGGCATTGAAGCAGCGCTGATAGAATTCCGCGACCAGCGGACGCTCGAGCTCGTCGCACTTGTTGAGGAAGGTCACGCGGAACGCGAAGCCGATGTCGCCGAAGATCTCGGAGTTTTCCGCCCAGGTGATCACCGTGCGCGGGCTCATCACCGTCGACAGATCGCCATTGGCGAACGCGTTGCGGGTGAGGTCCGCAAGCCGCACCATCTTGTTGACGGTGTCGCGGCCCTGCGCGTTCTGATAATGCTTGGCCTTCGCCAGCACGATCTCGACCTCCTCGTCATGCGCCAGATAGTTCAGCGTCGTGACGATCGACCAGCGGTCCATCTGGCCCTGGTTGATCTGCTGCGTGCCGTGATACAGGCCCGAAGTGTCGCCGAGGCCGATGGTGTTGGCGGTCGCGAACAGGCGGAACGCCGGGTGCGGCTTGATGACCTTGTTCTGGTCGAGCAGCGTCAGCCGGCCCGAGACTTCGAGCACGCGCTGGATCACGAACATCACGTCCGGACGGCCGGCGTCGTATTCGTCGAACACCAGCGCGACGTTGTGCTGCAGGGCCCAGGGCAGGATGCCGTCGCGGAACTCGGTGACCTGCTTGCCGTCCTTGACGACGATCGCATCCTTGCCGACGAGGTCGATACGGCTGATGTGGCTGTCGAGGTTGACGCGCACGCACGGCCAGTTCAGGCGGGCGGCGACCTGCTCGATATGGGTCGATTTGCCGGTGCCGTGGTAGCCGGTCACCATGACGCGGCGGTTCTTGGCGAAGCCGGCCAGGATCGCGAGCGTGGTCGCGCGGTCGAAACGGTAGTCGGCATCGACCTCCGGTACGTGCGGGTCGGTCGCGGAAAAGGCCGGCACCTCAAGGTCGCTGTCGATCCCGAACACCTGCCGCACCGACACCTTCATGTCGGGCACACCGGTCATCTCCTGCGCATTGGTCGTAGCGGCGGTCGTCATTCATCCTCCGAGGTCCCGGGCAATCCCGAAACCAGATTTCATGGTTTGGCTGCGGTTGAAGGGCTTCGAACGCCAGCCTAGCAGAGAGCACGCGCGGGCAGAAGCCTAAGCCTTGATCAAAGTTCCGTCGTTATATCATCGAGATAGGCATGGGCCGACGTTTTTGGAAGGCTGCCCTGCGTATCACGCCACCTTTTGGCCGCGAACGGCACGCTGAAGCATTCTGACGTGGCACTCGGGGGTAGGGTTCCTACTTATCGAAGGGTTCGTCATGTCTCCGTCATACCGCGCAGGATCCGTGTGGCCCATCTCCTCGACCCCTTGATCGCCTTCGTCTCCGCCCATGCGGGATTGGCCTATCTCATTCTGTTCCTGGCGGCGCTGCTGGAGGCGGTTCCGATTGTGGGCTCGGTGGTGCCGGGCACGACGATCATCCTGGCGCTGAGCGCGCTGATCCCGGGCGGCGAGCTGACGCTGCAATGGGTGCTGGCGGCCGCGATCCTTGGCGCCGTGATCGGCGACGGCAGCGCGTTCTGGGTCGGCCATCGCCAGCAGCGGGAGATCCTGACGGCCTGGCCGTTCTCGAACTATCCACGCCTGGTGGCGCAGAGCGAGGCGTTCTTCCACCGCTTCGGCACGCTCGCGATCTTCTTTGCGAGGTTCGTGGCACCGATCCGCGCCGTCGTGCCGATCACGGCGGGCGCGCTCGACATTCCGCCGGCGCGGTTCTACGCCGTGAACATCCCGGCCATCGTGCTGTGGGCCTGCGCCCATGTGCTGCCCGGCGTGTTCGCCGTGCAACTGCTCCACCGCTATGGCGGCATTCCGCATCACAGCCATATCGCCAAGTCGACCTGGATCCTCGCGGCCGTCGCCGGCACGATCGTGGTCTGGCTGTTGCTGCGGATGGTACGCAAGCGTCGCGAGACTCAGCTGGCGGCGGGGACGGCGGAATGAGCCTGCTTCGCTAAAGCGTCTCCAAGGTCGCGGCGCGTCCCGGGATGGGTCCGGTATAGCGCGCCCGCGGCCGGATCAGCCGGCCGAACTGCAGCTGCTCGCAGGCATGCGCAATCCAGCCGACGCAGCGCGCCATGGCAAACAGCGCCAGCTCGCTGCCGGCCGGCAGCCGCAGGCTGTGCACCAGGACGGCGAGCGCATAGTCGATATTGACGAACTCTCCGGTGGCTTCCGCAATCCGCTCGGGCACCTCGCGCGTGAATTTGCGCGGCGCGCCGGCGCGGGTCAGAGCTTCCAGCAGTGAGATCGCGCGCGGATCGCCGCGCTTGTAGACGCCATGGCCGAAGCCGGCGAAGCGCTCGCCCAGCGCCACCCGCTCGCGGATCAATGGCGCGACGTCGCGATCGATGAGGGTCTTCACCAATTGCGAGGCCAGCACGCCCGCGCCGCCATGCTGCGGTCCCTTGAGCGCGGCGAGGCCGGCGATCACGGCATCGTAGAGGCTGAGGCCGGTCGAGGCCGCGCAGCGGACAGTGAAGGTCGATGCGTTCAGCTCGTGGTCGGCGAGCAGCACGAGGGTTCGCCGGATCAGGTCGGGCGCATGCTTGTGCTCGGGCGCCCAGGCCTTCGCGACCTGAACATGCAGAGGCTCGGCAGAAGGCGGCGCATTCAGCATGGTCGCGACCACCAGCCGAACGATGCGCGCGCCGACCAGGGCGCGGCCGTCGGGGGCGCGATTGAACGCAGCGGGATCTGCATGGGTCGCCAGCGCCAGCACAGCAATGGCGCGGTCGATCGGCGCTGCGCGCCGCGCCGCCTCGGCAATCAGGCGCATCTCGTCCGAGATGTGCGGCATGTTGTCGGACGCAAACGGATCGAGTGCCGTGACGTCCCACAGCAGGGTCGCCGCATGCTCCAGCGAATCCCGCTCCGCCAGTTCGACGCAGTTCACCCCGCGGTAGATCGGACCGGCCTCGGTGATCGTCGACACGGCGGAGTCGAACACCGGCAGGTCGGCGTCGAAGCTGCGGAAGGCGCGCGGCTCGGGCGCCGGCGCACGGCGCTCCTTCAGCGCGCGGATGTCCTCGGCGCGATAGCGGTTGCTGCGCGAATCCGGCGACGGCTCGGAGCGGACCAGCCCGCGGCTTACATAGGCGTACAGCGTCGCCGGCGTGATCGCGAGCTCGGCGGAGGCTTCGCGGGCCGATAGGTAAAGACCACTGTCTTTTTTCATATTGATCAGCTTAATCAAGATTGATCAACCTGTCGACCCGGCGAATCTTAGCCGCGTGACCATTCACGCAGGAGATCACGCCATGACCATCCAGCTCTCGAAGTCCCCCATCGGCCTCGACGGCGTCCCCGCCGCGGAGACCGTGCTCAGCCATGTCGACGGCCAGCAGGGCGAGCTGATCATCGCCGGTAGCCGGGTGGCCGACCTCGCCGCCGCCAGCGGCTTCGAGGGGGTGACCGCCCGGCTCTGGAGCGCGGCGACCAAGCGCAGCCTCAACGAGGCCGACGTCCGTACCAGCCTCGGTCAGGCTCGCCAGCGGGCCTTCGCGCGGCTGCCGGAGCTGCTCGCCGCGACCTCCGGCCTGTCGATCATCGACGGCTACCGCGCCGCCATCGCGGCCCTGCGTCCCGAGTCCGGGCTGGACGACGAAGCCACGATCGTCGGTGCCGGCCCGGTGATCGCCGGCGCCCTGGTTCAGCGCGCGCGGGGGACGCAGCCGATCGCACCGAATCCCGACCTCAGCCACGCTGCCGACACCCTGCGCATGGTCCGCGGCGATACGCCTTCCAATGGCGAGGTGGCCGCGCTCGACACCTATCTCGTGACGGTCAGCGATCACGGCATGAACGCCTCGACCTTCGCCGCCCGTGTCGTCGCCTCCACCGAGGCCGACCTGTTCGCCGCGATCACCGCCGGCTATTGCGCGCTCACCGGCCCACTGCACGGCGGGGCGCCGGAGCCGGTGCTGGAGATGTTGAATGCGATCGGGACGCGGGAGAACATCGGGCCGTGGGTCGATGCGGCGCTTGGACGGGGCGAGCGGCTGATGGGGTTTGGGCACCGGATCTACCGGGTGCGTGACCCTCGCGCCGATGTCTTGAAGTCTGCCATCGAGCGGCTGGCGGGGAGCGGAGCGGACCTGCCGTTCGCGAGCGAGGTAGAGGCGTATATCCGACAGGCACTGCGGCGGAAGAATCCGGAGCGGGTGCTCGATACCAATGTCGAGTTCTTCACCGCCATCCTGCTCGACGCGCTGAAGATTCCGCGCCAGGCGTTCACGCCGATCTTCGCGGTGGCGCGTGCCGCGGGCTGGACCGCACACGCCAGAGAGCAACAACGGACGGGGCGGTTGATCCGGCCGAGCTCGGCCTATATCGGGCCTAAGCCCTGATATCTCAAATACGACGCGCGGCAGCCTCGCTGCCGCGTGTCAGCCCTTCACCACCGTCTTGAGATAGTTGTAGGCCTTGATGATCTCGATCAGGCGATCCTCGGTGGAGCGGTCGCCGCCATTGGCGTCGGGATGGTGCTGCTTCACCAGCGCCTTGTACTTGACCTTGACGTCCTCGAGCGTGGCGTCGGGACCGAGGCCCATCACCTGCAGCGCCTTGCGCTCGGCGTTGAACACCTTGCGCGTCTCCGTCTTCGGCGGCGCGGACTGCGCACCCGGCCGCCATCCGGCGCGGCCGTTGATCTCCGCGAACACGCTGAACGGATCCGATGCATCGCCGAGATCGCTCTCGGCATTGCCCTTGCCGCGCTTGCCCGCGGTGTTGGCGCCCATCTTCCAGGTCGGCCGATGTCCCGTCAGCGCATCCTTCTGATAACGCGCCACGGCATCGGCGTTCATGCCGGAGAAGAAATTATAGGACTGGTTGTACTCGCGCACGTGGTCGAGACAGAAGTGCCAATACTCGCGCTGGTTCTCGCGCCCTTTGGGCGCGCGATGCGAGCCGCGGTTCGTGCAGTCCGGCCATTGGCAGGGCTGAGCCTCCTCGCGCACCGGCTGCCGCGAAGCCGCCTTCTTGGGCTTGATGCGGATGGAGTCGAAGAATTTGTTTGAATCGATCGGCATGGCGGACTTTGACTACGCAACGCGAAAAGCTTCAAGTCTTGACATTGCGAATACCTCAGGCGGGGACCGCCGATTGACGAAAAATAATTTGATGCGTATTTCCAGAGACCATGCGGACCCAGGATGCTATCATCGAAAAGTTGCGCGAAGCTTTCGCTCCGGAAAGCCTCGATGTGCAGGACGAATCACATCTGCATGCGGGCCACATGGGACACCGTGAGAGCGGTGAGACCCATTTCCGCGTGTATATTGTGTCGCAGGCCTTCGCTGGCAAGAGCCGCGTCGATCGCCACCGCCTGATCAACGCCGCATTGGCCGAGGAACTTGCCGGCTCCGTGCATGCGCTCGCGCTGCATGCGAAGGCGCCGGGCGAAGCCTGATCTCAACAATACCCGATTAGAACGCCGTACCGGCCCGGCGCGGCCGTGTCTCCTCCGTTTCTCCACGGGGCACCGGCACGATGCGCAGCGCGGTGATGCGATTGCGCTCCCGCCGCAGCACGCGAAAGCGGAAGCCGTGGAACGTGAAGCTCTGGCCGCGCTCCGGGATCGAGCGCGCCTCGTGAATGACCAGACCGGCCACCGTCGTTGCCTCTTCATCAGGCAAGGTCCAGTCCATCGCGCGATTGAGATCGCGGATTGGCACCGAGCCATCGACGACGACAGATCCATCCGGCTGCACGCGCACGCCAGCGACCTGCACATCCTGCTCGTCGGAGATATCGCCGACGATTTCTTCCAGAATGTCCTCGAGCGTGACGATGCCTTCGACTTCGCCATACTCGTCGACGACCAGTGCGAAATGCGTCTTGCGGCGGCGGAACGCCTTCAGCTGTTCCGACACCGAGCGCATCTCGGGAACGAACCAGGGCGGCAGCGCGAGTGACGCGACGTCGATGTGCGACACGTCGCCTTCGGCCGAGCGGATCGCGCGCAGCAGATCCTTCGCGTGCAGCACGCCGATGATGTTCTCCGGCGTGTCACGCCACAGCGGAATGCGGGTGTACTCGGTCGCCAGCACCTCGCGCACCAGCTCCTCCTGCGGCAGGTCGGCATTCACCATCACCATCTCGGTGCGGTGAACCATGACGTCCGACACCTGCAGCTCGCGCAGATCGAGCAGGCCGCCGAGCATGTCGCGGTCCTGCTTCTCGACCTTGCCTTCGTGATGCAAGAGATCGACGGCGCCGCGCAGACGTTCGGTCGGCGACAGGATCGGCTGATTGGCGCCGACCTTGAAGCCGATCAGCCGCATCAGTCCGCGCACGATCGCCTCGATGACGGCGAGCACCGGACCGAGCACGATCACGGTCGCGCGCATCGGCCGGGCCACCGCCAGCGACACGCGATCCGGCGCGTTGATGGCGATCGTCTTCGGCAGCACCTCGGCGAAGATCACGACCAGCGCTGTCATCACGCCGGTCGCGTAGAGCACGCCGACCTCGCCGAACCAGGCGGTGAAGATGCCGGTCGCCAGCGCTGAAGCGCCGATATTGGCGATGTT
Source organism: Bradyrhizobium sp. HKCCYLS3077 (assembly GCF_051167555.1). NCBI lineage: Bacteria > Pseudomonadati > Pseudomonadota > Alphaproteobacteria > Hyphomicrobiales > Nitrobacteraceae > Bradyrhizobium > Bradyrhizobium sp. HKCCYLS3077. Next base: position 7,204 of record NZ_JBNPTH010000008.1, on the reverse strand, counting down.
GTTGCCGAGCAGGAGCGCGCCGATCAGGCGTTCGCGCATGTCGAACAGGCTCGACACCACATCCGCGTCGCGGTTGCCCTGCTTCGACAGCCGCAGCATCGAGGCGCGGGAGGCGCCGGTCAGGGCGGTCTCGCTCAGCGCGAAGAAAGCGGAGCCCGCGAGGAGGAGGATGACAACGGAAAGTGTGAACCAGTCCATGACGCCGATGTCGCTCTCGATGGAAGCCGCCGATGATGCGCTGCCACTGCTCAACGCGGCGTAAAGCGCGCGCTCAGCCGCGGCTCTGCAATTTGGCCTGCAGGAAGTCGCGGACCCGCGCGGGGTCGACGTCCTTGGCGATGACAGCGCGGCCGATCGCTTCCATCAGGATGAAGGTGAGCTTGCCGCGCTTGACCTTCTTGTCCTGCGCCATCAAGGCCAAAAGCCGGTCGGCATCGCCGACGCCCTCCTGAGCGAAGCCGGCGATGTCCTGCAGATGGGTCGGCAGCCCGGCCGCGGCAAGGTGACGCTCGATGCGCGTGACGTCATCGGGCGGCAGCATGCCGAGCTCGGCCGAGAACTGCGCCGCCAGCACCATGCCGACGGACACGCCCTCGCCGTGGAACAGCCGGTCGGAGAAGCCGGTGATCGCCTCCAGCGCATGGCCGAAGGTGTGGCCGAGATTGAGCAGCGCGCGGTCGCCAGTCTCGCGCTCGTCGCGGGCGACGATCGCGGCCTTGGCGCGGCAGGAGGTCGCGACCGCATGCTCGCGCGCCGCGCCGCCCTTGACGATGTCGGCGTGGTTGGCCTCGAGCCAGGCAAAGAAGCTGGCGTCGCCGAGCAGGCCATATTTGGCGACCTCGGCATAGCCGGCCCGGAACTGGCGCGGCGACAAGGTGTCGAGCACCGCCGTGTCGGCGATCACCAGCACCGGCTGGTGGAAGGCGCCGAGCAGGTTCTTGCCCTGCGGCGAGTTGATCCCGGTCTTGCCGCCGACCGAGGAATCCACCTGCGCCAGCAGCGAGGTCGGCACTTGCACGAAATCGACGCCACGGCGCAGGATCGCGGCCGCAAAGCCGGCGAGATCGCCGACCACGCCGCCGCCGAGCGCGATGACCAGATCGTTGCGTTCGATCTTCGCGGCGATCAGCGCCTCGCTCACCTTTTCCAGGCCGGCATAGGTCTTGGACCCCTCGCCCTCCTCGACCACGATGGTCGAGGTGGGGATACCGGCCTCCGCCAGGATCGCCTCGGCCGGCTTCAGCCAATGCGCAGCCACGGTGCGATCGGTGACGATGGCGGTGCGCACGCCCGGCCGCAGCGCCGCGATGCGCTGACCGAGCGTGGCCAGCACGCCGCGGCCAATGACGATGTCATAGGCGCGGTCGCCGAGCGCGACGTCGACGATGATCGGATCGGAATGTTTGAGGGGTGCCGTCATCGGAGTGCGCTCATGGCCTGCGGAGGGTCGGACTGAATCGGATCGGGTTGCGGCCCGTCCGGCTGCCCCTCGGTGTCGGCGACCGGCGCGGGCGACAGGAACGCCTGCAGCGCCTCCAGGCAATCCTCGACCACCCGGTCATGCGGCACGTCGCGCGAGCAGATCGTGATGTCGGCGGTCTGATAGACCGGCTCGCGCTCGGTCAGGAGCCGGGACACCGTGCCTTCGGGATCGGCGGTCTGCAGCAGCGGCCGGTCGGCCCGCCGCCGGACCCGGCGCATGATCACGTCCGCGTCCGCCTTGAGCCACACCGAGACGGCCTTGTCGTGGATGCGCTGGCGCGTCTCCTCGCGCATGAAGGCCCCGCCGCCGGTCGCCAGCACGGCCGGCCCGCTTTCGAGCAGGCGGGCGATCACCCGGGCCTCGCCATTGCGGAAATAGTCCTCGCCGCGGGATTCGAAGATCTCCGGTATGGTCATGCTGGCGGCGGTCTCGATCTCGGTGTCGGCATCGACGAAGCGCAACCCAAGCCGCGCCGCCAGCCTCCGGCCGACGGTCGATTTGCCCGCGCCCATCATCCCGACCAGCACGATCAGCCGCTTGCCGAGGCCCGCGAGAATCGCGGCCTCCGGAGCGGCTGGGTGGGGTGCGGGTTGGGTCATCTCGGTCATCCCTCCGCTTCTAACCCAGGCCCTGCTGCTTTCAAAGGCATCCTGTTCCGCGTCGGGTGGACCGGTTGAGCCCTCGACCCCGGTGTCATTCCGGGGCGCGCGCAGCGCGAGCCCGGAATCCATAACCACAGGAAGCTGTGTGGGGCAGGCTGGGAGTGGATACCTCGCCCCACGACATCTGCCTGGGGTTATGGATTCCGGGCTCGCCGCGCTGCGCGCGCCGCCCCGGAATGACGGAGCAAGACAACTGGTCATCGGACGACGGGACGACCCCGCCGGACTTGCCAGCCGGGTGCGAACATGTTGGATGAACCTGTTCCCTTCCCGGTGGCCTGCGCGAGCCTGATGCCCAGCCTGTTCCGCTTCCTGACCGTGATCGCCGTGATCGTCGGCGTGGTCTATGGCGCGATCTACGCGCTGGCCAACTTCGTCAACCCTAAGCCGCGCGAGATGACGGTGTCGATTCCGCCGGACAAGTTCCAGAAGAAGTAGGCGGCGCGGCTGCGACGAACCAAAAAGCCACAGGGCATTGTTTAAGAATTTTGCGGTTGTCTGAGACGGCCCGGCGCCGCGATATCGGCCAGATTTGCCGTCACCGCTCGACGTCCCGGCGCAAGCTCTTCGTCCTGATTCGATCGCCCGGGTCTCAGCGGATTTCACCACATGAAGGTCAAGGCCTCCGACGCCCGGCTGATGAGCCTGTTCCTCGACATGATGGCCGCGGAACAGGGCGCCGGCGCGAACACGCTCGATGCCTACCGCCGCGACCTCACCGATCTCTCCGAATTTCTCACCCGCAAAAGCAACAGCTTTGCCGCGGCCGACACCCAGGCGCTGCGCGACTATCTCGCCGATCTCGACAACCGGGGATTCAAGTCGTCCAGCGTGGCGCGGCGGCTGTCGGCGATGCGGCATCTGTTCCGCTTCCTGCTGAGCGAGCGTATCCGGACCGACGACCCGGCCGCGATCCTGTCCGGCCCGAAGCGCGGGCGCGCCCTGCCGAAGGTGCTGTCGATCGGCGACGTCGACCGCATGCTGACCAAGGCCAAGGAGCTGTCCGAGGCTGGCGACGTCTCGCCGTCGCAGCGGCTGCGGGCGCTCAGGCTGTATTGCCTGCTCGAGGTGCTCTACGCCACCGGCCTGCGCGTCTCCGAGCTGGTGGCGCTGCCGCGCACGGCGGCGCGCAACGACGCCCGCATGATTGTGGTGCGCGGCAAGGGCAACAAGGAGCGGCTGGTGCCGCTGAACCAGGCCTCGCGCCAGGCGATGGCCGACTATCTGGCGATGCTGGACAAGCAGAAGCCGGAGAAGAAGGCGAGCGCCACGTTCGGCAAATGGCTGTTTCCCTCGTTCGGCGAGAGCGGCCATCTGACCCGGCAGCACTTCGCGCGCGACCTCAAGGAGCTCGCGGTGGCGAGCGGCCTGCCCGCCCGGCTGGTGTCGCCGCACGTGCTGCGCCACGCCTTCGCCAGCCATTTGCTGCACAACGGCGCCGACCTGCGCATCGTCCAGACCCTGCTCGGCCACACCGACATCTCGACCACCCAGATCTACACCCATGTGGTCGAGGAACGGCTCAAGAGCCTGGTGCGCGACCTGCACCCGCTGGCCGAGACGTGATCGCGCCCCACACCTTCCCGCAACCAAATCCGACACCAAATCCTTGGGCGTGACGCGCCGCCCGCTTGACTTCGCGCCCGTCTGCCCCGAAAGAGCGCCATCCTGCCCGCGATCCCGGCGCGATGCCTGGAGGCTGGGCACCGATCGACCCTCAAGCTCCTGAAACCGTTCGGCTTCAGGTCCGAAGGCCGAACCGATTTCGTCTCCCAGCGCTCTTCCTTCAGCTCTTCCATGCCGGATCCCATGCGCAGCTACCTCGATTTCGAAAAGCCCGTTGCCGAGCTCGATTCCAAGGTCGATGAACTCCGGGCGATGGCCGCCTCCGGCACCGATATCGGCGAGGAGGTCGGCCGGATCGAGGAGAAGGCCGGCCAGGCGCTGGCCGAGCTCTATGCCAATTTGACGCCGTGGCAGAAGACCATGGTCGCGCGCCATCCGCAGCGGCCGCACTTCACCGACTTCGTCAACGCCCTGATCACCGAGTTCACGCCGCTCGCCGGCGACCGCAAGTTCGGCGAGGACGCCGCCCTGCTCGGCGGCTTCGGCCGCTTCCGTGGCGAGCCGATCTGCGTGATGGGCCAGGAGAAGGGCGCCACCACCGAATCCCGCCTCAAGCACAATTTCGGCATGGCCCGCCCTGAGGGCTATCGCAAGGCGGTGCGCCTGATGGAGATGGCCGAGCGCTTCGGCATCCCCGTGCTGTCGCTGGTCGATTCCGCCGGCGCCTATCCAGGCATCGGCGCCGAGGAGCGCGGCCAGGCCGAGGCCATCGCCCGCTCCACCGACGCCTGCCTGGCGCTGGGCGTGCCGAACGTCGCGATCATCACCGGGGAGGGCATGTCGGGCGGCGCCATCGCGCTGACCACCGCCAACAAGGTGTTGATGCTGGAGCACGCGATCTACAGCGTGATCTCGCCGGAAGCCGCCTCCTCGATCCTCTGGCGCGACGGCACCAAGGCGCAGGAAGCCGCCAACAGCATGAAGATCACCGCGCAGGACATGCTGCGCTTCGGCGTGGTCGACACCATCCTCAAGGAGCCGGTCGGCGGCGCCCACCGCGACCCCGCCGCGATGATCGCGGCCACCGGCGAGGCGATCGCCCAGGCCTTCGACGAGTTGAAGGGCCTCGATGCCGACGCCATCCGCAAGCAGCGCCGGCAGAAATTCATCGAGATCGGCCGCAAGCTGAGCTGAGCCGGCCTTCCGGAGTCCCCCGCTCGCGGTTTCGTGAGTCTTTCCAGCCGTTTGGCCGCATTTCGGCCCTGCCGGCAGGGTCTGATGTTTAGGACTTGTTGACCAAGAGGGCCACCGCGCCGCGGCACCGCCGCAGCGCGGGTTGCGGCTCCCAGGGCCAAAGGGTACAATTTTAATCATTGGTTTGACGTGGGCATGACGCGCGGTCGACCTGGGATCTGTCCAGCTTTCCCGGCCGATCGATCGAAACGAGAGTGGGGTTCGCGGCATGCTGGGTTTGCGGGGAGCTTTGCTTTGATCAACCGCGCTTTCGTCCGGGTCCTGATGACCTCCGCGGCGTTGGCCGCCGGCGCGCTGCTGGCCGGCTGCAACAGCGATCAGATGGCGCTCGCCACCAATGCCAAGGCCAATCAGCCGGTGCCGCCCAAGCTCGTCGCCGCGATGGGCGAGAAGGACATGGATCCGCAGTCGCCTATCCTGGTGCGCGTGTTCAAGCAGGAGGCCGAGCTCGAGGTCTGGAAGCAGGACCGCTCCGGCAGGTTCGGGCTGCTGAAGACCTATCCGATCTGCCGCTGGTCGGGCGATCTCGGCCCGAAGGTGCGCGAGGGCGATCGCCAGGCGCCGGAGGGCTTCTACTCGATCAATCCGAGCCAGATGAACCCGCAATCGGCGTATTATCTGTCGTTCAACACCGGCTACCCGAACGCGTTCGACAAGGCGCTGGGCCGCACCGGGTCGCAGCTGATGGTGCATGGCGACTGCTCCTCGCGCGGCTGCTTCGCGATGACCGACGAGCAGATCGCCGAGATCTATGCGCTGGGCCGCGAGTCGTTCTTCGGCGGCCAGCGCGCCTTCCAGTTCCAGGCGTTCCCGTTCAAGATGACGCCGGTCAACATGGCCAGGCACCGCAACAACCCGAACATGCCGTTCTGGCGCATGATCAAGGAAGGCTATGACGCCTTCGAGGTGACCCGGCAGGAGCCGAAGGTCGACTTCTGCGAGAAGAAATACGTCTTCAACGCCCAGAAGCCGCCGGGCGCGACCCGCGACCCTGTGTTCGACGCCGCCGCCAAGTGTCCGGCCTATGTCGTGCCGGATGAGATCACGGCCGCGGTGCGCGAGAAGCAGCAGGCGGACGAGGCGGAATACGCCAAGCTGGTCGCCAAGGGCACGCCGGTCGCCAAGCTCAACACCGGCATCGACGGCGGCATGAATCCGATCTTTGCCTCGCGCGTGCCGGGCGCATCGACCGGCCTGTCCGATTCCGGCGAGGCGCCGGGCCTGTCGCTCGCCAACTTCCAGGCCGCGCCGGGCACGATCCCGGGTCACGTCAATCCGCCGCGTGCGCCTGAGGGCAACGAGGTTGCGGCGATGCCGGCCAGCGCGACTGAAGCGCCGGTCACGGCGCCCTCGACGCGCGTCGCCGCCGTGAGCGCGCCGGAGAAGCCGAGCTTCATGTCGAGCCTCGCCCGCAAGGTCGGCATTGGTGGTGGTGCCGAGACCACCGCGGCGACCAAGCCTGCCGAGAGCAAGACCGCCGAGACCAAGCCCGCGCCGAAGCCGGTGGCCGTCGCCAAGCCAGTTGAGACCAAGCCGGCCGAGACGAGGCAGGCCGCCGCACGGCCGCCGTATAAACCCGCCGCCAGCGACGCGCCCGCCACGACGGCCTCGGCTCCCGCCCAGACCCAGGCCTCCCTGGTCTCCGGCGCCGCCCCGGTGCTGCCGTCGAACTCGTTCGACAGCCGGTTTGCCGGGTTCAAGTAGGACGGCCAGCGCGCATCGCGCGAATTGCTGTTCAGGTCGGGAGACAGCTCGATCTGCTTCGTCGCGGCTGTCCGCACCTGGTGTCGATCGGTCCGCGTCGGCATCATCGCAATCGGTGTCATCCCGGCGAACGCCGGGATCCATAACCACCGGCGGGAATTGCTGCGCGAACTGGATGCTCCAGCGTGCCCCATCCGTCCGCGGCGGCGTATAGGTCCCGGATCAGCGCCGCGACGCGCCCTGCGCGTCACGGCTTGTCCGGGACGACAGCGGAGATTGTCGCTCCCGCTCGTCATCTCACGCCTATTCGTCATTCTCGCGCCTCATCGTCCCGATCGTCCCCGCTGTCATCGCCCGCGCAGGCGGGCGATCCAGTAGTCCACCGGCCGTGCGGTCAATCATGACTGCCGCGGCGTACTGAATCACCCGCCTGCGCGGGTGATGACATCGAGGTTGTTGCGCGAGCAGTGCAGAACATGGCGAAACGGTCTCGCGGCGCGCCTGGCGTCCGAGTGATGCATCGTTCTCACCCTCT
>NZ_JBNPTH010000007.1:0-557059 GCF_051167555.1 Bradyrhizobium sp. HKCCYLS3077 | reverse complement strand
ATTCGCAACCTTCTGAACCTGAACAGAATCAACGCCGTGCACATTCTCAAGCACGTTTCGTACCGGACAGCCGTGGGACAAGCCCGGGCATGACGGAGTAACTCATGTGCAGGATCGCTCGTCGCGAGGGGCCCCGGTCGAGCCGAGAGCCTACGCCGCCTGCACCTCCTGCGCAGCGATGGCGTCGGCGCGCTTGGTGTTGATCAGGGTCAGCAGCCGTGCGGTGGCGCGGGCGTCGCACAGGGCGCGGTGGTGGTCCTCGAGCGCGATGCCGTAGATCGCGCAGAGCTGGCCGAGGCCGTAGGATTTGTGCCCGGGATATCCGCGCCGCATGCCCGTGCAGGTACACAGCTTCGGGAAGCGGAAGCGTCGCGCCAGCCGTTCGTATTCGGACGACAGGAAACCGTAGTCGAAGTTCACGTTGTGCGCGACGAAGATGCCGTCCTCCATGAACGCCATGAAGCTGTCGGCGATCTCGTGGAAGGCCGGCGCGTCGCGCACCATCTGGTTGGTGATGCCGGTCAGCTCGACGATCTTCGCTGGAATCGGCCGCTGCGGATTGATCAGCGCGTGCCACTCCGCGATCGGCTGGTGGTTGCGGACCTTCACGGCCCCGATCTCGGTGATGCGATCGCCGGCCGACCACGATCCCGTCGTCTCGATGTCGACGACGACATAGATCTGGTCGGGGTCGAAGCGGTAGTCGACGCGGCCGATTTCGGCCGGGATGCCCGCGTTATTCAGCTGGCGCAGCCGGGTCAGCTGATTGCCGCGGATGGCGTCGCCCTCGGCCTTGACCTCGACGAAGGAAAGCCTGCCGTCCCGCACCTGCAGCAGGTCGGGAAAGCCGTCGCGCATGCCGCGGAAGTCCTCGCACATCGCCCTGACGATGTCGGCGAGGCCATCGGCGTGGGCGCGTTCGAGCACGGCGCGCAGCGCATCCACCTGCACGCGCTCCCAGGCGAACAGGCCGTTGGGCCGTCCCCATCTCGCGGCGATGGTGCGCAGGATCAGCGGCAGTGCGGTCCTCGCCCTGATCTGCGCGAGCTTGCCGTCGATCTGCGCGGCGAAGCGGCGATGAAAGGTCCGGTCGCGCAGACACTGCGGCACCCAGTCGAAGCCGCTGTGGAGCTGGCCGGACTCGAACAGCTCGTCCCAGAACAACAGCCCGAACAAGGCGAGCCAGAGCGAGTTCTCGGTGACGTAGACCTCGCCGCCCTGGCGCCGCAGCACGCCGGCGACGCCGGCTTCGGGATGGCCGCGATGCAGGTCGTCGACGACGATCGTCCGCCCCGCGCGCAGCAGGGCCGTGCACAGGCCGGTGCGCTGTCCGCCGAACTTGCGGGCGTAGAAATCCGTCGCAAAGAGATGCTCGTGGTCGCTCTCGGGATCGTCGATGATGTCCCGCAGCAAGACCTCGGCCGCCTCCTTGTCGCCCCGCGCGTAGAGCAGGCGGACGAGGCGTTCGCGGCAATCGGCCGAGCCGCCGTCCCTGTAGAGCCGTTCGGCGAGTTCCTCGTCGCCCTGCTTCTCGAAGAACTGCCCGACCTCGCAGGCGGCGCGCGCCGCGAGGTCGGCGGCGTAGTCGGTGGTTCGCGGCGGGCCGTCGAGGATCGCCGCGGCCGTCTGCCGGTCGATCGCGGCGGAGTGCAGCGCGATCCGGTCCAGCACCTGGCTGTAGTGAAAGCAGGCGTGCGCCTCGTCGGCGTCGGCGAAGCGCGCGCTGAAGGACGTCTCCTGGTTCGTGCGCAGCACGCCGAGATCGCGCAGCGCGAAGTTCTTGAGATTGTCGGCCGTCTTGCCGAAGTAGAGATACAGCAGGAATTCGATCGGGCGCGTGTTGTCCAGCGCGACGAAGCTCGCGGCGCCGCAATGCCGCGCGGCGGCCTCGAAGGGAATGGTCGACAGGAAGAACTCGGCCAGCGCCGGCTTCGACCAGGAGGCGCGGACCTCACGGCCGAACCCGGCCGCACGCGCGCCGTCGAGCAGGGCGGTCTTCGGCTGGCAGAGCACGAAGGCGGCATAGTCCTCGGACCGGAGGTTCCGGGCATGCCCGCAACCCATCAGCTCGCGGATCGCGGCCGGGAGATCGGCGATCTCCGGATACTTGAACAGCGCGCGATTGAAGATCGGTCCGTGCCGGTTGACCATCCGGATCAGCAGGCACTGCGCGTCCTTGGACAGGCGGCGAAAGCGCGCGGTGAACGCGCGATCATCGTCACCGAGAATGTCGCCATAGGTCGTCTCGACGAACCCGAGCATTTCGACGAAGTGGTCGAGATAGTAATAGACCGGCAGCGTGGCAGGTTTCATGTGACGAGCCGGGATCCCATGCGTCTGGCTGACGACCGCGCCTGACGATCAGGCGAACGGGGCGATCGTTCGTTTTTTGTTCTGATCGGCGTATTTGTCAAGATCGACGGATGAAGGGGCCGGGCGACAGCGATGGCGCGGCACGGGTTCCGGCGCCGTCATGACATGATGTCGAACAGCTGATCTCGCCGCTTCAGTGGGCGTCGACGAGGGGACTCGTCGAAGCCGCGAGCCTGCTCGGCTCGGGCGCCGCGACAGCATCGCCGGCGACGGCGAGCGACGGCGCGGAGGGCGCGACGTCGAGGACCTCGATGTTCTCCAGCGCCTGCCGCAGTCCCGTGTGCGCGCGCACGCGCGCGAGAACCGCCGGCGAGACCTCGATCGCGGCGGCTTCGATGGCGTGCCCTTGCAGCGACAGTGCCGGTCCGAGCGGGCGCACCGGGCAGCCATGGGCCGCAATGACGGTCTGGAACACCCAGGGCGGCATCACGCCGAGATAGGACGTGATGCCGTGGGCGACGCCGAATTCCTGGCAGGCCTGGATGAGCTGACCGATCACGCGGCGTCGCCCGCCGGCGCCCAACGCGCGATCGCAGCCGAATCGCGACGCCTCCCACACCTGATCGGCGTGCGGCAGCAGGCCATCCACCAGATCGGGCCATAGCGACTCGACCATGTAGGGGCGTGTCGTCGGAATCAGTCGCGCGGTGCCGAGCGCCTGATCGCGCTCGTCGACGACGATGATGTAGGTGGCCGCCGGCGTGTCGAACTCATCGTACTCCATGCGCTGATAGTGCGGCACGGACCATCCCTGGCGCTCGACGAACATCCTGTATCGCAGCCGATGGTGCGAGATCCACGCCTCGCCATGTTGATGGACGTTGTCCCACCTGACTGCAACGGTACGCATGAGCATCTTCCAATGGGCGACATGATAGGAAGGCGCAGACTAATCGGCTCGACGCAAGCGCTGCAGCTACCCAGTCGAGTAGCGCGATGATCGAGCGAGCGCTGTGGCGCGGCTCCTCTCAGAAAAGCGGTATCTGTCGAGCCGCGCCTCAATATCACCTATAATTCGACGCAATTCTGGGTTGCAATGTTGTGGAGTTCTTGGCTTTTGCAAGGCTCCCATGAGGGCCGTGGGAGCGGTCGGCGTGAATCGCCGAGGCCCCTGATCCGCGGGCGATGTGGACGAAGAGCCGACACGTCCAACTACGCCGTTCCGTACGTCACTCATGCCGGAAATGCTTTGTAGAAAGAGGCGAGCGCCTGAGAATGCTTGTTGAGCAGGCACTTCGCTGAGTCCCGCAGCCGGCAAGCTCGTTCGTGCGGCCGGACTAGGAGGATCGCAATGCTCATGACATGACGCAGCGTCCATATGATGAATCGAATGTGATCGTCATTTGCACGACGGACTGTACAATGATACAATCTACCTCAGGTTGGGATGAAGTTCGGACAAACAAGCGCCTGTTTTCAGCCTCGACAGAGGCGGGCGAGGGGGCACGAGCGGGCCGTCGGCGACCGGAAGGTCGCGGCGGAGTCGTTTTCACGATCAAGATCACGATCACACCGGACCGGAAGTGCCGGACGTCTGCGCAGCTTTGTCTGCCGTGAGGTGGCTATGGACCTCTTCTGCTTCATCGATTGTGCCAACCGCACGCAGTCGCTGCCCGACCTGTTCGAGCTTCTCGTCGGTGCTGCGGCCGAGGAAGGTTTCGGCCAGGTGGCTTACGGCGCCTTGAACTACGTCGAGGCGATGCGGCTGCCCGATCACCCGATGCCGGCGATTGCGCTCAACTTTCCGTCCGCCTGGCGGAAGCATTATTTCGAGCGCAAGTATCACGAGATCGATCCGGTGGTCAGGCGCACCGCCTTTCACAGCAAGCCCTTCATGTGGGATCATCTGCTCAAGCAGGACCGGCTGCAGGCCGGCGAGCGCCGGGTCATCCATGAAAGCCGCGAGGCCGGCCTGAAGCACGGGATGAGCGTGCCGCTGTTCGGGCCGTCGGGGCGCATCTCCGTGCTGTCTTTCGCATCTCACTTCGACGATGCCGATCCCGGCCGGCGTCTCCATCATCTTCACGCCCTGGCGTGTCAGTTCCATGTCGCGTTCGGCGAGCTCGCGAGGCCTGCGACGAGCCACGAGATGATCGAGCTCTCCGAGCGCGAGCGCGAATGCCTGCGGTGGACCGCGGAGGGCAAGTCCTCCTGGGATATCGGGATCATTCTCAAGATCAGCGAGAACACCATCAACTTCCACATCAAGAAGGCCATGAGGAAGCTCGGCACGACCAGCCGGACGGTCGCCGTGGTCAAGGCGATCAGGCTGGGTCTGATCGAGATCCCGGGCCTGTCCGGCTCGGTGATGTCGATGTGGCTCGACAACGCGGACTGAGCCGGTCGCGACGCCCTGATTGGCGGGAGCGCTCGGCCCATAACGTCGGAGAATAGGTCTCCTCGATTTCGGACTTTGACAGCGGTGCGGGACTCTTTCAGCCTGATGCCCGGGTAACGGGCGAGGCATCGGGATGAAGCACCTCCATATCGTGGCGTTCTGCATCGCTGTGCTGCTGACAGCCGCCGGCGTGTCGGCGGCCGAGGTGCCGGCGGGGGCCACCCTGCAGATGGGAGCCGGCGGATCGGACATCACCACGCTCGATCCCCATCGTGCGACGACGAGCACGGACAAGCCGCTGATCGGCCTGATGTTCAACGGCCTCGTCCGCTTCAGGCCGGGAAGTGCCGATTTCAAGGATCTCGAGCCGGACCTCGCCGAGCGCTGGGAAACGTCGGCGGACGGACGAAGCTGGACATTCTTCCTGCGCAAGGACGTCAAGTTTCACGGCAATTGGGGACGCCTCACCGCGGACGATGTGGTCTATTCGCTGACGCGCGCCGCCGATCCCAGCCGTTCGAGCTTCGCTGCGGACTTCGCCGCGGTCGAGAGCATCGCCAAGATCGACGACGGTGCCGTGCGGATCACCCTGAAATATCCGGACCCGAATTTTCTCGGCCGCCTGTCCAACTATCACGGCGGCAACATCGTCAGCAAAAAGGCGGTCGAGGAGCTCGGCGACAAGTTCGGCTCCAATCCGGTCGGCACGGGGCCCTTCGCGTTTGCCGAGCACGAGACGCAGCGGCACGTGAAGCTGGTCGCGAACGAGAGCTACTTCCGCAGGCGGCCGCAGATCGGCGCCATCATGTACCGGACGATTCCTTCCGACAGCGCGCGCGAGCTCGCTTTTGCGTCGGGAGAGCTCGACCTCGTTCAGGGCCGGCGCGAGCAGCGCTGGGTCGATACGACCCGCCAGCGCGGCAACATGGTCGTCGATATCTTCCGGCCGGGAGAATTCCGGACCCTTCACATCAATGCCAGCATTCCGCCGCTCGACAATCTCAAGGTGAGGCAGGCGATCGCCGCCGCAATCAATGTCGACGATCTCGTGCAGTTCGTCGGCAAGTCCGTCAGCCAGAAGGGCTGCTCGGTCGTGCCCCCCGGCTATATCGGAGAGGACTGCTCGCCGGGAGCCTATGGCTACGATCCCGTGAAGGCCAAGGCGCTTCTGGCCGAAGCCGGCTATCCCGACGGCATCACGCTCAAGGTCGTGGTCTCCAACATCTCGGCGATCCTGCCGACGATGGAAATCATTCAGCGCCAGCTTGCCAAGGCCGGCATCAAGCTGGACATGAGCGTCGTCGATCATGCGACGTATCAGAGCCAGATCCGCGGCAATGCCAGCGCGCTGGTGTTCTATGGCGCCGCCCGGTTTCCGGTCGCGGACACTTACCTGACGGAATTCTATCACTCGCGCTCGATCGTCGGAAAGCCGACCGCGGTGGCCAATTTCTCGCATTGCGATGTCGCCGACGACGACATCCAGGCGGCGCGGGTCGAAGGCCGGGCCGAGCGGCAGCAGGAGCTGTGGAAGGACGCCCAGCGCAAGATCCACGACGCCGTCTGCTCGGTGCCGCTGTTCGAGCTTCAGCAGGTCTGGGGACACAGCAAGCGCGTCAACTATGGTTACGAGCTCAAGGGCGCGATGAACCTGGCGCCGCTGATCACCGAGGCGACGACGCTCACGCCGCGCTGAGCGACTCCTGGGACAGGCGCGCAGCCGTGGTCCGCGCCTGCTGAAGAAAGGCATCGACCAGGCCGGCATTGCGGCTGTCGCGCATTCGGCAAAGCTGGAAATCGTAGGACAAGGCCGGTTCGAAGCGGCGGATGGACAGCCGGTCCTGCAGCCCGCTGAACATCAAGGGATGGACCAGCGACACGCCAAGGCCGGCCGCGACGAATTCGCAAAGGGTCGGCGAGACGTTGGCGACGAGCACGGTCTTGGGCCTGACATTGTAGGCATCGAACATCGTCGCAATGCACTGGCCGGCCTGGCTCTCAGGATCGAACGATACGAACGGAACGTTGTCGAGATCATCCGGCTCCACGACGTTCTTCGCGGCGAGCGGGTGATCCGTCGGCATGATGCAGACGAGCGGTTGCTGCGTCAGCGGTTCGGCGATGACATAGGGGTTGTCGATCCGCGAACTGACAAGCCCGACGTCGAGCTTGCGCGTGACCAGCCAGTCCACGATCCATTCCGAGCTGCGCGACTTGACCGAGCAGAACACGTTGGGATGCTGCTGCAGGAAGCCCATCGTCGCCTGCTGAATGAAGGAGCGCGACAACGCCGGCATCACGCCGACGAGCAACTGACCCTGCTCCTCGCGGCGAATCGCCTCCACCGCGTTCTCGACCTGGCGAACGCCCGCGAAGATTCGATCGATCTCCTTGTAGAGCCGCATGCCGCGCTCCGTCGGAGCAAGCCGGCCTTTGACGCGATCGAACAGATTGAGCCCCGTATCCTCCTCGAGATGCGCGATCAGTTTGCTCATCGCCGGCTGGGAGATGTTGAGGATCAAAGCGGCCCGGCTGATCGAGCCGCTCTCGATCACCGCCTTGAACGCCTCCACCTGTCGGAGATTGATCTGACGAGCCATCCCATAACCCTGAAGAATACAGCCACAGATTTTCGACTTTGACCAAATATCTCTTTTTGTCGTCATATTGGGCAAGAGGAAATCTGATGCATCCCGACATCATCGTTATCGGAGCTGGAACGGTCGGCGCGGCCATCGCCTACGGCCTCGCGCGACGACAGCAGCGTGTGCTCGTGCTCGACGGCGACGATCGCGACCACCGCGCGGCGCGGGCCAATTTCGGCCTTGTTTGGCTGCAGGGCAAAGGCCAGAACATGCCGGCCTATCAGCAGCTCTCGCGCCGGAGCGTGGACATGTGGTCCGACTTCGCGTCGGAGCTCACGGGCCTCGCCGGCATGGATCTGCAATACGAGCAGAACGGCGGATTGGCGTTCTGCCTCGGCGAGGACGCATTCGAGAAGCGTCGTCTCGACCTTCAGCGCTTGCACAATCAGCTCGGCGGAGCGGATGCGGATTGGCGAATGCTCGATCGCACCGAATTGGGCAAGCTGCTTCCGAACGTTCGGTTGGGGCCCGACGTGGCGGGGGCGAGCTTCGGCGAACGCGACGGGCACGCCAATCCGCTTCAGCTGCTTGCGGCGCTTCATGCGGGGATTCTGCTTCTGGGCGGAGAACTTCGCCGGAACGCCGTGGTACAGCAGATCATTCCGAGTGAGGCGGGTTTCACGGTGGCGTTCGGAACCGAGACCGTCAGCGCGCCGCGCCTGCTCATCGCGGCCGGCCTCGGATCTCAGGCGCTGGCGCGGCAGGTCGGGCTCGACATCCCGCTGCGGCCGCAACGCGGGCAGATCCTGGTGACCGAGCGGCTCGATCCGTTTCTGCCGTTGCCGACGAGCGGCTTGCGTCAGACGCGGGAAGGCACCGTGATGATCGGTGCCACGCATGAGGAGGCAGGGTTCGACAGCTCGGCGACCGCGACCGCCGCGGCGGATCTCAGCCGGCGGACGCTTCGCATCGTGCCGGCTCTCAGGGAAGCGACGTTGGTCCGTCAGTGGGCCGGCTTGCGCATCATGACTCCCGATGGCTGCCCGGTCTATGCACAGTCAACCAGGCATCGCGGAGCCTTCGTCGCGCTGTGTCACTCGGGCGTGACGCTCGCGGCGCTGCATTCCAGCGTCCTCGCTGATGCGATTGCAGCCGGGCAATTGCCGGGCTCGCTGGATATCTTCCACCAAAGGCGTTTCGATGTTCAGAAAGCTGCATGAGCCCGCCGAGACCGTCACCATCCAGGTCGACGGCGAGCCTCTGACGGCGGAGCCAGGCGAAAGCGTCGCCGCCGTCCTGCTGCGCCAAGCGGTCGTCTGGTCACGCGCGACACCGGTCAAGGGCAACAGGCGAGCACCCTATTGCATGATCGGCGTCTGTTTCGATTGTCTTGCGCAGGTGGACGGCATCGCCTCCGTGCAGACCTGCATGACTCCGGTCCGGGACGGCATGACGGTTCAGCGCCAGCAGGGCAAACGGTGCCTGCCGTCATGACGAGCGCTGACCTTCTCATCGTGGGGGCCGGCCCCGCCGGCATGACGGCCGCGATCACGGCCCGCCGGCATGGACTCGACGTTCTGGTCGTCGATGATCAGGTGTCCCCGGGCGGGCAGATCTGGCGCGCGGTCGAAACCGTGCCGGCGCCCAGGGGAGATATCCTCGGACGCACCTATCTGAGCGGACGGGCGACCACTGACGCGTTCCGCGCCAGCGGCGCGCGTTACATGCCTCGAACCCAGCTATGGCAGATCGAATCCGGCTTCCGCGCCTTCGTGACCCACGATGGCAAAGCCGAGACCATCAAGGCACGCGCCATCATCCTTGCGACGGGCGCCCAGGAACGGCCCGTCCCTTTCCCAGGTTGGACGCTCCCAGGCGTTCTCACCGTCGGTGCGGCTCAAGTCCTGCTGAAGACCGCGGGGCAGATTCCATCCAAGCCCATCTGGGTCGCCGGTTGTGGTCCGCTGCCGCTTCTCTACCTGGTCCAGTTGCTCAACGCCGGAGGGCAAATCGCCGGCTATCTCGACACCACGCCGGCAGGCCGTCATTGGGCGGCTCTTCGGCATCTGCCGAATGCCTTGCGCGCCACGGGAGCGCTGCTCCAGGGCGTCGCGTGGACGTCCATGCTTCGACGGCGCCGCGTGCCCATCATCAAGCATATCGTCGCGCTTGAGGCGCACGGGTCGGACCGCATCGCGTCGCTCAGCTATCGCACCGCCGATGGACGAGAGACGACCGTTTCCACGGACAATCTGCTGGTGCATGAAGGCGTCGTGCCGAGCGTGCACACGGCGCTCGGATTGGGCTGCGCCGTGGAATGGCGCGACGGGCAGGATTGCTATGTGCCGGTTCTCGACCCCTGGGGCGAGACGTCCAGGGCCGGCATCTTCATTGCCGGCGATGGCGCAGGCATTGCCGGGGCAAAGGCCGCGCAGCTTCGCGGTGCGCTTGCCGCGCAGAGAGTCGCGGTGGAGCTCGGGTTTGCGAATGAGCAGGACGTGATGCGGGACGTCGTGCGCAGCCGGAAGATGCTGGCGCGCGAACTGGCCTTGCGGCCGTTCCTCGACGCCCTGTTCAGGCCTCGCGAGACCGTCTTCAATCCGTCCGACGAGACCGTCATATGCCGATGCGAAGAGGTGACGGCGCGGGAGGTCCGGGCCATGGCGCAGATCGGCGGGGCCGGTCCGAACCAGATCAAGGCGTTCACGCGTGCGGGAATGGGGCCCTGCCAGGGGCGGCAATGCGGCTACACCGTCACGCGGCTGCTCGCCGACATTCACAAATGTCCTGCGAGCGAGATCGGCTTCTATCGCGTTCGTCCCCCGTTCAAGCCTGTGACGCTCGGAGAGCTGGCGACCCTCGATGACAAGGAGGATGCATTGTGAGCTATTCGCGTGCTTCGCGATCTGAACCTCAGCCGGGATGTCTCCGCCTTCAGTCGCGACCGATCGGGACGACCGCATGATCAACTTCGCCTTCAAGCGGCTGCTGCTGGCAATCCCGACGCTGCTCGTGATGCTCACCGCGATCTTCGTGCTGGTGCGTCTCGTTCCCGGTGACGCCGCATCCGTCATCCTGGGCGATCAGGCGACCGAAGCATCGCTTCGGGCGATGCGGGCCCGGCTCGGGCTCGATCAGCCGATCCTCACCCAGTATCTCCACTTCCTCGGAGAGGTGCTCACCGGAAATCTCGGGCAGTCCCTGAGCAGCGGCCGGACCGTCGTGCAGGAGGTCCTGCTGGTGCTGCCCTCGACCATCCAGCTCACATTGGCCGCCATCCTGATCGGACTCGTGCTCGGTCTCCCGCTCGGAATCCTGGCGGCGCTCGGCCGCAACAGCTGGATCGACTACGTGTCACGGCTCGTCTCGTTGCTCGGACTTTCCTTCCCGGCATTTGTGTCGGGCATTCTGCTGCTCATCGTCTTCGCGATCCACCTGGGCTGGTTTCCGGTTCTCACGTCGGACAGCTCCGATCCCCTCGACCGGCTGCGAAGCCTGGCCTTGCCCGCGCTGAATCTCGGGCTGATCCTGATGGCCTATGTGGTGCGCGTCACGCGGTCATCCATGCTCGGCGTGCTCGGCGAGGACTACATCCGCACCGCGCGCGCGAAGGGCGTCACGCCGGTTCGCCTCGTCCTGCGGCACGCTCTGCGCAACGGCCTCATTCCGGTGGTGACCGTCGTTGGTCTCTATTTCGGGACACTGATCGGAAACTCCGTGCTCACGGAGATCATCTTCAACCGGCCTGGGCTCGGGAAGCTGATCTTCGGCGCGCTCAATTCCCGCGACTACACGCTGCTCGAGGGATTGATGATCATCTTCGCGATCTGCGTCATCGTCGTGAACACGCTGACGGACATTACCTATGGGCTGATCGATCCGCGGGTGAAATACAAATGACGATCGAGATCGCGACCGTTGGTGTGTCGCAGCCCAACCGGCTGTGGCTGGTGTTTTCCAGGAATCCCCTGTTCTGGCTGGGCGCTTTGCTCCTGACGTTCATCGTGGCGGTCGCGGTGTTCGCACCGCTGATCGCGCCGCACGATCCGCTGGAGCAGAACATCGTCGCACGGCTCGAGCCGCCGTCCCGGGAGTTCCTGCTCGGAACGGACAATTACGGCCGCGATGTCCTGTCGCGCCTGATCTATGGAGCTCGCATATCACTGATGGTCGGCTTCGTCGCGATCCTGATTGCGATGACGATCGGCTGCACCATCGGGATCGTCGCGGGCTATGCCGGGGGCCTGCTGGATCAGTTCGTGATGGGCGTCCTCGACGTCATGCTCTCCTTTCCGGCTCTGCTGCTCGGATTGATGATCGCGGCAATGCTCGGCGCGAGTCTGCAGAACCTCATCATCGCAATCGCCATCACGGAAATCGCGCCGTTCGCACGCGTTGCCCGCGCGCCGACGATTGCCTTGAAGCAGCAGGATTTCGTGATGGCCGGCCGGGCGCTCGGCTTCAGCCCGGTCCGGATCATGGGCGTCCATATTCTGCCTAACCTGATCTCGGATGTCGTGGTGATGAGTTCGCTGTGGATGGCGTCGGCGATCCGCACCGAGGCGTCCCTCAGCTTCATCGGTCTCGGCGTTCCGCCGCCGACGCCGACCTGGGGCAGCATGATCCGCGAAGGATTCGACAACATCCTCGACGCGTGGTGGCTCGCGGTGTTTCCAAGCCTCGCGATCCTGCTGACCGTGCTTGCACTGAACCTGCTGGGCGACGCCCTGCGGGACGCCATCGATCCGAAGCTGAGGGCTGAGTAGCGACATGACATCCTTTCCGAGGCCAGCTCTCGACTTGCGCAACCTGCGGACCGAATTCCGGATCGGCGACCATTGGTATCCGGCCGTGCGCAATCTCTCGCTCGCGCTGATGCCGAACGAGACGCTGGCCGTGGTCGGCGAATCCGGCAGTGGCAAGAGCGTCACCGCGCTCTCGATCCTGCGCTTGCTTCCGCAGGCCGGGGCCCGCATCCAGGGCGGGGAAGTGCTGTTCGAGGGGCAGGACCTGGTGACCTTGTCCGAGCGGGACATGAGCACCATTCGCGGCAATTCGATCGCCATGATCTTCCAGGAGCCGATGACGAGCCTCAATCCGACGATGACGGTCGGCGACCAGATCGCGGAGGCGATCCTCATTCATCGCGGAGGCTCGCGCATCCAGGCCAAGGCCGAGGCGCTCCGGTTGTTGACGGAGGTCAAGATTCCCTCGCCGAAGAGCCGCCTCGACGAGTATCCGCATCAGTTTTCGGGCGGGATGCGCCAGCGCGTCATGATCGCCATGGCGCTCGCGTGCCATCCGAAGGTTCTCCTGGCCGACGAGCCGACCACGGCGCTGGACGTGACGATCCAGGCGCAGGTGCTGAGCCAGCTCGAAGAGCTGAAGCAGGCCTATGGCATGTCGATGCTGTTCATCACGCACAATCTTGGCGTGGTTGCACAGATCGCCGACCGGGTGGCGGTGATGTATGCAGGAGAGGTCGTGGAGCTTGCGAGTGTCGATGCGCTGTTCGCAAAGCCGATGCACCCCTATACGGCGGCGCTGCTGCGGGCGATGCCCCGAGCCGATCGGGCCAATGAAACGCTCGAGCCGATTCCCGGCAGTGTTCCCGCTCTGTCAGCCGTGCCGACAGGCTGCGCCTACGCGCCACGCTGCCCCTACAAGGATCGCAGTTGTACCGAGTTGCATCCGGAGCTCGTGTCATCTGGTGATCCCGGACATCTGGTGCGCTGTCCCGTGAGGCCGGCTGGAGGACTCCACTGATGACGACGTCTCTCGGCGACGGCGAATTCGTCGTACGCAACCTCTCCAAGAGTTTCGTGAGACACGGACGTTCGGGCGCCAACAATGTCCGGGCGGTCGATGACGTGTCCTTCCGCATCCCGAAGGGAACGTCCCTCGGACTCGTGGGAGAGTCCGGTTGTGGCAAGTCCACGGTCGCCCGCGCCATCCTTCGTCTCATCGAGCCCGATCGAGGATCCATCCTCTTCGACGGCATCGATGTGCGGGCCGCGAAGGGCGCCGCCTTGCGCGCGTTGCGGCGCCGGATGCAGATCGTGTTTCAGGATCCCTATTCATCGCTCAATCCGCGCCGGACAATTCGGCAGACCCTGGAAGAGCCCCTTCGCGTTCATCTGCGCAGCTCGTCCAAGGAGATCCGGGAGAAGGCCGAAGCGGCCATGGTCGAGGTCGGCCTGCCGCGCGACGCATTGGAGCGCTACCCGCACGAGTTCTCAGGCGGCCAGCGGCAACGAATCGGCATTGCGAGGGCGCTGGTCCTGGATCCCGAACTGGTGGTCGCCGACGAAGCGGTTTCAGCGCTCGACGTTTCGGTCCAGGCTCAAATTCTCCGGTTGCTGGAGGGGCTTCGCGAGCGTCGCGGCCTGTCCTTCCTGTTCGTTTCGCATGATCTCGGCGTGGTCCGTCATTTCTGCGACCGGGTCTGCGTGATGTATCTCGGCCGTATCGTCGAAGAGGGGCCGACGGTGGATGTTCTCGATCGTCCGCTGCATCCCTATACGAAGCTTCTGCGCGACAGCTATCCGATCCCGGACCCCAAGACGCGCCGGCCTCTGGTCCAGATCGTGGGAGAGGTGCCGTCTGCAACCAATCCGCCTCCGGGCTGCGGCTTCCATCCGCGTTGCCCGAGAGCGGAGGGGCCGTGTCGCGCCGAACCGCCACAACTGGAAACGTCGGGCGGCGACCGCGCCAGCGCCTGCTACTTCCCGGAAACGAGCGACGTCGCCTGGGGCAGCCTGCGCATCGGAGCGCGATGACCGAAGCCGGAGCTTCCTGGCAGGTCCGCGCGCGGGCGCCTCGGCTTCATCCCATGCGGTCGTCGCAGCTTCGCGTGCTCCTGACCAGTTCGGGGCGTGGAACGTAAGTGGTCGGCCCGTCCGGCGCGAAGTCGAGCGAATAGCCCAGTCCTCGGACCGTGCGGATGTAGTTCGGCTCGCCGCGTTCACAAAGAGCCTTGCGGATGCGGCTGATGTGCACATCGATCGAGCGCACGGCGTTTTCCTGGGTATGCGCCCGTATGCTGGATAGAATCTGCTCGCGCGAGAACACCTTTCGGGGGCTTTCGAGGAGGTGTTGCAGGATCCGATACTCGACAGGGCAGAGGCGAATGCAGCGGCCGCCTCGGGACACGCGATGCGCCTCGGACTCCATGACGATATCGGCAAATCGAAGCACCTTCGGACCGAAGCTGGCCGATGCGCGCAACAGACCACGCAGCCGGTCGATGAAGATGTCCGGGAGAAACGGCTTCAAGATGTAGCTCGTCCGATCTGCATGGATGCATTCGTCCTCGAAACGAGGGGGAGCGCTCGCCATGATCAGCGTCGGGACGTGTTGCGTTGCCGGAGTCCGCTGCAACTGTTCGAGAGCGCCGGCGAGCCGGTCTCCGCACGACATGTCGTCCAGGGCGATCACGCCGGGACGCGCGACCGTCGCGGCCGCGATCGCATCTGCCAAAGTGCCGATCAGCAGGCAGTCGAAGCCGTTGCTGTCGAGGATGTATTTCAGGAGGCTCGTGAAACTCTTGTCGCCGACCAGCAGGATGCGCGGTCTTGCGGGCATCGATGCGGACGGGGCTTCGTTGCCTGACGCAGATGCATGAGAAGGCATCTCTGCTTTGCCTGCGCCGGCGCGGTATTCGTCGGCCAGCTCGCTGTCATCGGCTAGGGCTGCTCTGTGCGACATTCCCGTCTCCATCGCTTGTCCGCTGGCGAGACCGAGTAGAGCAGCTTCCGGTAAGCATGGCAGCTACCAGACCGGATAGCGGATCGCGAGGCACGGGCCTCTACCAGGGTTGGTAGTGGAAAGGGGAGTCTGGTCGCCCTAGCTTCGTACAGCAGGCTCTCCGTGCCGCAACCGTTCGCAATTCATCGATGCTTTGGCGCTTCGGTCGAAGGACCCATGGTATGATTGTCGGGGAGGCACGAATGGCAGGCCGCATCGGCGTCATGCAGGGCGACCTCATGGAGCCCGCCGACAAACGGCGACGAGGTTTTCTCAGCGACCGTTGGCGCGAGGAATTCCGGCTTGCCCAGGAAGCTGGCTTCGCGCTGATGGAGTGGAGGATCGGTGAGGAACCGATCCTGATGAATCCCCTGATGTCGCCGATTGGACGCGAGCAACTGCGACAACTGAGCCGCGACTACGGCATCTGCATTCCGTCGTTGTCCGCTGATTTCATCATGCAAGCGCCATTCTACGGGGTCACTGGCCGCGAGCATCGGGCGCGTCTCGATCTGCTCGGCGCCGTGATCGAGGCATGCGCCGAGATCGACATCACGAGCCTCGTGGTACCGCTCCCGCGCGGCGGGCATGAGCTGTCCTCGCGGGACGTGATGGCGTTCCGGTCCGGACTCGATCGGCTCTTGCCGCTGCTCGAGGCTTGTGGCGTCGTCCTCTCGCTCGATGCCGATCTTGATCCGCAGTCACTGGCATCGCTCATTGCGCCATATCCCGTGGACCGGCTCGGCGTCACCTACACGGTCGGGTGTCAATCACCGCTCAGCGCGGCCGCCGATGAGGCGTTTGCCGCTTACGGCGATCGGATCGTGAATGTCCACCTCGAGGGTTGGACTCGACACGTCGAGCGCGCTTCGCCTTGTCGTCAGCAAACCCACTTGGCCGACGCGCGCCATCGGCTGAGGCGCGCCGGCTATTGCGGCGATTTCATTCTTCAATCGCCATCCGGCAATTGCCGCGCGGCGGTGCTGGCCCAGTACGGCGCCATGGCGGCCACCTGGTGGAGTGTCGGTGGGGCGGATCATCTCAGTCTCGCTCCGGGGATGACGGACGTGTCCGAGAGCCTGCAGGAACTGGCTCATACTCAATGACTGCTGGGCGACAGCCCTGCGAGGCAAACTCCCCGCAATGTTTGATTTGATCCTTTGCATTTGAAACGCTCGAGCTCTCGACGGGGCTGAAGCGTCATTTTGATCGCGTCGGCCGCGCGCGGGCGCGGGATGCCGGCGCGCGATTTGTCTCACGCCACAACGGGCTTGGCCGTTGGAATCTTGCAGGTCGTGCAAGACAATTCGCGTCGTGTTCTAAGTAATTGTTGCCGCCGGAACGCAGTCCATGAGCGGGATGCTGCCGTATGTTTACAGAATTATTATGTTGACCGAACCGCGCTGCTCTCAGAATACTTGCGTCTACTTTAGATTGTGTCAGGGAGCAGTGACATGCAGACGTCGGTTTCGATCATTGGTGCCGGGAATTGCGGGTGTGCTTTTGCGGCCGACCTCGCCGACCGAGGAGCTAACGTACTCCTGTATGCGCATCCCGAGCATCGCCGGCATGCGGAGACAATCGAGCGCAACGGCTATCTGGAAGCGGGAATGAAGATCGAAGGCCGCTTCCATCCGAAGGTCAGTTCGGACATGGCCGACGTCGTCCGATTCTCGAAATTCATCGTCATCACCGTTCCATCCTATGGTCACGACTCCATCCTGAGCGAGCTCGCGAAGTTCGACCTCAGCAGGCACGTCGTGATCTCGATCACCGGCAACTTCTTCGCGCTCATGGCGCGCCGGCAGATCAATGCGCAGTACCTCCTGGAGACCGCGACCGCGCCCTACGCCTCGAGAATGCAGGATGGGAAAGTGACGGTGATGGGCATCAAGAGCGTGATGCCGATCGCGGCAATGCCCGTCGATGTCGATGACGATCTGCGCGATGAAATCGGCGCCATTTTCCCGATGCCGCTGGAGTGGCGCAGCAACGTTCTCGAGATCGGAATGTCCTGCATCACCGGCGTGATTCATCCGACGCCGGCCCTGATGAACACCGGCTGGATCGAGACGCGCAAGGGCGACTTCTATTTCTATCGCGAAGGCATGTCCGCCTCGGTCGCGCGGGTGATCGGACAAGTCGACCAGGAGCGCATGGCGATCGCCAGGGAATTCGGTTTCAAGCCACAATCCGTCGTGGCGATCATGAACAGCTACTACAGCCGCGACTTCGCCGATTTCGGCGAGTTCGCCAGAGAGACGGTCGAACACAACACGACGAAGATGGCGCCGACGCACATGCGCGACAGGTTCATCGTGCAGGACGTCCCGTACGTGCTGGTTCCCTGGTTCGAGCTCGGCGCCAAGGTCGGGCTGCATTGCACGGCGATCAAGTCGATCATCGACCTCGCCTCGATCGTCAATGACACGGACTATCTGGCGACCGGCCGAAACCTGCGCAGGCTGGGGCTGGATGCCGCGTCGAAGGGGCAGGTGATCGAGACCTTCAGCGCCCCGATCGCGGCCTCAATCGCGCCCTCGATCGCGGCCCCGATTGCGCCCTCGATCGCGCCCTGGGCCGACGAGCTTCGCCGCATCGCGTAAATCTTGGCCGCTTCTCGACGGCGAGGGCTCCCATGACACTCATCAGCAGCCGGCAGGTCGTGCCCCACGGTTCGGCATCAACTCACCTGCCGGCGATCGGCTACAAGGTGCTCTCGGCAGCGGTGCTCGCCGTCATGTTCGCCTTGATCAAGAAGCTGGGCAGCGAGTACCCCGTCGGACAGATCGTCTTTGTCCGAAGCTTGTTCGCGCTGCTGCCGGTGCTCTGGCTCGTCCGGCGCCTCGGCGGCTGTCGCCTGCTTCGGACGGAGCGGCCGGGCGCGCATCTGCGCCGCTCGGTCGCCGGTCTGTCCTCGCTGTTTTTCAGCTTTACCGCGGTCGGCATGCTGCCGCTGGCGACGGCGACGGCGCTCGGCTACGCCGCGCCATTGTTCATTACGCTGTTCGCCATACCCCTGCTCGGCGAGAGCATCCGCCTGCATCGCCTCGTCGCCGTCATCCTGGGGTTCGGCGGGGTGCTGCTGATGGCCCATCCCGATGGCCGGAGTATCTCCCCTGGAGTTCTGATCGCGCTGGCCGGTGCGGTGGCGACGGCCTTTGCATTGATCTCCATCCGGCAGATGCGGGACACCGAGACGAGCATGGCTATCGTGTTCTACTTTTCACTGTCAGGAACAGTGGTGGGGGCGGCGACGCTGCCGTTCTCGGCCGTCTGGCCGACCCTGACGGATCTGCCGATCCTGGTCGCGATCGGTGTTCTCGGCGGCGCGGCCCAGCTACTGCTCACCAAGGCCTACCAGATGGCGCCGGCCAGCGTCGTTGCGCCCTTCGAATACGCCACCTTCCTCTTCGCCTTTCTGCTCGGCCTGCTGGTCTGGCATGAAATGCCGGTGCCGATCGAGCTGGCCGGGATCGCGGTCGTCATCGCCTCCAATCTGTGCATCGCGATGTACGAGCAGCTGGCCGGCGTGTCGTTGAAGCTTCGCTTGCCGGGCAAATGGCACCCCGTCCCGACGATCCGCGCCAGGAACGATTGAGCGGGCTCGCGCGCGCGTCCGCGCAATCCCATAACTCCGACGAATAGGCGTTGCTGATATTCGACTTTGACCTTGCCGCCCGCATTCGCGAGGAAGATGCTCAGAGCTTCGCGCCCCTTCGAGAGTGCTCCGTTTTGACTTGCGGGTCGGAACGCTGCGCTGTCCCCGATCCAGCATCCATGTCGACGATCCCCTGGAGGCCACATGACGTACACCGCTGCCGAGCTGTTGGCCGAATGGGTCAGCGCGAGCGACGTTCCGGAGGACGCCAAGGTCAGCGCGGCGAAATGCGTCTTCGATCTGATGACCGCAGCGATTGCCGGGTATCAGACGCCGAATGCTGCGGCCGTCCGCCGCGTGGCGCGCGCGACGTGGGGCGAGGGTCCGGCGGCGATGTGGTTTTCAGGCGAGCGGTCGACCGCTGCGGGGGCAACCTTCGTCAACGCGGCCTGCGCATGCTCTCTCGACCTGGATGATGGCCACCGCGCCGCCTCGGGGCATCCGGGCGCCGCGATCATCCCGGGCGTGCTGTCGCTGCTCGGGAGCCCGTCCCTGGACGGGCAGCGCGCCCTGGCCGCGATTGCCATCGGATATGAGATCGGCGTGCGTATTTCCGCCGCCAGGGATCTGCGCAGCGTTCCCACCGTGAACAGCGGCCTGTGGAGCGGCCAGGCTGTCGCCGCCGCGGTCGGCTGGCTGAGAGGGCTGCCGCCGGGCCAGATCGCACACGCGATCTCGATCGCCGGCACGACGGCACCGAGCCAGTCGGCCACGCCCTACACCCGGTTCAGAGGCAACAGCGTCAAGGAGGGCATTCCGTGGGGCGCCGCCAACGGAATTCTGGCGGTCGATTTGGCCCGGCACGGCTTCACGGGGCCGGTCGACATCCTCGACAGTGCGGAGCGTTACGATCGCGCGCGGCTTCTCGACGGGCTGGGCACGAGCTGGCTGATCAACAGCACCTATTTCAAGCCGTATAGTTGCTGCCGCTGGATTCACGCGCCGATCGACGCGCTGCTGAGTTTGCTGACCGACCACGACATTCGGCCGGACGCCATCATCAATATCGATGTCGAGACCTTTGGCCGGTCCTTGACCCTGAGCAACGAGGTGGCGCCAGCCACGCTGGAGGGAGCGCAATACAGCCTTCCGTTCTGCCTGGGCGTCGCCGCGACCAGCGGCGCGCGGGCATTGCTCCCCCTGAGCAACGAATCGCTCGCGGATGCACGCGCGATCGAGATCGCCGGCCGCGTACGGATGACGGTCAATCCTGAATTCGAGCGCATGTTTCCGGCGGCGGTCCCCGGACGAATCCGGATCACCACCGGCTCCGGCACGTTCGAGCGGACCGTGCTGGCGCCGAAGGGAGAGCCCACGAACCCGATGAGCTCAGACGATATCGGGATCAAGTTCCAGGCCATTGCGGCGGAGCGCGTCGACGCCGGTGTTGCGGCAGGGATTCGGCATGCGATTGGTGCGTTGCGGAGAGGCGATATCGCGCCGTTGCACTCCATCCTGGGAGACAGGCTGTTCGCCAGCCCGATCGAGGCCCCGGCTCTCGAACGGTGCGAGGTCGCCGAATAGGCGACCGGAGCCGAAGCGACGGCGACAGAAAATCTCTTCCCAATGCCGCGCCGACGCATCGAGAGGCACGGCGCCATGGCGGCCCGCTGCCATGCGCGGCGCGGCCTTTGCTGCAGAACTCCGTTCGCTCCGCGTGATTGGCGAGCTCTGGCTCGGTGCACGGCGCACCGAGGTCGGCCGTCCGGTCATATCAGGACCTGAGGGCCGCGCAGCCTGCCATCGGCATCGGACCACCATTCTCGGTAGCTCGCCAAGCGACGTCCTGCGTGGCATGAGTAGGATGCGGCGGCCGATGACGGCGTGCTGCTGAGAGCGCATCGCTGCGAACGGCTCCGCGTTCAATCACGGTGCTCGCCGGCGTCGATCAGTTGCGTGAGGATGTAGTTGCAACTTAGAACTTAATGATTACGCGCCGAAACAGATATTGTATTGATGTTAATACGACTGAACGATATCGTCTGACACTGCAGAAGAAGGGAAGTCGCGGCGTCTACGAAGTGTACGTCGCTGATTTTCATCGATGACTTGCAGCGATGATTTGCAGCCGATCGGTTGTCGGCGACCTTCCACCGACTGAAAATCTCGGTTTGGAGATCGGTGATGTCTCTTGACGAAACATTGCGGATTTTGGCGACCGTCGAGCCGGGTGGTCTGGCGCTCGATCAGCTGGCCATCGATGACAGTCCCGATGCCGTGCTGGTTGCTCTCGGCCGCAGCTTCGAGGCCCTCTCCGCCGAACTCGCCGCGCTCCAGCAGCAAGATGCTCAGTGTGCTGCCGCCGCCTGTGAAGCGAAATCACAACTCACCGCGGTGGTCGCGCCCGGGCTGGAGCGCATGGAAGCCGTGCTGAATTCGCTCGACCCGATCGAGCGAGCGATCATGGCAATTCCGGCCAGGACGGTGGTCGGCCTCGGTGTCAAGGCACGGCATGCTGCACATGTGCTGTCCAACTACTGGATGGACGTTCCCGAGAGCCTCGACTGGGATGCCCGAACCGTGCGCCACCTCATCGAGTCCGCGTGTTCGGTCGCCGGAGTGGAGCTGAGCTGAGGCCATCTGCGCGCGGTCGCCGACGTCCGCCGGCACGCGCGTGGCACCAGGCGGGCTCGATGCGGCCGTCGAGATCCGAGAGCTAGCGGCGCCGCGCGATCAGGGCCTGGGATTCGATGACTTCAACGACGTGTCCATCGCTTGCGAAGGGCGCCATTTCCGTCGTCATGTCCTGCACGAGCTGATCCGTGAGCGCCCCGAGCTGTTCAGGCGAAGAGGTCGACATCGACAGGGCTCGATCGATCAGCCGTTCGACGGGAACCCGTCGCTGCTCGATCACCCCGATCCTGCTGAGCTGACTGAACGCGGACTCGAGCAGCAGTGCCTCGTGGCGCAACCGTTCGGGTGCGAAGCCGACGCTCCGGTTCGTGAACCGATCGACGACCTCCGAATAGCGTTTGTACCAGGTGTTCTGCGGCACATCCGGACGGACGTCATTGAACAGCAGGACCGCGCCATCGTCTTCGATCAGCGCGTCGAGCGTGCGTAGCGTTGCGGCGCGGTCCATCCAATGAAACGCGCGCCCGATCGCCACCGCACGAAACCGGCCGAGCTGCGGCCCGAGATCGTATGAGCTGCCTTCGATCCATTCGATGTCCACTCCCGCGGTGGCGGCGAGCGCGGACGCAGCCTCCAGCATGGCCGGCTCCGGATCGACCCCGACGACCTGCCCGACGAGAGGAGCGAAGGCGATGCCGAGCCACCCCGGCCCACAGCCGAGGTCCATCAGCCTATGCTGTTTCGTCAGGTGCAGGTGGTCGGCCACGGTCTGGATCAGCGCTTGCGCATAGTTCGGCCGTCCGGCCACGTAATGACGGACCGTCGATGCAAAGCGAGGGAACGAGGAGGAAGCTGGTTCGAACGTCATCTGTGTCGATCAAGGCGCGAGGAGAGGCCGGTATCGCGTGACGCTTCCGGACGATGCTAGAAATCTTTGAGCGGCATGCGAAGCTCGTAGGTTGCGGGAGGAGCCAGAAGCTCGAAATGCTGGATCGGCCGCCCGGCGCTGTCGAAATGGATGCGCACGACCTTCAAGAGCGGCGCGCCGATCGCGACGTTGAGACGCGCGGCGACGATCGGGTCGGCCGCAGCCGCCGTCACGATCTGCTCGCCCGACGTGAAGGTGATCCCGAACTTTTGCAGGATGGCATAGAGCGAACCACCCTCCATCTCGTCAGGACCAAATTGCCGCCCGATCGCCTCCGGAATGTAGGTCGTGACCTGCATGATCGGCCAATCATTCATGTAGCGTATTCGGACCGTCCGCTGGAAGAGGTCGCCCGGCCCGGCCCTGAAGTGCTCGCGAATGTGCCGAGGTGCCGGCTTGAAGTCGAACTCCACGACGTGAGCTCTCGTCGTGCGCACAATCTCGCGATTGCGCGCAGCGAGGTCCATCATCGGTACCGTGAGAGGCTCGGGTCGCGAGAGCTCGCGGACGAAGGTGCCGATACCTTGCCGGCGCTCGATCAGGCCGAGTTCATTGAGCGTGTCCAAGGCCGATCGGACCGTCACGCGCGAGACGCCGAACAGAGCGGCCAGCTCCGCTTCGGTGGGAAGCGGCTCTCCTTGCGCATAGCGCCGCTCCGCGATCTCGTCCTGCAGAACCAGGAAGACCTGATGATGCAGCGGAATGTCGCGCCGTCGCCGCGCCAGCAGCGCGGCCCGTCCCTTCGACAGCTTGGGCTTGTCCGCCGATTCCGTTTTCCGCTGCCGCTTTTTGGCGACGGTGGCGGACACGTTCAATTGCTGCGACAGTCGCGGCGCCACAGCCTAGCCTTGATGCAACAATGCCGCGGGTGGGGTCATCGGGCTGCAGCCTTCCAAGAGTTCATCGTGATGCCAACGCCTCGTGAGCCTTGTCGACGAACTCGTTGGTGAATGTTTGTGCGAGGTCGACCTGAACGCCGCGCAGTTGAGGGGCGACGGTGGACAGCACGCGATAGGCGATGCTCGCGCCCTCGGGACTGAACCGGCCATCAGGAGAAAACATGTCCCGCGTGCCGCGGATGGAGGCGATGAAGACGCTGCGATCGGGCTTGGCCCATTCCTCGGGAAGCGCATCGGCGATGTCTTCGACCGATGCGCGCTCGATCCACTGCAGGGCGCGCACCATCGCGACGGCCACGGCCTGGAGCGTCGCGGGATTTTGGTCGATGAAATCCGACCGCGCGTAGATCGTCCCCGAGGGGTAAAGGCCGCCGAAGATTCCGATCGTGCCTTCGTTGGTCCGGGTATCGGCGACCAGTTTGACGTCGCCTGCATTCGTCAGCGCGGTGAGGGCGGGTTCTCCGGTGACGACCGCGTCGACGGCGCCGTTGCGAATCGCCGCCACGGCGCCGGTGCCGCCGCCGACACTGACGAAGGACATGTCGGCCGGGGAGACGCCAGCTTGCAGCGCGATGTACTCCACCATGAACTGGGTTTGGGATCCGAGCGCAGTGACTCCGATCTTCATGCCTCTCAGGCTGCTCGGGTCGCGGTACTCGGATGCTTTGTCTTTTCGCAAGGCCAACGCGAAGGTCGGGTGTCTGCCAAACAGAACGACACCGACAATCTTCTGACCTTTTGCGCGCATCTGGATGGTATGGTCGAAGGCCCCGGCCGTGAGTTCAGCGCTTCCGGCCACCAGAGCCTGGAGCGCCTTGGATCCGCCGCTGACGTCGAGAATCTCCGGGTCGAGGCCGGCGTCCTTGAAGAAGCCGAGTCGCTCTGCGAGCGTCACCGGTGCATACTGCAGGAAGGCCTTTCCGCCGATCGTGATCCGGACCTTGGACGTCTCGATCGAGGTGCCCGCCTTCGCCAAGCTCGGCAGGCCGCACAACGCCACGAACGGAAGCCCCAGGAAACTACGTCGCTGCAACACTGGCCGGGTCTCGCGGAGCTTTGGAGGGGAGCGTGCGCGGTCGTGATTCGATCTCACCAAACCAACACTTCTGAATCATACGAATGATCATTCGCCCGAGCAAGGCAAAAGCTCGCCGAGGTTGCAAATGTCGATCGCACGTTTGGCGATTGTCGTATCAAAATACGACCAAAAATTGTCATTCAGGAAATCGAGCGCTGTCGAGTTGCCAGGTCGACTCGTCATCTGGATTCGACCTACCACATGCTCTCGTCGAGAGCCGCGAGCCCCGGATCCTGCTTGCTGAACGAAAGCGTGACGGAGCCGCAGACCACTGGGGTCTCACCGTGCTCACCTGTCCCGCGACGCCGAGGTAGGATCAGGTCAGTCACGTCACGGCAACTCGGTGTTGGAGCCGGCCGTGCGAAGCGATCGAGCGGAGATGGGCTGAGGCGGTGCGGGCTCGCAAGCATCCCAGTTGCGTGCTACGGTCCTGGCGGAGTGGCAGCGCGGCTTGGTCATCCCTCTCGGGCGCTGTTGCGTTGTGGGATGATCTGGAGGTCCCATGTTCATCGACCTGCCCGGCTACTGGCCGCACGAGCCGAAGCCCAAACCGCCGAAGCGGCGACTGTCAGCCGGTCGTGAAAAGCTGCTGCTCGCGTTGCTCGGCTTCAACATGGTGATGCTGGTCGTCGCGCCGATCGGCGGCGCGACGCTGATCCATTGGCTCATCGCCGTGTTGGCGCGCTGAGACCTCCTGTCGTTAAGACCTGTCGCAGCGGTCCGGGAGCGGAGCGCTGGCTCAAGGCATCCGCCGGAAGATCTGCAGATAGTTGGTCGATGGCCGGCCGCCGATCGACCAGCGCATCGTCAACGGATTGAGCTCCACCGCCACCGTCTCGATCGCAACGAACCGGCGCGGCGCCAGCAGGGCCTGCAGCTCGGCCGGCTTGACGAAGCGGCGCCAATCATGCGTGCCGCGCGGCAGCCAGCCGAGAATGTATTCCGCGCCGATGATCGCCTTTACGAACGACACCGGCGTGCGATTCAAGGTGCCGATCACGAGCAGGCCGCCGGGGCGCACGAGATCGGCGACATGACCGACGAAGCGGGCGAGATCGGCGACGTGTTCGACGACCTCGAGCGTCAGCACGATGTCGGCGCTCGCGCCCTCGGAGAGGAGATCCTCGGCCAGCGCGTGGCGATAGGCGACTGGGGCGCCCTGCTGGCGCGCATGATCGGCGGCGACCAGCACGTTGCGCTCGGCCGCGTCGATGCCGAGCGTGGCAGCGCCGAGCCGCGACAACGGCTCGGTGACGATGCCCGCGCCGCAACCGACATCGATGATCTCAAGGCCAGCCAGCGGCTCGGACGCGGCGGGATCGCGGCCGACCAGCGCCGGCAGCCGGCCGCAGAGATACTCGACCCGGGCGGCGTTGAAGGCATGGACAAGCTTGAACGCGCCGTCCGGCTTCCACCATTCCTCGGCAAGCCGCGAGAACCGCGCGATCTCCGCGGGGTCGATGGTCGAGGGCCCTTCGGCGGTGGCGGCGAAGGCGGGCTTCACGGCGTCCTTGTAGAGCATCGTCGTGGTCCTTTTTCCGGTGCGGCCACTATCGCGCGAGGCGAAGCAGCACGGCGGCGCTCAGCACGATATGGATCAAGGTGAGTGCGACCGAGGCGCCATGAAGGCGCGCAAAGCGGCGCTTCTCGCCGGCGTCGGTCGCGCGGTTGATGGCCGGCATCAGGATCTGCCGGGCGAGCACCGCCGTCAGCGCGATCGCGGCCAGGGCGGAGCTCACAAGAGCGTCGACGCCGAGCGCGAGAAGGCCCGCGGCAGCCGCGGCTGCGATCACGAACAGATAGAAATGCGGAAAGGCGCTGCGGATCAGCGTTCGCGTCGTGTCGGCCGGCAGCGCGCTGAACAGGAACGGGGCGAAGCCGAACGAGAACAGCGTCATGCCGCCGAACAACAGCGCGGTGATGAGCAGGGCGGCGGCGTTGATCATGGCGAGGAGTCCGAGCGTATCGGCCAGCGCGGCAGCATGTAAGGCACGCGGGCGCGATAGTTTTCAAACCGCGCGCCGTAGATGCCCGTGAAGCGCCGTTCCTTGAAGCGCGGCGCGAGCAGGCAATAGGCCGTCAGCACACATGCGACGGCGAGCTGATCCGGCGTCCACACCGGCACCGTCCAGAGCGACAGCGCGAACGACAGATAGATCGGTTGGCGGATCAGCGCGAACAGGCCTGTCACGGGCATGTCGGGAAAGCGCGGCGGCTTGTTCGCGGCCAGCGACAGCCAGCCGAGCGCGCCGGATTGCACCTCGACGCCGGCGTCCCAGCTCGCCTTGATCAGCAGCACCCAGGTGCCGGCATAAGCGAGGCAGAGGATGACAAGGGCTGTGCCTTCCGCGCGCCACCAGATCACGCCGCTCGGCGTCCACAGCGCAAACAGCGACAACAGCTGTAGCGATGCGATGATCGCATAATGCGTGGTGGCGAGCGTCGCGCCATGCTTGCCGAGACGTGCGAGCCAGCGGCGTCCGGGACCGAGCAGCAGCGAATGCACCAGCGGAAACTGCAGCAGCAGGGCCGCGTTGGCGGCAAGGGACCACGGCCAGGGCGCGCGGCCGAAGCTTGCGCTCATGCCGAAGAACATCGCCGTGATCATCGCGAGCACCGCCAGCGCGAACAGAGCGTGGCAGACGAGGCCCGTGACCACCGCGATGACGATGCGGCCCTTGCCGCGAGGCGCGGCCAGGGCGGAGCGCAGCAGCGCCGTGAGGCGGGAGAGGTGGGAGATGTCGGTCGGGGTGCTCACAGTCCGGCTACGCCGGGCGCGGGGACGCGGATTTCAGCAGATCATCACGGATGCGTGAGTGCCGCGGCCGTGGCCCGAAGCCTGAGGGCTCAGACCTTCATGTCGATGACGATGCGGCTCATCTCGTCACTCGCCCTCAGCACGCGCGCATTGGCGGCAAAGCTGTATTTGGCGACGAGCTGGCTGATCATCTCCTGGGCGAGATCGACATTGGGGGCGGCGACGAGGCCATCCTTGTTGGCAAACGGCGCCGTCGGCTGGTAGCTGGGCGAGGTCCCGTTGCTGGCCTTGGTGATGGTGGTCTGCGTGCCGCCGCCGGCGACGTCGCTCTGCACCAGTTCGAGCGGGTCATAGGCCTTCGGCGCACCGGCCGGCAGCGAGCCATCCGCATTCGGCAGCGCGCCGGTGCTCATCGCATTGGCGACGTTGGAGGCCGACACTTCGAGCCGGCGCGTGGCCGCGTTCATGCCGGAGACAGCGTTGGAGGCGATGGGGCTCATGGGACGCAAGCTAAGACCGGAGCCTGCGAAGCAACCGTCAAGGCGGGCAGGGGCATTCGAGGCTCGAGAGTAAGCCTTTGTTTACTCTCGTGACGCGCTGTCGAAGGCCGATGATCGGCCACGGTGCCGGCATGTTCACGGTGGATTGCTGTTGAAGACCATGTCTGCGGGCCTCCGTCTGCGGTAAATTCAAGGCCTTCAAGGAGTTCCGTCATGCCCAACTCTGGCGCCCAAACTGCCGGTCTCGACCACCACGCCAGGAAGCTTGCTGTGGGCTTTGCCAAGGGGCGGCTGCCGCAGCCGACGCCGGAGCTCGAGCGCTTCCTGCTCAGCAACGCCACCGAGATCTTCGCGGCGTCCGAGGGCGTGTGCCGTCACATGCCGCCCGCCGGCGACGACGAACCGCTCGGCATCGCCTATCTGTTCCTGCTGCAGATGCTGCTTTCGGGCCTGAACGAGCGGGCCAAGCGCGGCGCCAAGGATGCCGCCGAGCTCATCGCGAACTTCCAGTCCGATCTCGCCGCCCGCGTCGAAGACGGCGAGATCGAGGGCACGCTGCTGGCCTATCTCGGCGGCGCGCTGCAGCAGGCCGGCATCGCGCCATCTCCGGAGCTCGCCGCGGCCTCGTCCGAACTCGTCGACGAGGATGACGACGAACTGCTGCCGGGCGATATCGGCCAGGTGCTCGATGAACTGCTCGAAGCGTGCGACGGCGACCCGTTCGAGATGGTGACCTCGTTCGCGCAGGGTGCGCACCTTCTCGCTGATGAAGCGAAGGTCGCTGTGGTCACCCATCTCGCACATCAGGAGCAACCCGATGCGCGCGCGGCCGCGGTGCTGTTCCTGCAGAACGGCAGCGCGGCGGTGCGCAAGGCCGCCGCCGCGGTGCTGGCCGAGCGGGCCTCGGCCCTGTCGCCGATCGATCTCCGGCGTGTGATCGCGATGCGCAACTGGCGGCCGGAGCGCGAGCGCGCGGCCGTCGATGCGATCATCCAGAAGGCTCGCGCGGCCGGCGTGGACTGCGCCCCCTGGGACAAGGGGGCAGTCGATGAGCTCAAGTCCAGCCCGATCGACGGCTCCGGCGCGCAGTTGCTGATCGCGGTCTCTCCGGTCGACCGCAAGACGAAGCGGATGGCGACCATCTTCACGTGCGAGGGGATTACGGAGGCGATGAGCAGCCCGCCGCAGCCCGTCCCGACGGTCAAGAAGCTGGTGGCGGAGGTGGCGACGCACGGCCCGGTGCTGGACGTCAGCCGCGGCTTCGTCGACCGCATGATCGCGCATCATCTCGCTCTTACCGTCAAGGCCGGCGAGGTACCGCCGGCGGGGCTGTTGGAGGTCGCGGAGACGATCGGCGGCGCCGCGTGGCAGCCGGAGCGGATCGACTGCCGCGCGGCACTGGACGCGCTGATCGCCGACCTGCCGGACGATCTGCGCAATCCCGAGGATGTCGCTCAGGCGCTGGCCGACAGCGGTGAGATTTCGGAGCTCGACGAGATCGAAGGCTCCTGGTTCGAGGACAATGCCGAACTGGAGCAGAAGGTGAAGAGCGCGAGCCAGCGCGCCCGGGAGAAGCTTCCCGCGAAGCTGCTGCAGGACAATGGTGCGATCGGCGCGCAGCGGACGCGCTGGGCGGAGCTGTTCGTGCTGACCGCGCTGTGGATGCGCGAGGGGCCGCCGGGCGAGTGGCTCAGCTGGGCCGATCTCGCCGTGGTCGCGCGCGCCGTGCTCGACGGCCATGATCTCGCGGAGATCGGGCTGATGCGCAACATCGCGGAGCGGACGGTCGCGGCTCTCGCCCGCGAGGAGGACGATGA
The DNA here is from genome assembly GCF_051167555.1 of Bradyrhizobium sp. HKCCYLS3077. Classification (NCBI taxonomy): domain Bacteria; kingdom Pseudomonadati; phylum Pseudomonadota; class Alphaproteobacteria; order Hyphomicrobiales; family Nitrobacteraceae; genus Bradyrhizobium; species Bradyrhizobium sp. HKCCYLS3077. The sequence goes on along the minus strand of NZ_JBNPTH010000007.1, from coordinate 527,802 downwards.
CGATCTTCAGGACGACCTGTTCTGATCGTCGTGAAGGCAGGCCAGGGCGCCTGCGACATCGTCGCGCGTGGCGACGAGAACATAGTCGCCGCGCGCCGCGCAGACGCCGCCGGTGACGACGACTGACCGCTTCGGACACAGGCCGAAGCAGCTCGTCATGACGACGCGCGGCGGCTTGCGGCCGGATGGGGCTGCAAGCCGGGTCTCGCGCTTGATCGCCTTCTTGATTCCCTTGGCGTCATCGCTGCGCTTCAGGCATTTGCGGCAAACGAATACGGGAGCCGGGCGGCGCGGGCGGATGAGGGTGGGGGAAGCCATAAGGTGGAGCTAAGTCGCTGAGCGATCCGCAGCACCCTTCGGGACTGCGCGGCCGCTTTGCGGCAGACGCGGTTCCGACGCCCTCAGTCCGTGGCGCGGCGGGCCAGCAGCCAGCGCGTGCCGAGGCCGATGGCGAGCGCCGGCAGCACGACCATGGCGCCTGCGACGATCGCGAACACCAGCTCCAATGGCCACAGATTGTGCGATGTCGGATCAACAGCGGTGTGCCGCCAGATCGGCACGATGACGATGCTCGGCACGGTCGCGATCATCACCTGCGCGATGCGCCGCGGCGCGGCGGCCTCGGTGACGACCAGGATATAGGTCAGGAGGCCGAGCAGCAGCGCGCCGGGCAGGATTGCAAACTGGCCGCGGTTCAGCTCGGCGTAGGACAGCCGCCAATAGGGGATGCCGATCGCCAGCACGACGACGACATAGCCAAGCGCCAGCGCGATGAGGCCGGTGACCATCTTCATGCCCGGAGGTTGGCATGGCGCGATTTAAAGCCGTCTAACCGCCAGCGGTGAGCTATTGCCCGGCAGCCGGGCATATGATCTGGTTCTTGCTCGCGCAATGTCGGCATTCTGGGGATGGGCGTGGCCCGCCGGTTCCAGCTGGCCGGACGGCCATGTCATAGTGCCGCTGATCCCGCTCGGACGAGGGGGCTGGACGAGGCATATCGGGAAGGAGACCGCTCGGCACCATGGCGGGCAGCGACAGCGACAAATCACGGCTCGACGACGCCGCCCGCGCCGGCTGGCTGTATTTCATCGCCGGCCATACCCAGGACGAGATCGCCCGGATGCTGCAGGTGTCGCGCGCCTCGGCGCAGCGGCTGGTGTCGTTGTGCCTCGCCGAGCGGCTGATCACCTTCCGGCTCGAACATCCCATCGCCTCCTGCATGGCGCTTGCCGCGCAGCTCAAGGAACGCTTCGCGCTGGTCCATAGCGAGGTGGTGCCGACCGATCCGGCCGCGCCGACGGGAGCCGCTGGGATTGCCGAGCGCTGCGCCAATCTGCTCGAGACCACCCTGCGCGCCGAGACGCCCGTCATCATCGCGCTCGGCACCGGCCGCGCGGTCCGCGCCGCGGTCGAGCGGGTCACGCCGGTCGACCGGCCCGAGCATCAGATCGTCTCGCTGGTCGGCAATATCCTGGCGGATGGCTCGGCAAGCTTCTTCGACACCGTCGGCCGGCTCGCGGACCGCACCGGCGCGCGGCACTATCCGATGCCGTTGCCGTTCCTGATGGGCAGCGAGGATGAGCGCGACCGCATGGTCCGGCTCGATGCCATCGCCAAGGTCAAGGCGGTCGCGGACAAGGCCGACCTCAAGCTGGTCGGCATCGGCCAGATGGACCAGAAGGCGCAGATGCATGTCGACGGCTTCGTCACCCGCGACGAGCTCACCGAGATGATGCGGCTGGGCGCGATCGGCGAGATCACCGGCTGGGCCTATGATGCCAAGGGCCGGGTGATCGACGGCGGCATCAACCGCCGCCTGACCAGCATCGCGCCGGATGTGCCGGCGCGCGCGATGACCATCGCGGCGGCGCTGGGACCGGCGAAGATCGCAGCGATCCGCGCGGCGCTGACGGGTCGGCTGATCAACGGCCTCATCACCGACGAGGCCACCGCGCGCGCCGTGCTGGCGTAGCCGCCACTCTTTCCGCCCGTCATTCCGGGGCATTCGCGCGCAGCGCGGATGAGCCCGGAATCCATAATCACAGCTCGGCGTTTTGAGACGAGATGCCCACCCCGAGCGTGCCCCAAACCCCTCCCTGTGGGTATGGGTTCCGGACTCGCGCTGGCGCGCGCCCCGGAACGACGGGCGGGGTGAGAGACGCGATCTTCAGCCGCGCGTTTAATCTTTGAGAGATCGCCTCCCGCATCGCACAACCTTTGCGTGAGAGCGCATGCTTGACAAAGTCTGACCGTTGTTGTGAACATCAGCCCAGCCCGTGAGCATATGTTCAAAAGACACGGGAAGGGAGGAGACCGTGAAGACCATCTTCACTCGCACGCGCACGCTTGCCGCCCTGATGGGCGCCGCCACGCTGCTGACCACGATGCCGGCATCGGCCGAGACCACCCTGACCATCGCCACCGTCAACAATGGCGACATGATCCGGATGCAGGGCCTGACCGGCGAATTCACCAAGGCCAATCCCGACATCCAGGTGAAGTGGGTGACCCTGGAAGAGAACGTGCTGCGCCAGCGCGTCACCACCGACATCGCCACCAAGGGCGGCCAGTTCGACATCCTCACCATCGGCACCTACGAAGTGCCGATCTGGGCCAAGAAGAACTGGCTGGTGCCGCTCGACAAGCTCGGCGCCGATTATGACGCGAACGACATCCTGCCGAAGATCAAGGACGCCGTGTCCGTCGACGGCAAGCTCTACGCCGCGCCGTTCTACGGCGAGAGCTCGATGGTGATGTACCGCACCGACCTGTTCGAGAAGGCCGGGCTGAAGATGCCGGAGAGCCCGACCTGGGACTTCGTCATCGACGCTGCCAAGAAGCTGACCGACAAGCAGGCCGGCACGTTCGGCATCTGCCTGCGCGGCAAGGCCGGCTGGGGCGAGAACATGGCGTTCCTGACGGCGATGTCGAACTCGTTCGGCGCGCGCTGGTTCGACGAGAAATGGCAGCCGCAGTTCAACACGCCGGAATGGAAGAAGACGCTGTCGACCTATGTCGACCTGATGAAGGAGGCCGGCCCTCCCGGCGCCAGCTCCAACGGCTTCAACGAGAACCTCGCGCTGTTCAACTCCGGCAAATGCGCGATGTGGATCGACGCCACGGTGGCTGCCTCGTTCGTGACCAATCCGAAGGAGTCCAAGGTCGCCGACAAGGTCGGCTTCGCGCTGGCGCCGAACACCGGCCTCGGCAAGAACGCCAACTGGCTGTGGGCCTGGAATCTCGCGATCCCCGCCGGCTCCAAGAAGACCGAGGCGGCCGAGAAGTTCATCGCCTGGGCGACCAGCAAGGACTACACCAAGCTCGTCGCCTCGAAGGAAGGCTGGGCCAACGTGCCGCCGGGCACGCGCACCTCGCTGTACAAGAACGAGGAGTACCTGAAGGTCGCGCCGTTCGCGAAGATCACGCTCGCCTCGATCGATGCGGCTGATCCGAGCAAGCCAACGGTGAAGCCCGTGCCCTATGTCGGCGTGCAATACGCCGCCATCCCCGAATTCCAGGGCATCGGCACCGCTGTCGGACAGCAGTTCTCGGCGGCGCTTGCGGGATCGATGACGGTGGATGCGGCGCTCGCTGCGGCGCAGTCCGCGACCGAACGCGAGATGAAGCGCGCCGGCTACATCAAATAGGCGCGTACGGTCATCAGCTCGACACGAAACTCCTCCCGAGCTGATCACTGGCGGCCATCCCTCCCCACAAGGGATGGCCGCATTTTCTCTCTCGGCGAATCTGAGATCCGTAGGGTGGGCAAGGCGTGCCCACCGCCCGGTGCCGCCGCGAGGTCGGTGCCGGTGAATGCGCCCTCTCCCACAAGGGGAGAGGGCGCATTCACGGGCACTGCGCCCGTTTCTGGAGCTTTAAGCGCTAAGGTTTGAATTTAGGGATGCTCTCGCAAAACCATCAGTCGTCATTGCGAGGAGCGAAGCGACGAAGCAATCCAGGGTCCCATCCGCGCCTCTGGATTGCTTCGCTTCGCTCGCAATGACGAACATATCGATCGAGTGAACGAGGACGGCGGTCATGGCCACCCGACAAACTCAACTGCTCGCCCGGGCGCTGATGTCGCCGGCGGTCATCCTGTTGTTCATCTGGATGATCGTGCCGCTGGCGCTGACGGTCTATTTCTCGACCTTGCATTACAGCCTGCTCGATCCCGGTTCCGAAAGCTTCGTCGGCCTGGAGAATTTCGAGTACTTCCTCACCGATCCCGCCTTCCTCGCCTCGCTGCGGAACACGCTGGTGCTGGTCGGCTCCGTGTTGCTGCTCACCATCGGCCTCGGCATTCCCCTGGCGATCCTGCTCGACCAGCCGGTGATCGGCCGCAACTTTATCCGCCTGATGGTGATCGCGCCGTTCTTCGTGATGCCCACCGTCAGTGCGCTGGTGTGGAAGAATCTGCTGATGCACCCGGTGTCCGGGCTGTTCGCCTGGATCGCGACCTCGCTCGGCCTGACGCCGATCGACTGGTTCACCGATGCGCCGCTGCTCGCGGTGATCTTCATCGTCGCCTGGCAGTGGCTGCCGTTCGCGACGCTCATCCTGCTGACCGCGCTGCAGTCGCTCGATGAGGAGCAGAAGGAGGCCGCCGAGATGGACGGCGCCGGCGCGCTGTCGCGCTTCATCTACCTCACCCTGCCGCATCTGGCGCGGCCGATCACGGTGGTGATCCTGATCGAGACCATCTTCCTGCTCACGGTGTTCGCCGAGATCTTCGTCACCACCGGCGGTGGGCCGGGGCTGCAGACCACCAACATCGCCTTCCTGGTCTATTCGCAGGCGCTGATCCAGTTCGACGTCGGCACGGCGTCGGCCGGCGGCCTCGTCGCCGTGGTCATCGCCAACATTGTCGCCTTCTTCCTGGTCCGCGTCGTCGGCCGCAACCTGGAGGCCTGAGCATGGCGCGCAAGGTCACCGGACGTCATGTCTTGATTTCAACAGTCGGCGCCTGGCTCGCCGGCTTCGTGATCTTCTTCCCGATCCTGTGGATGGTGCTGGCGAGCTTCAAGACCGAACTGGAGGCGTTCGCGACGCCGCCCTCGTTCCTGTTCTTCCACTGGACCACCGAAAACTACGTCACCGTGCAGGAGCGCAGCGACTATCTGCACCACGCGCTGAACTCGCTGATCGTGGCCGGCGGCTCGACCCTGATCGCGATGCTGATCGCCATTCCCGCGGCATGGTCGATGGCGTTTTCGCCGACCAAGCGGACCAAGGACATCCTGCTCTGGATGCTCTCGACCAAGATGATGCCGCCGGTCGGCGTGCTCGTGCCGATCTATCTGATCTACAAGAACCTCGGCCTGCTCGACACCCGCACCGGGCTCGTCTTCATCCTGTGCCTCGGTAATCTGCCGATCGTGATCTGGATGCTGTTCACCTACTTCAAGGAGATCCCGAAGGACATCCTTGAAGCCGCGCGGATGGACGGCGCCACGATCGGGCGCGAGCTGATCTATGTGCTGACGCCCATGGCGATCCCCGGGCTCGCCTCGACGCTGCTGCTCAACCTGATCCTGGCCTGGAACGAGGCGTTCTGGACCTTGAACCTGTCGACGCTGGAAGCGGCGCCGCTGACGACCTTCATCGCCTCCTATTCGAGCCCCGAGGGCCTGTTCTGGGCGCGACTGTCGGCGGCGTCGACGCTTGCGATCGCGCCGATCCTGATCATCGGCTGGTTCAGCCAGAAGCAGCTCGTGCGCGGGCTGACCTTCGGCGCAGTGAAGTAACGAAAGGGCTGATCATGGGACGGATCACGCTGGAAGGTGTGCAGAAATCGTTCGGGCCGGTGCACATCATCAAGGGCGCCGATCTCGACATTCCCGACGGCGCTTTCGTGGTGTTCGTCGGCCCGTCCGGCTGCGGCAAGACCACGCTGCTGCGATTGATCGCGGGGCTAGAGGATGTCTCCGGTGGGCGCATCCTGATCGACGGCAACAACGTCGTCGACGTGCCGCCGGCCAAGCGCGGCCTGTCGATGGTGTTCCAGTCCTATGCGCTCTATCCGCATATGAGCGTGCGCGGCAACATCGCCTTCGGCCTGAAGATGGCCGGGCTGCCGAAGGCCGAGATCAACCAGAAGGTCGAGGCGGCGGCGGCGACCTTGAACCTCACGCCCTATCTCGACCGCAAGCCGCGCGAGCTCTCCGGCGGCCAGCGCCAGCGCGTCGCGATCGGTCGGGCAATCGTACGCGAGCCCAAGGCGTTCCTGTTCGACGAGCCGCTGTCCAATCTGGACGCCGCGCTGCGCGTGCAGATGCGGCTGGAGGTGACACGGCTGCAGAAGCAGCTCGGCACGACGGCGATCTACGTCACCCATGACCAGGTCGAGGCCATGACCATGGCCGACAAGATCGTGGTGCTCAACGCCGGCCACATCGAGCAGTATGGCTCGCCGATCGAGCTGTATCAGCGGCCCGCCAACCTGTTCGTCGCCGGCTTCATCGGTTCGCCGAAGATGAACTTCATTGTCGGCGAGGAAGCTTCCCAGCGCGGCGCCACCACGATCGGTGTGCGGCCGGAGCATATCGGCATCGTCGATGACGGCGGCGAGGGCTGGCGCGGCAAGGTGCTGATCGCTGAGCATCTCGGCAGCGATACCTTCCTTTATGTCGACGCGGGCGCGCTGGGCACGCTGACGGTGCGCTGCGTCGGCGAGAAGCGGCTCAGCGCCGGCGATGCCGTGACTTTGCGGCCGGAGCCCAACCGCATCTACCGCTTCGACGAGAACGGCAACTCCATCTTCGCATGACAGGTGACGTCCCCTCCGGGCGTCAACGACAACCACGGACGACGACGATGTATCTGGAAAAATTCAAGCTGAACGGCAAGACCGCCCTGATCACCGGCGGTGCGCAGGGCATCGGCCTTGCCTGCGTCGAGGCGCTGGCGGAGGCGGGCGCGCATGTGGTCATCGCTGATCGCGACGCCAAAGCCGCGGCGGACGCGCAGGCCGCGATGAAGGCCAAGGGCTTCACCACCGAGACCGCGTTGATGGACGTGACCAATTCGGCGCAGGTGAACGCGGTGGCCGACGATCTCGTGGTGCGCCACGGCAAGGTCGACATCCTCGTCAACAATGCCGGCATCGCCCGCAGCGAGACGCCGGCGGAGACCGTCACCGACGAGCACTGGCTCAACGTGCTCGACGTCAATCTCAACGGCACCTTCTGGTGCTGCCGCGCCTTCGGCAAGCACATGCTGGCGGCGAAGAGCGGCAGCATCGTCAATATCGGCTCGATGTCCGGCTTCATCGTCAACAAGCCGCAGGAGCAATGCTTCTACAACGCTTCCAAGGCCGCGGTGCACCATCTGACCAAGTCGCTGGCCGCCGAATGGGGCGCGCGCGGCATCCGCGTCAATGCTGTGGCGCCGACCTATATCGAGACGCCGCTCAACGCCTTCGTGAAGAGCAATCCGCGCATGTACGACGCCTGGATCGGCGGAACCCCGATGGCACGGATGGGGCAAGTCGAGGAGATCGCCTCGGTCGTGCTGTTCCTGGCATCGGAGGCGGCAAGTTTGATGACCGGCAGCGTCGTCGTTGTCGATGGCGGCTACACTTGCTGGTAAGCTCGCGTCAAAATTGACGGGAGCAGACCATGGTCAGGGCCTTTGTCGGTGTCGATGTCGGCACAACCAGCACGCGCGCCGGGATTTTCGACGAGACCGGGCGGCTGCTTGCCGCAGCGCGGCATCCGATCCAGACCTGGCACGAGGCCGGTGATGTCGTCGAGCAATCCTCCGACGACATCTGGCGCGCCTGCTGCGCCTCGGTCAAAGCCGCGCTGGCGGAAGCGGACATCGCGCCGGAGTTGATCAAGGGCATCGGCTTCGACGCGACCTGCTCGCTGGTGGCGCTCGACGCATCGGGCGCCCCGGTCACCGTGAGTGGCTCCGGCAATGCCGCTCGCAACGTCATCGTCTGGATGGATCACCGCGCGCTGGCCGAGGCGCGCGACATCAACGCGACCGGGGATGAGGTGCTGCGCTATGTCGGCGGCTCGATCTCGCCGGAGATGGAGATGCCGAAGCTGCTGTGGCTGAAGCGGCATCTGCGTGCGAGCTTCGACGCCGCCGGGCACTTCTTCGACCTCGCTGATTTCCTCACCTGGCGCGCCACCGGCTCGCTCGCGCGCTCGATGTGCACGGTCACCTGCAAGTGGAATTATCTGGCGCATGAGACGCGCTGGAGCGCGAGCTACTTCCGCCGGATCGGGCTCGAGGAGTTCGTCACCGAGGATTATGCGCGGATCGGCACCGAGATCGTCGCGCCGGGCACGCCGCTGGGTCAGGGTTTGTCGCGCGCAGCCGCGGCGGAGCTGGGCCTCGTCGAAGGGACGCCGGTCGGGGCGGCGCTGATCGACGCCCATGCCGGCGGCATCGGCGCGATCGGCGGGCGCGCGGCTGATGGCGGCGAGGTCGACGTCTGCAATCGTCTCGCCTACATCATGGGGACCTCGGCCTGCATCATGGCGACGACGCGCGCGCCGTCCTTCGTGCCCGGCGTGTGGGGACCATATTACCAGGGCATGGTGCCCGGCTTCTGGCTCAACGAGGGCGGGCAGTCCGCGGCGGGCGCGGCGATCGATCATCTGCTGCGCTCGCATCCCGCGGCGCCGGAGGCCACGGCGGCCGCCCGCGCCGAGGGGCTCGATGTGATCAGCTTCCTGGAGAAGCGGATCATGGCGCGCGCGCCGAGCGTCGGTGCGGCGGCGCTGCTCGCCCGCGACATCCACATCTTGCCCGAATTTCTCGGCAACCGCTCGCCCTATGCAGACCCGGATTCGCGTGCCGTGATCGCCGGCCTCGATCTCGACGCCGATATCGGCGCGATGGAGCGGCTGTTCGTCGCGGGCCTCTGCGGCCTCGCCTATGGGCTGGCCGACGTCATCGATGCCTTTGCCGCCAATGGCGTCACCAGCCGAACGCTGGTGATGGCCGGCGGCGCCTCGCGCAGCCCGCTGGTGCGCCAGATCATGGCCGATACGACCGGGCTGGCGGTGGCGCTTCCGGGCACGCAGGAGCCGGTGCTGCTCGGCGCGGCGATGCTCGGCGCCGTCGCCAGCGGCGCCTTCCGTTCGATCGGCGACACCATGGCCTCGATGTCGACGCTCGGCCGTCTCAGCGAGCCGACCGCCGCGGACGTTGCCGACTTCCACCGCCGCAAGCGCCGCATCCACGGCCTGCTGCGGACGCTTGATCGCGACAGCCGTTCCGTGATGCATGGGGCCGGTGGAGAGAGTTGACCATGATCCTGAGCTGCGGTGATGCGCTGATCGATTTCGTCCCGGCCAAATCGGCCGATGGGCGCGACGTGCTGAGGCCGGTGGTCGGCGGCTCCTGCCTCAACGTCGCCGTCGGGCTGGCGCGGCTGGGTGCGCCGACCGGCTTCGTCGGCGGCATCTCGACCGACCTGTTCGGCACCATGATCGCGGCCCATGCCCAGGGCTCGGATGTCGATCTCCGCTATGCCACGCGCAGCCCCGACCAGACCACGCTCGCCTTCGTGCGCCATGTCGGCAACGAGGCGCAATACGCCTTCTACGATGCCGAGACCGCCGCGCGGAAATGGACCTACCGGCCGGACAGCATTCCCTTCGCCACCATCGACGCCCTCCATGTCGGCTCGACCACGCTGATCCACGACCAGGGTGCGCAGCAGACCCGCGCGATGATCGATGCGACGCACGGCGCGGTCACGATCTCCTTCGATCCGAACTGCCGGCCGAACCTCGTGACCGACAAGGCGGCCTATGTCACTGACATGGATGAGTTCGCCGCTCGTGCCGACCTGGTCAAGATGTCGGATGTCGATTTCGACTTCCTGCACGGCCACGACGATTACGCGACGCAGGCCGAGGCGCTGCTGGCGCGCGGCACCAGCCTGGTCGTCATCACCCGCGGGCCGGAGGGTGCGTTTGCCTGGCATGCGCAGGCAGGCAGAGTCGAGGTCGCGGTGCCCAAGGTCGACGTGGTCGATACGATCGGCGCCGGTGACACGTTCCAGGCGGCGATGCTGTTCGCGTTGCGCAAGCTCGGCCGGATCGGCCGGGACGCGCTCAAGGCCGTGAGCACGGCCGAACTGCGCAAGGTGCTCGCCTTTGCCGCCGCATGCGCCGCCGTCACCTGCACGCGCGAAGGCGCCGACCCGCCGCGCTGGGCCGAGATGGCCGCGGCATGGAATGACCTCGGCTGAAGAGCTGGGCTGAAGCACCCCATTGCACTCGCGATTGGGAACTGGTTGGCTGTTCCCCCGTCATATGAGAGGACCGGTCGTCGTGCCGAATCGTCGGGCCGCGGCCGAAATGATGACGCGACAACGAGTTGCAGGGAGGAGAACAATGGCACAAGCCGCAAGGACCGAGCCGCTGTCCCGTCATGCGCTGGCCTTCGTTCTGGCCGGCGGGCGCGGCAGCCGCCTCTTGGAGCTGACCGACCGCCGCGCCAAGCCCGCGGTCTATTTCGGCGGCAAGTCGCGCATCATCGATTTCGCGTTGTCGAACGCGGTGAACTCCGGCATCCGCCGCATCGCGGTGGCCACGCAGTACAAGGCGCACAGCCTGATCCGCCATCTGCAGAACGGCTGGAACTTCTTCCGTCCCGAGCGTAACGAAAGCTTCGACATCCTGCCCGCCAGCCAGCGCGTCTCGGAAACGATGTGGTACGTCGGGACGGCCGATGCCGTGTACCAGAACATCGACATTCTCGAGAGCTACAATTCGAAATATATCGTCGTGCTTGCCGGCGACCACATCTACAAGATGGACTACGAGCTGATGCTGCAGCAGCATGTCGACCAGCGCGCCGACGTCACCGTCGGCTGCCTGGAGACGCCGCGCGCGGAATCCTCGGGCTTCGGCATCCTCCACATCAACGAGGATGAGACGATCCGGGACTTCATCGAGAAGCCGGCCGATCCGCCGCCGATTCCCGGCAAGCCCGACAAGTCGCTTGCCAGCATGGGCATCTATGTCTTCGACGCCAAATTCCTCTATGACGAGCTGAAGCGCGACGCCGCCGATCCGAACTCGAACCATGATTTCGGCCGCGACATCATCCCCTACATCGTCAAGAACGGCCGCGCCGTGGCGCATCAGTTCGCCCGCTCCTGCGTCCGGGCCGGCGACGACAAACGCAGCTATTGGCGCGATGTCGGCACGGTCGATGCCTATTGGGCTGCCAACCTGGACCTGACCGATGTGACGCCGGAGCTGGATCTCTACGATCGGGCCTGGCCGATCTGGACCTATTCGGAGATCACGCCGCCGGCGAAGTTCGTGCATGCGGATGACGGCCGCCGCGGCGAGGCCGTCTGCTCGCTGGTGTCCGGCGGATGCATCGTTTCCGGCGCCTCCGTGCAACGGTCGCTGCTGTTCACCGGCGCCCATCTGCATTCCTATTCCAAGGTGCACAACGCTGTGCTGCTGCCTTACGTGAATGTCGCGCGCCATGCGCGGCTGACCAACGTGGTCGTCGACCGCGGCGTGCAGATTCCGGAAGGGCTCGTCGTCGGCGAGGATCCGGAGTTCGACGCCAAGCGCTTCAGGACCACCGAGAACGGCGTTACCTTGATCACTCAGCCGATGATCGACGGGCTCAATTCATGACGCCACTGCGCGTTCTGTCGGTCGCCTCCGAAGTCTATCCCATCGTCAAGACCGGCGGCCTCGCCGACGTCGTCGGCGCGCTGCCCTGGGCGCTGATGGCCGAGGACGTCGAGGTCCGCACGCTCATCCCCGGCTATCCCGCGGTGATGAAGGCCCTCGAGCAGGCCAAGGAGATCAGCTCGCTGCCGAATTTCTTCGGCGGCAATGCGCGGCTGCTCGGCGGCAGCCATGGCGCGCTCGACCTGTTCGTGCTCGATGCGCCGTATCTCTATGACCGCGAGGGCAACCCGTATCTCGGGCCCGATGGCAAGGACTGGCCGGACAACCCGTTCCGCTTCGCGGCCCTGGCGCGCGCGGCCTCCTATATCGGGCTCGGCGCTGTCCCGAGCTTCGTGCCCGATGTCGTCCATGGCCACGACTGGCAGGCCGGGCTCATCCCGGCCTATCTCTTGTACAGCCATCGGCCGCACCCCGGCACGGTCATCACCGTGCACAATCTGGCCTTCCAGGGCCGTTTTCCCCGCCACTTCCTGCCGCCGCTCGGCTTGCCGCCGGAGTCGTTCTCGATCTACGGCCTCGAATATTACGGCGACATCAGCTTCCTGAAGGCGGGGCTGCAATTCGCCGACAAGATCACCACGGTGTCGCCGACCTATGCGCGGGAGATCCAGAGCGACGAGCAGGGCATGGGCCTCGGCGGCCTGTTGCGCCAGCGCTCGTCGGATCTCGTCGGCATTCTCAACGGCATCGATACGACGGTGTGGGACCCCGGCAGCGACCCCGCGATCCCGTCGCATTTCGGAATCGAAAAGCTCGAGGCGCGCGCACCGAACAAGGCCGCGCTGCAGACGCGCATGGGCCTGCAGGAGTCACCGGAGACGTTCCTGCTCGGCGTCGTCAGCCGGCTGACCTCGCAGAAGGGGCTCGACCTGCTGCTGTCATGTCTGCCGACCTTGACCAGCGCCGGCATTCAACTGGCGCTGCTCGGTGACGGCGAGGCGGACTTGCGCGATGCCTTCCGCGCCGCCGCCGCGCGCCATCCTGGCCAAATCGGCGTTCTCATTGGCTATGACGAGCAGCTCGCGCATCTGATCCAGGCGGGCTGCGATGCGCTGGTGGTGCCGTCGCGGTTCGAGCCGTGCGGGCTGACGCAGCTCTGCGCGCTGCGCTACGGCGCGCTGCCGATCGTGACGGCTGTGGGCGGACTCGCCGACACCGTCATCGACGAGACCGAGGCGGGTGTCGCCGCGACCGGCTTCAAATGCGCTGCCGTCACCGCCGAAGCGCTCGACCAGACCCTGCGCCGCGCCGCCGCCGCCTTCTACGCCGCCCGCAGCAACGCCTCGAACTGGACGCGCATGCAGCTCAACGCGATGCTAACCGACGTGTCGTGGCGCCATCGGGCCGGGCGATATGCCGAGCTGTACCGGCAGATCGTCGCGCAGCGGCGGCCGGCGGGGTAGTTCCCAGATCGTTCGGCTTGCTCGGTCCCTTACCTCTCCCCGCGCGGGGAGGGGTCGGATTGCATCGAAGATGCAATCCGGGTGAGGGGGGCCCTCCGCGATGTCGGTGGGCGTGGCTGCCCCTCACCCCAACCCTCTCAGCGCGAGCGGAGCTCGTCGCGCCCCCGTGAAGGACGGGGAGAGGGAGCACACCATCGATGACGCGCAAGTTCGGGCTTAGCCGCCATTCAGGCAGGCCAGCCCAGCGTGAGGATCATATGGATCGCACTGGACGCATCGCGATGGCCCGCTGATAGTCACGGCCAGTTTTCATACCATGCCGTGCGAGACCTTATGACCGACACCACGCCTTCGACCTCCTTCGATCTCATCATTCGCGGCGGCACTGTGATCGACGGGACGCGCGCGCCACGGTTCGAGGCGGATGTCGGCATCAAGGATGGCCGGATCGTCGCCATCGGCGAACTCGATCAGCGCAGGGCAGACCGGATCATCGACGCCACCGGCCGCGTCGTCGCGCCCGGCTTCATCGACGCGCATACCCATGACGATAGCGCGGTGCTGGTCGATCCCGGCATGACCTGCAAGGTGTCGCAGGGCGTCACCTCGGTCGTGACCGGCAATTGCGGCGTCAGCATCGCGCCGCTGAGGCCGGGCTCGCCGCGGCCGATGCCGCTTGGGCTGCTGTCGCCCGGTGACGGCCGCGTCGCCGAGTACGCCTCGTTCGCGGACTACGTGGCCGCCCTGCGCGCGGCACCGTCCGCCGTGAATGTCGCGCCGATGACCGGCCACACCTCGCTGCGTGCGTCCGTCGTGAGCGATCTCGGCCGCGCGGCGACCGAGAGCGAAATCGCCGAGATGCGCGCCTATGTGCAGGAGGCGCTGGACGCCGGCGCGATCGGCGTCTCCACCGGCACGTTCTATCCGCCGGCCGAGGCGGCACCGACCGACGAGATCATCGAGGTCTGCCGCCCGCTCACCGGTAGCGGCGGCGTCTATGCGACGCATATGCGCAACGAGGCGGACGACGTCGTCAAATCGCTGGAGGAGAGCTTTGCCATCGGCAAGGCGCTCGACGTCCAGGTCGTGATCTCGCACCACAAGGTGGTGGGCCCGGCGAATTTCGGCCGGACGAAGGAGACGCTGCCGCTGTTGACCAAGGCGATGAGCTGCCAATGCGTCGCACTCGACTGCTATCCCTATAACGCCTCCTCGACCATGCTGCACACCGATCCGGCCAAGCTGCAGGTCAAGGTCGTCGTGGCCGCGTCAGCCCCGCACCCGGAAGTCGCCGGCCGCGATCTCGCAGACATCGCAGCCGAATGGGGCGTCGACCGGCTCGAAGCCGCGAAGCGGCTTCAGCCGGCGTCCGCCATCTACTTCTCGATGGACGAGGCCGACGTGCGCACGATCCTCGCTTTCGAGCCGACCATGATCGGCTCCGACGGCCTGCCGTTCGGCGAGCGGCCGCATCCGCGGCTCTGGGGCACGTTCCCGCGCGTGCTCGGCTACTACTGCCGGGAGCTCGAGCTGTTCTCGCTGGAGACCGCCGTGTGGAAGATGAGTGGCCTCACGGCGCAGAATTTCGGCATCAAGGACCGCGGCACGCTCGCGGTCGGTCATCACGCCGACATCACGATCTTCGATGCGGCCAGCGTGCGCGACAGCGCGACCTATGACGACCCCTGCGTGCCCGCCGCCGGCATCGAGGCCGTGATCGTCAATGGCGCGCTGACCTGGTGGCAGGGCGCGCACCAGAACGCGCGCGCCGGGCAGGTCATCGCGCGGGGCGCGTGACCGTGAGCTAGGCGGCTGCGGCCATCGATCGCGCGAACTCCGGATAGCATTCCGCGAGCTCGTCGAGGATCCGGCCGCGGATCAGCTCGACCGTGACGCGATCGGGCGCGGCCGTGGCCGGGACGCTCTCGGGCACCTCGTAGTCGAAGCCGGTCCGGTCGCGCACGTCCTCGGCGCCATAGCCGGGATGCACCGAGCGCAGCCGGAAGCCGCCACGCTCGCGGTTGAAGTCGAACAGCGCGAGATTCGTCAGCAGCGCATGCGGCCCGCCGCGGCGCTTCACCTCCGGCGTGACTGCGGCGGCGCTGACGAAATCCACCTTCGGTACCAGCACGCGCGGCGAATGCTCCTCGCGGAACAGGATGACGCGCGGGACGAGGTGATAGAGATAGGCCGAGCCAAACGAGCCGGGCCAGCGCACGTCCATGCGCGGATAGTCGCCGGTGCCGACCAGGTTGATATTACCTGTGCCGTCGATCTGGCCGCCGCCGAGAAAGAACGCGTCGACGCGGCCCTGCGCGGCGCAGTCGAACAGCTCGACGCCGCCATTGGTGAAGAAGTTGTGCCGGCTCGAACCGAGGATCGAGATCTTGATCGGCGGCTTGCCGCGTTGTTCGTTGCGGGCTCGCAGCAACATCGCGCCGGCTGCGGGAATCGGCGAGGACGCGCCGACAGCGACATGGCGGATGCCGTCGAGCAGGTCGGCGATGACGGTGATCAGCAGCTCCTTGCGCGCACGTTCGTCCTGCATCGTCATGCCACCTGCTTGCTACGGCTCAGGAAAGCCGAGAGATAGGCGCGAAACCCCTCCTCGGTGCGCGCCATCGCGGCGTAGCGCGACAACTCGGCCCCATCGGTCTCGTATTCGTCCCACAGCGGCAGCGGCCAGGCGCCGTTCTCGGCGACCGCGATCGCATCGACATACAGCGCCGGCAACACGCCGGCCGCGGAATCCTCCGTCGCCATCAAATCGCGATCGGTGATGCGCTCGACGGTGACCAGCGTGCGCTTCGCGGCATAGGCCATGGTCGCCAGCTCGCGGTAGCGGCCGATGCGGACATTGCCGAATCGGTCGGCCTCGGGCGCATGAAACAGCGCGACATCGGGCGTGATTGCGGGCACCACGACCACCTTGCCGGGCTCGCCGACCGGGCTGTCGATCACCTTCCAGTCGGGGCGGACCTCCAGCAGGTCGCTGCCGATGATGCCGGCGATCGGCATGAACGGCACGCCCTTCTGCCCGGCCAGGAGACCGGCATGGATCGCAGGGCAGGTGGCATCGCGCAGGCTGATGCTGCCGCTGCGGACGGCCGCCGAAAAGCGCGGCGCGCCGCCGGCTTCCCCCAGCGAGACGGCGCTGGTTTCCACCACCGCCGCGGCGCCGGCGCCGATCAGCAGATCGGCTTGCAGCCCGGAGATCGGCACGCAGATGAGATGCAGCCCGGTGAGACCTGCCTCGATCATCGCGGCAGTGGCTGCCATCGAAACGCCGGCGCGATCGACCGGAATCGCGATCGACTGTCCCGGCGTGATCGATCCGACCAGTGCCTGTAGTCCGGTCCTCTCCGTCATCGGGGGCTCCCTCCTGCTCTTGCTGTTGCCGCGAGTGTAGCTGCCCGGGCCTTCGCTGTCAGCGCTCCAGCGCTGACGTCGATCCGCGGATGATGAGCTGCGGCGGCAAGACGACGTGCTCGTCCACGACGCCGCGACCCGCGATGCGCGCCAGCAGCAGACGTGCCGCCGCTTCGCCCATGTCGCGCTGCGCGATCCGCACGGTGGTGAGCGGCGGCGACACGAGGTCGACGAACGGCATGTCGTTGTGGCCGACCACGGACACATCGCTCGGGCAGGCGAGGTTGCGCGCGGCGAGCGCGTCATAGACGCCGAGCGCGAGCAGATCGTTGGCGGCGACGACCGCCGTCGGCCGCGTCCGGCGCGCGAGGAGGCGCAGCCCGGCTTCGCGACCGGCGTCGCGTGTGTAGGTCTCGGCGATCTCGATCGTCATGTGTCGCGCGGACAGGCCAGCATCTCTCGCGCTGGCCTCGAAACCTGCGCGCCGGCGCACGCCGGTCGAGATGTGCTGCGGGCCGGCGACATGGCCGATGCGCCGGTGCCCGAGCCCGACGAGATGCTCGACGGCCAGCCGCATGCCGGCAGCGTCATCGCTGGCAGCCGAGGGCAGCAGGCCGGCGGCATCGAGGCGGTTGACGAGCACGACCGGCAAGGCTGCGTCGAGGCAATGCTGCACGACATCGTCGCGCAGGGTCACCGTGGCCAGCACCAGCCCATCGACCCCCCTGGCAATCAGGCGGTCGACCAGATCCTGCTCCGAACCCTTGCTGCCGACGTCGACGACGATGGTCGCGTAGCCTTCCGCATTGAGGTGATCGGCGATGCCGGAGAGCACCGGCGGGAAGCCGGGGTCGGCGATATCAGGCGCGAGCACGCCGATCAGCCCGCTGCGGCCGGTGCGCAGACCCTTGGCCGCCATGTTGAGGCGATAGCCGAGCGCGTTGGCGGCGGCCCGAATCCGTTCGGCGACGTCGGTCGCGACCAGGTGCTTCATCGCCGGGCTCAGCGCACGCGACACGGTCGACGGATGTACGCCGCAGCGCGCCGCAACGTCCTTGATCGTCGGGCGCGAGGAGGCAACCTCACGCGAGCCCGACGCAGGTCGCACCATCCGAGTCATGTCCAGCCCCTGGTTCTGCGGCGCAGCAACATTTCGATCCTGTCTTACCTTGACACCCTTAACGTGCATGCAATAAATCGGCTAATGCAATCGATTGCAATAACCGAACGGGAAACGTCCACATGACAGCGAGCGCGCTGAAACCCCATCTGGTCAGCCCCGAGCATCTCGATCCGCATTGGCGCTGGAGCCGGGCGATCCCCTCGCACGGCCATGTCTCGGTCGATTTCGAGCGCCGCGTCGATTTCGATCGTCTCAGGCGGTACCGGCTGGCACGGGCGCGACAGGCCCTCAAGAACTCGGGCTGCGGTGCGCTGCTGCTGTTCGACGTCAACAACATCCGCTACGTCTCCGGCACCAAGATCGGCGAATGGGAGCGCGACAAGCTCTGCCGCTTTGCGCTCTTGGCCGGCGACGGCGAGCCGATCGTGTGGGATTTCGGATCGGCCGCCGTGCACCACCGCATCTTCTGTGATTGGTTGGCGCCGGAGAACTGCCGCGCCGGCATGCTCGGCATGCGCGGCACCGTGCCGCCGGCCGTCGGGCTGATGAAGGCGCATGCCGAGGAGGTGATGAGCCTCTTGCGCGCCGCCGGCGTCGCCGACATGCCGGTCGGTGTCGACCTCGCGGAGACCGCGATGTTCTTCGAGCTGCAGAAGGCCGGCATGAAGGTGGTCGACGGCCAGCAGGTGATGCTGGACGCGCGCGAGATCAAGAACATCGACGAGATCATGCTGCTTAACCAGGCCGCGGCGATGGTCGACGGCGTCTATCATTCGATCTACGAGAACCTGAAGCCGGGCGTGCGCGAGAACGACATCGTCGCGCTCGCCAACAAGATGCTCTACGAGATGGGCTCCGACGACGTCGAGGCCATCAACGCCATCTCCGGCGAGCGCTGCAATCCGCATCCGCACAATTTCACCGACCGCATCCTGCGCCCGGGCGATCAGGCATTCTTCGACATCCTGCAGTCCTACCAGGGCTACCGCACTTGCTACTACCGCACCTTCAATGTCGGCCGCGCGACACCTGCGCAGCACGACGCCTACAAGCGCTGCCGCGAATGGCTCGACAACGCGATCGCGCTGATCAAGCCGGGCGTCTCGACCGACACCGTCGCCAAGGTGTGGCCAGCGGCCGAGGAGTTCGGCTTTCCCTCGGAGATGGCCGCGTTCGGCCTGCAATTCGGCCATGGCCTCGGCCTCGCCCTGCACGAGCGCCCGATCATCTCGCGGCTCGTCTCGCTCGACAATCCGATGGAGATCAAGACCGGCATGGTGTTCGCTCTGGAGACCTATTGCCCGGCCACCGACGGCTTCTCCGCGGCGCGCATCGAGGAAGAGGTCGTCGTCACCGACAAGGGCTGCCAGGTGATCACGCTGTTCCCCGCGGAAGAATTACCAATTGCCAACCGATACTAAGTGAATGCGATTTGAAATTCTTCGTCATTGCGAGCGAAGCGAAGCAATCCAGGGCGGCGAGAGTGACTCTGGATTGCTTCGTCGCTTCGCTCCTCGCAATGACGACGGCTGGGACGAGTAGGACGAGGACACGACAATGACCACGACGCATTCGCTCGGCTGGATCGGCATGGGGCGTATGGGCTATCCGATGGCCGAGCGCCTGCTGAAGGCCGGCCACAAGGTCGCAATCTTCAATCGCACCCGCGCCAAGGCCGAGCCGCTCGCGGCGAAGGGCGGCGTGATCGTCGACCATCCGAGCGACCTCGCGTCATGCGACATCGTTTTCTCGATGGTGTCGACGGGCAAGGATCTGGAGCAGGTCTATTTCGGCGACAATGGCGTCGTCGCGTCGGGCGCGGGTCCACGTCCGAAGATCCTGGTCGACTGCTCCTCGATCGGTGTCGAGCAGTCGGAGGCGATCGATGCCAGGCTGAAGCAGCTCGGTTGCGCGTTCGTGCGCGCGCCGGTGTCCGGCAATGGCAAATGCGTCAAGGCCGGCAAGCTGTCGTCAGTCGTGTCGGGCCCCAAGGCCGCGTTCGACGCGATCGCGCCCTATCTCGCCAAGATCGCCGTCTCCGGCGTGTCCTATGTCGGCGAGGGCGAACGCGCGCGGATCTGTAAGATCGCGCACAACGTGTTCCTCGGCGTCGTGATCCAGAACCTCGCCGAGATCACCATCCTGGCACAGAAGGCGGGCGTGCCGCGCCATGCCTTCCTCGACTTCATGAATGCCAGCGTGATGGGCTCGACCTTCACCAAGTACAAGAGCAACGCGCTGGTCAATCTCGACTGGACCACGACCTTCACGCCGACCTTGCTGCGCAAGGATCTCGATCTCGGTCTGTCGGCGGCGCGTCAGCTCGACGTGGCGATGCCGGTGACCGCGGCGACGCGCGAGGCGCTGCAGGCCCATGTCGGTGCGGCCTCGCTGCAATCGGATCCCGCCGCCTATCTGGAGAAGGATTTTGCCGCGCTGCTGGAGACCGTCGCGCTCGCTGCCGGCCTCAAGCTGCAGCCCGAGGATGTGCCGATGCCGACCGGGTTGGAGACGGAGGGGTAGGGCGGCCTATTCGCCACGACTGTCATTCCGGGGCAAGGCCGCAGGCCTTGAACCCGGAATCTCGAGCTTGTCTTGCGCCTGTTTCCAACAATCTCGGGATTCCGGGTTCAATCGTCAACGCACCGTCGCTCCGCGCCGTCGCATTGACGATTGCCCCGGAATGACGGCGAATGAACCGAACTACTCCGCAGCCAGCGCTCGCCAGCGCGTGTCGCGCGCGGAGGGGCGGCGGTGCAGGCGGGCGTCGAGCAACTCGCGCGCCTTGACGAGATCGCCGCTGCGGATCAGGGCCAGGATGTAGGTATCCTCGATCACCTCGCGCTGCGCGTGGCTGCCGCCGATGCGGGCGAGGTCGCCGATGACGGGCGGGAGCTCGCGCGCGCAGGCGCGCCAATTCTCCTCGGCGAAGGCCCGCAGGGCGCGCAGCATGTTGGGCACGATCGGACCCGCCGGGAGCTTGGCCTCGAGCTGTCGCCGCTCGATTGCGGCAAGGCGCCCCTTGAGGGCCGTGGTGTCATGGGTGGCCGCGCCGATCATCATCAGATGCATCTCGACGAAAGCGAGGGTCGAGCCGGTGAAACGCGGGCTGGCATAGGTAGCGATCTCGGTCCACGCACCATCCGGTACGAGATCGTTCTCCGCTCTCAGCCGCCACAGCAGCGAGGCGCAGTCCGACAGCGTGTTGAGCGGCGGCGCCGTGTCCATCGTCGGCACCAGCACGTCGGTATAGACAGCGAGTGCCCTGGCGGCATCGCCGCGGTCGAGCGCGCCCAGCGCCTGATGCCAGCAGATATGACCGTGCAGCATGCCGGTGCGGTCATAGCCGCCGATCCAGCCGTCGACGAGCCTATCTGCCTCATCATAGGCACCGGCCTCGAACATCGCATGCAGCAGCGCGTGAACGGCATAGGCGTTGTTCCGGCGCAGCGCGAAGCTGCGCTCGGTGATGGCGCGGCCCTGCGTCACGTCGCCGGCCTCGGTCAGCGCCCAGCCGTGGTTCGACATGAACCACCAGTCCTCGCCATAGGCAGCGGCAAAGCGGTCGCAGAGGTCGCGCCGGGCGGCGTCGTGATCCCTCCGGCCGGAGAAGGCGAGCAGACCGAAGGCGCCGAGCGGCAGCGCCATGATCATGGCATCGCGCGGCCATTTCTCCAGATGCGCCAGCGTCGATGTCAGCGCGTCCGCGCTGCGGCCTTCGATGGCCAGTGTCATCGTCGCAACGTGGCTCTGCTCGCGCTCCGTGCCGCGCTTGGCGACGAGGTCGCGGGCGCGCTTGATCGTCTGCAGCGCCGCTTCCCGCTGCATGTAGATCGCGTGGATACGGGCCCGCGCGGCGTGGGCCAGCGCAAAATCCGGATCGAGCATGATGGCGCGTTCGAAGGCGTCCGTCGCGCCCGGCCAGAACGCGAGCAGGAGATCCACGCCTTCGCGATAGGTGGCAGCCGCCTCGGCGGAGGCGGTCGAAAGCGGCAGGCCGTAGCGATCCTGTTCCATCTCAGCCCACCCGCGGCCTGCGGCCTTCGATCGGATAGGCCGGATCGTTGTAGCCGGGTGTCGAGGCATGGCCGGTGACCACGCGACGGTCGATCAGTGCCTCATCGTCGGCCGTGAAGGGATAGTCCAGTGCGCGGATGTAGTCGTCCCACTGCGCCTCGGTGCGGGGACCTGCGATGACCGAGCTGATGAAGGCGGAGTTCAGCACCCAGGCGACCGCGAACTGGCCGGGCGTGAAGCCTTTGGCCTCGGCGTGGCGCTTGATCTCCTGTGCCAGCTTCAACGATTCCGGCCGCCATTCGGTCTGCATCATCCTGGCATCGTTGCGGCCGGCGCGCGTCTCCTTGTCGGGCGGCGCATCGGGACTGTACTTGGCGGTCAGCACGCCGCGCGCCAGCGGGCTGTAGGGCACGACACCCAGGCCGTAATAGCCGCAGGCCGGCAGGTGCTCGACCTCCGGCATGCGGTTCATTGCGTTGTAATAGGGCTGGCTGACGACGGGACGATCGATGCCCATCGCATTACAGAGATTGCAGATCTCGGCGACGCGCCAGGCACGGTAGTTGGAGACGCCGAAATAGCGGATCTTGCCGGCACGCAGCAGGTCCCCGATCGCGCGCACCGTCTCCGCCAGCGGCGTCGCGTGATCTTCCTTGTGCAGATAGTAGATGTCGATGTGGCCGGTGCCGAGCCGTTTCAGGCTCTCGTCGGCCGCCTGCAGCACCCAGCGCCGCGACAGTCCGGCGCGGTTGGGATCATCGCCCATCGGATTGGCAAGCTTGGTGGCGACGATCCAGCGGTCGCGCTCCCGCGCGATGGCGCGGCCGACGACCTCTTCCGAGGCGCCCTTGTTGTAGGCATCGGCGGTGTCGATGAAATTGACGCCGGCGTCACGCGCCTTGGCGATGATGCGCCCTGAGGCCGCCTCGTCGGTCGGGCCGCCGAACATCATCGTGCCCAGGCAGATCGGCGACACTTTCAGGCCGGAACGGCCGAGCTGGCGATAGTTCATTGAGGCCTCATTCCTGCCATGCGCGCAGATGGATTTGATCGAAGATAGCTCGCTCCGCGCGTCATTGCGAGCGCAGCGAAGCAATCCAGGGTGGCGCGCGTAGCCCTCTGGATTGCTTCCGCCTTCGCCCTGCGGGCTTCGGCGGACACGTCGCTGCGCTCGCAATGACGGCTGAGAGAGTGGGGCTCTCACTCGCTCTTCAGGATCTTGAACACGCCCGAGGCCATCGCGATCACGCGCTCGGCGGCCGTGACCTCGGTGGTGATGAACACCAGGCTGCGGGTGATCCGCACCACATGCGGCCGCGATACCAGGGTCTCGCCGATCTTGCCGGACTCGACGAAATGCGTGTCGAACTGGATCGTCGCCATATGCTCCTTGCCGGCGGCATACCGAGCCGTCATGCCGCAGCTCCGGTCGGCGAGGGTCATGATCACGCCGCCCTGGACGAGCCCGCGCCGATTGTGGTGCTTGTCTTCCGTGACGATGGCGTATTCGTGCACGCCCTCGACGACCCGCTGCCACAGAGGGCCGATCAGATGCAGGAAGCCGGAGGTGTCGACGATCTCCCAGCCGTCGGACTTCATTTTCGCCGCGGCTGATTTCGTCATCGCTGAAGACCTTCCTCGTCGCGTCCAATTGCGGTTCTCTCGGTCGTTTCATCCGTCGCCGGCCTGGTGTAGTCAAGCTTGCATGGCCATGCCGTTCGACGATGCCACACGACGGAAAATCGAGACCTGCTGCGCGGGCTTCGTGCGCCTGGACACGATGCCGGAAACGCCGCCGCTCAAGCGCGCGGCCGTCGCCATCGCACTGGCCCCGCATGATGTCACCGGCACCACCACGCTGCTGCTCACCCTGCGGGCATCCGGACTGCGCAGCCATGGCGGCCAATGGGCTCTGCCGGGCGGGCGCTGCGATGCCGGCGAGACGCCAATCGAGGGCGCTCTGCGCGAGCTGGACGAAGAACTCGGGCTGACATTGATGCCGGACGCCGTGCTCGGCCTGCTCGACGACTACCCGACCCGGTCGGGCTATCTGATTACCCCCGTCATCGTCTGGGCGACCAATGGCCGCACGCTGCGGCCAAATCCCGACGAGGTCGCCTCGGTGCATCGAATCGGGCTCGATGCGGTCACCGCGGATGACGCGTTCGATTTCACCGCGATACCCGAAAGCACGCGGCGCGTGATCCGCTTTCACGCCCGCGAAGGCCTGATCCACGCGCCCACCGCCGCTTTGATCTATCAGTTCCGCGAGGTGCTGGCCGGCCGCGACACCCGTGTCCACGACCTGGAACAGCCGGTGTTTGCCTGGAAGTAACCGCCGTTTCGGCTACAAGGGCGGCATGCTGCATCAGCCGATTCGCAAGCTTGCCCTGATTCTCGCCTGCGCTGTCGCGGGCGCGTCGCCGCTGCTCGCCCGGGAACCCGCCCCGCGCGATGCGCTGGCCCAGATGGCCTCCCCGGCCGCAATTGCCGAGTACCAGCGCAAGCTCGCCGAATACCAGCAGGCGCGCGCGGAGTTCGACCAGGAGGCGGGCGCCTATTGGAAGGCGATTTCGGACAAGCGCCGCATTCGCAACGCCAAGCGTCGCGACCGCCAGCCGATCGGGCTCGACGACTATGTGCTGGAGCAGCCGCCGGTCTATACCGGACCGAAGCGGCCGGTGAACCCCGAGCCGGAGCCCGAGGGCGAGCCGCGCGAGCGGAAGTACATTCCGGTCGTCGCCGATCTCCTGAAGGCGGCGCAGGAACATTTCCAATGGTCGCCGCAGCGGCCAACCAATGACATCGACTTCAAGCGTGCCTATGCCCGCTTCGCCGCGGCGTCGGGGCTGACCCGTGAGCAGGCGGTGCGCGTCTATTCCTTCGAGACCGGCGGCAATGGCCGCCACGACTCGCAATCCGGTTTCAAGGGCAACCGCGCGATCTCGACCGCGATCGGCTACAATCAATTGCTGACGGCCAACACAGTCGAACTGCTGGCGGAGCAGGGGCCGCTGTTCATCCGCCTGCTCGGCGAGCGCGTGGCGCAGACCTCGGGTCCCGCGCGGGGCGCGATGGAGCACAAGCTCTCGGTCCTGAAGAAGATGGTCGCCATCGCACGCTCGGTGCCGGACGAGTGGTCGGCCCATGAGAAGATGGGCAACACCCCGCAAGGGTGGGCCATGCATGCGATGGTGCTCGACATGGATGTCGGGCCGATGCTGCAGACCCACAAGCTGCTGACCTCGGTGCTGTTCGCGCGCGCCAAGGGCTACACGCGGCCGCTGTCGGCCGCCGAGCTCGAGATGATGAACCTCACCGGCGACGGCACCGGCTTCGACATGGTGACGATGCCGCAGGAGATGCGCGACCAGGTTCCGACCGCGAACTTCTTCCAGCGCGGCGGCTACGAGCGCAACCCGGTTGCGGTTCGTCACAACACGGTGGCGAAGCTGCTCGCGGTCACCGATTCGCGGATGGACTCGCTGAGCAACCTTCCTGGCGCGAAGGAACTGGCGGCGGCGTTCTGAGAAGTGTCTGCCATCGCAGGAGCGAGCGAAGCGCGCTCGCACCACATCCACCGCCGTCGTCCCGGGCAAGCCTTGGCGTCGCAACGCGACGACAAGGCGCCGACCCGCGACCCATAACCACAGGACGTTGTGACTTGCGGGGAGCGTGGCTCCAGCGTGCTCACCAACGGAGGACGGTGGTTATGGGTCCCGGCTCGGAGGCCGGGACGACACCGTTGATGAGGCGCGATTGGGCCCTATGTCACAGGCGAACTACTCGTCCGCGCCGAACGAGAAGCTGCCGTCGCCTTCGAGATAGGGCGCGGTCCGCATGTAGAGCTGGCCGTTCTGGCCGACGAAGAACAGCGTTCCCTTCGGCACCTTCTTGGCGCCCTTGAGCAGCATGTCGGCATTCCTGGTGCCCATCTTGTAGGCCAGCGTCTTGCCGTCCTTACCGTAGGCGTAGGCCATGTCGGTTCTCAGCTCCCATGGCTCCGGCGGAGCCGCCTGGGCCGCACCCGAAAGCATCAACAGCATTCCGGCGAGAACGAATGCCCGGGTCAACGTCGTCGTCATCATTCCTCTCCAGGTCAGGCTTCTTCGAACAAATCACGAACAACGCAGCATCCCGCGCACGAGCTGGATTACCGCTTGGCCGCAACCGGTTCGGGATTTTCCGTCATCGATTCCGCGACTATCCTGCAGCCATGGTCTAGAAACATGAAGCAAGAAAATCGGGTTGGGGATGATTCGAATGAAGCTCGTCACGAAAATCGGGATCGGTGCGGCGTTTTCGCTGACGACCTTGATGTCCGCCGCGCATGCCGACGAATTCAAGCTCTGGAACGGCCAGCGGATCGCCTGCAGCAGCGGCCGCGCCGCCGGCAAGCTCGATACCCGCGTCTGCCGCTCTTATACCTATCTGTTCAACGTGAAGACCTCGGAGTATTTCCGCTGCCAGATGACCTTGTCGCTGACGCGCGACAACAAGGAGGTCATCAACGTCCAGGTCGACGGCGGCTGCGCCAAGAAGCCGCGGGTCTTCGAGACCGACTCGAAGTACGAGTTCGATGCGACCGAGACCGAGCCGGCCAATACCAACTCCTTCTTCGGCAATGGCGGCTATTCGCTCTGGGTCGCGGACACGACCCAGCAAAAGCTGCGAGGCTGCATCACGATCTCGTCCGGGCTGGGCTCAGACATTTCCAAATGCCTCGACATGAACTTCCAATGAGACGTCCGGCTGGAGTGGTGCGCTCCCGGCCCGAGGTCGAGCGCATCTGTCGATGAAGCCTGAGAGCTCGTCAATGCAGGGTTGAAACCGTCCTCTGCCGGTTCCTGGCTGGATCCGCGTCGCGGCGTGGCCGTCTTTCGGATGGGTTGACCCCGCGCCCGCATCCGTCCAATTTGCCGGCAAAATCAACGGGAGGACCCATGCGCTTCTTGAAATTCTCAGGCACTGCAACCGCTTTGATCATGGCCGCGGCCTGCCTGCTGGCCGCGCCCGCGGCGCAGGCGCAGAGCTTCATCAACGTGCTGACCGGCGGCACCTCCGGCGTGTATTATCCGCTCGGCGTCGCGATCGGGAAGATCTACGGCGACAAGATCCCGAACGTGAAGACCCAGGTACAGGCCACCAAGGCCTCGGTCGAGAACCTGATCCTGCTGCAGCAGGGCCGCGGCGAGCTCGCCTTCGCGCTCGGCGACTCCCTGAAAGCGGCCTGGAACGGCGAGGAGGAGGCCGGCTTCAAGAGCAAGCTGGACAAGCTGCGCACGCTCGGCGCGATCTATCCGAACTACATCCAGATCGTCGCCACCGCCGAGTCCGGCATCAAGACCTTGGCGGACCTGAAGGGCAAGAGCCTGTCGGTCGGCGCGCCGAAATCCGGCACCGAGCTGAACTCGCGCGCGATCCTCGCCGCCGCCGGCATGAGCTACAAGGATCTCGGCAAGGTGGAGTATCTGCCGTTCGCCGAATCGGTCGATCTGATGAAGAACCGCCAGCTCGGCGCGACCCTGCAATCGGCTGGCCTCGGCGTCGCCTCGCTGAAGGACCTGTCGACCTCGTCGCCGATCACCGTGGTCTCGGTGCCGAAGGAGGTCGTCGACAAGATCGGATCGCCGTTCGTGGCAGCGACCATCCCGGCCAACACCTATACCGGCCAGGACAAGGACGTGCCGACCGCGGCCGTCATCAATTATCTCGTCACCAGCTCCGCGGTCTCCGACGATCTCGCCTACCAGATGACGAAGCTGATCTTCGAGTCGCTGCCCGAGCTGGTCAACGCGCACGCCGCCGGCAAGGAGATCAAGCTGGAAACCGCGGCGCAGGACAGCCCGGTGCCGCTGCATCCGGGCGCGATCCGCTACTACAAGGAAAAAGGCGTCCTGAAGTAAGGGCGCTGTTTCTCCGGCCTGCATCGCAGGACCGTTCGCATCCGACTGCGCGGGACCTGCTCCCGCGCAGTCTTATCGTTTCAGGTGGCTGCCGCTGGACGGCAGCATCTGGCAAGGGCGTGCTGGGGGCATCATGACGATCGAAGCCGTGAACATGGAGACGCCGGTCAAGGTCGAGTTCGACAATTTCGAGCACGGCTTTCCCGAAGGTTTTGGCCCCGGCCGCTGGGCCTATCTCGCCTATGGCATCGGTCTCGCTTTCGCGCTGTTCCAGCTCTACGTCGCCGCCTTCAACTATCTGCCGAGCCAGGTCGTGCGCGGCGTCCATGTCGGCTTCCTGCTGCTGCTCACCTTCGGCCTGATCGGCAATTTCACCGCCAAGACGGATGCCGGCCGCATCGCCGGCTGGACCATCGGGGCGATCGGCTTCCTGTGCGGCCTGTATCAGTGGATCTTCTATGCCGACCTGATCGCCCGTGACGGCGATCCCACCCGCACCGACCTCGTCGTCGGAACCTTGCTCGCCGTCCTGATCTTCGAAGGCACGCGCCGCCTGATGGGCCTGGCGCTGCCGCTGATGTGCGGCGCCTGCCTGCTGTACTGGTTCTTCGGCCAGTATCTGCCGGCGCCTCTCAACCATCGCGGCTATGATTTCGACCAGGTGATCACGCATCTGTCGTTCGGCACCGAGGGCTTCTACGGCGTGCCGATCTATGTCTCCGCGACCTACATCTTCCTGTTTATCCTGTTCGGCTCGTTCCTCGAACATGCCGGCATGATCCAGCTCTTCACTGACGTCTCGCTCGGCCTGTTCGGGCGCACCCGCGGCGGCCCGGCCAAGGTCGCGGTGTTCGCCTCGGGCATGATGGGCACGATCTCCGGCTCTGGCGTCGCCAATGTCGTCACCGTCGGCCAGTTCACGATTCCCTTGATGATCCGGTTCGGCTACCGCCGCGCCTTCGCCGCTGGTGTCGAGGCCACGGCCTCGATGGGCGGGCAGATCATGCCGCCGGTGATGGGCGCGGTCGCCTTCATCATGGCCGAGACGCTCGGCGTGGACTACTCGGTGATCGTCAAGGCCGCCGTCATCCCCGCCATTCTCTACTTCGCCTCCGCCTTCTGGATGGTGCACCTGGAAGCCGGCAAGCACGGCCTCACCGGCATGAAGCCGTCGGAGATCCCGAGCGCCTGGAAGGCGCTGGTCGCGCGCTGGTACCTCGTGCTGCCGCTCGCGGCTCTCGTCTACATGCTGTTCGAGGGCTTCACGCCGCTCTATGCCGGCTCGATGGGACTGGCGCTCACCGTGGCGCTGATCCTGGGCACCTCGATCACGATGGGCTTTTCCAACCAGGTGCTGCGCTACGTGTTCTGGATCGGGCTCGCGCTCGTGGTCGGCGCGTTATCGCGCAACGGGCTGCAGATCGTTCCCGTCGCTTCCGTCGTGGTCGCGTTGGTCATCATCACCGGCTTCGTCCGGGGCGGCATGGCGACGCTGCACGCCTGCCGCGACTCGCTGGCCGAAAGCGCCAAGTCGGCGCTCACCGTCGGCATGGCCTGCGCCATCGTCGGCGTCATCATCGGCATGATGACGCAGACCGGCGTCGGCTCGATCTTCGGCAGCTGGGTGATCGGCCTCGGCAAGACCAGCCTGTTCGCGGCGCTGATCATGACCATGCTGCTGTCGATCCTGCTCGGCACGGGCATTCCAACCATCCCGACCTACATCATCACGGCCGCGCTCGCCGCGCCCGCGCTCGCCAAGCTCGGCGTGCCCCTGATCGCGAGCCACATGTTCGCGTTTTACTACGGCATCATGGCCGACCTCTCGCCGCCGGTGGCTCTCGCCGCGCTCGCTGCCGCACCGATCGCCAAGGAGAACCCCGACAAGATCGGCTGGGAGGCAATGCGTATCGCGCTCGCCGGCTATGTCATTCCCTTCTTGTTCGTCTATTCGCCGGCGCTGATGCTGCAGGCGGGCGATCCGATGGAGGCGCAGATCGGCTTCTACGGGGCGGTGGCGTATGCCTTCGTCAAGGCTCTCGTCGCGATCGGCCTGTTCGGCATGGTCGCGATCGGCTTCCTCTATACGCGCATGACGGTGATCGAGCGGCTGCTGGCGTTCGTCGCGTCGGTCTGCCTGCTCGGCGAATTCCCCTATAGCGACGTGCTGGGCTTCGCGCTGGCGGTGGTGATCGTCGGCTGGCAATGGCGGCAGCGACCGCCTTCGCCTGTGGCGGCGTCCGCTTGAGCCTCTGTCTGGCGACGTCGGGTGTGGTGAAAGCGCTGGCGCTGGCCGGCTTCACTTTGGCCTGGACGCATTCGGTCGAGAAGACCGCCTGGCAGGAGGATTGGCGCGTCACGGCCGATGGCCTGCAACTGGTGCAGGCCCGTGTGAAGGGCTCCGGTGCCGGCATGGAGCCGCCGCCGGAGGCGCGGCTGGTCGATGGCTGGTACCAATGGTCCGTCGATCGCGAGCCGCTGTCGCGCATCGTGCTCGCCAATTCCGGCGCCGCCGGCGAATGGCGGATCTGTCACGACGGACAATGCCGGACGATCTCGGAGATTGTCGGCCATGATATCGGCGCCACGATTACGATGAGCGCCTGCAACGAATAACAAACAACGGGAGAGCGCGATGAGACGTCTCGAGGGCAAGGTGGCGCTGGTGGTGGGCGCCGGCTCGATCGGGCCGGGCTGGGGCAACGGCAAGGCGACCGCAGTGACCTTCGCGCGGCAGGGCGCGAAGGTGTTCTGCGTCGACCGCAACAGGGAAGCGGCGGCCGAGACGGCCGCGATCATTTCAGGCGAAGGCGGGCAGGCCGAGGCCTACACCGCCGACGTGTCGAAGGCGGCCGAGGTCGAGGCGATGGTCAAGGCCTGCTTGGCTGCCTATGGCCGCATCGACGTGCTCGACAACAATGTCGGCATCGCCGAGATGGGCAGCGTCGTCGATGTCGAGGAAGCCGAATGGGACCGCGTGTTCGCGGTCAACCTCAAGAGCGCCTATCTCGCGATGAAGCACGTCATTCCCGTCATGATCGGGCAGGGCGGCGGCTCGATCATCAACATCTCGTCGGTCGCCTCGATCCGGCAGGTCGGCATCTCCTATGTCAGCTACGGCGCCAGCAAGGCGGCCATGAACCAGATGACGCGCACGACAGCGGTCGAGTTCGCGCCCAAGCATGTCCGCGTTAACGCGATCCTGCCCGGGCTGATGAAGACGCCGATGGTTGAGCATTCCGCAGGCCTGGCTGCGAGCTACGCCAAGGGCGATGTCGAGGAGATGTGGAAGAAGCGCGATGCGCAGGTGCCGATGGGGCACATGGGCGACGCATTCGACGTCGCCAACGCGGCGCTGTTCCTCGCGTCGGACGAGTCGAAATACGTCACCGGCATCACGCTAGTGGTCGACGGCGGGCTGACCTGCCGGAGTTGACATTCTTGCCGTCATTGCGAGCGAAGCGAAGCAATCCAGGGCATCCGCTGAGCCCCTGGATTGCTTCGTCGCCTTCGGCGCCTCGCAATGACGGCGGTGGGTGACTGAAGAGCAGTGGCTACTGCGCCATCGCCAGGATGCTGCCGCCGATCGCATGCCACGCCGGCGTGATGCTGATCGGCCAGTTCAGGAGCTTCACCGCGATCAGCGCAAGGCCGCCATAGACATAGACCGGATGGACCCGCCCGAACGTGCGGCGGTCGTAGATGATGGCGACGACGAGCAGCAGATAGGCGACGAAGGCCGGCGGGATGGTGACGAACACCGGCGGCGGGCCGAGCGGGCCGGGCGGTGCGAGGAAAGTAAGAAACCAGCGCGCCACGGCGGCGTCGAGCAGCGAGATGCCGGCGAGCAGCATCAGCCGCTTGTGCGTCTCCGGCCGCCGCGCGTACATGACGGCGAGGACAAACACGACGGCGAAGAAGGCGATGCCGCTGAGCGGCACGATCGCGAACGCGATGCCTTCATTGGGCTGGCCGATCGCGGCGGAGCGTTTCATCGCTTCAACCGCCACCAGGAACCCGAAGATCGTCATCGCGGTGGCGAGCGAGACGCCGAAGATGCCGAGCGAGCGGTGCCAGGCGGTCCGGCCTGACGCGGCAAGCCACGTCTGGAGGGTGAAGTACAGCGTCCAGGTGAAGAACAGGAAGCCGTGGAAATGAACCACGGGCGCGCCGGAGAATGAGCCGCGCGCCAGCGGCATCCAGTAGGTCGGCGCAAAGCCGAGGAAGGCGGTGGCCATGCAGGCCAGGGCCATGTTGAAATAAAAATAGCGCGCCGGGGACGCAATGACGCCGCGTGCGCGCGAATGCTCTGTCAGGATCGTCATGGAGGTTGTGTCTGCCGCGACTGCCTGAGGTTCAATTCCCGTGCTATCGCCAAGGCCTCGCTGCATCCACGAGTTCGCGAGCCAGACGCGTCAGATGATCACGCGCATGTCAGTTGCCTGCGGGGACGATTCGGCACGGGCGGCCGCAGCATGTCGGCGCGGAAGGACTTCCGCGGCCGCGCCGCGGCTGTATAGTTGACGGAAAGCACTGCTTTGCCGCCGTTGTCCGGCTTGTCCACGCCTTGAGAGAACCAGCCGCTTGCTGATATCCGCTTTAACGCAGGCCATGAACGTTCGCCGCGGGAATGCGCGGCTGGTCGCGCTCATCACCTCCGGATTGTTGTTCGCGACGGCGGCGCACGCCGTGGGCGCGGCCGAACCGGGCAAGGAGCCCTTGGTCGACGCCGCCGCTTGCATCGCGGCGTCCGAAGCGCGTGACGGCGACAAGGTCCTGACCGAATGCGGGGCGCTGATCGACAATGCCAAGGTTCCCAAGAGCGATCGCATCAATGCGCTGATCGCGCGCGCCTCGATCTACATCATCCGGGGTGAGGCCGATCGCGCGATCGCCGACTATGGCGTCGCCCTGCAGCTCGATCCGACGCTGGCCAACATCTTCAACGCGCGTGGCGAGCTGTATCGGAAGAAGGGCGACCGCCCGAAGGCCCTGGCCGATTTCGCCGCGGCGCTACGGCTCAACCCGGATCACGTCAGCGCGCGCAGCAACTATCATGACCTCGCCGTCGAGCTCGAGCGTCTCGGCGCGCAGATGGCGGTAGCCGGGCGTCCGAGCTTCAACTGTGCCAGCGTGCGGCGCGCGGTCGAGAAGGCGATCTGCGCCGATCCCGAACTCGCCAATCTCGATCGCGAGATCGACGGCTCGCATGCGCGGGTGATGCGCGAGGCCCAGGGGGCGGCGGCGGCGCGGGCCCTGCAGCGCGAGCAGGAGGCCTTCGTTTCGAAGCGAAACGCCTCGTATGGCCGGCCTGGCTACGATCTCAAGAAGGCGATGCAGGATCGCCTGCGGCGGTTGAACGGCGTCGACGGCTATTAACCATCGGCCAGGCGGCTTGAACCCGGTTCCGGGCGCGGACGACAACGGGGGAGACCAGCATCTCCCAGTTGCACCCGTCGGATTCAGAGCCGAGACCACAGCTATGCACACCGTCCGTCATTCGCTTTCATCCCGATCCTCTTACCGCACGCTCCGCCTCGCGGCCGGTTTCGTTCTCGGTCTCGGAGCCCTCCCGGCCTTTGCCGCGGACACGGACTGCACATGGGGCAGCAAGGCGCCGCCGGCGGAGCTGATCACCGCCTGCACCGCCGTGATCGAGCAGGCCTCGAGCTCGCCGAAGGACCAGTCCATGGCGCTCGTCGTCCGCGCCGACATCCGCGCGCGGACGCCCGGTGGAATGACCCAGGCGCTCAAGGATTTCGACCGCGCCATCGCCCTCGACGGCAAGAACGCCCGCGCATACCGGCTGCGCGGCGATTACCTGCGGGTGGCCGGCGGCGACGCCAACAAGGCGGCGGCCGATCTCAGCATGGCGATCTCGCTCGATCCGAACGACGCCGAAGCCTATGAGGAGCGTGGCGTCGTCTATGTCACGCAGCGCCGGCTCGACCGCGCCTTGGCCGATTTCGACCAGGCCATCCGGCTGAAGCCGGATTTCGCGCAGGCCTATGCCGACCGCGGCGTCGCGTTCTATCTGCGCGGCGACAACGAGAAGGCGGTGCGCGACTATGACGAGGCCATCCGGCTCGACCCCGACCGTCCCCGCACCTTCACCAATCGCGGCGCGGCCTACAAGAAGCTCGGCCAGATGGACAAGGCGCTTGCCGATGACAGCGAGGCGATCCGGCGCGATCCGAAGGTGCCGGAATATTACGACAATCGCGGCCTCACCTATGCCGCGATGAAGGACTACGACAAAGCCATCGCCGACTACGACCAGGCGATCAAGATGCAGCCGAAGGCGAATTTCCTGACCAACCGCGGCGACGCCTATCAGTACAAGAACGAGCTCGGCTCGGCCCTCAGCGACTACGATGCCGCGTTGCGCCTCGATCCGGATTTCGCGTCCACCTACAACAACCGCGCCGTTCTGTTCAAGAAGATGGGGGAACGCGCCAAAGCCCTTGCCGACTATGAAGCCGCGCTGCGCCTGAATCCGGGTAACGAGAACGCGGCGGAAGGCCGTCGCGCGATGCTCGCCGAGATCAAGAAGTTCGGTGCCGAGGCGCCGCGTCCGCTGAACGCGCCGTCGGAGCGCAGCGGGCCGTCGTTCGATTGCGCCACCGCCAAGCGCGAGGTCGAGAAGGTCATTTGCGCCGACCCGCAATTGTCGGTGCTCGACCTCGGCATTTCGCAGAGCTATGCCAAGCTCCTGAAATCGTCCCGCGGCCGCGCCGCCGCCGAGCTGCGCAGCACACAGCGCGACTTCCTGACCGAGCGCAACGCCCGGTTCGGCAAGCCCGGCTACGACCTTCGTCTAGCCCTGCAGCGCCGCCTCGACACGCTTCGGGACGCCGCCGATTGATCCATCCGGGAAAATGGCGGGGCCGCAAGGCCTCGCCTGATCCAGATCAATTCATGACGGCTTGAACTGTCGCTTTGTCCCGGACAATAGTCGGGAATAAACACAGATCTTGGGGAAACGTCATGAGCGCTGCCAGCCGCTATCACGAGGTCCATGCCCGGTCGGTGCAGGACCCCGAAGGGTTCTGGGCCGAGGCCGCCCGCGCGATCGACTGGATCGAGCCGGCCAAGAAGGTGTTCGATCCCACGATGGGGGCCTATGGCCGCTGGTTCGCCGGCGCCGTCGTCAACACCTGCTACAACGCGCTCGACCGCCACGTCGCCGCCGGGCGCGGCAACCAGCTGGCGCTGATCCACGACTCGCCGCTCACCAACTCGGTCACCCGGCTGACCTATGCCGAGATGCTGAAGGAGGTGCAGACGCTCGCCGCGATCATGCAGGATTTCGGCGTGCGCAAGGGCGACCGCGTCATCCTGTACATGCCGATGGTCCCGGAGGCCATGGTCGCGATGCTCGCCTGTGCGCGCATAGGCGCGGTGCATTCGGTGGTGTTCGGCGGCTTCGCGGCCAAGGAGCTCGCGACCCGCATCGACGACGCGACGCCGAAGCTGGTGCTGTCGGCGAGCTGCGGCATCGAGCCCGGCCGCATCGTGCAGTACAAGCCGCTGCTCGACCAGGCGATCGAGCTGGCCGACAACCGGCCCAAGGCCTGCATCATCCTGCAGCGGCCCGAGCATGTCTGCGAGCTGAAGCCCGGTCGCGACTACGATTGGGCGGCGCTGCGCAAATCGGCGCTGGCCAACGGCAAGCTCGCGCCTTGCGTGCCCGTGCTCGCGACCGATCCGCTCTACGTCCTCTACACGTCCGGCACCACCGGCAAGCCGAAGGGCGTGGTGCGCGACAATGGCGGCCATCTGGTCGCGCTGAAATGGTCGATGGAGAATCTCTACGGCATCAAGCCGGGCGAGGTGTGGTGGTGCGGCTCGGACATTGGCTGGGTCGTCGGCCACAGCTACATCATCTACGGGCCGCTGATCCATGGTGCGACGTCGGTGATGTATGAGGGCAAGCCGGTCGGCACGCCCGATGCCGGCGCGTTCTGGCGCGTCATCGCCGACCACAAGGCGGTCGCGCTGTTCACCGCGCCGACGGCGTTCCGCGCCATCCGCAAGGAAGATCCGGACGGCACCTTGCTGCGCAAATATGATCTGTCGCAGTTCCGCACGCTATTCCTCGCCGGCGAGCGCGCCGATCCGCCGACGGTGGAATGGGCCGAGCAGCAGCTCAAGGTGCCGGTGATCGATCATTGGTGGCAGACCGAGACCGGCTGGTGCATCGCCGGCAATCCGGTTGGGCTCGGCCTGTTGCCGGTCAAGCACGGCTCGCCGACCGTGCCGATGCCTGGCTATCAGGTCGACATCGTCGACGAGGCGGCCAAGCCCGTGCCCGCCAACACCATGGGCTCCATCGTGATCAAGCTGCCAATGCCGCCGGGCTGTCTGCCGACCTTGTGGCAGCAGGAGGACCGCTTCAAGGAATCCTACCTCAGCGAATTCCCGGGCTACTACAAGACCTCCGACGCCGGCTTCAAGGACGAGGACGGCTACGTCTTCGTCATGGGCCGCACTGACGATATCATCAATGTCGCCGGCCACCGGCTGTCGACCGGCGGCATGGAGGAGATCCTGGCGTCGCATCCGGACGTGGCGGAGTGTGCTGTGCTCGGCATCAAGGATGCGATCAAGGGCGAGGTGCCCTGCGGCTTCATCGTGCTCAAGGCCGGCGTGTCGCGCAGTCCTTCTCAGATCGAAAAGGAGATCGTGGCGCTGGTGCGCGACAAGCTCGGCCCGG
This sequence comes from Bradyrhizobium sp. HKCCYLS3077, assembly GCF_051167555.1. NCBI lineage: Bacteria > Pseudomonadati > Pseudomonadota > Alphaproteobacteria > Hyphomicrobiales > Nitrobacteraceae > Bradyrhizobium > Bradyrhizobium sp. HKCCYLS3077. The sequence continues at coordinate 491,584 of NZ_JBNPTH010000007.1, read as the reverse complement.
TCGCCGCCTTCAAGCTCGCCATCACCGTCGGCCGGCTGCCGAAGACGCGCTCCGGCAAGATCCTGCGCGGCACCATCAAGAAGATCGCCGACGGCGAGCAATGGAGCATGCCGGCCACGATCGAGGACCCCAAGGTGCTCGAGGAAATCGGCGAGGCGCTGAAGAGCCGGGTGTAGTGGTTACCTGCGTGAATACGCTGCTTAATGTGCAGCACCGGTGTCTACGCCAACCCTCATGGTGAGGAGCGTCGCCCTTGCGACGCGTCTCGAACCATGAGGCCCGCGCTGGGGCCTCGCCCTTCGAGACGCCCGCCTTCGGCGTGCTCCTCAGGGTGAGGGGTGGAAGACGTCTTCGTGACACGAGAGGCGATTGCCGCACCGGGCTTGACCCCGGCGTCCATTGCCGTCAAGCAACGGCTTCAAACCGCCGATTGACGAGAATGGACCGCCCGATGCGACAGACCTCCGCCCGCCTGGCCTTGGTGCTGATGGCCGCTCTTTCGCTGACGGCTTGTGCCTCTCGCAATCAGGGTCCTGCGGTCGCGCTCGGCAATGACGACGACGACGCGGTGTGCCAGGCCGGCGGCAAGGTCGCGCAGGGGTCCGCGGAATACGTCGCCTGCCGCAAGGATCGCGACGTGCAGCGGCAGCGCGCCGAGGCGCGGGCCGATCGGCGGCAGCGCGATCTCGGCGAATACATGATGAACCATCCCGACCGGCCCTGACGCGATTGCAAGTACGTCTCATCGCGCGTGACCGCAGCGCAACACTCGCGACCACATTGGCGTCGCTGGCGGGCCGTTTGATCGAGATCAAATTCAACACGGTGTCGTCCCTGCCACACGTGTGACTGCAAGGCGCGGTTTTGCTCGCGCAAATGTAGCTCAAGTGTGGCTATGGGGACCTCGATGAACAGAACATTCCAAATCTCGTCGTCGCTGCTGGTGCTGGCGGCGGTCTGCGGAGCGATGGGCTCCGCGCAAGCAGCCGATCTGCCTGCGGCGGCGCCGGTCTATACCAAGGCGCCGGTGGTCGAGGCCTGGAATCCCTGGATGCTGCGCGTCCGCGCGCTCGGCGTGCTGCCGGATGGCGGCAGCTCCAGCGTGAACGTCGCCGGCGTGCCGGCGCTGTCGTCGCCGAATTCCGGCCTGAAGATTTCCAACCAGGTCGTGCCCGAGCTCGACATCAGCTACTTCTTCACCAAGAACATCGCGGCCGAGCTGATCCTCGGCGTGACGCGGCATTCGATCAGCGGCACCGGCACGCTGGATGGCCTCAACATCGGCAAGGCCTGGCTGCTGCCGCCGACGCTCACGCTGCAATATCACTTCACCGATTTCGGCGCCTTCAAGCCCTATATCGGCGCCGGCGTGAACTACACGGTGTTCTTCAATCAGAGCGCCGCCAATCAGGTCGTGAACGGTCTCGCCGTCACCAACCTGCACATCTCCAACCAGTGGGGCGCGGCGGTTCAGTTCGGCTTCGACTACATGCTCGACAAGCATTGGGGCCTGAACGTCGACGTCAAGAAGCTCTGGCTGCAGCCGAACTACTCGGCGACCGTCAATGGTGCGATCCCGATCACGGGCCGCGCCAACATCGACCCCTGGCTGGTCGGCGCCGGCGTCACCTACAAGTTCTGATCGTCGCGTTCCTCCCAAGACTGCCATGGCGCCGGGTTACCGGCGCCATTTTTTTGGGACTATGCGTGAGTCGCGAGCCGCGGGCCTGTCAAACTGGAGTCGTCCCGGCCTTGAGCCGGGACCCATACGCCGCAGCGGGGGTGAGGAATCAGGCGCTGAGTCACGACCATCTCGCGCCGTCACGCGAGCCGGTGGCTATGGGTCCCGGCGTTCGCCGGGACGACACCGATGATGGAGCAGGCACTCGCGCGGCAACGCGAGAAGGTAAGACGCCCGCAGCGTCCTACTCTTCCTCTTCTTCCTCTTGCTTCTTGCCGCCGAGGGTCTTGAGCTTGGCGAACACGGCGTCGACGTTGAGGTCGTCCTCGTCGCGGCCGGCCGGCTCGTACTCGTCCTTGCGGGTGGTCTCCGAGGCCGGCAGCAGGGTGGCGCCGCTGTAATTGGCGTCGAGCGGCTTCTCCTTGGCGGCGCGCTGCACCTCGAAATCGAGCTCGATCTGCGAGCACAGGCCGAGCGTCACCGGATCCATCGGCGTGAGCGTCTGGGCGTTCCAATGGGTGCGGTCGCGGACGCTGGCGATGGTGGTCTTGGTGGTGCCGACGAGGCGCATGATCTGCGCGTCCTTCAGCTCCGGATGGTTGCGCACCAGCCAGAGGATGGCGCTCGGGCGCTCGTGGCGGCGCGACACCGGGGTGTAGCGCGGGCCCTTGCGCTTCGGCTGCGGCGGCAGCACGACCTTGCTCTCCTGCAGCCTGAGCCGGTAATTCGGGTCACGCTCGGCCTTTTCGATCTCCTCGCGGGTCAACTGCCCGGTCGAGATCGGGTCCATGCCCTTGATGCCCTGGGCCGCATCGCCGTCGGCGATCGCGCGCACCTCGAGCGGGTGCATCTTGGTAAAATCGGCGACCTGGTCGAAGGTCAGCGCGGTATTGTCGACCAGCCACACGGCAGTTGCCTTCGGCATCAGCGGGGCGTTGCTCATGGCAAATCTCCTTTGTGCTCCGCCCCGGCCCGGGGGGCGAAACCTGCGGTCATCGGCGATGACGGGGAATTCGCCCTATATAAGCCGTCCCGGGGGCGGGGCGCAATGGCCTGACGAAAACGGCCTTGACAGGGCTCGAAAGCAGTCCCAAGTCGTACCCAAACGCAATCTAGCTCGAAGCCGTGCCGTCTCGACCGCCCCCGCTTGCCGGCCCGGGGTGCTCCGGTCGCCGCAACCAGCCCGCACAGATCAGGCCAATAGATCAGCCCATGTCAGATCACCCGATGGCAGCCAAACCAGACCTCAAAATCGTGCTTTGTTCGCCGCGCGGCTTCTGCGCCGGCGTGGTCCGCGCCATCGACACCGTGGAGCGGGCGCTCGCCATCTATGGCGCCCCGGTCTATGTCCGCCACGAGATCGTGCACAATAAATACGTCGTCGACAGCCTGAAGACCAAGGGCGCGATCTTCGTCGAGGAACTGGCCGAGATTCCTGACAGTACCAACGCACCGGTGGTGTTCTCGGCACATGGCGTGCCGAAATCGGTTCCCGCCGAGGCCCAGGCGCGCAATTTCTTCTCGCTGGACGCGACCTGTCCGTTGGTCACCAAGGTCCACCGTGAGGCGGCCATCCACTTCAAGCGCGGCCGCGAGATCCTGCTGATCGGTCATTCCCACCATCCGGAAGTGGTCGGCACCGTCGGCCAGCTCCCGCCGGGCGCCGTGACCCTGATCGAGACCGCTGAGGACGCGGCGACCTTCACGCCGAAGGACCCGAACAATCTCGCCTTTGTGACCCAGACCACGCTGTCGATCGACGACACCGCCGATATCGTTGCCGTGCTGAAGGGCCGCTTCCCGAACATCTCGGGCCCGCACAAGGAAGACATCTGCTACGCCACCACCAACCGTCAGCTGGCGGTCAAGAAGGTGGCGCCGGTGGTCGACGCCCTGATCGTGGTCGGCGCGCCGAACTCGTCGAATTCGCAGCGCCTGCGCGAGGTCGCCGAGCGCGAGGGTTGCCCGATCGCGGTGCTTGCGCAGCGCGCCTCGGACATCGACTGGAAGCGCTTCGAGGGCATCAAGAGCCTCGGCATCACCGCCGGCGCCTCGGCCCCCGAGGTGATCGTCGAGGAGATCATGGGCGCGTTCGCCGAGCGCTATGTGCTCCATGTCGAGACCGTCTCGGCGGCCGAGGAGAACGAATTCTTCCCGCTGCCGCGCTCGCTGCGGCCGGAAGCGGCCGCCGAGTAGGCCGGCCGCTTCTTTTCGCCCTTGGCCGCCCATCGGCCTTGAACGCTGCGCCTGCATGCGCGATGAAGGGCGCAACGGGCCTGTCCGGTGACGAAGTTCGCACCTGAGAGGCGGGGGCAGGCGAACTTCGATAACCAGGACATCGCATGGCGGTCTATACCGACGTCGCCGCCGACGAGCTTGCGGACTTCCTCAAGTCCTACGATATCGGCGAGCTGCTCTCCTACAAGGGCATCGCCGAAGGCGTCGAGAACTCCAACTTCCTGCTGCACACCACCAAGGGCTCCTACATCCTCACGCTCTATGAGAAGCGCGTGGCGGCGGATGACCTGCCGTATTTCCTGGGTCTGATGGCGCATCTCGCCGCGCGCGGCGTCAGCTGTCCGCAGCCGGCGCGCAACCGCGACGGTGCGGTCTATTCGAGCCTGTCCGGCCGGCCGGCCGCGATCATCAACTTCCTGGAAGGAATGTGGCCGCGCAAGCCGGCCGTCGTGCATTGCGCGGGGGTCGGCGAGGCGCTGGCGCGGATGCATCTCGCCGGCCGCGACTTCCCGCTGGTGCGCAAGAATCCGCTGTCGGTGTCCGGCTGGCAATCATTGTTCGCCCAGGCCGCCGATCGCGCCGACACAGTGCAGGCCGGCTTGTCGGCGCTGTTGTCGACCGAGCTCGATCACCTCGCACGCGCGTGGCCGACCCATCTGCCCGAAGGCGTCATCCACGCCGACCTGTTTCCGGACAACGTGTTCTTCCTCGGTGACAAGCTGTCCGGGCTGATCGACTTCCCGTTCTCCTGCAACGACATCCTCGCCTATGACGTCGCGATCTGCCTCAATGCCTGGTGCTTCGAAGCCGATCATTCGCTCAACGTCACCAAAGCGCGCGCGTTCTTCCATGCCTATGGCCGCGAGCGGCCGCTGTCGAAAGACGAACTGGAAGCGTTGCCGCTGCTGGCGCGCGGCGCGGCGATCCGCTTCCTGCTGACGCGGCTGGTCGACTGGCTCAACGTGCCAGCGGGCGCGCTGGTGAAGCCGAAGGACCCGCTCGAATATGTCCGCAAGCTGCGCTTCCATCAGGCGGTGACCAGCGCGCGCGACTACGGCCTTGGAGCTGCGGCATGAGCGAGCCTCCGGTCGTCAGCATCTTCACTGATGGCGCCTGCTCCGGGAATCCGGGCCCTGGCGGCTGGGGCGCGATCCTGCGCTTCGGCGACAAGGAAAAAGAGCTGAAGGGCGGCGAGCCGCACACCACCAACAACCGCATGGAGCTGATGGCCGCGATCTCGGCGCTGGAAGCGCTGAAGAAGTCGTGCCAGGTCGAGCTCTACACCGACAGCCAATATGTCCGTCAGGGCATCACCGGCTGGATCCATGGCTGGAAGCGCAACGGCTGGAAGACGGCGGACAAGAAGCCGGTCAAGAACGCCGAGCTGTGGCAGCGCCTGGATGCTGCGCTGAAGCCGCACAAGGTCAACTGGCACTGGGTCAAGGGCCACGCCGGCCACCCCGAGAACGAGCGCGCGGATCAGTTGGCGCGCGACGGCGTGGCGATGGCGCGGATGCAGAAGAACGTGCGGGGCTGACGAGTTAGTTAGCCGGGGTCCTTGCCTCACCTTCACCTGTCATCGCCCGGCTTGACCGGGCGATCCAGTACCCGCCGGCGGTCGTGTTCTGCCGAGAGGCCGCGGCGTACTGGATTCCCCGCTTGCGCGGGGAATGACACTATTTGTGGGGAGGCGGTGTGCCTCAAGTCTCGACAGGTCGAACGACTTACAGCTGCCCGAGCAGCGTGTCGCCGCCGGAGACCTCGACCTTGCCGGGGGCGGCTTCGAGGTTCAGCTTGGTGACCTTGCCGTCCTCGACCAGCATCGAGTAGCGCTTGGAGCGGAGGCCGAGGCCGTGGGCGGTGGCGTCGAGCTCCATGCCGATCGCCTTGGTGAACTCGGCGCTGCCGTCCGCCAGGAACACGGCCTCGTCGCGCTGGTCGGTATCGCGCTTCCAGGCGTTCATCACGAAGGCGTCGTTGACGGAGACGATCGCGATGGTGTCGACGCCCTTGTCCTTCATCGCATAGGCGTTGAGGAAGATGCTCGGCAGATGCATCTTGTGGCAGGTGCCGGTGTAGGCGCCGGGCACGGCGAACAGCGCGACCTTCTTGCCCTTGAAGATGTCGTCGGTGGTCTTCACCTGCGGGCCTTCCTCGGTCATCACGCGGAATTGGGCCGCCGGCAGCTTGTCGCCAACCTGGATCGTCATATCGAAACTCCTTCCCCTGGATATCGCTCTCGCGAACGTGTCTTGCGCGGTGCGCGCTACACTATTCGGCGGGCTGCAAACGGCAACGGCCCGCCGCGTTCACGACTCCGTCATCGCACAACGGTGCTGCGCTGCCAACGGATCAGGCGGCGGCCGCCGGCTTCTTCTTTTCGTCACGCAGCTCGCGGCGCAGGATCTTGCCGACATTGGTCTTCGGCAGCTCGGTCCTGAACTCGATCTGCTTCGGCACCTTGTAGTTCGTCAGCTGCTCGTGGCAGTGCTTGACGATATCCTCGGGGGTGAGGTTCGGGTCCTTCTTCACCACGAAGGCCTTGACGACCTCGCCGGTTTTCTCGTCCGGAAGCCCGATGACGGCGGTCTCCAGCACGCCCGGATGGGCGGCGATGACCTCCTCGACCTCGTTGGGATAGACGTTGAAGCCGGACACCAGGATCATGTCCTTCTTCCGGTCTACGATCTTGATCGAGCCGTCCGCGGCCATCACACCGATGTCGCCGGTGCGGAAGAAGCCGTCCGAGGTCATGACTTTCGCGGTCTCGTCCGGCCTGTTCCAATAGCCGGCCATGACCTGCGGGCCCTTGGCGCAGATCTCGCCGGGCTGGCCGAGCGGCACCTCGTTGCCGTCGTCATCGCGGATCGAGAGCCAGGTCGACGGCAGGGGCAGGCCGATCGTGCCGGTGAAATCGGTCGAGGTCGGCACGTTGCAGGTCAGCACCGGCGCGGTCTCCGACAGGCCATAGCCCTCGGCGATGCTGCAGCCGGTCACCTGCTTCCACTGGTCGGCCACCGGCTTCTGCACGGCCATGCCGCCGCCGTTGGAAACCTTCAGCTTTGAGAAGTCGATCTTCTTGAAATCGGGATGATGCAGCAGGCCGTTGTACAGCGTGTTGACGGCCGGGAACGTGTTGACCTGGTACTTCATCAGTTCCTTGATGAAGCCCGCGATGTCGCGCGGATTGGGGATCAGCAGGTTGGCGCCGCCGGCGCGCACCGCGAGCAGGAAGCAGCAGGTCAGCGCGAAGATGTGGTAGAGCGGCAGTGCGCAGACGATCAGGAGCTGATCGACATGCGGCGGCTTGTCCATCACCGGCTGCAGCCAAGCATCGTTCTGCAGCACGTTAGCGACGACGTTGCGGTGGAGCAGCGTGGCGCCCTTCGAGACGCCGGTGGTGCCGCCGGTATACTGCAGGAAGGCGACGTCATCCGGCCCGATCACGGGCTTCTGGAAGCGCTTGCCGCGGCCGGCGGCGAGCGCGTCGTTGAACGGCACCGCGCCCGGCAGCGAGAACGCCGGCACCATCTTCTTCAAACGGCGGACGACGAGGTTGACGATCACCCCCTTGAAGCCGAGCAGGTCGCCCATGCTGGCGATGACGATGTGCTTGACCTGGGTGTGGCCGACCACCTGCTGCACGGTGTGGGCAAAATTCTCCAGCACGATGATCGCCTCGGCGCCGGAATCCTTGAGCTGGTGCTCGAGCTCGCGCGGCGTGTACAGCGGATTGACGTTCACCACCGCGTAGCCAGCGCGCAGCACCGCCGAGATCGCGACCGGATATTGCAGCACGTTCGGCATCATCAGTGCGACGCGCGCGCCTTTCGCCAGACCCAGGCCCTGCAGATAGGCGCCCATCGCGACCGACATCTCGTCGAGCTCGCGATAGCTGATCGCCTTGTCCATGCAGATGAAGGCGCGGCGGTCGGCAAACTTCTTGAAGCTCTCTTCCAGCAGCTCGACCAGCGATTGGTACTTGCTGGGCTCGATATCGGCGGGAACGCCGGCCGGATAGTGCTTGAGCCAGATGCGCTCCATGAACCTTCCCTCTCCTGATCGTCTTTTATGGTCGCTTGATGTGCCGGCGCGCCGGTCGTCCCGGGGGGCGGCATTCGGCGGCCAAAATCTCACCTCCGGCCGGGCAAGGCAAGCGGTCGGGGCGTAGACGAAAGAGGGACGGGGAGAACGCCGTGCCGGCGCCGTGGCCGGCTGCCAGCGCGGGTGTGCGACGCGGGATCAGCCGTCCTTCGGCGCGGGCTTGCCGTCGGTTTTCGGCTTGGCGGCCGCCTTAGGCTTGGCCGGCTTGGCGGCCGTGTCGGAAGCCGCTGATTTTGGGCTGGATTCGTGCTTGGCGGCGTGCCGGGCGGCGGCCGGCTTGGCGTCGGACGTTTTCGCCTCCGAGGGCTTGGAGCCTGGCTTGGCCGCGGGCTTTGCATCCGCCTCGGACTTGGCGGCGGTGCGGGTGGCTGGCTTCGCCTCTTTGCCGGCGGCGGTGGCATGCGCCTTCTTGCCGCGGCGCTTGGCCGGGGTCTGCGCATCGGCATCGGCCGCGACCGCCGCGATCAGGGCCGCGCCGGTGCGGGTGGGACCGGTATAGACCAGCACGGGCTCGGAGGGGGCGGGGGCTGCGGCCAGCAGCTCGGACGGCTTCATCGTCGGCGCCTGCAGGCCGGCGAGCAGGGTGCCTCCGGTCGATTCGCCCTCGGCGCCGGCAATCGTCTCCTCGCCGTCATCGTCGCTGGCCGGCCGGTGGCGCCTGCCGTTGCACATGTCGTCGCGCAGGTTCGGCGGCGTCGCGTCGACGGGGGCGAGCTGCTCGACATTGCCGAGCGGCGATTTCAGCCAGCTCAGCTGGTTGCCGTTGAAGCCGCGGTCGAGCATCTGGATCGCGCGCACCGCCCGCATTTGGCCCGAGGAGGCGCCGAGCACGACCGCGATCAGGCGCTTGCCGTTGCGCGTCGCCGAGGCCACGAGATTGTAGCCGGAGGCGCAGATGAAGCCGGTCTTGAAGCCGTCGGCGCCGGGATAGCGGCCGATCAGCCGGTTGAAGTTCTGCACCACGCGGCGGCCGTAGCGGATCGAGGGGATGTGCACGAAATATTCGTATTCCGGCAGGTCGCGGATGATCGCCCGCGCCAGGATCGCGAGGTCGCGTGCCGATGTGATCTGTCCATCGGCGGGCAGGCCGTTCGGATTGACGTAGCTCGTCTGCGTCATGCCGAGCTTGCGCGCGGTGTCGTTCATTATCGCCGAGAAGCCGTCGATCGAGCCTCCGACACCTTCCGCCAGCACCACCGCCATGTCGTTGGCGGACTTCACCAGCATCATCTTCAGCGCGTTGTCGACGGTCAGCTGCGTGCCCGGCCGGTAACCCATCTTCGACGGCGACTGCGACGCCGCGGTCGGCGACACCGTGAACAGGGTGTCGAGCGAGATCTTGCCTTCCTTCACCGCCTTGAGCGTCACGTAGGCCGTCATCAGCTTGGTGACGGAGGCGGGGTACCACGGATAGGTCGCGTTCTGTGCCTCCAGCACCTTGCCGGTATCGGCTTCGACGAGCAGCAGCGCTTCGGCCTGGGCCAGGCGCGGCGCGAGCACGAGAGCGGCAGCGAGAGCGAGAACTTTCAGCGGGGAATAGCGGGACAACAGGCGAAGCGTCTGCACTGGTCTGGTCCGGTCCTTTGAGAACCCGCCTCGCATGGCGAGGTGGGCAAGAGGGCTTTCGGGTTTCAAGCGTGTCCGGCGCCGCGTCGGTTGCGGCAGGTCGCGAACCTATACCGGCTCGATCCTGGTTAACAGGGGCCAGCCATTCAATTCCACGATGAAAGCGTCCCGCGATCAGGCCTTGACGGTGTTGCCGTCGCCCTCCGGCGCGGTGAGCGACGCACGCGCATTCTCCTGCACCATGAACTGGGCCTTTGCCAGTTCCGAGAAATGACCGCCCTTGGCCACGAGTTCATCGAACGTTCCGCTTTCGATCACGCGTCCGTTCGCAAACACCAGGATCCTGGTGGCGTTGCGGATGGTGGAGAGCCGATGCGCGATCACAAAGGTCGTGCGTCCCTTCATCACCTCGTCGAGCGCCGCATTGAGCTTGGCCTCGGTGACCGCGTCGAGCGCCGAGGTCGCCTCGTCGAGAATCAGGATCGGCGGGTCCTTCAGCAGCGCGCGGGCGATCGACAGCCGCTGGCGCTCGCCGCCGGACAGCATGCGGCCGCGCTCGCCGGCATTGGTGTCGAAGCCCTGCTCGGCGCGGTCGATGAACTCCAGCGCCTGGGCGCGGGCTGCGGCTGTGCGCAGCTCCTCGTCGGTCGCATCGGGCTTGCCGACCAGCAGGTTCTCGCGGATCGAGCGGTTGAACAGCAGCGCCTCCTGGAACACGACGCCGATGTTCCGTCTGAGCGATGCGAGCTTCAATCCGCGCACGTCCATGCCGTCGATCTTGATGAAGCCGGATTGCGGATCGAAGGCGCGATGCAGCAGCGCGATCGCGGTCGACTTGCCGGCGCCGGTGGGGCCGACCAGCGCGATGGTCTGGCCGGGCAGCGCGGTGAAGCTGAGATCCTCCACCGCCGGCCGCTTGCCGTCATAGGAGAACGACACGTCGTTGAATTCGACGAGGCCGGACAGCCGGCTGACCTCGATCGCATCCGGGCGGTCGCGCACCGCGGGCACGGCGTCGAGCACGGTGAAGAATTCGGCGAGCCGCGGCGCCTCCATGAAAACGTTGTTGATGAAGGACACGACCTGCTCGAGCTTCTGGATCAGCATGGTCGCGAACGACACGAACATCACGATCTCGCCGACCGAGGTGAGCCCGGCCTGGTGCAGGGCGATGCCGAGTGTGAAGATCGCGAGCACGGTGATCGTGGTGGAGGCGCGCGTGATCACCGTCACCAGCGCCCACCAGCCGAGCACGGGCATCTGCACCGAGAGCAACTGGCCCGCCACGCTGCGCAGGCCCTGCACCTCGGCATCGATGCGCACGAAGCTCTGCACCAGCGCGACATTGCCGAGCGCGTCGGAGGCCCGCGCCGAGAGATCGCTGTAGTGCTCCTCGACCTCGCTCTGCATGCCGTAGGTCTTGCGCACCACGAGCGTGGTCAGCACCGTGAACACCACGCAGAGCACGAACAGCAGGATCGCGAGCCGCCAGTTGAGATACAGCGACAGCGGCAGCAGCACGAGCACCGACATGATCGCGGCGAAGTGCTCGCGGAAGAACGACAGCCACAGCTTCCACAGCGCGTCGGTGCCGTTGATCATCACCTTCATCAGCCGTCCCGAATGCGTGCCGGAGTGGAACGTCAGCGGCAGCTGCAGGATGTGCTCGAAATAGCTGGTCAGCACCGCGTGGCGCTGGCGATGCGCGAGGCGGTCGGCCTGCAGGGCGACCCATGCGCTGGCGAGGATCGTGAACAGGCCAAACGCCGCCCAGGCCGCGAGCAGCGGCCAGGCCGTGGCGGTCGAGGCGTTTCCGGACAATGAATCAACGATGCGCCCGAACAGCACCGGCTCGGCGAACTGCGCCACCGCCAGCGCCAGGTTGGCCACGGCGACGATCCAGCCCAGCCGCGCCTCCTTTCCGAGCAATTGGAGCACGCGGAGATAGATGCGGAGCAGGGACATGGCAGGGCGCTTCGTGAGCAGAGGTGGAATCACCGCCAGCCGGCGGTTCACCCGATGTTAGCAAGGGATCGGCAATCGCGGCGAGCGCTCAATTGACGAGGCGGCTGTCGGCCGGCGGCAGAAAGCCGTTGTCGAAGATATCGGCCGGAGCCGGGCGCTTGTGGGTGAATTTGCGATCCTCGGCGATCTGGTCGAGCGCGCGCTCGAACCGGGCGGGATCGATGCCTCCGAGGCCGTCGCGGCGGACGTCCGAGGTCAGCACATTGTCGGCGAGCACGGCCTGCAGCCGCTCCAGTTCCAGCTCGCGCGATGGATCGTCCATCTTGCTCGCCACCTCGGTGATGGCCGCCGCCGGGTCCTTGATCGCGAGCAGCACGCCTGAGGTCAGCGCCCGCAGAAAGCCTTTCACGGCTCCCGGCTGCTTGGCGGCAAAGCCGGGACTGACGATCACCGCGTGGCCATAGGCCTCGCAGCCATAGTCGGCGAAGCGCAGCACGGCGAGATCGGCGGCCGGCACGCCGCGGTCGCGCAGATTGATGGCGGAGAGGTAGGAGAAGCCACTGACGGCGTCGACCTGTCCGGCGGACAGGATCGGCTCGCGCACCGCCGCGCCGACGCGCGACAGCTTGATCGTCTCCGCCTTGAGATGATTGTGCTTCACCACCGCCGGCCACAGCCGGATCGAGAGATCGCCCTCGGCGACGCCGACCGTCTTGCCCTCGATGTCGGCGAGCGCGTTGATGCCGCGACTCTTGCGCGCGATGATCGCATAGGGCGCCTTGTTGAACAGCACGAACACGGCCTTGATCGGCTGGCTGTTGGTGCCGTCGCGATAGCGGATCAGCTCGTTGATGTCGGCCAGCGCCATGTCGGCCTCGCCGGCCGCCACGCGGGCGATCGCCTCGGTCGAGCCCTTGGCCGTGGTCATCGTGACGGTGACGCCCTCGGCGCCGAACAGGCCGCGGCTGCCGGCGAGCACGAACGGCGCCAGGCTGCCATCGAGCGCGCGGTCCAGCGCGAACATCACCGCGACCGGGCGCTTCGGCTCCTCAGCCCTCGCGCGTCCTGAGGACAGCCATCCAGGCGCGACAGCCGCGAGCAGCGCCAGAGCAAGCAGGGTGATGGGTCGTCGCATACGCATCAGGTCACGCGCATCAGGTCACGCCGGTATTGACGAGGCCGCATGGTCTCGGCGCCGGTATTCTAATCAGTTCAGCGGCCGCGACGGCGATCTCGATGTGTCAATTTCGTGACAACGCCGCTCGGGGCCGGCGGTGCCTGATCATGTCCGATGGAATCTGAACGGTCCATGAGCAAGGCCTGCGGCGATTTGCGGCTTCGACTCGCGGTTTCGCCGGGGGAACTGTCACCCCAGTTGAGGAGTTGATTTGGCGAGTTTTGATCACACGGAGGATCCACATGATCGCACAGCGCGGAAGTTTTTCACGCTTTGGCCGTGCTACCGTCCTGGCGACGGTGGCCGCGGTGACGTTGACGACTGTTGCGCCGACCCTCGCCTTCGCCGGCTCCGCGCCGGCTGACAAGGGCACTGTCGCCAAGACGGCCAATGACGGCGGCCTGACCGACGTCAGCGCGCGCCGGCGCCACTATCGCGGCAATGGCGGTGCGGCGGCTGCCGCGGCCTTCGCCGGCATCGTCGGCACGGGTCTCGCCATCGCCGCGGCGCAGAACCGTCGCGCCTACTACGAGGACCACTATTACTACGGTCGTCCGGCCCATTACGGCTACGGCCCCGGCTATAACTATTATGGCGGCGGCGGTCCGTATTACGGCGGTGGCTACTACAATCGCTGGTGATCAACGATCACCCCTCAGAAAATCCGCCGGCCTCGCGCCGGCGGATTTTTTCATGTCTGCCGCACTCGTTAACACCACCGCCATTGATTTTAACTATTGTGGCCGAATGACTGATTCGATCGAGCGGCTCTATCGCGCAGTTCTCGCGGCGAGGGATCTGGATCCCGCGCGCTCGCGCACGGCCAAGCTGATGCAGCAGGGCACCGGCAAGATGGCCAAGAAGCTCGCCGAGGAGGCGATCGAGGTCGCCATCGATGCCGTCGGCGGCGATACGCAGGCGGTGGTGCGCGAAAGCGCCGACCTGATCTACAATCTCGCCGTGCTGTGGGCCGAGCTGGGCATCCAGCCGGAGGACGTCTGGCGCGAGATGGAGCGGCGCGAGCTGATGCTCGGCATCGCGGAGAAACTGCCGAAATCGCCGGTGAAGGTCGCCAAGGCGGCGTCTGCGCGTGTTCCGGGGCGACCGATCGTCGCGGCCGACAACCGGATCATCCGCAAGCGGCATTAGCGTCGCCGAATGGGCACATCGCCCAAAGACAAACGCATGGACAAATGCGGCCCGGTTTGCTTCATCCCCGGCCATGCTCAAACGGATCTACGATTGGTGTATCGACGCCGCCCACAAGCCGCATGCTCTCTGGATCATGGCGGCGATCGCCTTCGCTGAAAGCTCGTTCTTTCCGGTGCCGCCGGATGTGATGCTGATTCCGATGTCGCTGGCGAAGCCGCAACGCGCCTGGCTGTTCGCCGGCGTCTGCACCGCGGCCTCGGTCGCCGGCGGCGTGGTCGGCTATGCCATCGGCGCGCTGCTCTACGACTCGCTCGGCCAATGGCTGATCCATCTCTATGGTCTCGGCGACAAGGTCGACGCCTTCCGCGCCTCCTACGCCGAATGGGGCGCCATCATCATCCTCCTCAAGGGGCTGACGCCGATCCCGTACAAGCTCGTCACGATCACGTCGGGCTTTGCCGGCTACAACCTGTTCCTGTTCGTCATCTGCTCGATCGTAGCCCGTGGCGGCCGCTTCTTCATCGCCGCGATCCTGCTCAATCGCTACGGCGAATGGATCAGGGTGCACATCGAGAAGCATCTCGGCCTGTGGGTGGCGATCGGCGCGGCCGTGCTGGTGGCGGGCTTCGTCATCGCCGTGAAGCTCATCTGATGCGGACGCGGCGCGCCGGGCTGATCGCAGGTTCGGCCTTGATCGCAGCGATGCTGTTCACGGCCGCGGCATGGGCGCAATCGGCCCCTGGCGCTGGCCTGCGCGAGGCACCGCCGCCGCAGCCACCTGCCGCCACGCCGCCTCCGCCGCCCTCCAATCCCGGTCTGGTGGAAGAACTCGGCAAGCTGTTCGACAAGATGTCGATCATCCCGCTGAAGCGCCCCGAGCCCGCCGAGCCGCCTGCGACGGACGATGGCGCGCAGGCCGCGCCGTCGGAGCCGCCGCAGCCGCCACGGCAGGCCGTCCAGCCGCCCGCGCCCAAAGGCGGCGACAACCAGGGCGGCGTCCTGAAGGAGACCGGCGACACGCTCTCGCGGCTCGCCAAACCGTCCACGATGGTGTCCGGCCGCATCGTCTGCCCGATCGCCACCAACGGCACGCCGGACTGCAAGCTCGGCGCCGACAAATTGTGCCAAGGCAAGGGCTACAAGGAAGGCAAGAGCCTCAACACCGATTCCGCCGAGACCTGCTCGGCAAAGGTGCTGATCCCCGGTCGCCAGCGCAAGCCGGACGACTGCCGCACCGATACCTTCGTAACCTCGGCGCTCTGCCAGTAGACCGTCGCGTTCTGGCCAGCGCCTCAACGCAAGACCCTCCACGGGCTTTTCCGGTCCCTCTGCGAGCGAATTGCCATCACGGCATGATGTCGGGCATGCTCGGGATCACGAGCGACCGCATTTCACCAAGAGGAATTCCTGTCCATGTCCATGCCCGCCTTGTTCAAGGGACGCCTGTCGATCCCGGTGATCGGCTCGCCGCTGTTCATCATCTCCGTGCCCGACCTGGTGATCGCGCAATGCAAGGCCGGCATCGTCGGCTCGTTTCCCGCGCTGAACGCGCGCCCGGCCGCGCTGCTCGACGAATGGCTGGCGCGCATCACCGAGGAGCTCGCCGCCTACGACCGCGCGCATCCCGAGCGTCCATCGGCGCCGTTCGCGGTCAACCAGATCGTGCACCGCTCCAACAACCGGCTCGAGCAGGATCTGGCGCTGTGCGAGAAGTACAAGGTGCCGATGATGATCACCTCGCTCGGCGCACGCGAGGAGCTGAACCAGGCGGCGCATGCCTGGGGCGGCATCGTCTTCCACGACGTCATCAATCAGTTCTTCGCCCACAAGGCGATCGAGAAGGGCGCTGACGGCCTGATCCTGGTCGCAGCCGGCGCCGGCGGCCATGCCGGCACGATCTCGCCGTTCGCCTTCGTTGCGGAGACGCGCAGCTGGTTCGACGGTCCGATCGCGCTGTCGGGCGCCATCGCCAACGGCCGCGCGATCCGCGCCGCCCGCATCCTCGGCGCCGACTTCGCCTATATCGGCTCGGCCTTCATCGCCACCAAGGAGGCCAATGCGGTCGAGAACTACAAGGACATGATCACCAAGTCCGGTGCCGACGACATCGTCTATTCGAACCTGTTCACCGGCGTGCATGGCAACTACCTGAAGCCGTCGATCGTCGCCGCCGGCCTCGATCCGGACAATCTGCCGACCTCCGACCCCTCGAAGATGAGCTTCGGCACCGATGCCTCCGGCGAGCGAGCCAAGCCGAAGGCGTGGAAGGAGATCTGGGGCTCCGGCCAGGGCATCGGCGCCATCAAGGAGGTGCTGCCCGCCGCCGAGCTGATCGCCCGCTTCAAGAAGGAATACGACGAGGCCATTGATCCGCCGCTTTGAGCTTGCGGCCTGCGGCCGTGCTCCCATCTCGGTGTCATTCCGGGGCGACGCGCGCCAGCGCGATGAGCCCGGAATCCATCGGGCTGCATGATCTGCCGTGAGATGGATTCCGGGCTCGTGCTGCGCACGCCCCGGAATGACGGAGCAGAGAGCTTCCGCTGCGATTGGAGCAGCCGCGAGCTGCGGGCCGTCGGAATGCTACATGCGCGGCTGCGATGAGCCGCCGCATCACGTCAAACGCAAAAGCGCGGCAGCCGGGGCTGCCGCGTTTCTGTCTCGGGTCCCGCTGGGATCGACGGGGCTATTCGAGCTCGATCGCCTGGAACTTGCCGCGCTCGTCGAGCGCGGTGCCCCAGATCTTGTGCGAGGCCTGGTGTTCGGCGCGGCCGAAGCCGAGCTTGGCGCCGAGGCCGAGATCGATGCTCTGCATGTTCTCCAGCGTGTCGATCAGCGCCTCGGTGTCGAGCTGCGGACCGACCTTGCGCAGCGCCTGGATCAGGACGTTGGCGGCGACATAGCCCTCGAACGAGACGTAGGACGGCGCCTCGCCCGGGAAGTACTTCTCCAGCGCGCCCTTGTATTCGAGGACCGCGCTGGAATAGCCGCCGACCGCCGGCACCACCTGGGTGACGATCACGCCCGAGGCATAGCGCGGGCCGAGCAGCATCAGCTCATCCGACAGCTCGGTCGAGCCGACGAAGGAGACGTTGGTGTAGATCATGCTCGGGTAGAGGTCGCGGGTCTTCTCGATGAACTTCGCGGCCGCCCGGTAGGTCGCCACCATGACGATCGCCTTGGGTGGGGTCTTCATCGCGCGGAGCTGGTTGACCGCCTCGTCGACGTCGACCGTGTTGCGCTTGTAGTTGAAGCGCGTGATCGCGGTGTCGGCCAGGCCGAGCGAGCGGAACGCCTTCGCCACGCCGGAGAAGCCGGCATCGCCATAGGCATCCTGCTGCGCGAACACGGCGATGTCACGCGGCTGCAGGCGGCGCAGCTTCACGAGATAGCGCACGACCGTGTCGGTCTCTTCCGCATAGCTGGCGCGATAGTTGAATACGTAGCGATCCGGCGGATCGTTGCGCAGGATGTTGGCCCCGGTGAACGCCCCGTAGAACAGGGTCCGGCGCTGCAGGGCGTAGGGCATGGCGACGGCCGACGTCGGCGTGCCGACATTGCCGATGAAGCCGAACACCTTGTCCTTTTCGTAGAGCTGCTTCATCGCATCGAGCGTGCGCGACGGCTCGTAACCGTCGTCGGCGGAATAGAGCCGCAGCGATCGGCCGGCGACGCCGCCGGAATCATTGGCGCGGTTGAAGGCGGCCTCGATGCCCATCTTCATCTGCCGTCCGAGCTCTTTCGACGCCCCGGAGAACGGAGCGGCGATGCCGAAGCGGATCTCGTTGGCGTTGACGCCCTGGACATTGCTGGCGGCGGGCGGCGGCAGGGTGGCTGTTGGCGCGGTGGCTGCGACGGCCGCGGACGGCGCGATCACCCCGGCAAGGCTGGTGGCCGTCTGGCTCGGCGCGCTCTGCCCCAATGAGCGCTCGAGTTCGGCCAATTGGCGTCCAGCCGTGTTGCAGTCGGTCTGCGCTGCGCCCACGCGGTTGCGCCCGTCCGCGACATAGCCGTTGAAGACGCGCGTGAGTTCGTCGCGATCCGAGCCGCCCGTGGATGCCTCCCGGATCACCTCGCGAAACTTGTCGACAATGGCCTGAACGCGGCCCTGGTCGATCGCCTGACACGCGGACGCTGCTCCCACGATCGGACCGACCCGGCTCGCGAGATTACGTACGACATCCGCATTGGTGCCCGCCGCGCTGGCGGGAGTTGCGAGCAATGCCGCAACCAGAAACACGCTAGAACGAAAGCTCATTGCCACTATCCCACTATCGACCCCAATCCAGGTCTTCCGCCTGGTGAATTGACGCTCTGTCCGCGACGGATAAGCCATAAGACCGTCACCATGCACAGACCAGCCTTTCCTAAGAGCATGACCATTTCGGTAACCCGGCACGGCTTTCTCGGATCATGCTTTAGAACCTGCTAACGGAGCGAATCCACCACCTCTTCCCCTTCGAAGCTAATTCTACTCAAGTTCGATCGCCTGGTACGTGCCGGTTTCATCGAGGGCAGTGCCCCAGATCTTGTGCGAAGCCTGATGCTCGGCGCGTCCAAACGCGAGCGTCGTGCCGAGGCCGAGATCGAGGCTGCGCATCGATTCGAGCGTGTCGACCAGACGCTCGGTGTCGAGCGGATTGGTCTGCTTCAGCGCCTGAATCAGGATGGTCGCCGCGATGTAGCCCTCCAGAGACGTGTAGTCCGGCGCTTCGCCGGGCGCGTATTTGGCAAGCGCATTCTTGTAGTCGAGCACGAGGCTCGAATAGCCCGAAACCGCCGGCACGCCCTGCGTCACGATGACGCCGTTGGTGAAGCGCGGCCCGAGCAGCTTCAATTCGGTCGCAAGCGACGTCGATCCGACGGCGGAGACGTTGGCGTAGATCAGGCCCGGTATCGCATCGCGTGTCTTCTCGATGAACTTCGCGGCGGCGCGGTCCGTCGCCACCATGATGATGGCCTTCAGCGCGGGCTTGTGCGCCTTGATCTTGTTGATCGCATCGTCGACCTCCATCGTGGCGCGCGGAAAGGTGAAGCGCGCCACGGCGTCGCTGATGTTCAGCTGGCGATAGGCCTTCGCCACGCCGGCGAAGGCATCGTCGCCATAGGCGTCATCCTGCTGGAAGACGCCGATCTGCTTGGGCGGAATGCGCTTCAGCTTGATGAGGTAGTTGACGATCGCGGCCGCCTCCTCGGAATAGCTGGCGCGATAGTTGAACACATAGCGGTCCGGCGGGTCACGGCGGACCACGGCGGCGCCCGAGTTCGGCGCGAAGAACAACGCGCGCCGCTCGAGCGCATAGGGAATGGCGACCTGGGCGTTGGCGGTGCCGATGTTGCCGATGAAGCCGAACACCTGCTCCTTGTCGTAGAGCTGCGTCATCGCCGCGAGGGTGCGGTTTGGGTCGTATCCATCATCCGCCGCGACCAGCCGCAGGGTGCGGCCGTTGATGCCGCCGGAATCATTGGCGCGGGCGAACGCGGCCTCGATCCCCTGCCGCATCTGGCGGCCCGTCTCCTTGCGGATGCCGGTGAAAGGCAACACCATGCCGAAGCGGATCTCGCGGTCGGTGATGCCACGAACGGGCCCGGTGCTGACGGCCCCGATCGTCGCGTCAGCCTTGGCGGGCGGGGTAGCTGCGGCCGGCTGGCCGAGCGAGCGCTCGAGGTCGGTCAGCTGACGTTCGGCGGCCACGCAGGTGGCCTGCGAGGTGCCCGTGCGACTACGGCCCTCGGCGATGTAGCCGTTGAAGGTGCGCGTCAGCAGGTCGCGTTCGGTATCGTTCGTCGTGGCCTGGCGGATCGCTTCGCGAAATTTGTCGACGATGGTCTGAACGCGGCCCTGCGCGATGTCGGGGCAGGCCGAGGCTTGTCCCACGACCGGCCCGACACGGCCCGCAAGCTCCCGGACGACGTCGGGAGCCGCCGCCAGAGCGGGGCCGAAGGGAGCGGCGAGCAGGCCCCCCAGGATCAACGCGGACCAACGAATGGCCATCGAACTATCCACCTTCTCAGTTGCTTCCAACCCTCATTGTTCTGCTATTCGCGGCATTTCGAATTAATGTGGGGTTTCTCTGTCGTCGATTTGTCGTCGTCGTCGTCCAGGCCGTGCTGCCTCCAGCGGTATCCTATTCAAGTTCGACAGGTTGGTAGGTCCCGCTTTCGTTGAGGGCGGTGCCCCAGATCTTGTGCGAGGCCTGATGTTCGGCGCGCCCGAAGCCGAGTTGCGCGCCGAGGCCGAGATCGATGTTGCGCATGTTCTCGAGCGTCTCGACCAGCTGCTCGGTGTCGAAGCTCGGGCCGGCGCGTTTCAATCCCTCGATCAGGATGTTCGCGGAAATGTAGCCTTCGAGCGATGTGTAGTCCGGCGGCTCGCCCGGGAAGTACTTGGCGAGGGCGCTCTTGTAGTCCAGCACCAGGCTGGAATAGCCGGAGACGCCCGGCACCGCCTGGGTGACGATCACGCCATCGGCGTAGCGCGGTCCGAGCAGCAGCAGCTCGCTGGCGAGCGCCGAGCCGCCGACCGCCGAGATGTTGGCGAAGATCGCGCCCGGAAATACGCCATGGGCCTTTTCGATGAACTTGGCGGCCGCGCGGGTGGTCGCCAGCATCACCACGGCCTTGACCGGCGTCTTCAGCAGCTTCAACTGATTGATTGCGTCGTCGACCTCGACGGTGTTGCGCGGATAGTTGACCCGCACGATCGAATTGTCGCTGGCGCCGAGCGCGCGGAACGCCTTGGCGACGCCGGCAAAGCCCGCATCGCCGAACGCGTCGTTCTGCGCGAACACGACGATCTGCCTGGGCTGCAGCCGGCGCATCTTGACGAGATAGCGCACCAGCGCGTCGGTTTCCTCGGCATAGCTCGGCCGGTAGTTGAAGACGTAGCGATCCGGCGGGTCGTGGCGCACCACGTTGGCGCCGGTATAGGGCGCGAAGAACAGCGCGCGGCGCTCGAGCGCGTAGGGGATCGCGACCGCCGCGGTGGCGGAGCCGAGATTGCCGATATAGCCGAACACCTGCTCATTGTCGTAGAGCTGCTTCATCGCATCGAGCGTGCGCGCCGGATCGTAGCCGTCGTCGGCGGTGACCAGCTTCAGCACGCGGCCATTGACGCCGCCGGCCTCGTTGACGCGGTTGAAGGCGGCCTCGATGCCGACCTTGAGCAGCCGCCCGGTCTCCTTCACCGGCCCGGCATAGGGGATCACCATGCCGAGCTTGATCTCGCTCTGCGTCACGCCGCGGACGTTGCCGGCGGGCGGCAGCATTTGGGCCGGCGTCGTCGCAGCCTGCGCCATGGCCGGCCCGAAGCTCACGATCGGCCTGTTCGTGGGCGGCGCCGCGATCGATTGTTCGAGATCGGCGAGCAGGCGCTCGGCGCCGGGGCAATCCATCCGGCCCGACGTGACGAGGCTGCGGCCCTCCGCCACGTAGTTGTCGAGCAGGCGCGTCAATTCGTCCCGATCGGCCTCGCTGCTTGCGGCCTCGCGAATGACGAGCTGGAATTTCTCGAGGATGGCCTGGATGCGCGGACGCGCAATGTCGCGGCAGGCCAGCGCGGCGCCGATGATCGGACCGACGCGGCCGCCGAGCTGGCGCGCCACGCTCACGTTTTCGCCGGGCGCAGCAACGGCTCCGCTCGGCGCGGCTCCGCTCGCGATCAGCGTCGCGAGCAGGGCGGCTGCGATACGGGCGTGAGCCTGCGTTCGGCGTGCTGCCGCTTTCTGCGGTAGGACGTCGGTCATCGTCGCCTGTAAGGTGTTGGAAACGGATCAGTCGTAGAGGGTTAGCGAACCCGCTCCATCTGACCCGTCTTCTGGTTCCACTGCATGAACTGCTGCAGCATCGGCTTTTCGGACGTATCGGCCTCTGCCGCCGGCGCCGGAGCGTCCGCGAGCAGCGACTTGAACTGCGTCAGGGCGGGGGCCGGCGGCTCGACCCGCTCGGGCAGCGCGCTGGTCTGGTCGGCCTTGACGTCCTGCACGTCGGCGGCGACCGGCGGCAGCGACTTCATCGACTGCACGGCGGCGACGAAGGACGAGCTCGCATCGGGCTGGCGCCACACCGGGACGATGTTGACGAAGAACAGCGCGACCACGGCGGCGACGCCGGTGGCGGCGGCGAAACGGCCGGCGATCTTGAACACGACCGAGCGGCGGTCGCGCTCACGCTCGAGATCCGGCGGCTCGCGCATGACCTGCGGATTCAGTGACTGGCGGAGGGATTCGAACACGGCGGTCTCCAGGCGAGCATCGAGTGGACCCTGCTGTCCCGGAGCGGGACGCTCGGCCGCCTCCGCTGCCTTGGCGGTGTCACCGACGAGAGATAGACGTGCTGCTTCCGGGCGTTCCCGCAGCCACCGCGGCGCATAGTGCAGCGGGTCTTGCGGGTTCATCGGATTCTGTTCACTCAACGAACTCATACGCTACTCCTCTGACGCTCGATTCCGGTAAACTGATGCGCTTCTGCCACGGTCGTGAGAGCAGTTTTCGAACCAGGTGCGAGAGCGCGTCTGCCACGTCAGTTCAGCCGGAACCCTTTGCAGAATCGGGCGTTTCGCGTCGATCAGCGATCGCACGCCAAAGGCCTTGTCCTGCCTGGCGCCAGAGTACGGTGAACGTACCGTTAGCGCCTCCCTCGATCCCATGCCCCGCCCCCTGACGAGTGTCAATTGATCGGAACCGCCTAAAGCCATCGGCTCCGAATTATATGTACGTTAAAGTTATCATCATGATGTGATCGAAATGAGGCATGACAGGTCTTGACGCAGATGTTCGGAATTTGCGTCTCAATCGCGCCAAGATTCGGCCTCGATTCGATCATCATCGAAGCATGTCAGGCGTGCGTCTGTCGATTTTCGAGCGACTTAGCCGCGATTTAACCATCCGTTAACCATCTGGCGCCGACAGTTAACCAATCACTAAGAAGGGTTGGGTCGGATGGTCATGAGTGCCAGCGCTGAAGCGGTACGTCCTCTTATTCGTCTGCGCGGGCGCTCCTACGTCGCCTTCGTGTTCTCGCCGGTGGTGCCGATTGCGGACTGGCTCGCCGAGCTCGACGTAACCCTGAAGGGCTCGCCCGGCTTCTTCGTCGGCAAGCCGATCGTGCTCGATCTCTCCGCGGTGGACCTGAGCCCGCTCGCGATCACGCATCTCGTCAAGAGCATCGAGGCGCGCAACATCCGCGTGCTCGGCCTCGAAGGCGTCGAGCCGGGCCGGCTGTCGCCCGGCATGCCGCCGCTCTTGTCCGGCGGCCGCCATTGCGCCGTGCAGGAGATCGAGCCGGAGAAGCCGGCGTTGCAGCCGCCGACCTCGCTGCTGCTCGATCAGCCCGTGCGCTCCGGCCAGTCGATCGTGTTCCCCGACGGCGACGTCACCGTGCTCGGCGCGGTGTCGTCTGGCGCCGAGATCGTCGCCGGCGGCTCCATCCACATCTACGGCGCGCTGCGCGGCCGCGCGATGGCGGGCATCAACGGCAACGGCGCGGCGCGCATCTATTGCCAGAAGATCGAGGCCGAGCTGGTCGCGATCGACGGCTACTACCAGACCGCCGAACAGATCGACGATGCATTGCGCGGCCGGGCCGCCCAGGCGCGGCTCGAAGGTCATTCCATGAAGATCGTTGCATTGAACTGAGTAGCAGGAGGATTCGAAAAATGGCGAAAGTACTTGTTGTGACGTCGGGCAAGGGTGGCGTCGGCAAGACCACCACCACGGCGGCGATGGGCGCGGCGCTGGCGCAGGCCGGCGAGAAGGTCGTGGTGGTCGATTTCGACGTCGGCCTGCGCAACCTCGATCTCGTGCTCGGCGCCGAGCGCCGCGTCGTGTTCGATCTCATCAACGTCGTGCATGGCGTCGCCAAGCTGCCGCAGGCGCTGATCCGCGACAAGCGGCTGGAGAATCTCTGGCTGCTGCCGGCCTCGCAGACCAAGGACAAGGACGCGCTGACCGAGGACGGCGTCGGCCGCGTCATCCACGAGCTGCGCAAGAGCTTCGACTGGGTGATCTGCGACAGTCCCGCCGGCATCGAGCGCGGCGCCATGCTCGCGATGCGCTATGCCGACGAGGCGCTGATCGTCACCAATCCGGAAGTGTCGTCGGTGCGCGATTCCGACCGCATCATCGGCATGCTCGATTCCAAGACCGTGCGCGCCGAGAATGGCGAGCGCGTCGAGAAGCACATCCTCATCACCCGCTACGATGCCGGCCGCGCCGCGCGCGGCGAGATGCTGTCGATCGAGGACGTGCTGGAAATCCTGGCGACGCCGCTGCTCGGCATCGTGCCGGAAAGCCAGGACGTGCTGCGCGCCTCCAATGTCGGCTGCCCGGTGACGCTCAACAGCCCGGCCAGTGCGCCGGCGCGCGCCTATCACGACGCGATGCGCCGCCTGCTCGGCGAGCAGGTCGAGATGCAGATCCCGACCGAGCGCAAGGGCCTGATGAACCTGCTGCTCGGACGGAGGGCTGCATGAGCGTATTGCGGCTCTTTACCGGACGTGCAGCCTCGGCGCCGGTCGCGCGCGAGCGGCTGCAGATCCTGCTCGCGCATGAGCGCAGCCTGCGCGGCCAGCCCGATCTGCTGATGCAGCTGCGCGAGGAAATCCTCGCCGTGGTTTCGCGCCATGTGCTACTCGATCCGGACAAGGTCATCGTCCGCATGGACCGGGGGAAACATGTCTCGACGCTCGAGGTCGACATCGAACTGCCGAACGGCGCCGATCGCGCCTTTGCCAGCGCCGGCTGAGACGTGGCGAGGCGTGCGCTGATGCGGCCGATCTTCCGCGTCGCGGACAACAGCGTCACCGTCAGCCCCGATGCCGCCGGACCCTGGGATCCGACCATGCAGCATGGGTCCGCGCCCTCGGCGCTGGCCGTCTGGGCGGCCGAACGCATCCCGACCAAGTCGCCGATGCGCATCGCCCGCGTCACCATCGATCTGATGCGCCCGGTGCCGCTCGCAGAACTGACGGTCGAGACGGAAGTACTGCGCGAGGGCCGCAAGATCCAGCTCTGCGCGGTGCGCCTGCGCGCCGGCGATACGGTGGTGGTCACGGCGACGGTGCTGAAGATCAGGCAGGATGCGGTGCCGCTGCCGGAGGATGTCCGCGAGCTGCCGGTCGATCTCGTCGGCCCTGATGACGCCCAGCCCGAGCCCGCCGATTTCTCCACCAGCCCCTTCGTCCGCGGCATGACCTTGCGCGCCGCGCGCGGCCGCTTCGGCGTGCGCGGTCCCGGCGCGATCTGGTATCGCGTCGACTGGCCGCTGGTCGAGGGACACGCGGTGTCGCAAGCGATGCGCGCGGTGGTCGCCAGCGATTTCTGCAACGGCACCTCGGCCGCGCTCGACTTCCACAGCTACACGTTCCTCAATGCCGACCTCACCGTCAACATGGCCCGCGAGCCGGTCGGCGAGTGGATTTTGCTGGACGCCGAGAGCTGGATCGGCCCGGACGGCGCAGGGCTGGCGATGGCGCGGTTGGGGGATGTGAGGGGGTATTTCGGGCGCGTGGTGCAGAGCCTGGTGATCGAGAAGCGGTGAGGGGAGTGCACCCGATCGCGTCTCGATCGTGATCTGGCGGCGCTTTGTCCCCGCAAACGGTGCGCTCCCCTCCCCCTTGCGGGCAGGGGTCGGGGGTGGGGGTCTCCGAGTTCCGCTATTAGTCGTAGGGCGCGGAGCGAAGCTCCCACGCGAGGCTACGCGCAGTAAATCTAGCTACTCACGACGTTCATCGCCCGGGGACCCCCACCCCCAACCCCTCCCCGCAAGGGGGAGGGGAGTTCACCGCTGTCGCGGCGAGAGCGGGGCCACTTAGAATGATCTCTCCGTTACGCCGCCCGCACCGTGCTCAGGAACCGTCCCACCTCCAGCTTCAGCTTGTTGCTGTCCTGTGACAGCGACTGCGCCGCTGACAGCACCTGCGTGGAGGCCGAGCCGGTCTCGCTGGCGCCGTGCTGGACGTCGGTGATGTTGGACGACACCTCGTGCGTGCCTTGCGCGGCCTGCTGGATGTTGCGCGAGATCTCCTGCGTGGCGGCGCCCTGTTCCTCGACCGCCGCGGCGATGGTCGATGAGATTTCGGCGAGCTTCTCGATCGTGCCGCTGATCTCCCTGATGGCGCCGACCGACTCTTGCGTCGCCGCCTGAATGCCGGCGATCTGCTGGCCGATCTCGCCCGTCGCCTTCGCCGTCTGCTCGGCGAGCGCCTTGACCTCGGTTGCGACCACCGCGAAGCCGCGGCCGGCATCGCCGGCGCGCGCCGCTTCGATCGTGGCGTTCAGCGCCAGCAGGTTGGTCTGGCCGGCGATGGTGTTGATCAGTTCGACCACATCGCCGATGCGCGCCGCCGCCTTCGACAGCTCGCTGACGCGGTCATTGGTCTTGCGCGCCTGATCCACCGCCTCGTTGGCGATCCGCGCGGAGTCCTGCACCTGCCGGCTGATCTCGGTCACCGACGAGCTCAACTCTTCCGTCGCCGACGCCACCGACTGCACATTGGCGGTCGCCTGCTCGGAGGCCGCGGCCACCGTGGTGGTGCGCTGCTGCGTCCGCTCGGCGGTCGATGTCAAGGTCGTGGCGGAGGCTTCGAGCTCGGTCGACGCCGAGGAGACCGTGTTGATGATCTCGCCGACGGCGCCCTCGAAGCGGTTGGCCAGCTCGTTCATGTCGCGCTTGCGCTGCGCTGCCGCGTGCTTCTCGGCCTCGGCCTGCTCGGCGCGCAGCTTCTCGGTCTCGATCGCGTTGGTCTTGAACACCTGCACGGCGCCGGCCATGTTGCCGATCTCGTCCTTGCGGCCCACGCCGGGGATGTCGGCCCGCATGTCGCCGCCGGCGAGACGGCGCATCGCCTCGGTCATCGCGGTGATCGGCCGCGCCACGCCGGCCACGATCAGATAGCCCATGGTGATGCAGAGCAGCGCGGCCAGCGCGATCACGCCGAAGATCCAGATCCGCGAGGACGTATAGACGGCTGCGCCCCTGTCGGCTTCCTTCTTGCCTTGCTCGACATTGAACGCGAGGTCCTGCTCCAGCGCCTTGCGCACGCCAGCGAAAGTGTCCCGCATGCGGCCGAGGAACAGCGCCCTGGCGGCCTCGATCTGGTTCTTGCCAATCAACTCCTGCAACTGCTTGCCATCGGTGAGATAGGCATCCCACGAGCTCTTGAAGGCCGCGACGATGGCCTTCTCTTCCGGCGTCGTCACCGTCGGCTCGTAGAGACGCCAGTTCTTCTCGAAGTACTGATGGGCGTCCGTCATGTACTTCTCGTATTGGCTTCGTTCCGCCGCCGTGGTCACCATCAGCATCTGGCCCTCGCGGCTGCGATATTGTTCCGTCGCCTTCGCCATGGCGCCGATCCATCCGGTGGCCGGCAGCCAGTTGTCGCGCACTTCCGCCGCCGAGCCGTTCACGCTCGACAGGCGATCGATCGAGAAGCCGCCGAGCCCCATCGCAGTGAGCAGCACCACGCCGAACGCCATGAGAACCTTGTTGCGAATGGACAGGTTGGAAAAGAACGACATGAGCAACTCCAAATCGGGTCGGTCCGGGAGGATCGATGGGGGGATAGGCCCGGGCAGAGCAGCGCGCGGCTCGTCTGCGGATGGTGGCTCGTCGTTGAGTCGCCGTATGGGGCTTGCGGTGATTAGCGCGCGAACAATTAAACTTTGCCCTAAAGTTGTGCAGAGTATGCTGGCCGTAGAACTACGGTTCAACGAGTGCAGGGAGGGGCAAGGATGATGAGAAAGCCGGGTGCGGCCGCGGAACCTCACGAGGCGTCGGCCTCGCAACTGATCGACGCAAGGATCAAGGAACTCGGCGACTGGCGCGGCGCGATGCTGGCGCGCGTCCGCGGCCTGATCAAACAGGCCGATCCCGACGTGGTCGAAGAATGGAAATGGCGCGGCGTTCCCGTGTGGTCGCATGCCGGCATCATCTGCACGGGCGAGAGCTACAAGGCCTATCTCAAGCTGACCTTCGCCAAGGGCGCCTCGCTGCCCGACCCAAAGGGCTTGTTCAACGCCAGCCTCGACGGCAACGCCCGCCGCGCCATCGACATTCACGAAGGCGACGAGATCGACGAGACCGCGTTCAAGGAACTGATCCGCGCCGCGGTGAAGCTGAATGCGACCAAGGGGAAGCGGTAGGCTCCGCGGAGGCATGAGCGTTCAGCTCCCTATGATGCAGCATGGTGTCGAGCGCGCTCTTCTGACTGGTAAGGTGCTCGCACGGCACCCGACCGCGTCCTGATCAATCCATTCATGTCAGATCAATCGATGTCGGACCACGCGACGATCGTTTCGCGGGCCGGCGATACGCCAAAGCGAGCCCGCTTGTATCGAGCACGCGCGCGGTCGGCTTTCAGGCGATCACCGATGGCAATCTTCAGCGCCTCATGTCGTTTCCGGTCGTCAGGCAGGGCAGGATGGGTGTGATGCGGGACCTCGCCTCGCTTGAACGCCGCGTCCCAGCGCAGCCAGATGTCCCAATCTTCGACGATGAGAGCAAAGAGCTGCGGGTCGACCGACGAGACGAAATACGTGTCGCCATAGTCCTCCGTGCTATGGTCGAATTCCGCCTCGTAAATGTGCGGAACGCCGTCGACGTCCGCCAAGCCGAGACGCGGACCGTCGTAGTAGTCGTTGACAGTATAGACGCGATCCCAGGCCATCGGTCCCCTTCACTCACGGTCGAGTGCCCACGCTCAGTTGCGTAGGAACGAGAAGCAGGATAATGAACGCTCACTCAACTTCAACGCAGGAGGCGACGATGTCCAGACTCACGCGCTTCCCGGGCTCGCTGCGCGATCATTGACGCAGGCGCCGGGATGATTGTCCCGGCTACGATTTGACGATTTCACACTTCATCAAAAAGCCCGCGGCCGTCCTGGCCTGCGTTTGAACAGTCGTGTCATGACATCTCATCTATTGCTTGCTCCCCGCCGGGAGCTGGTGCGTTCGTCGCTGTGCGAACGCCGGCTGCGGCGTTATTCGTCTCGCTTTCAATCCCGCGTCCGCGCCTGCGCGATGCGGCACCCGCATCTCGCCGATCTTGCGGTGAGCTTTCCGGCGCTGCTGTTCGCGCTGGCGGTGCCGCGCCGGACGATCGATCCGCAGCCGGCGATCGCCA
Source organism: Bradyrhizobium sp. HKCCYLS3077 (assembly GCF_051167555.1). Classification (NCBI taxonomy): domain Bacteria; kingdom Pseudomonadati; phylum Pseudomonadota; class Alphaproteobacteria; order Hyphomicrobiales; family Nitrobacteraceae; genus Bradyrhizobium; species Bradyrhizobium sp. HKCCYLS3077. The sequence continues at coordinate 462,581 of NZ_JBNPTH010000007.1, read as the reverse complement.
GCGTCATCGCCGGACGCTCACTCACCATCGCCGCTGCCCTGGCGGCGCTGCCGGTGTGGCTGCGCAAGCTGCCGCCGGAGGCGTTCATCCGTCCGATCGACCCGCTGCCGAACGGCGAACTGTTCCGGCGGCAGATCGGCAATCACTTGCCGCGATCGCCGAAGCTGATGCCGATCTGGCTGCAGCTCGTGGCCGAGATGGCCGCGCTCGCGCATGAGCCGGCCGCGGTGTGGATCGCGCGCGAACTGGTCCGCGTGCCGAAGATGGTGAGGCGGGAGCGCGCGCATCTGCTGGCGCTGTGGATCTGGTTCTCCGGACAGCCTGGCTGCTTCGCTCACGGACTGATCGAGCGGCCGTGGACGCCGGACATCAGGCTCGACGCAGCGCTGACGGCCGCCTTCGATTGGCGCAGGCAGGTCGCGCTGCATCTCAACCTCGGTCAACGGCCGGTCAGCGACATGTGGCTCGATCCTGGCCGCATCGGCGACTACGAGTTCCGGCCGCTCTCGGATGTTTCCGATCTGATCGGGGAGGCGGTCGCCATGCGCAATTGTGTCCGCACCTATGGCGGCGACATTGCTCATGGTCGGGCGCGGCTGTGGAGCGTGCGCCGCCGGGGTGAACGTGTGGCGACGCTCGAGGTCGGCCGTCATTGGCGCGATCCTTTGTTGAACATCTTTCAGCTCACGGGGCCCGGCAATGCGGCCGTGTCTCGTGAGCTGTGGTGGGCGGCGCGACGCTGGCTGCACCTGCACGATCTCGCGCTGATCGACCCACCCATGATCAAACGGGGTGAGGCCCCGTTCGACCTCGCCACCTGGCGCGCGCTGTGGAGACCGTATTGGGTCGCCAAGCGGCGGATTCCGGATTGGCTGCCGCTCGCTCCGTCGCGTGATGCGTTCGGGGCCCTGTGAACTTGCGGATCGGCCCTCCGATGCGCTCGCGCGCATCGTAGCTCGTCCGGGACGACAGCGGCGGGTGAGGCGCGACCCCTGTCAAACAACTCAGTACCGTAGGGTGGGCAAAGGCGCGCCCAGCTACTTGCTTGCGACGCCGAGCTATCGCGCGCCGTGCCCACCATCGTCCACCGATGCGGATGCGCGGTGGGCACGCGACCGCCCTGCGGGCGGCTGCTTTGCCCACCCTACGGCCTGCCATGTCTTGATTTGCCCGACGACCACATTTGGGCTCGAGCTCATCGCTGTTGAAGAACGATCGGGACAACGACAGGCCGTGCGCCGACACGTCGAATTCCCCAATTGGTTCAAGCTGATTTGGCCTGTCCAGACGCCGCGCGAAAAATAATTGTCTTTGTATTTTCCGAAATTCATGTTTTCCTCTCCGCATCCCGCCTCATCCACGAGGGGCGCTTCGCGAACGTCACGACGCGTTGGGGTGGGAGGCGGTGGCCGCGATGAGGCGCAGCGTGCTCTGAGCATGCCGACGTACGTCTCGTCGCGGACGGTGAAGTCGCAGGGTCCTGGCCTCCCGACGCTGAGGTCTGCGCAACGCATGAAACGCGTTGTCGCTACGGTGGCAAACAAGCCCGGTCGCCGGGGAGACTGCGTATAATCCGTCAACCCATCGCGCAGGGAGGGCCGGGTCTGTCCGGCCGAACCTGTGGTTCTGCCGCGTGCTTTGTTTGCTGCACGCGGACCGCAGGCCTCGGTCGAGGCCTGGCCTTCCCTGCACCCTCCGTTCCGATGGAGGGGACGACTGCAGCAAGACTCGGACGCAGATGCGCCGCGAGGCTGCGATGCCGTGTTCGCAACTCGCCCGGCGCACTCCGCTGTCGTCCCGGCGAACGCCGGGACCCATAACCACAGGCCGACGCATGAGGCACGCTTGTCGATCCAGCTTCGCTCACCACATCCTGCTGTGGTTATGGATCCCGGGTCGCGCTGCGCTTGCCCGGGACGACAGGGGAGTGCGGCGCTGGCAGGTGGGGCTGATCAGACATCCGCGCCATCCCGCCGTCGTGACTCGGTCGTTCGTAAGACCCCCGTCATTGCGAGCGAAGCGAAGCAATCCAGGGCCATGCGTGCCGCCCCTGGATTGCTTCGCTTCGCTCGCAATGACGAAGGAATATAGCCGCGTCGCCGCGCCGCTACCCCACCATACGCCCGCGGCCTTCCCAATACCGCGCGCGCAGCACCTTCTTGTCGATCTTGCCGACGCCGGTCACCGGCAGCTCCTTCACGAACTCGATCCGCTTCGGCGCATGCGCCGAGCCCTTGCGCGCCTTGACCAGCTCGATCAGCGCATTTGCGTCAGGCTGCGCGCCCGCCCGCGGCACCACGATCGCGGCGACGGCCTCGCCCCATTTGTCGTCGGGCACGCCGACCACCGCGCACATTGCGACATCGCTGTGCTGAGTCAGCACGTCCTCGATCTCGCGCGGGAAGATGTTGAAGCCGCCGGAGACGATCATGTCCTTCTTGCGGTCGAGGATGTACATGTAGCCGCGCTCGTCGCGGCGGGCGATGTCGCCGGTGTGCAGCCAGCCGTTCTTCAAGGTCTCGGCGGTGATGTCGGGCCGCTTCCAATATTCCGTCATGACATGCGGCGCGCGCACGCAGATCTCGCCGGCCTCGCCCTGCGCGACCTCCTGGTCGTTGTCGTCGAGGATCTTGACCTCGCAGGCTGCGATCGGGAAGCCGCACGACAGGAACAGCTCCGGCTGCTTCGGATCGTGGTCGGCCTTGCGCAGCACCGAGACCGGATAGCATTCGGTCTGGCCATAGAGCTGCGAGAACACCGGGCCGATGCGTTCGATGCCCTCGACGAGGCGCGTCGGCGACATGGCCGAGGCGCCGTAGAGCACGAGCTCGAGCGAGGAGAGATCGGTTTTCGCCAGCGCCGGATGATCGAGCAGCACGTAGATCATGGTCGGCACGAACAGGGTGAAGTTGATGCGCTCGCGTTCGATCGTCTGCAGCACGGCTTCGGGATCGAACCCCTTGAGCATGTGCACGGTGCCGCCGCGCATCAGGGTCGGCAGCACCTTGGTGCCGGCGACATGGCTGATCGGCGCCACCGTCAGATAGCGCGCGCGCTCCGGGATCTCGAAGTCGGCCAGGATCGCGGGGGCGAAGCCGCCATATTCGCGGTGGTGACGCAGCGCGCCTTTCGATTTGCCGGTCGTGCCGCCGGTGTAGTTCAAGGTCGCGACATCGTCCGGCGTGGCGAAATTGCGCGCCGTGGCATGGCCAGCCTGATCGAGGGCCGCCAGCAGGTCCGATCCATATCCGGCCGGTCCGAGCGTGAAGACGTGCCGGACTCCATCGGCGCGTGCGGCCAGCTCGCCGCCGCGGTCGCGGAACGCCGCCGCATCGATCACCAGCACCTGCGATTCGGAATCCGCGAGCTGGAACAGCTGATCCTCGAGCGAGCCCAGCGGATGCAGCCAGGTGATCGCGAGGCGCGACAATTGTGCGGCCATGCCAGCGCACCAGGTGTCGGCGCGGTTCGCGGTGAGGAACGCGACACATGTTCCCGGCCGCAGGCCGAGCCGCATGAACACGCCCTGCATCCGTCCTATCAGGTCGATCGCGCCCTGATAGGACAACGATCCAGCCGGCCAGCTGAAGGCGGTGCGCGTCGGATGCCGCGACAGCGTCAGCAAGGTCTGCTCGCAGACGACCGGAAACGAATGAAGCTGATGGCTCATGGAACGTCCTCCCGAATGCCGCGATCGTTGTTGCGTCGCATGGCTTGTCACGAAAGCTATCAGAATGCGGGTCGCGCTCAAGCGCGTCACGATGCCGTCCGGAACATCGTCGCGCGCGCCGCGTTGCCCGCCCGAACAATCAGGGAGTACGGCCATGCGCAGCTCGACAGCTTTCTTTGCAGGCGCGGGAACGGTTGCGATCGCCGTCGCAGTCGGTCTCGGTGGTGGGCTCGTCATCGCCGAGAAGATGAATCCAAAGACGCCTGTGCTCGAAGCCCGCGCCGAGCGTCCGGCGCCGGAAGCCTCACCGAGCCCGACCGCGTCGTCCTATCTCGCAGCCACCCAGGCGGCTGCGGTCACGCCGGTCAAGGTTGCGCCAGCCGCCGCCGAACCGGCTCCGGTCACGCCGGTGTCGACCGAGCCCGCGGCGCAGCCGTCGGCCTCCCCGGTTACGGCGGCCGCGGCTCAAGCCGCGCCCGGTGCGCAAGACACATCGCAGAGCAGCGGCCCGGAGAAAGTTGCGGACAAGTCGCCGGATGCGGATCAGAAATCGCGCGAGGCCGACCGAAAGCGTACGGCCGAGCAGCGTCGCGCCGAGCGGCACCGGCAATATGTCGAACGCCGCCGTCTGCGTCGCGAGCAGGATCTGCGCGCGGTCGAGCAGGCCGTGCGCGACGATTCCACGCCGCGGACTTATGCGGCGCAGCCGGTCGGCATGGAGGGGCCGCGCTTCAGCTTCTTCGGCGACGATTGATCGCGCGACGCCGCCTCGCTATCCCTTGGTCAAACACGGACCAGGGAGGAGACGCGGTGCAGCAGACGAGATGGGCCAGCCTGCGCGCGCGGCTGCGATTGCCGCTGATCGCGGCGCCGATGTTTCTGGTCTCGGGCGTCGAGCTGGTGAGCGCGGCCTGCGCCAGCGGCATCATCGGCGCGTTCCCCACCGTCAACTGCCGCACGTCAGACGAACTCGACGCGTGGCTGCGCGAGATCCGCGATCGGCTTGCGCGCGCGGGCGAGGTCGGCGGCGCCGCGGCCGCGCCGGCGTGCCCCAACCTGATCGTGCACCGGTCGAATGCGCGGCTGGCGGACGATCTCGCGGTGCTGCTGCGGCACAAGCCCGAGCTCGTCATCACCTCGGTCGGCTCGCCGGCGCCGGTCATCGCGCCGCTGCATGATGTCGGCGCGCTTGTGTTCGCCGACGTCGCCTCGATCCGTCATGCCGAGCGCGCGGTCCAGGCCGGCGCCGATGGACTCGTGCTGCTGACGGCGGGGGCGGGCGGCCAGACCGGCTGGCTCAATCCGTTCGCCTTCGTGCGCGCGGTCCGCAGCTTCTTCGACGGCCCGGTGGTGCTCGCCGGCGGCATCAGCGACGGCGTCGCGCTGCGTGCGGCGCAAGTGCTCGGCTGCGAGCTCGCCTACATGGGCACCAAGTTCATCGCGACGCAGGAGAGCATGGCCGATCCGCGCTACAAGGCGATGCTGGTCGAGAGCTCCGCCGATGACGTGCTGCTGACCTCGGCCTTCACCGGCCTGCCGACCAGCATGCTCAGGCCCTCGATCGTCGCCGCCGGGCTCGATCCCGACGATCTGCCGGCGCGCGGAGCGATCGAGATCGGCAAGGACATCGACATCGGCGCGCGCGAGCGGCGGCCGACGCGCTGGCGCGACATCTGGAGCGCCGGCCATGCGACGTCGGGCGTCACCGACATTCCCGCCGTGGCCGAGCTCGTCGCGCGCACGGCAGATGAATACCGTCATGCCGGCTTGCCGGGATAGAACACCGTGTAGTTCAGTCAGCGAGGGCGGCAACTTAAGTCAGCATTAACCATCCGGTCTCACAATCCACCGAGTTGAATGAGGTGGAAATGCGCAATGGGACTGGCGTGGGTGGATAAGAAGGAGCGGGCGACGCTCGACGAGATCCGGATCCGGGTCGGACACGCCCTGCAGCGGCATCCGCTCTGCCGAAACGTTCAGTTCGACATCATGAGTGTTGCGCGCACCGCCCGTGGCGGGAACTGGACCATCAGCCTGCATTCGGTGGAACCCGAAGCGTTGTGGGAAGCCTCCGACATCGTCGCCGACATCCAGGCGGCCTATGACCTGGACATGCCCGCCGAGCTGTCTTCGGCGGCCTGAGAAAAAAATATCCGCCATGTTCACAGGGCGGAATGGTGGCCCGGGTGTTTCTGTGGCATCGTAAAGCCTTAATTAACTCCCACTTTACGGCAAAGTGCGGCCTGTCGGCCGGGATACGGAGATGTGCGTGACGAAGTCGATCGCTTTTGTCGCTTTGCTGGGCGTGCTGATCGCCGGCGCCGCCGTGACGAGCGTCCTGATGCGGGACAGCGTGCCTTCGGCCGGTGCGATGATGCCGGCTGTGGTGGCCAAGAGCCCGACCTCCAACCGTGAAGCCAAGGGCGATCGCCTCGCGATGGTCACACTTGCGGCTCCCGAGGAGAAGCAGCAGGCGGCCGCCTCGAAGGCGTCGCTGCGCCAGGCCTATGCCTATGCGCCGGCCGAGCCGGAGATGCCGAAGGCGCCGGCGGCTGCCGCCGTCACCGCCGAGCCGATCGTGCCGAAGTCCAAGATCCTCGCCAAGAGCGAGCCGGCGCCGGCGCCGCTGAAGCCGGAGGTGCAGAAGGCCTATTCGCTGCTGTCGGACACGCAGATCGCCGGCATCAAGGAGCGGCTGCGGCTGTCCTCGAGCCAGGAATATTATTGGCCGGCGGTGGAGACCGCTTTGCGTGCGGTCGCCAGGAAGATTCACACCGCGCGGCAGGGCGCCGCCAAGCCGGGCGCGGTGGCGATCGATCCGGATTCGGACGAGGTGCAGCAGCTCAAGTCCGCGGCGATGCCGCTGCTGTGGCAGCTGCGCGAGGACCAGAAGGACGAAGTCCGCCGGCTCGCCCGCACCATCGGCCTCGACAAGGTGGCCTCCGCGATCTGAGGCCGGCGTGACGTCACGCGGCCAGCGTTGCCACATGAAACAAATGAAAAAGGCCGCGCCAAGCGCGGCCTTCATGCGTTTCGGGTGCTTTTTCTCAGCGGGCCGGCGGATTGGCCTCCGGATGACCGCCGCTTTCCGGACCAGCGCCGGTCGGCGACGAGGCGGGAGCGGTGCGCAGGTCCGGATCGGGCCGGGCGGGCTGGGTCATGGTCGGGGCCTGCGGCGGGGTGATCGCCGCGCCGGCGCCCACGGTGGTGCCGCGGTCGGTGTTGGTCGGCGCGGTCGGAACCGCGGTCGGCTTGTCGCCGCCGGCAAAGCGGGTCGCGCCGCCGCTCTGGTAGCCGGCGACCAGCAGGCCGGCGACGACGAGCCCGAGCACGACCATGCCGCCGATCTCGGGCAGTGCGCCTGAGGGCGCTATGCCGCGGCCGCGGCCATCGCCTTCGAGTGCGACCGCCGCGATCTCGCGGTTCTGGCGCGAACGCAGGAACGCGAGGAATGCGCCGGCGGCAATGACGATGCCGGCGGCGAGGGTGAAGAACATCAGCCAACTGATGGGTTGATCGCCTTGCATGTCGAACATCCTTCGTGTGAGGGGGATGCGACGTCCGGTCGCGTCAGCCCCGCATGACAATCTCTGTTCGTGGCAATCGCCGATGGTGCGAAAGGTTTCGTGAGGGGTTCAAAATCTCAGCCGCTGCCGCCGTCCGAACTCAGCGCCGCGCCGGTCGTGTAGGTCAGTTCGGGGGACGCCATCGCGACCGCGAACTCGGCGATTTCCTCGGGCGAGGCCATGCGCTTCAGGCCGGGCATCTTGGCTCGGGCCCATTGCGTCGCCGCGATCTGCCACACCGCATCTGGCATGGCTTCGGTGCCGGCGACGCGGCGGACCAGCGCGGTGTCGGTGGTCCCCGGCAGGATCGCGTTGATGCGGATGTTGTCGTCGGCGTAGTCGAGCGCCGCCGACCTGATCAGCCCGATCAGTCCCGCCTTGGTCGCCGTATAGATGCTCCGGCGCGGCCCCGTGCGATGCGCCACCGAGGACGAGGTGACGAGGATCGTGCCGCCGCCGCGTGCCAGCATCTCGGCGATCTCGTATTTCATCGCGAAGAACACGCCGCGCAGATTGGTGTCGACGATGTCGTTCCAGTCACCGGCCTCGTATTCGTGCAGCGGCTTTTCGATCGTGATGCCGGCGTTGTTGAGAGCGATGTCGAGGCTGCCGAAGCTCGCGATGGTCTGCGCCACGAGGTCGCGCATCTCCGCTTCGACACGGACGTCGGCCCGGATATAGCGCGCGCGGCCGCCCTGGGTCTTGATCTCGGCTTCGAGCTCGCGGCCCAGTTCCTCACGCCGTCCGCAGAACACGACGGCCGCACCCTGGCGGGCGAAAGCGATCGCGGCGGCGCGGCCGATCCCTGACGTGGCGCCGGTGATCAGCACGGTCTTGCCGGCAAACCGCTTCGGCGCTGCGATGATGGTCGGAGCGGGACGTTGGCTTGCCTGCGCCACCGCCGCGGCGCCCGCGATCGCACCCAGTGCGAGCCCTCCGGCGGCGCCGGCCAGGGCGCTCCGCCGGGAGGTCGTGGACGACGACGGCGGAGAGATGTTCGCTTCGGTCATGAATCGGCTCCAGGTCTGGTTTCATCTGGATATGAGCAGTGTTAACATCATCGGACCGAATATGATCACTGTCAACATTGAATTGCGATGACCAAGCCGCCTGCCAGAACGCCGTCCACGACACCGCCCTCCCAGCCCCAGCGCAGGCCCTATCACCACGGCGACTTGAAACGTGCGCTGATCGGGGCGGCGACCGACCTGCTCGAGCAGGAAGGGGCGGAGGCGCTGTCGTTCCGGGCGGTCGCACGCGCGGCCGGAGTGTCGCAATCCGCGCCCTACAATCATTTCGCCGGCAAGGAGGATCTGCTCGCGACCATCGCGGAGGCCGGCTTCGTCGCCCTGGCCGCCGCGCAGACCGAGGCCGCGGCGCGCTGGCCGGCCGGCGAGGATCGGCTCACCGGCCTCGGCCTCGACTACATCCGTTTCGCAGTGAGGCAGCCGCAGCTCTACCGCCTGATGTTCGGCGTCGGGGTGAACGATTGGCACGCTCACCCCGACATCTCCGCCGCGAAGCGGGCTACGTTTGCGCCTTTGCGCCAGGCTCTCGCGGAATTTCTCGGTTCAACTGCTCCGGCGGCAGCGCTCGAACAGGCCGCGGTGGCGGCCTGGGGGCTCGCGCATGGGCTGGCCATGCTCCGGATCGACGGCTCGCTCGCCGGCCATGACGGCGAGGCCGGGCCGGAGGAGGGGGCTTTACGGCTGTTCGGGCGCGGGCTGCGCGCGGCCTGCGCAGCCGTCTCCTGAGCCGTGTTCGCTCGCTCAGCTCCGCCCTTCCCCCGCCGCCCACAGCGCGTCCAGCCCGGCGCGATAGGTCGGATAGGCGAACACCAGGCCAAGGGCCTGCTTGGCCCTGCTGTTCCGGATGCGGCGGTTGCTGGCGTAGAAGCTCTTCGCCATCGGCGACAGGTCGACGGTGTCGAACGGCAGCTCCGGCGGTGGCGCGATGCCCATCAGCTTTGCGGCGTAGGCGATGACGTCCTGCGGCGGCGCCGGCTCGTCGTCGACGATGTTCCAGGCGCCGCCGGTCTCGCGCCGGATCGCGCCCCAAATCGCGCCGGCGATGTCGTCGACGTGGATGCGGTTGAACACCTGGCCCGGCTTGACGATGCGCCGCGCGCGGCCGGCGCGCAGCTCGACCAGCGCGTTGCGGCCGGGACCGTAGATGCCGCCGAGCCGGAGCACCGCCAGCCGGTCGCCGATCCGGCTTTTCCACTGCTGCTCGACGCGGACGCGCGCCTGCACCCGGTCCTGCTCCGGCGCCAGCGGCGTGTCCTCGTCGATCCAGGCGCCCTGATGGTCGCCATAAACGCCGACGGTGGAGAGATAGACGACGCGTGCGCGGCCCGACGTGATCGCATCCCCGAAATGCGTCAGCGCCGGATCATCGCCCGCGCCGGGCGGCGCCGAGATCAGCACGACATCCGCTTCGGCCGCCTTGGTCAGCGTCGCCGCGGCCGGCACCGTGCCGTCGAACAGATCGATGTCATGGGGCGCCAGTTGCGCGCGTGTCTCGGCGCTGCGCACCGTGCCGCCGATCCGTGCGAAGGCGCTGCCATGCATGGCGACGAAGCGCTGGACGCTATAGCCGAAGCCGATGACGAAGAGATTCATGCCTGCGCTGGACCGGAGCTGCTCGAATGGACTCGGACCCGAGTTAGCCGTCCCTGGGCGGCCAGTGCAAATCAAATGACGTGCCGTCTGCGGCTGCGGCGGTGCTGACCTGCCGCCCTTGTCATGGCTCCCGTCATGGAACATGTCGTATGCTTGGACGACAGGAGATAGACTGCCCCGATGAATTTCCATTCGATCTACCGCCACGGCTTTGCCCGCGTCGCCGCCTGCGTCACCGCGTCCAGCGTCGCCAATCCGACCGCCAACGCGGCGGCGATCCTGGCCGCGGCGCGCGCCTGCCATGACCAGGGCACGGCGGTCGCGGTCTTCCCGGAGCTGTGTCTGTCCGGCTACGCCATCGAGGATCTCGTCAAGCAGGACCCGCTGCTCGATGCCGTCCAGCGCGGTCTGCTCACTTTGGTTGAAGCCTCGCACGATCTGATGCCGGTCTTGATCGTTGGCGCGCCGCTGCGCTTTGCGCACCGCGTCTACAATTGTGCCGTCGTGATCCATCGCGGCGAGGTGCTCGGCGTCATTCCGAAGAGCTATCTGCCGACCTATCGCGAGTTCTACGAAGCCCGCCACTTCGCCTCCGGCGCCGGCATCCGCGGCGAGATGATCGAGGTCGCCGAAACCATGGCGCCGTTCGGCACCGACCTGCTGTTCGCCGCCGCCGATGTCGCCGGCCTCGTGGTCGGCGTCGAGATCTGCGAGGACATGTGGGTCCCGGTCACGCCCGCCTCCGAGCTCGCGCTCGCCGGTGCCACCGTGCTCGCCAATCTCTCCGGCAGTCCGATCACTGTCGGCCGCGCCGAGTCACGCTCGCTGCTGTGCCGCTCCACCTCCGCGCGCTGCCTCGCCGCCTACATCTACGCCGCCGCCGGTGTCGGTGAGTCCACCACCGATCTCGCCTGGGACGGCCAGACCTCGATCTTCGAGAACGGCGCGCTGCTCGCCGAGAGCGCGCGCTTCCGCCAGACCGGCCAGACCATCTTCGCTGACGTCGATCTCGACCTGCTGCGGCAGGAGCGCGCGCTGATGGGCACGTTTGACGACAATGCGCGCGCGCAAGACCAGGGCGTGCATTGGCGCCGCATCGGCTTCGAGCTGCAGCCGACGGAGGCCGACATCGGCTTCCGGCGCAGCATCGAGCGCTTTCCGTTCGTGCCGAGCGATCCCGCGCGGCTCGATCAGGACTGCTACGAGGCCTACAACATCCAGGTCGCCGGCCTGACGCAGCGGCTGCGCGCCACCGGCACCAAGCGCATCGTGATCGGCGTCTCCGGCGGCCTCGATTCCACGCATGCGCTGATCGTCGCCGCCAAGGCGATGGACCTGCTCGGCCTGCCGCGCACCAACATCCTCGCTTATACGATGCCGGGCTTCGCCACGGGCGCGCAGAGCAAGTCCTACGCGCATGCGCTGATGACGTCGCTCGAGGTCAGCGCCGCCGAGCTCGACATTCGCCCCGCGGCGACGCAGATGCTGAAGGACATCGGCCATCCCTTCGGCCGCGGCGAGGAGGTCTACGACGTCACCTTCGAGAACGTGCAGGCAGGCCTGCGCACCGATTATCTGTTCCGCCTGGCCAACGACCGCGGCGGGATCGTGCTCGGCACTGGCGATCTCTCCGAGCTGGCGCTCGGATGGTGTACCTATGGCGTCGGCGATCAGATGGCGCATTACAACGTCAATGCCGGCGTGCCGAAGACACTGATCCAGCATCTCATCCGCTGGGTCATCGCCTCGCATCAGTTCTCGGCCGATGTCGACCGCACCTTGGAAGCCGTGCTCTCCGCCGAGATCTCGCCGGAGCTTGTGCCGGTGAAGGAGGGCGAGACGCCGCAGAGCACGCAGGCCGCGATCGGCCCCTATGAGCTGCAGGACTTCAACCTGTTCTACACGCTGCGCTACGGCCTGCGCCCGTCGAAGATCGCCTTCATGGCGCATCACGCCTGGAAGAACGCGCGCGAGGGCGCCTGGCCGCCGCACTTCCCTGATGACAAACGCAACGCCTACGCGCTCGGCGACATCAGGAAGTGGCTCGAGGTGTTCCTCAAGCGCTTCTTCGCCTTCAGCCAGTTCAAGCGCTCGGCGATGCCCAACGGCCCGAAGGTGGTGGCGGGCGGAGCGCTGTCGCCCCGCGGCGACTGGCGCGCGCCGTCCGACGGCAATGCCGTGGCGTGGCTGGAGGATCTGGAGAGCGTCCCGAAATAAGAGCCCTCAGCGGGGCGACATCTTCGCCATGGAGGCGCGAGATGTTTCAGCACGGGCAGCGCGCTCCCTCTCCCCGTTCTTACGGGGAGAGGGTCGGGGTGAGGGGCAGCCCCACGAGCAGACTTAGTTGTCAAACGAGCTTCGCTTCAGCAGGACCGTCTCTGTGATGTAGTCGAACGTCCGCAGCGCGGACTGTCATAAGACCGCGTGTTCAACGAACACCGCCGATGCCGCTGCCCCTCACCCCAACCCTCTCCCCGTGAAGAACGGGGAGAGGGAGCGCAGCGGCACTCGACGCGATGACGTCGCATCCCTCTGCCTTGCCCCGCGGCCCCGCTTGCCATACCGATAAGACGTCGCAGCGCGTCGTCTCGGAGCGCTGCAATTCTCTCGTCCAACGGAGTCTCCCATGAGCGTCACCGCCGCCGGCATTTCCTCGATGGCGACCCGGCAGATCCTCGCCGAGCTTGCGGCCGCCTATGAGGAGGCGACCGGGGAGGTGATCACGATCGAATCCGTCGGCGGCGTCGATGCCGCCAAGCGCATCCGCGCCGGCGAGGCGTTCGACTTCGCGGTGCTCGCGTCAGACGCGCTGCAGAAGCTCGAAGCCGATGGCCATCTGGTCCCCGGCAGCATCATCGAGATCGCGGAATCGCCGATGGCGATGGCGGTGCGCGCAGGGCAGCCAAAACCCGATCCGCTCGACGAGGCCGCCGTGCGCAAGGCGATGGAGAGCGCCAAGGCGATCGGCATCTCCACCGGCCCGAGCGGCACCCATGTCCAGAAGCTCGCCCGCGACTGGGGCCTGGAGGGCGACGGCGCCTCGCGGCTGGTGCAGGCGAAGCCCGGCATTCCCGTCGCCAAGCTGCTGGCCGACGGCGAGGTCGACGTCGGCTTCCAGCAGCTCAGCGAGATGCTCGGTGCCCCCGGCATCGACATCGTCGGGCTGCTGCCGGACGCCCTGCAGCCGGGCACGGTGTTCGCCGCAGCGCTCTGCAAGGCCGGCGCGCATCCCGAAGCAGCCCGCGCCTTCATCGAATATCTCGTCTCCGAGGAGACCGCCGAGACTAAGCGCCAGCACGGCATGACTCCCGTGTGAGCCGGAGAGGACTGCCATGGTCTCCAGCGCGCCGCTGACTGCCAAGGCCCTGGAGCAGCTCGGGGCGCAGCGCCTCGCCGAGCTGCTGCTGGAGGTCGCCGAGCGCGATGCGGCGGTCAAGCGGCGCCTGAAGCTCGAGGTCGCGACGCCGGCCAAGGTCGCAACCGAGCTGCGCAAGCGGATGACGCAGATCGCCCGCGCCACGACCTTCCTCGAGCGTAACAAGCTGCGCCCGCTGGCCGGCGATCTCGAGGCGCTGCGCGGCAGCATCACCAAGCAGGTCGCGGAACACGACGCATCGGCGGCGCTGGAGCTGATGTGGCAGTTCATGGATCTGGCGAACGGCGTCCTCAGCCGCTGTGACGACAGCGACGGCGTGCTTCACGACATCTTCTGCGCGGCCTGCGCCGATCTCGGCCCGCTGGCTGAGGCCGCCAAGGCCGATCCCATCGCCCTGGCCGACCGCGTCTTCATCGCTCTCGACCGCAATGCCTATGCACAATATGGCGATCTGATCGAGACGGTGGCCCCGGCGCTCGGCGAGCGCGGGCTTGCGCATCTCAAACAGCGCTTCGTCGAATTCGCCAAGACACCGGTCGAACGAACCTCGCTAGCCCAACGCAGGGCCGCGGGTTGGGGTAGCAGCGATGCCCGTTATGAGCAGGAGGCGGAGCAGCACCGCCGCAGCAGCAATTGCCGCGCAGCGTTGCTGGCCATCGCGGATGCGACCCATGACGTCGACCTCTACATCGCGCAATTCGACGAGGAGGAGAGCAGGCGGTCGGAGATCGCGGCCTATATCGCCCTGCGGCTGCTCTCGGCCGGGCGGGCCACGGAGGCGCTGCAGGTCCTCGACGCCGCCGAGCTTCGCAATCCGAGCCGTCCCGATCCGGATTGGGAGGATGCGCGCATCGAGGTGCTCGACGGCCTCGGACGTGGCGAGGAGGCGCAGGCCGCGCGCTGGGCCTGCTTTACGCGCAGCCTCGACGCACGGCAGTTGCGCGCTCATCTCAAGCGCCTGCCGGACTTCGACGACGTCGAGGCCGAGCGGCGCGCGCTCGATCACGTCGAACAGTTCCCGCGATTGATATGGGCGCTCGACTTCCTGATCCGCTGGCCGGCGCTGGATCGCGCCGCGAAGCTCGTGCTGGCGCGCAGCCGCGAGCTGAACGGCGAGGCCTATCACGTGCTCGCCCCGGCCGCTGATGCGCTCGCCGGCAAGCATCCGCTTGCCGCCACGCTGCTGCTGCGCGCGATGATCGACGACACGCTGCAGGGCAGCCGCACCAGCCGCTATCGCCATGCCGCCCGCCATCTGCTCGAATGCGGCAGCCTCGCTGCGGTCATCGCGGATTTCGGCCCTGTCGAGCCGCACGCGGCCTATCTCGCGCGCCTGAAGTTCGAGCATGGCCGCAAGGCGAGCTTCTGGGACCTGATGAGTTGACGCGGAACGTTCGATCGCGTGATGTCGCAGCGATTGATCGCGATATCCTGCGGTTCCGCACGGTCGCCCAGAAAAAATGCGGTTCCGTGTCGTCTCGGCGCTAATCCACACGTCTTCCCGAAAGAGCCGGGTAGAACGGAGACGACCGATGAACGCATCTCGCTATCGCTGGGTGATCGTGGCGGCGGGAGGCGTGCTCGGCTGCGTCGCCGTCGGCGGCCTGTTCTCGCTGCCGGTGTTCCTCAAGCCGATGGCCGCCGCGACCGGCTGGTCGGTCGCGGGCATCTCCAGCGCGCTGACGATCGGCTTCCTGGCGATGGCCTGCACCAGCATGGCCTGGGGCACGCTGTCCGACCGCATCGGTCCGCGGCCCGTGCTGCTGATTGGCTCGACCCTGCTCGCGTTGAGTCTTCTGCTGGCCAGCCTGACATCATCGCTGCTGATGTTCCAACTGCTGTTCGGCCTGATCGCGGGCGTCGCGACCGCGGCGATCTTTCCGCCGGTCATGGCGACCGTCACCGGCTGGTTCGACACCCATCGCAGCCTCGCGGTCTCCCTGGTGTCGGCCGGCATGGGCGTGGCGCCGATGACGATGTCGCCGCTCGCGGCCTGGCTCGTCTCGACCTATGACTGGCGCACCGCGATGCAGTGCATCGCGGCCATCGTCGCCGCCATCATGATCCCGACCTCGCTGCTGGTCGGCCGCCCGCCTCTGTCCGCGCCCGGCGCCGTCCTCGCGGCTGGGCCTGACGCCGCGCCGGCCGAGATGACACGATCGGCGGCGCTGCGCTCGCCGCAGTTCCTCATCCTGCTCGCCACCAACTTCTTCTGCTGCGCCACGCATTCCGGCCCGATCATCCACACCGTCAGCTACGCCGTCACCTGCGGCATCCCGCTGATGGCGGCGGTGACGATCTACAGCATCGAGGGCCTTGCCGGCCTCGGCGGCCGCATCGCCTTCGGCCTGCTCGGCGACCGCTTCGGGCCTAAGCGCGTGCTCGTCCTCGGCCTGCTGGCGCAGGCGTTCGGCGCGCTCGCCTATGTGGCTGTGCGCGATCTCGCCGCGTTCTACGCGGTCGCCGCGGCCTTCGGCTTCCTCTATGCCGGCACCATGCCGCTCTACGCATCGATCGCGCGCGACAACTTTCCGCAGAGCATCATGGGCACGGTGATCGGCGGCACCGCGATGGCCGGCAGCCTGGGCATGGCGACCGGCCCGCTCGCCGGCGGCCTGATCTATGACAGCTTTGCCAGCTACACGTGGCTCTATGTCGGCTCCTGGGTGATGGGCCTCGGCGCCGTCCTGATGATGATGACGTTCAGGCCGTTCCCGAAGACGCAGCCGGCGGCGGCGCCGGTGCAGGCCACGGCGTGAGCCTGTTGCGAAGCAGCAATCGCCCGCTGCGCCACGACTAACAGCATTCCGTTCCTCATCAGGCAGATCCAGCGCACACCAACGCTTGATCGGTGATCCGGAACGCGGTCGTCAGCAGCGGGTTGGGCGAGCGTGTCGTTTCAACCCGATGGAGATCGGATCCATGAAGAAGACTCAGCTCGCCCTCGCCACGCTCGTCGCCCTCAGCTTCGCCGCCGCGCCGTTCGCCGCCCAAGCCAAGCACCACAAGAAGCATCAGTCGTCGATGTCGACGAACTCCTCCCAGACCACCGGCGCCAACATGCGGCCCGGCAGCACCAACATGAAGTCCGGCCGTGATTCCACCTCGTCGAGCCAGGGCAATGTCGGCCCGGGCACGAACCAGGCAGGAAGCATGGGGAAGTAGGAGTCAGATTTGTCCTTCCTGAGCGTCGGAAAGCCGCCTTAGCTTTCCGACGCAGTCATCGTAGGTGTCCTTGCAATCTCTTTGCTTAGTCTGTGCCTCTGACCAGATTGCGCACCTCTGAATTCGAGGGCGCCGCGCCTTAGCGAAACTGCGGCAAATCCATTCTTCCATACAAGGCTGGCACTCCCGTCATATCGGTGAGGCACGCCGATTGGGCGGATGAGAGAAGCGTGAGTCTTTGCGACGAGGCGGGACTATTATTTCGCGCTAAGACGCCGTTGTGAGCCGAAGGTCGCGAGGCTCTCGATCGTCGCGGGATCACCGCCAGCATTAGGAACGTATTTGTGACCCACCCGGGCTCGCTTGGCGGGCCGCCATTCGCTACACCAAAAAAGGGAGCCTCCTCTCTGATGAAAGAAGGGGAGCTGCGACAAATTCAGGACGAGGGATGGGTACGGGCCGATGCGACCTATCAACAAGTGGACAAGCTGCCGCCAGAAGCGGCTCAGAATAGTAATATGCTCATCGATGGCGACCAACCGCTCGTCGTCGAAGACCTCTCCAACCTTTCGTCAGATGGAAGGGTCTCCCTGATCTCGATCAAGACGAACGTTTGCCGGGGTCTTTGGGTATTGATATACCGGCGAGCGTCATTGAGATGGTGGTTTATTGCTACTGTGGTTGTGTGCGCCGTCTCAAGAAACTCGCGATTTTATCGCCGTCTCTAAGCTACAGGACAATCCAACGATCAAGCTTCGGTAGGGTGTTGTCTGGTTGTCGTTTCCAAGTAGGTTATGCGGTGCTGCCACCGTTGGTCTGAGTGCGATCGTAGGATAGCCTGCCCTCTATTCAGATGGTGATATAACATGGCGCGATTTGACTCATACAAGTCTGCAGTCAGAAACCTCGGAATGCTTTCAGCCATAAACTTGTTTGTTCAAAAAAAAAGCTCAGTTCTGAAGTCCTGAAAACTTACTTCTAAGTGTTCTAGCCATCCGCTTTTTGCTCGTCGTGGTACGAGCGATCTTTGGGTTTTTAATCAGATCTTCGTTCAGCGCGAATATAGATGCTTGGACAATCTAACTAATCCGTCCCTGATAGTCGATCTGGGTGCAAACGTTGGTTATTCATCTGCCAATTTTCTGTCCCATTTTCCTAAATCCTATGTCATAGCAGTTGAACCTGATCCGGCTAACTTCGAGATTCTTCGGCGTAACCTTCGGCCATATAGCGGTCGGTATAAGGCCGTCCAAGCGGCCGTATGGCCACGCAAAGAGGGGGTGGCTATCGAGGGCAGTTCAATGCGGCGAGGATCTGAGTGGGCTAGAAGGATAGCGCGCAGCGAACAGTCTGAAAGTGTCGAAGTTGTCACTCTTCTGGAGATTCTAGGGCATAGTGGCCACGATCGCATCTCCCTTCTTAAGGTCGACATCGAAGGGTCGGAGATCGAATTGTTTGGCTCAGGTTCCGAAGATTGGATAGATCGTGTGGACAATCTCGTGATCGAGCTCCATGGAGATGTTGCTAAAGACGTGTTCTATTCCGCAATCGAGGGGAGAGGATACTTTATCACTCATTGTGATGAGCTGACTGTTTGTCGGTCTCCTCGATAATTTGTACGTCTTGTTCTGTTTCTTGCGCCCGACGAAGGCGTTCTGGGGGGCAGCTCGACCGGAGCAGTGAAGTGCCAGCCGATCGCGCTGTCGTTGCGACAAGCCGGCATCGCGTTGCTGGTGAGTTCGATTCCTGTCCGCGACGATAGAGTCCTGTTGCCTCACTGCAGCTTCAGCTGACTCTAAGTTGCGCGCCCCGCGCCGTCCCGAAGTCAAGCTGTCGGCCATCGCGCCCAGACACTCCCGCGCGAAGCGGTCAACGACGTTCGGGGTGCGGCGGCATCACCGGCATGCGAACTGATCGGGCACCAGGTCAAGCAACTAAGGCGCATGCGGCCTCGCTTGCTCTGGATCGGCACCCAGGACCGCGGTAGCGCAGATCGTCCGATCCGCCCGACGATTGAGCGAGCTGGCCGTTCCGACAGCCCAGCTTGGCTTCCAGATGCGCCGCCGCGTTGAGCATCTGTTCAGCCAGGAGCCTCCCCGGCCTGGCATTCTTGTCCTCTGCTGCCTTGAGCTGTTTGGCTTCGGGACGTCAAGGCTGGAGAACTGGAACGTTGTTACCAAAAGTCATGCGCTGCTAAATCTCCTCGACGGGGAGAAGCCGGGGGGCAATGAAAAGCCCAAAGATCTGCCAGTGATGGAAATCAATTTGTCAAGCGCTTTTTTGGGCTGGAGGCCCAGCTGGTCGGAGGTGTAGCCTTCTGACGTGGGCGGGAAACTAAAGTTATTGGAGTTTGGGCGCGGTATTGCGGCGTTTGCCGTCGTGATTTGTCATGTCCACTGGTACTTGATCGAAACGCCGGACTATATCCATTTTGTTTGGCCCTGGGGCTCTTGGGCGGTGGACTTCTTCTTTGTCCTAAGTGGGTTCATCATCTACCACGTCAATGGACACGAACTCGGATCCGGCAAGCCGCTCGTCTTCTTGAGGCGTCGCTTCTATCGGATTGTCCCCACTTATTGGCTGATCCTCACCGGTGCGCTGCTGATCCGGCAGTTCCTCGGGAACCCATCACATGTCTTGCATCTCACACCAATGTACCTGCTGACAAACTATCTTTTGCTACCAAGTTCAAATCTGCTGATCAATCCAGCTTGGTCCTTACGGCACGAACTGCTATTTTATGCCGTTTTCTCGATCGCGATATACAGCTTGCGGATCGGGATTCTTCTCGCCGTTGTCTGGCTTGCGGCAATCATATCATCCCGGCTTCTTTCCTACGGAGGTGAACTGCCGCTCGATGTGATCACGAATTCAAGAAATCTGTATTTTGGAATGGGCATGTGCATCGCAATTCTTGTAAGTCGTCTCAACTTGGCGAGCTTGTTGAAGGGCGGGCCACCACTATCGATATGGCTGGGTCAGATCTCCTATTCACTTTATCTCTGCCACATCCCTTCATTTCTCATTGTCCATGGCATCCTCAAGCGTACCGCTCCGCAGCTGGAATGGTATTGGGTTGCAACGCTCGGGATTGCATTCAGCGTCATCGTCGCAGTTCTGATATCGTCCATGTTCGAATCGAAATTCCTTCGATGGGCCAATGGACGGGCCCGTCGCCGGCCTCTCGTGGCTTCATCGTCTCCGACGCGAGGTGCGGGGGCGGATTCGTTCTGAAGCGGCTCGCGCGACGAGTCCGCCCCGATTGCGCCGATGCCCTGGAGCGTGCTGCGGATGGAGCTTGGCGCGCACGGTTAGGGAAACTCCCTGCTATTGTTTTTGATCGATCGTTTTCTTGAGCCTGTCTTCATTTCAGAATGGCGAGGGTATGAGGGTGGAGCGCAGGAGAATCGAGTATCTTGACGGGTTGCGAGGCATAGCGATTCTGGCGGTCGTGGTGTTTCACGGCTACGTGGCCTTCCCGGATGCCTTGCCGTTCGGGGCCAAGTATGAAGTCATTCCAATCCGATTAGGCTGGCAGGGCGTCCAGCTGTTTTTCTTGATCTCTGGCTTCGTCATCTTGATGAGCCTAGAGACGTGCAAGGATCTCATTTCGTTTCTAGTGCGGCGCTGGCTGCGGCTATTTCCTGCGATGTTGATCGGCTCATTGCTGATCTTGGGATTTGAGAGTTTCGTTGGTGCTGGGCCGAACACCCCAAAAACGTGGATCAACCTTGTTCCGGGCCTGACGTTCCTCAACCCGGCTCTCATCCACGCGCTGACGGGCCTCAGTATTGATGGGATGGAAGGATCGTTCTGGTCATTGTACGTTGAGGTCGTATTCTACGTTATCTTCGCCATGGCGTACTTCGCTGGGGGGCGAGCGATCGCTTTATTTTTCATCTTTTCGATATTCGTCTGCTCGCTGGCCCTGCGATTAGTGTTTGGTTTGGATCTTAACTCTCTTCCCAGTCGAGTTGCGGCCGCTGCCGATTGGATCGGCTTCATCCATTTCGGTTGGTTTACAGCCGGTGCGCTGTTCTACATCTTCTACAGAGACAGGCGGCGAATTGTACTTGTTCTCGCATTGGGCGTAGGAATGATCTCCGCAGTAACGGTGCGATTTGCGGTTGCAGAGAGAGTGGGTCTCTGCTTGGTCGTCCTATTGTTCGCGGCGGCGGTCTGCATGCCGATCTGGCAGAGAGTTCTGTCGTCACGGTTACTACTGTTCTTCGGCTTCATTAGCTATCCGTGGTACCTGATCCATTATCCGTTCATCCGAGCTCTGCTTCCATCCTTGGCGTTTCACGCTCCGTTTCTGCCTTCGGTTCTTTTGCCAGTCGTGCCGATTGCTTGTGGTGCGCTGGCGTCCTGGTTGATCGCGAAATACGGAGAGCCCATGATGCGGCGGGCGATACGGTGCGTGGGCGGCCCGGAAGGTGGCCAAAAAGCCGCCGGAGCAATGCAGCCCTGACCACGCCTTCGCAGACCAAGGGACATCGGCGTCATGCGCCACGCTGCAAGAGTCCGCGAAGCAGTCGCAGACGAAAATGAGCTTGCAGGAAACGCAATAGCCGTGAAAAAAAGCTTCTACGCCGCTTATGCCCGGCAGCTTTCAAAATCGGCCTGCCGCGATAGTTTCGCCACAAATACCGTGTTTTCGATGCTGTCGATTTGGTCGACTTCCGGCTCAAAAGTATCGTGTGGGGCACTGACTTGTCTTTCAACAGGCAGATTTTCGTCGGATTATCATGTCAGCTGCTCCTGCTGGTCTCGGGCGCTGCGGCGGCTCAGACGACCGGCGTGATCAAATCAACGGCTGGTGCAGTGGAGACCGCGCCCGACCAGCCGCCGCCGGGAGGGTGTATGCCAATCGGGATCACCGCGGCGGGCGATGTCGTCTTTCCCTTCGCCTGTAAGGATCTCATCGACCTTCATCGCGGAAAGAAAGAGCAGACATCCGCCGCAACCGAGGCGGGGAGGGCTCCCGCTGCCCACGACGGGTCTGCCGAAGGCGCGGCGGATGCCGTAAAGACAACGGGGACTGTGGCCGCCCAAGCGCGGCCACAGGCCTCCGGAGGAGGCGAAAGCAGGACGAATGACGGCGCTTCAGGACAGCCCCAGCCGCTTGCGCAGGAGAAAGATCCATCCGGCGAGAAGCGCACCGAGCCAAAAGTTTCGCGTTCCAGTCCCGGCGATCCCGTGGGCTGCACATCGTTCCGAAGCTATGACCCGAAGACCGAGAGTTACCGGGATTTCGGTGGCCGCCGGCGGCCGTGCCGATCATAGGTTGGACCAGACGGGCCTAGGCCGTCAGGTCGGCGCATGACGTTCAATAGCGAACGGAAATGATGGTCTGTGCCACCGGCACCACGGGGGCCTCCGACCAGACGCAGGTCGGCGTCGGATCGAACCTGTAATAGTGCTTGTGGAAGAAAGGCCGCCAGTCTGGCGCGGGATAGATAAAGGGCAGTGGCCTCGGAGCCACGTTGCAGACGCCCGGCTCATGGGCAATTGCGACTATCCGCCGATGCCGCGCATCCGCCGGACCTGCTGTGACGAAAAGCGCCACAGCCGCGGCCGAAAGCACCAAAGACTCTGTGAAGCGAAACCCCATCTGCGTCTCCTGTGCGATCTTTTCGTCGCCACGGCCGGAATAGCCGTCCCATTCCGGTCTGACCTGCCCGTCCGGTTGACGCGGCAGCGCTGCCCGAGCGTTTGGTTGACGAATATCCTGCGAAACCGCCGTTTCGACAAGAGACCTCGGACTTCCGATATTAACACGGTTTTGCCCGGGTCGTTACGGGACGCGGGTTTCAATGCGACCAAGCATGAGATCGAGCGTCCGCATGATATCCGAGGGTGAAAACAGATACCCGCCCTCCGCCGTTTTTCCCACGACGAAACCAAACCAGACGCCTGCGGCTTCGGTCCAGCCGCGGTGAAAGGCCAGGAAGCGGTCGGGGGGCTGCAGCAGCAACAGGCCGCTGTCTTCGGGCATCGAGAAGATGCCGTGACTGACGTGACTTCCCTCGATCGAAACCACGATCTTTGCCCGTGACAGAGCCGCATGGATCTGCGGGAGGCTCATCATCTCCAGGTCGATCACGACAAAGCCGTTCTGCGTCAGTCTTGCGACGATCTCGTCCTCATTGTGGATCAGACGGCGTCTGCCGGTTTTGCCGCGCTTGAGGTAGATCAAGAGATCTCGTTTGGAGGGTGTGTTGTTCCGCGCCCGCTGCCTCAGCGAGCGTGTCAGTGATCGCCGAAGGCTATTCTGATGAATCCCCCAGTAGAAATCCTGATAGAGCGTGAGGTCTTTCACCACGGCGCGGCTGGTGAGCGAATAGGCTTGGCGCAGATGCGCCGCGTAGAAATCGCGGTGCTCCGAATAGATGGGCAGCGGAAAGCAGAGCGGCTCGCCGAGCTCCTGGGCGAGCTCGTATTGGAGACTATCGTCGGCCAGCCAATGGCCGAAATACCGCCCGGCAAGATGAGACGAAGCGAGGCCAGCTCGTGCCACTCGCCGAACCTCGCGGTCGTGGAAATGCGGGCGTGCCGCGATGAAGGCCTTGAAGCTCCCGCGATAGACGGAGCCATCGACGAGGACGGTGTCCGCGATGCGATACGCGATGGTGGGGCTCGTCTTAAGACTGTCCGCAACGGCGGCGGCGAGCTCAAGGGCGACTGTCGTGCCGTCGGAGGTGCCTGTGACGGCATCGGCCTGTCCCGGGAGCACGATGGCGGGTCTCGCCCGAATTGTCTCTCCCGAGCACAGGACGTCCCGGCGATGGGCAGCTTGATCCAGCCTGATGCCGCCGAAAAGGCTGCGCTGGAGGTAGTTGACATAGGGAACGAAACGGACCGGAACGACCAAAAGACACCGCAGTCTGAATGAAGCAAGGCGACAACTGCTATATGAAAGCGCTCCGGATCGGAATAGCCGCATTCAACAAGAATAACCTGCAACAAACGCGGTCGGAACTCCTGCGTCGCATTGGTTTTTACCGCTGAAAGTCGTTTTTGCGGATTTTCTCCATTTCGGGTGGTGCTGATGTGGCGTTCCACTGAGGCTCGGCAGCCTCAGTTCGCGCGCGGAGCATGGGATGTGGAGCTCTCGCAGAACGGGTAGCCAGCCCCGCCCAAGATGCGGTATTGAGTGGCTTGGTTCGGTCGGAGGATGACATGAGGTTGAGAGCAATCGGTCTCGCAGCGGCGCTGGTTGCAGCCGTGGTGACGACCGCAGCCGGCGCGGCTGTGAAGAGTCCCTGGCGCTTGGCCGAGAGCGGGAATGCCTGTCTCATCAATTGCGCCAGCCAGACCGATGCCTGCAAGCGTGTTTGCCCGACCTCCTATAGCGGCCCCTGCCTCAGCGCTTGCGACAACCAGGCTCAGTTCTGCCAGCAGTCCTGCCAGCGCAAATAGGTCCGGCGATCCGGGCCTGCCGTCGGAGCTGACGTCATAAGTACCGCCGGATCTTCGTTATCCTTGGGGCCAGGCGAACGTCGCGATGCCGAATTCATTCGCCTATGTCACGCTGCTGATCTGGCCGGTCGTCGCCATCGTGCTCTATGCCACGCGGCCGCCGGTGCAGGCGACGTTGTGGACGATGCTGGGAGCGGAGCTTCTGCTTCCAGTCGGGACCTTCTTCAAGATCCCGATGCTCCCGCAATTCGACAAGTTCTCGATTCCGAGCCTATGCGCGCTCGCCGGCTGCATGTTGGCCACGAACCGCGCCGTCAGGCTGTGGCGGAGCTTCGGCCTGGTTGAGGTCTTGATGCTTGTCTTCTTGTTCAGCCCGGTGGTGACGTCGCTGCTGAACAACGATCCGATCTATGTCGGCCGCTCGGTCATTCCCGGCGTCGGCCTGTATGACGGCTTCTCCGCCGCCTTGGCTCAGTTCATCGCCCTGATCCCATTCCTGATCGGGCGGGAGTTCCTGCGGCGAATGGAGGATGTGCAGGCGGTGTTTGTGGCGCTGGTCATTGCGGGCCTCGGCTATTCGCTGCTGCTGCTGTTCGAGATCCGCATGAGCCCGCAGCTCCATTTCTGGTTTTACGGCTACTATCCGAGCGACTTCATCCAGCAGATACGCGACGGCGGCAGCTTCCGGCCGATGGTGTTCATGGGCCACGGCCTGATCGCTGGCTTCTTCGCGATGTCAGTGACGGTCGCGGCGGCCGTGCTGTGGCGGGCCAAGGTGGTGGTGGTGCGCTCCGCGCCGGCGGGCGCCATCACCTTCTATCTCGGCTTCGTCCTGGTGCTTTGCAAATCCGGCGCCGCCCTTGTGTATGGCGCCGTGCTGGTTCCCCTGGTGCGATGGACACAGCCGCGCCTGCAGGCCAAGGTCGCCGTCATCCTGGTCGCGCTGGCCCTGACCTATCCGGCGATGCGGATTGCGGGCGTGTTCCCGACCAATATGCTGTTCGACGTAGCGTCAAGCATCAATCAGGATCGCGCCTTTTCGCTGAAATTCCGGTTCGACCAGGAAGAGCAGTTGCTTCAGCATGCAGCGGATCGACTTGTCTTCGGGTGGGGACGGTTCGGGCGAAACCGAATCCACCTCGAGACGTGGGAAGGACTCGCAGGTGACGCCAGCGTCACCGATGGCCGCTGGATCATCACGCTGGGGCAGTTTGGTCTGATCGGCTTCATCGCCGAGTTCGGGCTGCTCGGCGCGCCGGTCTTCTTTGCCTTGCGTGCGCTGCGCAGGGCCGACTCATTTCGAGATGCAGTGCTGCTGGCCGGTCTGGCTCTGCTGACCGCGGTCAACGTCGTCGAACTGCTGCCGAACTCGACGCTCAGTCCTTGGTCTTGGCTAATAATTGGAACGTTGCTCGGAGCCTCGGAGGCCTGTGCGGCCAAGGTGCGACAGCGGAAGCCGCAAGCGGCGCCGCCTGTTGAGTTGCCTGTGATGGCAGAGGTGAGTGGACAGGTCGTCTTTCCTGACGTGCCAAATCGCAATCGTGATCGGGTCCGCCACATGCCCGCACGGCCCCGCAACCGTCCCGTCGGTTGACGAGGTTAGCAAATCAGATTGGGTGTGATCGATTTTTGATAAAGGATTAATAGCGATGCTTGACCGTCGTCAGTTGCTGTCGGGGGCTGGTGCCCTCGCATTGACCGAATTCCTTCCGTCCGCGGCATCAGCCGCGAATGCGGACTCTGGACGGATCGTCATCAATGCTGTCGCCGGCTACGCGAACCTAGCCAAAGGATTCAGCTTCTCTCCTGACCCGGGGAACCAGGACGCGAATGGCTACCCATTGCGAACGCCCGCACGCAGCCTGGCAGCCAACCCTTCGATGCCCGAGGGGTATTTCGGCGATTTCGTCTGGAAATTTCGTGGACGCGGTTCGATGCAGTTTTCGCCTGGCGCACTGATCCGCAGTGGCGGCCAGAACATCGTTGGTGTTAGCGGTAATACGGGCGAGACGAACTACAACACGACGATCCTTGACAAGACCAATCCAAGGGTCGTCCTGACCTTCGGAGCGAACATTCTCAACATGTCGCCGTCGCCGGTCGAGAACGGCGCCGGCGGCCGGCGCGTGCGCCTGACGTTCAAGCCCGGCTTTGCAAATTCGGCGAGCCCCGTGATCAAGGTCCAGGCGCTGGCTGGGCGCGGCCAAGCCGCCGCGGCCGGCATCTGGAAATGCGTGCGGATCGAGCCAAATAGCTTGGATCTAGTCGCCAATGCGCTCACGGGGGAGCCGGCGGCCTGGGATCCGAACGATCCCTATCGCGGACCGGGCGGTGAAGCGATCTGGCAGGCGACCAACATCGCCGTCTACGTCCTGGCCCAGGGCACGTTTTCGGGATTCAGCAATCTCGTGTTCTGCAAGGCCGAGAACGAGACCCTGGTCGATTCCGGGGCGCTTGTGGATCCGGTCCTGGTACAGCAGATGCGTCATCTCCGGCCATCCTGGCTGCGGTTCATGGACCTCATGGGGGTACAAGCCAGCTACGAGAACGAGTTCGCGCAACGCGTCCCGGCTACGAGCTTGTTCTATCCTGGGTCTGTAGGGAGGTTCGTACCTGAATATTGGGTCGGCAGCATCAAGCGGGGGACCGATGATGCCTACATGTGTGGCAGCCGGACGGGACCATCTGCTGGACGATACCGTGATAACGAGGTCGTTCAAGGGACTCTCGACTTGCCCAACACAGGGATCAATCCGACGTTGAATGTCGACGGCCGAGGCCCGAAGTACATTTATGCGTTCGGCGCGCAGTGCCGGATATTGCGGTTTTCCGGTGCCGTTCCTTCGTCTGGTAGCAAACTAGTCTTTCGCTTCTCCGCTCCCTGGCTCAATGGCGGAACTCCATATGATGCTGCGTATGTCGTCGGATCGGGCAAGCGCTATTCGGACACGACTTTCATAGGGCTCAGAGCAAATCTGATGGATCTCTTCAGCTCTGACGCCGTCCTCAAGGGGAAAGTTAGCGTCTGGAATTCTGGAGATCTGAGTTTTTTTCCGATCACGCCGCAAGCGGGAGGTGTTTCGATCGACTATGTGTCGGGTCCGACTGGTACGTTCTGCCGCATCGGCAGATTCGACCCTTACGGTCTCGCGGCGGGCCAGAACAGAATTCGCATGCGCTTCGGCGGAAATGTTTCAAATGCCGAAATCCTGTCGTTGACTTTCAGCCGAGCCGATTTGCCAGGTGGCGCATATACCCTATCGTACGAGCTCAGGATCGGCTCCGACAAGACGCTCCAGGCTTTGTGCACGAGCCTCCACCAGGCGATCAACAGCGACGCCGTTTTGAAGCAGGCCGGAATCTCCGCTTTTCCGCACGGTCTGCCGCCCAACACGTTGGACATCCAGCAGGCCGACACCTGGGTCGGCGAGGGCTTGTCGCTGTCGCTGCGGAGCACCGGTGCGGTGTCGGCGACCTTCGGCGAGGGAGGCGCCACGGGAACCTTCATCTACAGCTATCTGCTCGACGGCTGGATCTGGCGCCCTGGTGGCCTGCTTCAATCCATTCCCTTCGAATACATGGTGGAGTTGTGTAATGCCACCGGCGCCGGCTGTTGGATCAATTGGCCGATCAACACCAATGCGCAGTTCATCACCGACGTCACCAGTTACTTCCGGGACAATCTCAAGCCAGAGGTGAAGTTTGGCACCGAGGTCGGCAACGAAATGTGGAACTTCGGCCAATCGCCCTGGGGGAGGGCGATGTCAAAGGGCTTCTGTCTGGGGTTCGCATCCGGGAGCAACAATCCGAACTACAGCATCACCGCGTTGCGGACGAAGCAGTATGGCGATCTCACTATCGCTGCCTGGAGCGTAAAGCGACCCCGCGCCCAGCTCTATCTCTTCAATCAGTCGGCGACCTGGGATCTCGGCAACACCAACATGTTCCAGTTCAAAGGTGGCAGTCTCGATGCGGCAGCGAACCGGATCTATGCCGCACATGGCGGACTGGGGGGCGGCCCCGCTCCGTCCTACAACGCGGCGCCAAACCGGCCGATCGATATTTGTGATGCCATCGGCGTTGCGCCATATTGGGGATCGCCCTGGCTTGCGGGTGATGTGAACTACATCAAGGGGGCGGCTTCCGAAAACGCGCCGTTGTTACAGGCCGCAAAAGACCACGCCACTGGCAATGTCGGGGCGGCCTATACGGCGTTATCGGCCCAGATCTATGGAGTGGTCAAACGAAGCACGCCGGGCGCCGGTGGTATCACCTTCGAGCACTACAAGACGAAGGTCTATCCGCAAATTGAGCAGATTGCAGCGTCATTCGATGCTGGCCGATCGCGCAAGATGGCTGTCTTTCACTATGAAGGCGGTCCGCAATTCGGTGTCGGCAATATCAACAACGGCACCAATGATCCTCTCACTGACGTTCCGGGCCTCGCGGCAAGGATTAAATCGCTCGGCTGGAGCGTCTCGATATACACGGTGAGTGGCCGGGACGACGCAACTGAAATGGCGTCGCAGATCGTTGATATGGTCTATCGCTACAAATTCAGTCCGCAATACAAGGCCCTGTACAAACAAGGATTTGCCGACGTGGTGGCTGCACATCCCGGCCGCGAGGCGGCAGGGGCGCAATACGGCTACGAGAGGTCACAATGGGGGCTGTTCCCGCGCGGCTATGGTGCCGAGCATTATTCGAGCTATGACGCCATCCATGAGTTCAACAGCGGAACTTGACGCCGCGTTATGCCGGCACCACACGCGCCATGGCCGTGCGGATCATAGCCACGGTCGGTCGTAAAGCGTCGTTCGGATCCGTCCGCCGAACTCTTCGACATCGCAGAGCACGCGAATGTTGTCGGCCTTCAGATTGAAGGGCGGCTCCGTCAAGACGAGGCCAGATCCGAAGTTGACGCGATGATCCGGCCCGGCTGCCTTGTCAAGGTTAGGCACGAAATCTCTAAAGCCGGGGATATGCTCGGTCACGACCGCGAAACGATAGTTACATAACTTGGGTAGGATCTGCGAGACTTGACGGTTGCTGAGATGCTGAAGGACCTGCCTGATCAGCACGACATCGCCCGGCGGCAACTCGTCGGTGACGGCATCACGCACGAGGAATTCAACGTTGGGATGCTTGCGTCGGTTCTGAGCGATGACAAAGTCGACCACATCGCAACCGATGTATCGTCCAGCGCAATCCACAAGCTGACTGCCGACGTGAAAGTCGCCGCAGCCGACGTCAACGACCGAGGGGCTGCCTAGCTCGCACAGGAATGCGCTCACGGCTTGAGTATAGGGATCGACCACGCGAGGATTGCGACTTCCGCTGCCGGAGTAAGGACCAGTCGAAAGACGGCCACCCCAGAGCTTCCTTCGATATATTTCGGAGAAGATGCTGCGGGAGTCATCTTCAGTGACGGCCGATCCAATTACGTTCGCGTGCGGAAACAGCCTTTGCAGCATTCTGCGGCCAATAGATTTAATGAGCGATTCAGGTTGGTAAAGCTTCACAGCCGGTAGAACACCCCGATGTTTTACACTTTTGATATTCTCGTCATCCTAGGGCAAAGTTCTCGGTTTTGCAAAGTCAGCTCGAGAAAGATGCATCATCGTGCGTGATTTTGGCGGCGCTAGAGTAGGGATTTGCTCCCGCCTGTTGCCGGCAAGTGCTTGATGGAGGGCAGTAACATGCTATGCAGGCAGGCTTCAGGAGGACGGATCTCGTTCGCGCCTCGACTTCCCCGATAACCGGCCTGCCGGAAGGTAAATAATGGCGTTTCTAGCAGCGGGCCACCCGCAGTCCTTGAAGGCCCGCGTGCTTCGCGCAGGAAGCTGGACGCTATTCGGGTATGGTGCCGCGCTCGTCATGAGGTTGTTCGGTAACCTCATCATGGCTCGTCTGCTTGCTCCAGACGCATTCGGCATCATGGCGATCGCAACCACGATCAATGTTCTCGTTGGATTGTTCAGTGACCTCGGTATTCGACAGTCGATCATACAGAGTAGTCGCGGCCAGAACGAGGTTTTTGTCAACACAGCTTGGACGGTCCAGGTCTTAAGGGGGCTATGGATCTGGATCGCCTGCATGGCGGTCGCTGCCGGCCTTTACTCCGCACGCTTGATGGGGCTGATGCCACCGGACAGCGTCTATAGTGATCCGTTGCTGCCGGCGATCATCGCCGTTGGGTCGTTCTCCTCGGTGATCCTCGGCCTGCATTCGATGAAGCTGCACCTTCTGGGCCGAAACCTTGATCTCAGTCGGATTACTCTGATCGAATTGATCCAGATGGTCGTAAGCTATGCCATCGCGATCGGTGTCGGCTGGCTTACCCATTCTGTCTGGTCATTCATCATCAACGGCCTGGTCGGTTCTGTCGTTTACACGGTGCTGACCCATGTCTGGCTCACCGGGCATCGGGATCGGTTCTGTTGGAATCGCGACGCGCTAGCGGAAATTCTGCGATTCGGCAGATGGGTCTTCATCTCGTCGATCATCGGTGTGCTCGCGATGAATGGCGACAGGCTGATGCTCGGCGCATGGATTACGGCAACGACCTTGGGGTTCTATTCGATTGCGTCGGGTCTGAGTTCTATGGTGGACGGCATCGCCGGTCGCTTCTTTTCAAATGTATCGCTTCCCGCTCTCGGAGAGATCGCACGCGAACGGCCTCAACACTTCTCCAAGCGCTACCTGCAAATGCGTTGGGGGGCAGATGCCGTCTATGTTGCTGCGGCGGGCTTTCTGTTCGCGACAGGCGAAAAGATTGTTTCTGTTCTCTACGACCCGCGCTATCTGCCTGCGGGCGAGATGCTTCAAATCCTCTCATTCAGTCTGCTATTCTCTCGCTTTGGACTCGCTCAGAATGCGTACGTAGCGCTCGGAAAGCCAAACTATATCGCTGCCCTCAACGCAGTGCGAGTGATCTCGCTCTTCACGCTGGTTCCTGTCATGTATTTCGTGTTCGATGTGAAGGGCGCATTGATTGGGCTCGCCACATATCTGGCTCCAACTCTACCGCTGATCTTCTGGTTCAATCGCAAGCACGGCTTGAACAATCTTGTTGTCGAGATAGGTTCCCTCGCCATTTGGCCGTGCGGGTGGCTGGCCGGTCAGCTTGTTCTTGGGTTGTTGTCGATCGTGCGGTGATCGCAAGCTTCAAGCGGAGAGGGGCCGCCATGTCCAATACGACTGTTGTTTGCTGCGCCGAGATGACCGATCCGAGTTGGACGTGGATCGCATCGCATTTTCCCGGCGTCGGGCCGAAGTTTGTGTTTGCCATATGTCGACGAAGAAGGATCGATAGCTACGTCAGAGCAGTGAACCTCAGTCGGGTATTGGGAGCTCTCGATGGCGTGATGAAAGCAAAACGGGTCAAGGCGGATGTATTGGTGACGCACGGTCCGGCTTTGGCTGCGTGGTGTGCGTTGTTCTCCTGGCTGTTGAGATCGAGATCTATAGTTCTAGCGCATAGTTTCAATTTTGCGAGTGTTCCGCGAGGTCTGAAGCGAGTTGTTTTCCGAACACTGTTGGCGCGAGTCGACGGGTTTGTCGTGTTTTCCAACGTCGAGAGAGAGATCTATTCGGAAGCTTTCGATATTCCGATCGAGCGTTTTGATTTTGTTCATTGGGGGATGGCGCCCCCCGCGACAACTCCTGCGACTATTCCTGCGGAAGATTATGGATATGTTGCTGCAATCGGCGGAAATGGTCGTGACTATCAAGCTCTGGTGGAGGCCGCGAATGTTCTACCGGACATCAAGTTTGTCTTGGTTGTTAGGCCGGAAAATCTCGATGGCCTGAAGCTGCCCGCGAACGTGTTTGCTCGCGTCGACATTGGCTTCGGTGAAGCGATGGAGATCTTGCGGCTAGCCCGCTTTATGGTTCTTCCACTGAACCCGGGTGAGGTGCCGTGCGGTCATATTACACTTGTCGCGGCTATGCACCTCGGAAAGGCGATCATTGCAACAAGCTCGCCTGGGGTGTCCGATTACGTCCAAAACGAAAAGAATGCGATCAGCGTCAAGGCCGGTGCTGTCGACGAGCTTGCGGACGCAATTAGGCGCCTCTGGGTTGACGGTGCGTTGTGCGAGAAGCTCGGCGAGCAGGGTCGATTGTTCGCGGCGGCGAATTGTACAGAGGCTGGAGTGGCCAGGCAGTTTCGGTCGTTTCTTGCAAGTCGCGGTTTTCTCGACCGGTGAAGATGCTTGCGTTTTTCTGCAGCGTCTATCGTCCCAGTCGAAGGCGGCCCGCGATGCCGATTGGCGGAAGCCCTAGCAGCGATCTCAAGTATGGCGCCCACCGAAGGCCGTCGTAATTGCATATGACTGTGTCGGTAGCTCCCCTTATCTTGTTGGACGGCAGAGCATCTCTGGCGTATTTGTAGGAGAGAAAATCATTGAAGCGCAGAATGTCTTCCCGTTTGCTCTGTTCGAGCATCTGCGCATAAACTCTCTGGGCGAGTTGCGGGCGAAATATGAGGCCCGACGTGTCCAGTTCGCCAACTTGTAGCGAATGAATTGATGCCCCCTTTGGAGGGATAATTGTCGAGTGTCGTCGAACGCCGACAATCAGCAGTTCCGGCATATTGGCCTTTTCGATCTCTCTTGCGATCTGGCCAAGTGCATCCTTCTTGTAGGCATTATCGTCGTCCCAAAACACGACGTAGTCAGATTCGATCCCGCTGTTGGCGAGGTACGTCAGGCCGGCGAGTCGAGGGGTTGCGCCGCAGTCGTTGGCTCGCGAGCTCGTTTCTAGATAAGAAACTCGACCGTCGCGGGTCGTATATCGATGGACGAGCGACCGTATCTCCGCGTTGGGTCCGTCGTGGACGACGAGCAGCCGCCAACCTTCGTAAGCCTGCCGAACCGTGCGACTAAGGTGACGGCTGAGAAGGGTCGGACGATTGAATGTCGGGGTTATGATGGTGAAGGTTATGGTCATCTGTGGTTGCCGCCCGGCGGGGCAATTGGACGATCTGGTGTCAGCGCTAGCGTTGAGGACGGTATACACGAGGGACAGTGAGTTCTGCAAATTGCAGCGCGTTCGCGTGTTTTGGATGGAGTCCACCGTTTAAGACTATTTGAGCAGCGTTCGACCTTTTGCTAAATGTATGGTTGGGACACTATGAATCTTGGTCGTCCGACGTTGTGGGGGATCCGAGGTTGTGCGGTGGACTATGGTTGGACCCGCTATTGAGCGGAGCGGCCCTCGGGTAGTTTGAGTGCCGTCTTCTAACGCCGTGCAGAATGTAAAACGATCCATTGTGCTTGCGTTCGAGCAGGCCTTCTGAGTGCAAGTGTCAACCGCTGTTGCGGCAGAATGCGATAAATTCAATTTTTGGCGGAGGTGTTCATTGTGGGTGCCAGCCTTTTGTCGAGAGCGACAGCCGCATCTTTTCGGTACTATATCAAGAGAGCGTGGCATGGCCCGCAGCCCGCCGCTGGCGGCCCTCGCTAGCAGATCAATTCAGATTTGCCAGGGAGAGAGATTGCAGGCCGTCAGACCATTCTTTCGCGAAGAACACGTCAAGCGTATTTCCGATGGTCCATGGCACACCGCGCAGCGGCTCCGAAACGAGCTAACGACTCAACGTGAACTAGAGTTGCGTCCACTCGTTTTGCACGAATTTCGTGACGCATTCTTGGTCGATGGCTCTATGTATATTGGCTCGCGGGCGCGGATCGAGCTTCGTTCCGGACTAGAACGACGCATGTTTGCCAGAAGGCTGAGTGTGCTGCCGCTCTCTCCTCACCATGAGTTCGCCGCGGCGACGTTGGGGTCTGGAGTGGCAGGGTCAACATGGTTTGGTCACTGGCTCGTTGACGAGTTTCCACTTCAGATGATGGCGAGCCGAATGGGCCCCATCGTTTCACATATGCGACCGGATCATAGAGACGAGCCTGCGTATCGGAGGATCGCAGATGTCGAAGCACCAGAAAGGGTCGGAACAGCATGGATAGAAAGGCTTCGGGTCATTGACGAGTTCGCACAGAATGCGAGCAAGTTCCGAAGATATGCAGCCATCCGACGTCGCTTTTTAGATTGCGAAGAATCGCAGCGGCGCGTTTTTATAAGTCGAGGAAACTGGGGAAGTCCAAGGACTATTGCTAACGAGGCGGAGATTAAGGAGAGACTCCGGTTGGAGGGATTCTCGATCTTGGACATTTCGATCTCTTCTTTCGAGGATATTCGATCCGTCTTGAGCGGAGCGAATCTGGTCGTCAGTGTTGAGGGATCGCACCTCACGCACGCGCTTTTTATGATGGCGCCGTACGGGAATATGATCATCTTAAATCCGCCGGACCGAACATTGACGGTATTGGCAGATTTGGCACCGCTTTTTGGGCTATTCGCAGCTATGTTTGTTGGCAATCCGGCAGGGCGTGGAGCATTTTCGGTGAGCGAGGACGAGTTACTATCGTTCATCGATGCCGCGGTGGCAGACCACAACGTCCGCAGGCTGGAATTGACTAGGTTCTTAGAAGCCGTCGGGCGTATTCCAGTTGCGCTTAGTGAGTTTGCGTGATCTGAAAAGCGCTTGAAAGATGTTGCCGTTCCGAGGTGTCATGCGAGTGTTGCCGAATGCAGCTGCGAATGATATGCGTGCAGCAGCGCAATCGATAGGCGGTGTTGGAGAGCCACGCCCCCGCCGGTTGTTCATGGTGCTGTCGCCTCGGTCGCTGCCCTATGCGCGGTTGGCGCTACGCAGCCTGCTGCGCAACGCCGTGGAGCCGTTCACGCTGACGCTCATCACCGACGGGCCGGACGATGTGCGTCAGCTCCAGGATGAGCTCGATGGCCTGCGCGCCGATCCCGTGCCGCAATTGCGGGCGGCGGCGATTTATGGCGAGGCCGATCTCGCCGATCTGGAGGAGGAGCGGTTCGGCCGCCGTCCGGCGCTGCGGCGGTTCCGCCATGGCCATCCCTGCTGGCGCAAGATCACCGATCCCCTGCTGCTGAGCGCGCCCGGTGACGAGATGGTCGTGCTCGATCCCGATCTGTATTTTCCTAATCGTTTCAGCTTCGAGCCGACCGTCGACCGCGGTGTGATGTTGATGTGGCAGCGTCCATCATGCCTGCTGCCGGACGAGGTAGTCACGACCGCGATCGCGGCCGGCGTTCCCCTGGCGCATCACACTGACATCGGTGTCGCGCAATGGCGGCAGCCGATTGATCTGGATTGGCTGAACTGGCTGATCGAGACGCTCGAGGCGCCCAGCCTGCCGCGCCACATGCACATCGAATCCATCGTCTGGGCCGCCATCGCGATGAAGATCGGCGGTGGCTATCTCGATCCCGGTCAATGGGTCTGCTGGCATCGCACGCAATATAAGCGCCTGCTCCGGCGCTTCGGCGTCCCCGGCGCATCGGTCCTGCAGCGCGAGCGGTTCTCCGGGATCAAATGCTTTCACGCCGGCGGCGAGGCGAAGTGGTGGCTCGTCGACGCGCAGAAAATGGGCCTGCTCGACCGCAACGAGGCCGCCACGGATCCCGCGCCGCTGCTGCCTTTCGAGGTGCTGCATCCCTGGCAGTTCCGCATGCTGAAGGCGCGGCGCAGCTGGCTGAGACGACTCGGCTATTACGATCTCATGGGGTGACCGCGATCTCGCGGTCGATCAGGTCGAGCAGCGCGAGACTGCGCTCGTCGAATTTGCGTGCGAACAACTTGGGTGAGGTCCGCAAGCGCTCGGCATCGTCCATGTCCAGCGTGCGCGGATAGAGCGGATTGGGATTTTCCCAATCGGCATAGCGCAGATCATCGCTGATGATCCTGTCGCGGAATGGCGAGTTCGACAGCAGGCTCTGGAAGAACGATTCGTCGGGAATGAACACCGTCTTGAAATAGCGGACATAGGCGGGGTTCTGCCGGACGAAGCCGTCGATATAGACGATACAGTCCCTGGTCAGGCACCACCACATCGAGCCGCCATGAGGCCGAAACCCGAGCGGAAAGCGCCGCCGCCATTTGATCTGGACGTGCCGGCTGCGGAACGACAACGTCCAATAGAGCACGCGGTTGAGGGCGTTGTGAGCGCCTTTCGCCCGGGTCCACCGATTGGGCTCGTCGGCGGCGAAGGATTCGATGAATTCGACCTCGGGATGCGCATCGAGCTGCGCGCGGATCCGGCGTTGAGACTTGATCGGGTAGTCTTGGCCGGACAGCAGGAAGGCCCGATCGAAAGCCAGATCCCGAGCGACCGCCTCGCGCATGCAGCTCAGCGTTGCCGCCACGATGCCGAAGCGGCCCCAATAGCAGCGGTGGCGATTGGTGCAGAGAAAGACCTGGCTGGGCAGCCGCTCGGAGAAGGTCCGGAGTTCCTGATAGACTTCGGCCGCCGCACGCTTGTCGACATGAACCACGAAGACGTTGCGCTCCTCGCGCAGGCGCTCGATGAGGCGAATAACCTGTCGCGGCGCCTTGTGGCAAAGGATGAAGAAGGCGAGTCGGGTCGCGCCGCCGCGCGGCGGATTCAATGCGGTGTCGTCACCCCCTAGGTCAGGTCGGCTGGTCATTGCCAGAACCCCAATCAAAGCTAGGCGCGGTCAAGCCAGCGCTCGATCAAGCAGATCGATCGTCCGTCGGACCTCGTTCGTATCGAACCGATAGCCTCCGAACTGCCCCGGCATGCCCACGACCATGGCCGACCTGATCCCGAGGCACGCGGTCCATTGCCGTTGATTGGCCGAAAACCGGTCTGGAGGCTGCAGCACCAACAGACCGCCACTGGACGGCATAGCATAGACACAATGTGCAATATGGCTTCCCTCGAGCGAAACAACCATCTGCGCGTCAACCAGCGTATCCAGCATCTCGTCGAACGGTGTCGTCGCAGTATCGAGAACGACAAAGCCGTTGCGCGTGAGACCGTCGATGATCTCTGTTTCGTTCTCGATCCAGCGCTGGGCTCCGTCACGGCCGCGCTTCAGATAAACCAACGTGCGACGGCCCTTGTGCGGAAAGCGCGCTCTTACCACGGCGCGGAGGCGTTCGTAGCGCTCGCGACGCAGACGGTTATGATGGTAGTCGCTGAAGATCACAAGATGTTTGATCCGCGCCCTGAACGTCGGCGCGCAGCTCTGGTCGAACAGCGCCTTGTAGTGCTCGACGTGAAGCCCCGTCGGCCCCGGGAGGCAGATCGGAGGGAGACCGAGATCGTCGGCCAGCAGGCGCAGCGTGCAATCGTCACGCAGCCAATGACCGAAATACTTCACGCCGTAGTAGGATGAAACGAGCGCTGCCTGCTCGATCTCGACAGGCTCAATCTGCTCATCGTATTTGAGCTGACGTACGAAGAAGCGCATCGTGCCGGAATAGACGGAGCCGTCAATAAGGGCGACGTCCTTCAAATGATAGGCAATGGTTGGCGCATGGACGCCGCTCAACCTTGTCGCAGTCTCGAGCTCCTGCGCGAGCGTCGATTCTCCGGGCGCGCCGGTGATCCGCTCGATCTGCCCCTCGAGACATAGCAATGGAGAGAAACTCGCTTGCTCTTCCGGAGCAATCATTTCGCGCCGATAGGCTGCGGCTTCCAACGTCCCAGGACCGGAAAACAGACGTTTTGCATGACGCCGATACTTCAGTAACTGCAGGCTTGGGTTCGATATCATCTAACTAGACATTTGGAAGATGGACGAAACGGGTCAATCGCCGCAGAATAGCAAGTGATGCTCATCCAAGGCGAGATGTTTCAAATCCGCGACACAGTTTTCTTAGTTGCGGCATCATAGTGCCCGGAGTTCAAGCTGTGGCTTGATAGCCACTGTCGCGCAGGGGCGGTATCCTCCAGCCAGGCTGCGACAAAAGCGCTCATGGTGACCGGCAGTTGAATTCGTGTCCAGGCCTCCTCGGAGCGTGCCGAGAGCGTCTGATAGAGAACAGGATCGTCCAGCACTTTGACAATCGACGCGGCCAAATGGTTCAAATCGCCAGCCTTGAAGATCACTGCGCTCTCGCCTTCCGCGAGCGCAGTGCGAAACATTGGATGGTCTGATGCGACGATCGGCGTACGGGCGGAGAGCGCCTCATAGATTGTCAGCGGCAGCCCTTCCGGATAGTCGTGACGCGACGGAATGACGACGAGGTCAGCCTCCTGCATCAGCCGCGGAACGTCCTCATTGGCGACGACGCCGAGGAATCTGACCACGTCCAGGATACCCAAGGAGCGTGCCAGCGCGGCCATGCTGCCGTCGCCATCGCGTCCTGCCAACGACAGTGAGACCGGATAGCCCTGGCCTCGAAGCATCGCGGTTGCGTTCAATAGATCCCCGACGCCTTTCGCATGCGACAGGCTGCCGACGTAGAATATCTTGCCTTCACGATTACCCGCGAGGCTGCGCGAGGGATAATCCGACGGCCGATGCGCCGGTGGCCAGTCCCACGGCACGATCTTGTCGGCATGCACGCCAATACCCGCAAGCGAAAGGCAGGCGCTGATCCCGTGATTGCCGACCCATTCGATCAGCGGATGGTTGAGCTGACGCGCCAGCAGGCGATGGCGAATGGCCGCGCGCAGACCGCCGGCATTGAAGGAGTCCGCCAGCGGCACGATCGTTCGGATCCGGTTTCCGATGGCCCATCGCAGCACGGGCGCCAGGGGTGAGTTGACGGAGAGACGGTTCGGGCTCGTGTTGGCGATGAACGGCACCAGCGATGCGGGATCGAAACCCGGTCGCAAGCCCGCGCCGATCGCCCGAACGCCGTTGGCAAGCATCGTATCGTAGGTGGTGTCACTGACGGCGCAGATCACCGCGACCTGTTCGAGCTGCTTGACCAGAGATCCGACGAAATCCACCGAATGGCGCTGCGCATAATATGTTTCCTTGCCACCCGCTGAGAGCCGCTCGAAAGCCTCCCGATAATCTCCGGCATATTGAACGATCGTGAATCGCAAGCTCATTCGTGCAAATCTCTCAGGATCCCGGTTCAAATGCTCAATCGTTGTCGCCGTCGCGAGAGCTGCAGGCAGCGCTCTGCTGCCCAAAGCCGGCCCAATCGTTACGCGGCATCAGCTGTCTTGGAAAGAACGCGTATCCGGGCCGCCGGCCTCGAACAGTCGTTTGAGCTCTCTCGCTGAGGTCTCGACCTTGTGCTGCGCGCTCACTTGGGCGAAGGCCGCTTGTCCCATTGCCTGCAGCTCTGCCGGAGCGCTGTCGAGGCACCGGCGCATCGCCGAAGCAAGCGCTGCAGCATCACCGGAAGCGACAAGCCAGCCCTGCTCCTGGTCCCTCACGAGTTCAGGAATTCCAGCGACGAAAGTCGAGATGACGGGACGGCGCAAGGCCATGGCCTCCATGATCACGACCGGCAGACCTTCCGCAAAGCTCGGCAGGACTAGCGCGCGGCCGCGCAAGAGGTGTGATCGTACCTCAGACGAGGTGGCCCATCCGGTGATGCGGATGCGGTCGGTAAGCCCGTGCCTGTCGATAAGCGCCGTGATCTCCTGGCGGAGCTCACCATCGCCAACAAGCGTCAAGGTGAAGTCGACGCCCGCCTCGGCAAGTCGCCGTGCGGCCTCGACGAGGATGAGCTGACCCTTCTGCTCGCAGAGCCGGCCTACGCAAACCAGGTTGCGGCTGTCGCCATATGCGGACTCCGTTTCAAAGTCCTTCTGCTCCAGACCGCAGCGGACCACCCGAATCTTGCTCCAATGCGCGTGCTCCACCAGCCGGAATAACTGGCTGCGGCCGAAGGAACTGATCGCGACGACAAAGGCGGCGTGGCGGATCTTCTCCGCGAGCCTCAGAAGCGGTGCCTTGTCGAATTCCTCTGGGCCATGCACTGTAAAGCTGAACGGCGGACCGCCCAGCGCGTGCACCAGCATCGCTACTTCGACGGAATTGGTGCCGAAATGGGCATGAATATGTGCGACGCCGGCCTGGCGCAGCCACTGAAAGATCAGGCAAGCCTCGGCCAGATAGATCAGGTGATAGGGCAGGGGTCGTTCGGCGCGCCGGGCCATGCGGAACGCGAGCCGCAATGCTCGCGCGAACGCACGCGGCCGTGTAAGCGCCGCTGAGGCCGCCGCCACACCGATCGCGAGGGCGCCCGCTTTCAGGACATAGCGAGTTCGCGCGCGTTCCGCGAAATCTGCCTCATCGACCAGGCCATCATTCCAGCCGCGAATGGAGATACGGGTAACCTCC
Organism: Bradyrhizobium sp. HKCCYLS3077; assembly: GCF_051167555.1. Taxonomy (NCBI): domain Bacteria; kingdom Pseudomonadati; phylum Pseudomonadota; class Alphaproteobacteria; order Hyphomicrobiales; family Nitrobacteraceae; genus Bradyrhizobium; species Bradyrhizobium sp. HKCCYLS3077. The sequence goes on along the minus strand of NZ_JBNPTH010000007.1, from coordinate 422,606 downwards.
AGCCCCTCACGCTCCAATGCCAGGATTTCCCTGCGGATGAAGCTGTGACTCACCTTCGGATACTGGTTCACGAGATAGGCAATGCGCATGTCACTTGTACTCGATCAGCCGACCAGGACGGCTCAGGAATCGGTTGCGCAAGAAAAGCAGCTGCCCCCAGGCCTCCGGAAATCGCGATAGCTGCTCGAAGAAGGCGAGCTGCAGCCGAGTGCGCCATGTCCCGGACATACTCCGACTTCGGCGAAGAATCTGGGCAGGGTAGATCAGCAGCATCAGCAGCGCCCATGGACCGACCACCAGGCTGCCGGCGATCACGACCGCCGGAATGAGGATTGCCCAGATCAAGGCTCTGCGCGTTTCCCAGACCCAATGCCGTTCGTCGGTCTTGCCGTGCAAATCAGCGCCCTGGGCGAAAGCATAGCCGCTGCGGGCCTGGCGCCGCCACCATTGCGCGAAGCGATGCATGGCGGCGTCATGCAGTGTCATCTCGTGATCGAGACGCCAGACCTTCCAGCCCCCGGCGCGCAGCCGAACGCAGAGCTCCGGCTCCTCGCCGGCAATTAGATCATCCCGATAGCCGCCCACGGCTTCCAACGCATCAACCCGCATCATGACGTCGCCGCCGCAGGCCTTGGCCTCGCCCACCGGCGTATCCCATTCGCGGTCGCACATCAGATTGTAGACCGAACGATCCGGAAAGCGCTCCCGGCGGCGCCCGAATGTGGCGCACACCTGCGGATGATCGATGAGATAAGTGATCGCGACGGCTGGCCAGTCATGCTGCAGCTCGCAGTCGCCATCGACGAACTGAACGAAATCGAGGTCGGGCGCAACCCTGCGCAATCGCTGCATTCCGGCATTCCGTGCGCGTGCTGCCGTGAACGGCAGGCTCATGTCAAGTGCGACAACGTCGATCCCGGTCTGCTCGGCCCAGGTCACAGAGCCGTCCGTAGAGCCCGAATCGACATAGACGATACGGGCGGCGCTACTGATGGAGTTCAGGCATCGCTTCAGCCGCTCTCCTTCATTGCGGCCGATTGCCACGACACCGAACGCGCGAGGAGCACGGTCAGTCATTTGAGGAGGATTGTGTTCGGCGCGGCTTGACGATGGCAGGCACGCCGACCGCAATGGAGTCGTCAGGCACGTCGGAAATCACCACGGCATTGGCGCCGATGACGACGTTGTTCCCGATGTGAATGGGCCCGAGCAGCTTCGCGCCCGCACCGATGTCGACGTTGTCGCCGATGACCGGCGCCGCCTTCTCCTCCACACGGCGGAGACCGATCGTGACGCCATTCCTGATCCGGCAGTTGTCGCCAATGCGCGTATAGCCGCTCACAATGATCCCGCCAAAATGATCGATGACAAAGTTGCGGCCAATCTCGACTTCGCAAGGCAGCTCGATGCCGGTGATGACCTGCATCAGCTTGAAACTTATCTTGTAGAGCGCTGAAAAGAACTTTCGCAGCAAAGCGGGGCGTACCCCGTACCGCCAGCGGCCAAATCGATAGACCAGCATCACCCAAAATCCTTGCGCGCCCCAATCGTGGTCATAGGCTCGCAGGTCCTGTCTGATATTATCGAACATGCAAAGATCGTCTCTCGCGCTTACCGCGTTGGTCTTGTCGCCCAGCCGGTTGGGCCGAGCAGGGAAACGGCAAGCTTCAGTTTCTGAAGTTGAGTGTTTCGCAAGCGACCTTGCACGGGACGGACCACATCCTTCACAAGCTCAAGCGCGGCGCCACAGCCGGTGAGAGCGAGATAGGTCAGCAATCCACTGAGGCCATGGTGTTTACGGAAATACAACATTTCGCTTTCGATCTGCAGCCGCGCAATTTGCCGTCCTGAGGTGGTGAGCTTGTCGTCCGCCCCTGCGCTCTCGCCGCCGATGTGAATGACAGTTGCTTCACCGAAATAGGTGACGCGCCATTCCGCTTGGCGGATCCGTCGACAATGATCGACCTCTTCGTAGTACACGAAGAAGAGGGGGTCGAAGAGGCCGACTTGCTCAATTGCCGATTTCCGCATCAGGTAGAAGCAGCCGGGGACCCAGTCGCAAGATCGCGTCCCGACATGGTCCCAATCCATATCATCGACCATTTGCACTCGAGGGAAGAACCGTCCAAGTCCGTTCTCCGCAAGAAAGACATTCCATGGCGTCGGGAAGTATCGGCAGGATGGTTGGAGCGCCCCGCTCTCACTGACCAGGCGGACGCCGAGCACGCCGCACTGAGGATGTTCGTCCATATAGGCGACTGTCTTCGTCAGCGTATCATCGGCAACGAAGGCGTCAGTATTGAGCAGGAGAATGTAGCGGCCGCGGATGCGTGGCAGGGCCTGATTGTTGGCGCGTCCAAAGCCGACATTGGTTGTATTGGCAATCAACTCGACATCAGGATATCCATGCCTTAAGATCGCGACCGAATTGTCCCGCGAGGCATTGTCCACGACAATGGTCTGCATGGAGAGCGTCTGTCTTGCGGCGAACAAGGCGGCGAAGACGCGCTCTAAAAGGTGCTCGGTATTGTAGTTCACGAGAACCACCGTAACGTCACACATATCGGGACTAGCCGAAGCAGGTTCGCTCGCGATTGTACCCGTGTTCGATATGACGTTCACGGCGCGCGCTCGCCCTGAGATGACCTGCTCTGGTTGATGCCAAACGCCGTGGAACCGGCTTCGACATCCTTGGTGATGACCGCATTGGCGCCAATCCGCGCATGCGAGCCGACGCAGACCGGCCCCAGGATCTTGGCACCAGCACCGACATCGACATGGTCGCCGATCCTAGGTAGTGCGCTGCCGCCCTCGACCGAGCCGATCGTGACTTGCTGAAACAATAAACAGTTGTTTCCGATCCGGGCCCCGGGATGGACGACAATCCCGTTCGGGTGCGGAATCAGGAGGCCCCCTCCGATGCTGCAATTGAGCGGGATATCTGCCGCCGTGACAACGCTCCAGAACCGGTGGCGAAGAACCAGAACCTTGCAGCAGATTGCAGCGAGCGGGCCGCGGCGGCTCTGCCAATATTGATATCTGCGCACGGCGAGCAGCAGTTTACGGCCGGGGTCCCAGAACCTCAGCGGTCGTTCGCGCGACCAGTCGGCGATGGCGGATCCGTCTTGGCCGGTCAAATGGTCGAGCCTCCTGTGCAGCTCATCCGATGGCACCAGCATCGCCTTCGAGGATCTTTCTGTCTGAGCGCGGTCTCGGCGGAGAAACACGTTTCCACTTTCCTGGACCATGCTTTATGAACAATTGCTCTGGCTTACCGTCTGGTAGTCTTCTCGACAAGCCGTGATCGGCCGTCGCAGATGGATCGCGGGGAGCTCTGCCCTGATGTTTTCTAGTTGATCCCGCCGGCGCGGGCATGCTTCGGATCGGACAATGAGTTGGATTTTCTTTCCATTCGAGGTGCTGGCCATTGCATTGGCCTGGTCCGTTCTCGTGTTGTTCGTGGAAATCTTGGCCGCGTATTTTGACAGGAAGCAGCCTGTGCCGATAGGCAGTGAGCGTCCTCGCGTGGTCGTGCTCATCCCCGCTCACAATGAGAGCCAGGGCATCGTGCCCACCATCGCCGATATCCGTTCGCAGCTCGGATCGGGTGATCGCCTGCTGGTCGTGGCGGACAATTGCAGCGACGACACGGCCGAGGTCGCTCTCGCTCATGGAGCTGAGGTGATCCGTCGGGATGATGCGCGCAACCGGGGCAAGGGTTTTGCACTCGACTTTGGCCTTCGCAGCCTGGCTGTTGATGATCCAGAGGTCGTCATTGTCATCGATGCCGATTGCAGGGTCGGCAGCCGGGCCATCGAAATGCTCGCCACCGTTTGCGCCGTCACCCAAAGGCCCGCCCAGGCTCTGTATCTGATGTCGGCACCGGCAGGCGCGTCTGTCAATCATCAGATTGCCGAGTTCGCTTGGCGCATCAAGAACGATCTGCGCCCGCGCGGTCTGCGCGCCCTCGGCCTTCCATGCCAGTTGATGGGAAGCGGCATGGCCTTTCCGCGCCTCGCGCTGGAAAACGTCAATTTCGCGTCAGGGCACCTGACGGAAGATCTCGAACTGGGGCTCCTGCTGGCGTCCACGGGCCACGCGCCCCTGTTTTGTCCTGCCGCGCAAGTCAAAAGCGTATTTCCGTTGACGGCAGCCGCCTCGCGATCTCAGCGGCAGCGTTGGGAGCATGGTCATCTCGCGATCCTGATCACCCGGGTTTGCCCGCTGATAGGCAAGGCGCTGCTCGAGCGTAACCTCAACCTCTTGACCTTGAGCCTCGACGCGGCTGTGCCGCCGACTGTTCTTCTCGCCCTGCTGACGATCATGGCCGCTCTAACCAATGTGGCCGCGGCCTTGTTGGGAGCCGGTCTCCTGGGAATCCTAGTGGGATTTGGAACTCTGGTCGGCCTATGCGCTGCAATTATGCTGGCCTGGAACGTGCGCGGTCGCGATCTCATCACGACGAGCAGCCTACGTGCGATCGGGCCTTATCTCGCAGCCAAGGCAGGAATATACATCCGGGCGTTTGCGCGGGAGAAGATCTGGATCAGGACCACCCGAGGCGGTGGAGTAGATGATTTATAAAAATCAGAAATATCGGTTTCAGCATTTCCGTGCTAAATTTGGCTTTTTAAAGGCGCTTGTATGTGAATTTTGCTTGACCGGCCGTGCTCGTTGTCGTTTTGTCCTGACGATATTCAACTGATAGAAAGCAGTTCCTTTGCAGGCCGGGCATTTAGCAGCACAATTCGACGGCTGTATCGCATCGGACGATCTGGCTCGCGAAGTCTACGGGATCCTGGGAATTCCAATTGACGCGGTCGGACTCGACGAGGTGGCTCACCGCATCGGTGCTGCCCTGCAGAGGAACGAGCCGTACCTTGTATCGACCCCCAATCTGAACTTCCTTGTGACGGCGCAGACGGACGTGGCCTTTCGCGAGTCCCTTCTGATGAGCGATCTGTGCCCCGTCGATGGCGTTCCGATCGTATGGATATCACGTCTCACAGGCCTTCCGATCAAGGGGCGTGTTGCTGGTTCGGATATTTTTGATCGATTGAAGATTGGTCCACAGGGATCGGTGAAGGTCTTTTTGTTCGGCGGGCCGCACGGCGTGGCCGAAACCGCTGGCCGCGTGCTGAATAGCCAGTCGAGCGCGGTTTCCTGTGTCGGCTCACTTTTTCCAGGTTTTGGCTCGGTCGATGAGATGAGCAGTGATGCGATCATGGAAGCCGTAAACGCCTCCGAGGCGCGGTTCCTGGTTGCTTCGCTTGGAGCGCAGAAGGGGCAGTCCTGGTTGATGGCCAACCATCATCGCTTACGGGTTCCTGTTCGCTCCCATCTGGGGGCCGCAATCAACTTTCAGGCGGGGCTTCTCAAGCGGGCACCCCTTTTCGTTCGCAAGTCTGGATTCGAGTGGTTGTGGCGCATCAAGGAGGAGCCGTACCTCTGGCGTCGCTATCTGCATGATGGGGCCGTTCTGGCGCGGCTGATGTTAACCCGAGCGCTGCCGCTTGCCTTGGCAGCGCTGCTGCGCAGGGTTCTGGGGAAACGACAAGCCTGTCTTTCGGTCGTCATGTCCCAGGCGAGCGATCAGGCAAATGTTGTCGCACTGCAGGGTGACGCAGTCGCCGAGACCGTCAAGGAGGCCGTGCCCATCCTGCGCGCCGCGATCGGACAAGGCACCGAGCTGACAATTGATTGTGCCCGACTGCGATCAATCGACGCGCGCTTTGTCGGGCTGCTCTTGATGGTGCGGAAATCGATATTGCAAAAGCAAGGCCGGCTGATTTTAGCCAACAGCTCGCGGCGAATTCGGCGCGCGCTCAGGCTCCACGGTTTCGGTTTTCTGCTGGACTCTGACGCGCACCATGCAGTAGCGAAGGCCCGTCTACTGCCGCCGGAGGCCAACGAGCATGTCGCATCGCCGGCCAATTTTCAGGTAAGTCGGTAGCGTCGTCTGTTTCGGCCAGAGGGTTGTGTTGATGGTCTGCGTACTTGGCATTCGGCGTGTCGGCTGCGTCGTCGCAGCCCTGCTCGTTGCGACGCTGACCGGCTGCGGGTCGCCGGAGAAGCGCTCGCAGGACTATTATGAACGCGGCATCGCACTGCTTGAAAAGAATGACGATCTGAACGCGCGCGTGGCGCTCTCGACCTCCCTTACGTTCAACAGCAACCGTTTGGATGCGCTCCGCGCCCTTGCCGGAATTAACGAGCGATTGAAGGATACCGCTGGCCTCTTCCAGGTGTTGCGGCGGATCGTCGAGCTAGACCCGAAAGACTTCAATGCACGGATCCGGCTGACTAGGATTCTATTCGCCAACAACAGTAACGACGCCGCTCTGAAACTTCTGGATGCCGCAAGTGCGGAGGACAAGGGGCGTGCCGATTATCACGCGCTCCGTGCGGCCATCCTGTTCAAGGCCGGTGATCCGAACAGCGCGGTCCGGGAAGCGGAGCAGACAATCCGCCTTGAGCCGGGGAATTTCGATGCGCTGCTGGTGCTTGCCAGCGCCCAGGTCGCGCGTGGTGAGGCTGACGCGGCCTTGCAGTTGATCGGTCAATTGCCTCCTGCGTCGCAAGATGATCCGCGCGTTCTTGCCCTGAAGGTGGTCGTCTACGGCAGGAAGCGTGACCTTGCGCAAACCGAAGTCACATTGAAGAAGCTGGTCAGCTTCAAGCCTGAATTCCGTGAGCAGCTCGTCAACCTCTATGTCGAAGAGCGCCGGCTCGACGAGGCGGAAAAGGAGCTCCGGTCTGCTGTCGCCGCCAGTCCGGCGGATGTTGCGACCAACCTTCGCCTCGTGCGTTTTCTTGCTAGCTTCCGCAGTCCGGCAGCGGCTCGGGAGCAGCTTGAAGGCCGCATCAAAGCCGCAACTGATGCTTTTCCATACCAGATGGCACTTGCCGATCTGGACTATGTACAAGGCAATCTGGATCAGGCAGCGAGCCTGCTCGACTCCGTGATCAAAACCTCTTCCCCCGAACGGGCCATCTCGGCCAAGAACAAGCTGGCCCAGGTCTACGTCAGGCGCCGCAACCCGGAGATGGCGAATAAGCTGGTCTCCGAGGTGCTGGAGAAAGACCGCCGCAACACCGGTGCGCTGAAATTGCGTGCCGCCATGCGCCTGGATGGGGGGCAGGTCGATGGAGCAATCGCGGATTTGCGCGAGGCTCTCAACAACGAACCCAAATCTCCCGAATTGCTGTTGATGTTCGGCGCTGCCTTTGAGCGTAGCGGTAAGACGGAGCTTGCTGCGCGCCAATATGCCGATGCGGCGAAATATTCGAACTTTGCACCCGCCTTCGTGCTGCCCTACGCGACGTTTCTTCAGGGCCTCCCGGACCTCGCACAGGCCGAAAACGTTCTGCTGGAGGCGATTGCCAGGAACCCGCGGGGCATGTCTCTCCTCCAGGCCTTGGCTCAGGTTCGCATCGCACGCAAGAATTGGACCGGGGCCTTGGCGGTTGCGGATGTGATGCGCAGCGCCGACGACAATGCAGGGCTTGCTGATCAGGTCCGAGCTGCAGCACTGGCGGGCCAGAACAAGCAGGACGCCAGTGTTGCTTCGCTTGAAGCGGCGCACGTGGCGGCTCCGGATGCGTTTCGTCCCGCAGCTTTGCTCGTTGCCGCCTATTTGCGCTCCGGCCGGCCGGAAAAGGCAGAGGTGCTGCTGGCCGACGTTCTCAAGCGTCGCCCGGACGATTCGGGGCTACTGCTTTTGATGGGGCAGACGCAGTCCGCTAAAGGCAGGACCGACGAAGCCAAGGCGCTGTTCAAACGGGTGATCGCCCAGGAGCCCAAAAACGAGGCCGGCTATCGCTTGCTCTCTGAACTGTACGTCAATGAGAAGAGCTTCAACGAGGCCTCCGGTATCTTGAAGGATGGGTTGAGGGAAATTCCCGACAATTTGAACCTTCGGCTTGGCCAAGCTGGCTTGGCCTTGTCGCGTGGCGACAATGATGCGGCGATGACGGCTTATGAAGCAGTCCTGAAGGATGATCCGAATGCGCTTCTTGCGGTCAACAATCTGGCCAGCCTGCTGCTGGACGAGAGAACCGACAAAGCGAGCCTTGACCGCGCCTTCCAGTTGGCTGAGCAGCTGAAAAGCTCAGATCTGCCGCAGTTTCAGGATACCTACGCCTGGGCGCAGATGAAGCGCGGGAATACCGCCGAAGCGATCAAGCTGCTTGAAGGTGTCATCGCGCGGGTACCGGGGTTCTCGGCCGCGCGCTATCATCTGGCGCAGGGGTACTTGTCTACGGGCCGTGCCACGCAGGCCAATGAGCAGCTCAAGCTGGCGTTGGCCTCGGAGCCCGACGGGACGCCCCTCAAGGACAAGATTCGCGCGGCAATCAAATAGGCCGGGATCAATTGTCGAGTGGAATGATCGTCGCGGTCTTCGCCACAGTGACCATCACGCTGTTGGAGCTCGCCGCTCCGCCATTGCTCAGCGGCAGGCCCGTCAACGGATCAAGCAGCACGTTCCCGGCCGTGGCCGTCCGGTGAAGATAGCGATAGGTGAACGACGCATTCCAATCCCGGGCGATTTGATAGGCGTAAGAGACGCTGCCCGACATGAAATCGTTGGTCGCTCCAGATGATGTCTGGCGGGAGACATCGCCTGCTACCGAAATGCTTGACCGCGCATTGATCGCTTGAGTCACGCCTGCGCGCAGTGTGGTTCGCTTGGTCAACGCGCCGGTGATCGCCGGCGATGTGGTCTGCGCCGCGAGGACGTTCAGGGTGGTATTCTTGGTGATCCGGTAAATCGCATGCGCGTTGGCAACGAAGCCAACCGAGGATCCGCCGGTCACGGTCGGCCGTAGCGGGCTTCCAAGCGGGAACGCGGGCGTGCCGGCATCCGCTGTCGCGTAAACCGCACCGGCATTTAACCCGTACGAAAATACCGCAGAGAACGAGGATTCAAACCCAGCCGTGCTCGTCACCAGCACGATGTTGGATCGCGGCGTAGAGTCGTAGTTCAGCCACTGCGCCCGGGAAGACACCGAGACTGTGGTCATCGGATCAACGCGGTGACTCCAGCTCGCCGACGCGCTTGAATCTGTAAACTGCGTCCCGCTGCTTGCGGGATCATAGGCCGTCAGTGCCGATCCGAGCGAAAACGACACCGTGTCGAGCGCCGAAAGGCTCCGCTGGATACCGCCACTCACCGCCGTCCGGTTGACGTCGCCATGAACCGTGGTCGGCAGGCCAAGATCGCCCAGAACGGCCACGACGGCGCTGGAGCGTCGAAAGCTGCCATCAAGGAAGTTCTTATCGCCCGGCACCTTGCCCGAAGTCACATAGCGCGCGGTGACGCCGACCCAGTCGGATTCGGTCTGCGTGGTGCCGTTGGTCCCGCCCCAATACTTTCGGTACCCCACGTCGCTGTCGACGGTTAGGCGTGAGGTCGGAGTCACCGCAACCGCATTCGCGGTGACGGTGGTGTAGGAGCCGAAGGTGCCGCCTGCCAGCATGTTACGCATGAACAGGTTGTCGTTGAACTCGACGGTCTCACTCATGGTCGAACTCAGCGACCAATCCCAGGCGAGAGCTGGGCAGGGCAGCAGCCCCACGCAAGCCGCAACGATAGGCGTAACCCGTTTCACCCGCGCGACCCCGATCATGGTCATTCCAAGAAGCCGCGTTCCGGTACGATGATCACGTCCCCAGCTTGAAGCGCGATATTGGCCTCCGGAGTTCCGCCCGCCTCGTAGCTCTTGTAATCGAACGAAAAGATCACCTCATTGGCGCCGCTGCCGCGGCGCACTTGAATCCGGCGCCGGGCGGCAAATGGTCCAAGCCCTCCGGCGAGCGACAGCGCCTGCACCAATGTGGTGGCCTGCCGAATAGCATAGGGGCCTGGCCGGAGAACCTCACCCGTAATGAAAATCTTGGGCTTCAGGTCCTCTTCGGGCGTATCGGGCTTGGCGGCATTGGTGAGTGCCACCGTCACCTCAAGCTCGCCGGCGTCCTTGTAATTGCGTTGCAGCCTGCTCTTGAGCACCCTTTCGAGGCGTTGGGGGGTCAATCCGCTCACCGTGATGTGACCCGCCAGCGGAAATGCAATCTGCCCGTTAGGATCGACGATCACAGTGCGGTCGAATTTCGGATCCTGCAGCACGGTGATTGACAAGGTGTCGCCCGGCTTGAGCGTAACCGGCGTCACGTCGGAACTCTGGGCAAAGCTCGCGCTCGCCCAAATCAGCACAATTCCGATCCATGCAATCAGTTTACGCATCTTCCGCTCAGTATGCCCGTGCAGACGCAAAGCAATTTTGTGTCAATTCCGCGCCCACTATGGATAGCGAGGCCTCAAGGCGCAAGCCTGAACAGCCTCCGGCAGCGCTGTTCGTTGGGCGGTAATCTTTATGAAAAACATCGTTTTTACTTGTACTTAGCGATTTTGGAGGGTTTGTGAAGTGGCAAAATGCTGAACTGTTGCTTATCTGCAATAACGTCTTCGACGACGTCGCCCGAAATGACGTCGATGCCGTTCGCATATCCGTACACCAGCGCAGTGTCACAAAGGATGTTGATGGTCCGCGGGACGCCGCCGCTGGCGTCCGCGATCTTTGCCGCCGCGTCGAGCGTGAACATGATCCGGTCGGATCCGGCCTCGGTCACCCGGAACGCAATGTAATTTGCGACTTCGCTCGGGCTGAGCGGCTGAAGATGAAAATCGGACGAGATCCGCTGGGCGAACTGGTGCAGCTGGGGATTAAGCAGCAGGTCGCGCAATTGCGGCTGGCCCACGATGATCAGGTGCAGGATCTGATGCTTGTCAACATTGATGTTGGAAAGCATCCGCAGGTGCTCGAGCGCGTCCAGCCCGAGATTCTGCGCTTCGTCGATGATCAGGATGGCCCGCCGACGCCCGGTGTACTGCCGGTAGAGAAACTCCTGCAGCCTCTTGAACAGCGTCGGATAATCGCCATCGAAGGGCTGTCCAAACGACATCAGGATCCACTGCAGCAGCTCATGCCGGCCCTGCGGCGAATTGGATATCAGCCCCATTGTCACGTTGGTGCTGAGCTTCTTCAGGAGATGCCGAAGCAGCGTGGTCTTGCCGCATCCGATTCCTCCCGTGATGACGGTAAAGCCGGCGTTGTTCGTCACACCGAATTCGAGCATGGTGTAGGCCATGCGATGCATGTTGCCCCAGTAGATCAGGTCGGGGTCTGGCAGGATCGTAAAGGGCTTCTCGCGAAACCCGTAATACGCCTCGTACATCGCTGTTCCCTGAAAGGCTGCGCCGTCTTAGATCATCCCTCTTCGCCATCCTTGGCGCCAAGTGATCATGCGGTAATACAGCTTAACAAACTTATTGTGGTTCGGCAGCGCAATGGTCTAAATGTCATCCACTTTTCCATATCTAAATGGTACATTATTTGCAACCGCGCCACTCACCCGTAGGGCCTGATTCGCTTGCCGACGCTTCAGAAGGTTAACTACGAGGACGACGCCGAGACGGGGGACGATCGCCAGAGCAATCTTCTCAGGCCGACCTTCTATTGGGAGATCTTGAAGCGCCGCTTCTTGTATCTTGTGCTGCCGTTAATCGTGATCGTCTCTGCCGGTGCTGCCGTTGCGTGGGTCTTGCCGCCAACTTACCTTTCGGAAGGCAAGATTCTGGTCCAGTCGCAGCTGATCCCGACCGAGCTGGTGCGGCCGACCGTGACCAGCGCCGCTCAGGAGCGTATTCAGGTCATCGAGCAACGTCTGATGACCCGCGACAATCTGATCGCGATCGTCGATAAGTTCCAGCTGTTCCAGGCGCAACGAAACCTGATGTCACCGACGCAGCTCGTCGATCTGGTGAAAGCCAAGACCTCGATCACCGTCATCAATCAAACTCTCTCTTTCTCCCGCCGCACTGAAAACCCCACCATTGTTTTCACAGTGGGATACGAGGATTCGAACCCCAGCCTGGCTGCAGGCGTCGCCAACGAATTGGTGACCCGAATCCTGAATGAGGATATTCGCGACCGCACCAGCCGTGCGTCGGATACGACCAAATTCCTTGGCCGCGAGGTGGAGCGTCTCCAGGCGGAGAGCGCTGCTCTTGAGGCGAAGATCGCCCAGGCGAAGGAAAGTCAGGGCGTCACCAGCGCGGGAGCCACCGATCCCGTGGCTCAGATGAAATCCGAATATGCGCAGAAAGGCGCGATCTATTCGGACAAGCATCCGCTGATGAAAGCTCTTAAGCGTCAGATTGAAGCTGCCGAAAAAGCGGCCGGTCCCACGATCTCCAACGGCGGGACGCTGGATGCGCTGCAGTCGCAGCGCGAGGCGATTCAGAAGAACCTGGAAAATGCCAGTGCCAAATTTGCCACGGCCCAGTTGGGCGAGGCGCTGGAGAAGAACCAGCAGTCGGAAAAATTTGAAGTCCTGGAACAGCCCGCGGTCCCCCAGGAGCCGATCCGTCCCAACCGTCGAAAGATCCTCGGCCTCAGTCTGTTGCTGGGCTTGGGCGTTGGAGGTGGCCTGACCTTGCTCTTGGAAATGATGGACAAGACGATTCGACGGACCGCGGACATTTATGGTGTGTTTGACAGCCACTTCGTCGTGGCGCTGCCCTACATTGTAACCAAGGGCGAAGTCCTACGGAGCAAGCGACGGACCTGGCTGTTGATCGCCGCGGGCATCGGATTGGTGGTCTTCGTTTCTTTGCTCGCCATTGTGCTGCTGCCATGGGACTTGATGATCGCCAAGGCCCGCGTCGGATTGTTTCGGTAACTGGAGAGAGATTTTGGATCCGATAAGGCAGGCGCTTGAGCGAGCCAGGTCGGCGCGTCTGAACGCGAAGGAAGCTTCGTTCGATCCATTCACGCCCGAAGCCTCGGCGGGCGGTGACGCCGCCTACCGCGATGTCAGGCTCAACGCTGCACATCTGGAATCCAAGCGGATTGTCGCTCACGATCCGATGCTGGAAAGCGGTCGCTATTATGACATGCTGCGCACTCAGGTGCTGCAGGCGATGGACGACCAGGGCTGGCAGATCCTCGCCATCACCTCACCGACCGCGGGCTGCGGCAAGACAGTGACCGCATGCAATCTGGCCATGAGCATCGCGCGTTTGCCGGAGCGTTCCGTGCTGCTCATCGATCTGGACATGATGAAGCCGAAGGTTGCTGACTATCTCGGCATTGAAGCCAAGAACGGAATCCTGAGCGTGCTGCAGGTGCGAGCCGGACTTAGCAGCACCATCATCCGCACCTCCATTCAGGCAAACGAAATGCTCGTTCTGCCGGGTGAAATCTGCAGGTCTGGATCGGCCGAGTGGATGGCGTCACAGGCGATGACCGCGTTCGTCGAGACGTTGAAGAGGGATTTCAGGTCTCACGTCATCATTCTCGACCTGCCTCCCGTTCTGATTGGGGATGACGTGCTTGCGATCTTGCCCTGGCTGGAGTCGATTCTGCTTGTCACAGCGGTGGGGACGTCGACGCTTCCCGACATCAAGGAATGCTATAAACACCTGAAGTCGGCGCCGATCGTTCGCGTCCTGGTCAATAAGGTCTCGGAACGCTCAGAGAGCTACTATGGCTACGGCTACCACTATGGTCCAAAGTGAGCACTCGACGGTCTAGGGATCCAAAAGGCCTGCAGGAAGGAAGGCGGCGATCTTGGCTGCCGGGACGAAATACTTCGCGATGTCGAAAATGGCAGGCTGCTGACCGCTGCCTTTTGCCGGCGGAATCACCTGAGAAATCTTACGACTCACGATGCCGAGGAGACACTGGGTCTCTGCGTCGAAGACGCCGGATCCTGAATTGCCGGTGCTCGCGACGTCCTTGATGAGCGTGTCGAATTTGCGCGCGTCCAGCGGGACCCAGACCGGCGAGAGGATTTCGGTAGCGACGACCTGCTCGGGGCTGACGCTCATGACCCGTTCGCCCGGTACCGGAGGAAATGCGCACAGGGCGATGCGTAGCGCCTTGGTCTCCGGCGGCACTTCGTGATCGTCAATTGAAAGCAGCGTCAGATCGGACGTTTCGAACGGTTCCTGCTTTACAATCTTGGCCGGCAGTTGCTTGCCGGCGATCGAAACCCGCGACGCAGGATGCCACCTGCCGACCACGTGCGAGGCCGTCAAAACTAGGCCCCGTCCAAGGTAGATGCCGCTGCCGAGCCGGACCTGCTCAGGCGAATTGACGGCCACCGCGAACGGCGACAAGGATTTCGGGCGATCAGCCGCCTTGACCGTGGAGCAACTCAGGCTGAAGACCAATGAGAGGCACCACCCGAAATGTCCGATCTTGCGGGAGATGACGAAGATCATAGCACGGCTCAGGAAGCCCCGACAAAGAACTTCTCGTTGTTGGGTCCAATGGCCGTGATGAGATCTTGAATGAATCGTGCCTGCAGCCGGTAGGCAGCATCTTCGGAGATGCCGACGGTGGACACACGAAACAGTGCCCCGTCCGGAATGAGCCCCATTAGACCGTACTTCATGCGGGCAAGCTGCCGGTCGAAAACCCCCGTCACAACGTTGTTGCCGATGCGGATCCAGTAGGTTACCGGCTCGAAGCGTCCCTCTTTGGTCGCTGTGACGCGGCTCAGCGGCAGGGGATTGGCTTCGGCGCGGTACGAGACAGAGCCAACCCGCTTCTCGGTCACGCGAAAGCCGGCGGCGCCGTAGCAGACCTCGGGAAGGTGCGCCTTGAGGCGATAATCCTGCGCCGGTCCGTAGGCGACCAGCAGCATGACGATATTGCCAGCCCGGTCCATGTATCCTCGTCCGACCTCTTGGCTGTAGATCTTGACCGAGGCGTCCTCGACGAAACCAGAGGGATCCGGCGTAACTAGGCCGACATTCGGGACCAGCGTCCATTCGCCGAATTTGGTCGGAATGACCTTCTCGAGATTAGGCACGCTTGAGGCATTGGCCATCAGTTCCCGCGGCCGCAGCGTCTCTGCCAGCAGTGCCGAACCCAGAATCGCAAGCGCCGCAAGGATAGCCTGAACCGGATTGACTTTCATCGCGGAGCCTCGGATACGAACTCGCAGGCCGTACAGCCGGACTGCGGCCGGATATCACCATAAGAGGCCATTTTTCTCAAGCGCGGCCAAGGCCCTCGACGCGAGCCGGAGATAGCGATACGAGCGGTTCCGGTGCCATGCTGAGATGAAGGCAGCGGCCGGGCGGTGCGGCAGAACGACCGACCGGCCAACTCGACCTGCGATAAAGGCCATTTTTCGTTTCGGAGCTATTTGATGAGCGTATTCAGGCTCGCACGTCCATGTCGGATTGCTGCATCGATCGTGCTATGCAGCGTCGGTTTGATTGGATGCAGCAAAAAGGTCGAGGAGAAGGCCGAGGCGGCCAAGAGCCAGATCGTCGCCCGTCTCGGTGAGGATGTTGTGACCACGCAAGAGCTCGACAATGAGCTTCGCATCGCTCAGGTACCGACGGACAAGCGTAAGGATCCTGCGGTGGTCAAGCAGGTGCTCGGAGAGCTGGTCTCGCGGAAATATCTTGTGCGCCAGGCTCTGGACGCAAAGCTCGATCGCGAGCCGACCGTTCTGCTCGATCTTCTGCGCGCGCGAGAAACTGTTCTCGCCAAGGCTGCTGCTTCGCGGGATGTCGCCAAGAAGAGCTCGGCGATTGTCGGGAGCGATGTCGAGCTCTATATCAACAACAATCCAATGAAGTTCGCCAACCGTCAGGTTGCCAGGATCGAGCAGATCGTGGTGCCCACAAATGCTGCCTCGCAGGAAGTGTTTGATGCAGCCCGCGAGATGAAGTCGCTCGACGAGGTAGCTCAGAAGCTTACGGCGCTCGGAATTGCCCATTCCCGCTCGACAGGGACGTTGAGCAGCGCAGATATTCCGGCAGATGTCTTTGACCGCATACGGACGCAGCAAGCGGATGATGTCTTCCTGCTTCGCGGCCAACCCAACAGCCTGTTCTTTAAAGTCAACTCGGTGGAGACGAGGCCATTGGAGGGAGAAGCGGCAGCTCGCCAGGCGCGTCAAGCCATGCAGCTCGATCTGGCGAGGTCGGAGGCAAGTCTAGCGTCAATCGAGGCAGTATTGGCCGCCAAGTACGAGGGCGAATACGCCGAAATCATGAAGATGCAGGCCCCCCAATGATCTAAAATTCCCCCGAGTCCGACAAAATCTGAGGCTCTGCCCGTCAGGGGTCGTGGCAACCATGAACGAACCGTTCGATATCCTGACTGTGTTCTGCTTTTTGGCAATGGCGATCGCGTTCTTTGTCTGGTCGGACCGGGAGCCGCGCACCCTGCTGCGGCTGGTGCTCAGCGCTATCGCCTTCGCAGGCGCGAACCAATTGGGTAACAATGGCTGGACGCTGTTTGCGCTTCTGCTGATCGGAGCCGGAGCAGTCCATGCGATTCTCACGCTCCGCGCCGACTGACGGCTAAACGTCGCGCGGCGTCGAAAACCGCGCCTCCGTCGTGCCATTGCACAGTTTTTCGCCCGATGGTACGCCTTGGCCCTTTGGTAAGAGATTTCAGGCGTGATGACCTCATTCGATACCAGCGCAGCGTCCTGGGCACCTGCGTCACGACGTTGGCTTTGGCCCGCTGTGGTCGCCGTCGCGTTCGCAGTCGCGTATACGCCCACCTTCATCACCCTGGCCGAGGGGCCGTGGCGAACAGAGCAGGAGGGGCACGGCCCTCTGATCATAGCCGCTTCGGCGTGGCTCGCTTGGCGCTCACGCCAGCTGATCTGGGATATCCAGCTCCGTCCGGCGCCTTTACCGGGCT
This sequence comes from Bradyrhizobium sp. HKCCYLS3077, assembly GCF_051167555.1. Lineage (NCBI taxonomy): Bacteria > Pseudomonadati > Pseudomonadota > Alphaproteobacteria > Hyphomicrobiales > Nitrobacteraceae > Bradyrhizobium > Bradyrhizobium sp. HKCCYLS3077. The sequence continues at coordinate 405,866 of NZ_JBNPTH010000007.1, read as the reverse complement.
GGGTCGCTCTGCTTTCAGGGCTCTGCGTGTTGGTTCTGGCGCGAAATCAGGACGTCTGGTTTCTCGAAGTCCTCTCCGAGCTCCCGGTGATCGCCGGTATCGTATTGTTGCTGGCTGGTTGGCGACTGTTGCGGATTCTGGCCTTCCCGATTGGATTTTTGATCTTCTCGGCACCCGCGCCCGGCTGGATGGTGGACGCTGCCACGATCCCGCTGAAGGTCTTCATATCGGACTCGGTCACCCAGCTGCTCTACACCGCCGGCTATCCGATCGCGCAGAACGGCGTAGTCATATTGATTGGGCCCTATCAGCTGCTCGTTCAGGATGCTTGCTCGGGTCTGAACTCCATCTTCGTTCTCTCGGCTCTGGGAGCATTCTACGTCTACGCGTTCCGGTGGGACGAAAAGATCCGAGCTTTCGCGCTTCTGCTCCTGATCATACCCATCACCGTGTTAGCCAATTTTCTGCGAGTCACCTCGCTGGTGCTGATTGCCTATTATGGCGGCGTCGACAAGATGGAAGGACCGCTTCACGATCTGACGGGAGTTCTGCTCTTCGTCGTCGCTGTGGTCCTGATGTTCCTCTCGGACGGCGTACTCAGCCTTCTGCTCAGGATGTTCCGCCGGCAACGGTCGTGACGGCATATGCCACTGGCGCAGCCACGCTGCGATCGCGTAAAGCTAGCGTTTGATGGCTTGACCTGCAGCGGACCGATACACTTCCAGGATCTGATTGATCTTTCGGTCCCAATCGAACTGCGCACGTGCGCGTTCGTAACCTGCTTCACCAAGGCGGTTGCGCAGCGGAGCCGACAATGCGAGTTCGCGCATGGCCGCGGCAAAGCCGTCGATCAAAGCTTCGCGAGACTCCGGCTTGACCAATATCCCGCAACTCGAGTCGAGATAGTCAACGGGCCCTCCCCAATCTGTCGCGATCACGGGCAGACCCATCGCCATCGCTTCCAAAACCACCGCCCCGCCGCACTCGAAGAGACTAGGTAAGACGAGTGCGGATGATGCGCGCATGCGCTCCGCACATGCCTCCTGGGACAGCCAGCCGGAAAACATCACTTGCGATCCGACACCCTCGCGTTCGGCGAGTGCCTCCCAATCTTTGCGCATCGGGCCGTCTCCGACAATCTCGAGCTGAAGCGAGGAGCGTTCAGAAATCCTTGCCAGCGCCTCGATGACGATATCGACCGCCTTCCAGTCCACCAAACGGCCGACGAAGATGAACTTTCCTGTCGTGCCCTCGCTCTGGCTTTCGCGACGCCAGATCGAGAAATCCACCCCGTTCTCGACGAGCTTTGAGATTGTGCCCGACACGCCGTCGGGCAACGCAAGGCGGGTTCGCTGGTTTGCGACCAGAACGACGTTCGCACGCAGCTTGCCCGGGAAGATGAACTGAACCATTCCGGCAAGTGAACGGCCGAGTCGAAGTGCTGCTCGAGACAGTACATCCTGCTCCCGCCGAAACGCCTCCGGGTATTCCATTCCGCCATTGAGAGGGCCAACCACGACCGCGGTGCCAAGACCGTACATTAACGATGGCGTCTTCGGCGAGACCGGAATTGGCTCATGGACGACATCCACGCGCCCACGATTCATAAGGTCAATGATCAAGCGCCGCTGCGCGAATTGTGTGCTGAGATGGATCGCCAGGCCGCAGGTGATGTCGGCCACCCTTCGGGGAAGGAAGCGGCTCAACCAGATCATGCCGCGGTGGAACGCCGTATCCTTGGCAAAATGCAGCCGCTCGAGATGATCGGGAAACTCTTCGTAGAGTTCTTCGCGATTGCGTGCATGAGCGACCAGGTGAACGTCTTCTCCGCGCGCCAGCAGCAGCCGGAAGTAGTTGAACGGAATGAAAGCTTCGCCACCGAAGCGACGAGATGCATTGCTTGCGACGATGACGATGCGCATGTCCAGTCTTTTGCGATGAATTTGCCGGTTCGGCCCGGGCGGATCCCCGCGTCACATTCTCTGATGAGGTTGGATGCCAGCGGTGAGCGTTTTAGGCCCTGGCTCACGCTATTGCCACCCTGCAATGATCTGTTTGGCCTCAAGCTCGAGACGATGGGCGTTCGCATCGATCTCGGCCTGAACCTGTTTCAGATCTGCGTCGCGATAGAAGAAGTCTGAGCAGCGGGCGTTATAATCGACCACGAGCAGGTTCAGATGCCGAGCCTGCTCTGGTGTCTTGACCCACTGCTTGATGAGCCTCAGACGCTCTTTCTGAAAATGGCAATAGCGGACCGCTTGCAATTCCAGGTGCTGTCCGGTGCCAACTGGAGGCATGGCCTGTGGTGCAAGGGGAGGAGCATCTGCTGTTGCAGTTGTGGCTGGCGCCGCAAGATCCGACGAAGAGCCTCCCAGCCAGCGGATACTGAGGTTGATGGCGGCTCCGCCCAGCATGATCGCCACAAGGCCGGCGGTTCCGAAGGCGAGGGAGCGCAAGAGCCTGCGCTTCAGGCTTCCCCGGGGGCCTGGTGTGCGCTCGGACGTCAATCGCCTTAGCCGCCCGATCAGGCTTTCGACCAGTTTGGGCCGTCGTGAAGATGGCGGAGCGGGCGCCGCAAGCGGCTGTCGGCCGCCTTTGGGGTGCTTTGCTCCGACAAAGGATCGCATGAATTGAAGGCTGTTGCGCATCTCCTTGAGCAACTGCGGCGGCGCGCCGTTGGCCTCGCCATAGGTGATCAACCCCGAAATGAGTGCGATGACGGCTTTTCCTGCGCCGGGTGCATTGCTCAGCCGCAAGGTCAGTTGGTGCGTCTCTTTCCACGCGAGTTCACGCGCTGCCGTATCTGCGATCTTTGCCGCATTGGTGAACGCTGTCCAGAGTGCCTTTGCCGGCCCAGCCGATTGCTCGCCAAATCCCGAGCTTTCGAGCGCCGCAATGATTTCCGACGAATTCGTCTGCGCGCTCTCGATTGCCGCACTCAGTTCCTCGACTTGCGCCGCCATAGATAATCGGGACAACAGCCGCGCGTCCGCGCTGAGTTGGTCCATCGTTGTCGGGACTGCCGCAAAGATCTCACGGGTCGCATCGCTGATCGCCAGCGCGGCCTTGGATGCGCCGGTTTGCGCCAGCTCTTCGAGGAGAGCACGGATCATCCCGAGCGGCGTATCGAGGTCCGTCTCGGAGCCGAGTGTCAGCTGACGCGCCAGCAATGGGCGGCAAAGCGAGGTCCATAGATGGACCGAATCTGTGAGTCGCTCGTGTAGCGCCCGGTGGTTTGGCTGCTCTCGCAACAACAAGCAAACCTGCTCGATGAAGCCTGCGGCCTCTCGCCGTGGCCCGTCGATCGTGGCCTCGTATTTGTCCAGCAGAAGATCGAGGCGGCTCCATGCGTCGCTGGCCTTTGCGGAGAGAATATGGATGGTGCAGTCCAGTACGGCCGGGATCGCGTCCCAGACCGTGCGGTAGCCCCGGAGGGCCGCTGCCATCTGGAGGTCGCACACAAGCGAGACGCCGTCACTGACACTGACCAGGGACGGCGGCGGCAGCTCGGCACTCTGTCGGATGGCCTTGAGCGCCGTATAGACTTCGTTGGTGTCAATGGCGGCTTGCGCCAAGATTAGCTCGATGAGTAGTTCGCCCGGTGCAGGCTGTCGGCTCGCAACCCGCGCTAGGAAATTGGCGCGATCCAGCGGCGATAGCCGCTGCGCAGATAACAACGCCTGGTCGATCGATAGATCATCGCGGAGGGCGATCTGGAATGCCTCCATCTCGTCAGGCGCGCAGGCCAGCGGATACGCCAGCTCATGAACCAGCCGGATATCAAGGTCGGAAAGGGCTTGATGCGCGATCAGGAGCTCGTCGGGTGAGGCCGCTTTTGCGTCTCGGGCAAAAAGCAGTGCATCGTCCAAGACACGCTTCGTCGCCGACGGCGTAACGCGCAGAAGCCGAAACGGCTGGGCCAGGAGGTCAAAATTGCTCGGTCTGCGCGCAGGATCCACGGCCATATCGGCTAAAAATACTCAACAAGAGAAGGAGGTCGCTCAATAGGGCCGCACGTTGACATAAAACACGTGGAGAAACCTTCTCGTAATTAAACCGATCGGGGCGGCTCGCAAACCTAATATCATACCTCTCGAGCGAGGCGGCGTTAGCCCGCCATCGTGCTCTGAGCGATGGGCCTACAGTTTTGTACATAAAATCAATGACATCCTGCCCCCTCGCCTTTTTCCGATGGGCGCATGCGTCAACGATCCCGCCCGTTGAAAGATGTTGCTGCACAAGCACAGCGATCAGTTCGTGTCTTCCCAGTGGCTAGATCGCGGCTAACTGACCTTGCCTTCGCGGCACCAAAGCGATAATCAGGTTACACCGCGTTAAGAATTCATTTATCCAAAATCTAGATGGGGGTCGCGTAATGCGAAAATCATTGGCTCTGCTGGCACTGACTGCCGCATTCATTGCTTCCGTCCCGGCGCAGGCTGCCGTTACGCTGAACCTGCTGAGCTTCGGCACCAATGTTCCTGCAGTTGTCCCGGGCCAGGTTCTCGAAACGTTCGACAGCCGCACTGCCGGAAGCTTTGCGGATTTCACGAATGGCGCCCTGGATTTTTCGTCTAAAGGCGCGAAGGTCGAGAATGGAAGTCTGGCCGGTCAATATGCTGCGCCGTACTTTCAGGGCGGAGCGGACACATCAAATTACCTTAGCGTCTTCGGAAATACGACGGAGACGGTCAAGATCAACAATGGGAGCTTGGGCACCTATTTTGGTCTCTATATCGGATCGCTCGACACCTACAATTCGATCTCGTTCTATAAGAACAACGCCCTTATCGGAACGTTTGGCGGGAACGACATCACGGGTCTGATTGCATCATTGCCGGCAAATCTGACCTCGCCGAGTTCGAACCGCTATGTCGAATTCAACTTCGACGCGGCTTCCTACTTTGACACTGTCGTGTTGAGCAGCGGAAACCAGAACTCGTTCGAGGTTGATAATATCGCCGTCAACTTCAACACGATCACGCCGGGGGTGCCCGAGGCATCGACCTGGGTTATGATGGTCCTCGGCTTCATGAGCGTCGGTCTCATTGGATATCGTCGCCGCAGCGGCGGTCCGGCTTTTCGCCTCGTCTGAGCGAATTGCCTGAGCTATGAACATGAAAAAGCTGCCCCGTTCGGGCAGCTTTTTTTGCTGTCGCCTTACGGAGCCGGCCGCAGGCGTCTTAGGTCGTGCTTTTGCATCGTAGACGGCATGGTCTGTCGTCCATGCCTGATCTCTTGAGCCTTTCGTCAGTGGCTCAGCTGGGGCGCTCTGGAGGCTGCAGTTCGCTGCCGCGTCAGATCGCTTACCTTGCGAGCGAGCAGCGATGATTGGGCGCGCTTAAAGGTTTGAAGACCCTATCCGGCGACGGCGGATTCGACCCGCGATCGGCGCTGCGGGGCCAGGCATCCGCCGGCTGGCTCCAGTCTGGCCCTATGCCTGGTGGCCGTGAATTGAACCATCAGGCACGGGGCCAAGCGTGCATTGAAGCTTCTTCCATGATGGTGTCGACGAGCCAGGAAAGCCGCCTGCCTGGGTTGAGGCACCTGATTCAACTCAGACAAAGCCCAGCGCACCAGGGGGCCGGGTTCGGTCGGAGTGCTCAGGTGACGTGTCGCTTGGTCAGGACTCGGTTCTCAGCTTGACCGCCAACGGCGGCGCCAACGCGCCGTCGGCGAGCATTGGCATGTTTGCATCGGCCGCGAGGAACGAGTGTCTGGCGGCGCGAGCATCGCGCGCTGTCGCGGCATAGTAATAGGCGGCCAGGAAGATCATGGGTGCCATGTAGAACTGGGCTATGAAGAGTTCGACCTCTGCAAACGTCCGGAAGACCGCCAACGCAACGTAGCCAGCAAAGAAGCAACTTTCCGGTTTTGGATCCTCCAATACCCAGCGGAAGGTTTCGAAAACGACGAGCAGCGTCGTCAACACGCCAAGCACGATTCCGGTCAGGCCCAGCTCTGCGCCAAGCTCCAGCCAGAGATTGTGGAAGTGGAATCCGTTGCGCGTATAGATGTAGAAAAACGCCCAGAACCTTTCCGCCCAACGGTCGCCAGGAGCCCAGACCGCCTGGAGGCCCATGCCGCCGAATGGATGCTCGGCAATCACGTCAAGAGCGTGCGACCACAGCAGTGTGCGGCCCGTGAGAGTGGTGTCCTTTCCGACAGAGGCAAGTGCGAGGTCGATAATGTTGTCGTCAATGATATACGCGATCCCGATCGCCATGCAGACGACGAGCGCCGCAACCCCGATCAGCTGATAGCGAACGCTTGCTCGCGCTGAGCGCAGCATATACGGGCCAGCAGAGCAAAGCAGGGCGATAATACCTGCAATCATGGCGCCGGCGGAGTTGGAAGCGACGAAGATGGGAGGCAACGTCACCATCGCCAACAAGGCGACCAGACGCGAGATCTTCGGCTGCTGCCGGTCAACCATAACCCAGAAGCTTGAGAGCAGAGCAAGCGCGGCTGCCAAGGCCAGCTGGTTTTTGGACCCGAACGCTGGCGCAACAAAATGATGGTAAAGGATTGATGCTAGAAACGAGTACATCAGCACGGCGATATACAAGAAGGGCGGAAGCGCCCGAGCGAAAAGCAGCGCCGCGAGGGTTGTGAGGCCAAGCTGCGCGGCTCCGCGCGCCGACAACATCGGAAATGGCGACCACAAGGCCGAGAGGGCCGCAAGGCCGACGATCATCCAGGGAATAGGACTCCAACTGAGAGCGGCGAGCGGGCGGGCCGGAAAGATCACGCAGTAGAGCCCAACGACGAGCACGAATGCCGCGGCCGGCACAGTTGGGACGGTCTGGATCAGGGCGATCGAAATGGCCGCACAAAGCCAGGCCCACCAGCTTACGCGAAGTTTCCATGCCGCTTGATCGGGCGTTGCAGCGAGGGTCGACGAGATCATGGATGTGAGTGGTTCCCAGGTTCAGCTCAAGGATCGCAACCAATCCAAAAGTATCAGATCAGCGACATAAACGGACCATGGATAAGTGAGCCCGCGGCCAGACGCGCCTCTGTCACAGAACACCGCTGTTGCCTCAGTCTTCTTCTAAGACGCCACGGCGATCCGTGCGCCCGCTCGCAATCGCTTGTTGATCCTGCGGCCGGCATCGATGGCAGGCTGCTCGATCCAGCGATGGACCACCGCCGCCCAGGCCAGCGTAAGGACGACAGCAGCTCCCGCAAACGTCAACTGCACGACCCCGCCAGCCCCCGGCGAGAGCCAATCCTCCAGTACGAGCAGAACAATCTCGTGCAGCAGATAGACGGAATAGCTGATCTTTGCCAGCCAGGCCAACAACCGCGTCGTTCCTGTCAGCCGCGCGCGGGCCAAAAGGAAAAGGGCGATGGCCGCGAGATAGCCGGTGAGGAAAGATAGGGGCGTGAACAGCGGATCGGCGCGCTCCGGCGCGCCGAGCACCACGAAGGCTGACACCGGCACCAGCACCAGCGTGGCGAGCCAAACCTGCTGCTCTGCGTCGGCCCTTCCGTTCTCGTCGATATGACGGAGGGCCAGTCCAAAGAACATCAGCGCAAGGTTCAACAGGAGATTGGCGTGTAGATACAGACCCGTGAGGCGTCCAATCAGGCTGAGCGCCACGGCAAGCATCAGAAGCCCTGTCATGCTCATCAGAGCCATGCGTTGCGAATGCAGGCCGTTGCAGAGATAAAGGGCCATGCACAGGCCGTAGAAGGCCAGCTCAATGATCAGCGTCCAATATGGACCCAAGAGGACGGGCACTCCCATTGCCATCTCGAGCATGGTGGCATTGGCGATCAGATGAGAGGGCGGGACGTTGAGGTGCTTGTACCAGGTCAGCACCGCATAGGCGAACAGAACCGAAACCCAATAGGCCGGATACAGGCGGAAGAACCGCCCGACCGCGAAGGTTTGCAGCGCCATGGGGGGGCGGATCGAGAATGGCACGACATAGCCGCTCACAATGAAGAATGCGCCTACGCCAAGCCGTCCGGCGTCGAACAATGAGACGAAGACCGACTGCCATGCTTCGTGTCCGCTGACATTTGCTACGATCAATCGGTCAACGACGTGTTGCAAAAGGACGCACATTGCCGCTGTGCCGCGCAAGGTGTCGATGAAAGCGATCCGTTGGCTCGTCACGGCCGTCCTTTCAGGGCCAAGTGCCCAGCTTGCGCGTCAGCGTGCCGCCGGGCCAGCCGATGACGCCGGGGTAAAACGATAGCCGTTCACGATCATGGTCATGTGCTCGCCGGCGCTGAACCCCTGGAAGCGTCCAGCCCACGTCACCATACCCGGACTGGCAGGATCGACAGACCACATTTCGATGAAAGGGCGCATCGGATGCGAGATGTAGAAATCCATCCTGCTTCGATCCCAGGTATAGACCACCGCGCCATTGATCAGCATCTCGACTTGCCCCGCGGCGCGCTTTGCCCGGATTCCGAAGCACATCCGCTTATGAGAAAAATCGCTGCCGGCGAACAGCCGAATGGTCGTTGTGCGATGCTGCCCGCCGGGCCACGCGTGCATCGAAACGTCCAGTCCGCGACGCCCTGCAAATTCGAAGTCAACCTCGTCCTTGGTATCCCTGTCGTAGATCCACAATGGCGCAACGATCACGCCTTCGCGCAGCTCCGGAAGCGTGACATCGGCCTCCCACAGGCCGTCATCCTGCGCAGCGGTTCCGTCCACTGCCTGCAGCTGCGGTGCGCCGTCAGCGTCGAGCCGAAGGAAGATCTGTCCGCCGCTGGGTTGCACATGATCGTACTTCCAGGCGATGGTACTGCCAGCGTTTGCCCATTCCGAGGCATGCCAGCGGGCCTTGTAGTTGAACTTGCTCATGTCGGAGACGTCGAGCGCGGGCAGGTTGCAGCCTTTGCCGTCGGTGTTGATAATCGCCTGAGGTAGCTGGACCGGAATGCGATCACCGGCGGCAGCAGCCGTCAGCCCTTCGAGAAATCCGGGTCCTGTCGTGGCGTTTGGCCACACCGTCATCGCGGCTGCCCCGCCCACCGCCGCAATCGCCGCGATGCTCAGGGCCCAAGCAGCGACATGTCGCTTCATCAATCGTGTCATCCTGATCGTCCCTGTCACATCACACGCAGCCAGATCGCAACGATCTGGTCTGTGTCAATCGCTCTCCGCAGCCACGCGGCCGGAAAGAGTTCCGCTGCCGACAGCAGGATCGTTCTACGGCCCAGCAGCGCTCGCCAGCAGAGTGGCCCGAACATAGGCGCGGGTGGCCGGCTGATTTTGGCGACACGCGCGGTCGGGCACTTGCGCCGGTAAGAAACCTCGTCAAAGCGGTTCTTCTCACAATGGCTCAACCGATTGCTCGCGATGGGCTCGCTGATCGACCTTCGCTGCGGGCGCTATGGTCGTTGTGGCCGCCGTGCCGGCCGTGTCGCTCGGTTGCGCCATGACCAGACCATGGAAGTTGGAGCGCCGGAGCAGACGGGTGAGCGGCAGTTCAAAAAGGCGATAGCACAAGATCGCCGCAATGCAGCTGACCAGGAGCACGATGACCGCATTCAGAGTGGAATGAAGGGGTGAGAACTTTTCGGCGGCGCTGACGACGAAGCCATGCGTCAAGTAGAGGGAATAGGAGGCATCCCCCAGGATGATCGCCAAAGGCAAACGTGGCCAATGTCCCGCCCTCTCGACGGCTAACGCTCCCGAGACGAGCAGCAGGCTGGGGAGACCAAGAAAGATCAGGCGAGGAACGCCGTCGCCGGGATCAAGGCCCATCGTGCCGATCACAACGAATGCCCCTGCACCGATAATCAGCTGGAGGAAGCCCAACCGGTCTCCGCCCCGCGGGCCGAGTGCACTCAACGCCATGCCGGCAACGAACTCCAGCAGAATCGGATCCGTGTAGGTTCGTGCGAACGCCCCATCCTTTGCGATCACAAAGCCCGCGACTATCAGCAACAGCATGAGCGATGACGAAAACAGTCGAGGACGGCCGAGCATGAGGCCTAGCGTAAAGACAAGGTAGAAGAACATTTCATAGTTGAGCGTCCAGCCGGCAATGACCAGCGGCCAGACATGCCCCGTCTGATCGATATATGGAATAAACAGGATTGACTTGATCAGGCTCTCGGCGTCGAAGGTGAAGTTACGGAAGAAATGTGGGATCAGCGACAAGCCGCACATGATCAGCGTCATGGTCCAGTAGAGCGGCGCGATGCGGATCAGTCGCTGGCGAAAGAAGCCGGCGGGCGTTTCCTGCGTCCCGACGGTGCCCATGATGAACCCGGAGATCACAAAGAAGATGTCGACCCCCGCATAGCCTTGAGCATAGGTCTTGGTATGGAACAGCACCACCATGGTCGCAGCGACCGCCCGCAGCACTTGGATTGACTCGAGCTTCGCCACGCACGCCTCTCTTGTACTCTGACGCTGGGGCAGCGGCCGCCGCAACGCAATTCGGCCCCGCGCAATGTCGCGGAATGTAGCCTTACCTGGGCCGCACGCGGCGGCAGAAAAGCCTATGTCGATGATCCCACAATAGCAATTGTCTCGCCCCGGCAGCGCATCGTCTCCCTCGGCAGCGTTAACGCGCCGGGATTGAACTCTTGCAAGCGACTTATCTGTAGTGCTTACCGGCCTGACGCCAATCGGCAAACCCCGGGGGGTGGCGTGGTGGGGGCGGCCCCGATGCCCCGGGCCGACGCCCGAAGAAGACTGCCGGCACAGAGATGCTGGCCTGGCTTTATGCCTTCCGTGCTCATGTGCTCGCCCGCTTGGGTCCGCTCCGCGGAGATGAACGACGGGCTTGTCTCGTCCGAATTAAGGTATTTAAATACCTCTTACTGATCTGCTCGGGCGAATTTTTTTGGAGCTACTGAGGAGCACGCGACAACAGCTGCATGCGGGGCCCCTCAGCCTACGATGTGAGATGTCAACGGAGGAGCATTAAGCAAGATACCTACAAAACTTCCAAAACATCCGCAGACAAAGTATGTGTGGGGGCGTGCCGATGGGCCTCCGCGTCAACGAACGAAGCCTTAAGTTGCAGCGTGAACAGGGAAAAGCGTAATGCCAATCGCGAGCTCCGTGCGTCTGGGCAAGGACGTGCAGATTTATCACGAAAGCCAAGTCAATCTTTATGGCTGCAGCGTGGGAGATGGGACGCGGATAGGCTCTTTTGTCGAAATTCAGAAAAATGCCGCGATCGGGGCGAGATGCAAGATATCGTCGCACAGCTTCATCTGTGAGGGAGTAACGATCGAGGACGAGGTTTTCATCGGTCACGGCGTGATGTTCACCAACGACCGCTTCCCGCGGGCAACCAATCCCGACGGCAGTCCGCAGACGGAGGCGGACTGGGCGGTCGAGAAGACGCTGGTCCGGCGCCGCGCCTCGATCGGCTCCAACGCAACCATCCTGTGCGGTCTGACGGTGGGGGAAGGCGCGCTGATCGCGGCCGGAGCAGTCGTCACAGTCGATGTTCCTGATTATGCGATCGTCGCAGGGGTGCCCGCTCGCATCGTCGGCAACACACGCAACGAAAAAAATCGAGCAGTTTGAGTCGTACGGCTCCCGTCTATTTCGGCAACCTCGAAGGATTTGAAAAATTGGTTAGCATAGGCCTTGTCGGATACGGATACTGGGGTCCCAACCTGCTCCGCAACTTCGTCGACTTGCCCGGCGTGACGGTGTCGGCCGTTGCGGATGCGAGGCTGTCTCAGCTCGAAGCCGTTTCGCGGCGTTACCCTGCGATCAGAACCACCAAGCATTTTTCCGATCTCGTCGTCGATAAGTCCATCGACGCTATCGTTGTCGCGACGCCCGTTTCGACCCACTTCGAGTTTGGCATGGCCGCTCTCAAGGCCGGGAAGCATCTATGGCTGGAAAAGCCGATGACCGAAACAAGTCATCAAGCGGAGCGGCTTGTCGAGGAAGCGGAAAAACGCTCGCTCGCGCTCTTTGTTGACCACACATTCGTCTATACCAGCGCTGTCCGCAAAATGGCCGAGCTGGTCAAGGCCGGAGAACTAGGAAAGATCCTCTACTACGACTCGACTCGGGTTAATCTCGGTCTGTTTCAGCGCGATGTTAACGTGATCGCCGATCTGGCGGTCCATGATTTTTCCATTCTTGCCTATCTGCTCGGCGAGCATCCCACGGCGGTATCGGCAAGCGGCATTAATCACTTTCCGGGAACGCCGGAAAATCTTGCTTACATTACTTTGTTCTACGATTCAGGTACGATAGCTCACACCAACGTCAGCTGGCTTGCTCCGGTGAAGGTCCGCCAGGTTCTCGTCGGCGGCAGCAAAAAGATGATCACCTATGATGATCTGGAGCCGAGCGAGAAAGTCAAAGTCTACGACAAGGGCGTGAGCTTCACCGACGACCCGAAGCAGATCCAGGAAATGCGGGTTGGCTATCGTATGGGAGACATGTGGGCTCCCAAGCTAGATGGCGGTGAGGCATTGCGGGTTGCAGCCGAGCATTTCATTGACTGTATCGCCAAGGGCGCCATCCCGATGACCGACGGCCGTTTTGGGCTGCGCATCGTCGAGTTGATCGAAGCCGCAACGAGCTCGATGGGAGGTCGGGGCGAAACAGTTCATATTCGGCGCCGGCCGGTCGACGAGGCGCCTGCGGGCACCTGAGGTCCAAGCACGATCTCACCCGCGGACGTCAATTCCAAAGCGGTCAAGAACAAGGACATGGGATCGTGGACGCCGTGAACAGCTTCAACGATCCAGGTGTCGTCGCGGCTTTGGCCCCCCGGCTTCTGAGCAAGTTGGCGACGAGCATCATGGTCGGGCAAGCAGCGGCTGGAGCCCGCGACCGCTCTCGGCGCGGCAGTTGCTCCAATCCTTCCGAGAGGCTTTGGTAGCCCCAGACGCACGTGTGAGAGACTATTTCGAGGGTCGACAGGCCTCGCCCAACGCGCTGACGACACGATCCTGCTCGGCATCCGTCATCTGCGGATACAACGGAAGGATGATGCTTCTGGTTTGCGCGACCTCGGATTCGGTCAGCTTGTGCCGATGTGGCATCTCCGAATAGGCCTTTTCCAAGTGGGCGCACATGATGCCGCGGCGAGTCGCAATTTCGTGGTCCAGCATGGTCTGCATGACCTGTCGCTGATCGCAATGGTTGGGCAACCGTACACAGAAGCTTTGCCAGTTGCTGCGGGCATAAGCGGGCTCGACCGGGACTCCAAGGCCGGGAATTGATGCCAGCAGTGCCATATAGCGCTCAGCCCGCTCGCGCCTCGTCTGGACGATCGTGGGCAGTCGCTTCAGTTGCTCGCGACCGACGGCAGCCTGAATGTCGGTCATACGGTAATTGTAGCCAACGACTGGGTGCTCTTCGAAGATGACCTTTGGCGATCCATGGCGCACCACATCGGGAACGCTCATCCCATGCTGTCTGAGCAGGCGAAACTTCGCAGCCCAATCGGCTCTCGACGTCGTCAGCATGCCGCCATCGCCGGTGCTCATCACCTTACGGGGATGGAACGAGAAACATGCCACGTCGCTGCGCGGGCGACCGATCATTTCCCATTTGCCGTCCACGCGGATTTCACTGGCGATGGCGCAGGCTGCGTCTTCGATCAGCACCAGGCCGTGGCGACGAGCGATGGCGACGATGCGGTCCAGATTACAGGGCATGCCCATCTGATGAACGCAAAGGATGGCCCGGGTCTTCGTCGTGATCGCTGCCTCGATCAGCTCCGGGTTGATGTTGAAGGTCTCCGGCTCGATGTCGACGAAGACAGGAATCGCTCCGCAATAGGCAATCGAGTTGGCGGTGGCAATGTAGGAATGGCTGACCGTGATCACCTCGTCACCGGCAGAAACGCCTGCTGCGAGCAACGCAAGGTGAAGAGCGACCGTGCAATTCGAAACTGCGACCGCATGTTCCGCACCGATGAACGCCGCGAATTCGCGCTCAAATGCTGCGACTTCGGGACCTTGCGTGATCCAGCCGCTCAGGATCACACGGCGTGCGGCATCCGCTTCCCGATCGTCCATGACAGGCTTGATAATCGGTATCATTTCAACAATCCCCAAATACGCGTACTGATGATCAGTTCACGAGCTCACGATTGGCGCGCCACCACGCCACCAGGCGCTCCAGCCCCTCCCTGAGATCCACTTCAGCCCGGAAGCCGAGCAGTTTTTCGGCCTTTGCCGTATCCGCAAGACGTCGAGAGACAGGATTCACCTTTCGCTCTGGACCATACTCTGGCTTGAGGTCCGAATGCATCACCTCGAGCAAGGCCGCGGCAAGCTCGTTCAGGCTTGTCTCGGTTCCGCTCGCGACGTTGAAGACCTCGTCTGAGATGTCGCTCCGCAGCGCAAGGACGTTCGCTCGCGCGATATCCTCGATATAGACAAAGTCCATCGTGGTTGAGCCATCGCCGAGGATCAGCGGCGGCTGACCGTTGGAGATCCGATCCATCCAGCGGATCAGGACTTCCGTGTACTTACCGTGGGTGTCCATGCGTGGGCCGTACACGTTGAAATAGCGCAGCGCGACATAGGGTAGGTCGTACATGTCGTTGAAGGAGCGAAGCAGGCCCTCCAGCATGATCTTGGAGGCGCCATACCACGTTCGATTGTTATAGGGGTGGTGGTCTTCCCGCGTCGGAAACACGTCTGCAAGACCATAGATCGATGCCGAGGACGCGGTGACCACCTTCTGAACACCTGCTGTCTGGGCGGCTTCAAGGACGTTGAAGCTTCCATCACACATGACGCCCAACGCCTCGCGCGGCTCGGCGGCGCAGGCGGTTATTCTCAGCGTCGCCATGTGGATGACTGCATCCATCCCCTTCGTGATCCGGTGCACGGCGGCAACATCACGAATGTCGCCTTCGATCAGCTTGACGCGGGGGTCCTTCAACGCCTCAGTGACATTCCGCGTCGTGCCGCGGCTCAGATTGTCGAAGATGATGATCTGCTCCGGCTTGTGATCGCGCAGCAGCAGGTCGATGGTGGTCGAGCCGATCAGACCGCATCCGCCGGTTACGAGAATTCGGGCGCCGTCGATTTCCATGTCGATTATCCCTGGTTGAATGTTGGACGATCGGCCTCACGGGCCGCATCAATCGCGATAATATTCGAGAAGAGCAGCGGCCACCGTCTCCTGCGCTGACGGCGCAAGCTCCGGATACATCGGAAGCGAGAGAACTTCGGCAGCGGCCTTCTCGGAATGGGGAAACTGACCGGCTTTGTAGCCGAGATCGGCGTAGGCGGGCAGGAGGTGAATGGGGTGCGGGTAGTGGATGCCGGTCTGAACGCCCCTCGCATTCAGTTGGGTCTGTAGCGCCTCGCGATTAGACGTTCTGATGGCGTAGATATGGTAGACGTGCCGGGCGTAGGGGGCTTCCGTTGGCACGCGCACACCCTTGTCCGCAAGCATTGCCGTATAGCGAGATGCTGCGGCACGCCTCTGCTCCGTCCAACCCTCGAGGTAACGCAGCTTGACGCGGAGGACTGCGCCTTGGATGCCCTCCAGTCGATAATTGTATCCCTTCAAGACGTGCTCATATTTTCTTTCGGCACCCCAGTCCCGCAGCATGCGTAAAGAGCGGAGGAAAGTCGTATTGGCCGTGATGGCCATGCCGCCTTCGCCATAGGCGCCGAGATTCTTGCCCGGATAGAAGCTGAAACAGCCGATGTCGCCCAAGCTTCCGGCACGCCGTCCCTTATACTCGGCGCCGTGGGCTTGGCACGCGTCCTCGACCACAGCCAAACCGTGATTTCGCGCAATCGCCAGGATGGGATCCATGTCGGCGGGATGTCCGTAAAGGTGCACCGGTATGATTGCCTTCGTGCGCGGCGTGATGGCTTCTTCGAGCAGCGCAGGGTCCATGCAATAGCTGACGGGATCAATGTCGACGAATACCGGCTTTGCACCGGTGTAGTGAATGGCCGAAGCGGTCGCAACGAAGGTGAAGGGAACAGTGATGACCTCGTCACCAGGGCCAACGCCGGCCGACAAGAGCGCAAGATGCAACGCGCTGGTTCCGGTATTCACACCGACGCCGTGGGGACTTCCCGAAAATGCCGCGAACTCCTTTTCGAATTCGGCGACTTCGGTTCCGAGCGTAAACTGGCAAGAATTCAAGACAGATTGGATGGCCGCATCAACTTCCGGCTTGATGGCCTGATATTGAGCTTTCAAATCAACGAAAGGGATCATCAGCAGTTCTCGCCTGGTTACATTCGCTTATGGGCTCTGCTGTATGACGACAGGGCCATATGAAGACCGCTCCGATAGCCAGTATCGCGCTGAGAAGGAGAGTCCCCGACCCGGCAATAGGTGACCGTTGGAGCGAAAAAGGTTCATCAACCAAAATATTCTAGGTGCCATCGGATAGGCAACGAGCATTTAGAATTAAGTATAACCGACGGGGTAAAGACGGCGGGCGGGTATTCCTGCAGTAGACAATGCACTCGATATGAATATGTTTTTTTTGACCTAGCCGACAGAGAAAGTATGTGACGACGTGACCGGTGGTATTGGCAACAATCAAGCGGGCGAGCAAGCGGGCATGCAGCGATCCGAGGAAGAGGCGCGGATTCTTGCAAACTTCGCCCGTTTCGACGCCGAGGTTCAATTGGCCGAGGCAGCCTACGCGCGGGGCGCGCTCGAGACCGCGGCGTTCTTTGCCGCCACTGCAGCGACCGTTGCAACCCACGCGCATTGCGGCATTTTTGCCAGTCCTCGCCTGGAACATATGCTCAACGCGATTGGACGCCGTATCGCTCCCCGCGACACGGGCCGTGAAGCCGGTCAGGGCGGAATTTGCAAGAAGGTGTTGCACGTCGGTTCAGAGGTCGCGGCGGTCGGCGGCCTTACACGAATGATCAGCCGTTGGATGGATGCCGATACCGAGCGCGTGAACTCACTCGTGCTCACGCAACACAGGGGACAGATTCCCAGCCATCTGACCGACGCCGTGAAACGCAGTGGCGGTCAGCTCACTTTGCTCAACCAGATGCCTGGGAGCCTGTTCGACTGGGCTCGCGCGCTGCGGCGGCTCGCCGCCCAGCATGATGCCATTATCTGCCACATTCATTGTGAGGATGTTCTCCCCCTGCTGGCCTTCGCAGACAAGTCCGGATTGCCGCCGGTGCTGTTTCTCAATCATGCCGATCATCTGTTCTGGCTGGGACCTAGCATTTCGCATCTGGTCATCAATCTCCGCGACGCGGCAGCCGCGATCTCAGTTTCGCGCCGTGGCGTCGAATCTCGACGGAACGTTCTCTTGCCGACCATTGTCGATGCGACCGTCAGACAATGTTCGCGCCGCGACGCCAAGATTCGCTTGGGCCTGGATCCGGACAGCCTCGTGCTGCTCTCGGTCGCACGGCGCCCTAAATATCGCACCTTGGACGGCGTAAGCTTCGCTGACAGGCACGTGGCGCTGCTCAAGGAGCACCCCAATGCCAGCCTTATCGTTGTCGGCGCCGGAGAACCCGAGGACTGGCTGGCGGCCAAAGCCAAGGTCGATGGTCGCATCATCGGGCTACCCGAACAGCCCGATCCGTATCGCTATTTTGAGGCCGCCGACATCTACGTCGACTCCTATCCCTTCGTCTCATCGACCTCCATGATGGAGGCGGGTGGCTACGGGCTGCCCCTGGTCACCATCTTCACTTTGCCGGACGAGGCAGATATTTTCGGCATCAATCACGTCGGTCTGGTCGGTACGTCATTGGTTGCCAGGACGTTCGACGAGTACGAGTCGATTCTCGGACGATTGATCGTCGATCCGACGTACCGGACTCAATGCGGCGAGGCCGTGCGTCGGGCCATGGAGGAATTTCATGTGCCGATCGGTTGGCATCCGCGGTTGGACGTGATCTTCAGCTACGCGATGGACCTTCCTCCTCGCGACGACGATTGGGCTGTCGGCGCCGACATCGAACGCCCGAGGCTCGGTGTGCTGGATGCTGTACATGAGGATATCGTCGGATCGACATACTCGGCTGCGGAAATCGAGATGATCTATATGGGAGCTCTGCCTTTTGGCCAGCGCCTCTCCCATTGGAGAACCATGCGGAAGCGCGGTGATATTCGGGGCGTCGCTGCAAGCGCACGCCTGCTGCTGCCCGAATGGTTAAAGCGACGGCTTAAGCCATAGTGGAATCTTAATCAGGGGCACCGAACCGAGGCACCAAATCCCATCCGCTTCCAGGTCCAACTGCGCTGCGGGTCGCGGCGAGCCTGAACATTCTGGCGATCCGCGCTCCGACAGACTTGTAAATTGATCCGCCATCCAGGACTGCTTCAGCTTGTAGAGCGGTAGCCTGCCTTCTCGGTGATTTTGCCAAGAATGCCGCTCAGCTGGATCGAGATGCGATTGCGCAACGCTGCATAGACATTGGCCCGGGCGATGATGCCTCCCGCCAGAGCGAGATAGACCAGTCCCGACGTCGCTGCACTGACCAGCAATTGCACGAGCACGTGAGTGTCTGGCCGCGTCACGAGCATGCCGGCGAACGCTGCGATGACTCCCGAGGCGGCCAAGGGCAGAATGACCTTGAGAGTGTCACCAAGGCTCACCGGTGTTCCACGCGTCGCGAATGCGAAGCAGGGAATGAGCAAGATGTTCAAGATCAGGGCATAGGCCGCAGCGATCCCCACCGCGCCATAAGGTGCAGCGATCAGAAAGCCGGCGCCGACGAGCGGAACGAAGACGAGGCCCCAGATGAACATCTGTCGTGTTCGCCCCAGTGACATATAGATCCAGCCCGCGGCGTTGATCGGGACGCCAGCAAAAATCGATGCTGCCAGCCATTGGAAGATCGTCACCGATTTTTCCCAGCCGGGACCGTAGACGATCGTGATCAGGGGACCCGATCCAGCAATAAGGCCTGCTGCAACGCCGGCTCCCAGGAACATGACGAGGCCAAGTGCATCCAGCAGCGCCTGGCGCCAGCGTTCTGGCTCATTCTGTAGGCGGCTGAGGGACGGC
Organism: Bradyrhizobium sp. HKCCYLS3077; assembly: GCF_051167555.1. NCBI lineage: Bacteria > Pseudomonadati > Pseudomonadota > Alphaproteobacteria > Hyphomicrobiales > Nitrobacteraceae > Bradyrhizobium > Bradyrhizobium sp. HKCCYLS3077. The sequence continues at coordinate 386,922 of NZ_JBNPTH010000007.1, read as the reverse complement.
TCGACACTGGAGCTGAGCGGGCCGTTGAAGAGATTGAGCGGCATAAGCATCAGCTGGTAGCTACGGGAATAATATCCGAGCTCCGAAGCGCCGAAACGCGAGCCAATGATGATGTTGTCCAACTGGCGGTGAAAGAAGTTGACGACACTGAACCCCGTCAAATAGACCCCGAAATGCAGCGCACTTCGTGCACCGCGCCAATCGCCGACAAGGCTCGGTCGCCAGCGGCAGACGATCCAGAGCGTCGAAAGCGTAACGACATTCGCGACCAGGACCGTGACAACGAGCGCCCAGTAGCCGAGATCGGTCTTCCAGGCCACGAGAATGCCTGCGGCTGCACCTGTGGCATGCCCCAATAGTCCCGCTCCTTGCAGGGCCATCCAGCGCATCGAGCGCAGCAGCAATGCGGTATGCTGTGAGCCGAGCGCCGCAAGCGGAAATACGATCGACAGCGCCATGATGACGTCAGCGACCCGGGCGTCGTCGAAGAACAGGGCAGCCAGCGGCGCCAAGCCGCAGACCACCGGGACCAGCAGGCATCCGATGCCGACTGTGATAAAGAACAGGCCGCTGACGGTGTCTTGATCGATCTGGGAACGCTGAACAGTGGCCGAGGTCAAACCGAACTCGGAGAAGATGCCGATGAAGCTGGTCACCGCAGTGGCCATGGCTACCAAGCCGAAATCTCCCGGCACTAGCAACCGAGCCAGGATTGCAGTCGTCGCGAACTGGATGAGCATGCGGATCGGCTGCGCCGCCACCGCAACCACGCCGCCCAGGACCGTGCGGCGACCGAGGTTCTCGGCAAGATGATCGGTGTTCAAGGCGCGCCGATTGCGCTCCCGTTGGCTGGTCATTTGGAACGTCGCGTGAGAGGCTTGTCGGGTCCATTGCCTCGGAAGACGATTGCGATGGCGTCTCGCAGCGGGCTGTCAGACAGCAGCGATCGTGTGGCGCGGGTCGGAAAAATGGCGAAGGCGCGCCAAATGGCCTTCAGCGCCGCCGCGCGCTCGCCATTGCGTGCACGAAACAAGGCGGTCTCGACGAAGTAGTAAAAGAAGTGCTGCATCGTCTCGAAATAGGACCTGGCAAAATCGATAGGCGAGCTCCAGAGTCGCCATTCTGGAACGGCGTGTCGGAAGAAAATTCGTCTTGCAAAGGCCACCCGCTTGGTCTGAAGTTCGTCATAGTGACCGGTGGGTCTCTGACGAAACAGAACACAAGGTTCTGGAACAAATCCGACGCCGAAGCGGCGCGCAATCCTCAGCTGCCAGTCCCAGTCCTGTCCTCCAATCAACCTCTCATCAAACAATCCAATCGCCTCGCGGACGCTGGTTTTGACAACAGTCGCGCCAATCTGAGGGAAATAGCCGCTTAGCATCAGCTTGACGAGCGCTCCGCCCTCGGGGACGTGCGGCGGCCAAGGCCCATAGATCGGCTGCCGTTGCGGATCGGTGTTGATGATCTGTCCAACGACCATGCCCAGTTCAGGCATGCTGGCCAATAGCTGCAGATGGCGCCGGATATGATTCGACGTCCAGAGATCGTCATCGTCTAGAAAGGCGACGTATTCGCTCGTGGCGGCTTTCAAGGCGATATTGCGCGCAGCGGCGGAGCCGTTGACCGATGTGTGCAGATATTTGGCTCCGAACGCCTCGGCGATCTCGCGGGTCTCGGGGGAGGTTCCGTTGTCCCCCACAAGGATCTCGAAGAAAATGTCGTCCTGCTCTACAGCACGAATGCTCGCGAGGGCTTCGCGGAGCAGAGCCGGACGGTTGTTGGTCGGGACAACAACAGAAACTGTTTTTCTCGCAGGGGACACGGTCAATACCACTCTTCCCAGTCGTCAAATGCGCCATCGAGCAGCGCCGCGAAGATCCGATCGTCGTCCATGGAGGTTACGAACGTACGTGGAATGGTTCCAGAAGGCCGGGTGTTTTCAGCCTGGGCATAGATCAGCTCATATCCGGCTGCTTGTGCAGCTTGATGTGCGAACGACGTCCAGTTTCGTGACTGGCCGAACGGAATGGCAAAGCAGTTGACAGGCAAACCCAGCTGCGATTGGAGTCTCGCTCTGGACTGTTGGAGCTCATCGATCGTCCTCTGCTGACCGAGACGCCCGAAGTCAGGATGCGAGACGGAATGACTTCCGATCTCCACTCCCATCCGCGAAAGCTCGCCGAGTTCGTCCCAGGTGAGCATGCGCGGTCGATGCCAGTCCGAAGGGCGATCCATGAAGTCGGTGGCCACGAACAGCGTCCAAGGGATTTGATACTCGCGCAGAATCGGGGCGGCGATCATCAGCGTGCTGCGCCAGCCGTCGTCGAATGTGATCGAAAGGTCTCGCGATTGGTTTTCGCCGCGCGCGATCCGGCTGGCTGGGACGAATCGGTAGCCTTGGCCGAGCGCAAATTCGATCTGACGCCGAAATCGGCCAGGCGAACAATCGTTAACGCCAAGGTCGGGCTGCCCCACGGAATGATAGCACAGCAGGCGCCCGGAGCGCTTTGCTCGGCGGCGTCCAAACATGGCCAAAGCCTTGCGCTCGCAATACAGGCGTACTTTGGCAGCCCGTCGACGCCATCGAACCCTGTCTGTCAATTCTGCTCTCATCTCGATCCGGTGGCGCTGCTGTCCTTCAGATCGGCACCGATCAAAGGGAATTTATCCCGGTCACAATAGCACGGGACGCTTCCAAGATGCACTGCGGCAGTGATCATCTCTTTGCACTAGTCTTAACGCCTCGGCATTATACGGCGGTGCCGGGGCTCATCTGTGGGCGGTCCTGAAGCTTCATCGCCGGCCGACGCGTCGCAAGAGCTTGCTAACCCGAGCCGGTGTCGGCCAGCGTACGCGCCTTGCAACCGACCCGACGGTCAGGGTCGGCGCGACAAGAAGTTCGTAGCCGCTGCGCACGCGATGGGGTAGCGTGTCAGGTTCGACACGCTGATAGCAGCCAAGAAATCCTCCGATGACGTGGCGTCTGACGAAGCCCGCGCGTTTGAGGCGGCGGTCGAGATCGAATTTGTTGTTGTGTAGATGCCATGCGGTCGCCTCATCCGCTGAGCGCGTGTCGAAATTCGCGAATAGCCAGCCGTTCGGCTTGATTGAACGATGTAGTTGAACGGCTGTCGCGTCGAAATCGCGGACATGAACAAGAACATCGAAAGCTGTGACCACATCGAAGCTGTGATCCGGAAGCTGGCTATGGTTGAGGTCGATAATCTTGATCTGGTCTTGATGGCGTTGAAAGCGCCAGGCGGCATACCGCAGCAACGGACGTGAAATATCGGCGATCGTGACATCGAAAGAGCTGCGCCGAAAGAATTGGGCGTTCACTCCAATTCCAGAGCCGAAATCAAGGAGATTTCCGCTCACCTGCAGGTCTTCGAGAAATCTCAGGACGGCAACGGCCTGCGGGAATGCATATCCCGTCGTCTGCAGATAGGCGTACCAAGCGAGGTCATACTTCCAGGACGTCAGCGTGTCATAGAAGTCCTGCAGCCCCTCGGGCGTGGAGCGATCCGCGGAGCTCCATTCATCGACGCTCAGCTGCTCCCAGTTAATACACTTGTCGTAGGCGGCTTCCACGGCTTCGGAATGGAATTCCGCCAATTCGGCCAGAATGGCGGAGCGGCAATCGGAATCGGTGGCGATACAGTCTCGTAACCGCTTTATGTTTCCATTGAGGTAAGCGTCGCGTTGGTCCGCCGACCACGTGTCTGGATCAGGAGCTGGCGCAAGCACCGGATCGATGTGCTGCCCCTGGCTTGTTTGCAGCGGCTGGATCAGCAAGCCGGCAAGCCGAGCACACGCCCCATTTTGCCGGGTGCTCCTGGGCATCCCTTGTTCCTGGCCATCAGAATGGCGTCTCAGCACGCAATCAAAGACGGGACGGCCTGCTGCATTGATGGCCGAATTTTAGCGCGGTATTGCCAAGATTGCAAAGCTCGGCGGTGGCGGTCCGCAACATCGGGAAATCAAAGCCCAAGCGGCCCTGAGGCCAGACAGTCCAAGGATACCACGCCTCAGCTTGGCCAAGGAAGGGTCTAGCGCGATCACCGCGTCCAGAACGTAATTATCGCTCAGCTGGCTGGCGTCAGGGTATCAATCAGAGAGAGGGAACTTTCTTCGAGCACCAGGCAGGTGAGACGTCCCGTCGCAAATGCGCCAGTGTCGATATTGACGCGGTTGGTCCGGACCTCGACCGTCTTGGTCGGCGTATGGCCATGGATGACGATCTTGCCGAACTCGCCCTGCATGTCAAGGAATTCACCTCGGATCCAGAGCAGGTCCTCCTCTGCCTGCTGCGACAGTGCCACGCCAAGCCGGACACCCGCGTGAACGAAAAAAAAGTCGCCGAACGTGCAGCTCGCCTGTAAGTTGCGAAAGAACTGCATGTGCTTGCTGCCGAGAGCAGCATGAAACGTGGCCTGAGCCTCGGGTACGGACCTGGTGGGGCCGCCCCCCAGAAAGCCTGGCATTACGCCATATGAGACGAGCGTCTCGAAACCGCCAAGTCTCATCCAGCGATCGAACGCAATCCGGTCGGTGAGGCTACGAAGGGCGAGCGCTTCGTGGTTGCCCTTGAGGAAGACGCATTCGTAAGACCCGGCATGCTCGACCAGGCGCTCAATGGTCTGCTTTGATGCCGGGCCGCGATCGATATAATCCCCAAGAAATATGAAAATTGGCCGTGCGGCGGGCCGCGCGGCCATATCGCGCTCGACCTGTCCAAGCAGCCCCTCCAGCAGATCAAGGCGGCCATGAATGTCCCCAACGGCATAGACCCTTATTCCGGGCGGTAGCAGAGGACGTCGCCCGGATATGCTGAGCTGGTCGGCAGCGGAAAGGGGATAGGGCACGGGTTCAACTCGTTGCGGCAGATCGCCTTGCTCAGCTTTCCTTGGAAGAGGTACTTTAAAAGGTATATTGTCCGGGTTTATCAATTGGACGGTCCAATTGAGGCGACAGTCTGTTGAAGGTATTCTGGCACCATGTGCTGTTTTAACCTCGGCAATGCTGCATGTTCGATCCGTGTCCTTAAGCCTGCCAAGCTTCCCGAGCCAATCAACCATAGCTGCCGATCCAGGTTGATCTACAGCTATGGCTGCTATAGATTGGAACGAGCTTTTTTTCAAATCCAAACAAGTAGTTGGAGAGCGTTTCATGTCGGTCAATGGGGTGTTGAAGGCAATTTGCGCTCCTGTCTTCGTTCTCGCTGCAAGCCACGCCTGGGCCGGCACATGCGTCGATCCTGCGCTATCGCCTGCTGCGATCGCGCAGTTCAAGTCTGATCCGAAGTCGCTCGTGGCCCCCGAGAACGATACGCGTACGATTGAAAACCTTGTTCGAGACCTCGTCGGAACCGACGCAAAGCTCGGTGCCGACATCATTCAACTGGTTCCCGACACCACACCGCGCTTTCGATCCGCCATCGCCGCTGGTATGGCGCAGGGGGCAATAGCCTGTTCGAACGTGGACCAGGAAGCTGCCTTGTTGATCCAGCAGGCGGTCGCCAGCCTCGAAGATAGTGCGTTCCAAGCATCGTTCGCCGCGGTCGCAGGTGACCTGTCGACGGCTGCCGTTCAAGCAGCGGCCGCATCGGCGACCAGCGCGGTGGGAAGTGTGGTTATTACCAATCCCGGTGGTGCACGCATTCAGACGTCCTCCCCGCGTGGGGGAGGAGGGAGCACTGCCATCGCTCAGATCACATCTGTTGGCACCAGCATTCGCGCCATCAGCGGCACCAACTCGACCTCCACGACTGCAGCATCTCCCGTAAGCGCCAAGCGCTGAATTGCCTGACCAGCGACTGAGCCTGTCGAGGATTATAGATGAACGTCGCCGGCCCGTTTTCGCGCTACTCTGACACTCTCGCCAGTAGCAGCGTCTCTTCGTCCGGATCCGTTTCACTGCTCGACATTCGGGACTTTTTCAGCCGGCAATGGCGGCTGATCTTTCTGCTTACTCTGCTCGCGATCGGAGTCGGAGTTGCCTATCTCGCCGTGGCGCCCAAGCGCTACACGGCGCAGGCGGACATGATCATCGACACCAAGCGGGTGACGTGGAATCAGTCCTCGCTCGAGACGGAGAATCGATCGATCGATGACGCCGCAGTCGAGAGCGAAATCGAAACCACCAAGTCGGAACAGGTCGTTTCGGCTGTCATTCGTAACCTTCGTCTCACGGAAGACCCTGAGTTTATTGGAGCCGGTGAAGGTCTGAAACAGCGGCTGTTTGGTCTGGCGGGCCTGCCGTCTGGACCGGCCAGCGAGCCGACGAAGGAGGAGCTGCAGCAGCGCGCCATTGCCACCGTTAAGTCCAATCTGCGGATCACGCGACTGGGCCGAAGCTATATCGAGCAGATCGCCTACACCTCGCTCGATCCGGGTAAGGCGGCAAGAATCGCGAATGCATTTGCTGATGCCTATATTGAAGACCAGCTTCAGGCAAAGTTCGAGGCGACCCATCGTGCCAGCGTCTGGCTCGAGCAACGCATTGGCGAGCTGAAAAAGCAGGCCAGCGACGCTTTTCGCGACGTCCAGGACTACAAATCCCAGAACAGCATCATCATCGGCGTTGATGGCAAGCTGGCCAGCGACATCGAGCTTGATCAGCTGAGCACGGCCTTGGCAAAGGCGCGTGCCGATACGAGTCAGGCCAGGGCCCGGCTGGATCGAATCGAACGCGTGCTGGAGCAACGTCCCGACCCGAACAAGGAGAGCTTCAACATTCCGGATCCCGTCGTCACCGACGCGCTCAGCAGCCCGGTTATCACGAAGCTCCGGCAGCAATTCCTCGACGACAAGAACAAGGAAGCCGAGTGGAGCGCCCGATATGGCGCGGATCACCAGGCCGCCCGTAATCTGCGCGCCGAGATGGCCGCTTTGCAGCGTGCGATCTGGGATGAAGTCTCGCGCATTGCAGAGAGCTACAAGAGCGAACTTCAGATCGCCAAGAGCCAAGAAGAATCGATCGACAAGCGGATGCTGGATGTGTTTCAGCAATCGTCGTCGACGAGACAGTCGCAAGTCCGCCTTCGCGAACTCGAAACCGCAGCTAACACCTATCGCGGCATCTACGAGAGCTTCTTGTCGCGCTTCACGCAATCGGTCCAGCAGCAGTCTTTCCCGTCAACGGAAGCGCGGCTGGTGTCGTTGGCTACCCCCCCCAGCGCGCCCTCGTCCCCTAAGGCGGCGCTCACGATCGCGCTTGCGACGCTGTGCGGACTTGGATTGGGAGTCATGGCCGCGGTCGCACGCGAGCAGATGACCCGGCAAATCTATACGCGAGCCCAAGTCGAAAGCCTGCTGCGGACCAATTGCCTGGCCGTTCTACCGGCGTTCAGCCAAAGGAAAGTATCGCGGTCCAAACGCGGTACACGGCAGTCCGGCGCCTTTCGGCAGATCAGTGAAGTTGCGCCTTATTCCGCGACGGCAGAGGCCCTGCGCTATATCAAGGTCGCGATCGACTTGAACCCCGCTGGCGGTAAGGTGATTGGGATCGTCTCGGCGTTGCCGGGCGAAGGCAAGACGACAGTTGCTGCGGGTTTTGCCGCGTTCGTAGCTAAGAGTGGCGCCAAGACTCTGCTGATTGACGGCGACCTCCGCAATCCATCGATGACGTCGACGCTGGGCTACGAAGATGTCCCAGGCCTTCTCGACCTCGTTGCGGGCAAATCCAGTCTCGGTGACCTCGTCATCAGCGATATGACGAACAAGTTTGACTTTGTTCCGGCTTCGACCCGCATCAAGCCCTCGAACAGTTCGGATATTCTTACGTCCTCTCAATTCAAGCAGCTGCTGAAGACGGCGAGAAACGATTACGATTATGTTCTGATCGATTTGCCTCCGATTCTGCCCGTGGTCGATGTCAAGGCGGCAGCTCATCTCTTTGATGCATTCGTGATGGTCATTGAATGGGGCAGCACGTCTTCAGATGACATCGTAAAGGCGGCCTCGGCGTCGTCCGTGGTCTCGGAGCGTCTGCTCGGTGCCGTACTGAACAAGGCCAATGAAGCCATCATGCGCCGCTTCGAAGGTTATTCCGACAGGCACTATAATTATTACACGAACGAGAAGCCGGCCGAGGAGACGGTCTAACTTCTTCATGGTGTCGGTGCGCACGAACTTCACCCGAACTGTCCTGAACGCGATCCTTGTGCTGATGGGCTTGTCGGGCTCGGCCTGGGGTCTTCTCTCGGCCAAGGACGCTGCCATCTCCGACGATTTTGCCACCGTCGAAGCACGGCTGCTCCGATTTGAAACGTTCAACCCCGACGCGGCGACCCGCGCGCTTCAGTTGGCCCAGGACAATCGAGTAAGCGCCTGTGACAGCCACGCCCAGCATACTCTGCTGCTGCTCGAGATCCCCCTGTTGGACGCCGCGCTGCGCGCGGGGGCAGGCAAGGAGTTCGATGAGCGAATGGCGTCCATGGAAGCCCGCACCCGGCTGGCATTGAGTTGTGCACCCCGGGACTCGTTTGCCTGGCTGGTCGCGTTTGGACTCGCCATTGGTCACGGCCGTCTGGACGAGGGCGCATTCTCCTTGCTTGTGAGGTCCTACAAGACTGGCCCAAACGAGGCCTGGATTGGGGTGCGACGGATGATCATCGCCGCGCCCGTTCTAACGCAAGCTCCGAAGGCCGCCCAGGCAGAGATTCTGGATGAGTTCGGAACGCTGGTAAGCCGGGGCTTTGTGGACGTAACCGCAAAGGCCTATCTCAGCGCACCAAGTGCCGCCCAAACCCTGTTGAAATCTCGCGTCGCCCAGCTCGATCCCCGGATGCAAACGTTGTTTGCCAAGGCCCTTGAATCGCTGCGAAGGTAGTCATCGTTGAAGCGGGCGCGTCATCGCAAGGAGCTCTATCGGAGCCTCTGGGCAAATGCAGGCCTCCGCGCGCTTGGTGCCTGCGCCCGGCGCGTCTGAGCCAAGTCAGGGAGTTGTCCTTGGATCAAGGCTTCCCGCAGCAGGCATGGCGAAGGCCAAAGTTCTCCACGCCGCGGCCCGGCAGGTTCGATGTGCCAAGCGCTGGCCGGGAGAGCGATCTCCGCTTTTTGAGAACGCGAATGAATCGCAGCTCTTCCAGGGCCGGGTCGTTGCGACGGACAGGGCCCCTTCCTCTGATGGTTGATAGTCTCATCCCGGCGGGGACGGGCGCCGAAAGGCGGCGCTTCCTCCGCTCTGAGCGCGTGCCATTGCTCAAGCGTGGCCGCAGGGCCAGCCGTATCCGGGAAACTACGGGGGGTGTCCTCGATCCTGACTTCGATGCTTTGCGGCCCAGAAACTCACATAGTTAATTTTAACCTTTCTCACCCTGCGGCGACCAATGATAGTGGTACCGGCAGGCGGTCGAAGTTCAGCGAGTGAGGGGTTAGGGATTGTGTTGCCCATACAGCACTGCAGGCGCCATTTCGCGGCGAGAGCCTGGGCGGCATCGCGGACCAGATCATCTTACGCTAATAATTTCATTAGCTTAAAATTTTTAGCTTAACAGAAGGTTGCCTCCGGGAATGCTTCAGCGAAAATTGTGCAGCGCGAATCGATCTGATAAAAAAATCGTTAAAGGAGAGTAACGAAAGTTATTCAACGAGGGCCTACGATATTTTGTTTTCGGAGTACCCATATGAACAGTTTATCAGATACACGCTCGGATTTAAGGTATTCTACAGTTGTAGGTTCGCCTGCTCCGGTTGGAGTAATGTCCAAGCGTATTGTGGATATTGTTCTTGCGCTTAGCGGGATCATTCTACTGGCGCCGTTGCTTTTGATTTGTTACGTCGCGGTCGTTTTGTCTTCTCCGGGGCCCGCGCTATTCCGTCACAAGCGGGTGGGATTTAGCGGTAGGACCTTCGAGTGCTTGAAGTTCCGGACCATGGTGCCGGATGCATCAGAGCGTCTTCAGGAGCTCCTTGAGGCCGATCCCGCCGCTCAGGCCGAATGGGCTGCGACCCGCAAGCTGCAAAATGATCCCCGTGTCACCGCGATCGGCGCGCTCCTGCGCAAGTCGAGCCTCGACGAGCTGCCGCAACTCTACAACGTGCTCAGGGGCGAAATGAGCATCGTGGGGCCTCGTCCCGTGACCGAGGAGGAGCTGGATCGTTACGCAACGTCCCTGGACTCCTATCTGTCATGCCGCCCGGGAATTACCGGGTTGTGGCAGGTGAGTGGCCGCAGCGGCACGAGCTACGAGAAGCGCGTCGCCTGCGACGTCTATTACGCGCACAATTGGTCGATGGTGCTTGATGCCAAGATCATCGTGGTGACAATCCCGGCCTTGCTCTCGACGGATGGGGCATGCTGATCCGTGTCCCGTGCGCCAAGTGAATGCCGAAATCAGTCCCCACAACGGATGGCCTGAGACGGCCACGGTCTTCCAAGGCTGCCGCGGCGCGGGATCAAGCGGCTGCGCCGCCCTCGGAAGCGGGACATAATGAGCCTTCAGAACACCTGCTCTTTACGTTAATTATTTGAAAACATTGCTCGTTTCTCGCTTTGCGCTTATCTCTCCGGGAGCCGCGAAGAATGAGCCGAATGAGCGATTTTCGTTCCGCAGATCGAACCAAAGGGCCGCGCGGTCAGCAGGGGGCGTCTTTGACGTTAAGGCGGAAGCTTTCTATTGCCGCGCTCGTGTTGACGATTCTGCTGGCCATGACGATGTGGCTGGCATTGCTCGGCTGGGGTACCATGGAAGTCGTGTTGACCGCGATGTCAGCAGTCGAGAAGATCTGGACCTCAGCCTTCTGATCACGGATTGACAGCGCTGGACTTGGCCCATCGGTTATCGGCTGCCCTTCGGGGCTGCAGCTCGCGTAAGCGCCCAAGGCATCGGACCGAGCGCTGACGATTTGGCTCTGCGGCGTGTCTGAGGCGACCAACTCAGCACAACGTGCATCGCGGGAGACAGAGCCGCTGCCCACGGCTGGCCGGCCCAACAATTGCTTATCGTAAACAGTTGCTTATCCTAGACAGTTGTCTGCCCCGTCCTAGGCAAAAATTTACACCCTTGCGGGACAATGAACACGGTTGGCGTACGCGTTGGCGGTCGCATGTTGCTCATTGAGGTGTCGCGCATGGCGCAGATCTGCAAGATTTTCATGTCGACGCTTCTGGGAGTGACCCTGTTGAGTGGCGACGCTCTCGCGCGTAACCGGGTGTCGCACGACCCGGTTCAGCAATCCTCGATCCCGGAGGGCGGGGCGACGCTGGCGCCATTCCAGCATGTGAGATTCTGCATTCGCTATCCTGCAGAGTGTAAATCGGACGCGGAAAGCAAAAGTCGAATCGAGCTTGATCCCTCAATCCTCGAGCTGCTCGCGCGAATAAACCGCGACGTCAACGTTGCAATCGCGCCGACGAACAAGAGCTATGATACCAATCTGTCCGACGGCTGGAGGCTCGCGCCCAGTTCGGGTGACTGTAACGACTATGCAGTGACCAAGCGCCACGAACTCGTCCAGATCGGTATTCCTGCGAGGGCGCTCCGTCTCTCCGTGGTCAGGACCTCTTCCGGAGTTGGGCACCTTGTTCTTGTCGTTGCGACGACAAAGGGCGACCTCGTCATGGATAATCTGACAGAGACGATTAGGAACTGGGAGAGTACCAATTACGACTGGATCAAGATCCAGTCGGCGCGTGACGCGCGATTCTGGAGCGAGGTCAAGCCGGACGGCGCAATGTCGCGGGCCCGTCACCTGCGCATAGCAGGCCGCTAACTCCCATCCGGCCGCTTTCTTTGCTCAGACTTTCCCTTGCGCCGCTCCGCCGGAGGGCAGCCGTCGAGAGGCGGAAGCTATAAAGAAGGCTGAGGCATCAGTGCGCGCAAGAATCAGGGCGCCTTTATCCCAAATCCGTGCTGCGCCGCAATTAGAGAATTAGCACGCCAGTGACGCCTCACCATGTTCAGCCGTCGCCCGGGCCAAGCCAGATCCGAGGAGAATCGAGAACGGAATCAGATAGCCTGGTATCTGCAGCGAGAAGTCGATCAGTGAGTGCAAAAAGGTCAGCGCCACGACGCCCAGTACAGCGAATGCAGAACCCTCACTTCGATCCCTTGTTCTCAGTGAATAACGAAACAATATCACGAATGACCCGACGGCGGCCGCCAAAACCATGACGCCGATCGGAAGTCCCATCTCCAATGCGATCTCGATCGGAGTGGAGTGGGCGGATTCCCATACGCCCCAACCGCTCAGATCGGCGCTTCGCACCGAAGGAAAGACGTCTGCAAACGTTCCAGCTCCGTAACCCAGGAGAGGGCGGGCCAAAGTCGCCCCGATACTCGCGACATAGACGCTGAAGCGGCCGTCATCGAATAGCCCGTGACTGCCAATACGGCCGCTTTGTCCGAGCCATAAGACAATGACGCAAATCGCCAGTGCAGCGACCGGAAGTGCATACGACAGGCGAAAGTTGAAAGTCTTTCTAACAAGAAGGAACAGGGCGAGAAAGGCACCTATACTGGTGCAGATGAGGCCTCCCCGCGAGGTTGTGAGGAGCGTGGCGCAAAAGCACAGCAGGGCCGCCGCAAAGAACAGCAGCGACCTGAAGGCGAGGGTCTCGTTCCAGGGCATGAGCAGCAGGAAGCGAATCGTGGGCGCTTCGATAACCCGCAGCGAGAGCACCGCCCTGCATAGCCACAAGATGAAGCCGACCCCCATAAAGGTCGCCGCCGTGTTACGGTTGATGAAGGTTGCCGTCAGCATACCCTGATACGCCTCCTTGGTCTCCCAGAGAACCAGGTTCGGCGTGAGAACCAGAGCCGCGATGCCATAAACGGCATAGGTCAAGATGACATAGCGCGCGACGCGAAACAGCGTATCGGTCCGACGACGCGACACCCCGACGAAAAACCCGTTCAGAACCCCGGCCCCGAGCAGCAAAAGATGCCCAAGGGCCTCACGTGTGATCTGCGCGCGTGCTGAGATCCGCTGCGGCAGCTGGAGGCCGAGCAATTCGTTGGCACTGCTCCAACTCGGATCAGCAAGCCGGCCGAAGAAACCCGGGACAATTTGCAGGCCCATGACACCGGCGTACACCCCGCAGCCCGTCAGAAAAACCAGCAACAGCCGCACCTGATTGGTGCTGAGGGGAATGCTGAGTCCAAGGATCACACCCAGCGACAAAACGACGACCCATATGACGACCGCGAGCTGGTCGACCGAACCGAAAAACAGGGGAGCGAGCGAAAATGCTCCCAGCGTCAACCAGAGCTGCAACGACCTCGCCATCCGCAGCGCAAATCCGGAGCGTTAACTGATCACGACGCCGTAGGGCTCGACAGCCTCTAGGCTTACCACCTGGTCTTGACCGCCGTGTTCACGCTCGTGACGGCGGCTGCCGTATTTCCAGTCGCGTTGGCCGTATTATTGATCAGGGTCAGCAGCTTGTAGTAGTCGACCACCTTCGCGTTCGCGACATACATGACGTCCTTGGTACGCATCTGGAAGCCAGAGGCCAAGAGAAGGCCTGATGGATCACGCAAGTTCACGTGATAGATTGTCGGAATCCGATCGTAGGGGAAACGATTGGTGTCGATTCCGAACTTCTGCAGCAACGGCCGATCCTCATAGCGGTAGATGAACACTTCGGCCGGATCGGACTGGTTATCATTGAGGCCACCCGCCTTGCCTATCGCCTGTGCGAGGGTCAGCGTCTCGGTGTCGAAGGCAATTTCGGAATTGAAACCGAAGACGTTCTGGTTGAGTGCCCCAAGCGCTGTAAAGGTCGGCGACTCGCGGGTGATGAAGATGACGTCATTCGGTCGGATGAAGATATTCTCATTCGGGTCGTGAACGATCCGGCTGAGGAGTACCTTCACCCGCTTCCCATCACGCTGCAACGTAATGTAGCTTTCAATCGCTTCATATTTGGGACCGCCGGCGCGTGCGATCAGCGCGAGCAGACGCTCGCCGACGCTGTTCAATGCTAGGACACCAGGGGTGTTGACGTCGCCCAGCACGCTCACCACGCTCGAATGCTGCTGATTGAGGCTGACGACGACCTGAGGCTCGATGGCGCGGTTGCGCAGGCGGGCAACGATAGCCTGCTGAATTTCCGGGAGCGTCCGGGCCGCCGCTGGAATCTCCCCTGCATAGGGAACGTAGATGTTGCCGTTCTGATCGACGGCCTGCGGGGGCAGATCAACAAAATTGCCGGGACGCGCGCCGGCCGCCGTCGCAGGGGTAAAGAGACCACCGGGCGCGGCCTCGAAGATCGAAATGTTCAGAACGTCGCCTACGCCTGCGACCTGCACCGGCTTAGGGCGCTTGTCTGGAAATGCGCCCTGAAAGCTGATCAGATTCGGCTGCGACAGAAACCCAATGGTATCGGCGCTTACGTCGACCAGAGCGTAGGGCAGCGCGGCGTTGGATCGCAGGCCCGCGGTCGCCGTTGCCTCGATTGCATCGCTCTTAGGACCGGTTCCCGGCAGGAGCGCGCAGCCCTGCAATATCATCACGACGGCTAGGCCGCACGCAGCTCGCGACACAATCTTCAACTTCTTCACGGCCCCGGATGCGTTCAAATGCACGTTGGCTGAGCCTGCAGAGTAGGACGGCTCGAGATTGGCAGGTTTGCCGGTCCCGGTCCTGAAGAGTGAGCTCTCGGATGCCATGCTTTTCTGTCGACTTCATTGGGCCAAACCTGCGCTTGGCCGAGCCAGTCCCCAAGTGGCAGGACCCTACAGGCGGAGGAACTTGACCGAAAGTGCGGGGTGGCAAAAGCGCACCACTTTTGGTCACAAGTTGCAGATGTGCCACAGCACCCTCGAGTTGAAAGTGTCGCGTCGGAGGAACGTCCGGCGCGGATCTCCGCCCATTCGATTCCTGATTGTATTCGCTGAAATTCGACCGTAGGTTGTGTTTCGATTCGTGTGTTCGACCCCAGGACCTCCGCGCACACCACCGGGCCAACTCTCGTTAAGGTTTTCCTAGGAATTTGCGTGGAGGATGGGTCTCGGATGCCTCGTTGGAGCCTCGAAACGAGGTAACACGGCGGTGATTGTACGGTACTTTGAAACCTCCGAATCGTGGTATACTTGAGTTTCGGTTGGGGATCAGCCATGGGATACGCTGCGATTGCGCTTGCCACCCTGGGATTAGGCTTGGGCCTGACGTCCCGTGTCTGGGCTCTATTCCCGGTTGTCATGGTGCTGTTCCTGGCAACGATCACCCTCGCCATTCAGCAGGCGTTGGGCCTGATGGAAGCGACTCTTTATACCGTGCTCGCTCAATTGATCATTCAGGCCTGCTATTTTGTCGGGCTGGTGGTTCGAGTGACATTCGGACCGCCGCGTCAGCCTGCAGTC
Source organism: Bradyrhizobium sp. HKCCYLS3077 (assembly GCF_051167555.1). Lineage (NCBI taxonomy): Bacteria > Pseudomonadati > Pseudomonadota > Alphaproteobacteria > Hyphomicrobiales > Nitrobacteraceae > Bradyrhizobium > Bradyrhizobium sp. HKCCYLS3077. The sequence goes on along the minus strand of NZ_JBNPTH010000007.1, from coordinate 371,612 downwards.
AAGCTTGCCCGTAAGCCGTCAGTTCAGGCCTTCGGAAATCTGCGGGCACACCGGCTCGGTCGACGTGCGACCTGAATGATTCTGCCACCGGACAGTCTGGGCGGCAGATTTTGTATTGGTCTCGCCGGCGGATTGCCTGACGGGCGTGCACGTTTGGTACTCTCTCGGCCAGAAGGGGGTCTTCTTGAGAAGTAAGCTTTTCAAGTCCTGTCGGCCGGATGAGACCGACCGCCGGAGAGCTGTCATACGGTTGTAGCTTTAGATCGAAGGTGTTTCCTCGACATCGCCAGCATGTTCTGGGCTCATGCTTCGCCGTAATATGTGTAGCTTCGCTTGGGCTGCCCTTCGAGACGGCGCAGGGCTGCTTCATCTACCTTGTTGAGAACCACTCCCACAACCTTATCGGTGACGATGGGCGACTCCGATAAGGCGGCAAGTACGACGGATGCTGGCGTATCGTTCCATTTGATCATGAGGATCAGCGCGTCGAACATCGAGGCTGTCGCCACGACGTCAACAACGGGAAGGATCGGCGGCAGGTCGACCAGAACGTAATCATAACGATCTTGAGCAGCTTTAAGAGCATCCAGCACGCGTGTCGAGTTCAGAATGTCGGCGCCGCTTGCGGGCCGCAGGTGCGCGCTCGCGGGCATGAAATCAAAGCCGTACGCAAGGCTGGAGATAACGATCTGCTCGAGATCAGATTGGCCGGCGGCCAGTTCCAACAGCCCAGGCTGCCTGGTATATTCGAGCATTCTGGTCATCGCTGGATTGCGAAGGTCGCCATCAACCAGCAGCACGCTGTGTTGGTTCTTCGCCAGGAAGGCCGCTAGCCCGGCCAAAGTGGTCGTCTTTCCCTCGCCGGGAACTGCCGAAACCAGCCCGATGATCTTACCGCCTGCCTTCTTCAGATCCAGTGCGAGCTTGATGGCGCGAAGCGCCTCGGCCGTCGCCGAGAACGGGCTCGCGTCGGCGAGCTGCCGGAACGCGGCGGCTTCGGCCTTCATCTTGTTACGTACGCTTAACCTAAGGCGTTTCCTGCGGGCAATTGGCAGCGTCGCGAGGCAGGGCTTCTGTGTGAGACGCTCGAGCTCTTTCCGGGTGCGCAAGCCGCGGCCGGTCCTGTGTCTTACGAGCGAAGCAAGGATCCCGAATCCCAGGCCGTATACAGCCGATAAGATCACGATTTGACTCGATATCGGCGCAACACGAAATCCGGGACCTGCCTCGTGGACGATCCTCGATGAGTTCTGCGGCAGCGGCTGCTGCTGCGCGGTTTGCGCGAACCGAGCCAAAAAAGTCGCATAGTTGGTCTGGTAGACCTTCGCCGTGCTTTCTAGTTCCCGTAGCTTGGCCTGCAATTGCCGGGTTTCCGCCGACTGCTGAAACACTTCCCCCAGCTTCTTGTTCAGTTCGTCCTCATGCGACTTGGCAATCTCAACCTGACTCTTGTACCCCTCGGCGAGGCGTGCAACCTCGTCCCAGATCGCGTGCCGGCGAGCTGCCATTCGGTCCCGCAACTGAACGGCGGCCTGGTGATCTGGCCCATACCGCGAACTCAGTTCGGATTCCTTGTTCTTATCTTGTAGAAAGTCGTCCCTGAGCCCATTGATCACGGGGCTCTTCAGTGCATCCGGCACTGACGGGGCGGCGGCGAGGTCAAGAGCCTGCCCCGTGCTGCGTTGCGCGAGAACGTGCGTAATCTGCTCCAGCTTCGATTGAGCCTGGATGGTCTCTCCGCGCGATTTGGCCAGCTCCTTACTGAGCTTGTCCAACTCGACCTCGCTCGCGAGTCGGCCTTGCGAGCCGAGGATGATCGCATTCTGGAATTTGAAATCCTGCACAGCCTGTAAGGAGTCCAGAACCTGCCGGTGTAGCTCCGCCACGCGCTTTTCGAGCCACCCTCTCGTTCGGACCGCGGTTTCGAAATAGGACTGCAGCTGATCTTCGATATAGGCCTGAGCAACGGCATTGGCGATTTCGCCCGCGAGAATGGGATCTTGCGAGGTGTAGGTAATTTCCTCGATGTAACTTCGTCCTACGCGGACGATGCTAAGGTTGCGGCTGACCGTCGCCACCGCGCAGCGCAGACGCGCTTCGCTCGAACGCAGGATCGAATCAGGCCCGGACAGAAACCTGAGCAGTCCGCGATCGGGGCATTCGAATTCAGGTCTTTGATCAAGATGAAGTCGCGATACGACTGTCGCGATGACTTTTTCAGACACCGTGGTTTCGATCTCGGTCTCGACCGCAGCGTCGTCGACGAGCAAGTTCTCGATGGTAAGGTCTGAGCGGATCCAGACATCCTTCTTGCTGCCAATCATGACGGAGGCTTGCGAGGCGTACTTCGCCGGGGTGAGAGCAATGTTGGCGAATCCGGCCCCGAGAGCCAAGGCCGTAGTCGTTATCATCAGGCGCCAATGGCGACGGAGAAATTCGCGCATTACGAGGAGAGCGCCTCGGGTGGAATCCGATTTATCGGCCGCGGCCGACAAGTTCGACTCCATCGTCTCGATTCCACTCATCGGGCGTACCCTTCTCAACCTCTCTACAGCAAGCATCCTTCAAGATCGCTCGCATATGTCGTTGCTTGCAAATGAGCCCGCCGAGATGCCCATCCGACGATGGGCGCCTCGTTCGCAAACCTCCGAGGTACCCCTTGTCTTCGGCAGATCCAGACACCGGTCAAATCAAATGGCTCGAATATGCCTTCCGCTTTCCTGCATTTCGATTTTTTTCCGAGACCATCGGGGACAAATATTGCCGAATTTTCAAGATGGTGGTAAAAACGTGATCAAGAGAGGCGGCCCGCCCCGATGTCCAGTGCAGAAGGTTGAGCGTCAGACCGTCCTGAGGCCCATCGGACCCGTTGATCAGGCTATTCCGCGAGTCGGAAGGACTAGGCTCACGCAGCGCCGCTCAAGGTGGGCCTGCCGTCAGATCAGGAGGCGAGCGCAGCCTCGTAATACTCGTCCCAGAAGCGTGACGCCTCCTGGCTTCCGAAGTGGATCGCGATCGTTTCGCGTGCCGCCACCCTCATGCGCGCGAGTGAACCTGGCTCTTCATAGGTTTGCATGATTGCCTCGAGCGCCTGCTGTGCCAGCCGTTCGACTTCGTCCGTAAATGTTGCCTCGAAGGCGGGGCTGTCGCGATTTGCCGCGTTCGATGCGACCCACTCTCCGTAGCGGTTGGTAGGCAAGTCGAGCAGAATGCCATTCTGGCGGTCGCAAATGAATTCAGGCAGCGCGCCTTGTCGCGTTGCGATGACCGGGCAGCCCACGGCCATCGCCTCCAGCGCGCTATAGCCGAACGTGTCGCTGAATGTGGTCAGCAGCGAAAAATCCGAGCGGCGAAAGAGGTCCGTGACCGCCGCATTGTCGATTGATCCCAAGAGCGTTATGGCCGGATGTTCAAGCCTGCGACGCCAGTCGTGGAAGTACCCCTCACGTAGCGGATCTGTCCAGATGCCCCGTCCCATGGTGAGTGTGGAGGCAATGGATATGTGCAACGGAACTCCACGCGCTGCACCTAATTCTGCAAGACGTATGGCGACGCAGCCCCCTTTGCGTGCGAAGTGATTGCCGACGAAGCTGACGCGAATCCGATCGGTGATCGGTGGTTCGTTGGACTCGACCCAGTCCGGAAGCGGGAGATTGGGATAACGCACCGTCGTCTTGGCGAGCAACACGTCTCTCTCAGCCGCATCAGCGTGCACGGCCTCGAAAATTCCCCGCGCGTGCTCGGAAATCGCGATGATGCCGCGGCAACGTCGGCTCGCTAATGATCTTCGCAACATCCCGAAATATGCGGTCTGCTCAAGCCCGTAAGCGCGAGGGAGGTGGGATTCAAACCCGATGATGTAAGGCGTTGTCCCGATCGGCAGGCGGTTGAATGCATGAACCAGATCGAAGTGGCGCGGAGGCAGAGGGTTGAAGAGGGTAATTCCCTCGACCTTCGTGCTAAGGTAGTTGAGAGGAAGGAACGTCCGATGCTCAATCCTGTGACGGCTGTGGCGCGGTCCGTTGAAGCGCCACGGATACCGCGTAGGCGTGAGAATAGAGAGCGTCTTCAACTCTGACCTTCCCGCGGCAACTGACGTTCCCGCACTCCATCACCGTCGGGCAGGCGCAACCTTAGTGCCAGGAAAAGAAAGGCCTTCGGGCAGGCGCGCTGCGCGGGCCGCAACGTAATTGATCGATATGGCATAATTTTCGTCTTGCGAACAAGATGGCGCGACCCAGGGCGATCGATTGAAGCCGCGTCGGCGATCAAACAACTTAAGAGGAGTGATCCGACATTATACCTCTGTTGGTTTAATTAGTTCCCTGAAGATACTCAAATCCCTGAGGATACTCAAAATCGGCACGTCGGCGACCCCAGACTGTGCGTAGTCAAGGCTGAAGAGTCCAGTTGCGGTCTGGTCTACGGTTAATTGGCGAGGTGTCTGGTGGCACTGCAATGCGCTGTTTCCTGTCAATTCATATCACGGTTGCAATCGTGAAAACGCGGGACGGCGCTGGAAAAGTTCCTGAAGGCTGAGGCGGCGTTGACTAGCGGCGCGTGAAGATCGACCGTCGGATGACGAGCACGTCCTCTCGAAGCTTCGCTCCAGGGAGGAGCGCCAACACGCCAATATATAAAACGACACCGATCACGACACATACGACGAAATCCAGGGGAGGCGACGTTCGGTCGGCTATCACCGTCCTGAGCGCAATGACGCCCGGAATCATGAACCCGGACGCCAGGAGCGGCTCGAGCGTTTGAGCGGCCGATTCTGCCTTCGGAATTCTACATGTCTCTAGGGCAAGATAGGTACAAATCACGCCACTTACGACGGTCCCTGCCGAGACCCCGGCAGCTATGCCAGCAGAGCCGAAGGCCAAACCGGTCGAAATCCCGATGAGTAGGAATAGCGAACGAACCAAGCTAATCTGAAATTCGACTTCGGTTCGCCCCACGCCGATGACCATAGCCGAGTTCAGAACGAACACCATCTGGACAATACCGAATGGAGTGAGGAGCGCGACCAACCTTCCTGTGCCGCGCCAAGCCTCGGTCAATGCAAGCTCGATGATAAGATCGGACGTCAGGGCGAGCCCGGTCAGAGCAGGGACAATGACCAGTAGTATCATTCGTAGCGAGCCGAAATAAAGCCTCGCGAGCTGCAGTCCATTGCGCTGGTTTTCGGCAACGGCGGGCATAATGGCGTAGTGGATGCCGCCAAGGATCTGACAAGGTATGTTGACCAACTGATAGGCGAGTGCATAGCGACCGAGTTCGCTTGGCCCCAACAGCGTTCCCACAAGGACATTGTCGAGGTTCGTTCCGAGGAATGTGATGACCTGGGAACCGACAAGACCAATGCCGAACCGCGCCCGGGCTGTCGCCGCGGAGAGGTCAAGCCTGAGGATCGGGAAAAACCCGGACGCTATGGCAAATACACCAACCCGCACCAGCCAAAGTGTCCACTGCTGCGCGACGAGTGCAAAGGAGCCCCAATCGCAATAGGCCGTGGCAAGAGCAACGGCGGCTCCGCCGACTGTCGAGAGTATGTCGGCGCAGGCAACGGCTTTGAAGCGCGCGGCTCTTTGAAGACGCGCAGAAGGAACGATGGTGGCCGAGGAAAGCAGGAACAGAGGTGCAAGGGCGAGGAGTATGCCGCCTAGAGCCGGCTGCCCAAGAAGGTCTGCTATCGGGTGGGCGGCAACGGCAAGCAAGCACGCCAGCGCCAGAGCAAGTCCCATGACGATCCAGAATACGCTTGATTCCAGCGTCCGCGTCAGCTCGGGAGCGCGCACCAGCGAGGCTCCCAGGCCGAGGTCGCTGAAGAGCATTAAAAAGAAGAAGAACGGAGTTGCCAGGGCGATACCGCCATAGGATGACGGTCCGAGGATCCGAGCAAGCACGGGGACCAAGACGAGCTGAAGCACGTAGCGGCATGCGTTTCCGACCGCAAGAACGGTTGTTCCTATGAAAACTTTTCTATTGCTCACGAGATGGCGGACACGCATGTGCAAGCGGCAAACTAAGTGCGCCCCTCGTAGCGGCGGGCGCGACCGGAAGTGTTTGCAGACGGAGGGGCCCGGGCGTCTGAAGCAACGGCTGCGTTCCTTGTGAGGATCCATTCATCTCCGAACGGCCTCGGCGCCAAATGGCTCATCGGAGCTGCAGGTTGAGCCGGTGCAGTATGGGCGGAGCGCCTGCCTTGTACCTGGGGCCAAGCCTTGGGCGTCGCGGGCGCGTCGAGCCGGGGCACACCTTCCGAAGTCCCAAAGCAAAACAGATTTAGCGGCTGCTTGACTTGATGGGTCTGAGGCTAATGGTTTCTGGCTCATGGTCGTGGCTGGCTGGTATCTACATTTCGTCCCGACAGCTGCAATGAAAGAGGTTGCGATAGGCGCGCAAGGAAGCAGTCGAAAAGCCGGCGTTTTTGTCCGAACCTTCCGATATTAGCCTTAATGGCAGGATCCGGCTGGTTTTATTTTGATCTGCTGGCCGCGCCCAATAAGTGTAGACCGGCGGGAACAGTGGCCAAGATGGAGAGGGCAAGCTGAAGATCGCCTACCTGGTTCACGATCTCTCGGATCCTGCCGTCCATCGGCGGACCCGAATGCTGAAGGCTGGCGGCGCCGATCTGAAGTTGATCGGCTTCAGGCGCAGCGCAGCTTCGATACGTGAGGTTGAGGGCTGCGAAGTTGTCGATCTCGGCGCGACAATGGATGGGGCCTTTGTTGCGCGCGTTTTGTCCGTCGCCTCGGCTCGTTTCCGCTTGGCCGTCTTGGCAGATGCTGTGCAGGACAGCGAGGTCGTTCTGACAAGAAATCTGGAGATGCTTTACCTCGGCGCAGCGCTCCGCCGCCGCTACGCCAAGCGAGCTGCACTGGTGTTTGAGTGTCTCGATATCCATAGGCTGCTGCTCGGAAGGGGGTTACCAAGCCGGCTGCTGCGGTCACTGGAGTCAAACCTCATGCGCGAGGTGGATCTGATCCTGACGAGTTCGCCGCGTTTCATCTCCGAATATTTCCGGCCAAGGAGGTTCCAGCGCCAGATCCAAGTTGTCGAGAACAAGTTGCTGTTTCCCGACACCGAGACACTCGCGCGTGCCTCGCGGCAACTCCCCGCCGGACCACCTTGGCGGGTGGGGTGGTTCGGAATGCTTCGGTGCCGCCGGAGTTTCGCAATTCTTGCAGCCGTTGCCCGCGAAGCGGCCGGCCTGGTCGAAGTGAGCATCGCCGGCCGGCCGTCGTCCAAGGAGTTTCCTGATTTTGATGACTTGGTCCGCCGCTCACCGCACGTGAGTTTTAGCGGACCCTACCGGTCCGATCAGCTGTCGAACCTCTACGGCGAAGTTCACTTCAGCTGGGCCGTTGATTTCTTCGAGCAGGGGCTCAACTCGTCCTGGCTCTTGCCGAACCGTATCTACGAAAGCTCGTATTTTGGGACCGTGCCGATCGCGCTGGACGGTGTCGAAACTGCACATTGGCTTGAACAAAGAGGTATTGGGGTAATCCTAAGGGGGGACCCGGAGCTTGAGCTGAAGGGGTTGCTGTGCCGATTGGTGCCTGAACGGTATAGAGATCTGGCCGCAGCAGTGGATCGTGTCCCCCCTTCCGATATCGCCGACACGAAGGACAGCTGCCGACAGCTTGTCGCGTCCCTCGCGGTGGCCCGCAACTTGGCACGTGAAGGATCTTGAGCATGTCGACTGCACGAAATACCACTGGCCAGCGGCGCTGCATTGTCGTGATCCCCTGTCTAAATGAGGAGGAGCACATTGAGCAGACGCTAAACCATTTCATCGCGGAGCCCGATGGCATCGTCTGCAAAATCGTCGTTGCGGACGGAGGCAGCACCGATCGAACAGCAGAAATTGTCGAACGATGTGCAGCGCGTGATAATCGTATCGTGGTTCTGCACAACCGTCGCAGGATTCAGAGCTGCGGCGTCAACAGGGCAGTCGAGGATTGGGGTGACAGCGCTCCCTTCCTGGTCAGGGTGGATGCGCATGCTGCCTATCCCGCAGGATTCTGCGCCAGACTGCTCGCGGCGCAGGAGGCAACAGGAGCTGATTCCGTCGTTGTCAGCATGATCGCCAAGGGCACAACCTGCTTTCAAAGGGCGACCGCCGCGGCGCAGAACTCGCTCCTCGGTAATGGCGGCTCTGCCCATCGACGCGCAGCCGACGGTCGCTTCGTGGATCACGGGCATCATGCGCTGATGAGCGTTGCCGCCTTCAGGGCGGTCGGAGGATACGACGAAACGTTCTCTCATAACGAGGACGCGGAGCTAGATTGGAGGTTGAAGCAAGCCGGATTTCGAATCTACCTGTGTGGTGGAGCGGACATCACCTACTATCCCCGAAGTTCGGCGCTTGCCTTGTTTCGCCAATATTGGAATTTCGGGCGCGGTCGTGCGAAGAACGCTCATAGGCATCGCGTTCTACCGAAGCTGCGGCAGATGGCGCCGATCATGGTCGGGCCGGCAGTGGCGCTGGCTCTGCTAGGCTTTTTCGTCCCGCTTTTCGCAGGCCCTGCAATCTTATGGGCGCTGATCTGCATCTTCTATGGATTTTCACTCGGCTTTCGTAAGGGACAGCCTTGCGAATGCGGGGCAGGACTAGCAGCAATGATCATGCATTTGGGATTTTCATTCGGCTTTCTGAATTATGCAGTCGGTGCGCTTCCCAAAGAAATCCGATCGAACAGCTGATTGGCCGCGAGTTGCCTGGAAATAGCAATGGCCCAAACTGAACAGGATGCATCCGGAGATGCAATCGACGTCAGTGTGATCGTCGCAAACTATAATGGCGAACGTTTTGTTGCCGACGCGATTCGTTCGGTATGCCGGCAGAGCCTACGCAATCTTGAAGTCATTGTTTGCGACGATGCCTCCACCGACGGCAGCGTGCAGCTGGTACAGCAGATCGGTGCTGCCGACGACAGGATCCGCCTCGTCCAATTGCAAAGAAACGCCGGTCCGGCGGCCGCGCGTAACCGCGCCCTCGACATTGCGAGGGGACGATGGGTCGCTATCATGGATAGCGACGATCTGGTGCATCCGGATCGATTCGAAGCTCTGATCAAGGCGGCCGAAAGCTGTCACGCTGATATCATTGCCGACGATCTGCTGGCCTTCGAATCCAGCCGGCAAACGCGCCCATATGCGGTGTTGAGAGGAAAATGGGCTAAAGAGGCGCATTGGGTTACAATCGAAGACTATGTGAGATCAAACAATTTTTATGGCCGCGGGCCGGCCTTGGGCTATCTCAAACCGATGTTTCGCCGCTCGCTGATCGAAGCCGGCAGGGTTCGCTACGACGAGCGACTGAGAATAGCCGAGGACTACGACTTCGTCTTTCGCCTCATGCTATCGGGTGCGAAGTTTCGCACCATACCCCGGCTCGGGTACTTCTATCGACGGCACAGCGGATCGATCTCACACCGGCTCAACACGGCGGTGCTGACGAGCATTCTCGATGTTGAGGAGGAACGGAAACAACAACAATCCCTGACCGCTCTGACGCCGGTCCTTCGCGCGCGCGAGCGCTCGGTCAGGCGAGCGCTCGCGTTCGAGAGACTGGTTCAGGCGATTAAGGCGCGGCAAGCGCTTCGGGCCGTGGCAATTGCGGCGAGAAACCCTTTTGCTGCCGCCCTGTTACGCCTTCCCGTGCGCGAGCTTTTCTTACGCCTGCTCGCCAAACCGCAGCCAAAACGCCCGGAGCGACCTCAGATCTGCGTGCTCAGTCGCCAACGGATCGTGGGCCGGACCAATGGCAGCTCACGCTATCTGCTGGATATCGTCGAGTTTCTGCGCGGACAAGCGGTGGACGTGCACTTGATCGTACCCTCGCCTGTTACCTTGGGACGATGGCCCTTCCTGAAGCTGTCGAGCGACATGGCCATGTTCAAATCCATCAAGATCCGGGGGACAATGCGCGTTGGTCGGTACATAATTACTTGCGATCCGCGCGTAGCAATGAAAGGGGTGTTGGGGTTGCTAGACCGCCTGCTCTATCGGGCAGGCCTGATATCGAGGCGGCTCTCGCAGCCCGCTCCCTATGCGGTATCCCAGGGATTGACGCGCGCGGATCAGCTTTTTCTAGCAACGGAAGCGGCCATCTGTGGGGATGTCCAGGTGGCCGATTACTGCTTTCTAACAGAAGCTTTCGCGTTCACACTCCGACCGGACGCGCGGCGGCTGGTGATCATGCACGATCTGTTTTCCAGCCGGTCCGATCCTGCCGCACTGGCGAGACTGTCACTCGACGAAGAGGTGCGGATGCTGGCGCGCGCAGAGACCATCGTTGCGATTCAACGCGATGAGGCCGCAGTGCTACAGCGTGAGTTGCCCTCGCATCAGATCATCGTTGCTCCCATGGCGGCGACCGCGGTGAGTCAGGCTGAGCCGGGTCGATCCGAGACCTTATTGTTCGTCGGGAGCTCGGCCGGGCCGAATGTGGACGGCATCCGTTGGTTCCTTGAGGCGTGTTGGCCCATCATTCGGCAGCGCAGGCCGGATGTGGAGCTTCAGATCGCAGGGAGCGTGTGCAACGCTCTCCCGGCAGCACCCGCCGGTGTCCGACTGCTGAACGTGGTCGACGATCTGGATGGTCTCTATTTGGAGGCTGGTGTCGTCATCTCGCCGCTACGTCTGGGATCGGGACTAAAGATCAAGCTGATCGAAGCGCTATCGAAGGGCAAGGCAGTGGTGGCGACCACGACAACGATGCAGGGGGTGATGGATGTTCTGGGCGAGTGCGCGATTGTTGAAGATGACGCCGCCGGTTTTGCGTCTGGCGTGGTTACCTTGATGGCCGATGTAGAAAAACGCCGTTTACTGGGCACCAAAGGCATCTCGGCGATTGCAGCGCATTTTTCCCCGGAGCGCTGCTATGGGGGCATCGTGTCGGCGCTGGGCGGTCAAGACGCAGTTCAACAGGTGTCGGCGGCGGATGCTCGGCATGATTAATTCACATGACCTGCATCTTGATCGCAGCCTACGCTATGGCCAAATTGATGCTCTGCCTGGATTTGCGTCTTAGGCTAGCGCATTCCCTGGGCGCTGGCGCCGGATGGCCGCAATGATCAATTCAGCCATAGTCGACGTGATCGTCGCCGTCCGCAACAATGCAGGCACGATTGAACGTGCTGTACGCTCCGCGCTTGCCGAGCCGGAGGTCGGACGCGTGATCGTGATTGATGATCAATCGACGGATGGTACGGCTTCGGTCGTGCGGGGACTGTCTTCTGGGCAATTCACCGGCCGAATCCTGCTTGAGCAGATGCCAAGCAATGTCGGGCCGGCAGCAGCGCGCAATCGCGGGTTGGAGCTCTCCGAGGCAGCCTTTGTAGCTATCCTGGATGGGGACGATTATTTCAAGCCGGGTCGGATCCGGGCTCTCCTGGAAAGGTCGGACGGCGCGGACTTCGTGGCAGATGATCACCTGCAGGTCAGAGAGGGAGAACGAGAGGACGCCAGCTCCACCACTTTTCTACTCGGTATCGAGCGGGAGATCATCCTGGATTTTGAGACGTTCGTTGCAGGCAATATCAGCCGTTCGCGACAGTTGCGAAAGGAGTACGGATTTCTGAAGCCTATTATCCGGCGCGCCTTTCTGGATCATCGTCAGTTGCGCTACGATGAGAAGCTGAGGCTGGGTGAGGATTTTGCGCTTTATGCAAGAGCTCTGGCTTCAGGCGCAGTTTTCCGGGTGGTGCCGTCGAAGACATACGTCGCCATCGTCCGGCCGGGATCGATCAGTAGTAACCACACGAAGTTCGACCTTGAGTGTTTGCGGGATAGTGATCGCGAACTTGAGAAGTTTGCATCTCTCACGCACAAACAGAGATTGCTCATTCAGGAACACTCTGCCTCGATCGATTCCCGCGTCCAATGGCTGAACCTGATCGATGCAGTCAAGGCGCGCAACATAGAGGCTTTTGTGTCTGCATTCCTCGTTCGCTGGTCCACATCCTTATATTTGCTTGGACTTTTGCTCGAGCAGGTGTTCCTTCGGTGTAAACGCCTACTGATTGGACGTTAATCCGCCGATCGATCCTGATCGATGTCGGTCAGCGGCTGCGCCGAATCTAGATCGCAGGAGATGCCGACCCTGTCGACGCGGAAGGGACGTTGAGCTGATCGGACGCTCAGAGTGTGCTCTCTCCCTCTTGAGATGACCCCCGCGGGCATCAGTCATCCTGCGAACACGTCACAGTTCACGCCATTGGGCATTGCTGCGGGTGCGAAAGCTTGATGGCACTCACTATCGCAAAGTCTTGATCTTGCGACCGGACATCAGATGTCAACATCTCGATCGCCTTACTAATTGTGTCAACGTCATTCGACGCAGGGGCAAGCGAGCTCGCTACTGGACACGAACGCATCGGTCGTTGCGCTTGACCCAAGTAGCCATAGCGCACTAGCGGGATGTGCGGACGATGCTTCGCTTCATTGCAGCATGAGATCACGGGTCTGCTACGCGGAGCAACGCGTTTCTGTCCTTCCGTGAGTGCTCGTATGATTTGTGGCGACAACAAGACAAGAGTAAGCGTAACGAACGGCGCGGTGTACTAAGCTTGTATACCAGTTTGGCCTTTTCCCGGACGCAAAACGTCCGCAACGGGGCCGCATTTTTGACCGACCCATCAAGCTTGCGGCAGTCCCGTGCACGGGACGATCAGCGGGAGCCGCTCGAAAGCCTTACGGAACATCCTGCACCGCGGGACGTTTGGTCCGAGAGGAGGTCTTGCAATGTCCACCATCGCTATTTGGGTTGGAAGTTGGGTGCTTCTGAATGGATTGGTCGCGGCCGCTCTGATGTCCCGACGCTCCCGCCCAGCAGTAAGGAGGTCACTCATGAATTGGGTCATGACCCGCCGGTCGCGACCCAAACCATTTGCGCGGCAAACACGAGCGCCTTTGGGCCGGTAACTGCAGGTCTCCAGATCAAGTCAACTCTCATCCCCAAGTTCGACCTCCTGTTGCCGGGTGACGACCAGAGCAGAGAGCGCGGCGCCTGAGCGCTCACGGTCCGCTCCGCCATAGCGCACCCCTTTGACGGCCCAGTTAGGGCCGCCTCGTTCCTTTGGCGTGACTTTCTCGACGATAACGGCAACGAAGCGTTCGCATGCGGGGTCACTGTTACGGACACCCTCCGCAAGTTCATTTTCGAGTGCGGACCGCGCCATTGGCTTCCGAGCCGATTTTTCAGTTCGCTTCAACATGTAGTGCTCCTTTACAGGAACGGCTGGCTCCGCCGTTCCCAGGCCGCGGAGCCTCAATGCCGCAGATTGGCATAGCTCGAACGTAGGGCTCAAGCAGGATCATGGCGTACTTCCGGTCTATATGGCACGTCAGCTCGGCCTTCGATCGGACTAACGAATATCGTCGACGGCTTAGAAATGAGACGCTTAGCTGGAAACGAATAGTTCAAACCGGCCAGCGTGAGTGCGGCAATTTAGGAGGCGAACTAGTTCGTAAGCAAAACGTGATGTGACTGTCTTCGGTGTCCGAACGCCGATCATCGGAACGCCAGGAATTCAGCAAGAACGTCCGCAACGCCTCATCCGGTTATGGGAGAAATCAGCTGAGGCTTATCTCTGCGCTAAGTCCTTAGCGGGGATCGGCATAAAAGCGGTCGAGCGCTGCCCGGCAGAGTTGCTCGTCGAAATCGGATCGTTTGCGAAACTCAGCCATACAGCCGTGCATCGCGACGAGCTCGCCGAATTGCTCGATTGCGCTGTAGTCTCTGCCTTCGTAGTCATCCACTAACAGCTTGGTGGTGCGGTCGATCTGTAACAGGCTCTGAAGGGCACAGGCGACGCGAAAGCGGCCGTCTACAAGGACCAGGTCAGGCATATCCTGGAGCACTTTCCACGGTGCTTGCGGCAAGCTTTTCCATCTTGCGATCCTGTTGGCGGTGGGGACGTCGAACACCGGATAGCCCCAGTCGCGCGTCAATCCGATATCTGGCGTAAGGATCGAGATTTTTGCTGTTGTTTCTGGCAGTGCCTTTTTTACGGCTCTGGCGAATACCGGGTCCGGCTCCACGCTGACTAATTGGGAGACATACTTCGCCGCCATAACAGTCGAGCCGCCGCTGCCGTATTCCAGATAAATTCGGCTGGAACGGATTGCTGTCGAAAAGAAACTAAGGCCACCTTCGTCGAAAACCGGCGTCTGACCGACAGAGTAGCCGAGAAGATACTTCTGCGCGACAAAGCAAGCGGCCCGAAAATAGTGGGGAAGCCGGTTCAGATTCATGAATTTTACCTTGAAGCGGCGTCTGTGGCTATCATCGACTACGGACGCCCGCGGACACCAGATGCTATTAGGCTCGAGGTTCTTTGGGCGAGCCCGTCGACGGAGAGGTCTGAGCGCAAACTTACGGCGTTCCCCGCGCTCAGGGCTTGGTGTTGCATTCGGAGTAGAACGATCCGTTAACAGCATCGGTCCGCTCGAGACATTGGGCCAATTCAGTCACGGTCCCGGCTACGGTGAAATCATAGGCTTGCTCTCGGAATGCCAGCACATAGCGCCCAGGCGGAAGCGAGAAATCGACTTTGTCGGATTGGGCGAGAAGCATTTCTGGATTGTTGGCAATTGGGCGCAATCTGAGCTCGTAGAATTTGTTGCGGATATTCCACGCATCGGAAATTGGCGTAACCAACAGTTTTCCCTTAGCATCGAATGACAGCGCGCGACTCACCCGTGCCACGACCCGCACCTCCAAACGTTCCGGCGCATTACCGGCCAGATCGCGCCGGAACAAAACGAAACGGACTTTGCCGTCGGGAAGGGTGGTGCGGCTCGGGTGATTGAGAGGGGTCGAAATCGAAATCCGTTTGTCGGGGACACGTTCGGGAAGCAGTTCCAGCTCCTTCAGCTCGTTCTCCGCAATGGCATAGATGCCGTAATCTCCAGGAACCGGGAAACCAAGTGAGGGTGGAGGAGACGGGGCTTGGCTTGATCCGACGGCGGGTGCCGAGCTAGAGGCCTGCAAGTTCGCAGGCGCGTCCACAGGCGTGCTTATGTGCAACGCAGCGGGCGATTCACGGCGCCCCCAGATGGTATCTCTTTGCAGGATGATGGTCAGGATGCCGGCGATCAGCGCCACGCTGAAGCAGAAGCGTGCCAAATTCGCCAGCAATCCGGCCCGTGGCGCCTGGATGTACGCAATATCTTGCCCCCAATGCGCCCGCGCCGGCAAAATGATGTCCTCAGTCGCAGGAGTCATCGGTGCTGCGACCGATGGGAGGGATCTTTCGGATTCGTCTGGAGGCGTCGCCCGGTGCGACAACCTGGCGGTCGGGGGCGGGGGAGCGAGTCCTTCGCGTTCGACGCGCCTTGCCTCAAACTTCTCAACCCCTTGAATTGCGGTCTCGAGCGCCGCCACAAGCCGCTCCTGATCGGCTGCATCCAGCCAGGGGCCCTGATCCTTGAGTCGGGAGCGGGCAAACTCGTAGACCGTAGAGCGAAGCTCGGCCGGATCCTCGGTAAGACGATGGATCATGCGCTGCAAGGTCAGCGCATATTCGATTTCCTGCGCAAACGGGGAAACGGTCTTGTCCTTGTCGACGCTTGACAATTCCGGATTCATAGCGCCTGTCCCTGCCTCCATGGGGCGAGGATAGCGATAGATTGCGTCTAAGCACAGGGGGGTTAAGGCGTCATATCCCATGCCGACGGTCTGGGGGTGGCTTTACCAGCACTCGCAGAGTCGTATAGGTTGGCAGCCGGAGATGAGGTTTCACTTTGGAGATAATGACGATGATGTACGCCAAGGCAAAGATAGCGATGGCTGCGACGGTCGCGATTGTTGCTATGGCGTCATCGGCTCCCGCAATGGCGCGTCATCGGCTCTATCCGCTGACGCAATGCGGTCCCAACCTCGAGCACTTGTGCCCCCTTCATGGGTCCTTTGAGGGCGCTCCGTTCCACTACAATCTTGCGATCCATCCGGGGTGCATCAGGACCGTTCCAGTTCAAACGGCGTATGGTGTGGATCGTCGCCGGGCAATCGTCTGTGGCGCTCCCGCGCGCGAGATGATCTGGTGGTGACGACACAAAGCCTTGCAGTCGCAGACCCGACTTCTACCTGATGGGCCCCTGCTGGGTTGAGCGGTTTGTCGTCGAAGGTTGAGCAGGCGTGTTCCTGATCGGTCCGTTGTTAATTGGGCCCTGGTTGATACCATGCGCCGAATACGGCGCATGGTCGCGCCGAATATTGCCATTGGCATCTCTTTGAGACGTGACGCCGGATTGGGCCGTGGCGGGACCCAACGAAATTGCCAGCCATAGCGCCGTCAAGCTCCATTTTGTCAGGACACTCAACATCTTTGTCTCCTCCCCTGGCAAGCATTCCCAAAGGTCACTAATCGTACCAGCTTGATGGACACGAGGCGAGGCGATCCTTAGGGTCGAAACGTACGAGTCGTGGAAGCTGACGTGGGGTGCCGCGAGAGCTGAAGGCTAGGCTTGCGACCGATCAGGGAGCTTTCGATGGAGTGGGTTTTGCTGGTTTCGTTACAGTGGGTCGTGTTTGGAAGCCCAACACAACCGACGACACAGGTGATCGACTCTTTCCCATCCGAGCAACTCTGCAACAAGGCTGCCGAGGCCATAAGGGCTGAGATCAACACTCCCATCAGCGGCCAACAACGGCTTCAGACAATTGGACGGGTGATCTGCTTCATGCGGAAAGACGGCGCGCAGCCTGCCCGCTGAACTGGAACCGATAGCTCCAATAGATCGCCGGTGGTCCCCTCCGCTGAGGATCAATCCCGTGGATAAGCTCGTTGGAGCACATGTCCGGCTGTCAAAAGGACCAATACAGCCAAGCACATCATCAAGGCTGCCGACCGGATCTCCTCCCGCGAGAAGCCAGCGTAGACGTGAGCTGTGTGCCTGAAGAAGGCCGCGCTCGCGATTGCCGCGCCGAGCGCCAGCGTCACATGCTTGAAGCGGGAGTTGAGGGCAGCGATCATTGGTCGACACTTCAGGTTGTTGCGTCTCAGAAGCTCAGTTAACCATGTCAAAATCGGCGCAGATATGGCAGTCGCGCCATGTTGATCGCCTGTTGCGGCCACCAAAGTGGCCTCTGGTGGGCCAATTCGGGCGAAACGGAGCGAAACCAAGCTTAACCTGACGAAATCTCGCTGTTCAATACAATTAATGGATGGCCTCTGTGACCTGGATCGCCTTCTGGTATCGAAGCTCTGCGCTGGGCACAGAGCTGGAGCCGCTGAGACGGCGTCAGGTCCTTCATGAGACTAGATTTCAGAACAGCCTTCTCTGCGACGAGTCCATCTGCATCAGCGATTGGAGCTGCGGGCCGGCTCAGAACGCATTTCTTTTGCGTAGCACTTCAAAAAACGTCTTCATGATGATCTGTACATCGAGCCAAAGGCTCCAGTTGTTGATATACCAGAGATCCATCTCGACCCGCCGTGAAATGAGCTCGAGCGAGGGGGTAGCGCCGCGAAGGCCATTTACCTGTGCCCAACCGGTCATGCCCGGCTTGACGTGATGACGAAATGCATAGTCCTGCAGTAGGCGCTCGAATTGATTGTCGTGGGCAATCGCGTGAGGGCGGGGGCCGACGAGCGACATGTCCCCGCGTAGCACGTTGACGAGTTGAGGGAGCTCATCAATGCTAGCGCTTCGAAGATATGCGCCGATACGTGTCACCCGCGGATCGTTACGCGTAGCCTGGGTGACCGTATCGCCGTTTTCCAGGACGGTCATTGTCCGGAATTTGAACATGACGAACTGGCGGCCATTAAACCCCTTTCTGTTCTGAAGAAAGAAGATCGGGCCTTTGCCGTCGAGTTTGATCGCAAGGGCTGTTAAAGCGATGATGGGACTTAATAAGATCAGGGCCATCAGGCCTATCACTATGTCCATCATGCGTTTGACGGTGCGCTCGACACCACTCAGCGGAGCTCTTTGGATTTCCAGCGAAACGACCCGCTGCTGGGCAGATGGAGCATAGTCGCTCAAGGCGCGGATCTGCCTGTCAGGCAGCAGCCGGACTGACACGGGAAAAGCCTTCATCTGCTGTCGCAAATACTCTAGCCGCTCTGGCGAGTTCCAGGGAATCACGAGCAGGACCTCTGAAACCTCGTGCTCCTGCATGAACTTGGCAGCCGTTGCGACAGCCTTCAGGTCTCCCGCCGTCTGATTTTCGGCGTCCAGCGCCGGGCTGAGCGCTACGCGATGCACTTCGGCGGCGCCGAACAAAACGAGAAGATCTCTCGGTTCGAGCGCATCCAATTCCAGGGGAGTACCAAGCAGAATGAGATCGCGTCGGCCGATCACGCCACGGCCGACTGCGTCTTCAAGGATGCTCTTGGCCAGCTTCCTGCCAGTCAGGAGGCCGGCGGGTGCGGTCGCCAAGAACAGCAGGAAAGCGCCTCTCGAGAATGAGGTGCCGACTTTGAACAGGAAAGCAAAAAAGGCCAGCATCAGCGCAGTTGTGAGCCATGAGAAGTTTATCTCAAGGAACTCAACCGACGGCTTCGCAGCGCTTTCAAGATCGTAGTAGCCGTGCCCGCTGAGCCGCACGATGTGGAGAAAGCTCGCAGCGAGGCCAAGCGCGAAATAGGCCGACAGGTCGGGGATTGGAGTATCTGTAAGCCAATGATAGGTAAAGCAGGCCGACAGACTCGCGATCAGAATGATAGTCGCGTCTGCCGTCGCCAGAACATAAGTAACTGCCTGGCTCGGAAGCGGAGCTTGGATCGGGGCGACCGCGGAGTCGCCAACCTCCTGCTCGGCATCGCGAACCTCTGACCGCATAGACATCAAAGAACCGTTCCGCATTCAAAAGGTGAGCAGCCAGTCTGATCTCAACTTGCAGAAGTAATTTTCCACCAATACGGGCAGACTAGTCTTGAGGGCAGTGCAATGCAACCTCATGTCCGGCGCAGAACGGTATTGGGAGTGGGCTAATCGCAATCTCGGACCGTTTGTTCCTCATTCGACACAGTTCGCCGCTCTCCTCAAACGAGCTCGCGATGGCCGGATCTAGTCACCGAGCGAGTCCGATCGCTCCGATCGCGCGTCGTTTCGGAGGCATAAAAGCTGGACGGCGCTGCAGGCCCGCGAAGTGATTCGTTGATGTCTGCACCGGGTTGGGCTGACAACAATGAGACCTCGTGTCGTCTTCGCCCGTGTTGAAGCCCGGCGATCTCGATTGATCCGCCACGCCGCCATCATGCCGAGACTGGGATCGGGGCTGGGCAGTCGTTTTCCCAATTCGCGTTGAGGCAGGTGAAAACACGGGACTTCAATACGTCGCCAGGATTGTTGTATTTTTATCACAAGAGGAGTGGAAGCCGGAATTCGACGCGCGGGCGCGTGAGACAGCACTCTGGGTCCTGTTTTGAAGGGATCCGACTGCACTAGGCAAAGGCCGATGACGAGGGCTGGTCTGATTTTCAGCTCTTGGTATAAGTTGGCCTCAACCTTCAGCGGCCTTGTCGAGTCCTTTGATCACCTGATTGCGAGACTGGAATGCATATTGAGCGCCATGGACTATTAGGCATTCTGTCTCTTACCCCCGTGAAACATGGCGATTCCCGGGGGTTCTTTTCGGAAGTGTATCGCCGCGACCTTCTCTCGGAAGCCGGTCTGCCGAGCGATCTCGTCCAGGAAAACCACGTTTACTCCGCCCAACGCGGCGTGCTCCGCGGTCTGCATTTTCAGCGTCCACCCCGCGCACAAGGCAAGCTCGTACGATGTATTCGCGGTGCCATTTTGGATGTGGCCGTCGACATCAGGATCGGGTCCCCGACCTTCGGGCGGCATGTTGCGGTTGAGCTGTCCGCGACCAACTGGAGACAGTTGTGGATCCCGGAAGGCTTTGCCCACGGCTATGCGGTATTGGAGGCGCCTTGCGAGGTCCTCTACAAGGTTAGCGATTACTGGGATCCGGGAGCCGAGCACGGTCTCGCGTGGGACGATCCAGATCTTGGGATCGATTGGAGGCTCGGCAATCACGAAGTGATCCTATCTGAAAAAGACCGTACTCACCCCCGCCTCTGCAACCTTGCGCCCGTTTTCCAGCTCGCCGAGAAATCTTGCTCATGAAGATCATCGTCACCGGTGGAGCCGGTTTCATCGGATCGGCAGTTTGCCGGCATCTTGTATCCGATCTCGGACACACCATCCTGGTCCTCGATAAGCTGACCTATGCCGGAAACATGGCGTCGTTAGCGCCAGTGATCTCGAACCCGAACCTGTCGTTCGAGAGGGTCGATATCTGCGAGAGAGAGAAAGTACAGCAAGCCTTTTCGACCTTCGCTCCAGACGCAATTGTCCATCTCGCGGCGGAAACACATGTGGATCGCTCCATCGATGGTCCGGATCACTTCATCGAGACTAATCTCATTGGCACCTTCACATTGCTGGAGGCTGCGCGGGGGTATCTGAAGGGAAAGGGGCGTCCGAAGGCAGATCGCTTTCGGTTTGTCCATGTCTCGACAGACGAGGTCTTCGGCTCGCTTGGGGAAGAGGGGCTTTTCACGGAAACGACGGCATACGATCCAAGCTCGCCCTATTCGGCAAGCAAGGCCGGATCCGATCATTTGGCCCGAGCTTGGCACCGAACCTATGGTTTGCCGGTCATTGTCTCGAACTGCTCCAACAATTATGGACCGTATCAGTTTCCGGAGAAGCTCATTCCGCTAATGATACTGAACGCTATGGAAGCGAAGCCACTCCCCATTTATGGCGACGGTGGCAACATTCGCGACTGGCTGTTTGTCGATGATCACGCCCGTGCGCTGGCTGTTCTGCTTGAACGAGGTGCGCCAGGCGCGACCTATAACATCGGTGGACGGACGGAGCGCCGTAACATCGA
Source organism: Bradyrhizobium sp. HKCCYLS3077 (assembly GCF_051167555.1). NCBI lineage: Bacteria > Pseudomonadati > Pseudomonadota > Alphaproteobacteria > Hyphomicrobiales > Nitrobacteraceae > Bradyrhizobium > Bradyrhizobium sp. HKCCYLS3077. The sequence continues at coordinate 350,743 of NZ_JBNPTH010000007.1, read as the reverse complement.
TGTCGTCAGACAAATCTGTCAGTGTCTGGATCGGCTGCGCCCCGCTGGCAGTCCGTATGAGCAGCAAATGGTCTTTGTGGCGGATCGGCCCGGTCACGATCGCCGCTATGCACTTGACTGCAGCAAGTTGGAGCGCGAACTCGGCTGGAAGGCCCAGGAGACGTTCGAGACAGGCATCGAGAAAACCGTTCGCTGGTATCTCGACCGTTCGGATTGGTGGGAGCCGCTACGCGAGGTCTATCGTGGCGAGCGCATCGGCGCGTCGAGGTAGCTCTTGAAGACAACCCGAATATATATTCTCGGGCGGCAGGGGCAGGTTGCCAGAGCCCTTCAGGAGGTTTCCGAGAAACGCACTGACGTGGTTGTCGGCTTCGGCGGTCGCAATGACTTCGACATTGCGGATGCCGAGGCCGTCCTGGGAGCATTGCGTAGCTTCAGCCCGGACGTCGTGGTTAACCCCGCCGCCTATACCGCAGTCGATCGTGCGGAAGAAGAATCGGCCGCCGCATTTTACGTCAATCGCGATGGGGCGAGAGCGGTTGCAGAGGCAAGCGCACGGCTGGAGATCCCAACGATCCATCTGTCAACGGATTATGTTTTCGACGGCGCAAAGCCGACTCCTTACGTGGAGAACGACGCGACCGCCCCGATCAACGTTTATGGCGCCTCGAAGCTCGCGGGCGAGCATGCGGTGGCTGTCGCGAACGATCGGCACGTCATCCTACGAACTGCCTGGGTGTATTCACCGTTCGGGCAAAACTTCGTTCGTACGATGCTTCGGCTCGCAGCTACTCGCGACACGTTGCGAGTGGTGGATGATCAGGTCGGATGCCCAACCTCCGCTCACGACATTGCGCGGGCCATCCTAGCAATCGCGGGCAGGATTGATCGGTCTGGATGGTCGACGGAATTCGGCGGTGTCACGCACATTGCCGGTCCCGATGTTGTCACATGGTGCGATTTCGCCCGCCAGATCATGCGCATTGCGGCGGCGCGCGGTGCACGGTCGGCAAATGTTGAGCCGATCACGACGCGCGATTATCCGACCCCTGCCAGACGTCCTGCGAACTCTCGTCTGTCTTGCAACCGCCTGATGGCGGTCTTCGGAGTTTACATGCCGCCGCTCGAGCAATCGCTTTCGGAGTGCGTCTCGCGCCTTATCATCGACGAAGTCTGACGAGGGGGATGAAGGTGAAGGGAATTATTCTGGCGGGTGGCAGCGGAACGCGCCTGTACCCGATGACACTGGCGATCTCTAAGCAGTTGCTTCCGGTCTATGACAAGCCCATGATCTATTACCCGCTGACAACGCTGATGCTTGCAGGCATTCGTGAGATCCTGATCATATCGACGCCTGAGGATCTGCCACGGTTCGAATCGCTGCTCGGTAGCGGGGAGACGTTGGGTTTGGAGCTGTCATACGCCGTCCAGCAGCGCCCGGCGGGCTTGGCCGAAGCCTATATCATTGGCGCCGACTTTGTGGATGGGGCTTCATCGGCGCTCATTCTTGGAGACAACATTTTCTACGGTCACGGGCTTCCCGAGATGCTCTCCCGTGCCGCCAAGCGGACCCAGGGCGCCACCGTCTTTGCATACCGTGTTGCGGATCCCCAGCGCTATGGAGTCGTCGGCTTCGACGAGACCGGTCGGGCGAACTCGATCGAAGAAAAACCCGCCACTCCCAGGTCGAACTTCGCTGTCACCGGCCTGTACTTCTATGATGGCGACGCGGTCCGCATCGCATCGGGGCTCCGGCCCTCGGCGCGCGGCGAGCTGGAGATTACAGATCTGAATCGAGTCTACCTGGAGCGTGGCCTGCTTCAAGTCGAACAGATGGGGCGCGGCTTCGCATGGCTTGATACTGGGACGCCGGACAGTCTGCTGGCGGCGTCTGATTTCGTTGCCTCGCTAGAACGCCGCCAGGGCTTGCGCATTGCGTGTCCGGAAGAAATTGCGTTCAATCGAGGCTTTATCGATCGTGGTCAGCTTGAGCGCCTTGGCGAGCGTCTTGGAAAGTGCGACTACGGGCAATACTTGCTCTCGGTCGCAAGGTCTGAGCAGCACGGTGGAAACTAGGGCTTGGATCAGCGTTGCAGCATTGTTCGGGACATGCGCGTCACCCCTTCGAGGTGACTTGCAGTGTAAAGGCGGGCATCAGGCTGTGCTGCGGTGCGCAGCCGGTCGCCACCAGCCCTTGATCAAGTTCTCCCGGGCTTCTGCTTGAGCGAGCAGATCCGGACGATACTTGCTTGGGATTGCAGCCTCCACCTTGCTTAAGGAGCGGGACGCATCTCGGGCATCGTCGATGTCGACGAAACGATGGGCTGCAATAATCCGCGTATTCGGCATCATGTGCTGAAACCCCAGATTGGCGAGTCCTCCGAGCTGCAGCAGCTCGGTTGGTGAGAGGTCGACTCTGATCTGACCTTCAGTGGGAGCCTTGCGGCGGACCCCAGCGCCGTGTCCTGTGCGCCAGCACTCCTCGGCGAGCGCCGCGCCCAAAACCCAAAGTAGCGAAGGAGTGGGGTCGGATCTTTTTTGTCTCGGATCGGAGAACTGCGCCAGATTGCTGTTGAGGTTCTTTAAAGCTGCCTGAATGTCCGGGCCGGGGTTCTTAGCAAGATGGGGCGCCATGCCGACAATGAGCTCGCGCACCGCGTCCTCAATTCCATTGTTTCGCCCCCTTGCGAAATATGAGCGGCCGCACGACCAGGCAAAGTAGAACGATGCAACCAGTAGTCCGAGCATCCCGTACAGTACGATATCCACGATGGCCCCCGTGAACTTCCCCGCATTCGGAAAAATTAGCCGATTGTTGTTAAGGTTTTTCTTAAATGAGGATGCTGCGCCTGAGATAAGGATTTTACGTCGCGTTTACTATCCGGCCTGGCAACCTCAGGTGTTAATATGATACTAATGTATTTCTCTTCATTCTAATGAAGGGGGTAAGTTATGGGCATTGACAACCTTGGTCACAGGCACTGTAAAGCCATCTGCGATGAGATAGGCGACAGATTGCGTTTTTATCTAGATCGGAGCTCTTCTGATTTGCCGTCGCGGCTTCTGGAATTACTAGGAAGATTGGAGGATCAGGAGAAGGTGGCATCGCCCTCGATCGTCCATGACCTCGAGGTAGCCGAGGTTGATAGTGATCTAGTCGTAGAGGCGTAGCATTACGTTCGCGCGGTCACTGCGTTCGCCGGCGCGCCGTCGTTCAACAGGCGCCTATTGCTCGTCTAGTAATTTATTATATCAGTATGGATTGCCTTAGCCGCTAAGGTCCGAATGTTCGTTGCTATGGCCGAACGGCGTCAGACCTGTCAGGTGCCCGTCATGTCGAGAGGCGATAATCTTCTTGTTTCATTTCTCGAGAAACGGGTTGGGCTGCCGCTTGCGCGGGTGGGCTTGTTGCCGTGCGCGGTTACCAAATCCGGACGCGGCGACGGCCTGTGCGTGGGTGCTAGTGACCCGAGAATAGAGTAGGAGGAAAATCCCGAATAGCGGCGATGCGCATTTTGCGGCATAGTGGCGTTGACCGCGCGATCTTGAGAGCCTTTCGCATCGTATGGGCCCAGCAGTCGAGGCTAAGGCAATCGCCGGTTTCTAGTCTGCTTTCATTCCATCGGGATCGTTGTCGGCGGAGCGAGACACGCTGTTCGCCGAGCGCAGGTGATCGCAGTGGCTTTGCTTCATTGACATGAAGCGCAAGCCGCGGAGGTGGCCCAAGGTGGCAAGCGATCAGCCGATCCCGCACATGACTTGCACGACCGCGTTGCAGCAGCAGCGGGCGTATTTCGGATGCGTGGTGCGCCCGACACGAGGCTGCGCCAGTACCCGGCGTTTCGGTGACGTCCTGCCAATCAAACGAAGAGTATCGCCGGGACTGCCGCAGACCCGGTCTTTCACGTCGAACAGTGAGGATCGACTGAAGGAGCTCTGGAGATAGCATGGGGAGTGGATTGGCAGAAGCCGCTGGAGCATCGTCACTCGCGGCGGCATCACGCTTCATGGGTCGTCAGACAGAACATCGCTTCTCTCGAAATCAATGGCGCGAGCATCGGGCGTGTCCCCGGGGGCATCGTCGTCACGCTCTCGGTCATGGTTGATCGGCCCGACGATGCAATTGCGGCTGGAGGGACACGGGAGCGCGGCGCGGTGATTTCTGGCAAGACTATCCATACGATCGAACAGCGCTGCCGGAAGCAATCGGGCGCGAGGATGAACTGATGGTGTCTCGGCCGGTTTGCGTGCCCTGCCGTCACACATCGGCCGGAGGAGCAGCAGCATCGAGGACGCGCTGGAGATCAATCCTTCAGCGGTCCAACCGGGCGTCGCCGGTTCGGTGTCAGGGGCGTGAAGCCGCACGCGCGCGGCTTGCGAATCCGTGGGTGTTGCAACTAGTGTCGCTGAACCGGAGGAGGGCACGATGAGGGGCGTCCTGTTGGCACTGCTGGGAGCGGCGCTGCCGGTCCTGACGATGGTTCCAGTTTCCGCGTATGCGTATACCGCCGAGCAGGAGCAGGCGTGCACGGGCGACGCCTTCCGGCTGTGTAGTTCCGACATTCCCGATGTCGATCGCGTCACCGCTTGCATGGTCCGGCGCAAGGCCGAGCTGTCGCCGCCGTGTCGCGCCCAGTTCGGTCCGCCGCCGCGCCAGGCGGCATCGCGCGCCGACAAGCCGATGAGCATTCGCCCGGCGGCAACCAGGAAGCCGGTCAATGCGCGCGCGGGCAAGACGAAGAAGTCGCGGCCGGATGAAACCTGACGCGCCGATGCGCACCACGCCGTGCAGCTTCAGCATGCAAGCACACGCGGTGAACACCGGATGTTGCCGGAGAAAGCGACATCATCGGCTGCATTTTCTGCTGACGGTGTGACTCAAAAACCAATCCGTTTCAGCAATCAGGAGTTACGCCATATCAAACGCTAAATTTATCTTCCGCGAATCAGTCCGCTGATTCATTTTCGCCGCCGGGGTCAATCTGGAGGCCAAGGTATGAACGTTATTGTTTTCGCATCGCGTAAGGGCGGTTCAGGCAAGAGCACCCTGGCCGCTCATCTCGCTGCGCAGATCAAGGCGAGCAAGTCCTGTCTGCTCATCGATGCCGACCCCCAGGGGTCGCTGACGCTCTGGCACAAGCTGCGCGGTACCAACGAGCCGCCGATCAAGACCGCCGTGAACTCGGTGAGCGCGATCGTCTCCGCCGCCCGCCGCGACGGTGTCGAGTGGGTGCTGATCGATACGCCGCCGACCATCTCGGCCGTGGTCGAGGATGCGATCAAGAACGCGACCATGGTGATCATCCCGGCGCGTCCGGGCGTGTTCGACGTCAACGCGGTGCAGGAGACGATCCAGACCTGCCGCGCCGCGCGCAAGCCCTATGCGGTCGTGCTCAACGGCGCGCCGGCGCGCCGCGACGATGCCGAGAGCCCGATCGTGACCATCGCCCGCGAGGCGCTCGCCAAGTTCAAGGCGCCGGTGTGGGGCGGCCAGATCACCAACCGCGCCGACCTGCTGATGGCGCTCGGGCAGGGCGAAGGCGTGCGTGAATATTATGCGGAAGGCCGCGCGGCGGCCGAGATCGCCCGCCTGTGGGCTGCGATCGAGCGCTCGGTGAAGGCGATCCGCGGCACGGTGTCGGCCAACGGCGCGATGCACAAGCAGGCGGCTTGATCGGGACATGTGAGTTGAACGCGCGGGGGACCGCGCGTTTTGGCAGCGAGATCAGGCGACCATCAGCAGATAGAACGCGATCGCCGGCGTGAGCGTCAGGATCACCGACCAGATCCCGATCGCCCAAAGAATGTCTTCGGTGCTGAATCCCTGACGCTCAGGGAATGGATGATCCTGAAAAGCCACGACGCCCCCGCGCTCGTTTTGAGGTTTTCAACATCGATAGCGGATCATCTTTAAACATCGCGTTTCGGACTAGGCCGCATTTGCCGACCTTTGTTAGCTCCGATTAACCACCGCCGCGCCGCCGCTCGATCTCCTGGTCGAGCCGGGCCGCGAGCGCGGCGCCGACCTCGACCATCGGGAGCCGCACCTCGGGGCTGGCGATCAGTCCGGTCCGCGCCAGCCAATACTTGGCCGGGGCGGGGCTCGGCTCGGTGAACAGCAGCCGCGTGAGATCCTCGACCTCAGCCCAGCACGCCGCGGCGGCCTCGGTCTCACCGGCCTTCACGTGGCGCAGGATGGCGGCGAAGGTCGCGGTCTCCAGATGCGCCGACAGCAGGATAGCGCCGTCGGCGCCGGCCTGCAGCGCGTCGAAGCTCTGGGCGTCCTCGCCCGTGAGGATCCGGAAGTCCGGCGGCCGGCGTGCGATCAGGTCGCGCGTCTGCATCCGGTTGGCGCAGCAATCCTTGAGGCCCGCGATGGCGGGATGCGCCGCGAGTTGCAGCAAGGTCTCGTTGTCGAGCCCGACGGCGGATCGATATGGAATGTTGTAGAGCACGATCGGATGGACGGTCCGATCAGCCAGCGCCGTGAAATGCGCCAGCAGCCCGCGCTGCGAGGGACGGACGTAGGGCGGGCTGGAGATCAGATAGAAGTCGATGGGCCATGATGCGGTTCGATCGAGTGCCTCGATCAGATCGGACGTCGCGACGCCGCCGAGGCCGAGACAGATCGGGAGGGGGCGCCCGATGCCGTCGCATTCCGCGCGGACCACCTCGACGAGGCGGGCGCGCTCGTCCCACGACAGCGACAATCCCTCGCCGGAGGTCGCGCCGAGCACCAGGCCGTCGATCGGCTTGGCCGCGTAGTGGCGGACCAGATGCCGCAGCGAGGCTTCGTCGAGCCCGCCGTCCCGGAACGGCGTGATCAGGGGAAGCCAGAGGCCGTGGAGGTGTGTGCTGCATGTCGTCATGGTCGTCTCTCAATGCTGGATGGCCGGAGACGGGACATGAAAAAACCCCGTCCTTGCGGCGGGGCTTGGTGATGCGGCGTCTGCTCGAACGAGAGTCTAGCGCGCGCGTCCACATGTCCCCAGAAGGGGAGCTTTTTTCGACGACAGTGCAATGCGCGAAATCGTGGACATAAAATTTAGATGCGCCGTGCACGACGCGCTGTCAACGACGTGAGCTCAGACGACGGCACAAAAAAATAGCCGGGCCCAATGAGCCCGGCTGGAGGTTTTGGCCAATGAGGCCGACACAATCACCTTCCAAGAGGGATTCCCGAGCGCTCACGCCACTGGAGGAGGGGGACAATGCGCAGCGCCAACGCTCAGTACTCAAGCAGTATGATCCTTCATGCGGCCCTGCAGCAACTAGGCAGGCCGCATGTCAGACATGCACAATCTCAAGCCGGCCAGCGCTGCGCTTTGCTCACGACAAAGTCACGGAACACTTGCACGCGTGCGACCGTCTTCAATTCCTCGGGATAGACGAAGTAGGTGTCGAGCTGGATCGAATCGGACTCGCCGAACAGCTGCACGAGACGGCTGTTCTCTTCAACGAGATAGTCGGGCAGCGCGGCGATGCCGAGCCCCTGCTGGCAGGCGCGGACGAGACCGAGAATGTTGTTGACCTTGAAATAGGCCTCGCGCGGACCGGAGCCGTTGCGGCCGGCATCGACCAGCCAGTTGCGGTTCTGCAGATGCGGCGCGACCTGGCCGTCGGCGAGCATGATGATGCGGTGGTCGTCGAGCTCGTCGAGGGTGCGCGGCGTGCCGAAGCGCTTCACATATTCTGGCGAGCAGTACGCATGGAAGCTGATCGCGAACAGCTTGCGCTGGATCAGGTCGGGCTGAGTCGGCTTGCGGGTGCGGATCGCGACGTCGGCCTCGCGCATCGACAGGTCGAGCTCTTCGTCGGTGACGATCAGCGAGATCCGGATCTCCGGGTACATCGCGGTGAACTCGCCGAGCCGCGGGATCAGCCAGTTGATGCCGACGCCGGGCGTGGTCGTGATCTTGAGGTCGCCGCTCGGACGCTCGCGGCTGTCGGTCAGCTTGGCCCGTGCCGCCTGCAGCTGCATGAAGACGTCATGCGCGGTCCGGAACAGCAGATCGCCTTGCTCGGTGAGGATCAGGCCGCGCGCATGACGATGAAACAGCGAGACCGCCAGCTCCTGCTCGAGCGCGCTGACCTGGCGCGAGACTGCCGATTGCGACAGTCCGAGTTGCTCCCCGGCATGCGTGAAGCTGCCAGCTTCCGCCGCTGCGTGAAACACCTTCAGCTTGTCCCAATCCATATCCGTAAATCCATCCCGTGATCGTGGCATCGTCAGTTCATTCCGCAGCGGCGCGTTCGCTCGCCGCGTGGGCGATGAAGCGTTCGGCCTCGAGGGCTGCCATGCAGCCCATGCCGGCGGCGGTGATCGCCTGCCGATAGGTTTCGTCGGCGACGTCGCCGGCGGCGAACACGCCGGGGACGGAGGTCGCGGTCGAGCCGGGCACCACCTCGACATAGCCGGACGGCTTCAGCTTGAGCTGTCCCGCGACGAGCTCGGTGGCCGGCGCATGGCCGATCGCGACGAACACGCCATCGGCCGGCATCTCGGAGACCGCGCCGGTCTTGATGTTCTTGAGGCGGACATGCGTGACCTTGGACGGCGAGCTGGCGCCGCAGATCTCGTCGAGCACGCTGTCCCAGACCACCTTGATCTTGGGGTGTTTGAACAGCCGCTCCTGCAGGATGCGCTCGGCGCGGAAATGATCGCGCCGGTGCACGACCGTGACGGTGGAGGCAAAATTGGTCAGGAAAAGCGCTTCCTCGACCGCGGTATTGCCGCCGCCGACCACGACGACCTCCTTGCCGCGATAGAAGAAGCCGTCGCAGGTGGCGCAGGCCGAGACGCCGAAGCCCTTGAACGTTTCTTCGGACGGCAGGCCCAGCCAGCGCGCCTGGGCGCCAGTGGCCAGGATCACGGTCTCGGCGAGATAGACGTCACCGGAATCGCAGGTGAGCCGGAACGGACGCTGGCCAAGCTCGAGCTTGGTCACCAGATCGGTCCGGATCTTGGCGCCGACATGGGTGGCCTGCTTCTCCATCTGCTCCATCAGCCAGGGGCCCTGGATCACGTCGGCGAAGCCCGGGTAGTTCTCGACGTCGGTGGTGATGGTGAGCTGGCCGCCGGGCTGGATGCCCTGGATCAGCACCGGCTCAAGCATGGCCCGTGCCGCGTAAATCGCCGCCGTATAGCCGGCGGGGCCGGAACCGATGATGACGACTTTGGCATGGATCGGAGCTTGCATGGCGACGAGAACTCGCTGGAAAGGGGGAGATTGACGACGCAGCGAGCGGAATGCGTGGACGAAACGCCCCGAGGCCCCATCGAAAATGTCAAATCCAAGTCTAAGCCATCTGGCAAGCTATGCAAGAATTGCAACGCATCTCGGCGAATTTTCCCTTCACGACCCGGTCAACAGGGGAAATCTAGAGTAATAAAATTGCGCAAATTGACCGGCTTGCGCTAAGAGATTGCGATCCACCCGGGGGCCCGCCTCCCGTTTGTTCCCGCCAGCCCCCAATCCCCGTGACCAAGAATCTCGACGATATCGATCTCAAAATCCTGAGCGAAATTCAGGCCGACGGCAGGATCACGAATGTGGAACTGGCCAAGCGGGTCGGGATTTCGCCGCCGCCCTGCCTGCGGCGCGTCAGGACGCTGGAGGAGGAAGGTTACATCACCGGCTACCGGGGCCTGCTCGATCCGCGCAAGCTCGGCTTCGACGTCACCGTGTTCGCCGCGGTTCATCTCTCGAGCCAGGCCGATGCCGACCTGAAGGCGTTCGAGGAGTTCGTGCGGTCGGAGCCGCTGGTGCGGGAGTGCTGGATGCTGTCCGGCGAGGTCGACTTCATCCTGAAATGCGTGGCGCCTGACATGGCGACCTTCCAGGAGTTCGTGACGCATCTCACGGCGGCACCGCATGTGCGCAACGTGCGGACGTCGCTGGTGCTGCACAATTCCAAATACGACGCGGCCGTGCCGCTCGAGGTGAAGGGCCGCAATTGAACGTGGCCGTCATTCCGGGGCAGCCCCGAAGGGCTGAACCCGGAATCTCGAGGTGGCGTCGGTAGTCTCTGGATTCCGGGTTCGATGCTGCGCATCGCCCCGGAATGACGACGTTAGATTAGGCCTTCTTGCGCAGCAACGCGTCGAGGCTGATCGGGCCGCCGCCCGCCGTCGCCAAGTAGAGGCACGAGAAGCAGAAGGCGATCGCCGCCGTGCCGTTGTTCAGGAGCGGCAGCCAGACCGGCTCACCGGTCTTGAACATGTGGCCGAGGAAATAGGCGAACGCCATCTGGCCCGAAAGGATGAACGCCACGGGCCGGGTCAGCAGGCCGACCATCAGCAGTGCGCCGAGCACCAGCTCGACCATGCCGGCGGTGTAGATCAGCGGCGGAATGTTCGCGAAGTACGGAATCACCGGAAACTTGAAGATCTTCGCCACGCCGTATTGAAACAGCAGCAGGCCGGTGATGAAGCGAAACAGGCTGAGCGCAGCCGGTTGCCATTTCGAGAGCATCTGCTCCATGTGTGATCGTCCCCCAATCCAAGAATCGTTCGATACGACGGGCCCGGATCTCGACGTCCGGCGTAGCTCGCCGATCTTGACCTAGCCCATTCCTGCAACCCCGTCACCGCGTCTGTCTTCCCGGCCCGATGAATTGACCGTGTACTGCCGAACTGGTGGGCGGATCAGGCGTCCAAACGAGAAAGGGCTGCGTCTTCGCGCAGCCCTCGTTCAGTCCAGACGTCAATGGAGCTCGTGCTCGGTGAGGTCGCCTCAGCGCCACTCGACCTTCTCGATCTCATAGGACTTGGCGCCGCCCGGAGCCATGACTTCGACCGTCGTTCCCATCTTCTTGCCGATCAGGGCACGGGCCAGGGGTGAGGTGATCGAGATCTTGCCCTTCTTGGCATCGGCCTCGACCTCGCCGACGATCTGCCAGACCGTCTTCTTCTCGGTGTCCTCATCGATCAGGGTGACGGTCGCACCGAACTTGATGGTATCGCCCGACAGCTTCGTCACATCGATGATGTCGGCGCGCGCGAGCTTGTCCTCGAGCTCGGCGATGCGGCCCTCATTGTGCGACTGCTCTTCCTTGGCGGCGTGATATTCTGCGTTCTCCGACAGGTCGCCATGGGACCGCGCTTCGGCGATGTGCTCGATGATGCGCGGGCGGTCCACCGACTGGCGCTGCTTGAGCTCGGTCTCCAACGCGGCGTAGCCGCCGGCGGTCATCGGAACCTTTTCCACCATCTCTTCTCGTCCTTCAGCCGTGCGGGCAGAGGCGCGCACGATCAGCATCTTCAGAATAGGCCATTGCGGCTCAAAGCAAAGCCTGAAAGCTCGGCCGCGCCGGTCCCGTCAAAGGCGGGACCAACATCGAACCGGGCAGCGAGTTCCTGCCGGAGGGCGTCATTTCCAATGATTGCCAATCGCTTAGCGGGCTCTCGCCCGCGCCACGCGATTAGTTTTCGGAAAAATAACTCTGCAAGGTGCGGACCTCAAGGTCTCCCCCGAGATAGGCACGGATGCCTTGCGCAGCCGCCACGGCACCCGAAAGAGTGGTGTAATACGGCACTTTATGCAAGAGGGCAGCGCGCCGCAGCGAGCGGCTGTCTGCGAGCGCCTGCGGACCTTCGGTGGTGTTGAAGACCAGCTGGATGTCGCCATTGGTGATGGCGTCCACGATGTGTGGCCGGCCTTCCAGCACCTTGTTGATCTTCTCCGTCGGCACGCCCTGATCGACCAGGAAGCGCTGGGTACCCGAGGTGGCGACGACCTTGAAGCCGTGCTCGTGCAGCATGCGCACGACCTCGGTGATCCGGCCCTTGTCGCTCTCACGCACCGAGACGAACACCGTGCCCTTGCGCGGCACGCGGGTGCCGCCGCCGAGCTGGCTCTTGGCGAAGGCCACCGCGAAGGAGCGGTCGATGCCCATCACCTCGCCGGTCGAGCGCATCTCCGGGCCCAGCACCGTGTCGACGCCGGGGAAGCGGGCGAACGGGAAGACCGATTCCTTGACGCCGACATGCTTCAGCGCGCGCTTCTTCAGGCCGAAATCGGCGAGCTTCTCGCCGGCCATGATTCGGGCCGCGATCTTGGCGACGGGTGTGCCGACCACCTTGGCGACGAACGGCACCGTGCGCGATGCGCGCGGATTGACTTCGAGCACGTAGATCGTGCCGTCCTTGATCGCATACTGGACGTTCATCAGGCCGACCACGTCGAGGCCGAGCGCCAGCTCGCGGGTCTGCCGCTCCAGCTCGGCGATGGTGGCTTCGTCCAGGGAGTGCGGCGGGAGCGAGCAGGCGGAGTCGCCGGAATGGATGCCGGCTTCCTCGATGTGCTCCATGATGCCGACGACGAAGGTGTCCTTGCCGTCGGAGAGGCAGTCGACGTCGACTTCGGTGGCGTCAGAGAGATAGCGGTCGAACAGCAGCGGGTTCTTGCCGAGCACCGTGTTGATCTGGCCGGTCTTGTCGTTGGGATAGCGCGCCTTGACGTCGGCCGGCACCAGCTCGGGCAGGGTGCCGAGCAGGTAGTCGCTGAGCTGGTTGTCCTCGCGGATGATCTGCATCGCCCGGCCGCCGAGCACGTAGGACGGACGCACCACCAACGGCAGGCCGAGATCCGCTGCGACGAGCCGCGCCTGCTCGACCGAATAGGCGATGCCGTTCTTCGGCTGCTTCAGATGCAGCTTGTCGAGGACGCGCTTGAACCGGTCGCGGTCCTCGGCCAGATCGATCGCCTCCGGCGAGGTGCCGAGGATCGGCACGTCGGCCGCTTCCAGCGCACGGGCCAGCTTCAGCGGCGTCTGGCCGCCGAATTGCACGATCACGCCATGCACGGTGCCGTTCTGCCGCTCGGTCGCGATGATCTCGAGCACGTCCTCGGCCGTCAGCGGCTCGAAGTACAGCCGGTCGGCGGTGTCGTAGTCGGTCGACACCGTCTCCGGATTGCAGTTGACCATGATGGTCTCGTAGCCAGCATCCGCCAGCGCGAAACAGGCATGGCAGCAGCAATAGTCGAACTCGATGCCCTGGCCGATCCGGTTCGGGCCGCCGCCGAGGATGATGACCTTCTTCCTGTCCGACGGCGCGCTTTCGTCGCCGAGCTTGCCCGCGAAAGGCGTCTCGTAGCTCGAATACATGTAGGCCGTCGGCGAGGCGAACTCCGCCGCGCAAGTGTCGATGCGCTTGAACGCCGGACGGACGCCAAGCGCCTGCCGCTTGGCGGCGACCTCGGCTTCGGTGGTGTTGGCGAGCACCGCGAGCCGCGCGTCCGAGAAGCCCATCGCCTTCAAGCTGCGCATGCCATTCGCGTTCGGCGGCAGGCCGTGACGGCGGACCTTGTCCTCCATCTCGACGATGCCGCGCATCTGCGCCAGGAACCACGGATCGATCTTGCAGGAGTTGAAGATCTCTTCATCCGACCAGCCGAGGCGCATCGCCTGCGCAACTTGCAGGATACGGTTTGGCGTCGGCGTGCCCAGCGCGGCGCGGATTGCGTTCTTGTCGTCGCCGCGGCCGAGGCCCTCGATGTCGATCTCGTCGAGGCCGGTGAGCCCGGTCTCCAGCCCGCGCAGCGCCTTCTGCAGGCTCTCCTGGAAGGTGCGGCCGATCGCCATGACCTCGCCGACCGACTTCATCGAGGTGGTCAGCGTGGTCGAGGCACCCGGGAATTTCTCGAAGGCGAAGCGCGGAATCTTGGTGACGACGTAGTCGATGGTCGGTTCGAACGACGCCGGCGTCGCGCCGCCGGTGATGTCGTTGGCGATCTCGTCGAGCGTGTAGCCGACCGCGAGCTTGGCCGCGACCTTGGCAATCGGGAAGCCCGTCGCCTTCGATGCCAGCGCCGAGGACCGCGACACGCGCGGATTCATCTCGATCACGACCATGCGGCCGTCGGCCGGATTGACGCCGAACTGCACGTTGGAGCCGCCGGTCTCGACGCCGATCTCGCGCAGCACCGCCAGCGAGGCGTCGCGCATGATCTGGTATTCCTTGTCGGTCAGCGTCAGCGCCGGCGCGACGGTGATGGAATCGCCGGTGTGCACGCCCATCGGATCGAGGTTCTCGATCGAGCAGACGATGATGCAGTTGTCCTTTTTGTCGCGGACGACCTCCATCTCGTACTCCTTCCACCCGAGCACCGATTCTTCGATCAGCACTTCGTTGGTGGGGGAGGCGTCGAGCCCGCGCTCGATGATGTCGAGGAATTCTTCCTTGTTGTAGGCAATGCCGCCGCCAGTGCCGCCCATGGTGAAGGACGGACGGATGATCGCGGGCAGGCCGATCTCGGACAGCGCCATGAGCGCCTCGCCAAGCGCATATTCCTGGTAGCGCTTGCGGCGGTCGTTTTCGCCAAGAGTCCATTGCCGGTCGAGTTCGTCGCGCGCGGCGCCGGTGAGCTTCTCGCGCTCGGCGAGGTATTTGTCGCGGTACTGCTTCTTCAGCGCGGAGGCGTTGGCAAGACGCGACTTCGGCGTCTGCAGCCCGATCTTCTCCATCGCGTTGCGGAACAGCTGGCGGTCCTCGGCCTTGTCGATCGCGTCAGCCGTGGCGCCGATCATCTCGACGTCGAACTTCTCCAGCGTGCCCTGCCGGCGCAGCGACAGCGCGCAGTTCAGCGCGGTCTGGCCGCCCATGGTCGGCAGCAACGCGAAGCCGCCGGAAATGACGTGTCGTTCCTTCTCGATGATCTTGGCGACGATCTCGGGCGTGATCGGCTCGATATAGGTCGCGTCCGCCAATTCCGGATCGGTCATGATCGTGGCCGGATTGGAATTGACGAGGACGACGCGATAGCCCTCCTCCTTCAGCGCCTTCACCGCCTGCGTGCCAGAATAGTCGAATTCGCAGGCCTGGCCGATCACGATCGGACCGGCGCCAATGATCAGGATGGTCGAGATGTCGGTTCGTTTCGGCATTCAAGCTCACGGGCAAGAAACGGCAGAGATTTGGGCACAAAAAAAGGGCGCGCGTGCCGCGCGTCCCCCACAGGCCCAGGGAAGGCCAAGGCGCGACCGGTGCTCGCGCGCGAGCGGTCTTTAGACCAGTTTCCTCTGAGCGAAAAGGGTTTTGGGCCGAAATCAACGGCCAAATTGGCGAGGGCAGGGCGCAAGGACGGCCGATCTTGGCTGGCTTGCCGAGCCGAAGCTGCAAAAGCAGCGAAGGCTGGAGGCCCGGCCTGGACTTGAACCAGGTTCAAGAGCGTTGCACCGCTCTTCGCGTCGTAGCTTCCGCCACCGGGCCGAGACCGATCTTACCTTTCACGGAGCCGTGAGCCAGCCCGTGTTTCAGTTAACCCTAACCCTGTTGCAGGATGTGGCGAGATGAAGGCAGCCGAAGATCAGCCTGCGGTTCAGGGCGCGGGTCTCGCCACGAAGGTCATGCGCCAGGGATTGTGGCCGATGTTCTTGGGTGCCCGGACCGCGCTGAAGCCGGCCGTCTTGAGCCGGGCCAGCATATCGGCCTCGCTGTAGCGCTGCAGGCCGACCTTGGTCCGCAGCTGCCGGTAATCGGACAGGGCGGTCGCCACCAGGCCCACCATGGCATCCTTCAGGAAGCCATCGCGGGCGGCGAAGCGTAAGAGGGCCAGCACGTCCCGCCCCATGCCGACCTCGGGCCGCAGGATGTCGCCGAGCACGAATTGTCCCGACGGCTTCAGCAGCCGGCGGATCACCGCCAATGCGGCAGCGAATTCGGTCTCGCTCATGTACTGCGCCACTGAATTCATGACGACGAGGTCGATCGAGGCTTCCTGCATGTTGCGCAGCTCGTCGAGCGAGCGGACGCGGATCTTGGTGTTGGGCGCGAAGCGCGCGATCAGTCGGCCGCGTACGCCTGGTGCCGGCTCGGCCAGGATGAGGGTCATGCACGCATCGGCGACCTTGGCCGCCGACAGGGCCTCGCCGCAGGAATAGTCGAGCACGACGGCATCGGGCGAAGGGATGTAGCCGACGATATCGCGCGCGATCGTCTCGAAGTGCAGGTCGCGGTGCAGCTTGCTCGCATAGATCGTGTGCGTGGAATCGTAGTAATCGATCCAATCGTCCATGGCGGGTTCCGGCAAACACACAGTTCCTTGATCGGAACCGGAGGGGTCAGCGAGCGTTAACGGGTCCGATTACCCGTGTCCATCGCTGCTTCTAACAGGAAGGTTAGGCCGTGAGTAAAGCAAAGACCGATAAGACTGCCCCCGAGCTCGATACCCCGACCGATCTGTCGCCGGACGCCGTGAACAAGATCTCGACCGCTCTGAACACGCTCCTGGCAGACGCCTTTGCCCTCTATCTGAAGACCAAGAACTTCCATTGGCACGTCAGTGGACGGCATTTTCATGACTATCATGAGATGCTCGACCAGCAGTCGGATGCGATCTTTGCCACCACGGACCAGCTGGCGGAGCGCGTGCGCAAGATTGGCGGCACCACGATCAAATCGATCAGCCAGATCAGCAAGCTGCAGACCATCAAGGACAACAACGAGGAGTATGTGCCGCCGCGCGAGATGCTGCGGGAGTTGATGGAGGACAACAAGCACGTCGCCGCGGCCATGCGCAAGGCGCATGAGGTGTGCGACGACAATGACGATCCGGCGACCGCGGGTCTGCTGGAGAACTTCATCGACGAGACCGAGCGCCGCACCTGGTTCCTGTTCGAGGCCAGCCGCCAGGAAGGCAGCAACGCGGCGTAAGCCGATCGCGCGATGCGATTTGAGGGACGTGCCGCGATGACGTGGCGCGTCCCTTATGTTTTGTGGCATCGAGCAAGTGGAGAGGCAGAGCGGCGCATGTCCGGTGCGCCGGGAGTGCGTGCTCAGAGCGCGTTGAGCGGTACGAGTGCAAGCGGCGCCTCTGTCGGGCGCAGCTGGCTCATTCTGCGAGAGCGGCGGAGAGCTGCGGCCGGCGGTTCGCGAGCATGCGTGCGGCTGCCATGCCGATGAACATGGCCACCACGAACAGCGCGATCGCGGGCGAGCCGTAGCCGAGCGCGACGAAGGCCGGACCCGGACAGATCCCGGCCAGTCCCCAGCCGATGCCGAAGATGGCGGGCCCGGTCCCCATCCGCCAGTCCAGGATCTGCGAGGGCGGCAGATGAAAGCGGTCGTCGAGAACGGGGCGTTGACGCCGCAGCACCAGCCGGAAGCCGACGAAGGTGACGCCGACCGCGCCGGCCATCACCAGCATCAGGCTGGGGTCCCAACCGCCGGAGCGGATCGCTGCGAGATCCAGGAAGCTCAGCACCTTCTCCGGATTGGACATGCCGGAGAGCAGCAGTCCGAGCCCGAAGACAAGGCCGACGATGAACTGAGCGAAAATGGCCATGACCGCCTCACATCACGTGGCGCACGAGAAAGGTGGTCGCGACGGCCGTCGCCATGAACACCAGCGTCGCGACCATCGAGCGCGGCGACAGGCTGGCGATGCCGCAGACGCCGTGACCCGAGGTGCAGCCGTTGCCCCACACCGCACCGAACCCGACCAGCAGTCCCGCTGCCGCCAGGGCCAACGGGCCGACCGAGAGGATCAACGGCGGCAGGCTGCCCGTGGTGAGTCGGACCGCCAGCGTCGCGGCGACGAGGCCGGCGACGAATGCGAACCGGCCGGCGAGCGCGCCGTCCCATGGCGGCAGCAGCCGGGCGGCAATGCCGCTGACGCCGGCGATCCGACCGGTCAGGCCCATCATCATCACGGCGGCGATCCCGATCAGCGCGCCGCCCGCGAGTGCGGTGAAGATTGTCGTCCCGCTGATCATGCTGCTTGGTTGTCTCCGGCGAAGTACGCGTTGCAATCCAATATCATGTGCAATATTTCCTATATGCGAAAATAAGGAAGTAACAATCATGACAGCGCGGGTCGCACGGAAAGCCAAGGCTCCCTCGATGGCCGCCTCCGTAGCCGCAGGTCTCGAGGACAAGGCGGAGGAGGCCGCGCGCCTGCTGTCGGCCATGGCCAACCCGAAGCGGCTCATGGTGCTGTGCAACCTGATCGACGGCGAGCGCGCGGTCGGTGAGCTGGCCGAGCAGGTCGGCCTCCGGCAGGCCGCGCTGTCGCAGCACCTCGCGATGATGCGCGCGCTGGATCTGGTCGCCACGCGCCGCGAGGGCCAGACCATCTATTACCGGCTGGCGAGCCACGAGGTTCGCGCGATCCTGAAGACGCTCTACGGGCTGTACTGCGCCTGATCCAAGGCCCTGAGGTTTCGTCATCGGGCCGGGGATCGCTGCCGCGCGCCGGTGTCCGCTCGGGTCGGGCGCGGCAATTGACACCCTCGGGCGGGCTGGCTAGCATTCTTACAATAAGTAAGAATGAGGCTGGGAGGAGAACGTGCGGCTCATTCGCAGTCGGCACGATACGAGATCTGCAATCCTTGGATACCTCTGGTGCTCGGGCGGCTCGTTCCGTCCCGACCTCGCCGAGGGCGTGGCGCTGACCGAGGCCTCCATCTCGCGTATCATCAGCGAGCTGAAGGCCGAGGGCGTCATCGAGGAGACGCGGCGCGCGGCGCCGTATCGTGGCGGCCCCAGTCAGTTCATCACCTTGAGCCGCGAGATCGCCGTCGCAGCCATCGAGATCTCCAACAACCGGCTCTATTCCGCGGTGGGAACGCTGGCCGGCGAGACGCTGTCTTCGGAGCACTACGATCTGGCGGACGGACTCGGCGCCGCCCAGGTCGAGGCGACGGTGACCCGCGCGGTCCGCGATCTCGCGGCCTGGGCCATGCGGCGCGGCATCACGCTCGAGCAGTTGGCCGTGTCGATCCCGGGCTATGACCCCGATCTGCGGGCGAGCCCGATCGTTGCTGTCGATGTCGACAAGCTCGATGCGCTCTGTCAGCGGGAGATGCCGCAGACGCCGCTGCGGATGACCAATTCGATGGTGGCCCGCGCCGTCGCTCACCGCCTGCAGATGGGGACGGGCGTTCTCGGCGGATCCTATTTCTTCGTCTTCGTCGGCCATGGCGTCGGCGCGGCGATCGTCGACGAGCTTGCCGAAAGCGGCGATGTCGAGACCTGCGAGATCGGCCATGTGGTGGTCGACCCCGGCGGTGGCCCATGCCGGTGCGGGCATGTGGGCTGTCTGGAGACCTTGGTATCGACGGTTGCCCTCGCGGATATTCTCAATGTCGAGGAAAGCGATTTGCTGGGGCGCGGCGACCGCTGGCCGGATGACTTCCGCATCCCCAAAACGGCCCGCGCGGATATCAAGACGCGCTTGGACCGGCTCGGCCTTGCGATCGGCAACGCGCTCAATCTCACCCGCCAGCGCAACGTCGTCATCGCGGGATGGCCGAGCGCTCTGCCTGCGGAAGAGCGCAACGCCGTGCTGGACGCCATCGGCCGGTCACGGCTCGGCGGCGTGCAGGGCATCGCGCTCACCTTCTCCGATGCGAGCCTCGGGCGCGAGCCGAGGTCAGGACTGGCGCTCGCCGCCTTCTCGTTCATCCGGCGCAGCGGCGAGCGACGTGCGCAAGGCAAGCAACTGATTTCGAGCTGACACGTCGGCATTCACGTCCGACGAGCATGGAGGGAATGATGAAGTTACGTCAAATCGTGGCGGGTGTTCTGGTCTGCCTCGCCGCCGCGCTGCCCGCGCCGGGCGCGCGCGCCGAGACCGTGCTGAAGGTGAAGCCGTCGGGAGATCTCAAGGTTCTGGACCCGACCATCGCCGCGGATTCGATCGCGCGCAACTTCGGCTACATGATCTACGACACGCTGTTCACGGTCGACGACAAGCTCCAGGTCAAGCCGCAGATGGTGGACAGCTGGACGACCTCCGCGGACCACAAGGTATGGACCTTCAAGCTGCGCGACGGCTTGAAGTTCGGCGACGGCGCGAGCGTGACGTCGGAGGACGTGGTGGCCTCGCTGAAGCGCTGGAGCCAGGCCGATGCGATGGGCCAGATGCTCAATGCCCATGGCGCGGCGTGGGAGGCTGTCGACGCCAGGAGCTTCACGCTGACGCTGAAGGAGCCCTGGGGTTTCGTGCTCGATGCGCTCGCCAAGCCGGGCGCGCCGGTGCCCTTCATCGTCCCCGCCAGGATCATCGCCGGCACCGCTGCGGGACAGCCGCTCGCGGACCAGACCGGCTCGGGCCCCTTCATCTTCAAGAAGGATGAATGGGTGCCGGGCTCGAAGCTCGTCTTCGTCAAGAACCCGCACTATGTGCCGCGCGCCGAGCCGCCGACGGGCCTCGCGGGCGGCAAGGTGGTCAAGGTCGACCGCGTCGAATGGCTGATCATTCCGGACCAGCAGACCGCGCTAGACGCGCTGAAGAAGGGCGAACTGGATATTGCCGAGGACATTCCGGCCGATCTCGTTCCGGTGGCGAAGGCCGGCAAGAATGTGGTCGTCTCCAATCAGGACGAGATCGGCGTGGCGCAGCAGATCCGCCTGAACGCGATCCAGCCGCCGTTCGACAATCCCGCCATCCGCCGGGCCGCGCTGCTCGCGGTCAATCCGCAGGACTACATCGAGGCCTGGGGCGGCGGCGAGGGCGGCGCCATCAAGGCCTGCAAGTCGTTCTACATCTGCGCCTCGCCCTACTACACGGAGGCCGGCTTCCCGTCCTTCGATCTGGAGAAGGCCAAGACGCTGCTGCGCGAGAGCGGCTATGACGGCACACCCGTCGTGATCCTCGACGCCTCCGAGAATGCGCAGATCCATCCCGCGAGCCTGGTCGCCGAGCAGCAGCTCAAGGCCGCCGGCTTCAATGTCGACGTCCAGGCGATGGACTGGGCGACGGTCGTGAGCCGCCGCACCAAGAAGGAGCCGGTCGGGCAGGGCGGCTGGTCGATCTTCATCTCCGGCCCCGGCGGCCTCGACATGATGCTGCCGATCAGCCATCTCGGCCTGCGCTCGAACTGCGACAAGGCCTGGTTCGGTTGGCCGTGCGATGCCGAGATCGAGAAGCTGCGCGCCGCGTTCGGCGACTCCGCCGACACGGCCGAGCGCAAGACGCTGGCCGAACAGATCCAGCTGCGCGCCGTGCAGACCGTGCCCTACATCCCGATCGCCGTGGCCTATCAGTTCCGCGCGGCGCGCGCCGAGCTGACGGGTCTGCTCAATCCGCCGGCGCCGGTGTACTGGAGCGTCTCGCGCAAGTGAGGCGGCGCGGGCTAGCCCTTGGGCAGCTCGAACACCAGGCAGGTGGTGGTCGCATGCGCGAGCAGCCGTCCCTGTGAATCGGTGATCCGCGCTTCGGCCGTCGCGGCACGGCGGCCGAAGGACAGCGTCGTGCCTTCGGTGCGTACGGCGCCCGTCGCCTCGGTCATCGCCTTGACGAAGGAAATCTTGAACTCGAGAGTGGTGTAGCCGCTGCCCTGCGGACACCGCGTATGGACGGCAAGTCCCATCGCCGAGTCCAGGAGGATCGCGGCATAGCCGCCGTGGACGGCGCCGATCGGATTGTAGTGCCGCAAGCCCGGCACGCTATGCATCACGACGTGGCCGGGC
Source organism: Bradyrhizobium sp. HKCCYLS3077 (assembly GCF_051167555.1). Taxonomy (NCBI): domain Bacteria; kingdom Pseudomonadati; phylum Pseudomonadota; class Alphaproteobacteria; order Hyphomicrobiales; family Nitrobacteraceae; genus Bradyrhizobium; species Bradyrhizobium sp. HKCCYLS3077. The sequence goes on along the minus strand of NZ_JBNPTH010000007.1, from coordinate 329,325 downwards.
TCCGCCCTGCAGTCGAACGGCATGACGCCCTGCATGATCGGCGGCTGCGGCAAGGTGCCTGCGAAGATGCCGCGCACGAAATCCAATCCAGGCATCGAGGCCAGCACCGACACCGGTACCACGCCGTAATCATCACGTCCGACCGTCTCGCCCATCTCTGCTGCTCTCCATTGGATGAGAACCATCATATAAAGAAAGCGGCGACGGCGCGAGCGCAAAGCTGCGGCGGCGTCATCGCGAAACCGGATGCAAAAATGCCCGGGAGCGACCCGGGCATTCGATTGTCGTCCGAGGCTCGGCCTTACGCCGCGCTGCGCTTCTTCTCGCGCATGAGCTCGGCGAAGCGCTGGAACAGATAGTGCGAGTCCTGCGGGCCGGGCGAGGCCTCCGGGTGGTACTGCACCGAGAACACCGGCTTGCCGTCCAGCGCGATGCCACAGTTCGAGCCGTCGAACAGCGAGATATGGGTCTGCGTCGCGCCGGCCGGCAGCGTGTCCTGGTCGACCGCGAAACCATGGTTCATCGAGGTGATCTCGACCTTGCCGGTGGTCTCGTCCTTGACCGGATGATTGGCGCCGTGATGGCCCTGGTGCATCTTCTTGGTCTTGGCGCCGACGGCGAGGCCGAGCATCTGATGACCCAGGCAGATGCCGAAGGTCGGCGTGCCCGAGGCGATCACCTGCTGGATGACCGGCACGGCATATTTGCCTGTCGCCGCGGGGTCGCCTGGGCCGTTGGACAGGAACACGCCGTCCGGCTTCATCGCCATGATGTCCTCGGCGGAGGTCGTCGCCGGCACCACCGTCACCTTGCAGCCGACGCCGGCGAGCAGGCGGAGGATGTTGCGCTTGATGCCGTAGTCGATCGCGACGACGTTGAACTCCGGTTGGGTCTGCTGGCCGAAGCCTTCGTTCCACACCCAGGGCGTCTCGTCCCAACTGAAGCGCTGCGCCGAGGTGACCATCGGCACGAGGTCCATGCCCTCGAGCCCCGGCCACTCCCGCGCTTCCTTCTTCAGGGCGTCGAGGTCGAATTTGCCGTCCTTCGCATGGGCGATGACCGCATTCGGCATACCCTTGGAGCGGATCAGCGCCGTCAAGGCACGGGTGTCGATGCCCGATAGGCCGATGATGCCGCGGGCGCGCAGCCACTGGTCGAGATGGCGTGTCGCGCGGTAGTTCGAGGGATCGGTAATGGCGGTGCGCAGGATCACGCCGCGCGCGCCTGGCGTCGCCGCCATGTTCACCGTCTCGATATCCTCGTCGTTGGTGCCGACATTGCCGATATGCGGGAAGGTGAAGGTGATGAGCTGGCCGGCGTAGGACGGATCCGTCAGGATCTCCTCGTAGCCGGTCATTGCGGTGTTGAAGCAGACCTCGCCCACGGCGTGGCCTTCGGCGCCGAGGCCGTAGCCTTCCAGCACCGTTCCATCGGCGAGCACGAGGAGCGCGGTCGGTTTATGGTCCGGCCAGGCGGCGTCAGTATCGATGTGTGTCATGAGGCCCCTACATAGTGGGGCGCGGGCCCGGCGTCAAAGCGGGAAGCGGCCGATTCACACGCGATTTAGGTCAATTTGCGCGGAGAATGGCCCGGTTTCCGTCCCGCAGGCCAGAACGGATGCGGAACCGAGTTGTTTCGGGAGAACGAACCGCCTAGACCAGCCGGCAACCGAATTCGAGAGGGTGAGAGCATGCTGCGCGACGACATCAACAACGCGGTCAAGGAGGCGATGAAGGCCAAGGACGAGCGTAAGCTCTCCACCCTTCGCATGATCAACTCGACCCTGAAGAACGCCGACATCGCCGCGCGCGGCGAGGGGAAGCCGCCGCTCACCGACGCCGACGTGCTCGCGGTGCTGCAGAAGATGATCAAGCAGCGCCAGGAATCGGTCGAGCTGTACGAAAAGGGCGGCCGCGCCGAGCTCGCCGCCGGCGAGCGCGAGGAGATCGCGGTCATCTCGGCCTATCTGCCGAAGCAGATGAGCGACGACGAGGTGAAGTCGGCCATCTCGGCCGCGGTGGCCGAGACGGGTGCCGCCGGCATGAAGGACATGGGCAAGGTGATCGCAGTGCTGAAGGCGAAGTACACGGGCCAGATGGATTTTGCCAAGGCGAGCGGCCTGGTGAAGGCCGCGCTGACGGGCTGAGCTGCTGCAAGCTGTTATGCGACGAGCGCCCCGCAACCGCGGTGCGCTCCCTCTCCCCGTTCTTCACGGGGCCGCGACGAGCTTCGCTCGCGCTGAGAGGGGGGGGGTGAGGGGCAGCCACGCGCACCGACCGTGCGGAGAGCCCCCTCACCCGGATTGCATCTGACGATGCAATCCGACCTCTTCTCGCACGCGAGGCGAGGTTGAGGACCGAGCAAGCGTCCGGGCATTCGCCACCTCGTGGGTACGCTTGAACCAACAACCGAGAGGGAAACGCCTCCGCCATGCTCCAGGAAACGTCCGACTACGACCAGCTCTACCGCGACTTCCGCTGGGACATCCCGGCGCAGTTCAACATCGCGGCCGCGACCTGTGATCGCCACGCCGACGGCTCAGGCCGCCTCGCGCTGATCGTCGTCGAGGAGGACGGCGCTGCGCGCCGCGTGTCGTTCGACGAGCTGCGTGACGCCTCCTGCCGCTTCGCCAACGTGCTGAAGGCCGACGGCCTTGCGCAGGGCGATCGCGTCGCCGTGTTCCTGTCGCAATCCCTCGAACTGCCGATCGTCCATTTCGCTGCGTTCCGCGCCGGCCTCGTCTCGGTGCCGCTGTTCACTCTGTTCGGCGAGGACGCGCTGCAATTCCGGCTGCAGAACTCCGGCGCCAAGGTCGTGGTGACCGACGCCACGGGCCTTGCCAAGCTGGCGCGCATTCGCGACCAGTTGCCGGAGCTCAAGACGATCTATGTCATCGACGGCGAGGGCAGCGGCGCCCGGCCGTTCTGGCCGACGCTGGAGCGCGCCTCCGCCCAGTTTCCGACGGTCGCGACGTCGAGCGACGATCCGGCGATCATCATCTACACCTCGGGCACCACAGGAAATCCCAAGGGCGCGCTGCACGCGCATCGCGTGCTGCTCGGCCATCTGCCGAATGTCGAGATGGTGCACGGCTTTCTGCCGAAGCCCGGCGACGTGATGTGGACGCCGGCGGACTGGGCCTGGATCGGCGGGCTGTTCGATGCACTGTTTCCGGCCTGGTACCACGCGGTGCCCGTCGTTGGCTATCGTGCGAAAAAGTTCGTGCCGCAGGCGGCGATGCAGCTGATGGCGGACTATCAAATCCGCAACGTGTTCCTGCCGCCGACTGCGCTGAAGCTGATGCGCCAGGCGAACGTCAAGCATGACGGCGTCAAGCTGCGCAGCATCCTGACCGGCGGCGAGTCGCTCGGCGCCGAGCTGCTCGACTGGGTGCGCGCGACCTTCGGCATCGACGCGCATGAGATCTACGGCCAGACCGAGTGCAATCTCGTCGTCGGCAACAATGCGAAGCTGTTTCCGATCCGGCCGGGCTCGATGGGCAAGGCGACACCGGGCTTCGAGGTGCTGATCGTGAACGACAAGGGCGAAGAGCTGCCGCGGGGGACGCGCGGCATCATCGGCGTGCGCCAGCCCAATCCCTGCACCATGATCGAATATTGGCGCAATCCCGAGGCGACGCAGAAGAAGTTCGCCGGCGACGTGCTGCTGACCGGCGATCTCGGCACCCAGGATGAGGACGGCTATTTCTGGTATGCGAGCCGCGAGGACGATGTCATCACCTCCGCCGGCTACCGCATCGGCCCGGCGGAGATCGAGGACACGCTGCTCAAGCACCCCGCAGTCGCGCTGGCCGCCGTGGTCGGCATTCCCGATCCCGTCCGCACCGAGGCGGTCAAGGCCTGGATCGTGCTGCGGCCCGGCTTCGTTGCAAATGACACGCTGTCGCGAGAGATCCAGGACTTCGTCAAGGTGAAGCTCGCCGCGCATGAATATCCGCGCCATGTGGAGTTCACGGACAGTCTACCGATGACGGCGACTGGCAAGGTGCTGCGGCGAGAATTGAGGGCGCGGGGGTAGGGACGCTTTTGTTTGAGGCACGATCGTGCGGCTTGCGACCTTCCCCGTCAGAGCGAAGCGAAGCATTGCTAGAGCGGGGAGAGGTCGCATTGCATCGCCAGATGCAAGCCGGGTGAGGGGATACAGGTCTAATCACGGATACTTCTCGTGCGGCTGCCCCTCACCCCACCCCTCTCCCCGCAAGTGCGGGGCGAGGGAGCCGACCGTCTGTTCGGCGAGAGCCTTCATCTCGCGACAGGCAGGGCATGAGATCACTCCCTTCACCTTTGCCCACAAGTTGAAATTGAAATCCCCGCCCTCCCGCTGTTAGCATCCCCTGCAACAAGAACATGCAGGAGGGACCGCCGATGACCGCATCCGTCTCGGGACGTGCCGACCCCGTGGTGCGCCGCATCACCACGGCCGATATTGCCGAGGCCTTGACGCAAGGCCTGCGCGATTTCCAGGCGCAGCCGCTGTTCGGGCTCGCCTTCGGCCTGATCTACGTGCTCGGCGGCATCAGCATCGTGCTGTGCGCGACGGCCTTCGGCATGGTCTATCTGGCCTATCCGCTGGCCGCGGGTTTTGCGCTGATCGGCCCGTTTGTCGCCATCGGTCTCTACGAGGTCAGCCGCCGCCGCGAACTCGGACAGCCGATCTCCTATGGCGCGATCCTGCGTACCGTCACCTCGCGCGGCGAGATCGGCTGGATGGCGTTCGTCACCTTGTTCTTCTTCGTCATCTGGATGTACCAGGTGCGGCTGCTGATCGCGCTGCTGCTTGGGCTCAATGCCTCGTTCTCCAGCATCAGGGAATTCATGACCGTCGTGCTGACCACCAACGAGGGCCTGCTGTTCCTCGCGATCGGCAATCTCGACGGTGCGGCGCTGTCACTGGTGCTGTTCTCGCTCACCGTGGTGTCGTTTCCGCTGCTGCTGGATCGCGATGTCGACTTCGTCACCGCGATGATCACCAGCGTGCGCGCAGTCGTCGCCAGTCCCGGGCCGATGATCGGCTGGGCATGCGTCATCACCGTGCTGCTGATCGTCTCGGCCTTGCCGTACTTCCTCGGCCTGCTCGTCACTGTGCCGGTGCTGGGCCATTCGACGTGGCATCTCTATCGGCGGATCGTCGCGCCGAGCTGAGCAGCGAGAATGATGATGCCCGACAACATCGCCCTGTTCGCCACCATCATCCTGCTGCTGCCGATGTTCTATCTGCTGCTGGCGGCACCCGCGTTCCTGCTGGTGCGCCTCGACATCGTTCCGGTGACACGGCTGCTGCGCGGCATGTTCGATTCCTATTTCGTCGCGCTGGCCATCGCCGGCGGCATCGGCACGCTTGCGGTGCTGGCCGATGGGCGTCCCGGCCTGGCGCTCGGCATCGGCCTGATCGCCGGCTTCGCGCTGCTGTCGCGCCGCTGGTTCCTGGAGCAGATGGATGCGCGCATCCGTGACCGTGACGCCGGCGATGCGAAGGCCGTCCGCCGTCTGCGCTGGCTGCATTGGGGCGGCATGCTGAGCAACGCCGTGCAGGTCGGTGGCGTGCTCGCGTGCATTCCGCAGATCGCTGCGGTGTCCTAGCGGCGAGCTAGCCGGGCACCTGAATCCCCATCGCCTCGAGTGCAGCCAGCATGCGCGCCGGCGGCGACATCTTCACGGCGAGCGGCTGTCCGGTCTCGAGCAGGCTTTTCAGGCTCGACAGAATCGCCGGCCAGCCCGCGCGTCCGCCGGACAGGATGTCGTCCGACAACGGCCGCTCATGCGCTTCGGTCATGGTGAGCCGCACCGCGTCGCCGGCCGCTTCGATCTCATAGGTCACCAGCGTTCGTCCAAGCGCCTCGACGAGGCCCGGCCAGTTGACGTCCCAGGTGATGGTCAGAAGCTGCGGCGGCTCGCAGGCGATTACCTTGCCGCTGATATGCTCCGAGCCGTCCGGCGCGCGCACGATGAACGCGCCGCCCTCGCGCAACTCCGCCTCGACGGCGAAGCCGAAGAAATAGTGACGGCTGAACTCGGCCGAGGTCAGCGCCTGCCAGACCTTCTCCGGACTTGCGGCGATGTAGATGGTGTAGACGGTCTCCGGCTTGAATGTGGAGATGTCGAGCGCGCGTCCCGGTTCAGTCATCGCCGTCCTCCAGTCGTTTTTTCAATTCGCCGAGCGCCACGAGCCTGGCGCGCTCGAATTTCCTGATCCAGCGCTCGCCGATCTGGTGAATCGGCACCGGATTGAGAAAGTGCAGCTTCTCGCGGCCTTGCCGGCGCGTAGTCACCAGATTGGCCGCTTCGAGGATCGCAAGGTGCTTGGTCACGGCCTGCCGCGTCATCGCGAGGCCGTCGCACAGTTCGGTCAGCGTCTGCCCGTTGCGGGCATGGAGCCTGTCCAGCAGCGCCCGCCGCGATGCATCCGCCAGCGCCTTGAAGACTTCGTCCATGGACAGGAAAATATGCAACTAAAAGGTTGCATGTCAATCATCTTTTGCGCGTCTCTCGGATCAGACCCCGCTTCCATCGGCAAACATGTCATGCATTAGTCGTGCTCCTCACTCGCACCGGGGCGCTTCATGTCATTGCAAGTCTATCTCGCCTTCATCGCCGCCTGCGTCGCGCTGGCGCTGCTGCCCGGACCCGTCGTGACGCTGTTGATCGCCAATGGGTTGCGTCATGGAACCCGTGCCGCGCTGATCAATATTGCGGGCGTGCAGACCGGGCTTGCCATCGCAATCGGCGTCGTCGCGATGGGCCTGACGACGCTGATGGCCACCATGGGCTACTGGTTCGAATGGGTACGCCTGATCGGCGCCGCCTATCTGGTGTGGCTCGGCATCCAATTGATCCGCTCGCCGGTCGAAGGCATCGCCGAAGGCGAGGCGCCGCCTCCGCCGCCACGCGGCGGCTTCTTCCTGCAGGGGCTGCTGGTGCTGCTGTCAAACCCGAAGGTGATGGTGTTCTTCGGCGCCTTCCTGCCGCAGTTCATGGACATGAGCCGGGATCACGTGCCGCAAGTGGCGCTGCTCGGCGTCACCTTCATGGTGGTCGCGGGCCTCACCGACGCCGTCTATGCGCTGCTCGCCGGCCGTGCCCGCAAGATGTTCTCGGCGAAGCGGACGCGCCTCGTCTCGCGCATCTCCGGCGGCTTCATGATCGGCGGCGGCCTGTGGCTCGCGTTGACGCGGGCGCGGTGAGGATGCAATCGAGGGCCGATGCCGCGCTTACTCGACGAGGCGCGGCTTCGGCCGGAAGTCCAGGCCGGCATAGACGTCGCGAAGCTCGAGCGAGACGTTCAGCTTCTTCAGCTGAATAACCGCCTCGATCCCCTTGAGCACGACATCGTTCCAGGCGCCGTTTGCAGCGCGCGAATAGAGATGGACGTTGGGGCTGTCGGTATCGACGAACAGAATGTAGTCGAGGGAAGGCAAGGCCTGATATTCGGCCAGCTTGACCGTCACGTCGAAGCCGCCGGTCGTGGGCGACAGCACCTCGACCAGTAGCGCCGGCCGGTCCGCCACCAGCGAGTCCTCATCCGGCTTGCCGCAATCCACCCCCAGATCTGGCATGCGGCGGGTCGACGGCGACGTGATCACATAGGTGTCGCCCGTGAAGGTCTGGCACGGACCGCCCCTGGTCTGGGCGTGAAGCGCCGCCGTCAGGTTGACGACGATGGCATCGTGGCGACGGCCGGCGCCGGCCATCATCACCACTTCGCCGTCGACGAGCTCGTAGCGCTCGTCCTGTGTCGTCACCCAGGAAAAGAATTGCTCGGGCGTGACCGCGGCCGGATCGACCTTGATGTTCATGCACGTTCGCCTGTTTGGCCGAAGTATAGGCGACGCCTTCGGCGGGCGGAAGCAGCGGCGCCATGGCTGTGGTGCCGGTCCTGCCCGTCACGGCCCTACAGGCTGATCGAACCTTTCACCACCGGCGCGACGTCGCCGCCGATCCAGATGGTCTCGCCCTCCTGGGCGACGTGAACGCGGCCGGCGCGGCCGAGCGCGGTGCCCTGCGACGCGACATATTGCTTCGGAGCAATTCCGGCGCCGATCAGCCATTGCGCCAGACTTGCATTCAGGCTGCCCGTCACCGGGTCTTCGGCGCCGCTCCAGGTGAAGGCGCGGACTTCGTAGTCTGCATCGCGACCGTCCGTCGCGGGATCCCATGGCGCGACGACGCCGACCGGCTGCTGCGACAGTGCGAGCACGTTGAACTTGATGTTGAGCAGATCCTGGCGCGAGTCCATCAACACGCCGATCCAGCCCGGGCCGTTGTCGGCCCACTGCACCGCGCGCATGGACTGAGCCTTGATGCCAAGCGCGGCGGCAATCCTGGCCGTGAGCTCGGCATCGACAGCGCCGGTCCGGCGCAGCGGTGGCGCCACGAAGGCGAGCCGGTCGCCGTCACGCTTGATGCGCACGAGGCCCGCGCCGCATTCCTGCACCACGTGCTCACCCTTCGGCCGACCGCCGAGCGCAAGCCACACATGCGCTGAGCCGAGCGTCGGATGGCCTGCAAAAGGCAGCTCGCGCTGCGGCGTGAAGATGCGCACGCGATAGTCAGCGCCTGGATCCTGGGCAGACGACAGGAACGTCGTCTCCGACAAATTGGTCCAGTTGGCGATCGCCTGCATCGTTGCGTCGTCGAGGCCGTCGGCCTCGGCGATCACCGCAAGCGGGTTGCCCTTGAAAGCAACCTTGGAGAACACGTCGACTTGGTGAAACGGAAGCGTCGGCATGGCTGTGTTCTCCCTGAATGCCGTGTCAGTCGCGCCAGAACGGCTTGTTGGCCTCTTCCTGAACCAAGGTCGGATCAAGCCCGCAGTCGCGCATCTGCTCGGCGTCGAGCATCGCGAGTTCGGAGCGCCAGAACAGGCGCTGTAGCCACAGTTGCGGGACCTGGAGCAAATTGCTCTTTCCGTGAGCAACTTGCGGAGTTGCCCAACGCTGCGCCAGGGAATATGCCATGAGTCACCTATTGGTCTTCGATTGCGTTGTTCGAAGAGCAATCGCGCAGTACATATCTCGGTGCAATTGAAACATTGCTCTCGGTGCAATATAGCATGAATGCTTCGTATACGACCCTGGTGGACGACATCGCCGAGGACATCGCGCAGGGCCGGCTGAAGGCCGGTGACCGGCTGCCGCCGCAGCGCCAGTTCGCCTATGAGCGGGGAATTGCCGCATCCACGGCAGCGCGCGTCTATGCCGAATTATTGCGCAGGGGCCTCGTGGTCGGCGAAGTCGGTCGCGGCACCTTCGTCGCTGGTGAGCCGGTCCCGGTCCCGCCGTCGCTGCGGCTGGAGGCGTTCGACGGCCGCATCGATCTCGAGTTCAATTTTCCGACACTGCCCGATCAGGCGGCCCTGATCGCAAAATCGCTGGCCGCCTGGCAGCGGCCGGAGAAGCTTGCGCCGGTGCTGGCGCCGATCACCCAGCGCCGGCTCGTCGAGGCCGGCCGCACGGCCGCGGCCTTCTTCGCCGGGGAGCGCTGGCGGCCGCGCGCGGAGAACTTCGTCTTCGCCGGCAGTGGCCGGCAGTCGCTGGCGGCGGCGATCTCTGCGCTGGTGCCGGTCGGCGGCCGGCTCGGCGTCGAGGCCGTGACCTATCCGATGATCAAGGGCATCGCGGCGCGGCTCGGCGTCACGCTGGTGCCGCTCGCGATGGACGGCGAAGGCGTCCGCGGCGATGCGCTGACCAAGGCGCACCGCGCGCATGCGCTGAATGCGATCTACATCCAGCCGGTGATGCAGAACCCGCTCGGGCTGACCATGAGCGAGGCGCGGCGCGAGGAGATCGTTCGGCTCGTGCGCAAGCACGAGCTGATGATCATCGAGGATCTCGTCTACGGCTTTCTCAGCGATCAGGTGTCGCTGGCGGCGCAGGCCGAGGAGCGCGTCATCGTCGTCGACAGCCTCGCCAAGCGGCTCGCGCCGGGCATTGCGGTCGGCTTCCTCTATGTGCCCTCGGCGTTGCGCGAAAAGTTCGCCGCAACGGTGCGCACCGGCGCGTGGTCGGTGACCTCGCTGGCGTTGGCGGCGGGCATGGGCCTGCTCGCCGATGGCACCGCCGCCGAGATCACCCGGCGCAAGCGCGCCGATGCCGTCGTCCGCCAGGCGATCGTCGCCGAGTGCCTCGCCGGCCATCGCATCGACGCCGATCCGCGCTCCTATCACGTCTGGCTGCATCTGCCGGAAGGCTGGCGTGCCGAGGCCCTGACCGCCGCGGCGGCCCGCGCCGGGATCGCGATCACGCCGGCGAGCGCCTTCGCGATCGCGCATGGCCATTCACCCAACGCGGTGCGGCTGGCGCTGGGCCTGCCGAGCCATGACGATCTGCGCACCGCGCTGTGGCGGCTCGCCGGCCTCTTGTCGCATCACGACGCATCCGACATGACGGAGTAGGGCTCCGGGCCTCATGGTTCGAGACGCGCGCCAAGCGGCGCGCTCCTCACCATGAGGGTTGAATCGCGCTGCGACAAAGCAACGCCACACATTCCGCCCTCGTCCTGAGGAGCCCGCCGGAGGCGGGCGTCTCGAAGGACGGTGGAGGGCAGGTGAGCTTCTCCAGGCAAATGTCGCCTGCGATGCTCCAAGCTCTTTATGCGAGCCCCCGGCCGCGCAGCTCGCTCTCGATCTCGCCGAGGATGCGGGTCAGCCGCTCGGCCCAGAGCTTCTGCCCCTCGGGCTCGGCGATCTCGTTCTGCCGGATCTCGATGCCGGATGTGATGAGCCCACGGCCCTCGCCATGCACGGGAATGGTGTAGTCGGTGTTGTCGCCGACGGCATAAGGCTGGTTGTCGCCGACGACGAGATCGGGCTCGGCCCGCAGCGCTTTCAGCAGCAATGGCGGCAAAACCTTGTCGTGCTGATACAGCGTGCCGATGTGCCATGGCCGCGCGATGCCCGCGTAGACCGGCGTGAAGCTGTGCAGCGAGACCAGGATCGTCGGCCGCCCCGCCGCCTTGCGCGCATCCAGCACGGCGGTGATGCGGTCATGATACGGATCGAAGATCGCCCGGCGCCTGAGCTCGGCATCCTGATGCGTCAGGCCTTCATTGCCCGGGATGGTGGTGCGCTCGCTGATCATCGGGATCGCGTTGGGCGCCGTCGGCCAGCGGTTGCAGTCGATCACGAGCCGCGAATAGCGCTGCGCCACGAGATGCGCATCGAGCGCGTGCGACACGGCCTCCGCGACGGCGGCGATGCCGATGTCCCAGGCGATGTGCCGCTCCAGCTCGCTTTCATCAAGTCCGAGATCGCCAAGCGCGCGCGGCAGCAGCCGGCCGTAATGATCGCAGGTGAACATGAGCGACGATGCGCCGTTGACGTTCTGCTCATAGACCGGCGGAACTTCATCGCTTTGAAGGAGTCGTTTTGGATCGGTCACGTGCAAGGCTCAGTCATGGTCACGTTCGTTGCTCATTCAGGCGGCATGACGAACGACGATTGAGCAGAGGTCAACCTGGATTGGATCGTCGAAACCCGCGATGATGATTCGATGACGATGCCGATCCCGGCGGTCGATCACAAGGCCTGATATCGCCGAGCCTGTGCACAGGCGGAGGAGGGGACGGATGCAGATCAAGGTCGGGTTCGAGATCGCCTATGCGGCGCCAGCCGCGACGCCGATGGTGATCATGCTGTCGATCCATCCCTCGCGCCGACAGGACATCATCGGCACGGAGACCATCGTCGCCGAGCCGGCGGTGCCGATCAGCTTCTATCACGACAGCTTCGGCAACATCTGCGGCCGCCTGGTGGCGCCGAGCGGCGGCGTCACCTTTCATGGCAGCGCGATCGTGCGCGATTCCGGCCTGCCGGATGCGGTCAATCCGGAGGCGCAGCAGCTGCCGATCGATCAGCTGCCGGACGATCTCCTGCTCTATCTGATGCCGAGCCGCTATTGCGAGACCGACAAGCTGACCGACGTCGCCTGGTCGCTGTTCGCCCAGGTGTCGGCGGGCTGGGCGCGGGTGCAGGCGATCTGCGACTTTGTCCATCAGCATGTCAGCTTCGGCTATGAGCACGCCCATCACATGAAGTCGGCGCACGATGTCTATCAGTCGCGCACCGGCGTCTGCCGCGACTTCGCGCATCTGGCGCTGACCTTGTGCCGCTGCATGGGCATCCCGGCGCGCTACTGCACCGGCTACATGGGCGACATCGGGATTCCGCCGGAGCCTTATCCGATGGATTTCTCCGGCTGGTTTCAGGCCTATCTCTCCGGCCAGTGGTACACGTTCGATGCCCGCCACAACGTGCCGCGCATGGGGCGCATCCTGATGGCCACCGGCCGCGATGCCGCCGACGTCGCGCTGTCGACCTCGTTCGGCCGGATGACTCTGACCAAATTCCACGTCGTCAGCGACGAGATCCTCCCCGCCCGAGGCGCGGCGTAAGCTGGCCTTGCCGCGCCGGGGCGGCTATGCAGGGCCATGAGCTCCGACACGACCTCCGATCTCCTGTTCGTCTACGGCACCTTGATGCGCGGCTTCGACCATCCGATGGCGCGGCTGCTGTCGGCCAATGCCGATTTCGTCGCCGAGGCCAGCTGCCGCGGCCGGCTCTACCGCATCCAGCACTATCCCGGCCTCGTGCTGTCGGAGGACGCGGCCGATATCGTCCATGGCGAACTGTTCCGGCTGCACCAGCCCGCGCCGATGCTGCGCGAGTTCGACATGTATGAGGCCTGCGGCGAGGGATTCGAGCAGCCCACCGAATATCTCCGCCAGCGCCTCAGCGTGACGCTCCCCGACGGCTCGGCCCGCGAGGCCTGGACCTACGTCTACAACTGGCCCGTCGACGAGGCCGCCCGCATCGCCTCGGGGCGCTTCCTGGCGCCGTAGGCCTCTCCGCCGTCATTCCGGGACATCGCGCAGCGATGGGCCCGGAATCCATAACCACGAACCGCGCGGGGCACGCAGGTGACGTGGCCGTCACGCCCTCACTGCCGCTCGTGGTTATGGATTCCGGGCTCGCCCTGCGGGCGCCCCGGAATGACGGGCGGAGAGAGCGGGGGCTGTGAATAGCCCTGATAAGGCCGAGGAAGTTCACATTTCGTACACGGCTGCCTATATGCGTAAGTTCACCCACACAGGACCGTAACGCCGCCCATGGCCCGCTTCACCCCCGAATTCCTCGATGAGCTGCGCGCCCGGCTTCCGGTCTCGGATGTCGTCGGCAAGCGCGTGAAGCTCAAGAAGGCCGGGCGGGAGTGGAAGGGGCTGTCGCCGTTCCAGCAGGAGAAGACGCCGTCCTTCTACGTCAACGACCAGAAGGGGTTTTACCACGATTTCTCCTCCGGCAAGCACGGCAACATCTTCGACTTCGTGATGGAGACCGAGGGCTGCTCGTTCCCGGAGGCCGTGGAGCGGCTGGCGGGGATTGCCGGCCTCGCGCTCCCTGTGGCGACGCCGGATGCGGCGCGGCAGGAGCGCCAGCGCAAGACGCTGTATGACGTGATGGAGCTGGCGGCGAAATTCTTCGCCGACACGCTGGCCTCGCGCCATGGCGCAAGAGCGCGAGGCTATCTCGCCGACCGCGCGATCCTGCCGCAGACGCAGCTTCAGTTCCGCCTCGGCTACGCGCCGCCGGACCGCTTCGCGCTGAAGGAATATCTCGGCGCACAGGGGGTGCCGGTGAACGACATGGTCGAGGCCGGTTTGCTGGTCGGCGGCGACGACATCCCGGTGCCGTACGATCGCTTCCGCGACCGGGTGATGTTCCCGATCACCGACCTGCGAGGCCGCGTCATCGCCTTCGGCGGGCGCGCGATGCAGAAGGACGTGCCGGCAAAATATCTCAACTCGCCGGAGACACCGCTCTTCCACAAGGGCGACAACCTCTACAATCTCGCGAGCGCCCGCCAGGCGGCCCACAACGGCGCGCCGATGATCGTGGTCGAGGGCTATGTCGACGTCATCGCGCTGGTCGCGGCCGGCTTCGCCGGCGCCGTGGCGCCGCTCGGCACCGCGCTGACCGAGAGCCAGCTCGCGCTGATCTGGAAGATGGTCGACGAGCCGATCCTCTGCTTCGACGGCGACCGCGCCGGCCAGAAGGCCGCGTATCGGGCCGCTGATATCGCCCTGCCGCACCTCAAGCCCGGAAAAAGCCTGCGCTTCGCGCTGCTGCCGGAAGGCCAGGACCCGGACGATCTCGTCCGCTCCGGCGGCCGCGGCGCGGTCGAGGAGGTGCTCAAGGTCGCCAAGCCGCTGGCCGAGGTGATCTGGTCGCGCGAGATCGAGGGCGGCAGTTTCAATACCCCGGAGCGCCGCGCCGCGCTGGAGGCGCGGATCGGCCAGCTCACCGGCGGCATCGCCGACGAAGTGGTGCGAAAATACTACAAGCAGGACCTCAGCGACCGGCTGTACCGGGCCTTCGCGCCGGACGGCGGCAGAGGTTTTGGCCGCGGCTTCGGTGCCGAATCAGGACGCCGGTTTGCCCCTCGCGGTCCCGGTTCCGGGCAACAGGGGCGGTTATCCACAGGGGGCGGCCGCCGTGGCGGCGCGCCGTCCACAGGCCCGTCAATGGCTCGCGGACCCTACATGGCGGCGAGCCCGCAACTCGCGATGAGCCCCATCATGCGCGGCCAGCGCTCGGCGATCTCGCGCCGCGAGGCGCTGATCCTGCAATGCCTGATCAACCATCCCTGGATTCTGCACGACCACCTCGAGGAGGTCGCGGCCCTGGAACTCGCCCACCCCGAGGCGCACAAGCTGCGCGCCGCGATCATCGCCGCCTTCGCCCACGACCACCACCATTCGCCGGATCCGGACGAGCAGGCCGAGAAGATGCGCACCGACCTGGAGAAGGGAGGCTTTTCCGAGCTTCTTCAACGGGTTGAGCGGGCGATCACGACCGCGGCGGTGTGGGCCGCCAAGCCCGGGGCGGCGCGCGATGACGTTCTTGCGACCTGGCACCAGCTCGTTGCCTTGCATCGGCAATGGCACTCCTTACTTAGGGAATTGAAGGATGCCGAGCTTGCCTTGGGCGAGGAGCCGAGCGAGCCGAACATGGGCTGGTTGAGGGACGTGAAGGCCAGGATGGCCGAGATGGACGGCACCGAAGCGCTGATCGAAGGCTTCGGGGAACTGTCCGGGCGTACCAATCGCAACGTGTGAAAATCGGGCCCGGCGCCCTGTCATGGACGAGCACATTTCGGCTCGGTCCCGCCGAGCGGGATCAGGTCCGCGCGAAAAGACTCGCCAAATCCATGGTTTGGCTGCAAAAACAGGGTTAATCGAAGTTTAAGAGGTCCGGGGCATTTTCTGCAAGTGATGGGTTGGTTTCGCTGTCGGATACCACGCCGGTAATTGGGCGCCGGATTCGATTGCAAAACCGGTATCGCTTTTGCAAGAAACGCGCGCCGGTCCAAAACGGGACGACACCAGCGACAGACCTTTGGGGGTGGCGACTTCAGATGTGCGCCGCCCTTTCCGCGTCGAGAACAGTTTGAGTAGAGCAGGCGGGCGCCGCGATGCCAAGGGCTACGATGCCACGGGCGAAGCGGGCGCGTTTCGGGAGCAATGAATGGCCACGAAGGCAAAGACGCTGCAGGTGAAGGACAAGGAAAAGGACGACAAGGCCGCCGACGCTCCGGAAAAGGACGCCGCCGACGCCCCTTCGCCGTTGCTCGACCTGTCGGACGCCGCCGTCAAGAAGATGATCAAGCAGGCCAAGAAGCGCGGCTTCGTGACCTTTGATCAGCTCAACGAAGTGCTGCCTTCCGACACCACCTCGCCGGAACAGATCGAAGACATCATGTCGATGCTGTCCGACATGGGCATCAACGTGACCGAGGCCGAGGAGGCCGACGAGTCCGAGGAGAAGGACGACGGCGAGGACGAGACCGACAACGAGCTCGTCGAGATCACGCAGAAGGCCGTCACCGAGGTCAAGAAGTCGGAGCCCGGCGAGCGCACTGACGATCCCGTGCGCATGTATCTGCGCGAAATGGGCACCGTCGAGCTGTTGTCGCGCGAGGGCGAAATCGCGATCGCCAAGCGCATCGAGGCTGGCCGCGAGGCGATGATCGCGGGCCTCTGCGAGAGCCCGCTGACCTTCCAGGCCATCATCATCTGGCGCGACGAACTCAACGAAGGCAAGATCTTCCTTCGCGACATCATCGATCTTGAAGCCACCTATGCCGGCCCCGAGTCCAAGGGCGGCATGAACCCGCAGATCGCAGCGCCCGCGGCCGGCGATGGCGAGGCGGCCGAAGGCGGCGAGATTCAAGCGGCGGTTGCGCCGCCGGCGGCGCCGCAGCAGGCGACGCCGTTCCGTGCCGCGCCGAACGGCGGCGCGCCGGCCGAGGAGAAGGATCCCGGCGAGGCGGCGGCCGAAGCCGACATGGACGACGACGAGTTCGAGAACCAGATGTCGCTCGCCGCCATCGAGGCCGAGCTGAAGCCGAAGGTGGTCGAGACCTTCGACAAGATCGCGTCCGAATACAAGAAGCTGCGCCGCCTGCAGGAGCAGGACATCGCCAACCAGCTGCAGAGCGAGTCGCTGTCGCCGTCGCAGGAGCGCAAGTACAAGAAGCTCAAGGACGAGATCATCGTCGAGGTGAAGTCGCTGCGCCTCAACCAGGCCCGTATCGACTCACTCGTCGAGCAGCTCTACGACATCAACAAGAAGCTGGTCTCGTTCGAGAGCCGGCTGATGCGTCTCGCCGACTCCCACGGCGTTGCGCGTGAGGATTTCCTGCGCAACTACCAGGGCTCGGAGCTCGACCCGCGCTGGCTCAACCGTGTCTCAAAGCTCTCGGCCAAGGGCTGGAAGAACTTCGTCCATTACGAGAAGGACCGCATCAAGGATCTGCGCCAGGAGGTGCAATCACTGGCCGCGCTGACCGGTCTCGAGATCGGCGAATTCCGCAAGATCGTGCACTCCGTGCAGAAGGGCGAGCGCGAGGCCCGTCAGGCCAAGAAGGAGATGGTGGAAGCCAACCTCCGGCTCGTGATCTCGATCGCCAAGAAGTACACCAACCGCGGCCTGCAGTTCCTCGACCTGATCCAGGAAGGCAACATCGGCCTGATGAAGGCGGTCGACAAGTTCGAGTATCGCCGCGGCTACAAGTTCTCGACCTACGCCACGTGGTGGATCCGGCAGGCGATCACCCGCTCGATCGCCGACCAGGCCCGCACCATCCGCATCCCCGTGCACATGATCGAGACGATCAACAAGATCGTCCGCACCTCGCGCCAGATGCTGAACGAGATCGGCCGCGAGCCGACGCCCGAGGAGCTCGCCGAAAAGCTCGGCATGCCCCTGGAGAAGGTGCGCAAGGTCCTGAAGATCGCAAAGGAGCCGCTCTCGCTCGAAACCCCCGTGGGTGACGAGGAGGATTCACATCTCGGCGACTTCATCGAGGACAAGAACGCGATCCTGCCGATCGACGCCGCGATTCAGTCGAACCTGCGCGAAACCACGACGCGGGTGCTCGCCTCGCTGACCCCGCGCGAAGAACGCGTGCTGCGCATGCGCTTCGGCATCGGCATGAACACCGACCACACCCTGGAAGAAGTCGGCCAGCAGTTCTCGGTGACGCGCGAGCGTATTCGTCAGATCGAGGCGAAGGCGCTGCGCAAGCTGAAGCATCCGTCGCGGTCGCGGAAGCTGCGGTCATTCTTGGATAACTAAATGTCGATCGGTTCGGCGCGTCTCGGACGTCCTGGCTGTTCAATCGGAAAGCACGGTGGGCAGCAGCCCGCCGTGCTTTCCGGACCATGCGGGGGCTCTGAGTCCCATATGGAGATTAATCCATAACTTCTGCCTCATGCAGATCAAGGCGACCTAGGCCTAAAAATTTCTGTTGCTCGGGTGTGATTCTGGCGAGGGCTTCTTCGCCGAATAGGTCAATGAAGATGTAGCGAATGATTCTTCGGTTCACTCCCTGAAGCTCGGCGTCTAACGATGGGAAGTTGTTCGCGCCCTTGTAAATTGAGAAGTATGCAGTAATTGAATTCCTTAGGTCGACGATTGTCTCTTGAAAATTACTTTTTTCCTTTAGTCTAGCTTCAAGCGTATATTCGTTCTCGAGACGCCTCACAATTTTGGCTATTTGCTTTCTGGAAACACGCCATACAGACTGCTTTTCGAGACCCACCCGGACGATTTCCCGACCAAGAAAATCTATCGGATCGTGTGGCCCGAGGATTTGTGTTTTAGTGTTGGCGGCCAAACCGGGGATCGAGAGCTCAATATCCTTCAGCAGCCTGTCGATCGGTGCGTGCGCGTTCTTCGCTTCCTCCTTCGTATCAGTAAAAACAACTATATCGTCCGCATAGCGGACCATTCTCAGACCATGTTTCTCTATTCTTTTGTCAAAGGAAGACAGTACCAAGTTTGCTAGTATCGGCGACAAAGGCATGCCTTGCCGGATGCCAACTCCCACCTTGATGCCTTGTTTGTGAAATTTCGGTCGATCACGATCTGAAAGCCTGACTTCGCAGTCAATCGTCCGATTAATAATTGGGACCAAACTATGCTTGCCCAAGGCCTTTGCCACGCAACCTTTCAGATATTGTCGCGGTATTCTATCAAAGAACGATTCAATGTCAGTCTTTAGACACCAATCAAAGGATTGGCGATAGTTTACAGCGACTTCGACGGCCGCATTTGTTTCGCGTTGAGGTAAAAAGCCAAACGACGAAGAGTGATAGATAGGTAATTTCTTTGTTCGGCTGAGATAGGCGACAATAGCGCGCTGAACGAGGCGGTCACGCACGGTCGGAATGCAGATCATCCGCTCGTTGTCTGAATTTGTCTTTGGTATAAAAATGGCCTTGAGAGGAGCTGGGCCGTAAAGGTTCTTTTTGAGCTGCTCGGCCAACACCGCAAGATTATAGTCTAGATTGGCTGCAAATCTTGCAGCTGTAATTCCATCAAATCCCGCACGGCCAGCATTGTTAGAGGAGTCGCGCGAAGCGATCCAAGCTGCGCGCAACTTCGATTTAGCTAGTATCCTCGTTGGCCTTGAACTCATTCCGTTCGCACAAGCTTAGGATCGAGATTTGCGGTGCACCTAAGCTTGATAGAACTGGCGCCACCAGATGGTCAAAGACGCATCCGCTGGCTCTTTGAGCTTTGCATCTGCCACGCTTGCGCGCGACACTCTCGGCTCGTGACAGATCACCACCGACAAGGCAAGCGCGCCGGTGGATTGGCTTAGCGAACCTCCTACGATGATCCCTGTCCAGATAGCATTCGCGGCGAGCGCGAGAACATATCGTGAACACGCCCTGTCGGCCCGCCGCCCCCGCCCCTTGGGCGCTCCGTCACAAATGCCATTAGTCCGTCTCTTAGTATTATGCACCACGGACATCGACACCTCCGTTGTCCTGCCGCGCCACCAGATGGTCAAAGACGCATCCGCTGGCTGTTTGAGCTTTGCATCTGCCACGCTTGCGCGCGACACTCTCGGCTCCTGACAGATCACCGTCGTGAGGTCGCTTTCGGAAAAGAAGCGATTGCCAACATCTTCTACTTAGGTGTGACCAGGGGGGCGCGCAACCGTCAATGCGCAATTATCAAGAGAAAATCCGTTCAGCGCCGAGTAGAGGGAAGCGGACAGCGTCAATTCTTCCTCGGTATACGATCGGCGCTCCTATGCAGGCTGCCTCAGCGCCAATGGATTGGCTTAATAGCTGGACGCTGTCCGCAATTGTCCGGACCGCAACTGTACGAGGCCGATTTTTCCGCTGCCGTCGCGCGGGAAGTTGCTGCTAGGCATCGGTGTCGCACCGGACCCGCCTTCTTATGCAGAACCACAAATCTTCAGCCACCAGCGCAGCCGCCATCTGGCCACCCCTGCGTCCGTTCATCGCCGCCGAAGTCCGCCTCGCGGCCCGCGCGGCTAAATCACCCAGCACCGCCTTCCTCTACGAATTCCTCCGCTTCGGCGTGAAGCAGGCTTGGGCCTGCCTGTTCGGCGGCATCGCGGTGGCCCTGATGCTGGTGACGTGGCGGTTCTATCCGGCGCAGGCGCCGCTGGCGCGCTATGATTTCCTGCTGCTCTGCATGCTCGGCGTCCAGGTCGCGCTGCTCGCGCTCGGGCTCGAGACGTGGGAGGAGGCCAAGGTCATCCTCATCTATCATCTCGTCGGCACCGCGATGGAGCTGTTCAAGACCGCGACCGGCTCGTGGATCTATCCCGAGCCGAGCCTGATCCGGCTCGGCGGGGTGCCGCTGTTCTCCGGCTTCATGTATTCCTGCATCGGCAGCTATCTCTGCCGGGTCTGGCGGCTGTTTGATTTCCGCTTCACCGGCCATCCGTCACGGCGCTGGCTGATCGCCTTGAGCGCTGCGATCTATCTCAACTTCTTCACCGACCATTATGGCCTCGATCTCAGGCTGGTGCTGTTCGGCTGGGCCGCGCTGCTGTTCGCGCCTGCGACCGTGCACTTCAAGGTCTGGCGCGTGCACCGCTCGATGCCGCTGATGCTCGGGCTCATCCTGGTGTCGCTGTTCATCTGGCTGTCGGAGAACATCGGCACCTTGTCGCGGACCTGGATCTATCCGGCGCAGGCGCATGGCTGGGCGATGGTGTCGCCCGCCAAGCTCGGCTCGTGGTTCCTGCTGCTGATCATCAGCTACACGCTGGTCAGCCTGATCAACCGGCCGAGGGCGATGGACGTCAAGGAGAACGCGTTGTCGCGGGAGTGCGAGCAGCAGGCCGCCTAGCGCGCAGCCGTAGGGTGGGCAAAGGCGCTCGCACGATGGTCAGGCTTGAGACGGTCTTGCGCGCCGTGCCCACCGCGCCTCGCGGCAGTCAGCTGATGGTGGGCACGCGCTGACGCGCTTTGCCCACCCCTACGGTAGCTCAGCTTTGCTACTTCTTCTTCGCCCCGACCCGCTCCAGCGACTTGATCGCCAGTGGCGGGCGGCCGGATTTTTCGGCGATGTCGCGGTCCTGCTCCATGATGAAGCCGCGCGCGGGTTCGTCACCGTCGAGGCCGCCGAGCAGCTCGGCCGGGACGCGGCGGTTGGAGCGCTGCGAGCCGTCCTCATAAATGACGTTGAAGAAGGCGAATTCGCCTTTAGGATTGGAGCCGGGTTTCTTTGCCATGGGGGGCTTTTCCAGGATCACGACCGCCGCGTCAACGAGCACGGACGCCGGTCTGCACATCGATTTTGCTGAGGAAAATGGTTAAGGGGGCAGCCGGGCAGGAAAGCCGCGATGGGCTCGCGGCGCGTGCTGGCTGTCAAGGCCGATATGGTGATCACGCCGCGGTTTGCCTACCCTTGCTTGAGCCGCCGCTGTGGCTGCATTCGGACTCCTCGATTTTGCCGGATCGCTGTGTTCCCCATGCGCCCGATTCCCATGTCAGCTTGATGAATGTCAGCCCGCGAGCCCCGATGTCGATGCCGCAACTCACCATCTGGTACAACACCCGCTGTCCGGTCTGCGACGCCGGCATCGACGGGCAACGCAACAAGCTGCTGGCGCTGGTCAAGTCGGGCCGCGTCGCGTTCAAGGACATCAACGAAGAGCCGGAGGCGCTGGCTGCGTTCGGTGCCGATATCGACGTCGTCCGCCGCCGCCTGCATGCGACCGACGAGGACGGACAACTGATCACCGGCGCCGACGTCGCGCTCTTGCTGTGGAAGCTGACGCCGGGCGAGGGGTGGCTGGCGACGCTGCTCGGCAACCGCGTGATGCGGCCGCTGACGCGGTTTGGCTACGACCGGTTTGCCGACGGGCTGTTCGCGTGGAACAGGTGGAAGGGGCATTGGTGAGCATGCGTGCTTGAGGCATGCTCTCGCCGCGAGGGCGGTGGACTCCCCTCCCCGCAAGGGGGAGGGGAGCGCATCGTCGGTGTCGCGAGAGCTTGGCTCTAACGCCGGCGCACCTTCACCCGGGCGTGTACCCGCGTGCCGCCGCGCGGGCCGTCATCATCATCGCTGCTGCCGAGTGCCATGATGGCGGTGCCCATGGCGGTCGAGCCGAAGGTGACGAAGAACGAACCGAGCAGCAGGCCGATGGCGACGCCGGGGGAATGATCGGCGAAGATCAGGTGGCGGAGGTCCCAGGGGTTCAGCGCCAGCAGGCCGCCGACCAGCACCACGGCCATGACCAGCCCGAGCGCGAGGTTGATCGCGAGCAGGCGGAACAAGGGAGACTGCAGCAGTCGGCGCTGGCGGGGCGGCATCGGCGATCTCCTCAAGATCGTGAACGACGGCGGAATCGTAGCACTGATCGCGGCCCGCTCAAGGCCGGAGCCGCCCGGTCCGCGCATGACCGCCGGCCGGCCCGTGCATCGTTTTGGGACAGGCCTGGCAAATCGCGCAGTCTACGCCGCCTCGCCCTCGGCGACGCCGTGCTGCTTGGCAATGACCGTCTGCCAGACGCTGGCGATCGCGCGCTGGGTCTCCGGCGCGATCAGGCAATGGCCTTCATGATCGAAGCCGCAGAACCGCGCGGACGGATCATGCCTGGTCTCGATCAGCGCCTTGTTGATCATCTCCAGCGACGCCATGACCTGGCCGATGTTCTGCAGCCGCGTGTGGTGCAGGATGTCGATCAGGCGGAAGATCATCACCGGCGGCTGTCCCAGCGCGATGCCCGGGCGGCCGAATTCGAAGAACACGTTGACCGCCGGCAGCACGCCCTGGATGTGCGCCAGGATGTTGGTTGCATCGTCAGTCGTGCAGGCGACGAGATGGGCGCCTTGCACCGGCAGAGCGGGCGGCGCCGCTGGGGCCTCCTCCGGGCCGAGCCCAAGCCCTGAGAGCACCTGATGCTCGATCCAGCGCCGCACCTCCGGTGGCGCCGAGCGGATCTGGTCGGCGGTCAGCGTAATCCCGATCATGGCGTGGTCTCCGTTTGCGGGGCAGATTAGGAAGGGGAGGCGGGCTGGATGTTGATGAGGATCAAGCGGCACCAGGCATTGTGATCGCGCAGTCTCACTGCTTGCGCGGTCTGTGCCTCCCCCGCGTGTGGGGGAGGTCGTATCGCATCGAAGATGCGATGCGGGTTGGGGAATTCTCTCCACGCGCACCGCCGTCGCGGCGGCCCCCACCCCAGCCCTCCCCCGCAAGCGGGAGAGGGTGCGCACCGTTCGCGGGATTGGCAGATGCGGTCACATCGCCGCAGTTTTGACGATGCGCTTCCCGCCATGCCATGATCCCCTAATCAGGAATCACCAGGGAATCCGCATGCTTCTACGTCGTCTGGCCGTGCTGCTCGCGGCTTCGCTCTCGGCCCTCACGGCGGCAAGCTCCGCGCAGGCTGCGCGCTGCGGTGGTGACTTCAATACCTTCATCGCCAACATCTCCACGGAGGCGCAGAGCGCCGGCATCTCCGGCGGCACGATCAGCCAGGCGCTGTCGGGCGTGACGCTCGATCCGGCCGTGCTCGCCTTCGACCGCCGCCAGCGCTACACCTTCAACAAGAGCTTCGAGCAGTACGTCTCGACCCGCGTCGGCGCCGGGCGCATCAATGGCGGGCGCGCGATGCTGCAGCGGCATGCGGCGCTGCTGTCGAAGATCGAGAGCCAGTATGGCGTGCCGCGCCAGATCCTGGTCGCGATCTGGGGGCTGGAGACCGATTTCGGCAAGGGCGACATGGGCAAGCTGCCGGTGATCCGCACGCTCGCGACCTTGGCGCATGATTGCCGCCGCACCGAGCTGTTCCAGGGCGAGCTGCTGGCGGCGCTCAAGATCCTGCAGCGTGGCGACCTCACGCAGCGCGATCTCGTCGGCGCTTTCGCCGGCGAGATCGGCCAGACCCAGTTCCTGCCGTCGTCCTACATCAAATACGGCGTCGATTTCGACGGCGATGGCCGTGTCGATTTGCGCCACTCCACCGCCGACGTGCTGGCCTCGACCGCCAATCTGCTCAAGACCAGCGGCTTCAAGATGGGCCAGCCTTATGACGAGGGCAGTGCGAATTTCGACGCGATGCGCGAGTGGAACAGGGCGGTGATCTACCGCAAGACCATCGGCTACTACGCCGACCAGCTGATGGGGCGCTAGCGCTGCGGGTTGTTGCTGCCTAGCTAGAGCTCGACACGCGGGAATCGCTTCAGGAGACGGGTGATGTCGCAAGCACAGAGCCGGTCCGATCCCGCGCCTCCCTTCGCCGCTTTCGCCGCGCAGGTTCAGCTGCAGAGCGGGCTGCGCGCCGCGATCACCTCCGCCACTCGCCGCGCCGAGCCCGACTGTGTCGGGCCGCTGCTCGACCTCGCGGCGCTGACGCCGGAGCAGTCCGCGCGCAGCGCCGATCTCGCACGCGATCTCGTCCTGCGGTTGCGCGGCAAGGCCGGCGCGGGCGGCGTCGAAGGGCTGATCCAGGAATATTCGCTGTCGAGCCAGGAGGGCGTCGCGCTGATGTGCCTCGCCGAGGCGCTGCTGCGCATTCCCGACACGGCGACGCGCGATGCGCTGATCCGCGACAAGATCGCGACCGGCGACTGGCAGGCGCATATCGGCCACAGCCCGTCGCTGCTGGTGAACGCCGCCACCTGGGGCCTGATTGTCACTGGAAAGCTGACGGCGGCGGCGAGCGAGGAGAGTCTCGCATCCTCGATCACGCGGCTGATCGCGCGCGGCGGCGAGCCGATCATCCGCAAGGGCGTCACGCTGGCGATGCGGCTGATGGGCGAGCAGTTCGTCGCCGGGCAGACCATCGACGAGGCGCTCGCGAATGGGCGGCGATGGGAGGCGCAGGGTTTCCGCTATTCCTACGACATGCTCGGCGAGGCCGCGACTACGGCCGAGGACGCCGCGCGCTACTTCGCCGCCTATGAGAGCGCGATCCATGCCATCGGCCGCCACGCGGCCGGCGCCGGCATCTACGAAGGGCCGGGCATCTCGATCAAGCTTTCGGCGCTGCATCCGCGCTATCAGCGCATCAAGCGCGAGCGCGTCATGGCCGAACTGCTGCCGCGGCTGAAGCAGCTCGTGCTTTTGGCCCGGCGCTACGACATCGGCCTCAACATCGACGCCGAGGAGGCCGATCGTCTCGATCTGTCGCTCGATCTGCTGGAGGCGCTGTGCCTCGATCCTGATCTCGCCGGCTGGAACGGCATCGGCTTCGTCATCCAGGCCTATCAGAAGCGCTGCGCTGTCGTCGTCGACTGGATCATTGATCTCGCGCGGCGCTCGCAGCGCCGGCTGATGGTGCGGCTGGTGAAGGGCGCCTATTGGGACAGCGAGATCAAGCGCGCCCAGGTCGACGGCCTGCCAGACTTTCCGGTGTTCACGCGCAAGAGCCACACCGACGTGTCCTACCTCGCCTGCGCCCGCAAGCTGCTCGCCGCGCCGGACGCGGTGTTCCCGCAATTCGCCACGCATAACGCGCGCACCTTGGCGTCGATCGTCGAGATGGCGGGCCCGGACTACACGCCCGGCCAGTATGAATTCCAGTGCCTGCACGGCATGGGCGAGCCGCTGTATGAGGAGGTCGTCGGTTCCGAGCGGCTCGGCCGCCCGTGCCGCATCTATGCGCCCGTCGGCTCGCATGAGACCTTGCTGGCTTATCTCGTCCGCCGGCTGCTGGAGAACGGCGCCAACACCTCCTTCGTGAACCGCATCGCCGATCCCAACGTGTCGCTCGACGAACTGATCACGGATCCTGTCGAGATCGTGCGCACCGCGGAGCATTCCGGCGCGCCGCATGACAAGATCAGGCGCCCGCGCGAGCTGTTCGGCAGGGCCCGCGTCAACTCGGCCGGTCTCGACCTCTCCGACGAAAATGCGCTGGCGCAGCTCGCCGAAGGACTGGCGGCGAGCGTGACCTGCGGCTGGACGGCGCGTCCGCCCGGCGCCGCGGAGGGACAAGGCGCGCGATTGATCCGCAATCCGGCCGACCACGACGATATCGTCGGCAAGGTCGCGGATGCGAACCCGTCCGACATTGAGGCGGCGCTTGCGCGCGCGGCCGCAGCAGCACCGGGCTGGGCGGCGACACCTGCAAGCACCCGCGCCGCGTGCCTGCGTCGCGCGGCCGATGCGCTGGAGGCGCGCAGCACCGTCCTGATCGGACTGATCGTGCGCGAGGCGGGAAAGACCTACGCGAACGCGATCGGCGAAGTGCGCGAGGCCGTCGACTTCCTGCGCTATTATGCGCATGAGATCGAAGCGCTCGCCGCGAATGACCCTCTCATTCCGCTCGGCCCCATCGTCTGCATCAGCCCGTGGAATTTCCCGCTCGCGATCTTCACCGGCCAGATCGCGGCGGCGCTCGCGGCCGGCAATCCGGTGCTGGCGAAGCCGGCCGAGGAAACGCCGCTGATCGCCGCCGAGTCGGTGCGCATCCTCCGTGAGGCCGGTGTGCCCACGGATGTCCTGCAGCTGCTGCCGGGCGACGGCCGCGTCGGCGCGGCGCTGGTCGGTGATCCCCGTGTGCAGGGCGTGATGTTCACGGGATCGACCGACGTCGCGCGGCTGATCCAGACACAGCTCGCCGAACGCCTGACCGCGCATGGACAGCCGGTGCCGCTGATCGCCGAGACCGGCGGCCAGAACGCGCTGGTCGTGGATTCCTCGGCGTTGGCCGAGCAGGTCGTCGCCGACGTCATCGCCTCGGCGTTCGACTCTGCCGGCCAGCGCTGCTCGGCGCTGCGCATTCTCTGCCTGCAGGAGGACGTCGCCGATCGCATCCTGTCGATGCTGCGCGGCGCGCTGCGTGAGCTCGAACTTGGCAATCCCGCGTCGCTGTCGGTCGATGTCGGCCCGGTCATCAGCGCGGAGGCGCGCAGCACGCTCGAGGCGCATGTCGCCACGATGCAGGCGCGCGGTCACGCCGTGGAGCGGCTGCCGCTGCCGCCGCAGGCGGCGCAAGGCACGTTCGTCGCGCCGGCTATCATCGAGATCGCCAACGTCTTCGATGTCGAGCGCGAGGTGTTCGGCCCCGTGCTCCACGTCCTGCGCTATCGTCGAGAACAGCTCGCCGACCTCATCGACGCGATCAATCTCACCGGCTATGGCCTGACCTTCGGCGTCCATTCGCGCATCACGGAAACCATCGCGCGTGCGTCGAGCCGCAGCGCGGCCGGCAACATCTATGTCAACCGCAACGTCATCGGCGCGGTCGTCGGCGTGCAGCCGTTCGGCGGCTCCGGGTTGTCGGGGACAGGGCCGAAGGCCGGCGGCCCGCTGTATCTGCGCCGGCTGTTGGCCGTGCCGCCGGGCCCGGTTCCCGAATTGGTCGGCGTGCCCGACACGGCGACAGCCTATCTCGACTGGCTGCGCGCGAACGGGCATGCCGATGCCGCGCGGGCGTGTGAGGTGCTTCCGTCGTGCGCGTTGGCCGGCGCCGAGATCGAGCTGCCCGGGCCGGTCGGCGAGCAGAACATCTATCGCATCAAGCCGCGTGGCGCGGTGGCCGCGCTGGCGCGGACAGAGCAGGCATTGCTGATCCAGCTTGGCGCCATCCTGGCCACCGGCAACCAGGCAATCGTCGAACGATCGAACCCGGCGCTCGTGGCTCTCGGCGGTCTCACCGCTAAGGCGCGCGAGCGCATCGTCACCGTGGAGAACTGGCGGACGGTCGAGGCCCTTGCTGCCGTCCTCTCCGATGGCGATGCGCGGGAGCTCATCGGGCTCGGACGGGAGTTGGCCGCGCGCGCCGGACCGATCGTCCCGCTCGTCGCGCGGCGCAGCCTGGACGGCGGCTACGATCTCGACCGGCTCGTGGAGGAGATCAGCCTCTCGACCAACACGGCGGCGGCCGGCGGCAACGCCAGTCTCATGTCGATTGGGTGAGCGGCGATCGGATCGGCGGATGCAGGTATTCCGGCTTGAGCTGGCTCGCCGCGCCAGGACGCGATAGGGGATGACTTCGTTGCTGCCTGCTGTCGCTTGCGGCCGCTGCGCCAAGCCGACTGACTTCCCGCTCCGATCGAGGACACCTTGATGCCGACCATCCTGTTCCAGAATGCCGCTCTGCTCGACCCGCTGCAGTCTGATCTGCTCGAAGGGCAGCACGTCCTGGTCGAAGGCAATTTGATCAAGGAGGTCTCGGACAAGCCGCTGCAGGCGAGCGCCGACCAGACCATCGATCTCAAGGGCAAGACCCTGATGCCCGGCCTGATCGACCTGCATGTCCACGCCATCGCGGTCGAGCTCAATCTCGCCCAGCAGGTGCAGATGCCGAACGTGCTGGTGACCCTGCGCTCGGCGATTCTGCTGAAGGGCATGCTGCGCCGTGGCTTCACCACGGTGCGCGACGCCGGCGGCGCCGGCTATCCGCTGAAGCAGGCGGTCGACACCGGCCTCACCGAAGGCCCGCGGCTGTTCGTGTCCGGCCGCGCGCTCAGCCAGACCGGCGGCCATGGCGACATGCGGGCGCGCACCGATTTCCTCTCCGACAACGCGCCGTGTCCCTGCTGCGTGCGCGTCGGCGCGCTCGCCCGTGTCGCCGACGGCGTCGATGCCGTGCGCAAGGCGGTGCGCGAGGAATTGCAGATGGGCGCCGACCAGATCAAGATCATGGCCTCCGGCGGCGTCGCCTCGCCGACCGATCCGGTCGGCGCGTTCGGCTATTCCGAGGACGAGATCCGCGCCATCGTCGCCGAGGCGCGCGGGCGGCAGACCTATGTGCTCGCACATGCCTACACCGCGGAAGCGATCGCCCGCGCCGTCAATTGCGGCGTGCGCACCATCGAGCACGGCAATCTGGTCGACCTGCCGACCGCGCGGCTGATAGCCGAGAAGGGCGCCTACGTCATTCCGACGCTTGTCACCTACGAGGCGCTCGCCAACGAGGGCGCGCAATATGGCCTGCCGCCGGAGAGCGTCGCCAAGATCGCCGACGTCCGCGACGCCGGCCTGCGCTCGCTGTCGATCTATCAGGAGGCCGGCGTCAAGATGGGTTTTGGCAGCGACCTGCTCGGTCCGTCGCAGCGGCTGCAGAGCGACGAGTTCAGGATCCGCGCCGAGATCCTCGGTCCCCGAGAGGCGATCGCCAGCGCCACCGTGATCGGCGCCGAGGTGCTCGGCATGGAGGGCAAGCTTGGCCGCATCCTGCCCGGCGCCATCGCCGATCTGCTCGTGGTCGACGGCAACCCGCTGCGCGACGTCTCCTGCCTGCTCGGCCAGGGCGACCACATTCCGCTGGTGATGAAGGCCGGCAAGGTGCACATCGACCGGCTGAACGGCTGAGGCCATTCGGCCCGCGCGGAGCTTCGAGATCGGCCCCGCTGTCACCCTCCCCTGGAGGGCAGGGCAATCGCATGTGGCGATCGCTGTTTTGTGCTCGTCTCTCTCCACGTCGTCATGGCCGGGCTTGTCCCGGCCATCCACGTCGACCGGCATGCTGAGAACGACGTGGATGCCCGGGACAAGCCCGGGCATGACGGAGTAACTAACTTGCAGGATCGTTCGTCGCGACGGCCTGGAATTTCCACATGCGATTGCCCTGCCCTGGAGGGGGAGGGTCGGCTCATAGGCGCGAAGCGCGTAGGAGCCGGGGTGGGGTGATCTCTCCATTTGCACCGGCTTTCGCGGCTTCACCCCGCCCCGCTCGCCCGCTTCGCGTGCGACCGACCCTCCCCCTCCAGGGGAGGGTGAGACTGAAATCGCGGCGCATGCCGTGTCGTCATCGCAAACTGGCGATGAGCATCGTGCCTTTCCACGTATTCGCATCATGCTCTAGAACGCAATCAATCGGCCTCGCGGCGCTTCGTGCGCCCGAGTTGTACCGTTCGTTTCGCCCTCATCGAAGCAGAGGGCGCAGGGAATGCCGGGAGCTGGCCGCCCCCATGGCCCGCCAGCGAGAAAAAATGCTGGCGGCAGGTACCACAGGTTCAGCCGAGACATCCCGGCATTCCCCGCGCGATGGTTGGGCGGCTTATACGTCCTCTCCCCGGGGACCGGCTGTCTTGCCCCCGTCACGGACGGATCATCACCGTCCGCTTGGCCTCAGCACCGGGAGGCCAGGACCCTACGATTTCGCCGGCGCATCGGGCTCGTTCGTCCGCACGATTGCTCGCGCTGCGATCCAATGCACCCACCGCATCCCGCACCCACGTCTCGTGACGATCGCGAAGCGCCCCTCTTGGCGGGACGGGATGCGCAGAGTCAATCATGATTTTCTGAAAAACGAAAGTTGAATATTTTTCGTGGGAGGACTGGACAAGGGGGATGTGCTTGAGGCGGTGAATGAAATTAGATTTTTGGCGCAAGCAACAGAGGTCTTGTTGTCAGTCGTTCGCGGCTCGCTTCGGGGGGGCCGCGCGACAACCAGATCAGATCAAGCCCAGCAGGCCGACATCTCTGGCGGCGGCCGGAAGGTCCGAGAAGGGCGAATTGCGGACGTGACTAGGCAGCCGCTGAAGTTGGGCAGATTGGCACTCTTGCCGCCAATCTGCTATCTGGTTCCGGCCCTTTAAGCAGAGCCGAATGATGCGTGGACGATCGCGAGACTGGTGATGGTCTGAGCGATCGCCGAATTGACGGCTCGCAGCCGAAACTGCCAGATGCCACCGGGAGGCAACATGACGTATCGGCAGGATCTATCAAACTCGGCAAGGCGGCATCTGCGGGCGGCCATCGAGCTTTACGGATTGGCGTCCGCCGGAGCTCAGCCTGGATGCCGCGCCGTTGCGGGATATCTGTTCGGGCTTTGCGGAGAACTCGCAGTCAAGGCAATGATGCGAGATAGCGGAATGCCGGTGTTGCCGGCAGATCGCCGCCATGACGATCCATTCTACAAGCATTTTCCCAAGCTCAAAACCTTTCTCTTGGACAGCGCTAAGGGGCGGCGGTCCGGCGAACTCCGGAAAATCGCCGAAACAGCGGCGCTATTCCAGAATTGGGACACCGATATGCGTTATGCGCCGACTGTGGATATTCGGGACGAATGGATTGAGTCGTGGAAAACGAGCGCTGCTGAACTAGTCAACCGGATGGATTCGTTCTGATGGGTCTGCCACTATTCGATCAATCGCTACCTCAACTTGTAGTGACGCTGGTGAATCTCGCCGGCCGAGAATTCGTCGAGACTGGAACGGCGCTACGCGACGCTTCCGGCCGTCTCACCTTTATCGCGGATCGTGCGCCGAAGGATGACAATGAGCGGGATATACTTGGGCAGGCGTTAATCGCCAGCCTTGGCCCCTATGCGCGAACCGACCGGCCAATCAGCTTTAAGGGCGACAGCGGGACCGAACAGATCCGGACGTCTCCCGAGCGCTTGCCAGTGCAGATTGGCGACGACTTCTGCTATCTAGTCGATCGTCGAATCGTAGGCGCGGGATGGCTCGATGCACCCACGGCTGCGCAAACGCAGCCTCCGAGGGTGGTCTTTGCCACGCTAAAAGGCGGGGTCGGTCGATCGACGGCCCTAGCAATCGCTGCGGCCGATTTCGCGCGCCGGAATCGCAATGTGCTGGTCGTTGACCTTGACTTGGAAGCGCCGGGTCTAGGTGACTTGCTCTTGGACGGCGATCGTACGCCCGAGTTTGGCGTGATCGACTATCTGGTGGAGAATGGGATTGGCGGCGTACCCGACGCCAGTCTTCATGCCTACATTGGGGCGAGCGCCCTTACGACTGCAGGTGGCGGCCGGGTTGATGTGTTGCCGGCGCTCGGCCGCCGTTCGCTCGCCCATCCTTGGAATATCCTGCCCAAACTTTCGCGAGCGATGATTGAGGACGTTGTAGAAGATCGCGCCATACCGCTCGTCGAGCAGATATCATTAATGATCTCGCGCATTACGGAACGCGATCAATATGATGTCGTGTTTATTGACAGTCGTGCCGGACTGTCGGAGCTCGCGGCACCCGCGGTTCTTGGTCTGGGCGCTACCGTATTGCTGTTCGGTACCGCACAGAAGCAGACGATCGAGGGCTATCGGGCGCTGTTCGCTGCCCTGCAGCTGCTCGCCCAGCGGGACAAGGCACAGGGGCGCGATACCGAATGGCGAACGATGCTTCGACCAGTCTATGCTAAGGCAAGCCTCGACGCGGCCGTGTCCGCGCGGTTCGTCGATGATATGTATGAAATTTATTCGGCGCACATTTATGACGCGGAAGATAGCGGAGAGGACGCGCCTGACTCGCTGAGGTTTGCGCGGAGCGACGAGTCCGCTCCACACTGGCCCCTGATCATTCCGTTTAACCAGAGCTTCATCGATTTCGATCCTAGTCGAATTCCGGACCAGCTTACCGAAGCTTTCTATGAGCAGACCTACCGAACCTTCCTTTCGGGGCTCGAGACTGCAATGTCGTTCGGCGGCACAGCCAACGGACTTAAAGCATGAGTGCATCCGAACCGGATCTCTCGAAAATCCGTGCGGCCATGGCAGCGTTCGATCCGTCGCCCCGCGTCGAACCGAATGCGATGATCTCGGTCGAGCAGGCCTTTCTTCCGGAGGGGCATCGTGGTGTTCTCGACCTGCGGCGGCAGTTGGTCGTTGGCAACCGTGGCATGGGCAAAAGTTTCTGGACCCATGCGCTGCTTAGCAAGCCGCTGCGCGAGCGGCTTGCTAAAGCGTATGGACAACGGCTGCTATCCACGGCCGAAGTAGTCGTCGGGTTCAACGGCTCAGACAAGGTCAGCGAAAGCGCACCCACGATCGACGAAATCACGAATTTGTTTGCACAAGGCAAGAGTCCGGATCTGATCTGGCGGGCGGTCCTTATCAGGATCGCATGCAAGCAAGTCCCGGGCAGCACAGATGAACTGCTTGGCGATGTCATCGATGGTCTCAAAACCGATCCGAACCGCTATTCAGTGGTGCTATCCGTGGCGGACGACGAATTGGTCCGGTCTAAAAAGACCCTGCTGGTGGTGTTCGACGCGCTCGACCGTTTCGGTCGCGATTGGGACAGCATTCGCAGCCTGACGCGAGCCCTGCTGTCACTAGCGGTCGGCCTGCAATCGTTTCGCTCCATTCGCGCCAAGATATTCATGCGTGCGGACCAGTTTGCCGATCAAGAGCTCTTCCGCTTTCCGGACAGCTCCAAGATTAAGAATGATTACGTGGAGCTACTCTGGCGGCCAATCGATCTCTATGGCCTGCTGCTGTTTGAGTTGCTCCGCAACGACGCTGCGCGAGAACCGCTTAAGGCGTTGGCGCGGCGCGAACGCGCGAGTGATGTGCTCCCCGTGGCCGGTATCGATACTAGAGCCGACCCCGAGGCGCAGGCACGGGTGATCAACGGTATCGCTGGCGAGTTTATGGGAACCAACAAGAAGCGCGGCCGGGTTTATACTTGGTTGCCGCTCCATCTGAGCGATGCCGCGCACACCTGCTCGCCACGCAGCTTCCTGACCGCGTGGAAGAAGGCAGCCGAGCATCACCCGACCTCTGCAGGTAGAGCCATCGACCATCTGGGCCTTCTTGAGGGCGTGCGCTTGGCCTCGAGAAATCGTTTGGAAGAACTTTACGAGGACTATCCCTGGATTAAGCCAGCGCTGGAAGCTCTTCGGCGACAATTCGTTCCGATGGAACGCGAGCAGTTGCTTGAAATCTGGAAGAATCAACACGTGATTGAGGCGATTGAAAGCAATGCCGCTACCGAGCCCAGATACACGCCGGTAAAGTTCACTTCCGGAAACGAACCGTCCGCACTGCTATCTTCTATGCGCGACGTGGGTGTCATGGAAGAACGTGCGAACGGCAAGATCAACGTCCCCGACATCTTTCGTGTCGAGGCTGAAATCTTGCGCAAGGGCGGCGTTGCAGTGCCTAAGCGCACCAATTGAGCGCAGCCACCAGAAAAGAGGCCACTGGTCAGGCAGATTTTAGCCGCCTGAAGTCCGCAATGGGCTGAATGCGACGCCGGTCACTCGGCCGCCGAGGTCCGCCGTTGGCCAGTGGATAAGCTTGTCAAAACGGGTAGGACGTTGCCTTCATCCGGCCCGCGCGTTGACCCGTCGAGCAGCGACCTGCGGCGAACGTTGCGGACGTCTCACGCCTACGATCAGCTCGCCGTGACATCTCCGCGGGCCTGCACGCCGCGTGTGAACCGTCCGAAGCGCAGCGCCAGGGTCGGCAGGACCAGCAGGTTCAGCGCCATCGAGGTCAGGAGGCCGCCGAGGATGACGATGGCCATCGGTCCCTCGATCTCGCGGCCGGGCTCGCCGGCGCCGAGCGCGAGCGGCAGCAGGCCGAGGCCGGTGACGAGCGAGGTCATCAGGATCGGCACCAGGCGGTCGGCGGCGCCGGCGATTGCCGTGTCCAGGCTCCAGGGGCGGCCTTCGACCACGACCAGGTGCTCGTAATGCGAGATCATCAGGATCGAGTTGCGCAGCGCGATCCCGAACAGCGTGACGAAGCCGATCATCGAGCCCAGCGACAGCACGCCGCCGGTCACGGCGACCGCGATGACGCCGCCGACGAAGGCGAAGGGCAGGTTCAGCAGCACCAGCACGAGGTTGCGCCAATGGCCGGTGACGAACGACAGCAGCAGCACGATGCCGATCGTCGCCAGCAGCGAGTTCATCAAGAGATCGCGGCGTGATCTGGCCTGCGCCTCGGCCGCGCCGGTGAACTCGACATGCGCGCCCGGCGGCAGCTTGACCTCCTTGGCGAGCTTGCGCTTGGCCGCAGCGACGAAGGATTCGAGATCGCGCTCGGCGACGTTGGCGGTGACGGTCTGCACGCGCTGGCCGTTGCGATGGAGCACGACGTAGCGGCCGGCGGTGCCGTAGACGTCGGCGACCTGCTTGAGCAGGATGTAGGCGCCGCTGGAGGTGCGGATCGGCATGTTGCCGATCTCGGTCGGCCGCGCGCTGGCATCGGGATCGAGCTTGACGATCACGTTGAACACGACATTGCCTTCATAGGCCTGACCGACCACGTCACCCTGATAGGCGGTGCGGATCAGCTCCAGCACCTCGACGGCGTCGAGCCCCCACGACTGCAGATCCGTCGGGCGCAGGGTGACGTTGACCTGCGGCATGCCCGGCGGCGATTGCTGCTGGATGTCGACCGCGCCCCAGACCTCGCCGAGCTCGCGCGCGATGTCGCGCGCCGCGCGCTCGAGGTCGTCGAGATCCGGACCGTAGACGTTGATGACGACGGCGGCGTTGAAGCCGGACAGCGTCTCCTCGATGCGCTCCGTCAAATAGGTCTTGATCGAGACATTGATGCCGGCGAAATCGGCCAGCGCGGCGCGGATGCGCCGCTCGGCGCGCTCCTGGTCGTCGCCCGAGAGGCCGGGCTTGAGGTCGACCTCGATCTCGCTGGAATGCGTGCCGGCGGTATCGACGCCGGCTTCGGCCCGCCCCGCATGCTGGGCGACGCTGCGGACCTCCGGCACGGCACGCAGCGCGTCTGAGATCAGGCCGCCGAGCCGCAGCGTTTCGTCCAGCGATGTGCCCGGCAAGGTCGCGACGTGAACGATCAGATGGCCTTCCCGGAGCTCCGGCAGGAAGGTGCCGCCGAAGAAGGGCACCAGGCCGGCGCCGCCGAGCGTCACCAGCAGGGCCGCCGCGATCACCAGTTTTGGAAAAGCGCTGAGGCGCCGCAGCAGCCGCTCGTAGTGACGGCGCGACCAGCGCACCAGCGGCGGCTCGCGGATGTCGCGCGTGGCACGGCCGGCGAGCAGCAACATCGACAGCGCCGGCGTGACGGTGAGCGCGATGATCAGCGAGGCCAGCACGGCGAGGATGTAGGCAATGCCGAGCGGCCCGAACAGCCGGCCGGCGAGGCCCGGCAGCGCCAGGATGGGGACGAAGACGAGGAGCACGGCGAAGGTCGCGTAGGCGACCGCGCTGCGGACTTCGAGCATGGCGTCGTAGACCACGCGCGCTTCGCTGCGCGGCGATGGCAGGACGCGGTTCTCGCGCAGCCGGCGCACCACGTTCTCGACTCCGATCACGGCGTCGTCGACCACCTCGCCGATCGCGATCGCGAGGCCGCCCAGGGTCATCGTGTCGAGGCTCTGCCCCAGCCATTGCAGGGCGAGCACGGCCGAGAACAGCGACAGCGGAATCGCCGTGCAGCTGATCAGCGACGTGCGCCAGTCGTAGAGAAACAGCAGCAGCACCACGATCACCAGCGCGCCGCCGATCAAGAGCGCGACCAGCACGTTCCTCGTCGCGGAATCGATGAACGTCGCCGGGCGGAACAGGTCGGCGTGCAGCTTGACCTGTTCGCTCTCCAGCGCGGGGCGCAACTCCTGCAGCGCCGCCTCCACGCGCGCGGCGACGTTGCGTGTGTTGGCGCCGTATTGCTGGCTGATCATCATCATGATGCCGGGCTGGCCATTGATCAGCGCCCCGCCGATCGGCGGCTCCGGCGCATTGACGATCGTGGCGACGTCGCCGAGCACGACGCTGGCGCCGCCCTGGTGCAGCAGCACCGTGCGCGCCAACTGCTCGGGCGTCAGCGACTGCCCCTGGGTCTGCAGGATGACGCGCTGATTGGCGGTGTCGACGAAGCCGGCGCCGCGCACCCCGGTCGCCTTGCGGGCCGCCGCCACCACATCGTTCATGCCGACGCCGAAGCGCACGAGATCGTCGGCGCGGACTTGCACCTGCAAGGATCTGACATCGCGGCCATAGGTCGTGACCTGCGCGACGCCGGGCACGGCAAGCAGCCGCCGGCTCACGGTCCAGTCGGCGATGGTGCGCAGATCCATCAGCGAGCGCTGCTCGGAGGTGAGGCCGATCACCAGCACGGTGCCGGCCGCCGGCACCAACGGCGTCATCGCTGGCGCGCGCACGCCCTGCGGCAAGCCGTTCGTGACCACGGTGAGCCGCTCGGTCACCAATTGCCGCGCCTTGAAGACATCCGTGCCGGGCTGGAAGATCACGGAGACGACGGACAGGCCCTGGATCGATGACGAGCGCATGCTCTCGACGCCGGCGAGGCCGTTGATCGAGGTCTCGATCGGCTGGGTGACGAGCACCTCGACCTGTTCGGGACTGAGCCCGGGCGCCTCGGTCTGGATCGACACCTGCGGTGGCGCGAACTCCGGGAAGACCGCGTATTTGGCGCTGCCCAGCGAGAAGATGCCGTGAATGAGGATGGTGCAGGCGAGCGCCAGCATCATGCCGCGAAAGCGGATCGCGAACGAGACCAGCGCGGCCTGCGGCCCCGTGGCGGCCGCACGGATGCCGTCAATCATCGTCGCCGCCGCCGCGCAGCTCGCTCTTGGCTTCCTCCGACAGCAGCACCTGCGCGCCGCGCATCACGATTTCCGAGCCGGGCGGAATGTCCTGCACGACGTAGTCATCGTCCGAGATCGGCTGGTCGGTGCGGATCGGATGGCGCCGGAAGGTCTCGGGACCTGCGCGCAGATAGACCCAGGCGCGTCCCTGCCATTGCACGATCGCGGTGTCCTCGACGAATACGCCCTGATAGGCCTTGCCGGAGGGAACATAGGCCGTCGTGTTCATGCCGGGCAGCAACCCGCTGTCGCCGGCCGCGACGAAGTAATAGCTCACGCCCTGGATGCGCGGATCGGTGCGCGGCGCGGGCGAAAGGTAGCGCAACTCGATGTTGGCGTTGCGCGTCGACGCCTGGGCCAGCGCCAGGCGCGGCGGCTCGGATAGGGTCACGCCGGGCGGCAGCGTGACCTGCACCAGCAATTGCTCGCGCTCGATCAGTTGCACCACCTGGGGCGAGCGCTCGATGATGCCCTTTCCGATCACGGCGCCCCATTCCTGCCGCGCCGTCGCCACCAATGTCTTCACTTGCGAGTCCGCGGCGGCAACCGCAGCCTGGTCGGTGCGGAACGTGCCCTCCGCCGCTTCCGCATCCTTGCGCGGCATCGCCGCCGACTGCACGAGGTCGCGGGCGCGCTCGAAGGCGAGCCTGGCGACGTCGAGCCTGGCCTGGGCGGTCTGCAGTTGCGCCTGGGCGTTGGCGTAGTTGTTGGTCAGGTCGGTCAGCCTGGCGACGTCCAGAACGGTGCCATAGGCCCGGAACTGCTCGGGGTGGGATTCCCTGGCCAGCACCGCCGTCTGGAGGCCGATCTGCTTCTGTTGCGTCGGGGACAGCTTGACCGTTGCGGGCTCACGCGCCGTGCCCGACGACTGCGCCCGGGCATCCGGCTGCGCTGACAGCAGCGTCAGAAATGCTGCACTGCATGCGGCGGCCGTTCTCATCCGTTGCCAAATCATGCAGTCCCGGCCCATCGATCGGGGACGTCTGAACGACGTTGATGTCTTTGCAATGACTGCTACTTCAGCTTTCGGGACGTTTCAAGCAGGGCCCTGCTGTCCAGGGCTCGGCTTTCGCGGCCACGCGTGCGGTCCGTGACGGCCGGATGTCCTTCCCGACGCGCTCCTTCGGGAAGGCCGCTCGCCCGACTGGGCCGCGTTGCTTTCACCCGGTGCCAAGCTGAAGACGCGATGCGCTCGCGTTTGTGGCGCTGTACTTGACGCGAGAGTCGCATGCGCGACGGCGCGATGGCTGAACCTTGGCGACGGCCGCGCGGCGGCGTGGACATCGTGCCTTGGTCAAGCGTCACGTCGCCTCGTCTTGAGCGTTAGAAGTATTCTTAGACACATTCTAGCGTATTCGCGCGCAACCTGAGCTTGCCGCTGCGATTGCATGTCGCCCCCGACAAAAACTGCAGACTAACAGGGTTGTTAGAAGAGATTTTCCGCAGCAAACGACCCGGGATTTTTTCCCGAGATCCCCGCAAGAACGAGAATCGTCACATTCATCTACCTGTCGGGTCATTGATGTGACCTACCTTCGCCATACGCCTCCGCAACGAGTCGGGAGTTCCATCGACGTTGCAGCGAGGAAAGCTTGTCCAGTCTGAACCCACTCTCCGATCGCCCGGCGCGCCGTGATCACGGGCGGGGCCATCCGTGTCGGTCAGCCGCTCGCCGACCTCAGGCCACTGCCGCAGCCGAGTTCAGAAAAGGATCTGCACGATGAGCCAGCTGGTGAATATGCGGCCGAATGAGGCCAAGGCGAGCGAGTCCGCCGCGCAGGCCACGATCGGCGATCACGGCATGCGGCTGCTTGGTGCTCTCGGTGCAAGTGCAGCGTCGTCCCTGGACAACCCGGCGGCGGCCGACGCCTGGCAAGATTCTTGGCAAGGCTCGACGAATGACACGCGGACGGCCGGCGAGCCGCTGCAGGAGGTCCTGGGCGGTCTGACGGAGATGATCCGGGCGGAGACATCCCCGCTCGAGCGGCAGCCGGATCACCCGTTTGCCGATGATCACGGCTTGGCCCTGGACCAGGGTGAGATGGAGCACCTGCCCGG
The DNA here is from genome assembly GCF_051167555.1 of Bradyrhizobium sp. HKCCYLS3077. Taxonomy (NCBI): domain Bacteria; kingdom Pseudomonadati; phylum Pseudomonadota; class Alphaproteobacteria; order Hyphomicrobiales; family Nitrobacteraceae; genus Bradyrhizobium; species Bradyrhizobium sp. HKCCYLS3077. The sequence continues at coordinate 290,191 of NZ_JBNPTH010000007.1, read as the reverse complement.
CGTGGTGCTCAACACCTTCGATGTCGACGGGCCGGTGTGGCTCGCCGTCGAGGCGCTTGCGGCGACCGAGCCGCCGGCGATCGATGCCGATCTCGACGCCTGGGTCGAACTGTCCTCGGATCCGGATCGCCGTCCATCGCCGCGCGACAGCATCCTGGTGAAGGTCGACGAGATCGAGAAGAACCGCCTCACCTTCGCCCGTCACGCCCGTCCCGAGGATTTCTCGCCGGCCGCAGCTCTCGGCGTATGGACCGGACGGCTGCGTCTCGAGCAGCGCCCCGATCTCTTGCAGCGGATCGAGCGCTACGTCTCCGGTCCCTGGACCGCATGGGCCGACACCGAGCGCATGCGCCGCCGGACCATGGCCATTCATCAGCGCCTGCGCGAGCTGGCGGCGGCATCGGCTTCCGATCCTGCGCTCGAAATCATCTGGGGCATCGGCTTGTCGTCATGGCGGCAAAGCGGCCGCGACTACGAACTGCCGCTGTTCGAGCGCGCCGTGGAGATTGAGGTCATTGCGCGCCCCGATGCCGAGGTCCGGGTGCGGCCGCGTTTCGTCGGCGCCACCGTCAACCGCAAGGCGCTGGAGGCGGTGGTGCCCGACGCAGCGCTTGCGTTGGCCGATAGGTCCGACCGACTGGTCGAGGCGCTCGAGCAGCGCGGCGAGCTGTCGCCGTTCACGCCGCTTGATCTCGAGCAGATCATCGGCGCGGTCGGCGTCCAGACCGGCCACAAGCCGTCGCGCGCGGCGGACAGCCCGATGGCGGACGCCTCGGACGCGGCCATCGCCAGCGGCCGCTGGACCATCTCGGCGCGCCGGCGGCCGGACGTCCGCGCGCTGCGCGACATCGAGAGCCTCAAGACGGCGGTTGCGCACGCGCCGCAGAGCGAATGCTGCTTGACCGGCGCCGTCGGCGCCCTGCTGATGCAGTCCGATGGACGAGGCCACGCCGCGGCACGCCGGCATCTGTCGGGCATCGTCGGCGGTCCGATCGACATTGCGCCGCCGCCGAAGCCCGTGGTCGTGGAGCAGGGTGATCTGTTCTTTCCGTTGCCGGCCGCTCCCGAGGACGTCGAGATCGTACGCGAGCTGTCCGGCTCGGACGGCCTCGTGCTGCAGGCCGCCGCAGATGATGACCGCATCGCCGCTCTCGTCAACGTCGTCTGCCATCACCTCGCGCTCGGATCGCGCGTGCTCGTGGTCTCCAGAGACGAGACCGCGCTCGGCTTGCTGCATGAGAAGCTGCCGCCGCCGGTCCGCGAGCTGACCGTCAGCTCGACGGGCTCCGACAAGGACGTGCTCAGAAAAGCCGAGGCGCTGGCGGGCCGGCTGCAGTCGATCCTCGATGCCGCGAACCTGCGGGATCAGGTCGCGCAGATCGGCCGGCTGGAGCGCGACATCATCTCGAAGCGCTCCCAGATCACATCGCTCGACGACGAGATCGCGGAGATCGTCAGGCGCAACCTGCGGCTCACCGGCGGCTTGCCGGAGCTGCCATTCGATCTGTTCAAGGGACTGGTCGGCGAGCCGCATGCCTATGGCTGGTTCAAGGATCGGCCCAAGCGTCTCATCTCGGGGACGGACGCGCTGGTCGCCGCGGTCGACAAGGCGCGCGAGGCGCGACAGCGTCTTGGCGATCGTCTCAAGCATATCGACGACGAGTTGCCGGAGACCGCGGCGCTTCCGGATACGGCGGCGATCTTGCGCCTGCATGAGGAGCTGCGTCATCAGGCAACGATCACGTCCGACAACGGGCGCGACGAGGATCTCGCGCTGGATGCGATCGCGACCTTCGGGCTCGACGCGACCGGCCGGCTCGCGACAGACCTCGATGCGCTCGCCGCCGGCCATCGCGCCATTGCCGCGGAAGCCTGGCTCGGCCGGCTGTCACCGCTCGCGACGTCAAAGACCGACGGGCCCGAGGGGCTCGACAAGGTGGTGGGCTGGGCGCGTGATGCCTCGTTCCAGCTGTCACGAAGTGCCGAATTCGCGCGGCGCCAGGTGCAGGCGCCGGTCGAGGCCTTCACCAAGAAGGACGCCATTCGCGTGGTCGAACGGCTCGCGGCCGGCGAGAAGCCGTTCGCGCGGTTCACGCCGTCGCGCCGTGCGCTCAAGACCGCGGTCGATGCCATCACGCTGGACGGAGCCGCGCCATCGACGCCGGCCGATTGGAGCTACGTCGCCCGCTTCCTGCTATGGCGCCACGACCTGCATGCGCTGCGCGCGCGCTGGACGTCGATCGCGATGAAGATCGATGCGCCGGCGCTGCAGCTGGAATCGGCGCGCGCCTTCGATGATCTCGAGCAGATCGTCAAGAGCGTCGAGGTCGCCGTGGTGACGGCGGCGCTTGCGGTCCGCAACGTCGTCGATGCCTGCCGCAAGCTGTCGATGACCGACAGCGAGGTTGCCGCGATGGTGGCGGATGTGCAGCGGCCGGCCGCCTTCGGCGCGGCCATTCGCACCGTCATGACGCGGGTGTCCGGGCCGTTGGTCGAGCTCGCGCGGCTCGGTGAATTGTTCGCCGGAGCCGGCGAACTCGCGGCGACCGTCCAGGCCGACGTGCTGTCGCTGGTCGGCGATGCCGAAACGGACGCGCAGGACCTGGCGGCGCGGTGGTCGGGAATCCTCGCCGCGGTGGAGACGATCCGCGGCAACGAGACCGACTACGAACTGGTCAGGACGGCGTGCCGGATGGCCATCGCGGCGGGCGCACCGAGCCTCGCGCAGCGATTGCGGTCCGTGCCGGCCGAGGCGGACACCAAGGACACGACGAAGGCTGCTGCGAAGCATGCTCTCAAGGAAGAAGCGTCACTCGCGGACTGGGTGAGCGCGTGGAATCTGGCGGTCCTCAAGCGGATCGAGAATCCCGAGGAGCGCCAGCTTCTCCATGATCTCGCGGCGCAGCGACTGCGGCTCGAGAAGCGATCCCTGGCGCTGTTCGAGGTGGTGATCGGCGCGCGCATGTCGCTCGGCATCGCGCAGAATGCCAGCGGCGCCGTCCGGCAATCGCTGAAGCGCTTCCGCGACACGATGCAGAAGATGGCCTCGGCCTGCTCCGGCCCGACCGCGCGCCGCCTGCGGATCGCCGCCCGCAACTCCTTCGAAGGCTGGCTGGAGGAGATCCCCTGCCACATCATGCCGGCCTGGCGCGTCGCCGAACTGCTGCCGGCGCGGATCGGTACCTTCGATCTGCTGGTCGTCGACAGCGCCTCGCGCTCGGATGTGCGCGAGCTCGCCGCGATGCTGCGCGCCCGCAAGGTCCTGATCAGCGACGAGCGCCGTGATGCGGCCGCGATCGCAGCCCGCAGCGATCGGCTGGCCCGGCGCGGCCATGCGAAGGCGCTGCGCGGCATGCCTCCGGCCTTGCGCCGGCTGCTGATGCCCGGGGCCTCGCTGCGCGATCTTGCCGAGATTCTGTTCCCGGAGCGGATGATCGAGCTGCGCGCGCGGCCGATTCTCGTCGAGGCGGCTGCCGCGCCGACGCCGCTCCTGATCGACGAGCCGGCGGAGGCTCCGGTGGCCGAGCGGCCGCGGCCGGTGCGCGCGCCGGCGCCGGCGCCGGCACCGAAGCGGCGCATGGCGCCGCGGCCGATCAGCACGACGCATACGCTCGAAGAGGAGATCGCGACCGTCGCGAAATATCTCTCGATGGCCCGTCGCGGCGGCTCCGACAGCGCCGCGCCGCCAAGCCCTGCGCGCGACCGTGCGGCCCCGCAACCGAACGAGGCTCGCGCGACAACCGCGAAGCCGTCTCCGGAGCTGCGCGTGTTGCGCCAGCGTCCGCGGCGTCCGTCGGCGGAGGAGATCAAGTGCGCGCCTGCGACGCCGCCGGCGTTGCCCGAGCTATCGATCGCCGTGAAGCCGGCAGCGAGCGAGCAGCGCGCGATGCCAGCGGCCGAGGCGCCGATCGTGGAAGCCGCCCGCCCGTCGGAGCCCGCGCCGCGCGAGGTTGCGCCGGTGGTGATCGCTGCAGAGGGCGCAGTGAAGCCCGCGGCCGCCGAGCCGGCGGAGCCCGTCAATGCAGGCAATGCGAGCGTCGCCAAGCCCATTGCCGTTGCTGTCGTGCCGGAGACCAAACAGCCCGAGGCGACAGCTCCCGCGGCGCCGCCCGAGGAGATCAAGATCCATCCCTCGCTGCTCGAGACGGCCTTCAAGTCGGAGCAGAGCGCCGCGGTCACGCGCCGTCGTCTGCCCAGCCGGCGTGTGCTGGCCGTGGCTGCGGCGGGGCTGCTCGCGATCGTCGGTGCAGCGGTTTCCTGGGAGCGCGCGTCGGAATGGGTTCAGGTGTCGCTGAGCGGCGCGACGGCGGCTCTGCCCAACGAGCCCGGTCCGCGCAAGGTCAATGCCGAGCGGATCATGCCGGACGGCAAGCCTGTGGTCGCTGCGGCGGCCGAGGAGCCGACCACGGTCGGCATGAGCGTGCCGGTCAGCATGCCCGGTCAGGCATTCCTCTATCACGAGGATCCGCAGGATCCGAAAGGCAAGCGTTTCCCCGGCAAGGTGACCTGGTCCATCGAACCCAGCAGGGGGCCGCGGCTCGATGCGGCGCCTGCGATCAAGGGAGAAATCGAGATCGAGAACGGCACCAAGGTCACGCTCTCGCTGCGGCGGAACGCCGACATGGAGATGCCGGCCAGCCACATCATGGAGCTCAAATTCGACGGGCTGGATCAGTCGGTGAGCGGCCTGACGAGCCTGCGGGGCATCGGCCTCAAGGGTGAGGAGTCCGAGCGCGGCACGGCGCTGGTGACGCAGACCGCCCGGGTCACGCCGAAATTCTTCATGGTCGCGCTGTCCGCCAACGACGTCGACACCAAGCGCAATCTGATGCTGCTCAAGGCCAAGCAGTGGTTCGACATCCCGATCGTCTACGAGGGCGGCAATCGGGCGCTGCTGTCGATCGAGAAGGGAGCCGACGGCGACCGCGTGTTCAAGGACGCGTTCGCGAGTTGGGGTCAGTAAAGGGGCTGGGGGCCTCCACCAAGGCGAGGACAGCATGAGCGAGAGTTCAGCGTTGCAATGGCTGCGGGCTCCCAGGCTCGCCGAGGATGCGCTCCCGCCGGATTCGCGCGCGGTCGCCTGCCGGCGCTGCGGCCGCACCGTGGAGGTCTCGCTCAGCCCGATGCGTCCGCCGAGCTTCCAGCGCGTCGAGGATCAGGTCGAGTGCCCCGAGGTGCAGGAACGCTGGACCGGTAACAGCCAGGGCGGGCTGTTGCTGATGATGTGCGGCGCGCTCGAGCAGTCGCTCGACGCCGAGTGGGGCGCCGGTGAGCCGGAGCGCGTTGTTCACGCCGAACCGCCGCCCGAGCTTGCGCCGGTGCGATCGCGCAGCCTGCCAGTGCCGGCGCCGTCTGTGAGCGATGGATGGGACGATGATCAGGACGACGCGGCCAGCGGCGGCTGGTGGCGGGCGCTGTTCGCACCGTTTGCGGGCACGCGCAAGAAGCTGGTCCGCGGCGCGATCGGCATCGTGGTTCTCGCCATCGTGTTTCTCGGCGGCGTGATGCTGCCGCTGCGTCAGATCAAGCTGCTGATCCAGCCGCCGCTGGGACTGACGGGATCGTCCACCGCGCCGCGCGAGGCGCAGTCGGCGGCGCCGCCGCCGTCCCCGCGTCGAATCCTGGTCGAGACCGCGCCGCAGGACTCCACGCGCTCGGCATCGAACTCATTCGCGCCGTCGCGGCAGGCTGCGACGGGCATGGAAACGGCGCCGGCGCAGCCGCCCGAGACGCTCGCCGCTCCGCGCGCGCTGCCGCTCTCCGAACCCGAGCCGAAGCTACGCGTGCCCGAACTCGTGACTGTGGCCGGCGGAAGCTTTGCGATGGGCGGTGACGACGAGTCCGAACAGCCCGTCCATCAGGTGAGCGTGCGGCCGTTCTCGCTCGGCAAGCACCCGGTGACGGTCGGTGGATGGAAGCAGTGCGTGGCGGCTGCGAGCTGTCCGGACATCGCCACCGGTGCGGATGATCGTCCCGTGACCAATGTGAGCTACGACGATACGCAGGCCTATCTCGCCTGGCTATCGAGGGCGACCGGCAAGTCGTTCCGGCTGCCGACCGAGGCCGAGTGGGAATATGCCGCGCGCGGCGGCCAGCGCACCCGCTACTGGTGGGGCGATCGCATGCGCCAGGGCATGGCGAGCTGCAAGGGCTGCAACGGCCCGAGCGAGACCGATCAGGATCAGCCGCCGAAGATCGGCAGCGTCCCGGCCAATCCTTACGGCCTGTTCGACATGGGCGGTGGTGTCGGCCAGTGGGTCGCGGACGCCTGGCACAAGAACTACAAGGGCGCGCCGAATGATGGATCAGCCTGGATGGAGGAGGGCAGCTATGCCCGCGTCATTCGCTCCGGCTCGTGGAAGAACGGCGCGTCCGACGCGCGCGCCGGGAGCCGCGACCGCTACGACGGGCGCATCCGGCACCCCACCCTCGGCTTTCGTGTTGCGCTGTCACCATAGGAGATCCGCATGCTGCCCACGATGCCCGCGCGCCTCTGCCTGATCATGACGCTCGCGGCCGCGCTCGCGCCGCCGCTGGTGGCAGCCAAGGGCACCAAATCCCCGAAGGATGCCCGCGTCTATCTGATTTCGCCGGCGGATGGCGAGACCGTCACCGGGCCGTTCATCGCCCGCTTCGGGCTGCGCAACATGGGCATCACCCACGCCGGCGACGAGTTCGCCGGCAGCGGCCATCATCATCTGCTGATCGACGTCGACGACACGATGCAGGCCGGCGAGGAGATCCCGCGCGACAAGAAGCACATCCACTACGCGGCGGGCGAGACCGAGGCCCGGATCGAACTATCGCCCGGCAAGCACACGCTGCAGCTCGTGATCGGCGATTCCAAGCATCTCAACTTCGATCCTCCCGTGGTCTCCGAGAAGATCATGATCACGGTGGCGCGCCCAAACGGTGAGCAGGAGGCGCGCGCGACCCGCAGCGTCAACCCGCGCAGCCGCCTGCAGAGCCGTGCGGCGGCCCCGCTGGAGCTGCAGTCTGCGCCGGAGCCGACCGCGGACATGACCAAATCTCCGGAGAGCTCCGACTTCATCAGCCGCGTGCTGACCGGAGCGAAGTGACGGCGCCCGCGACCGGCTGTTTTCTCCCACGATGCGCGGCCGTCTGCCGGCCGCCTGATCGACGTCCCGCGATGTGCAGCGCACATCGCTCTCGGGCGTGCTTCGATATGTGATCTGCGTCGCGTGCGCACATCCGTGCGGCGATTGACGGATGGCGCGCGTGCGCATCGCGAACGTGAGCATCGTCTCCTCAGCCCGAGAGATCGCCGGCTGATCAGCTCTCAGAAAAAAAAGTTCGAGGCTTAACGTCGCAGCTTTGCGGCGTGCAGCGCCCTTTTCGCCGCACCGTCGACACAGCTGCAATCCGGCAGCAGTGTGGTGCCGTCGGCGCCGCCGGACACGTCGTCGGTGCGCGTCGTGTGCACGCCTCCCGCGCGGCTCCTGATAGAGCCTTGCGATTCAATGTCAGTTGCAAGGCGCGGAGATTCGGACGGAGTGGTGCGGTCGGAACGATTGGCAATTCCCGATCATATCTCGAACTCAACTGCAGCATAGTTGGGTCCGCCGGCCAGCGACAATGCGGCCGCATGCGGACCGATTGCGGCCCGGCTCACGTCTTCGGCGTCAGCCGCGGCCGATCGCGACGTCCAAGTTTCGTTGAAATCTCCCTTCCTTTGTAGGGCCGCGCATTGAGCGCTCCAAGGCGCCGATGGCGCAGACTTCGAGGAGGATTTGATAATGAAGCTCATCAAGATCATGGTCGTTGCTGCGGTGGCAGGTCTCGCATCGGGCTCCGCTGCGCTCGCCGACGGCTACAAGGATTGCACCAAGCTCGACAAGGCGTCGTGGAAGACGACCGCCGAGGCCGAGGCGAAGGCGAAGGCCGCGGGCTACGAGGTTCGCCAGACCAAGATCGAGGGCTCCTGCTACGAGGTTTATGGGGTCAAGGGCGGCAAGCTGTTCGAGCTGTTCTACAGCCCCGAGGACCTGTCGCTGAAGCACACCAAGGCGAAGTGATCTGATGATCATGCGTGACGCAGGTCCGGCGCAGCGAAGCGTTGCCTCCGAGCGGCCGGCGAACCCACGTTCGGGGACCGTCGCGATCTGGGACCTTCCGCTCCGCGTCTGGCACTGGGCCCTTGCGGCCTTCGTGCTCGTCGCCTGCGTCACGCCCAATACGTTCGACCGTCTGCACCGGCTGGCGGGCTATGCCGTGATCGGCCTGCTCGCCTTCCGCCTGATCTGGGGCGTGATCGGCAGCCGCCATTCGCTGTTCGCGCGCATCAGCCTGAAGCTGCGCGCGGCGCCCAAATACATCGTCAACATCCTGCGCGGCGAGACAGGGCGCTATCTCGGTCTCAACCCCGCGGGCGCAGCGATGCTGGTCGCCATGCTCGCTCTCCTGATCGTCTCGACGGTCAGCGGCGTGATGCAGGTCTCGCAGCGCTTCTTCGGCGTCGGCTGGATCGAGCAGGCCCATGCGCTGTCGTCGAACGCGATCATCGCGCTGATCGCCGTGCATGTGCTCGGGACCGTGTGGATGAGCGTGCTGCAGCGGGAGAATCTCATGCGTGCCATGGTCACCGGACGCAAGCGCGTGCCGGGCATCGTGCGCGCCGACCAGGCCGCGGCCCGCAGCCGCGTCCCTGAGCCCACGCCCGTTGTTGCGCGCGAGGAGGAGATATCGGTCGTGCCCGATCTGCCGCCGCAGCGCGCGGCGCCGCCCGTGACAGCAAAGCCGATGCCTGCGCGCATGCCTCGCACGCTCAGCGTCCACGACAAACGGCTCGGAGTCGGCCGATGAGACGGCGCGCATCGGTGGCGTGCGCCCGCAGGCGTCATGGCGGTGCAGGACGGCGTTTGATTTCGCTGCTGGTTCATGCGCGGCTCTCAGGCGCGCGTGCCGGCGATCGTCCGGTCCCGCAGGATGCGAACAGCCCGCGTGAGCGCGAACGTCTTCGCGCATCCCGCGTACCGTCGGTGCATTGATCGGGCCGAGGTCCTGGCTGGAGCCGCGTGCGCGGAGCACACGTCTCTTGAAGAGATCATCCCGGTTGGGATCGACAGGCGATAGCGGTGTTTCGGACCAGCGCGGCCTGCACACGCACGGACTTCGGCACACGGCGCCTTCGTGCACATGACGGCCGGATGTCCCGCAACTGATCGGGGACGCGTTCGTCATTACGCATCAACTAATAAAGTTCGCGCGCTTTGTCGCACACAACGAGTTTGTCAAATTTCGACACGGTAAATTGCCGCATTCGGTAATTTATAGTCGTTCTACGATGTGTCGGAAACGCGTGAAGACAGACGCGCCTTTGTGAGCTCCGCCACACGACGAATTCGGGACAGGGACATCCATCATGACGCTCTTCGAAAAAGCACAGGCTGCGGCCGCCGTTGCGCTGTTGGCGACCGCGTTCGCGCTGCCCGCTCGGGCGGCCGAGACGACGATCGAGATTTCCGTCAAGGACAACAAGTTTCAACCGGCCGAGATGAAGGCGCCGGCGGACACGCCGATCGTCTTCAAGGTGAAGAACCTGGATGGTGCGCCCGTCGAGTTCGAGAGCGAGCCGCTGCAGTTCGAGACGGTGATCAAGCCGAACATGGAGGGGATCGTGAAGATCAAGGCGCAGAAGCCTGGCCGCTACGAATTCTTCGACGACTTCCATCAGGGCAACAAGGGCACGCTGATCATCGAGTGATCCGATCGTCGACGGCCGCGTTGTCGTGAGGCGAGAACGTCTCACGCCGGCGCGGCCGCCATCCTGCTCAGGTTGCCGGCCGCGACGGAGACGAAGCTTTTTGGAACGGAAAGCACGAGAAACGTCCGATTCCAGGCGTGGCATTGGTTGGGTCTCGCTGCGTCAGGAGGAGACGGCCGCGTTCGCCGTGCTGCTCGTGACGTTGGTCGGCGGGGCGCCCGCGCTCGGCCAGACCGTCGTTCCCGGCACGCAGGCCAGCGCCTATGCAGATCCAGGGACCACCGAGGGCGGACCGGTGGTGGTCATTCCCGGTCGTCGCCGCCAGCCGGCGCGGCCCGCCAATGGCAATGGTCCGCTGGTGATCCCACAGGTGATCGTCGCGCCGGGCGGCACCGAGCCCGAGCCGAAGGCGGCGACGCAGGTCGAGGAGCGGCCGCGACCGAAATCTCCGATCGATGCCGGCGCTGGCGCGCTTCCGCAGGCTGCGCGCCGTGAGCCGCCGCCCCGCCTCGCTCCCGTGCGCAACGGATTCTTCGGCGCGCCCTCAGCGGGTCTCTTGGTCGGCGGCTGCCTGTCGACGCCGGGCCGGCTGTCGATGACCAACGTCCCCAATCGCTGTCTCGATGCGCTGGCCTTCGCCGTGAGCCCTCCGCCCGCCACGCGAGGTGTGCTGCCGCGCAATCTTCCGCCGATCCCGCGGCAGGACGCGCAGCCGATCCCGCCGGTTCTCGCCGACAAGCCGAAAATGCGGCTGCCACCGGTCAATCGGGGACAGAAGCCGCAGGAGCCGCAACCGCAGGCGCCACCGATGATGGAGGAGGACCCTTTCGAGCCAAAGGGCATCACGGTCGGCAACTTCATCCTGAAGCCTGCCTTCGAGATGTCCTCCGGTTTCGACAGCAATCCCGGGCGTGTGCCGCAAGGCAAGGGCTCCGCTTTCGTCAGCGTTGCGCCGGTCCTGCTCGTGCGCTCTCAGTTCGAGAGGCATCTGCTCAACGCCGATGTGCGCGTCGGCTATATCGACTATGCCAAGCTCCGGCAGCTCTCGAGGCCCACCGTCGACGCGAAGGTGAATGGGCGCTACGACATCACCGATACGTTTGCGCTCAACGGCGAGGGCCACGTTGCCGTCGATGCCGATGATCCCGGCACGCCGCGCTTCGCCGGACGCTTCGCGAGGATTCCGCTGGCGTCGACCGTGGGCGGCTCCGCCGGCCTGACCAAGCGGTTCGAGGAGGTCGAGATCTCGACCAAGGCCGCCATCGACCGCGTGGCCTTCCAGAACGCGCCGCTGATGGATGGCCAGATCGTCAGCAATGCGGACCGCAACTTCGTGCAGTACGGTTCGCAGAGCCGCGTCACCTACAATCTCACCCCGGAGATCCGGCCCTTCGTCGACGTCGCCGTCGATCGCCGCGTGCACGACATCGCCGTCGACGCCGAAGGCTTTCGCCGCGACTCCACCGGCACCGCGGTGGAGGCAGGCGTCACCTTCAACTATGCCGACACGCTGACCGGCGACGTCGCCGTCGGCTATCTCACGCGCCGCTATCAGGATCCGATGCTGAAGCCGGTCAACGGCTTCATCGCCGACGCCAACCTCACCTGGCAATATGCCAAGGAGACGGCGGTCATGCTCGGCGCCAAGTCGCAGGTCGTGGAGATCACCGAGCCGGGCATCTCCGGCGTGCTCAAGCGCGACGTCACCGTCGGCGTCGAGCACCAGTTCGAGCCCTGGCTGGTCGGCACGTTCCTCGCAGGTGTCGGCCAGGACGCCTTCACCGGCACCACCCGCGTCGACAACCGCTATCTCGTCGAGGTGGGCATGCTCTACAAGTTCTCCCGCCTGCTGCAGCTCCGCGCCAGCGTCCGCCGCGAGGAGACGCGGTCGAACTTCAAGGAGAACAATCTGTCGGCCACGGTCGTGCAGGTCGGCGCCAGGGTGCAGTATTGATCGGCCGGCATGGCCCGCGTACGGTCAGCCAGCGACATCGTCCTGAACTGCGCGTGAGTTATAATGACAAGATGTAAGCCTGCTCGTGAGATCCTCGTTGCTCTTGATGCATGCGCATCGCTCGCCGGCACGATCGCCATCTCGTCATAGATACGTCTGCCAATGAGTGACTCCGTCATGCCCGGGCTTGTCCCGGGCATCCACGTCGTTCCCAGCATGCCGACCGACGTGGATGGCCGGGACAAGCCCGGCCATGACGACGTGGAAAGAGATGAGCGCAAGAACCTCGATTGTCATGAGCCAGCCCCTCAGGGCAGGGGTCCAAATCGGTCGCCATGCGGCGAGGCCGCATCGCGGCCACTCGCACACGAAAAGGCAGCGCCCGCGTGATCGCCAGCGCTGCCTGGTCTATGGATGCATCCGTAAGGGCGCGCGACTACTTCTTCTGATTGAAGTTCACGTCGAGGCTGAAGCTGAACTGATCGTCGGTCAGCCCGGCCGGCGGCGCGGGCACCGGGTCGGAGCGGCGGATCATCGACAGGGCCGCGTTGTCGAACATCGGGTCACCGCAGGACTGCATCACCGACGCCGACATCACCTTGCCGGCGCGGCTCAGCACCAGCGCGACCTTGACGGTGCCGTTGTGCTTCTTGCCGTCCGGATACTTCTTGTGCAGCTCGAAATAGGCGCTGATCTTGCGTCCCCAATCGTTGGTCAGCTTCTGCTTGTCCTTGCCCATGCCGGGATTCGGCGCCTTGGCGGTTTCGGCCGGCGGAGCCGCCTCGTCGAGGGCCTTGCGCGCCGACTCCTCCTGCGCGGCGGATGCGACGGAGGCTTCCGCCTGCTGCTGCGCCTGTTGCTGCTCTTCCTTCTCCGGCTTCTTCGGCTCGTTCATCGTGACGACCCGATCGGCCTCCTCCTCGGTCTCGGTCGGCTTGTCCTTGACCGCATCGGACTCCTTGACCTCGGCGGTCTGCTGCATCTGTTCCGGCGCGGCCTCGGCCGCGTCGCTGTCGGGGCCGGGCGGAAGATCGTTGTCCTCGACCTGGGGCGACGCCATCTCGAGGGCGAACTCGGCGCCGGCGGCGCCAAGGCCGCCTTCCTGTTCTTGGCCGCTGAGATGGACGACCGCGAGAGCGGCGCCGCCGCCGTGCAGCATCACCGCGCCGATGGCGGCTGAGATCCACAAGCGGCGCGACGCTCCTTGATACTTGTGTTCGACCATTCTTCACTTCCGTCGTTACAGGGGAGTCAATGTGCAGCCTGTGCGGCCGCCTGCGGGACGCCTTCGACCGTGACCAGCTTGATCTTCGGATAGCCGCCGGTCCGCAGCAGTTCCATCACGTCCATCAATTCGCCATAGGCGACGCCGCGGTCCGCCCGGAGAAAGATGAACTTGTCCTTCGCGGCGTCGGGAATGTGCTCGAGCGTGCTCACCAGGCTCGCGCGCTTGACCTGCTCTTCGCCGACGAACAAGGTCAGGTCCGGCTTGATGCTGACATAGATCGGCTTGTCCGGCTTCTTCTGCGGCGTCGCCGACGAGGTCGGCAGGTCGACGGGCACGTCGACCGTCGACAGCGGCGCCGCCACCATGAAGATGATCAGCAGCACCAGGATCACGTCGATGAACGGCGTGACGTTGATGTCGCTGGATTCGCCAAGATCGTCGTCGCCATCGGCTTCCGAAAGAGAGACCGCCATTGCGCTTACTCCGCGGCCAGCGCCATCGGAGGCGCGGAGTGGACGTGGATCGGCTCGAAGCGGCTGTCATGCGGCGTGTGGTGGCTCTGGCCGCGATCGAGATCACGTGACAGCATGCGGGCCGTGGCGCCGGAGGACCGGTTGACGAGCTCCATGTAGCCCTTCGTCACCCGCGTGAAGTGGTTGTAGATGATGACGGCGGGGATGGCGGCGACGAGGCCGATGGCGGTCGCGAGCAGCGCCTCGGCGATGCCGGGAGCGACGACCGCGAGGTTCGTGGTCTGCGACTTCGAGATGCCGATGAAGCTGTTCATGATGCCCCAGACGGTGCCGAACAGACCCACGAAGGGCGAGATCGAGCCGATGGTGGCGAGCAGTCCCATGCCGGTCCGACAGCGGCGGCCTTCGGCACGCACGATCTCCGAGAAGCTCGACGCAGCGCGTTCGTTCACGCCGTGAGACGGCAGCTCGGACGACAATCTGATCTCATGCATGGCGGCGTCGATCAGCGCGTTCAAGACGGTCTGGCGCGAGCCCAAGGCGAGCTTCGCTTCGGACAGCCAGCGGACGTTGTCCACCTTGCGCAGCGCGCTGCCCAGCTTGCGGCGCAGGATGCCGAACTCGATGGTCTTGGCGATGAAGACGGTCCAGGTCGCGAGCGAGGCGAGTGCAAGGCCCATCATCACCGACTTCACGAGGATGTCGGCGGCGAGGAACATCGACCACGGCGACAGGTCGTGGGGCACGTGCGTGGCCGCCTGCGTCGTGGTCTGGGCCGGCTTGTCGGCCTGCTCCTTTGCCTTGTCGGCTGGCGACGCGTCGGTGACGGCCTCGGTCGCGGTCGGCGCGTGTGCGTCGGCGGCAGCCGCAGGGGCCGCGGGCGGCGTCGTCGCCGCCGGCGCGACCGCTGCGGCCGGCGCTGCCGCGGTCGTTGCCGGCTGTGGCGCGACGGCTGCCGGCGCCAGCGTCGGTGCCTGACCGGTGGTCACGGGCTTCGCCGCGGCTGGCTGTGCCTGCGCCGTATTGTTAGTTGTGGCGGCGCTGACCGGCGCCTGGGCCTGCGCGATCGTCGCCGCGGGTGCCGGTGTGCTCGGGGTGCTTCGCGCTGCGGCCGCGGGGGCGGGCGCCGTCGCAGCGATCTGTGGCGCAACAGCAGCCTGGCCAGGTCTCGGCGAGGTGGACGGCTGCTCGGCGTGCGCCATGGCGCCGGCCGAAACGGCTGCGATCACCGCTCCGACATGAAGAACGATCCTGAACATGTTGCTGCACACCCCTAGTAGTTAAACTTGCGGTAATGATTCACGGCGCAACGGGGCTGATTTGAGACGCTGCCTTGACTCAAACCGGGTTCATCAATGTCGGCAATCAAGCCCGTGCGTGCGATGCGATGTGCGAGAGCATGCCGTGCGGCTAGCGGATCGTCGCTTGAAGGCGCTTGTCGTGCACTAACTATCTGAAGTTTCTAATCTGGAACGATTCGAAGGATGCCGGTCGCCACCAATGCGGCCTGCAGATCACGCAATTGCCGCCGTTCGGACTTCCATCAATTCTAATTAGTCGTGGCCGCGGAAAAAGATCAGCGCCAGCTTAGCAGCGGTCCCGCGGCGAGATCGGCGCGCTGCGCCCGATTTGGATGATTCGGTGCGCAAGTGATCGAAGCGGGTGACCGCGCTCACTGTGGCATGCGGGCGGGCGACCGACGATGCGACACATCGACTGAAGCGCTGAAAGACAATCGCGCACGATCTGGTTCGGAGGGATGCGCAGGTGATCGACTGCCGTGCTGATGATCGACCCGCCGAGGACAGGGTCTCGGCTGTCGAAGCGGCAGGGCCGCGCGCGAAAGGAACACGGATCGGCGAGCCGAGGCTCCTGAGCCGCAGCTCGCTGGCAGAGGATACTGACGCGCCGGTGAGACCCGGGCTCAGACATCGGCCCAGTAGCGGATCAGGTTGTGATAAAGGCCGGTCAGCCGAACCATCTCCGGATCGTCACGTCCGAGACGCTGCGACAGGCCCTGGATGGTCGTGTCGAGATCGAAGATCATGCTGCGGGCGAGCGGATCCCGGATCATGCTCTGCAGCCAGAAGAACGAGGCGACGCGGACGCCCCGCGTCACCGGCGTCACCATGTGCAGGCTCGAGGCGGGATATAGCACGAGGTCGCCGGCCGGCAGCTTCACCTCACGCGAACCGTAGAGGTCCTCGATGACGAGCTCGCCGCCATCGTAGTCCTCGGGCTCGGAGAGAAACAGCGTGACCGAGAGATCCGTGCGGATGCGCAGGCCGGTGAGCTTGTCGCCACGCACGGCGTTGTCGACGTGAATGCCGAAATGATGTCCCGACTCGGCGCTGTAGCGATTGAACAGCGGCGGGAAGATCTGCTGGGGGATGGCGGCGGCGAGAAAGCGCGGATTGGCGGTCATCGCCGAGATGATGCGGTGGCCGAGCTTGCGCGCCACCTCGCTGTCGGGCGGTAGCTGCTCGTTGCGCTTGACCATGGCCGACTGGGCGCCGGCCGTCGAACGGCCGTCCTCCCAGTCGCTGGAATCCATGATGCGGCGGAACTCCGCCACATCGTCTTTGCTCAAGATACCGGGGACACAGATCAGCATGAACTCATCAACTCGATAATGTGCCCCGGCTCGCTTGCCCTGAGGTCAGAACCGTCCGGAGACGACGATCGATGCGCTCCTTCCTGGGCCGACAAGCGTAAACGGCGTGGCACTCTGATAGAATGCGTCGTAGTAGAGCTTGTCGAAGATGTTGGCAACAAACACCTTCGCCGTCCAGTTCTTGTTGATCTTGGCCTCGGCGAACGCATCGAAGCGCCAGTAGCTCGGCAGCTCGGTGCCCTGGTTGGCCGCGAGCCAGGTGCCGCCATAGATCTTGGAGCGGTAGACGGCCTGACCGCCGATCTCCCAGGTGTCGTTGAGCTGGTACTTCGTCAGCAGGCTGAACGACTGATGGGCGGTATTGGCGAGCTGCAGGCCGACATTGCTGGTGAACAGCGCCGTGTTGGCCGGCGGGATGTTCGACTTCGTCACCTCGGATTCCATCAGCACGAGGCCGCCGAAGATGCTCCATTTGTCGGTCAGCTTCCCGCCCGCCTGCAGGTCGATGCCGCGGATGCGGTAGGCTGCGCCTGCCGACAGACACGGCACGTTGCCGGTGGTCCCGACCGGATAGGGGCAGTCGGCCGTGGCCTGGGCCCTGTTGGCGATGTTGCGCGACTCGCGGGCGTTCTCCTTCTCGGTCTGGAACAGCGCGCCGGTGACCAGCAGGCGGCCGTCGAGCAGCTCCCATTTGGTGCCGATCTCGATCGAGGTGTTCTTCTCGGGCCCGAACACCTGGTTGGCACCACCGTTGGTGACGGCCGAGATGCCGCCATATTGCGCGCTGAGGCCGTCGAACTCGGCGCCGACCGGATTGGACGATGTCGCATAGGCCGCATAGACGCTGGCATAGGGCAGCGGCTTCAAGGTGAGGCCGACGTTGAAGTTCGGCAGGCCGCTGGAGGCCGCGGTCGAGCCCGGCGTGTTGGCGACGCCGTTGACGGTGCCGAAGCCGTCGACGCGAACGTCGTATTTGTCGTAGCGGACGCCGCCATTGAGGATGACGAAGTCACGATAGTTGACGCTGTCGAGCGCGTAGACGCTCGTGGTGTCGATCTTGATGTTGGTCGGGAACTGGCCGAGCGAGGGAATGCCGAACGGCAGGTTGGTGAACTGCGGGTTGAACACGCTGACGTTCGAGAGCGAGCCGTTGCCCGCGAAGGCGAGGCCCTGCTGCTCGGAGGTCAGGCCGGTGTAGCTGTTGATGATGGCCTTTTCCTGCGAGACCTCGAGGCCTGCGACCAGCGTGTGCTTGAACGGGCCGGTGTCGAACTTGTAGGTCGCATCCAGCTGGTTGGCGAGAACGTCGGTCTGCTGGAAGCGGCTCTGCGGATTGGCCCGGATCACCGAGTTCTGGATCGGATTGGTGATCGTGGCGCCTTCGGGCAGGGTGCCGATGTAGTTCAGGGTCGAACGCGACACCCGGATCTTGTCGGAGATCGTCAGGTCGGGGGTGACCTTCACTTCCGCGTTGAACGAGCCGATGTCCTGACCGATGCGCTGGAAGTCGCGGTTGACGAAACCGTACCAGGCGGTCCGCGGCGATCCCATTTCGGGGAAGGGCGCCCCGGCGGTCAGATTGCCGGGCAGCCGATAGTACGGCACGCCGAAGTCAGGGCGTCCCGAGACCTCGCTGTGGATGTAGTTGGCCGCCAGCGTCACCGTGTCGAGCGGCGTCCATTTAGTGGCGATGAAGCCGCCATTGCGGTTGTCGGTGACGTAGTCGCGCCCCGCCACGCCGGCGTCCTGGAACAGGCCGCCGACGCGGGCTGCGAAGGTCGGCGTGATCTTCTGGTTGACGTCGATCACCACGCGCTTGGTCTGGTCGGTGCCGAACGTCGTGTCCATGTTGTAGAAGCTGTTCTCGGTCGTGGCCTGCTTGGTCACGATGTTGATCGCACCGCCGGTGGTGCCGCGGCCGGCGAAGGACGACGCCGGGCCGCGCAGGATCTCGACCTGCTCGGTGAAGAAGTTCTCGCGCACCGAGACGCCGGCATCACGCACGCCGTCGATGAACACGTCGTTGCGGGCGTCGAAGCCGCGGATGAAGAAGCGGTCGCCGAACGCATTGCCGCCTTCGCCGGTGCCGAGCGTCACGCCGGCGGTGGAGAGCACGGCGGATTTCAGGCTGGTGGAGTTCTTGTCGGCCAGGATTTCCTTGCTGAGGACCGTGACGGTCTTCGGCGTGTTCAGGAGCTTCTCGGGGAATTTGCCCGAGGCCTGCAGCCGCTCGCCCTTGTAGTCGGAGGCGGGGCTCGAATAGGGGTTGCGGTCGGGCGGCAGGTTGCTGACGGGAGCCGCGACCTGCTGCTGCTGTTGCTGGCGGGCGGCGCGACGCATCGCGTCGCGGGCGCGGATCTGCTCCGTGGATGGGCGCGAGGCCGCGGGCTTCGGACGCGCCACCGGCGCTTCGACATTGACGGACGGCAGCGGCGCCTGCTGGGCTTCGGCACTGGAGAACGACGCGACCGCGATCAGGCCGGCCACTGCCGAGACCGTCACGCCCGACACGTCAGCCGGTGATTCCCATTCGTGCCCGCCGGCTCCTCTCAAGCTCCTTGGAAAGACTGCCTTACCCATCTTCGACCACCCCATTCGTTACGCAACTTGACTTGGGTTTTGTGAACCTTGGTCCGCGAGAACCTGGTTCGTTGAACGCCCGCAACGGGCGCGTGCCTGTTGCGAATGCAAGTCAAGAAGCGAGGGAAAGCGGTCCAAAGCTGGTTCCGCTCGTGGCCGGAATGCGAAAAGTTTCCATCCATTTCCGAAAATGGGAGTTGATCCCCGGACTGTCGCCTCACGGCAACAATTGAGACCTCCTGGTTGCGCTGATGTTCGTCATTCAATTCGAGATGGGAGAGCGACGCTGATGTCGAGCCTTCTCTGCGGTTGATTGGGCCTCCTGCGCGCTGTTCGGTCGATCAGTTCGTCGGTCCGTCTCCCGCCGCGCCCGAAGGATGCGGCGGGAGTTTGGCGAAACTGTTTCTGGATCGGGACGATGTCCGGCTCAGAACTTCGCGGTGGTGATCAGATAGAACGCGCGGCCGGGAGCGACCTGCGTGAACGGCACGGCGCTGCGGTAGAACGTGTCGTAATAGAGCTGGTTGGTGATGTTCTGGGCATACACCTTCATGCTCCAGTTCTTGTCGATCTGCTTCTCCACGAAGGCATCGAAGCGCCAGTAGCTCGGCAGCTCGTTGCCGGTGTTGGCCGCGAAGGTGCCGCCGAACACTTTCGACCGGTATACGGCCTGGCCGCCGATCTCCCAGCCGTCGTCGAACTTGTACTTGGACAGCACGCTCAGCGACTGGTGCGCGATGTTGGCGAGCTGCAGGCCGTTGTTGGAGGCGATGCCGCTCTGCGTCACCTTCGACTGCATCAGAACCAGGCCGCCGAAGATGCTCCAGCGATCGGTGATCTTGCCCTCGGCCTCGATGTCGATGCCCTGGATGCGGTAGGCGGCACCCGAGGTCAGCAGTCCGTTGACGGTCTCGCGGGCGTTCTCCTTCTCGGTCTGGAACAGCGCGCCGGTCACCAGGAGATGGCGGTCGACCAGCTCCCATTTGGTGCCGATCTCGGCGCCCTTGTTGCGCTCCGGCCCGAGGATGATGGTGCTGTTCGGCGGAATGCCGCCGTAATCGGTCGCGGTGCCGTCGAGCTCCGAGCCGAACGGATTGGCCGAGGTCGCATAGGCCGCATAGAGGCTGCCGATCGGCAGCGGCTTGAAGACGAGGCCGACATTGTAGTTGATCAGGTCGGAATCGACCGTCGCCGACGCCGTGTTGTTCGACGAGCGCATCGCGTAGCCGTCATAGCGGATGCCGCTGGAGAGGATCAGCGTGTCGCGCCAGTTGGCGGTGTCGATGACATAGGCGCTCTTGCTGTCGACGTCGTAGCGCGTCGGATTGCCGGTCAGATAGGGCACGGTGGTGAACGGCAGGTTGGTATAGGCGGGACTGAACATGTTCTGGTTCTGCAGTCCGCCGCCGGTGGTGCCTTGCGAGCCGAACGCCTCCGAGGTCAGGCCGGCATAGCGGTCGATCGAGATCTTCTCCTTGGAAAACTCGGTGCCCATCACCGTGGTGTGCTTGATCGGACCGGTGTCGTATCTGAACGTCAGATCGTTCTGGTTGGCCCAGTTGTCGACCAGTTGATAGCGGCTCTGCGCGCTGGCGTTGAAGAACCATTTGGTCGGATCGGCGTTGGCCGTTCCCGCCACGCTCGCATTCGGCAGGGTGCCGATGTAGTTGAGCTCGGAATGCTCGCCGCGCAGCTTGCTGGTGAAGGTGACGCTGTCGCTGAGCTTCAGCTCGCCCGCCAGCGTGCCGAAATCCTGCCGCGCCGCCTGGAAGTCGCGGTTGAGGAAGCCGTACCAGTTGGTGCGCGGGATGCCGGCCGAGGTTGCAGGGATGTTGCCCTGCTTGTAGAACGGCACGCCGAAATCCGGGTAGCCGGAGAGATCGGTGTGGACGTAGTTGGTCGTGACCTTCACCGAATCGTTCGGCGTCCATTTGGTCGAGATGAAGCCGCCCCAGCGATCGTCGGTGACGTGGTCGCGCCCCGCGACATTGGCGTCCTGGAACAGGCCGCCGGTGCGCACCGCAAAGGTCGGCGAGATCGTCTGGTTGACGTCGAGCGTGACGCGCTTGGTCTGATCGGTGCCAACAGTCGATTCGGCGTTGTAGAAATTGCGGTCGCCGGCCTGCTTGGTGATGATGTTGATGGCGCCGCCGGCCGTGCCGCGGCCGGCATAGGCGGATGCGGGCCCGCGCAGGATCTCGACCTGCTCGGTGAAGAAGTTCTCGCGCACCGACACCGCGGGATCGCGGATGCCGTCGATGAAGATGTCGTTGCGCGCGTCGAAGCCGCGGATGAAGAAGCGGTCGCCGAACGCGTTGCCACCCTCGCCGGAGCCGAGCGTGACGCCGGCGGTGGAGCGGCCGACCTCCTTCAGGGTGGTGATGCGCTTGTCCTCCATCACCTCCTTGCTCATCACCGTGATGGTCTTCGGCGTATTGACCAGCTTCTCGGTGAACTTGCCGGAGGCGACGCGGTCGACCTTGTAGGGCGCGGCGGCGTCGGCATACGGGTTGGCGTCCGGCGGCGTCTGCGGTCCGGTCTGGGCCGGCGGCTGCTGCGGCGGGCGCGCGGCGCGGCGCAGCGCGCTGCGGGCGCGGATCTGTTCGGCTGACGGCCGCGATGGCGCGGGCTTGGCGCGGGCGGTCGGCGCCTCGACGGTGACGGAGGGCAGGGGCGCCTGCTGCGCCTCGGCGCCGGAGAACGAGGCGACGGCGATCAGTCCCGCGACCGCCGACACCTTGACTCCGGATACGTCAGAGGAGGGTTCCCCCCGAAGCGCGGGGCCTCCGCGCAAGCTCGCTGGAAAGACAGCTCGACCCATACTCACCACCCCAATGGTTGCTCAAGGACTGAATTGTTGTTCGTGAGGTCTGCAACTGGCTTGTTCCAATTGCGAACCTCTCTCAACAAGGCCGTGAATTTGGGTGAAAGGTCGTTACATCCGTGACTGCACTAGGACGATATTACCTGATGCAGGTGAGAATTATTCGCAATCCTTCGTGCTGCCTCATTCCACGGTTTTTTGTTACCGTTCGCCGCTGAGAGGCGCATTATGTCGCAGGCCGGCGTCCAGCGAGTCCGAACTGCCGCCACGGTACCGGTGCGCTCCCCTCCCCCTTGCGGGGAGGGGAGCGGAGGCACCGGTGTTTGTGCAGGGGTTCCTGGGGGATCCAGACGGCGCTCAGCATCGCTCCGCGATGACCGCGACCGGCCCGCCGCCGTCCGGGCCCTGGTGCTCGGCGCCGCCGGAGACGAACAGATCGGTGAAGCCAAACAGGCCGGCGAGCGCGCCGCCGACAAAGGCCCGGGCATGCCGGGTCGAGGAGACGTCGCTGTCGTCCAGCATGGTGTGCCGCTGGCCGCGGACCCGGCCGCCTTGCGCCGCTTCTGCCTTGGCGAGCACCGCTGCGATGCGGCCGCGCTCGCCGGCCGGGACCTGGCCGGCCACGCCGAGCCCGAGCCGCGCGAGCGCCTGCCGCGCCGGCTCGATGTCGATCGCATCCGCCATCACGCCATGATCGATCGCGAGCGGCCCGCGCCAGTCGGCCGACATGCCGGCGACCATGATCTCGTGGTCGAGCAGTTCGACGCCGCCGGAGGTCGCAGCGCGCCGGCTGAAGCGCGAGAAATCGGAACAGATCATGGCATCGGACAGCTCGGCCAGCTCAAGCTCGCCGAGCGCGACGGCCACGCCCAGCGCCGAGGCGCCACGGGAAAATCCCATCGACTTCAGCGTGTCGCGAACGGCGGTGCGGGCGCCGCGCGCCTCCGCCGCCTCGATCCGCTCCATCGTCAGCAGCGGGCACTTGACCTGCACGTAGTGGACGTCGGCGGCGTCGCGGATGCCGGCGTCGGCCATTGCCGCGCGCACGCCCTCGGCGACCAGCTCCACCTGCCGCATGCGGCCGAGATGCTCGCTCGCCAGCACGCTTGTCCGCGCGCGCCCGAGCGCGAGCGAGGTCGCAAACCGCCGCGGCTCGTCGGACGCGCCGCTGTCCCGGCGCGCCTCGAACACGATCATGTGCGGTGACAGCGCGCCCTCGGTGCCGCCGGACATCACCATCGCGATCTCGCGCAGCGCATCGGCGGCGAGGTAGCGGCCAAGCAGCGCCTCGAGCGAGCGCACGGCGAAGGCACGGGTGAAATCATTGACGCAGCCGTTGCCCTCGGTCTTGCCGAGAATGGCGACGATGCCGGCGGGATCGATCGTGCCTTGCGCAATGGCAGATTCGAGCGCGCCGACATCATCGGGGCTGCGCATTGGCAGGCGGTGAACGAAGGCGCGGCGCGGCGTGGTCGGCATGTCCCGGGGCTCCTGGTCTGAACGGGCGGACGATAGGCCATCAGGAACCGGTGCGCGACCATGCCGACGCGCGGCCGCCATGCTATGCTTCACTCCTTGCAACCTCACGAGGTGATCGATGCCGCTCTGGACCTGCTTTCAATGCGGCGCGCAGTTCGCCGATACGCCGGCGCCGCCGCAGGCCTGCGTGGTCTGCGAGGACGAACGGCAATATGTGAACTGGAACGGCCAGCGCTTCCTCAGCCGGGACGAACTCGCCGCGAAACATCAGCTCGTCTGGCGCGACGATGACGGCCTGACCGGCCTCGCTCTGGACCCCGGCTTTGCGATCGGCCAGCGCGCGCTGCTGATCCCCGAGCGCGACGGCTGCGTGATGTGGGATTGCATCCCGCTGGCGACCGATGCGGCCATTGCGCATGTCCGCAGCCTCGGCGGCCTCAAGGCCATCGCGGTGTCGCATCCGCACTATTATGGCGCCGTCGCCGATTGGAGCGAGGCGTTCGGCAACATCCCGATCTATCTTCATGGCGACGACCGCGCCTTCGTCACCCGGCCGCATCCGGCGATCGTGCCGTGGACCGGCGATCGCATCGCCATTTCCGACGATGTGGTGCTGCTGCGCACCGGCGGGCATTTCGCCGGCGCCACCATGCTGCATTGGCGCGCGGGCGCGGCAGGCAAGGGGGCGCTGTTCGCCGGCGACATCGCGATGGTCGCGATGGACCGCCGCCACGTCAGCTTCATGTATTCCTATCCGAACTACATCCCGCTCGGCGCCGCCGCCGTGCGCCGCATCGCCGACGCGGTCGCGCCGCTCGCCTTTGATCGCATCTATGGCGCGTGGTGGCAGAAGAACGTGGCCAGCGACGGCAAGGCGGCCTTCGACCGCTCGGTGGCGCGCTATCTCCAGGCCATCGCCTGAGTGGCTCAGCCCCCGTAATTTAACGGGGCATTAGGTACAACCATAAGGCTGCGTCGCCGCTGCCTTGCCGTCTGAGATCGGATGGTATCGAAGTATCCCGGTGGGAGTGGGTACCTCGATGCGTCTGCAACCGTTCTGGTCGTTCGCCGGCCTTTCCGCGCAGGATCGACCCGGGCTGCCTGTCGAAGCCGGCGCGGCTCCGCAGCCTCCGTCAGCTGCCACGACGCGCTCCCTTCCTCGCCTCTGGCTCGTCCTGGCGCTCCTGCTCGCAATCGTGCTCGCGACCCCGTTCCTGCTGGTCGACGTGCCGCCGGTGCTCGACTATCCCAATCACCTCGCGCGCCTGTTCGTGCTGGCGCATCCCGATGATCCCGTGCTGTCGCAGATGTACCAGCCGAACTGGCGCATCCTGCCCAATCTCGGCATGGACCTGATCGGCACGGCGCTGTTGCGTTTCACCGACGTTCATGTCGGCGGCCGCATTCTGCTTGCGCTCAGCCTGTTCGCGCCGCTCGCCGGCGTCGTGGCCTATCATCGCGCCGCGTTCGGTCGCTTGTCCTTGTGGCCGCTGGCCGCCGGCGTCATCGCCTATAACGGCGTCTTCCTGCTCGGCTTCATGAACTTCCAGATGTCGCTCGGGCTGGCGCTCGGCGGCGCCGCCGGCTGGCTGATGCTGCGCCGACGTGGCGATTGGTGGCTGCTGACGGCCTGGGGCATGCTCGCGGCGACGGCGACCTTCCTGTCGCACATCCTCGGCCTCGTCTTCTTCGCCGTGATCGTCGGCGCGGCCGAAGCCGAGCGGCTGTGGCGGCTGCGCGGGTCGACGGGCCTGCCGCGAGAGCTCGGACTCACAGCCGCGGCGCTCGCGCTGTCGGTCATGCCCGCGCTGACGCTCTATGCGCTCGGCCCGCTCGGCGAAGCCGGCGCGCGGCCCGGCCCCTGGCTGTGGCAGCCGAAGCTGTGGTGGATCTTTGCTCCGTTCATGACCACCAGCACCGGGCTGACGCTTCTCACCGCCTGCGCCGTGCTGTCGCTGCTGGTCCTGATCCGCAGACAGATCGAACTCGCTCCCGGTCTCTTGCTCGCGCTTTGCGCGCTGCTGCTCGGCTTCGTCATCGCCCCCGCGAAGGCCATCAACGGCGTCTATATCGATTTCCGGATTGCCACGATGATGGGCCTGCTGCTGTTCGCCGGGCTGCAACCGCGGCTCAGCCGACGCGGCGCTGCGTATGCCGGGCTCGTGCTCGGGGCGCTTACGATCCTGCGCTGTGTCGATGTCGGCGCAGGCTGGATCGATCATCGTGATGATCTCGCCGAATTGCGTGCGGCGATCGCGCAAGTGCAGCCGGGAACGCGCGTGCTCGCGACCAATGGCGAGCTGGAGGGGATCGACGACGGCAGCCGAACCGAGCGGACCTTGCCCGGTGTCCATCGGGTCGATACGCATCTGGCGGCCCTGCTCGTGATCGAGCGCCGCGCCTTCTGGCCCCTGATGTTCGCGCATCCGGCGATGCAGCCGGTCATCGTGCGCGCGCCGTTCGATCAACTCGCCGAGCCGCTGGGAGAGCCGGTCGAATGGCGATGGCTGCGCGCGCCGGATCTGGTGTCCGACGGGCCGCCGCCATCCTATCTGGATCGCTGGCGGTCTGATTTCGACGATGTGCTTCTCATCGGTCCGCCGCGACGCCAGCCGACGGTCGCCGGATTGTCGCCGCTGTATCGCGGCAGCTATGTCCAGCTGTACCGGATCGAGCGCGCGCCGGGAGCCGACCTGACCTCGAAGAGCCCCGAGCCGGTGCGATCCAGGTCCAGCAGCTGATGCACGCTGATCCCTGCTGACGCCAGCGTCGTTCTGATCCCGATGTCGCCGGCCGGCCATGCGGGCTGGTCCGCATGCGGAGGGATCGGAATGCAGCGTATCGCGCCAGGACCAGGACAGGAATCGGTGTGGGACTATCCGCGGCCACCGCGACTGGAGCGTTGCACGGCGAGGCTGCGCGTCGAATTCGCCGGCGTCACGATCGCCGACACGCAAGACGGCTATCGCGTGCTCGAGACCAGCCACCCGCCGGTCTACTACATCCCGCCGCACCACGTTGCGATGCAGTGGCTGCGCCGCGCGCCTGGCCGCTCCTTCTGCGAGTTCAAGGGCTTTGCCGGATATTGGACGCTGGATGTCGATGGCCGCATCTCCGAGCAGGCGGCGTGGAGTTACGAGCAGCCGACCGCATCCTTCACGCCGATCGCGCGACATCTGGCGTTCTACGCGTCCCGCGTCGATGCCTGCTTCGTCGGCGAGGAGCGTGTTGCAGCGCAAGAAGGCGACTTCTATGGCGGCTGGATCACGTCGCGCGTGGTCGGTCCGTTCAAGGGCGCGCCGGGAACGCGGCATTGGTAGCTGCTGCGAATTGATCCGCGGTTTCGCGCCGTTCGTTTAAGCTGCTGGGATTCGCCCGGCGCGCTCCGGCTGACGCGGACACCCAGGCAGGGCGCGCGATGCGTGCTCTCCGCCGGCAGTCCACATGCATTCGGTCCACGCCGCTCCAGGGGGAACGCCATGCGACGGCTGATGAAGTTCCTGCATACGATGGGCGCGATCGGCATGATGGGCGCCATGGCCTGCCTGGTCGTGCTGCTCGGCCTGATCCCGCAGCCCTCGGTGTCGCTGTCGCATTATGCCGAGATGCGCGCGGCGATGGGGGCCATCGTCAACTACGTGTTCTTCCCCTCGCTCGGCCTCACTTTGGTCGCGGGCCTGCTCGCCATCGCCATCAACCGCGCCCTGCACAGCGCCGGCTGGGCGCTGGCCAAGCTCGCCTCCGGCATCCTCGTCTTCGAATGGGGCTTCGCCGCCGTGCAGGGCCCGATGCAGGAGGCCGCTGAAGAAGCCGCCCGCGCCGTCGCCGGCCAGATCGACCCAGCGACGCTGGCGCCAAATTTCGGCACCGAACAGGGCGCCATCTGGGTGATGCTCGGCGTCGCCACGGTCAACGTCATCCTCGGCGTCTGGCGCCCGAAGTTCACCAATTTGCCGGATTAGGCCACGCCCGCCGCTCCGCTCCCCTCCCCCTTGCGGGGAGGGGTCGGGGGTGGGGGTCCCCACCGGCAGTCTGTCGATAAAGCGCGATCGCTTTTGAGCCGGTGCGTCCCAACAAAGCTCATCGCCCGGAGACCCCCACCCCCAACCCCTCCCCGCAAGGGGGAGGGGAGCGCACCGCCCTCCGGGGGCGCACCTCGCACAATATCGGCGTCGAATACGACGCGGATCAAATTCGTTCTTACCGAAATTTACCTTGCTTCTTTTCCGAAATCATGTTTATCTCCCTCCATCCCGCCTCGAGCAGAGGGACGGACGCGTCGTCACGAACGTGAGGTGGGCTGCGATGGACGTGACGGCTGTGCCAGACGAGCACAGGCCGACGCGGACGGCGAAGTCGTGTGGTCCTGGCCTCTCGACGCTGAGGTCAAGTCCGCGGTCGTTGCTTGACGGCACACGCGGGCGATGGGGGCAAGAACGCCGATCCCCAGGGAGAGCACGAAGGACACCGTAAAACCATTGCGCGGGGGAGGCCGCTTGGTGGCCCGACCTGTGGTGACTGCCGCCTGCTTTCCTTGTTGCAGGCGGGCCATGGGCCGTGGTCAGCACCCGGCCTTCCCCGCGCCCTCTGCATCTGAGAGGGATGACGGCCGCACCACCCGGGCATCGCATGTGCCGCGGGAACGCGCCTACGCATGCGGATCAGTTCTGATGATGACGATGTTCGGAGCAGCGCATGCGGAGCACAGCGCGCGCGGATGCGACGTGGGCAAGCTTTCGGCCAGCAACCGAATGGCTGTCAGCGAGCGGTCGGGTTCTCGGCTGCCGATCGGGGACGGCGGCGCCGTGGCGCAGCCGTCGATGATGTCCGGGCTCTCAGAGCTGCGTCGCGCGCAGTTCGATCGTGACCGGCGTCGCCGTCCGCTTGCTGGCGGGATCGGCCGGCATCTGCAGCACGCGGGCGCGCTGGCCGGCGGCGAGGTCGGTGACCTTGACGATGCGGCCGTTGGCGAATTCGAGCGCGTCGTGATGCTCGGTCGGCTTGTTGGTGTCGACCTGGCGGAAACGGGCGAGCTGCGCGCCGACCTTGCGGCGGAAGAAGAAGCCCTTGATGCGGACGTCGCCTTCGAAGGCCAGCTCGGTGCCGGGCCGCAGGCAGACAGCGGTCAACGGATCGTTCTTGGTGCAGAAGCCGCGGGTCTCCGTGCCGGGAAAGCGACAGGAGACCAGCACGTCGTCGATCTTGGCATCACGGGAAGCGACAGTATGGAGGCTGTAGTCACACATGGAAAGCTCCTGAAGGCCACCAGCACTGAGGCCGCAACGGCGCAGCGGAAGAGTCGTTCCATGTTGTTGATGGTCGCAGCTGGTTCCACCGCCCGCGCGGCGGGCGGTGGAAGCGCGAGAGGCACATCAGGTGAGATGCGCGGCCTCCTCGGCGTCGTCGTCCTCCGCCGCGCCCCAATGCGAGGCGTCCTTGATGGTCGGGTCGATCAGTTCGCCGCGCAGCAGCGCCAGCGGCGACTTCCAGTACAGCGCGATGTTGTGGAACGGGTCGGTCAGCACCTTGAACGCCCAGATCAGGCCGGTCGAGACGTCCTGCGTCGCGAACAGCTGGATCACGCGAAACAGGCCGCCGCCGATGCCGACGGCGAGCCACAGCACGCCGACGTGGCGGATGAAGTCCGTGCGGGTCACCGGCGGGTCGAACAGGCCGAACAGCGTGGGGAAGGCGAACAGCGCGACCGGCACCAGGCCCCACACCGTCAGCAGCGCGATCTTGCGGCTCTGATTGTAGCCGACCTTGACCGCTTCCTTGTAGTCGTTGGTGACGTCGTTGACGTGGTCGTAGCCGTTCGGCTCGAAGAAGAAGTGCCCAGCCTGGCGCGTCAGCATCGCCAGCCAGCCGACCAGCCCGGCCATCGCCGGGTCCTTGAACAGCAGCGCGTAGGCGACGAGGAAGATCACGGCGCTGATCAGGTGCAGCGTCTGATTGATCCGGCTCTGATGATAGTAGCGATAGTCGTCGAAGCGCTGCGTCTGCAGGACTTTGTAGTAGCGCGGCATGCGAATCCCCGTGGCTTGGTGGAACGGGATCGAGCCGTAGATGGCTTCAGTGAAGCTGAGGTGACATTATGATGTTGTCACAATGAATGTGCCCGGTGCGGTGATAAATTTGTTGCATATGCAACAAATAATAAGCCCGGCGCATCAGGCGTATCGGACAACATGCGCCGGCTCCGCGAGTTCGGTCATTGATCCATGTCAACTGTGTTGCCTCTCCGCCAACCGCACGGAAGGTGCGCTCCCTCTCCCCGTTCTTCACGGGGAGAGGGTCGGGGTGAGGGGCAGCCGCACGGGAGGTCTAAGCGGAAGAGACGTGCCCCCCTTCCTGCGCATTTCTGTTGGGGACCTCGCACTTCTCTCTTCGGCAACGGGGAAGCATCCGAGCTCGGCGGCAAGCACCACCCGCGGAGCTGCCCCTCTCCCCGTGAAGAACGGGGAGAGGGAGCGCACCGCTCGTGCCGATGGAGCCGGGCACAAGCTCTCCCCCAGGGAGGCCAAGCGTGCCGCTCGGCCTCCGATCCGACCACCCCTCTCCCAAACTCTTGATCACGGCGGCGTCAGCGCTATATCGACGGTCTCTCCTCAACCGCGATTGCTTCCGGGAAGACGCATGACGATGACCGACACCGCCACCGTATCCCATCCATTTCAGGCCGAAGTCTCCGAGCTGCTGCATCTGATGGTGCACTCGGTCTATTCCGAGACCGATATTTTCCTTCGCGAGCTGATCTCCAATGCCTCCGACGCCTGTGACAAGCTCCGCTATGAGGCGATCGCCAGGCCCGAGCTGATCGGCGAGGGCGAGCCGCCGCAGATCCGCATCATTCCGAACAAGGACGCCAGCACGCTCACGATCGCCGACAGCGGCATCGGCATGGACCGCCAGGAGCTGATCGACCATCTCGGCACCATCGCGCGCTCCGGCACCAAGGCGTTCGTGCAGAAGCTGTCCGAGGCCAAGGACGGCACCGGCCTGATCGGCCAGTTCGGCGTCGGCTTCTACTCGGCCTTCATGGTCGCCGACCGCATCACCGTGATCAGCCGCCGTGCCGGCGGCAGCGAGGTCTGGACCTGGACCTCGACCGGCGGCGCCGGCTTCGAGGTCGCGCCGGCCTCCGAGGAGGAGGCTAGCCGCGTGGCGCGCGGCACCGAGATCGTGCTGCACCTCAAGGACGACGCCAAGAAATATCTCGAGACCTACGAGATCGAGCGCATCGTCACCGCGTACTCCGACAACATCCAGTTTCCGATCATGCTGGTCGCCGCCGAGGGCGAGCCGCGCCAGATCAATTCGGCCAGCGCGCTGTGGCAGCGCTCCAAGTCGGAGCTGACGCCTGAGGACTACAAGACCGCCTACAAGTCGATCGCCAACGCCTTCGACGACCCGGCGATGACATTGCACTACCGCGCCGAGGGCCGCTATTCCTACGCCGTGCTGCTGTTCGCGCCTTCGACCAAGCCGTTCGACCTGTTCGAGCCGGCGCGCAAGGGCAAGGTCAAGCTCTATGTCCGCCGGGTCTTCATCACCGACGATGCCGACCTGCTGCCGGCTTACTTGCGCTTCATCCGCGGCGTGATCGACAGCGAGGACCTGCCGCTCAACATCTCGCGCGAGATGCTGCAGAACAATCCGCAGCTGGCGCAGATCCGGAAAGCCGTGACCACGCGCGTGATCAGCGAGCTGGAGCAGCTCGCCGAGAAGGACGCGGAGAATTTCGACAAGATCTGGGACGCCTTTGCGGCCGTGATCAAGGAAGGGCTGTACGAGGACTTCGAGCGCCGCGACAAGCTGCTGGCGCTGTCGCGCTTCACCACGACCACGGGCGAGCGGCGCTCGCTGAAACAGTATGTCGAGGGCCTCAAGGAGAACCAGACCGAGATCTACTTCCTGGTCGGCGACAGCCTGGAGCGGCTGAAGTCCAACCCGCGGCTTGAGGCCGCCAAGGCGCGCGGCATCGAGGTGTTGCTGCTGACCGATCCGGTCGATGCGTTCTGGACCTCGGCGCGGCTGGAGTTCGACGGCAAGCCGCTGAAGTCGCTGAGCCAGGGCGACATCAACTTCGAGTCCATCCCGGTCACCGAGGAGCAGAAGGCCGAGGAGGCGGAGAAGCCTCAGGCCGACGAGGCCAACACGGTGGCGCTGATCAAGGCGAGCCTCGGCGATCGCGTCACCGACGTGAAGGTCTCGACCCGGCTCACCACCAGCGCCTCGTGCCTGGTCGCCGGCAGCCATGGGCCGGACCGCGAGCTGGAGCGGATCCTGTCGCAGCAGGCGCGCGGCGCCCGCACCAAGCCGATCCTGGAGATCAACCTGCGCCATCCGCTGGTGGTGGCGATCGCCAAGGCGGCGGCCGACAAGGACAAGGTCGACGACATGTCGTTCCTGCTGCTGGAGCAGGCGCAGATCCTCGACGGCGAGCTGCCCGAGGATCCGGCCGCGTTCGCCGCCCGGCTCAACCGGCTGGTGCTGCAGGGCGTGGCGGGCTGAGGACGAGAGATGCGGGCGCGAAGATCAGTTCTTCGCGCTCGCCTGCGGCATCAGCTTGCGCCAGTGCATGATCTCGGCGTGGTAGGTCGCAGCATAGACGCCGGTGTCGCCGGCGAGCGGCGTCGCGCCGATCTCGGCGAAGTGCTGGATGATCTCGGGATCGGCGAGCGCGTCGTTGATCTCGCGGTTGAGCAGGTCGACGATCGGCTTCGGCGTGCCGCGCGGCACCGCGACGCCGTAGAAGCCGGAGGTCTCGAATGCCGGCAGCACGTCGGCGACCGGCGGCAGGTCGGGGAAGGCCGCGGCGCGTTCGCGCGTCGACACCGCCAGCGCCCGGACCTTGCCGCTGCGCAGCAGGTCGACGGCGGAGGCGGTGTTGTCGAACATCGCATGGATGTGGCCGGAGGCGAGGTCCAGCAGCGCCGGTCCCGAGCCGCGATAGTGCACGATGGACCAGCTGACGCCCGCCAGCGTCCGGAACAGCTCGGCCGACAGCATCTGGATCGTGCTCGGGCCGGCCGAGCCGACGCTGAGCTTGCCGGGATTGGCGCGGGCATAGGCGAGGAATTCGGGCAGCGTCTTCACCGGCAGCTGCTTGCTGACCAGCAGCAGCAGCGGCATGCGGGCCATGCCGGCGACCGGAATGAGATCCTCGTCGGGGGCGGGCGGGGCGCCGCTGGAGGCGGTGATGATGTTGGCGGTGGAGGTGGCGAGGATCGTGTAGCCGTCAGGGGCGGCGGTCGCGACGCTCTTGGTCGCCACGGCGCCGCCGGCGCCGGGCCGGTGGTCGAGCACGAAGGGCTGGCCGAGCCGGCGCGACAGCCGATCGCAGATCAGCAGCGACAGCCGGCCGGTGGCCCCGCCGGGCGCGAACGGAATGACCCAGGTGACCGGGCGCGCGGGATAGGGCGCCTCGGGCCCGGCGATCGCCGCCGCCGGAGAGATGGCCGCAGCGCTGCTCCAGGCGATGCAGCGCAGCAGTGCACGTCGTGTGATCGTCGTGTCCTTGGGCATGCCGGCCTTCGCGTTGGCATGGTTTGGGAGTGGGAGACTAACCGGTATTTCCGAGAACTTCGTAAAGGATCGCATTCGCATCAACCACGCCCGACTCTTCGGAGGTTAACCCTGCTGCTTAACACCTGGTCAGTCCTGGCGACTTATAAGGACCGGGGATCTGAGGCGGTGGCAGGCATGAACTCCGAGCGCGCGAGCAACTCTGCGGAACTCACGACGCCCGTCCGGCGTCCGTCGACGGCGAAGATCTGGCTGAAGGCGATCGAGCTGACCGCACGGATCGAGGCGGAGCCCGCGCGGCTGTTTGCCGATATCGTCGACGACTGGGCCGCCAAGCAGCCCGAGAAGCCGGCGCTGATCTCCGACCGCGAGACCTTCACCTACGGCCAGCTCGCGGCTCGCATCAACCAATACGCCCGCTGGGCGCTGGCGCAGCGCATCCGGTCCGGCGACACCGTCGCGCTGATGATGCCCAGCCGGCCGGACTATCTCGCGGCGTGGCTCGGCATCAGCCGCGTCGGCGGCGTGGTCGCGCTGATCAACACCAATCTGGTGGGATCATCGCTCGCCCATTGCATCACGGTGGCGAAGCCGCCGCACATTATCGTCGCCAACGCGTTTCGCGAGACCTTCGCCGGCGCGCAGCCGGGGATCGGAGCATCGCCGCGGGTCTGGACCGAGCACGAGCTGACAGCCGTTCTTGCCGAAACGGACGGCCATCCGCTTCCGTCCGCCGCGCGTCCGGCCGTCACCATCAACGACCGTGCGCTGCTGATCTACACCTCCGGCACGACCGGCCTGCCCAAGGCCGCCAGCATCAGCCATCGCCGTATCATGAATTGGGGCGGCTGGTTCGCCGGTCTGACCGGCGCCACTTCGGATGACCGGCTTTATGATTGCCTGCCGGTCTATCATTCCGTCGGCGGCATCGTCGCGCCGTGCAGCATGTTGCGCGCGGGCGGTGCGGCCGTGCTCGCGGAAAAATTCTCGGCGCGAAACTTCTGGCGCGACATCGTCCGCACCGACTGCACGCTGGTGCAATATATTGGCGAACTCTGCCGCTATCTGCTCGCGGCCGAGCCGTCCGAGTTCGAGCGCGCGCATCGGCTGCGGCTTGCATGCGGCAACGGCCTGCGCGGCGATGTCTGGGAGGCCTTCCAGTCGCGCTTCGCAATCCCTGAGGTGCTGGAGTTCTACGCCGCCACGGAAGGCAACTTCTCGCTCTACAATGTCGAGGGACGGGTGGGTTCGATCGGCCGGGTGCCGTCGCTGCTCGCGCATCGCTTTCCGGCTGACATCATCAAGCTCGATGCCGACCAGCGCACGCCGCTGCGCGGAGCCGACGGGCTGTGCATCCCATGCGCGCGTGGCGAGATCGGCGAAGCCGTGGGGCGCATCGGCACCGCGGATGAAGGCGGCGGCCGCTTCGAGGGCTATACCGACACGGCCGAGACCGAGAAGAAGGTCCTCCGCGGCGTGCGGGCCAAGGGCGATGCGTGGTTCCGCACTGGCGATCTGATGCGCCAGGACGAGCAAGGCTTCTTCTACTTCGTCGACCGCGTCGGCGACACCTATCGTTGGAAAGGCGAGAACGTCGCGACCAGCGAGGTCAACGAAGCGATCCTGCAATGCCCGGGTGTTGTGGAAGCCTCGACCTATGGAATTGTCGTACCCGGCACCGACGGGCGCGCCGGTATGGCAGCGCTCGTGGTCAACGAGGATTTTGATCTCGAGGCGCTCTCGGCGGAGCTCGCGCGCCGGCTGCCGGCCTATGCGCAGCCCGTCGCGCTGCGCCTCACGCCGTCGCTGCAGGCGACCGAGACATTCAAGCAAAAGAAGCAGGATCTGATGCGCGACGGATTCGATCCGTCGCGTGTGTCCGATCCGATCTATCTACGTGAGGCCGCGACCGGTGCCTATCGCGCGCTCGACTCCGAAGGTTATGCGCGGGTCGTCGCCGGCGGGGTCCGTTTGTAGACAAGTTTAATCATAGGCGACGATGTGCATTTACCAACGCCCTCGAAACCTCCGGGCAAATACCGGGTTCCTTCACCATCGCCCCGTATCGTCGGTTGCATCGTTTTGAACAGCAAGTGGATTGACCCATGTCGGTACGGTTGAGGATCATTGCAGCCATCAAGCAGATCGCGGAGGAGCAGAAGGTCAAGCTGCCGCCGCTGACGGATGAACTGAGCCTGCATGAGACCGGCTTCGACTCGCTCGCCTTTGCCATTCTCGTGGCGCGGCTCGAGGATGATCTCGGCGTCGATCCCTTCACGCTGTCTGAAGAGGTCACCTTCCCCAACACGATCGGCGACTTCATTGCGGCTTACGAGAATGTCCCCGCGTGAAGTCTTCGCGCTGCGCGATCATCTCGGGACGGCGCTGACGGAACGGACGATCTCCGATCCGCGGCACGTCGTAGCGCTCGCGCAGCTCACGACACAGAGCTGCGTCGGCGGCCGCAGCGGCGAACTCGATGGCCGCTCCGTCCTGCTCGCGACCTCGGGCCAGCTGCTGGCAGGGCTCGCGCTGATCGAAATCGACGGCGTGGCCCGGCGCATGCTGATGTGCCCGCCGGATCTCAAAAGCGAGCATCTCCCGAGCCTGATCGCCGATGCGGAGATCGATGCGGTCGTGACCGATGAGCCGGCGCGTTTCAACAAATGCGGCATCGATCTCGTCATCCCTGTCGCTCTGCCGCAGCCTGCCCCACGTCTCGCGCAGACCGTGCGTGCCACCGAATGGCTGATGCTGACTTCCGGCACATCAGGCGTGCCCAAGATCGTTGGCCATACGCTCGAGGGCCTGTGTGGCGCCATCATCGGCGACCGCCCTGTTCCCGGTGATGCGCTGCCGGTCTGGGCCACGTTCTACGACATCCGGCGCTACGGAGGGCTGCAGATTTTCCTGCGTGCGATCGTCGGCGGCGGCTCCATGGTGCTGTCCGACCCCGGCGAGGCGCTGGCTGATCATGTCGCGCGTCTCAACGCGCGCGGCGTCACCCACATCTCAGGGACGCCGTCGCATTGGCGCAAGCTGCTGATGAGCGGCTCGGTCGCAAGCTTTGCGCCGCGTTGTGTGCGGCTCTCAGGCGAGATCGCCGACCAGGCCGTGCTCGACGGCTTGAAGCAGGCGTTTCCGAATGCCTCGGTCGGTCACGCCTATGCCTCGACCGAAGCCGGCGTCGGCTTTGCCGTCAATGACGGGCTGGAAGGATTTCCGGCCGCGCTGTTGGGCGAGGGACGCGGTGCGGTCGACATGAAGGTGGTCGACGGCTCGCTGCGCATCCGTTCGCGCCGCGCGGCACATGCCTATGTCGGGCGTGCGGCCGCCGCGATCACCGACGGCGACGGCTATGTCGACACCGGCGACATGGTGGAGCTGCGCGGCGACCGCTACTACTTCGTCGGCAGGCGCAACGGCATCATCAATGTCGGCGGGCTCAAGGTGCATCCCGAGGAGATCGAGGCGGTGATCAACGGTCATCCGGAGGTCCGGATGTCGCGGGCCAAGTCACGGCGCAGCCCGATCACCGGCGGCATCGTCGTCGCCGAGGTCGTGCTGACGGCGGAGGCCGATCCGGCGCGGGCGGATGTCGTCCGTCACGAGATCCTCAGCCAATGCCGCGAACGGCTCGCCGCGCACAAGGTGCCCGCGATGATCCGCTTCGTGCCGGCGCTCGACGTCACCCCCGCTGGCAAACTGGCGCGTACCGATGCGTAACGTTCTCGTCACCGGCGGCAGCCGCGGCATCGGACTGGCCATTGCGCGCAGGCTGGCCGGCGCCGGCTACGATGTCATCGCCGTCGCGCGCCGCGAGAGCGGGGAACTGCGCGCCGCCATGGCCGAGTTCAGTGCCAGCAGCGGCGGCATTCATTTCCAGGCCTGCGACCTCAGCGCCACCGACGCCATCCCGGCGTTCGTGAAGTCGGTGCGCGATGCCTTCGGTCCGATCTATGGCCTGGTCAACAATGCCGGCATCGGCACCGAGGGGCTGCTCGCGACCATGCACAATTCGGAGATCGAGGCGCTGGTGCGGCTCAACGTGCTGGCGCCGATGGTCCTCACAAAATACGTCGTGCGCCACATGATGGCGGCGGGCGAGGGGCGCGTGATCAACATTTCCTCGATCATCGCCTCGACCGGCTACAACGGCCTCTCCGTGTATGGCGCGACGAAGGCGGCCGCGAATGGCTTCACCCGCTCGCTGGCTCGCGAGGTCGGCAAGGTCGGCATCACCGTGAACGCGATCGCGCCGGGATTCATCGCGACCGAGCTGACCCAGAGCATGGACGCGGAGCAGCAGAACCGCATCGCCGGGCGTAGCGCGCTGCGCCGGCTGCCGGAGACCGAGGACGTCGCCGCGATGGTCGAGTATCTGCTCGGCGACGGCGGTCGCAACGTCACCGGCACGGTGCTGACGGTGGACGCCGGCAATACCGCCTGAGCGGGTTGATTTCGCTCAAGCGCACCGGGGGCGGCAGCGGCGATAGTGGCGCCGCAATCCGGAAACCGGCATCCCATGTTCGAGCGCATCCTGCGGTGGACCCTCGTTGCAATCGCGGTGAGCGGCCTCGCCGCGGGCGGCGTCGCGTATCTGCTCGGCCGCTCCGACCTCGCCGGGATCGCCTTCACGGCCTCAACCGTTCCCGTCATCGCCGGCCTCATCGTCTCGATCATCCGCGACGTTCTCGCCGGCCGCATCGGGGTCGACGCCATCGCCCTGGTCTCCATGAGCGCGGCGATTGTGCTTGGCGAGCCATTGGCCGGCGCGGTGGTGGCGCTGATGTATTCCGGCGGCAACGTGCTCGAGGATATCGCGGTCGCCCGCGCCGAGCATGATCTGCGCGCGCTGGTCGATCGCGCGCCGCGCGAGGCGCATCGCCGTTGCGGCGACGACATCGACAACGTTCCCATCGCTGCCGTGCTCGTCGGCGATCGCCTGATGGTCCGGGCCGGCGAGATCGTGCCGGTCGATGGCGTGGTCGAGGCGGCGTTGGCGGTGGTCGATGAATCCGCGCTGACCGGAGAGCCGATCCCGGTGACGAAAACGCGCGGCATGGCGATCCTGTCCGGCTCGGTGAATGCGGGCGACACGTTCGAGATGTCGGTCACGGCGACGGCGGGAGAAAGCACCTATGCCGGCATCGTCAAGCTGGTCACGGCCGCGCAGACCGCCAAGGCGCCGTTCGTGCGGCTGGCCGACCGTTACGCGCTGATCTTCCTGCCGGTCAGCCTCATCATCGCCGGCGCGGCCTATGTCGCCTCGGGCGATCTGATCCGCAGCCTCGCTGTGCTCGTCGCGGCGACGCCCTGTCCGCTGATCCTGGCGGCGCCCGTCGCCTTCATCGCCGGCGTGGCTCAGGCCGCCCGCAGCGGCATCCTGGTCAAGGGCGGTGGCAAGCTCGAAGCGCTCGCGCGCGCGCACACCGTGCTGTTCGACAAGACGGGCACGCTGACCGTCGGCGGCGCGCGGCTGTTGTCGGTCGATGCGGCGCCGGGCGAGGATGCGGACGACGTGCTGCTGCTCTGCGCGTCGCTGGAGCAGGCCTCGCATCATGTGGTGGCCCACGCGATCGTGCAGGCCGGCCAGGCGCGGGGGCTGAAGCTGAAGGTGCCAGCGCAGGTCCGGGAGACGATGGGCTCCGGCCTGGAAGGTCTCATCGATGGCCGCGCCGTCATCGCCGGCTCGCGTGATCTGGTGCTTGGCTCCCGCACGCCGCCGCCCTGGGCCGCCCGCGCCATCCGCCGCGCCTCCTGGCGCTCCGCCCTGATCGTCTTCGTCGCGGTGGAGGGGCGGCTGATCGGCGCGCTGCTGCTGGCGGACGAACTGCGCGCCGACACGCCGCGCGCGATCCGCTGGCTGCGCCACGCCGGCATCGCCCGCATGGTGATGGTGACCGGCGACCGCGCAGCGGCTGCGCAGGCGATCGGCGCCGCGCTCGACCTCGATGCCGTGCTCGCCGACCGCGTTCCGGCCGACAAGGTGGAGGCGGTCAAGACCGAGCAGCGGCTGCATCCGACCATCATGGTCGGCGACGGCATCAACGATGCCCCCGCGCTGGCCTCGGCCGACGTCGGCATTGCCCTCGGGGCTCGTGGCGCCAGCGCCTCGTCGGAAGCCGCCGACGTCGTCATCCTGGCCGATCGTCTCGACCGCGTCGGCGAGGCGATCGTCATCGCGCAGCGCGCGCGGCGGATCGCGCTGGAGAGCATCTTCGCCGGCATGGGGCTGTCGTTCATCGCGATGGGCGCGGCGGCATTCGGACTGCTGCAGCCGGTGCCGGCCGCCCTGGTGCAGGAGGCGATTGATGTCGCCGTGATCCTCAACGCGCTGCGCGTGCTGCTGCCGGCCGGCCGCGGCAAGGCCGGGCAGATCACGGCCGAGGACGGTCGCGGGCTGCGGCATGACCACCAGGCGCTGCTGCGCGGCCTCGACCGGCTGCGCGGGATCGTCGATGCGCTCGACGAGGCCTCGCCCGAGAACGCGGTGGCGCTGATCATGGAGGCGAACGGCCTGGTCCAGGACAAGGTCGTCGCCCATGAGCGCGACGACGAGGGCTCGGTCTATCCCAAGCTCGCGCGGCTGCTGCAGGAGAGCCACGGCCTGTCGGCGATGAGCCGGGCGCATCGCGAGATCCTGCATCTGGCGCGCCTGCTCGGCCGCCTCGTCGAAGACCTGCCTTCCGAGCACGTCGACCGCTATCTGATCCGCGACGCGCAGCGCGTCATCGAGGCGATCGAGACGCTGGTGCGCATGCATACCGCGCAAGAGGACGACATCTACGAGGCGGTGGCGGCGCACGCCGCGGCCTGATCGTCACTTGGCCGGCTTGGGCAGGTCGATGCGCTCGCGGGCAAACTCCGGCGGCCCTTCGATCAGGCGCCGAATGCGGCGTTCGCGCTCGTCTGGGGGCAACGTCGGATCCAGCATCTGGTCGATCAGGCTGATGGTGCGTTGCTCGATGGCCGCGGGATCATCCATTCGCAGGCGGCGCGGTCGCGGCGGCGGAGCGACGCCGAGGCCCAGCTCAAGCAACCGGCTGATGGCATCCGAGCGCGTGATCTGGTGGGTCTCCGCCCACGCATCGATCTCGGCGGTGAGCTCCTGGGACAGCTTCACCGCGCTCACGGCATCATGTCCCAGCCTGACGGCGGGACTATAGTCCCTTCGCGTGTCGGACAATGACGTCATCTGCCTGTTGATCATGTCAGCCTAAAAGATGCAGGAGGGATTGGGATTTGATTTCGATCAAGGACGGCCTAAGAAAGCGGCCGTCGCGCGGTGGTCCGACTGCCCGATACCATCCTTGTCCGCGGTCGAGACGGCCGCGCGCGTGATTCCGAACGGCCCGTTGCCCATGCGATTCCTGCACACCTTCCAGCTCTATGACTTCCTCGACACCATTGTCAGCCTGTTCACGGCCTTCGTGCTGGGCACGCTGATCGGTGCCGAGCGGCAATACCGGCAGCGCAGCGCCGGCCTGCGCACCAACGTGCTGGTCGCCGTCGGCGCGGCCGCCTTCGTCGACATCGGCAATCGTCTGACCGGCGCCGACGGCGCGGTGCGCATCATCGCCTATGTGGTCTCGGGCATCGGCTTTCTCGGCGCCGGGACGATCATGAAGGAGGGCATGAACGTCCGCGGCCTCAACACGGCGGCCACCTTGTGGGCCTCGGCCGCGGTCGGCGCCTGCGCCGGCGCCGACCTGATCGCACAGTCGCTGGCGCTGACGCTGTTCGTGCTCGCCGGCAACACGCTGCTGCGGCCGCTGGTCAACGCCATCGATCGCATCCCGCTGAATGCCAAGACCTCGGAGGCTCACTACAAGATCGTGGTGACCACCGACGTGCTGCATGCGGCCGAGCTGCGTGAGGCCGTCGATGAGCGGCTGGAGGCGGCGAGCTATCCGGTGCGGGAGACCGATGTCGTCTACCGGTCCGAGGACATTGTCGAGATCACCGCGGCGCTGGTGCCGCTCGCCGTGGAGAGCGCAGAGCTCGACCGGATCGTCTTGGAGCTGGGCAGGCTGCCCGGCGTCCGTCATGCGACCTGGAGCGTCAGCGCGCTGGAGTGATGCGACGGCCGTCATGCGCCCCGCATCCAACAACGACGACGGTCTGCCCTCGTCATCCAACTCGCTCCCCGTGCTCCTCGTCGAGCATGACCGCAATGTTCCATCCGGCGGCTGAACCCGAGCTGAATGCCCCGGACTCGCGCGCCGTAGACAAACGCCTGGCGTCAATGGCCGGCGCGGGCGAAGATCTCGTAGAAGCCGAGCACGATCTCGCAGGCGATCAGGATGACGACGATGACCTCGAGCCGCAGCGAGCGCTTGGTGTCGATGATGTCGGCCAGCGCGGTCGCGGTCTCCGCGATCACCGCGAGCTTGCGGTTGAGCGTCTCCTCGCGCTCTTTCAACTCGTACTCGTCCTCGAGCCGCGCATAGAGCCGTTCGAGATCGGGCCGGTCCCACAGCACGTCGGGCTTCTCGCCGACGGCGACGCGGCCGGAGACGCGGTGCTGCACCAGCAGCGCCGCGCCGAGCAGCTTGAGCATCGCCACCCGGCTCTTTGAGGTCCTGCCCAGCGAGGCCAGCTCGCGCGCGAACGGCTCGATCGTGTCGAACACGGCTGCGATCTCGCGCTCGCTGCGGCCGAGCACCACGCTCTTGGCCAGCGCATCGGCGACGATCAGCAGCCGCTCGATCGACAGCTCCTTGACCAGGATCGGACCGCCGACCGGGATCGGCTCCTCGGATTCGCGGGCAACCTGGACCTTCGCCAATTCCTCCTCGGGCGGCGAAATCGGACCGAACAGCCGTGGGCTCAACTGGTCCAGGACGTTGATCTCCTCGGCGACGGTCAGACCGATGAAGACGACCACGCCATAGCGGAACACCACCGCGATGCCGGTCTCGCCGATGCGCACCGCGAGCGGCGTGGCCGACAGCACCTGGCCTTCGAAACCGGCGGTATTGATGCGGTCCGCGATCTGCACGGCGCGGGCGGCGAGTTGGGGGACAGGCGGGGACTCGGCACTCATGAGGCAAGGCTAGCACGTCGATGCCGACGGAACGATAACACGTGCCGCCTGACGCTTCCGGTCTGAACCCGCTTGACAGGGATGATCGTAGCTCCGCATGGAAGGCGCATTCCGACGGATGACCTCGCATGTCGAAGATCAGCTCTGCAGACTATTACGCTTCGATCCCGGTCTTTCGCGGCTTCTCGAGGCTGATGGATCCCGGGCTCTACAAGCCGGTGCCGGACGATTGGCTGATCGGCACCGCCGAT
This sequence comes from Bradyrhizobium sp. HKCCYLS3077, assembly GCF_051167555.1. Classification (NCBI taxonomy): domain Bacteria; kingdom Pseudomonadati; phylum Pseudomonadota; class Alphaproteobacteria; order Hyphomicrobiales; family Nitrobacteraceae; genus Bradyrhizobium; species Bradyrhizobium sp. HKCCYLS3077. Next base: position 248,487 of record NZ_JBNPTH010000007.1, on the reverse strand, counting down.
ATCGTCGATTCGACCAAGGCGATTGCCGACAAGCGCTACAAGGCGGTCAACATGGCCGGAGCGGCGGTCATCGCCGCGGTGACCAACGCGCTGGAGGGGCGCGAATTCCCGTTCGTGTTCGGCGGCGATGGCGCAAGCTTCGCGGTGGGCCCGGAGGATGCCGCCGCGGCGCGCGAGGCGCTGTCTGCGACGGCGACCTGGGTGCGGGAGGATCTCGATCTTTCGATGCGTGTCGCGCTGGTGCCCGTGACGGCCATCCGTGCGCAGGGCCTCGACGTGCGCGTCGCGCGCTACGGGCCGTCGGCCAATTTGTCCTATGCGATGTTCGCCGGCGGCGGGTTGGGCTGGGCCGAGGCGGCGATGAAGCGCGGCGAGTTCGCGGTCTCCCCGGCGCCATCGGGTGCGCAGCCCGATCTGTCGGGCCTGTCGTGCCGCTTCGAGGAGATGCCTTCGGCGCGCGGCTTGATCCTGTCAGTGCTGGTGCTGCCGGGCGCCAATGCGGATCCGCAGGCGTATCGCAAAGCCATCGAGGACATCATCACGCTCACCGAGCGGAGCCCCGAGGCCGGGCGGCCGGTGCCGGCCGGCGGGCCCGCGCTGCGGTGGCCGCCGCAGGGGCTGGGCTACGAGGTGCGTGCCACGCGCGGCTCGGCCGTCTCGCGCTGGGTCCGCGTGATCGGGCGCACGCTGTTCGTCTATGCCGTCATGCGCTTCGGCATCAACATGGGTGGCTTCGTGCCTGTTCTCTACAGGCAGCAGGTCGTCGAGAATTCCGACTTCCGAAAATATGACGATGCGCTGCGCATGATCCTCGACTGCTCCGAGGATCTCGCCAAGGAGCTGGAGCGGCGTCTCAGCGAGGCCGCCGCCGATGGCATCGTGCGATACGGGCTGCATCGGCAGGATACGGCGATGATGACGTGCTTCACGCCATCGGCCATTCGTCCCGACCACGTGCACTTCGTCGACGGTGCGCAAGGCGGCTACGCCTCCGCGGCGACCGCGCTCAAGACCGCGGCCGCCTGAGGTCGCTCAGCGCGCGCGGGTCCAGGTCTCGCCGCCGCACATCGCGCCGACGCAGCCCTCGACCTTCAGCGTGTCCGGGCCGGAGACCGAGATGTGGCTGGTGTAGCTCTGGCCGTCATCGGCGTTGTAGATCTTGCCGGACCATTTGTTCGGCCCCTCGGGGTGCACGCCTTCGAACAACTGCAGCCCGATGATCGGACGGTTGGCCAACGCGCGATTGGGGTTCTTGTTGTCGACCGCCGGCTTGCCGGTGTCGGTGTCCATCGGCTCTTTCAGCCACACCACCGTGCCGCACAGATTGGCGCCGCACTTGGCGACCTTGATCTTGGCATCGCCCGCCTGGGTCAGCCAGGTGCCGGACGGATCGTCGGCGGCCAAAGCAGGTTGTGCGATCACCAGCGACGCGAAGGCGAGACCAGCCAGACGCAATTTCCAAATCATAATAACCCCCGTTCAAGCCGCGCCTGAATAACAGCAAACGGGGCAGTTGCAATCGGCGTGGTGCGGTTGTCCAAAGCGCGATCATCACGATCGGGTGCATTCGCGATGGGGTGTCTCAATTCCTTGCGCGGTTGTCTCATGGCCCCCGGGGATCGGGTCTCGCTATCGCGACAATCACCGCCGTCGTCCCGGCCTTGAGCCGGGACCCATACCCCCAGGGAGCAGTTTGAGGCAGACTGGCGATTGGCTTCTTCGCGCATCATGGTCGTCACGGCGTATGGGTCCCGGATCGGCGCCGCGACGCGCTGCGCGCATCACGGCTTGTCCGGGACGACGGCGGTTAAGTGGGACGGATTCACGGTTCAAACAGCTGAGGCGGGCGAGGGGCGTGCAGTCGTCGTCTCGCGGCACGTGATGCCCGAGGTCTGCGATCAGTTCGTCCCTCGCGATTATGCAGAGGGCGCAGGGAATGCCGGGTGACAGCCTCACCCATGGCCCGCCTGCGTAAAAAAATGCAGGCGGCAGGTACCACAGGCAAAGCCGAAACACGCCGGCATTCCCTGCGCGATGGTCTTCACGCTTATACGCAGTCTCCCTGGTGCGCCGGGCTTGTTGGCCACCATCACCACGCGGCACGTCAGTGCCATCGCGGCTTGATACCAGCATCGGGGTATCAGGACGCTGCGACTTCACGTCCGCGAAGAATCGTTCGTCCACGCCCTCGTTGCCGAGGACGCTGCGATCTCTCGCGGCCATCGCATCCCCACCTCGCGTGTCGTGACGATCGCGCGCTACGCCCCTTCTGCTTGAGGCGGGATGCGCGGAGATAATCATGATTTTCGGAAATACGCAAGGAGATTAATTTTTTTCGAATTCACGTTTCGCGAGCAGACCGGCAGAGAGAGCCCGGCCGGCACGGCAGCGGCGGTGCGCTCCCTCTCCCCGTCCTTCACGGGGAGAGGGCTGGGGTGAGGGGCAGGCGGCACGGGTGGTAGGCGTGAAGAAGCTTACCTGTGAATTCTGCGCTGAGTTTAACGATTGGAGCAGGGCTCACCGCAAGCACCTCCCGTGTGGTCGCCCCTCACCCCGACCCTCTCCCCGTGAAGGACGGGGAGAGGGAGCACACCTGGCGTGCCGCTCGACTCGGGCTCAAGTGCCGAAGGTAGAGCATTGCGCCACTTTGAGTGCCTCACCAAGGCAGTCCGCACAGATCGATCGTGCCTCGCGTCGGCGCGGTGCGCTTCACGTCGTGCACCATGGCCGACAGCGTGTCGAAGCGGATGCGGCCTTTGTCCGGCTGCTCGGCATAGACGTCGCCGTCGAACGGGATGAAGCCGCGCGCGCCGTAGAAGGCGAGGCGATCGGGCGCGCAGAACAGCAGGGCGTAGTTGATGGAATCCTCGTGCCGCAACGTCTGAATCGCGGCATTCAGCCCGACCGTGGCGAGGCCGCGATTGCGCATGTCGGCGCGCGTCAAAACGCCGCCGATGCCGGCGATGTTGACGTTCTGCCCGTTCCACTTGACGAGGCGGCGATAGATGCCGACATGACAGAGCAGATCGCCGGCCTCGTCCAGCACCAGCACGCGCAGGTCGGCATGCGCAAAGGTGATACCGGCCCAGGGTAACGTGGCGACGACCTCTGGGGGCCAGATCGCATCATAGAGCGGCTTGGCCTGCGGCCAGGACGCGTCGCCATTCAGGACCTCGATTTCGATGCTCATCAAAACGGCTCGCTTTTTCCAGAATCACAGTGTTTAGGAGTCCGGAACCTTCTATAAGGAGGTCCCGTTTAATCCCGTCTTCCCACAAGTTGCGGAACCGACCCCATGACCTTTACGCTTCCCCCCCTGCCTTACGCCTATGACGCCCTCGGCGCCTACATGTCCAAGGAGACGCTGGAGTATCATCACGACAAGCATCACCAGGCCTATGTGACCAACGGCAACAATCTGATCAAGGGGACCGAATTCGAAGGCAAGTCCCTCGAGGAGATCGTCAAGGGCTCGTTCGGCAAGAACGCCCCGATCTTCAACAATGCCGGCCAGCACTACAATCACATCCACTTCTGGTCCTGGATGAAGCCGAATGGCGGTGGCACCAAGCTGCCGGGCGCGCTGGAGAAGAAGATCGACGAGGACCTCGGCGGCTACGAGAAGTTCAAGGCGGACTTCATCGCCGCCGGCGTCGGCCAGTTCGGCTCCGGCTGGGCCTGGCTGTCGGTCAAGAACGGCAAGCTCGAGATCTCCAAGACGGCCAATGGCGAGAGCCCGCTGGTGCACGGCGCGACCCCGATCCTCGGCGTCGACGTCTGGGAGCACTCCTACTACATCGACTACCGCAACCGCCGTCCCGACTATCTCAAGGCGTTCGTCGAGAACCTCATCAACTGGGAATATGTCGAACAGCTCTACAGCAAGGCTGTCTGATCTGACGTGATCGACAGGGAAGGGCGGTGAGCGCAGAGCTCGCCGCCCTTTTTCTTTGACGCGCAGGGTTTCTCGAGGCGCGCGCTCTCTGACGGTCATGTGACGCGGACCATTCTTGCCAGGATGGGACCGCTGCGGCAAAAGTTTTGCATCGATCATGGTGAAGGCAGGGCATTCGGTCTCGCGATGCCGTGCGAGGGTGGGGCTTTCGTGAATCAGCTGTTCGGCTATTTTCTCGTCTTCTTCGGCGGCGGCTGCGGCGCCTCGATCCGGCATGCGGTCAACATGGCGAGCGCCCGCGCACTCGGCACCGATTTTCCGTGGGGCACCTTCATCATCAACATCACCGGCTCGACCGTGATGGGCCTGATCGCCGGCTATCTCACCTTCAAGGGCGGCGCCACCCAGCACTGGCGGCTGTTCCTGATGACCGGCATCCTCGGTGGCTACACCACGTTCTCGGCGTTCTCGCTGGATACGGCGCTGCTGTATGAACGCGGCGCAGTAGGACTGGCGGCGCTATATGTGCTGGGCTCCGTCGCCATCTCGATCGCGGGGCTGTTCGCCGGGCTGGCGCTGGTCAGGGTGTTGAGCTGAGGTGCGTCGCTCCCGCGTGAAGGAGCTCGACTGTTAACTTGGCCCCTGGATCGCTTCGCTGCGCTCGCGATGACGGAGCAACGTTCCGGCAGAATGCTCGCCATGACCGGTGAGGCGGCACCGGGCATGACCACGACCTCCGTCATCGCGAGCGCAGCAAAGCGATCCAGGGGCCGAGGAAAATACCTAGCCGGATGTGGGCCAATATCCCTCGGTGGAAGGTCAAGGCGCCATTTGCCCTCGGTGGACAGGCGTGACGTTATAATGTAACATTATGACGAAATGACCCAGTCCGCCCTCCCGAGTCATGGCCACAGCCATGCGCATGACGCGCAGGGGCATGGCCACGGCCACAATCACGGCCATGCCCACAGCCACGGTCCCGCCGCGCCGCATCCGGCGCAGCCGGCGCCGTGGTCGATCCTGCGGATGCCGGTGACGGTGCGGCTCGGTGCGGCGCTGGCAGCCAGCGCGGTGCTGTGGGTGATCGTCATCCTGGCGATGCGGTGAGGACGATGGCGCAGTTGCAGTTTCGCGATGTCACGCTGGGCTATGACCGCCACCCGGCCGTGCACCACCTCTCCGGCGAGGTCTCCGAGGGCGCGCTGCTGGCCGTGATCGGGCCGAACGGCGCCGGCAAGTCCACGCTGTTTCGCGGCATCGTCGGGCTGCTGAAGCCGCTCGCCGGCAGCATCTCCGCCGCCGGCCTCAAGCCGCGCGAGATCGCGTATCTGCCGCAGATCGCCGACATCGACCGCAGCTTCCCGATCTCGGTGTTCGACTTCGTCAGCACCGGGCTGTGGCGCAGCACTGGCATCTTCGGCGGCATCGGCGCCGCCGCGCGCGACAAGATCGCCCACGCCATCGCCGCGGTCGGCCTCACCGGCTTCGAGGGCCGGGGCATCGGTACACTCTCCGGCGGCCAGATGCAGCGCATGCTGTTCGCGCGCGTGCTGCTGCAGGACGCCCGGGTGATCGTGCTCGACGAACCCTTCAACGCGATGGATTCCAAGACCTCGGCTGACCTGCTGCAACTGATCGAGCACTGGCATGGCGAGCGCCGCACCGTGCTGGCGGCGCTGCACGACATGGACATGGTGCGCGCGCACTTCCCGCAGACCCTGCTGCTGGCGCGCGAGGCGGTGGCCTGGGGCCCGACCGCCGAGGTGCTGACGACGGACAATCTCTCGCAGGCGCGCCGGATGTGCGAGGCCTTTGACGACACCGCCGCCCCCTGCGTGCCCGCGCAAGCCTCGCGGGCGGCGTGATGTTGCGCGAGGTCCTGTTCGCTCCGTTCTCGGATTTCGAGTTCATGCGCCGCGCGCTCGCGGCCGTGATCGCGCTGTCGCTCGGCTCCGGTCCGATCGGCGTGTTCCTGATGCTCCGGCGCATGAGCCTGGTCGGCGACGCCATGGCGCATGCCATCCTGCCGGGGGCGGCGATCGGTTTCCTGCTGTCGGGACTCAATCTGTTTGCGATGACCACCGGCGGCCTCGTCGCCGGCTTCGCGGTGGCGCTGCTGTCCGGCCTGGTCTCGCGCTCCACCGGGCTGAAGGAGGACGCCTCGATGGCGACCTTCTATCTGGCGTCGCTGGCGATCGGCGTCACCATCGTCTCGGTCAAGGGCACCAATATCGACCTGCTGCACGTGCTGTTCGGCAACATCCTGGCGATGGACGACCCGACCCTGCTGATGGTCGCCACCAACGCCACGATCACGCTGGTCGTGCTCGCGGTGATCTATCGACCGCTCGTCGTCGAAAGCGTCGATCCGCTTTTCCTGCGCACGGTGAGCCGCGCCGGCGCGCCGGCGCATCTGATCTTTCTCGGCCTGATCGTGGTCAATCTGGTCAATGGCTTCCAGGCGCTCGGCACCCTGCTCGCGGTCGGGCTGATGATCCTGCCCGCCGGCATCGCGCGGTTCTGGTCGCGCGACGTCACGCCGATGATCTGCATCGCGGTCGGAGCCGCGATCGTGTCCGGCTATATCGGGCTGGTGCTGTCGTTCCAGACCCGCATTCCCTCCGGCCCGGCCATCATCCTGGTCGCGTCCGTTCTCTATCTCGGCTCGGTTCTGTTCGGACGCGTGGGCGGCGTGCTTCCGCAACTGTTTCCGGGACGCCACCTCGAAGCCTGAAGTTGATGCCCATGACACGTCTGCTCCCCGTCCTCGCCCTGCTGCTCTCGCTCACGGTCCCTGCATCGGCGGAGACCAAACTGCCCGTCATCACCAGCTTCTCGATCCTGGCCGACTTCGTCCGCCAGGTCGGCGGCGACAAGGTCAGCGTGACCTCGCTGGTCGGGCCCGACAGCGACGTGCACGTCTATACGCCGACGCCGCATGACGCGAAGGAGGTCGGCGCGGCGAAGCTCCTGATCGTCAACGGTCTCGGTCTCGAAGGCTGGCTGCCGCGGCTGCAGCAGGCGTCGGGAAGCAGGGCGCCGATCATCACGGCGACGGCCGGCATCACGCCGCGCAAGCGCGGCTCGGAGGCCGATCCGCATGCCTGGCAGTCGGTCGGCAATGCCCAGGTCTATGTGACAAACATCCGTGATGCGCTCGTCGCGGTCGATCCCGCCGACGCCGAGACGTTCAAGGCCAACGCCGAGCGCTACCTGGCCGAGCTGACCGCCCTCGACCGCGAGGTTCGCGCCGAGATCGACAAGATCCCGGCCGAGCGGCGCAAGGTGATCTCGACCCATGACGCCTTCGGCTATTTCGCCGACGCCTATGGTGTCGCCTTCATCGCCCCGCTCGGCGTCTCCACCGAGACCGAGCCCTCGGCCCGCGACGTTGCCGAGATCATCCGCCAGGTGAAAAAAACCGGGATTCCGGCAGTCTTTCTCGAGAATTTCAACGACGACCGGCTGGTCGGGCGGATCGCGGCCGAGACCGGCGCCAAGATCGGCGGCACGCTGTATTCGGATGCCCTGAGCGCGGAAAACGGCCCTGTTCCCACTTACATTGCCCTGGTCAGGCACAATATAAGGGCCCTGACGAGCGCGCTTGTCCGTTAGGGTTTTGGCCCTCGCGGCTTTCTGCGCTTTCGAGCCATTTTCGACGCGATCCCCAGTCGACGCGATCTTAAAGTTTTCGGAGTGCGCATGTCCGACGCGAGCAAGACCCCCGTAACGGTGCTGACCGGCTATCTCGGCGCCGGCAAGACCACGCTTCTCAACCGCATCCTGTCCGAAGACCACGGCAAGAAGTACGCCGTCATCGTCAACGAGTTCGGCGAGATCGGCATCGACAACGACCTCATCGTCGGCGCCGACGAGGAAGTGTTCGAGATGAACAATGGCTGCATCTGCTGCACCGTGCGCGGCGACCTCGTCCGCATCATCTCCGGCCTGATGCGCCGCAAGGGCAAGTTCGACGCCATCATCGTCGAGACCACGGGGCTCGCCGATCCGGCGCCGGTGGCGCAGACCTTCTTCGTCGACGAGGACGTGCAGAAAAATGCGCGGCTCGATGCCGTGGTGACCGTGGCCGACGCGAAGTGGCTGTCGGACCGGCTCAAGGACGCGCCCGAGGCCAAGAACCAGATCGCGTTCGCCGACGTCATCGTGCTGAACAAGACCGATCTCGTCACCAAGCCGGAGCTGGCCGAAGTCGAGGCGCGCATCCGCGCGATCAACCCTTACGCACGGCTGCATCGCACCGAGCGCTGCCAGGTGGCGATCGCTGACGTGCTTGAGCGCGGCGCGTTCGATCTCGACCGTATTCTTGAAATCGAGCCGGAATTCCTCAACGCCGGCGACGATCACGATCATCACCACCATGATCACGACCACGGCCATGATCATCACCACCATCATGACCACGGCCTGAAGCACTATCACGACGAGGAGATGCAGTCGCTGTCGCTGCGCTCCGACAAGCCGCTCGATCCGTCGAAATTCATGCCGTGGCTGCAGAACCTGGTGCAGACCGAGGGCGGCAAGATCCTGCGCTCCAAGGGCATCCTGGCGTTCCAGGACGATGACGACCGCTACGTCTTCCAGGGCGTGCACATGATGCTGGAGGGCGATCACCAGCGGAAGTGGAAGCCGGACGAGGCGCGGCAGAGCCGCGTCGTCTTCATCGGCCGCGAACTGCCGGAAGACGCCATCCGCGAAGGCTTCGAGCGCTGCATCGTCTCCTGATGAGCTCGTTCGATCAGAGCGGCGAGGCCGCATCCATCGTCTCTGTCACCGACAAGGTGAAGCCCGTCTCGCTCGGCATGGCGGTCACCGCCGTGCACTATCTCGGCGATCGCGCCGCCTTCGTCGGCACCGAGGAGAGCGTCGCCGTTGTCGATGGCGAGGGCGAGGTCAGCAAGGTCGAGGTCACCAGTGGTGGCATCCTGTCGGCGGTGTCGGACGGATCGCGCATCGTGTTCGGCGGCGATGACGGCAAGGTGTCGTCGCTCGACAAGGCGGGCCAGGTGAGCGTGCTCGCCACCGATCCGAAGCGGCGCTGGATCGACAATGTCGCGCTTCATCCGGATGGTGCGATCGCGTGGTCGGTCGGCAAGACCGCCTTCGTGCGTCAGCCCAAGGGCGAGGAGAAGTCGCTCGAGGTGCCCTCGACCGTCGGCGGCCTCGCGTTCGCGCCGAAGGGCCTGCGGCTGGCGATCGCGCATTACAACGGCGCGACCCTGTGGTTTCCGAACATGGCGGGCGAGCCGGAATTCCTCGCCTGGGCCGGCTCGCATCTCGGCGTCACCTTCAGCCCGGACAACAAATTCCTGGTGACCTCGATGCACGAGGCGGCGCTGCATGGCTGGCGGCTGGCCGACTCCAGGCACATGCGCATGACTGGCTATCCCTCGCGGGTGAAGTCGATGTCCTGGGGCAGCGGCGGGCGTTTCCTCGCGACGTCAGGCGCCGACATGGTCATCCTCTGGCCGTTCGTCGGCAAGGACGGGCCGATGGGCAAGGAGCCGGCGATGCTGGCGCCGATGAAGGCCAAGGTTACAGCTGTCGCCTGCCATCCCAAGCAGGACATCCTGGCCTGCGGCTACGAGGACGGCACCGTGCTGATGGTGCGGATGCAGGACGGCGCCGAGATCCTGGTGCGCCGGAACGAGACGCCGCCGATTGCGGCGCTGGGCTGGAATGCCGCGGGAACTTGGCTGGCGTTCTCCGACGAGAGCGGAGAAGCGGGGCTGCTGCGGCTCTGAGGAGCGTTCCAGTGGTTAATGGGGCATAGCGGCGCAGGCCCGAATGGGAACCTCGCCGCTAGCAATCCGTTGTTCCCGCGCATGATCCGATGCGAGCGCCACATGAGGTGGCTTGATGCGCGTCGGACGATGCGGAGGATGACGGATGGCCCCGATCAACAGCAAACGCACTCTGCGCCGCGACCTGTGGCTTGCAGCCGGTCTGCTCGGCCTCGGCGCGCTGGTGGCGATCATCTCATTCACCGAGATCAAGGCCGGCCATCTCGATCAGATGGCGCAGGCGACGCCCGAGCCGTCGGCGACGCCCGCCGAATCCAAGCCCGGCGGCACCCGCCCGACCACGCCGGCGCCTGAACCTGCGCGTCCGGATCCGGCCGCCGTCCAGGAAGGCGCAAAGCCGGCCCTGCCGCCGGCCCCGGCCGAGAAGGTCGCGCCGCCGATGGAGAAGAAGTAGTTCGCTGCAGCGAAACTGCTCGCTGTCTCGCACTCTGCCTCAACGTCGTCATGCCCGGGCTTGTCCCGGGCATCCACGTCTTTCGAGTGTGCGGCTGCGTGGATGGCCGGGTCAAGCCCGGCCATGACGGAGGAGAGAGCGGGGCCTGAAAGCGGCTACACACTCCATGCTTCTGCACACGCTGCTGTCGTCCCGGCGAACGCCGGGACCCATAACCATCGTGCGTGGCTTGAGGCAGGCTGTTAGCTCCACCTCCCGCCTCATGGGCGTCACGGAGTCCGGGTCCCCGCTCGAGGCCGGGACGACAGCGGGGGCTTACCGCACCAGGATGTTGCGGAACTGCCAGGGATCGGAGGTGTCGATGTCCTCCGGGAACAGGCCCGGGCGGTCATTCAGCGGCGTCCAGTCGGTGTAGTAGCCCTTCACCGGGCCGAGATACGGCGTCTGGATCTCGAGGCAGCGGCGGAAGTCCATTTCGTCGGCCTCTACGATGCCGGCGTTGGGGTTCTCCAGCGCCCACACCATGCCGGCGAGCACGGCGGAGGACACCTGCATGCCGGTCGCGTTCTGGTAGGGCGCAACGCGGCGGGTTTCCTCGATCGAGAGCTGCGAGCCGTACCAATAGGCGTTCTTGCCGTGGCCGTAGAGCAGCACGCCGAGCTCGTCGATGCCGTCGACGATCTCGTTCTCGTCCAGGATGTGCCACTTCTCCTGCATCTTGCCGGTGGCGCCGAAGATCTCGTGCAGCGACAGCACCGCGTCGTTCGCCGGGTGATAGGCGTAGTGGCAGGTCGGGCGGTACACCACCTTGTCGCCGTCGCGCACGGTGTAGTAGTCGGCGATCGAGATCGACTCGTTGTGCGTCACCAGGAAGCCGTATTGCGCGCCCGGCGTCGGGCACCACGAACGGACCCGGGTGTTGGCGCCCGGCTGCAGCAGATAGATCGCGGCGCCGCAGCCCTCGGTGTGGCAGCGGCCGTTGTCCGGCATCCACTTCTCATGCGTGCCCCAGCCGAGCTCGGCCGGCTGCATGCCCTCGGACACGAAACCCTCGACCGACCAGGTGTTGACGAACACGTCCATCGGCTTCGGATTCCTGGAGCGCTGGGTGTCGCGCTCGGCGATATGGACGCCCTTGACGCCGAGCTTCTGCATCAGCTGCGCCCAGCCCTCGCGGCTCTTCGGCTCGACGATCTCGGTCTTGGTGTCCCGGGCGATGTCGAGCAGCGCCTGCTTGACGAACCAGGAGACCATGCCGGGATTGGCGCCGCAGGTCGAGACCGCGGTGGTGCCGCCCGGGCTCTTGCGGCGCGCGGCCAGCAGCGTCTCGCGCAGCGCGTAGTTGGAGCGCTGCTCGACGCCCATCTGCTTGTCGAAATAGAAGCCGGCCCACGGCTCGACGACGGTGTCGATGTAGAGCGCGCCGATCTCGCGGCACAGGGTCATGATGTCGACCGAGGAGGTGTCGACCGAGAGGTTGACGCAAAAACCCTGGCCGCCGCCTTCGGTCAGCAGCGGCACCAGCAGCTCGCGGTAATTGTCGCGCGTCACGCCCTGCTGGATGAAGCGCACGCCGTGCTTCTTTGCCAGCGCGCCGTCGTCATGCGGATCGATGATGACGAAGCGGCTCTTGTCGTAGTCGAAATGGCGTTCGATCAGGGGCAGGGTGCCCTTGCCGATCGAGCCGAAGCCGATCATGACGATGGGGCCGGTGATTTTCGCGTGGATCTGCGAGCTCATGAGGGATGGTCTCCGGACAGGTGCTTTCGCGTTCGTGGAATGGATGCGTCAGGCGCTACGCCGCTCTTTAAGAGCTACGCCGTTTGGCGGTGACTTCGATCTCGACCTTCATCTCGGGCTTGAGCAGCGCCGCGACCACCACCATCGTGGCAGCCGGGCGGATGTCGCCGAGGACCTCGCCGCAGACCGCGAAATGCGCATCGGCGTCGGCGACGTCGGTCAAATAGTAGGTCGCGCGAACGATATCGGCCATCTCGAACCCGCCCTCCTGCAGGGCGGCCGCGATGGTCTTGAAGCAGTTGCGTGACTGGCTCGTGACGTCGGCCGGCATCGTCATCGTGGTGTAGTCGTAGCCGGTGGTCCCGGCGACGAAGGCGAAGTCGCCATCGATCACCGCGCGGCTGTAGCCGGCGGTCTTCTCGAACGGTGATCCGGTAGAGATCAAGCGGCGCGCCATGGGACACCTCGTCGGGGGATTTTCGGGGGTTAAAGAGCTTTTGCTGCACCTGCGCAACCCCTGGCGGGACGGCCGCGGCGCGCAGTGCCGGCATGCCTAACGCAGCCGCGTGATATCGGGTCCGGCCGGCGGGCCGCTCGACCAGCGCCGGACCACGATGTCGCGGACGATCATGATGCCGAGCAGGATCAGCACCAGCGTGGGCAGCCACGTCCGTCGCGGCAGCTGCGCCGCCGCCTTGGCCCTCACGCCGCGCATGGCAGCGGCCGCTCCTTGCGACGGCGGGCTCTGCGTTCGGGCGCGCCGGTCGCGACGATCATGCCGGATGCGCCGTCCAGCGCGCCGTCGACCAGCTCGAGGCCGAGCAGACGGGCGCGCTCGAACGCGCCGGGCAGCTCCAGCGCGGCCGCCTTGGCCGCGTCGAAGCCGAAGCGGGCGTAGTAGGGCGCATCGCCGAGAAGGACCACGGCGCCATGGCCGCGCGACGCCGCGATCATCAGCGCGGCATTCATCAGCGCGGCGCCGACGCCGACGCTGCGGGCCTCGGGGGCGACCGCCAGCGGCCCGAGCATCAGCGCATCGCGTCCGCCGGCGCTGACGTGCCACAACCGCAGCGTTCCCACGAGCTTGCCGCCGCGCACGGCCGTCAGGGCTAGGCCTGCGGCGGGCGCGCGTCCGTCGCGCAGGCGCTGGCAGGTGCGCTCGTGGCGATTGTCGCCAAAGCAGGCATCGAGCAGCGTCTCGCGCGTCGCGACGTCGGAGGCACGTTCCGCACGGATCACGAACGGAGCGGCAGTCCGAGAGGGCGCAGTCATCTGGGAGCGGAAAGCGGTCATGGCACGTCAGTCCCCGGCCTGCGCCGCGGGCTGTCGCCCGCGCGCAAACACGTGATGTCAGGTTGAAGGTGACGGTCTGTCGCTCCCTCCCCCGCTTGCGGGGGAGGGTCGGGGTGGGAGAAAGCCCCACCCGTGGCTCTTGCCTAACTCACCCGCGAACGGGCGAGGGCAGCCGGATCAGATGTGATAAGTCTTCAGCGGCGGAATGCCGTTGAAGGCCACCGACGAGTAGGTCGAGGTATACGCCCCGGTCCCCTCGATCAGCACCTTGTCGCCGATCGAGAGCGTCACCGGCAGCGGATACGGCAGCTTCTCGTACATCACGTCGGCCGAATCGCAGGTCGGGCCGGCGAGCACGCACGGGGTCATGTCCGCGCCGTCATGCGGGGTGCGGATGGCGTAGCGGATCGATTCGTCCATCGTCTCGGCGAGACCGCCGAACTTGCCGATGTCGAGATAGACCCAGCGCAGCTCGTCCTCGTCGCTCTTCTTCGAGATAAGCACCACTTCCGACTCGATGATCCCGGCATTGCCGACCATGCCGCGGCCCGGCTCGATGATCGTCTCCGGGATCTGGTTGCCGAAATGCTTGCGCAGCGCACGGAAGATCGAGCGGCCGTACTGCACGACCGGCGGCACGTCCTTGAGGTACTTGGTCGGGAAGCCCCCGCCCATGTTGACCATCGAGAGGTTGATGCCGCGCTCGGCGCAGTCGCGGAACACTGTCGAGGCCATCGCCAGCGCGCGGTCCCACGCCTTCACCTTGCGCTGCTGCGAGCCGACATGGAACGAGATGCCGCACGGCTCGAGGCCGAGGCGCTTCGCCAGGTCCAGCACTTCGACAGCCATCTCCGGATCGCAGCCGAACTTGCGCGACAGCGGCCACTCGGCGCCGGCGCAATCGTACAGGATGCGGCAGAACACCTTCGCGCCGGGAGCCGCGCGCGAGATCTTCTCGACCTCGGCGGCGCAGTCCACGGCAAAGAGGCGGATGCCGAGCGCATAGGCGCGCGCGATGTCCCGCTCCTTCTTGATGGTGTTGCCATAGGAGATGCGGTCCGGCGTCGCACCGGCGGCCAGCGCCATCTCGATCTCGGCGACGGTCGCCGTGTCGAAGGAGGAGCCGAGCGAGGCGAGCAGCGACAGCACTTCCGGCGCCGGGTTGGCCTTGACCGCGTAGAACACGCGGCTGTCGGGCAAGGCGCGGGCGAAGTTCGTGTAGTTGTCGCGCACGACATCGAGATCGACGACGAGACAGGGCTCGTGGTCCAGACCTTCCTCGCGGCGGTTGCGCAGGAATTCCCGGATACGTTCGGTCATAGCACCCTCCAAACGGCCCGTTTGCGACGTGGCCCGTTCAAAATGATCCCGACACGGGTGCCTTGGCCTCGCTGCCCGATGGAAAGGCGACAAGACCTCGAACCCGAAGCCGAATTGTGCTGCCGTGGATTGGTTGGGAATTTCCCGCCCGCACACCTGGCAATGAAGGACAAGCCTTTTCAGTAGCCCGCGCCGGCGTTGGACTGCCGGTAGAGACCAAAAAAGCCCGATCCGTCGTTGCTTTAAGTCGCGTCCCCCGTTGAGAGCGGGGTGCGCCGGTTCGCCTCCGGCTGCCAGTCACGGTTGCAAAAGAGGAGGTGACCTTCAGCGGCATCTCTTGAGAGAGATGCTGGGCTCCTGGAGCATGACGATCTCGATCGAACTGATCTTGATCGCAACGATCCGAGAACCCCTCGGTTCCTCATCCCTTGGCGGCTGTCCGGCCTCTTGTCCGGATACCTACCGACTGACACACGACCACAGGCACGTGCGAAATTGGGCAGGACGGGAAATATGCGTTTTGAATTTCGTTCGCAAGGAGTTTTTCGGCGCCGGGAAAGATTTCCCTAACCTGTGCTTACGCGACACAGGAAGCGACGTCGTGAGCTGAACGAACGTTAAGCGAGCTTAAAGATTTGTAACGCGTTCACGCTTGCAGGACAGTGTTTTTGCAGCACTCACGCGCGCTTGGTGAAAGGCTCGATGCGCTGTGCGCCGCGGATGAAGCCGATCATCACGAACACGCCGATCGCGAACAGCACCGCCTGCAGGATGTGCGCGCCCTGGTCGCCGAGCCCGAACAGAATCGCCAGCGCCCAGCCGCCGGCGAAGGCCGCGCCGAACACTTCCGCGCCGATCAGGATCGCCGCCGAGATGACGGTGATCACGCTCTGCCAGGCGATCTGGCGGGCGGGCTTCGAGGTCGTGTCTGCGCTCATGGTCCGGGGTCCTTTTGAGGGGCGCAATCTCTCCGATATGGCCCCGGCCTTCAAGGGGAAATGACCCAAAAAGGACCGGCTCCGTGGTAAGAGGGGCGCGTTCGAGATCCGGGGAGCATGAACCGATGTCAGAGACGACCGCCACGATCGACGCCCACAGCAATCCGCTGCTCGTGGCCTGGGACACCCCGCACCAGACACCGCCCTTCGACGCGATCAGGCCCGATCATTTCCTGCCGGCCTTCGAGCGCGCCTTCGCCGACCACAGCGCTGAAATCACCGCGATCACGCACGATCCGGCCGAGCCCGACTTCGCCAACACCATCACGGCGCTGGAGCGCTCGGGCAAGCTGCTGTCGAAGGTCGCGGCGGTGTTCTACGACCTCGTCTCGGCGCATTCCAATCCGGCGATTCTGGAGATCGACAAGGAGGTGTCGCTGCGAATGGCGCGGCACTGGAACCCGATCATGATGAACGCCGTGCTGTTTGGTCGCATCGCGCTGCTCTACGACAACCGTAAGACGCTGAAGCTGACGGGCGAGGAGCAACGCCTGCTGGAGCGGACCTATACCCGTTTCCGTCGCGCCGGCGCCGGCCTCAAGGACGACGCCAAGGCGCGCATGGCCGAGATCAACGAGCAGCTCGCCCAGCTCGGCACCACCTTCAGCCACCACGTGCTCGGCGACGAGCAGGACTGGTTCCTGGAGCTCGGCGAGGACGACCGCGCCGGCCTCTCGGACAGCTTCGTTGCCGCCGCCAAGGCTGCGGCCGAACAGCGCGGCATGCCCGGCAAGGCGATCGTGACCCTGTCGCGCTCCTCGGTCGAGCCGTTCCTGCAGAGCTCCGCCCGCCGCGACCTGCGCGAGAAGGTGTTCAAGGCCTTCACCGCCCGCGGCGACAATGGCAACGCCAACGACAACAACGCGGTCATCGGCCAGATCCTGGCGCTGCGCGAGGAGTCCGCCAAGATCATGGGCTTCCCGAACTTCGCGGCCTATCGCCTGGAGGATTCCATGGCGAAGACGCCGGAGGCGGTGCGCGGCCTGTTGGAGCGGGTGTGGAAGCCGGCGCGCGCCAAGGCGCTGGCCGACCGCGACCAGCTACAGGCATTGATCGCGGAGGAGGGCGGCAACTTTAAGCTCGAGGCCTGGGACTGGCGCTATTACGCCGAGAAGCTGCGCCAGGCGAAGGCGAATTTCGACGACGCCGCCATCAAGCCGTATCTCGCGCTCGACAACATGGTCGCGGCCGCCTTCGACTGCGCCACGCGGCTGTTCGGCATCACCTTCGCCGAGCGCAAGGACATTCCGGTCTGGCACCCGGACGTGCGGGTGTGGGAGATCAAGGCAGCCGACGGCAGCCACAAGGCACTGTTCTATGGCGACTACTTCGCGCGCCCCTCGAAGCGCTCCGGCGCCTGGATGACCTCGCTGCGCGACCAGCAGAAGCTCGACGGCGACACTGCGCCCTTGATCATCAACGTCTGCAACTTCGCCAAGGGCGCCGACGGCCAGCCCTCGCTGCTGTCGCCGGACGACGCCCGCACGCTGTTCCACGAGTTCGGCCACGGCCTGCACGGCATCCTCTCCAACGTCACCTATCCGTCGCTGTCGGGCACCTCGGTGTTCACCGACTTCGTCGAGCTGCCGTCGCAGCTCTATGAGCACTGGCAGGAGCGGCCCGAGGTGCTGCAGACCTTCGCGAAGCACTACCAGACCGGCGAGTCCTTGCCGCAGGACCTGCTGGAGCGTTTCCTCGCCGCACGCCGCTTCAACCAGGGCTTTGCGACCGTGGAGTTCGTCTCCTCGGCGCTGATCGATCTGGAGTTCCACACCCAGCCAGCGTCGGCGTCGAAGGATGTGCGTGCCTTCGAAAAGGCCGAGATGGAGAAGATCGGCATGCCGCAGGAGATCGCGCTGCGCCACCGGCCGACTCAATTCGGCCACATCTTCTCGGGAGACCACTACGCGGCGGGCTATTACAGCTACATGTGGTCGGAGGTGATGGATGCAGATGCCTTCGGTGCCTTCGAGGAAGCCGGCAACATCTTCGATCCCGCCGTCGCCAAGCGGCTGCACGACAACGTCTACTCCTCGGGTGGCTCGCTCGATCCGGAGGCGGCCTACGTGGCGTTCCGCGGCCGCGAGCCCGAGCCCGACGCGCTGCTGCGCCGGCGCGGTCTGCTCGACGTCCCCAAGGCGGCTTGAGGTGAAGGTGATGGCGGTCGTTCGTGTCATTCTCGCTGCGCTGACGCTCGTGCTCGGCGCGAGCGCGGCGAGCGCCCATCCGCATGTCTGGGTCACCGCGACCAGCGAGCTGCTCTACGCGGCCGACGGCACGGTGACCGGCGTGCGCCACGCCTGGACCTTCGACGACATGTTCGCGACCTATGCGCTGCAGGGTCTGGAGACCAAGCAGAAGGGCGTCTACACCCGCGAGGAGCTGGCGCCGCTGGCGCAGACCAACGCCGAGTCGCTGAAGGAATATGCCTACTTCACCTTCGTGAAGGCCGACGGCCGCAAGCAGAAGCTCGTCGATCCCGTCGACTACTACCTCGAATACAAGGACACCAAGCTGACCCTCCACTTCACCCTGCCGCTGAAGGCGCCGGTGAAGCCCAGGGAGCTGCAGGTCGAGGTGTACGATCCCAGCTATTTCATCGATTTCCAGATGGCGGAGAAGGATCCCGTCAAGCTGGTCAGTGCTCCCTCAGGCTGCAAGTTCGGCCTGGTGAGACCGAGCGACGGCGGCGCCGTCGCGCAGACCATGAACGAACAGACATTCCTGAGCGGCGGGGCGAACGCCAATTTCGGAATGAATTTCGCCAACAAGATCTCAGTGGAATGTCCATGACGCCTCGCCCCAGCTCTCGACCGCTCCTGACCTGCGCCGCGATCCTTGCCGCGCTTCTCGCCGCCGACGCGGCGTCCCATGTGCTGCTCGCCAAGTCGCCATTCGGCGCGCCGGCCGAGCCGCAGGTCGGCGGCATCGTCGGTTGGATCCTGGCCAAGCAATCGGAATTCTACCGCCAAATGTCGTCGACGATCCGCGCGGCCAAGGCCGACGGCTCGGCGGTGTGGTGGCTGCTTGCCATCTCCTTCGCCTATGGCATCTTCCACGCGGCCGGCCCCGGCCATGGCAAGGCGGTGATCGCCTCCTATCTCGTCGCCAACCAGGAAACGGCGCGGCGCGGCATCGTGCTGTCGTTCGCCTCGGGCCTGATGCAGGCGCTGGTCGCGGTCGCCATCGTCGGTGTCGGCGCCGTGCTGCTCAACGCCACCGCGGCCACGATGTGCAGCGCCGAGAAGGTGGTGGAGATCGCAAGCTACGGCCTGATCGCGCTGCTCGGCGCGCGACTGGTGTGGGTCAAGGGCGCGTTGTTCCTGCGCACGTGGCAGCCGGCGACGCCGGCACTGGCGCTGGCGGGCGCGCCAGCCGCGGTGGTGACGTCGGCGCATGATCACGGCCACGCGCATGATCATCAGCATCGTGCGCCTGTGCATGATCATCATGGACATGATCACCACGGCCACGATCATCACGGCCACGATCACCATGGGCATGACCATGGTCACGGGCATCATCATGGCGACCACCATCATGGGCATGATCATCATCACCACGATCATGCCCCTGTGGCCGCTGCGCATCGTCACGGCGCTCATGATCACGTTCATCACGATCACGCGCACCATGGCCACGTGCACGGCGACGATTGCGGCTGCGGCCATTCCCACGGCCCGGCGCCGAGCGAGCTCGCCGGTCCCGGCGGCTGGCAGCGCGGCTTCCAGGCGATCTTCGCCGCCGGCATCCGCCCCTGCTCGGGCGCGATCCTGGTGCTGGTGTTCGCGCTGGCGCAGGGCATGTTCTGGGCCGGCGTTGCCGCCACCATCGCGATGGGCATGGGCACCGCGATCACCGTCGCCACCATCGCGGTGATTGCCGTTGCCGCCAAGGACGTCGCCCGCCGCCTCAGCGCCGGCCGCGACGGCGGCGGCGCGCTGATCATGCGCGGCCTGGAATTCGGTGCGGCGGGACTCGTGCTGCTGTTCGGCGTCGGCCTGCTGTTCGGGTACATGGCTGCGGAACGGACCACCTGTTTTTGAGCTGGGGCGGTCAGCTACGACGCTTCTGCCCAACACGTCCGCCGCAGCGTACTGGATGCCCGCCTGCGCGGGCATGACAGTGGTGGAAGTAGACCGAGATCGCGCAACATAATCAGTGTCGTCCCGGACAAGCCACGAGCGCGCGCCAGCGCGATCGTGGCGCCGATCCGGGACCCATACGCCGCGGCAGTCATGTTGGGCGAAGTGCCAACCACACGCGTGCCTCAAACCACTCCCTGGGGGTATGGGTCCCGGGTCAAGCCCGGGACGACAGCGGAGTGCGTGGCGATAGCGAGCCTCATGATCGGTCAGCGTGGCATGGCAATGGCGCGGACCTAGAACCTATTCACTGTTGCAGCTAACTCGCTGCGCGATACAGCGCCCTCTCCCCTTGTGGGAGAGGGCATGTACGGCCTGTCCGCGCATGCGGTTGGGTGAGGGGTTTCTTTCGGCGATTCGCGCTCTTGGAGAGAGACCCCTCACCCAACCGAGTTTGCTGCGCTGTCCTACATGCCCTCTCCCACAAGGGGAGAGGGCGCATACATGGGCACCACGCGGAGGATATAGTTAGTTAGAAGCTATCGTTGTTAGTGCCAGCCTCATGTGCCAGCGCCCCGCCTTACCCATGCCCCTGCGGCCGCAGCGCGCGGCCCAAGGCCATCAGCGGGAAGTAGTGGCGGTACATGCCATAACGCAGCATGAAGGCGCGTGAGAGCTCCGGGCCTTGCATCAGCCGCTCCGAGAGCGCGGGGTCGTTCAGCTTGATGGTCTGGCCGACGCCGTAGCCGGGGAAGCCGGTGCCGGTGAATTCGGGCTCGTCCCAGGTGCCGGCGGATTGCCGCTCGACCAGCCATAGGCAGCCGCGTTCGATCGCCTCCCGATCCTGCGGACGGTTGGCGGCGAGCAGGGCCATCAAGGCCCACGCCGTCTGCGACGCCGTGGTGGTGCCGCGGCCGACCGCGTTGACATCCATGTAGGAGGCGCAGCTCTCGCCCCAGCCGCCGTCAGGCTGCTGATGCGCAACCAGCCAGTCGCAGGCGCGGCCGATATAAGGCTGGGTCATGTCCTCGCCGATCGCGGCCAGCGCCGGCAGCACCGCGCCGGTGCCGTAGACGTAGTTGACGCCCCAGCGGCCGAACCACGGGCCGCTCGGCTCCTGCTCGCGGCGGATATAGTCGAGCGCCTGCACCATCGACGGATGATTGCGCGAGATGCCGAGCTTGCCGAACGCCTCGATGATGTGCGCGGTCACGTCGACCGAGGGGGGATCGAGCGCCTCGCCGTAATCGCAGAACGGAATCTTGGTCAGGATCTGCTGGTTGTTGTCCTTGTCGAACGCGCCCCAGCCGCCACCCCGGCTCTGCATGCCGATCAGCCAGTCGACGCCGAGCTGGATCGCCTCGTCGATGCCCTTGGCCTTCCACTTGGGATCATGGCGCAGCGGGGCCAGCGCGATCAGCGCCACCGCGGTGTCGTCCGTGTCGGGATAATAGTTGTTGGCGTATTCGAAGGCCCAGCCGCCGGGCTTGACGTGCGGCAGCTTCATCGACCAGTCGCCGGGCACGCGCACCTGGCGGTCGAGCACCCAGTTGACCGCCTTGTCGACGGCCTCGGGATAGTCGCCGAGCACGCCGGCATCGTCGAAGGCGAGCAAGGTGAGGATCGTGTCCCATACCGGGCTGTTGGTGGCCTGGATGTAGGTGGCCTCTCCAACGTCGACGCGCCAGCCGGGATCGTTCAGCGCATCGAGCCCCTTGGCGAGCACGGGATGATTGAGCGGATAGCCTTCGGTGTACAGCGCCATCAGGCCGTAGATCCAGGGCGGCTGGATGCCGCCCCAGGCGCCGTCGAAATCCTGGTGGCGGATCATCCATTCCAGCACGCGGCTGGTCGCGGCGGGGCGGAACAGGCCGAGATTGAGCTTGTTGCCGAGGTTCTGCAGCGCATGCAGCACCTTGTCGGCACCGCGGAAGAACTTGTCCCAGCCGCCGGCATTGGCCTTGACCGGCAGCTCGTAGTCGAAGGCGCCGCGGCCGCGCGGAAACAGCGCGTCCAGCCGGTTCTCAGGCGGCAGCGGCCGGCTCGGCCGCTTGGCCGAGAGCACCGCGATCGGCATCAGCGTGGCGCGCGCCCATTGCGCGAAATTGTAGATCGAGAACGGAAACCAGAGCGGAAACCAGATCACCTCGGGCGGGATGTTCGGCGTCTTCTCCCACGGCCATTCGCCGATCAGCGCCAGCCAGTAGCGGGTGAACACACGGATGTTGCGCAAGCCGCCCTTGGCCTCGATCCATTCGCGCGCGCGTCGCACCGGCGGCTCGTCATCGCGGAAGCCGAGCGAGCGGAGCGCGGCATAGGCCTCGACGGTGGCGTTGATGTCGCCATTGGGCGCGCCGAAATAGACCTGCCAGGCGCCGTCAGGGCGCTGGCTGTCGAGCAGCGATTGGCCCAGGCGCTTGCGCAGGGGATGGTCCTCAAGGCCCAGGAACCACAGCGCCAGGCACCATTGCGCCTCCATGCAGGCGTTGGACTCGGCGCGGCCGACCCAATGGCCATCCGGCTTCTGGTTGGCGATCAGCCAGTCCGAGGCCGCCCGCACCGTCGATTGCAGGGCGGTCTGGTAGTTTCCCGGGTCGCGCGGCGCGCGCGCGGAGGCCGAGCTGGTCAAGGTCATCACAAGTCCTCTGGCGGCCTGACAGCGCCGCTGCAGCAGTCCGAATTCACCCCGCCCTATAGGGAATTTTACTGCCAAATCCAATCAACTGGCTGTAGCGGGCCGGATCAAAGGGGAAACGAAAAGCGTACAGACAGAGGTGTTCCGCCCCCTTGGTTAGCAGCCCCGTGGGGACGGGGATGTGACGCCCCTCACGTCCGGCGCGGGCTCAGACGGGCAGGTAGACGCGCAGCAGCGGCAGGAAAAAGATCCCGACCGTGATCAGGAAGCCGATCGCCCACAGGATCGAGCGCAGCGAGGGCCGATCGCCGATATAGGTCAGCACATAGGCCACCCGCACGATGACGAACAGCACCGACAGCTCGTTGATGAGGTTCTGCGGCGCGGCGCGGAACTCCGCCAGCAGCACGGCGGCGGCGAAGAACGGGAACGCCTCGATGCCGTTCTGGTGGGCGCCCAGGGCCCGCTCCCGAATCCCGGCGCGGAAAAACGCGGGATCGCGTGGCCTGGCATTGTCGTAGCGACCGCCGCCCTCGACGCTGATCCATTTCGCCGGCACGATCGTTATGAGGTAGAGCATTACGCTGGCGAAAATGCATAGCTCAGCAATCGTCATGGCTCCTCCAGCCCGATGACATCGGTGAAATGGCCCTTATCTTGACAATGTCGAAACAAGCCGCCAAGCCACGCCCTTCACCAGTCACGGGCATCATGACCGCCGCCATCTCTCTCGACAATGCCAGGCCTGTCGAAGTCAGGCCCGTCGATATGAAGCCGTCACCAGCCGCGAGCACGGCGCGGGTCGGCGTGCTGCTCGTCAATCTCGGCACGCCGGATACGGCCGATGCCGCCGGCGTGCGCGTCTATCTCAAGGAATTCCTGTCCGACCGCCGCGTGATCGAGGACCAGGGACTGTTGTGGAAGATCATCCTCAACGGCATCATCCTCAATGTCCGGCCGCGCAAGAAGGCGAAGGACTACCAGTCGATCTGGAACAACGAGAAGAACGAATCGCCGCTCAAGACCATCACCCGCGCGCAGAGCGAGAAGCTTGCCACGGCGATGGCCGATCGCAGCCATGTCATCGTCGACTGGGCGATGCGCTACGGCAATCCGTCGATCAAGGCCGGCGTCGACGGCCTGATGGCCAAAGGCTGCGACCGCATCCTGGTGGTGCCGCTGTATCCGCAATATTCGGCCGCAACCTCGGCGACCGTCTGTGACGAGGCGTTCCGCGTGCTGACCGAGATGCGCGCGCAGCCGACGATCCGGGTGACGCCGCCCTATTACAATGACGATTTCTACATCGAGGCGCTCGCGGTCTCGATCGAGGAGCATCTCAAGACGCTGCCATATACGCCCGAGCTGATCGTGGCGTCGTTCCACGGCATGCCCAAGGAATATGTCGACAAGGGCGATCCCTATCGCGAGCAGTGCGTGGCGACGACGGAGCTGCTGCGCAAGCGGCTCGGCATGGACGACACCAAGCTGCTGCTGACCTTCCAGTCGCGCTTCGGCTTCTCGGAGTGGCTGCAGCCCTACACCGACAAGACCATCGAGAAGCTCGCCAAGGACGGCGTCAAGCGCATCGCGGTGGTGATGCCGGGCTTCGCCGCCGACTGCCTCGAGACGCTCGAGGAAATCTCCGGCGAGAATTGCGAGATCTTCAAGCACAATGGCGGCGAGGAATTCTCGGCCGTGCCGTGCCTGAACGACAGCGCGCCCGGCATGGAGGTGCTGCGGCAACTGGTGCTGCGCGAGCTGCAGGGCTGGCTCTGAAGCCGGCAGCGGTATTGCCGGCCGTCTAGGTAAGCTCCACTTCGGCACAAGATCGACGGAGCCGCGGCCGTCGAAAATATGTTGCTGAACCGTGACCATCGGACCCCCGACAAAATCATGCGGCAATCCCTAGATTGTGATTGCTGCAGAGTTCGGTGAGGAGACGGCTGTCTCCTCCCTTGGAGGATCCATGAGCGGTTTCGACATTTTCGCCATAGCGCTGGTGCTGCTGGTCATCTTCACGCTGTACTCCGGCGTAAAGACCGTGCCGCAGGGCTTCGACTGGACCGTGGAGCGGTTCGGCAAATACACCCGCACCTTGTCGCCGGGCCTCAACATCATCGTCCCGTTCTTCGACCGCATCGGGCGCAAGATCAACATGATGGAGCAGGTGATCGACATCCCCGAGCAGGAGGTCATCACCAAGGACAACGCCACCGTCACGGTCGACGGCGTCGCCTTCTACCAGGTGTTCGATGCGGCCAAGGCGAGCTACGAGGTCGCCAACCTCAACCAGGCGATCATCACCTTGACCATGACCAACATCCGCTCGGTGATGGGCTCGATGGACCTCGACCAGGTGCTGTCGCATCGCGACGAGATCAACGAACGGCTGCTGCGCGTCGTCGATGCCGCGGTGTCACCCTGGGGGCTGAAGGTCAACCGCATCGAGATCAAGGACATCGTGCCGCCGGCGGATCTGGTCGAGGCGATGGGCCGGCAGATGAAGGCCGAGCGCGTCAAGCGCGCCGACATCCTGCAGGCCGAGGGCCAGCGGCAGTCGGAGATTTTGCGCGCGGAAGGCGCCAAGCAGAGCCAGATCTTGCAGGCGGAAGGCCGCCGCCAGTCGGCGTTCCTCGATGCCGAGGCGCGCGAGCGCGCCGCGGAGGCCGAGGCCAAGGCGACGCAGATGGTGTCGGACGCGATCGGCAAGGGGGACGTCGCGGCGCTCAACTACTTCATCGCCGACAAATACATCAAGGCGTTCGGCCAGCTCGCGGACTCGCCGAATCAGAAGGTGATCATGCTGCCGATCGAGGCGACCGGCATGCTCGGCTCGCTCGCCGGCATCGGCGAGATCGCCAAGGCGACGTTCGGCGAGAATGCGGTCGCCGCCGCGCGCCGCGGCGGCTCGGTACCGTCAGCGGGCACGCCGCCGAAGCCGCCGGTGCCGCCGCAGGCTTGAGGCAGGGGAGGTCATCATGAGCGACATGTTCGTGACGCTCGGCACCTGGAACTGGCTGATCTTCGGCATCATCCTGATGGCGCTGGAGCTGCTGGCGCCCGGCGTGTTCCTGATCTGGCTGGGCCTTGCCGCGCTCGTGGTCGGTCTGCTGTCGTTTGCGTTCGCGCCGGGATGGCAGCTGCAAATCCTGCTGTTTGCGGTGTTTGCGATCGCCGCCGTGCCGCTGTGGCGGCGGCTCGCCCGCGCCAACGCCGCGCCGTCGCAGGACAACCCGTTCCTCAACCGCCGCTCGGCTGCGCTGGTGGGCCGCGAGTTCACCCTGGAGAAGCCGATCATCGACGGCAACGGCACGGTGCGCATCGACGACACGGTGTGGCGCGTGGCCGGCCCCGATACGCCCGCCGGCAGCCGCGTGCGGATCGTGCAGGCCGATGGCGCGCATCTGACGGTGACGGCGGCGTAGGTCTGCGGGCGGTGTTGCTTGATTGATGCGACGCTCTAACCGCGTCATTGCGAGCGCAGCGAAGCAATCCAGGGCGTCACGTGCGGCCCTGGATTGCTTCGTCGCTTCGCTCCTCGCAATGACGGGGAGAGAGAGGGCGGGGGCTCAATTCTGCAGCCTCACACCCAGCATCACCACGGTGCCCGACGACGCCGCGCCCGCGATGTTCGAATCCAGCTTGTCGTAGCGTAGCGTGCCCTTGACCCACAGGCTGCGGGTCATCTTGTAGACGAGGTTGCCTTCGGCCGAATAGGTCCGGTCGTTGCGGCCGTAGCCCTGGTAGTCGAGCGTGCCGAAGGTGAACTTGCCGATGCCGGTCAGCCAGCGTCGGAAATCGTGGTCGACCTGCACGGTGTAGGTGCGGATCAGCACGCCGGAGGCCCCCGCGACGGTGGTCTCGGCGACCTGCGTGTCCGAGAGGAAGCGCGCCGTCGTCAGCGGTGTCGCCGACCACACCAGCGAGGCCGAGGTCAGAAATCCCTGCAGCCGGTCGAGCCGTGGATCGGTGTAGCTGCGCGTGGCGTAGCCGAGCGAGAGCTCGCCGGTGAGCAGACGGGTGAACTCGAACGAGGTGCCGGCCTTGGCGTAGCCGCCGGCCGAATCGCGCTGATAGAAGGAGCGGTCGAACTGCCGGTCGTAGGTGCGGGTGTTGCCCTGCACCTCGACGAACGGCTTCAGGGCGGGCGTGACCTCGTAGGACACCCGGCCGATACCGCCGAACTGGTTGTAGTTGCGGTCGTCGTTCGAGGTCATCGTGCCGTCGGTCAGCTTGCTCTGCTGATAGCTGGTGCGGTCGGCGGTGGCGCCGGCCGAGATCTGCAGCCGGTTGAAGCGCTGATCGAAGCCTACGGTGGTGCCGAGCGTGGTGTAGACCGGATAGCGGGCCAGCCCCGCCTGCACGCTCGGGCTACCGGGATTGTCGGTCGCGGCGCGCAGGCGGAGCTGGGCGCCGACCGAGGTGTCGCGGGTGACATCGAGGCGGCCATCGACATGGCCGGTGAAGTCGGGACGGTCGAGCGTGGTCGGCGCCGAATTGATGCCGCCGTCCATCGTGGCCGGCAGGGTGCTGCCATAGCCGGTGAACGAGCCGCGCAGATCGGCGACCAGCGCGTGGCGCTCCCAGTTCGACACCGCCAGAAATTCCGGCGCGATCATCCAGGCCGGCATGCCGCGCGGCCGCGCGAGGCGCGCCGGGTTGCTGTCATAGCCGGCCGACAGCTCGACCGCGCCCTTGATCAGGAACGGCCCGACATAGTCGCCGACCGCGCCGAACGGGTCGTCGTCGATCCGCAGCCGCTTGCGCGGCGGCTGGCCGGGCACGGTGCCGGCCATCGCCGGCGGGACTGGCTGCCGGTTGGCGGAGGCGGACGGCGGCAGGGCCGGGCGGAGCTGCCCGGTCAGCTCACCCGAAGGCGGCGTGCCCGGCCCGGGCGCCGGCTTCGGCCGCGGTTGAGCGGGGTAGAATTTCGGCTTCTTGCGGGTGCGGTTCAGCGAATCATAGCCGACATCGGCCGCGCCGCTGGCGGCGGGCACGCCGGGCAGCGGGACCCGCGTCTGGCGCGCCGGGGAGCCGGGCGGAGGCGGCGTGGAGGGGACGCCGGGGGTCGTGACCGCATCGGACAGGCCGCTGACCGCGGTCCGCCGCAGCGGCGACTCCTGTGGGGCGAGAAAGCCGTCGCGCACGGGCCGGAAGACGTCGATGGTCTGGGCGCAGGCCGCGTCGGCGCCGAGGGTGCCGAGCAGCAGGCAAGCGGCGGAGACGCCGCGCCGCATCGCGCGCCCCCCGCGGCCGCTGTCAGGCCTCCACCCCACGATGAAAATACTCCAACAAAATCAATTGCGTCGCGAGGCCGTCCCGCGCCGCCGGCCAACACCGTCGTTAAGGGAGTAAAAACAAATATGGTTAATGGGCTGTTGATGACGCCTTGCCGCCTTACCCATGCTAAAGAGCGGCGCCTGACTGTCTCAGCCTTTGAATCAGCCTGGAAGCGAGAATGCCGAGATCGAAGCCGTTGACCGAAGCCCCTCCCGCCAACGCGGACATTCAATCGGCGCTGCGCACGCTCGACGCCGGCAGCAACGGCATTGCCGCGATCTCGGCGGCGTTGCGCGGCCCGTTGGGGGCGGCCTTCGCCGCCGCCGTTGAGCTGATCCGCCAGGCCAAGGGCCGCGCCATCCTGACCGGGCTCGGCAAGTCCGGCCACGTCGCGCGCAAGATGGCGGCGACCCTGGCTTCGACCGGCACGCCGGCCTTCTTCGTCCATTCCGCCGAGGCCGGCCACGGCGATCTCGGCATGATCACCTCGGATGACGTCGTCATCGCGCTGTCCTGGTCCGGCGAGCAGCCGGAGATGAAGACGCTGGTCAACTACACCAAGCGCTTCGCCATCCCGATGATCGCCATCACCTCGAATGCGCAGTCGTCGCTGGGGCAGGCGGCGCGGACCGTGCTGGAGCTGCCCAAGGCGCGCGAGGCCTGCCCGCACAATCTCGCGCCGACCACCTCGACGCTGATGCAGGCCGCGATCGGCGATGCGCTCGCGATCGCACTGCTCGAGGGCCGCGGCTTCACCGCGCTCGAATTCGCCAATTTCCATCCGGGCGGCAAGCTCGGCGCCATGCTCAAGCACATCTCGGACCTGATGCGCTCGGGCGATGCCGTGCCGCTGAAGCCCTTGGGCACCGGCATGGCCGATGCGCTGGAAGAGATGTCGGCCAAGGGCCTCGGCTGCGTCATCATCGTCGACGGCCGCGGCCATGTCGCGGGCATCATCACCGACGGCGATCTGCGCCGGAAGATGCGGTCCGACCTGCTGTCCGTTTCGGTCGACGAGATCATGACCGCCAACCCGCGCACCGTCCGCCGCGAGGCGCTGGCGTCGGAGGCGCTGGAGATCCTGAACTCCGCCAAGATCACCACGCTGATCGTGACCGACGGCGCCAAGCCGGTCGGCATCCTGCACATGCACGACCTGCTGCGTGCCGGGGTGGCGTGATCTCAGCCATCGTCATTGCGAGCGAAGCGAAGCAATCCAGAGTCCTTGCTGAGCCCTGGATTGCTTCGCTACGCTCGCAATGACGACGATTGATATAGCGGCCTGTGTTGTTGGAAGTTTTCGTCACGATGTCTCCCGACTTCAACCTCGACAAATATCTCGCCCGCATCGGCTATCGCGGGCCGCTGACGCCGAGCTTTGATACACTCGCCGGCTTGCAGGCGGCCCATGTCGATGCGATCGCCTTCGAGGGCATCGATCCCTTGCTCGGCCGTCCCGTGAACATCGATCTCGCGTCGGTGCAGGCCAAGATCGTCGACGGCCGCCGCGGCGGCTATTGCTTCGAGCAGAACGCGTTGTTGAAGGCCGCGCTGGAGGCGATCGGCTTCGCGGTGACGCCGCTGTCGGCGCGGGTGCGCTGGCGGCTCGATGCGGCCGCGCCGCATACGCCGCGCACGCACATGATGCTGAAGGTCGACCTGCCGGAGGGACCGTACCTCGCCGATGTCGGCTTCGGCTCCTGCCTGCTCGATACGCCGCTGCGGATGGTCCCCGACATCGAGCAGCCGACGGCGATGGGTATGTTCCGTCTGACGCTGTCCGATGGATTGTATTGGCTCGCGGCGAAGCAGCCGGCGGGCTGGCGCACGATGTATGTGTTCGATCTCACGCCGCAGATCCACGCCGACTATGTGCTCTCCAACTGGTTCACCTCGACCAGCCCGCTGACTCCGTTCACCTCGATGCTGATCCTGGAGCGGCTGACGTCCGAGGCGCGCTACAAGCTGGTCAACCGCCGGCTGGTGGTCGAGGCGCGCGACGGCGAAATCAGGAGCGAGCAGATCATCGAGACGCCGGAGGCGTTGCAGCGGGTCGTAGAGGAGGTCTTCGGCGTCACGCTGCCGGTTGCCGTCGATGCGATCTGGGCGCGGATCGAGAACTGATCGGAAGGCGATGCGATGGCGGACGAGTTTCAGCTGGAATCTTATCTCGCCCGTATCGCCTATCGCGGACCGCTTGCGCCGCACCTGGCCACGCTGAGCGCGCTGCAGGCCGCGCATGTCGATGCCCTGCCATTCGAAGCGCTCGATCCGCTGATGGGGCGCCCCGTCCATGTCGATCTCGCCTCGGTGCAGCGGAAGCTCGTCCACAGCCGCCGCGGCGGCTACTGCTTCGAGCAGAACGTGCTGTTCCAGGCGGCGCTGGAGGCGATCGGCTTCAAGGTCACCGGCCTCACCGGGCGGGTGCGCTGGCGCTCGCAGCCATCAGATCCGCTCGGGCCGCGGCAGCACATGATGCTGCTGGTGGAAGCCGAAGGCCGGCCATATCTCGTCGATGTCGGCTTCGGCATCTGCGTGATGGATGCGCCAATCGCGCTGGAGGTCGGGCCCGAGCAGACCACGCCGATGGGCACGTTCCGCATCGGCACGTGGGACGGGCTCTACACGATCAGCGCCAGGCAGCCGGCCGGCTGGCGCATGATGTACGCCTTCGATCTCGCCCCGCAGATCCATGCCGACTACGTGCTCGGCAGCTGGTACACGTCCACCAACGCGAATGTGCCGGCCACGCACACGCTGATGATGGAGCGCGTGGAGCCGACCGTGCGGCACAAGCTGGTCAGCCGCCGCTATCAGACGCAGGCCCGCGATGGCGAGGTGATCGAGGAGCGGACGGTCGAGAGCGCTGACGAACTCGGCCGGTTGATGGACGAGGTGTTTCGGGTGACGCCGCCCGTGCCGGTCGAGGACATCTGGGCGCGGACGACAGCCTGATTGTTAGTCGGCTTGATGTGTCAGTGATCGGCCGACCGTCCTGCCGCAAAGACGGTGCGCTCCCCTCCCCCTTGCGGGGAGGGGTCAGGGGTGGGGGTCCACGAATCCAGACCTACGTCGTTGAGCTGAACTCTTCCCCGCGGGCGAACCGCTCGCTTAAGCCGATGAACTTACCGCGTCATTGCGAGCGCAGCGAAGCAATCCAGAGGCCTGCCCACGACTCTGGATTGCTTCGCTGCGCTCGCAATGACGGAAGTAGCTAGAGTGGAGAGCGTCGGCGGGAGCTGCGACTGCCGCTTGCTAGGTTGAAGTCCGGCGGACTCAACTTCGTTCAGCGCCCGGGGACCCCCACCCCCGCCCCCTCCCCGCAAGGGGGAGGGGGCGCAGCGAACTCGGGGTTGGCGGATCGGGTCCAATTAAGAAGGTAGAGGCCAATACGCGCGGCGTCTGCCGCGCTCAGCGCGGCAGCTCGGTCTTGCCCATCAGGAACTTGTCGACGGCCTGGGCGCAGAGGCGGCCCTCGCGGATCGCCCACACCACCAGAGACTGGCCGCGGCGCATGTCGCCGGCGGAGAACACCTTCGGCAGCGAGGTCTGGTAGTCCGAGAGGTTGGCCTTGACGTTGCCGCGCGGGTCGAGGTCGACGCCGAGGCTCTTGAGCAGGCCCTCGTGCACCGGATGCACGAAGCCCATCGCCAGCAACACGAGGTCCGCATCGAGCACGAACTCGGTGCCGGGGATCGGCTTGAACTGGGCATCGACGCGCACGCAGTGCAGCTTCTTGACCGCGCCGTTCTCGCCCTCGAACTTCTGCGTCAGCACCGCGAACTCGCGCACCGCGCCCTCGGCTTGGCTCGATGAGGTCCGCATCTTCAACGGCCAGTTCGGCCAGGTCAGCTCCTTGTTCTCACGCTCCGGCGGCGCCGGCATGATCTCGAGCTGGGTGACGGAGAGCGCGCCCTGGCGCAGCGAGGTGCCGATGCAGTCGGAGCCGGTGTCGCCGCCGCCGATCACGACGACATGCTTGCCGCCGGCGAGGATGTCGGTGGCGTTGACGGCCTCGTTGCCGACACGGCGGTTCTGCTGCGGCAGGAAATCCATCGCGTAGTGGACGCCGGCGAGGTCACGGCCGGGGATCGGCAGGTCGCGCGGCGCTTCCGCGCCGCCGGTCAGCGCCACCGCGTCGTAATCCTTGAGCAGCGACTTCGGATCGATGCCGTCCTTGCCGCCGACATGGGCGCCGTAGTGGAAGATCACGCCTTCGCCTTCCATCTGCGCGATGCGGCGGTCGATGATGCCCTTCTCCATCTTGAAGTCGGGAATGCCGTAGCGCAGCAGGCCGCCGGCCTTGGCGTGCTTCTCATAGACGTGCACCTCGTGACCGGCGCGCGCGAGCTGTTGCGCGGCGGCAAGGCCCGCGGGGCCGGCGCCGACGATCGCGACCTTCTTGCCGGTCTTCACCGCGGCCGGCTCCGGCTTGATCCAGCCCTGCTCGAACGCCTTGTCGACGATCGCGCATTCGATCGTCTTGATGGTCACCGGATTGTCGTCGATGTTCAACGTGCACGACGCCTCGCACGGGGCGGGGCAGATGCGGCCGGTGAACTCCGGAAAGTTGTTGGTCGAGTGCAGGTTGCGCGACGCCTCTTCCCAGTTGCCATTGTAGATCAGGTCGTTCCAGTCCGGGATCTGGTTGTTGACCGGGCAGCCGGGCGTGCCCGGCGCGGCCGAGCCGGTGCCGTGGCAATAGGGGATGCCGCAGTTCATGCAGCGCGCCGCCTGGTCGCGCAGCTCCTTCTCGGAGAGCGGCACCACGAATTCCTGGAAATGCTTCAGCCGCTCGGCAACCGGCGCGTACTTGCGATCGTGCCGCTCGATTTCGAGAAAACCTGTGACCTTGCCCATGACCTACGACGTCCCTGACTGCTCGGGCCTCATGGTTCGAGACGGCGCTTTCGCGCCTCCTCACCATGAGGAATTTCCTCTGTGCTTCCCCTCATCCTGAGGAGCGGCGCCTTCGCCGCGTCTCGAAGGATGAGGCCTCGATCTCGGCCTCATGGTTCGAGACGGTGCTGCGCACCTCCTCACCATGAGGATCTAGTTTCCTGCTTCTCCTCACCCCCGGGGAGCGGCGCTTGCGCCGCGTCTCGAAGGGCGAGGCCCCGCTCTCGGCCTCATGGTTCGAGACGGCGCTTCGAGCCTCCTCACCATGAGGAGCAACATCAAGCCCCGATCGCGATCTTCGGCTCGGCGTCGGCCTTGGCCGCGAGCTCGCGAAGGGCGCGGCGGTACTCGACCGGCATGACCTTGCGGAACTTCGGCGCAAATTCCTTCCAGTTCGCCAGGATGTCGGCGGCGCGCTTGGATCCGGTGGCCTTGGCGTGACGCGAGATCAGGACGTGCAGGCGCTCGACGTCGGACGCCAGCAGGTTCTTGAACACGTCGACCCGGCCATGCGCCTCGAGGTCGCCCATCTGGTGATAGGTGTCCTCGGCGATCATCTCCTCCGACAAGACAGGCTCAAGCTCGACCATCGCCATGTTGCAATGCTTGTCAAAGTCGCCGGCCTCGTCGAGCACGTAGGCGACGCCGCCCGACATGCCGGCCGCGAAGTTGCGCCCGGTCTTGCCGAGCACGACCACGATGCCGCCGGTCATGTATTCGCAGCAATGATCGCCCGCGCCTTCGACCACGGCGACTGCGCCGGAGTTACGCACCGCGAAGCGCTCGCCGGCGATGCCGCGGAAGAAGCACTCGCCGGAGATGGCGCCGTACATCACGGTGTTGCCGACGATGATCGACTCCTCCGGCACGATGCCGGAATTGCGCGGCGGCTTGATGATGATGCGGCCGCCCGACAGGCCCTTGCCGACATAGTCATTGCCTTCGCCTTCGAGCTCGAAGGTCACGCCGTGCGCCAGCCATGCGCCGAAGGCTTGTCCCGACGTGCCCTTCAGGCTGACATGGATCGTGTCCTGCGGCAGGCCGGCATGGCCGTAGATCTTGGCCACCGCGCCCGAGAGCATCGCGCCCGCCGAACGGTTGGTGTTGTTGATCTCGGCTTCGATCTTGACCGGCGCGCCGCGGTCGAGCGCGGGCCTGGCCTGCTCGATCAGCTTGCGGTCGAGAACGGCCTCGAGGTGATGATCCTGCTTCTCCGAGTGGTGGATCTTCTGGCCCGGGGCTTCCTTCTGCTTCACGAACAGCTTGGAGAAGTCGAGGCCCTTGGCCTTCCAATGCGCCACCAGCTTGGACTGGTCTAGCATCTGCACCTGGCCGACCATCTCGTTGAAGGAGCGGTAGCCGAGGGCTGCCATGATCTCGCGGACCTCTTCGGCCACGAAGAAGAAGTAGTTGATGACGTGCTCGGGCTGGCCGGTGAAGCGCTTGCGCAGCACCGGGTCCTGGGTGGCGACGCCGACCGGGCAGGTGTTAAGATGGCACTTGCGCATCATGATGCAGCCCGCCGCGATCAGCGGCGCCGTGGCGAAGCCGAACTCGTCGGCCCCGAGCAGCGCGCCGATCACGACGTCACGTCCGGTGCGGAAGCCGCCGTCGACCTGGACGACGATGCGGCTGCGCAGCCGCTCGCGCACCAGGGTCTGATGCGTTTCGGCAAGGCCGATCTCCCACGGCGAGCCGGCATGCTTGATCGAGGTGAGGGGCGAGGCACCGGTGCCGCCCTCGAAGCCGGCGATCGTGACATGGTCGGCGCGCGCTTTCGCAACGCCGGCCGCGACGGTGCCGACGCCGATCTCGGACACCAGCTTGACCGAGACCTGACCGTCGGGATTGACGTTCTTCAGGTCGTAGATCAGCTGCGCGAGATCCTCGATCGAATAGATGTCGTGATGCGGCGGCGGCGAGATCAGGCCGACGCCAGGGGTCGAGTGGCGCACCTTGGCAATGGTGGCATCGACCTTGTGGCCGGGCAGCTGGCCGCCTTCGCCGGGCTTCGCACCCTGCGCCATCTTGATCTGCATCATGTCGGAGTTGACGAGATACTCCGTGGTCACGCCGAAACGTCCCGAGGCGACCTGCTTGATCGCCGAGCGCATGGAATCGCCGTTCGGCAGCGGCTTGAAGCGGTCGGCTTCCTCGCCGCCCTCGCCGGTGTTCGACTTGCCGCCGATCCGGTTCATGGCGATCGCGAGCGTCGTGTGCGCCTCGCGCGAGATCGAGCCGAAGCTCATCGCGCCGGTGGCGAAACGCTTGACGATCTCCTTGGCCGGCTCGACCTCGTCGAGCGGGACCGGCTTGCGCTTGTCGTCCTCGGCCGACTTGATCCGGAACAGGCCGCGCAGGGTCAGGAGCCGCTCGGACTGCTCGTTGAGCAGTTTGGCGAATGCCTGATAGCGGTCCTTGGAGTTGCCGCGCACGGCATGCTGGAGCGTTGCGACCGACTCCGCCGTCCAGGCGTGATCCTCGCCGCGGGTGCGGAAGGCGTATTCGCCGCCGACGTCGAGCGCGGACTTGTAGACCAGCGCGTCGCCGAACGCGTCGCGGTGACGGCGCGTGGTCTCCTCGGCGATTTCGGCGAGGCCGACGCCTTCGACGCGGGTGTGGGTGCCGGCGAAGAACTTCTGGACGAACTCGGCACGCAGCCCGACCGCGTCGAAGATCTGGGCGCCGCAATAGGACTGGTAGGTCGAGATGCCCATCTTCGACATGACCTTGAGCAGGCCCTTGCCGATCGACTTGATGTAGCGCTTGACGACCTCGTAGTCGCTCAGCGCGCCCGGCAGCTTGTCCTTCAGCGCGATGATGGTCTCGAAGGCGAGATACGGGTTGATCGCCTCGGCGCCATAGCCGGCCAGACACGCGAAGTGATGCACCTCGCGCGGCTCACCGCTCTCGACGACGAGACCGACCGACGTGCGCAGGCCGGTGCGGATCAGATGGTGATGCACGGCGGCGCAGGCCAGCAGCGACGGGATCGGGATCCGGTCGTTCGAGACCATGCGGTCGGACAGGATGATGATGTTGACGCCCTCGCGGACGGCAGCTTCGGCGCGGCCGCAGAGATCGTCGAGCACCTGCTCGAAGCCGGCGGCGCCCAGGCTCGCATCGAACGTGGTGTCGAGCGTGCGCGAGACGAAGTGGCTGTCGGAGACCTCCGAGATCGAGCGGATCTTCTCGAGGTCCGCATCCGTCAGGATCGGCTGATGCACTTCGAGCCGCTTGGTCGAGGCGACGCCTTCGAGGTCGAACAGGTTCGGGCGCGGGCCGATGATCGACACCAGGCTCATCACCAGCTCCTCGCGGATCGGGTCGATCGGCGGGTTGGTGACCTGGGCGAAGTTCTGCTTGAAGTAGGTGAACAACAGCTTCGGCTTGTCCGACAGCGCCGAGATCGGCGCGTCGTTGCCCATCGAGCCCGTCGCCTCCTCGCCGGTGGCCGCCATCGGCGTCATCAGGATGTTGATGTCCTCGGCGGTGTAGCCGAACGCCTGCTGCCGATCGAGCAGCGGCAAATTGGTGCGCGCGCCCTTGGTCGGCGCATCCGGCAGCTTCTCGACCTGGATCTGCGTCCGGGCGAGCCACTCGGTGTAGGGATGGCTGGCGGCGAGCTGCGCCTTGATCTCGTCATCCGGGATCAGGCGGCCCTGCTCGAGATCGACCAGCAGCATCTTGCCGGGCTGCAGCCGCCACTTGGTGACGATCTGGTCCTCCGGGATCTTCAGCACGCCCATCTCGGACGCCATCACGATGCGGTCGTCCTTGGTCACGAGATAGCGCGCCGGCCGCAGGCCGTTGCGGTCGAGCGTGGCGCCGATCTGGCGGCCGTCGGTGAAGGCGATCGCGGCGGGGCCGTCCCACGGCTCCATCAGCGCGGCATGATATTCGTAGAACGAGCGGCGCTCCTCGCTCATGAGCGGATTGCCGGCCCACGCCTCCGGGATCATCATCATGACCGCATGCGGCAGCGAGTAGCCGCCCTGCACCAGGAATTCGAGCGCGTTGTCGAAGCAGGCGGTGTCGGACTGGCCTTCATAGGAAATCGGCCAGAGCCGGCTGATGTCCTTGCCGAACAGCTCCGACGACACCGACGCCTGGCGCGCCGCCATCCAGTTGACGTTGCCGCGCAGCGTGTTGATTTCGCCGTTATGCGCGATCATCCGGTAGGGATGCGCCAGCGACCAGGTCGGGAAGGTGTTGGTCGAGAACCGCTGATGCACCAGCGCCAGCGCGCTCTCGAAGTCCGGCTCGTGCAAATCGGCGTAGTACTTGCCGAGCTGGTCGGCCAGGAACATGCCCTTGTAGATCACGGTCCGGCACGACATCGAGCACGGGTAATAGCCCGACATGCCGCGGTCGCGGCGCTGATAGATTGCCTGCGAGATCGACTTGCGGAGGATGTAGAGCTTGCGCTCGAACTCATCCTCGGTCTTGGCGGCGCCGTTGCGGCCGATGAACACCTGCATGCTGCGCGGCTCGGTCGGCTTGACCGTCACGCCCAGCGAGGAGTTGTCGGTCGGCACGTCGCGCCAGCCGAGCAGCACCAGGCCCTCGTCCTCGATCTGGTCGGCGATGATGCTCTTGATGACGTTCCGCCAGGCTTCGTCGCGCGGCATGAACAGCGCGCCGATGGCGTATTCGCCGGGGGCGGGCAGGGCAAAGCCGAGCTCCTTCGCCTTGCGCGAGAAGAAGGCGTGCGGGATCTGCACCAGGATGCCGGCGCCGTCGCCGAAGCGCGGGTCGGCGCCGACCGCGCCGCGGTGCTCGAGGTTGCACAGGATGTTCAGCGCATCGGCGACGATCTGATGCGACTTCTGGCCCTTGATATTGGCGATGAAGCCGACGCCGCAGGAATCCTTCTCCAGCGAGGGATCGTACAGGCCCTCAGCCTCGGGGCGCCACGTGTGCAGCTCGCGGGTGATCTCGGCCGGTTTTTCATGCGAATCCACAGCCAGCACCGCGCCGCCCAACTTTCCGTGCTCGACCTTCGATCCGCTCATATCCGTCCCCATCAGTTATTGGTCAGGGCCTTCACCACAGTCCGGTACACAGTCCGGCGCACCCCGGGCGCTGCGCGGGCCCCTCTCCGGAACCAACGCTCGTCCTTCTCAGCGAGCCGCATTTGCAGAGTTCAGGCCAGCCACCGGGGGACCATGTCCCACTGAACGACCGCGGCCTGTTCATGTCGCAGCGCCCACGATCGGGAGCGGCGCCGTAACATCATTGCAAAGTCTCGGTCACCTTTGCAACGAAATTTTAGACAGCAATTCTGTCCTAAACCGCAAGATGCCAAACTTGACCCTATCACACAAGCGGCCCGGAGTCCCCGGTTCCGCAGCGCTCAGGCCGGTATTCTCCAGGCAAATCTCCCGTTTTCTCTTCACTGAACGGCCCGTCCGGCTCGGCCGATCACGTGCATCGCTCGATTTTGCAACACGGCGCCCCGATCCCGCCCACACTCCGACCCATGACCGCCGGAATCGCGGCAGACCTTCTGTGGCACTTGAGAAGAAGCGAACAGCTTCACGTGCGGGGGCATGCAGGAGCTTTGAGCCATGAAGTTGCTAGTTGGAGCCGTCTCGGCCTCGTTGATCGCAGCCTTTGCCGCCCAGGCGGAGCCGCTGCCGGGTATGCGCGGGCCGTACACGGCGGTCTCCGATTTCGATGCGCCTTATTCCGAGGCGCCGCCGCCGGCGGTCGTGCCCGCGCCGCCGCCACGCTACGGCTACGGACCAGGGCCGGACGACGGCTATCGCGAGGAGCGCTACGCGCCGCCGGCGCCGGTGTACCGCCAGGATAGCTACCGCGACGGCTACCGGCAGGACGGCTACCGTGAAGGCTATCAGCAGGACTATGGCTATGCGCCCGCGTTCCTGCCGGTGCACGAGGTCTATGCCATCCTGCGCGACAACGGCTTCTCGCCGCTCGGCGCACCGCGCCAGCGCGGCAACGTCTATGTCGTCGCGGTGCTGGACCGCCAGGGCGAGGACGGCAAGCTCGTCGTCGACGCCCGCTCCGGCCGTATCATCCGCTTCGTGCCGGCGTTCCAATGGGGCGAGCAGTACGAGCGCATGCGCTACGAGCCGGCGCCGCGCGGCGGCCTCGACCGGCTGCCGCCGCCGACCGTGATCCGCGCTGATCCACGTATCGTGCCGCCGGCTCCGGTGGCGCCGCGGGTGGCGGCTGTTGCCCCGACGCAGGCACCAAGGCTGGCCGCTCCGGCCGTCCGACCCGCCGCGCCGTCGCCGCAGACCGCGGCGCTCGCGCCGAGGCCGGCTGACGCCCCGAAGGCCGCTGTGCCGAAGGTCGCCGACATCAAGCCGGCCGAGATCAAGCCTGTCGAGTTGAAGCCTGCCGAAACGAAGTCGGCAGACGTAAAGCCGGCAGAGACCAAGCCGATCGAGGCGAAGGCCGACGCGCCCAAGCCGGTCGAGGCGAAATCGTTGGAGGCGAAGTCGGCCGACGCCAAGCCCGTCCAGTCGGCGGCAGCCGCTCCGCAGACGACCGGATCGACCGCGCCGGCAGCCAAGCCGGCGCCGCAGATCCTGCCCACCGCAAAGATGCCGCCGGCGCAAGGCCTGGAGTAGCAGCAGCCGGCAAGCGGTCCGCCCAACCGCCTGCCGCCACCGCGACTGTCACCGCCCGGCTTGGCCGCGCGATCGGGTCGCCACCGGCACCTCGGTTCATCACCACCGCCGCGGCGTGCGGGATGCCCGCCTCTGCGGGCATCCCATCTTCAGTTGGAAGCCGGCATCGCCGGCCGCGCTACTCGTGCTGCCTGGCCGCCTTGAGGATCAGCTCCGCGATCTGCTTCGGATGCGAGACCATCGACAAATGTCCGGCATTGAGCTCGATCGTGGTGGCGTGCATGCGGCTGGCCAGGAAGCGCTCGAAATCGGGATCGATGGTCTTGTCCTGTTTCGACACCGCATAGAATGACGGCTTGTCGTGCCACGCCGCCTGCGTGGTGCGGTTGGCGAAGATCGTCGCCGCCGTCGGCCACTGCACGGCATAGAGCTCCTTTGCCGTGGTCGCATCGACGCCGTTGGCGAAGTCGTTCAGGAAGGCGCTCTCATTGAGCTTGGTCTCGCCGTCATGATCGACGATACCCGCCCGCGCCGGCGGAGTAGGATATTGCCCCGCGAGCTTGACGAAATCCTCGTCCGCATCGGGCGCCCGTGCCGCGACATAGACCAGCGCGCTGACCTTCGGATCGGTGCCGACCTCGCTCACGACCGTGCCGCCCCAGGAATGGCCGACCAGCACGGCCGGTCCGTCCTGCTGGTCCAGAGCGCGGCGGGTGGCGGCCGCGTCCGCCAGCGAGGTCAGGGGATTTTGCACGGCCGTGACCTTGAGGCCGGCGGCCTGCAGATAAGGGATGACCTTGGCCCAGCTGGAGCCATCGGCCCAGGCGCCGTGCACCAGGACGACATTATGGACCCTGAGCGGCGCTGCCGGCTGGGCGAGGGCGGGGCCGGCCAGGGAGGTCAGGGCGGCGATGAGGGTGAGAGTGCGAACGACGTTCAAGGAAAGGCTCCAGTGACTTAGGGGTAGGCAACACTGGGCTGTTCGCGTCCGGTACGCGGGCCGTTACCGACCTCACAAGTGTTTGATTGCACCGCAGCAAGGCTAGAGAAAACGCTTCGGTAGCTCTGCGCATGTCGTCTCCAGCGCGCGGTCGGTCGCTTCTAAGCCGCGCGGACCAGCCACCAGGTCCAGACCAGTTCGAGCGCGATCCAATGCTGCAGGCGCTGATAGAACCCAGCGTCGAGCAGCACCTCGCCGCGGCGTGGTCCGAGCGTCAGCCAGCCCTGGTCGCGTGCGGCGGCCAGCAGCTTGTTGAGATGGGTCCGCGAGACGTCTACGCGCGGCGCCAGGATTGATGGCTGGACGGCGGTCAGGACGCCTGCCCCGTCGGTGGGGCCGCAGTTCTGCAGCAGCTCGAGCAGAAGCAGATAGCCGGACGCCCGGTCCATGAAGGCCTGGATCTCCGGGAAGCCGTCATAGAGCCTGAAGCGATGGCGCGCGAAGACTTCGACATTGCCGCCGTAGAAGGCGAGCATCACATGGCGCTGGCGGCCCCATTCGTGCGCAGGCGCGGGAAGCGGCTGCACGGTCTCCAGCGCCGCGAGCCGCGCCGCGACATTGTCGCTCTGGATGTCCAGCAGCAGCGGCAACGGTCGCAGCCGCGTCGCGCGCCCGTCGGTCGGATGGTCGTCCTGCCCGATCAGGTCAAATGACAGCAGCGTCTGGATTGCGCCCTTCACCGCCTTCGGACCCGCGAGGCCTCCGTTGGTGCAGAGCTCGATGAGTTGCGAACTCGTCGTTCCCTCGGGGCTGACGTGATCGAGATAGACGATCAGAACCGCGACCGCCCAGCCCAGCGTATGGCCGAGCCCGATATTGGCCAGGCGACGGCCGGCATGCGTCTCGATCATGCCCTGGCAGAACGCCCGGACCGCGCGATCGAAGTCCGGATGGGACCGCAAAGCCCGCGCTTCCTGATCGAGCGCGGCCCGGTCCGGCGCGGAATTAGAGTCCCTTTGTTTCATTGCGTGCATTCCTGTGGCCGATCTACTTTCCCGTAGAAATACTGTGAAACAGACCAGAAAATCGAGGGGCAGCAGATCGTGGGGACGGCTGAACTGCGTTCCGGATATCGTCCGCCGGGCGCGGGGGACGGCTGCGATCCGAGCGGTCTAATCTCATGGCTCTTTCGGGCCGGCCAGCGCGGCCTGTACTCCCTGGCAGCCTTCGCGATTATCGCCTCGACATTGGCACTTGGCTCGAGCCCAGCGCGCGCCGTCATATGCGGTGTTGCAGGCGCGACCGCGGGAGGCAGCGTGGCGTCTGTGCCGTCTGGAACGGTGATCGCGGTCAATGCTTTTCCCCCTTCCGCTGTTTACGCGATACCCATCACGGGTGGTGCGCCCGCGGGCTCTCCTACGTATCTCGGGGCGCCGGGTGCCTTCGCCTCTCAGCCGATCGTGAATGGGGCGGGAAATGACGCAGGCGCGGCTGATAGTTTGGCATGCGGAGACGGTGCAGTTGCGAATGCAGCGGCAGCAACCGCAATCGGCGCCCGTTCGGAAGCAACTGGCGGTGCCAGCACGGCGTTAGGGATCGATGCTCGCGCCAGTGCAGTAAACTCCATTGCCATTGGCTCCTCCGTCGTCAATGCAAACTCCTACAACGGCATCGCCATAGGTCAATCGGCCGGTGTACTCCCAGCAAGTAACAACGCGATTGCGCTTGGCGTCGCAGCCAGGTCGAATGGTGACAACGCCGTCGCGATCGGCACTGTTAATACGGTCAATGGGAGAAGCAGCGTCGCCTTAGGCAGCTTCAACTCACTAAACGGCATTAACTTTGTCGGTACGCCGGGCTGGGGCGACAACGTCACCGTCCTCGGCTTCAACAATCAAGCCGCAAGGACGGCTAATGCGTCAGGCAGCGCCATCGTCGGCAATAGCAACGTGGTCAACGCCCAGAACGCGATCGCGATCGGCAACAACACGTTCGTGACTGGCGATACTTCAGTAACGATCGGCTTCGGCGCGGAGTCGTCTGGTCTCAGCGCGATCGCGATCGGCAATGGCGCTACGTCCGCCGCCAGCTCGGCGGTGGTCGGCGCCGGCGCCACCGACAACAGTTTCGCCAATGCTGCGGTCTACGGCGCCGGTGCCCAGGTCGGCGCGGCCGGCAACGTTGCGATCGGCAGCGGTGCCAACGCGGCCGGCGCCAATTCTGTCGCGATCGGCCAGGGTTCGGTGGCGAGCGCAGCCAATACCGTGTCCGTCGGAGCGGCGGGAAGCGAGCGGCGTGTGACCAACGTGGCCGCCGGCGTTAGCCAGACCGATGCCGTCAACGTCTCGCAGCTCAGC
Organism: Bradyrhizobium sp. HKCCYLS3077; assembly: GCF_051167555.1. Taxonomy (NCBI): domain Bacteria; kingdom Pseudomonadati; phylum Pseudomonadota; class Alphaproteobacteria; order Hyphomicrobiales; family Nitrobacteraceae; genus Bradyrhizobium; species Bradyrhizobium sp. HKCCYLS3077. The sequence goes on along the minus strand of NZ_JBNPTH010000007.1, from coordinate 206,224 downwards.
AGCGTGGCTGCGGGTGTCCAGACCCAGATCACCGGCCTGCAGACGCAGATCACCGGAATACAAACGCAGATCAACGGGCTGCAAAGCCAGATCAGCCAGGCCAATTCCGGCATCGCGATGGCGATGGCGATGGGCGGCGGCTTCCTGCCCGACAACAAGCGTTTTGCGCTCGCGACCAATTACGGCACCTTTGCCGGCCAGAGCGCGGTTGCGATGACCGCGCTGGCGCGGATCTCCGACAACGTCGTGCTGTCGGGATCGGCGAGCTACGGCATGCGCGCCGAAGGCGGCCAGTTCGGAGGACGCGTCGGCGTGCAGGTGGCGTGGTAGATCGTCGCCCGATCGTTGCTGCTGGCTCGGAACGGCGCTGCCGCTGGCTGCTGACCGGGTTGGCCGTCATGCTCGATCCGGGCTTAGTCCTCGCGCAGGGCGCACCACCGCCAGCGCCACCACCCGTTCAACAACAGCAGCCGGTCCCACAACAGGTCGCGCCTCAGCCGCAGCCCCAACCGTCGCCGCAATGGATGCAGATGCCGCGGATGCAGCTCGAGCGGCAATATGCTGGCCCGCTGCAGGACACCATCGTGCAGCGCTGGCGCGATCCGGCGGACGGGTCGGTCTGCTACATCTATCTGCCGATCACCGTGCAGCATTCGCCGCCGACGTCTGCCGGCTTCGTACAGTATGGCGGCAACGCGATCGGGACCATCTCCTGCTTTGCAGGCCCCGCGCCATCGCCGCCGCGCGCTGCTGCTCTGCCCCGTCCCGCGCCGCAGCAACGGGCTGCGCAATAATCGCGATCGCGATCAGCCGAACGACGGACCGCGCCGGTCCCCCACAAAAAACGCCCCGGTCTCCCGGGGCGTTCGTAGTCCTGATGAGCTGTCGGGCCGGTGACGCGGCGGCCTTCTCAGCCGTGCCTTCAATCGCTGGCCGCAGCGCGACCGGCCGCACCCGTCGATGCGCTGCCCTCGCCGCCTGCCGCCGCACGCAGTACGGTCTCTGCCTGCAGGAGTGAAGTTGTGGCTGTGCTCATATTCGCGCTCCTGGTGTGGCGGATGGTCACAGTTGCGGGCCGACCACGAACCCGAAGCCTGCGGGGGGCAACGAACATCTGCCCAGTCAAATGAAGGGCGTCGGTAAATCTCATTTGCACCCCCACAAGGAGCTAGTCCCATGACGCGCAATTCCCTCAATCGTGTTTCCGCTCTCGCCGCGGCAATCTCTGCTACCTTCCTGCTGACCGCTGCCCACGCGACCGTCCCGTCCGCTGCTCCGGCCGATACGGTCGTTGGTGCTCCGGTGCAGACGGCAGGCCTTGCCTGGCGCTGCGGCAAGAACAACCCGGCCGAGTGGGGCACGTTCGGCAATGGATGCCTGAAACAGAAGCGCGCGGCTCGGCGCAATGCATCCTTCATCGGCCCGGAGCCGTCTCAGCCAGCGTGATGGGGAAACTTCATCAGACCCTGGAGGCTGGCGGCCTCCGGGGTCTCCCCTATACCAACTCGCGGCGTGACTTCTGGTTAAGTCACCGCGATCTGGCGAGGCGCGGGGCAAACCAGCCAGGTGAGACGCGTCCGACCTCATCGGTCACCGACCACGCCGTCGTCGGCGCACTTGTGCAAGCACCGTCGCCGCTGGCTCTCAGCGTTGCCATCGCACGATGATCAATGACTCGACACTTCAGCATGATTCGCCGGAACGCGGCGGGTAGCGTCGCGGTCCTGACGCGTCAACTCCACCGCGTCTTACTGATCTCAGGCAAGCATAGCGAAACGCCCCGGTCTCCCGGGGCGTCTGCGACTGCAACGAATGACCGAAGATCGACGTGCGATCAGGCGGCGGCCTTCTCGGCGGTGCCTTCGAGCACCGGCTGCTCGGCGCCTTGCGCCGACGTCGAGATCGGAATCGACCGCGGCTTCTTGGCCTCGGGGATCTCGCGCACGAGGTCGACATGGAGCAGGCCGTTCTCGAGGCTGGCGTTCTTCACCACCACGTGGTCGGCGAGCTGGAACGAGCGCTCGAACGCGCGGGCGGCGATGCCGCGATACAGCACTTCGCTCTTCTTGCCGTTCTCATTGGCGGCCTTCTCGCCCTTGATCGTCAGCGTGTTTTCCTTCGCGACGAGGGAGAGTTCGTCCTTGCCAAAGCCGGAGACGGCAACGGTGATGCGGTAGGCGTTCTCACCGGTGCGCTCGATATTGTAGGGCGGATAGCCGGGGCTGGGCTCGGCGGTCGCCTGGTCGAGCAGCGAGAACAGACGGTCGAAACCGACGGTGGAACGATAGAACGGGGTGAGATCATAGGTACGCATGGTCAAAGTCCTCCATTGAGCGACTGCTGGGCAAACCCGCCCGCCATCGGGCCGGGCTGTCGTGCAGCCGTGACGGCCTGCACCTCCCCGATATGGTTCGGACGTCTGGACGTTCAAGGGCTCCCGAAAGCAGCTCTTTTTGCCGTTCCACCCCTTGATTCCCGCACCCTTTCACCTATTCGATGGGCGCCTCATGACGCTCGTCTCGATTCCCGCCAATCCCGTTCCCGAAAACGCCACCTCCGGCACCATCAAGACCCCTGATGGCGCCGAGCTGCGCTTTGCGCGCTGGGCGCCGCCGGCTGGGCGCAAGGGCACCGTCTGCGTGTTCACCGGCCGCAGCGAGTCGATCGAGAAGTATTTCGAGACGGTGCGCGATCTGCGCGACCGCGGCTTTGCGGTCGCGATCATCGACTGGCGCGGCCAGGGCCATTCGTCGCGGCGGCTGCGCGATTCCCGCAAAGGCTACGTGCGATCGTTTTCCGACTACGAGCTCGACGTCGAGACCTTCGTCACCGAGGTCGTGCTGCCGGACTGCCCGCCGCCTTACTTCGCGCTGGCGCATTCGATGGGCGGCACCGTGCTGCTGCGGCTCGCCCATGCCGGCAAGCGCTGGTTCGACCGCATCGTGTTGTCGGCGCCGATGATCGACCTGCCGGGCAACCGCACCTCGCTGCCGGCGCGGCTGCTGCTGCGCGCGATGCGGATCGCGGGGCAGGGCGGCCGCTACGTCCCGGGCGGCAATGACGAGATGAGCGGGCTGGCGCCGTTCGTCAACAATCCGCTGACATCAGATCCCGTGCGCTACGCCCGCAACGCCGCGATCCTCGAGGAGGATCCGACGCTCGGCATCGCCTCGCCCACCGTGGCCTGGGCCGATGCCGCCTTTTCGGCGATGATGACGTTTCGCGGCATGACCTATCCGTCGCAGATCCGCCAGCCGATCCTGATGCTGGCCGCCTCCAGCGACACCGTGGTGTCGACCGCGGCGATCGAGGAGTTCGCCTATCACTTGCGCGCCGGCTCGCATCTCGTCATCGCCGGCGCCAAGCACGAGATCCTGCAGGAGCAGGACCGTTACCGCTCGCAGTTCTGGGCCGCCTTCGACGCCTTCGTCCCGGGCACGCCGCTGTTCGGTTGAGCTGATTGCCCCAAACCCGGCGTCATTCCGGGGCAAGGCCGAAAGGCCTTGAACCCGGAATCTCGAACATGGCCTGGAATTCTTTTTCAACAAGCTTGAGATTCCGGGTTCAATCGTCGACGTGCGGCCGCGCATCGCCGATTGCCCCGGAATGACGGTGAGGAAGCTTATTGAGCTCGGTCCGACCCAGGAGCAGCATCCGCCTGTTTGCTGGACACCTCATCTCCTCGCGGGCTAGACCTATCGTTCCCCTCGCTTGGTGATGATGGATCGTGAGCAAGGCGCAGAACAGGTTGCAGGCGCAGGCGCTGCAGGAGGCCATCCACGCGCTGCGTGGGCGGCAGTTCGCGCGCGCCGAGCAGATCGCCGCCTCGATCCTGCGTACCGCCAAGACCGATCGCGCCGCGCTGCTTGTCCATTCCCATGCGCTGCTCGGGCAGCAGCGCGCCGCCGAGGCGGTTGCGCCGCTGGAAAAGGCAGCGTCGCGCGGCCCCGATCCCGAGATCGAGATGCTCTTGGGCGCCGCGCTCTGCGACTCCCGGCGCGCGGCTGACGGCCTCGCGCAGCTGCGCAGGACCGCGGCGCGGCGGCCGCCGTTCCTGCCGGCGTTTCAGGAACTGGCGGGGCGGCTTGCGAAATCCGGTCAGCTCGTGGACGCGATTGGTGTCATCGAGGAGGCGCTGACGCTGGCCTCCGACAGCGTCGATCTCAAGCTCGATCTCGGACGGCTCTGCCTGCAGGCCAACCAGCGTGCGCGGGCGCGCGAGAACTTCGTCGCGGCGCGCGACGCCGCGCCCGGTCGTCCCGACATCCTGATCGAGCTCGCCTGGGTGCAGTTCCTCGACGGCGACTACGCGGACGCGGCCGGGACCTACAAGCACGCGCTGGGCCTGCGCCCCGAGGACACCCAGACCCGCGCCAATCTCGCGATGTGCCTGATGGAGCTGGGCGACCGCGCCGGCGCGGAGGCGGCGCTGCGCACGATCATGCGCGGCCGGCCGCATCTGCTCAGCCGCGCCGCCTACACGATGGCCGTCAGCTCGCACGGCCGCTTCTTCTTCCGCCCGAGCGACGCCGCGAGATTCCTCGGCGCCGACGGGGCAGGGGCCATCAAGCCCTGAACTGCTTGCGGTACAGGCCCTGCTCGCGCTTCAGGGCGTCGCGGACGCTGTGAATCTCGGCAACGTCCTCGTCGGTGAACGGCGCGGTCTGCATCGCCCAATCCTGCCGCTTCACCGGGATGCATTGCGCGACCGGCGTGCCCCTGGGCAGCACGCCACGAAATGACATGTCGTGCCAATGCGCCGGGAAATGCACGAAGCTGTCGTGAAAGCGGTCGCTGTCGACGAGCCCCGTCACGGTGGTGAACGGCAGGTCGAAGCGGTTGAGCGGATGCGTGAACAGCAGCGACCAGCCCTCCGGCGCCTCGATCGTCCACAGATTGTGAAACTTCAGCAGGAAGCGGTCGGCCTCGAACAGCGGCGAGCCCGTGACCTGCGACACGTCGTGGAAGCTGACCGGCGAGCGCGGAAAATCGATCGCCCCGCCCGGCGGCAGCTCGTTGTCCCAACTGATGCCGCCGTCCTCGACCTTGAGGTCGCAGACCAGCGGAATCAGGAAGCCGGCCGTCATCGCATCGATGAACGGCGGGCAGCGCTTGACCGTCTGCTCGTCCGCCTGGTTGAGCTGACTGAACGCGGTGGCCGGCATCGCCTTGACCCAGTCGGGAATGCCCATCGGCGCCGGCACCGGCGGTGGGATCAGGCCGTCGAGCTCCCGCGGGCAGCGGAATTTCAGCGTGAGGGCATCAGTCTCGGACATCGGCGCCGCGGCTCTCCTGTGGTCGACAGGAGAGGTCTACGCCTCCGGCGCCGAAACGCCAACCCGCCGCTATTTGGTCGAGAGCACCTCGCCGAACCGCTCCCACTGCTTGCCGGTGAAGCGCATGAACTGCACCTGCTCGACCGGCAGGTGGTCGCCCTCCGATGTGCTGACCCTGATGCCCGGCAGCAGCATCGGCAGCTCCAGATCCTTGATCGACAGCGCCTGCTTCAGGATGTTCTCGCGCGACAGGTCGTTGCCGGCGGCCTTCAGCACGTGCTCCAGCACCATGCCGTTGTTGTAGCCGTTGACGTAGTTGGAATCGCGGATGTCGCCGTCGGGGACGTATTTCGCCATGTACTCGCGCCAGCCCTTGACGCCGGCATCATCGGCCCAGGCCGGATCGAGCGGGTCCTTGACGTAGGCGGTCGAGATGATGCCGGTGCCGGCTTCGAGCCCGGCCGGCTCCATCACCGAGGACATCCACACCGAGACATTGGTGAGGAACGTCATCGGCCGCCAATTGATCTCGAAGGTCTTGCGGATCGCCTGCGCGGCGAATTTCGGCGTCGCGGCGATGATCAGCGCGTCGGCGCCGCTCGATTTCAGCTTTACGATCTGCGAGTCGATGGTCGGCTCGGTCGACTCATAGCTTGCCACCGTCACCGCCGTGTCGAAGCGCTCGCCGAGCACGTCCTTCAGCCCGGCAAGATAGTCGCGGCCGAAATCGTCGTTCTGCGCGAGGATCGCGAATGTCGCGTCCGGCTTCTTTTGCAGCGCGTAGCGCGCATACATCCGCGCCTCGTTGCGGAACGGCGCCATCACGCCCATCAGCGCGAACGGAAACTGTGCGGGGTCGCCGAACTTCGAGGCGCCGGAGGCCACGAACAGCTGCGGCACCTTCTTGGCCGATAGATATTTGGCGATGGCGGTGTTGTGCGCGGTGCCCATGGTCGAGAAGATGAAGGAGACTTCGTCGCTCTCGACCAGCCGCCGCGTCTGCTCGACCGTCTTCGGCGGCACATAGCTGTCGTCGAGCGATATCAGATTGACCTTGCGGCCGTTGATGCCGCCGCGGTCGTTGACCATCTTGAAATAGGCCACCTCGCCCTTGCCGAGGATGCCGAAGGCGGACACCGGCCCGCTATAGGGCATGGTCTGGCCGATGCGGATTTCGCTCGCGGTGATGCCGGGCTGATCCTCGGCGCGCGCGCCAGGCGCCAGCACCGACGACATGACCACCAGACCTGCGGCTGCGATGACGCTTCGCATGGACTCCTCCCCTGAAGGCCGCTCGATCGGCGGCGTTTTGTTGGCAGCATAGGCTTGCCTCCGCGTCCGTCGCAAACAAAAAATATATTTTTGTATGAAAATCTATTTTTCGAGTCTGTTATGGTCGCGCACGATGCCATCGAGTCCTCCCATGTCCGGAAGCGCGACCCAGACCGTCTATGAGCAATTGCGTGCCAGCCTGCTCTCCGGCCTCTACCGGCCGGAGGAGAAGCTGAAGATCAGCGAGCTCGGCTCGGCGTTCTCGGTCAGTCCCGGGGCGATCCGCGAGGCGCTGGCGCGGCTGACGGCGGAGGGGCTGGTGACGGCGATGCCGCAGCGCGGCTTCCGCGTGGCGCCGGTGTCGGTCGCCGATCTCCGTGATCTCACCGAGATGCGTATCGAGATCGAGACCAAGTGCCTGCGCCGGGCGATCGCCAACGGCGATCTCGCCTGGGAGACGGCCGTGGTTGCCGCCCATCACCGCATGGCGGCGACGCCGATCGCCGCCGCCGACGGCAGCTTCTCGCCGGCCTGGACCATCGCGCATGGCGAGTTTCACGCCGCGCTCGCCCAGGCCTGCGGCAGCGTGTGGATGATGCGGGTGCGCGATCTCCTGTTCGTCCACAATGAGCGCTATCTGGACCTCGCCCGCAAGGCCGATCGCGGTCATCGCGACGTCGCGCGAGAGCACCGCGACCTGATGGAGGCGGCGCTGGCCCGCGACACCGAGCGGGCGGTAAATGTCATGACGGCGCATCTCGGCAAGACCCGGGACACGATCGAAGCGGCGCTGCTCGCGTCCGCCGCGCTGAGCGCGGCGAGGTGAGGGCGATGACAGCGCGGCCGCGGACTGTGCTCCGGCGGCTCTCGCGCAACGCGCCGGCTTGCGTCATCCTGCCCCCGCCGCGCCTGACCAGCATGCGTGCGACCGACCTCTGCGGCCCCTGCGCGTCACGGGCTGTAGGACGCCAACGAATGAGATGACCATGCGGGACCAGCGCGAATCTCTGAGGGCCCTTCAGGACTGGTACGCCGCCCAATGCGACGGCCAGTGGGACCCGCTGTCCGGAATCCGGATCGGGACCCTGGACAGTCCAGGGTGGTCGCTCCGGATCGACCTCTCATCCACCGGTTTGGCCGGGCGGCCGTTCACCGAGGTGAAGGTTCAGGGCGATGACGATGACGATTGGTGCCACTGCCGCATCCGCAGCGAGGTGTTCGAGGCCTTTTGCGGTCCCGACCATCTCGTCGATGTGATCGCGATCTTCCTGGCCTGGGCGGTTGCGGCCGCGCGGAATGCCGCGCACTGAGCGCAACACTCGCGCGTCCCGCGGCGACGCAAAGGGTGCATTCTGCGACCAGGATGGACAGCAGCGCTGCCGGGATTTCTGGTGACCGATCGGGTTAGCCGGCATATGATACCGTTAAACGTCGCCAGTAAGTCCGGAGAGGCCGCCTCGTGGATCGGTCGGAAAAGTATCGTTCGTTCTATGCCAAGTTGATCTGCGCCGCCGCGAAACACGATGATGCTCGCCTCGAGGAGGCGTTTCGCGCGGTCAGGCGCGAGCCCTTTGCAGGACCGGGTCCCTGGTGGATGATCATCGGCGGCCATCCCTATGTGCAGACGCCCGACGATGATCCGGCGTTTCTGTACCAGAACCTGCTGCTCGCTCTGGACCATGAGCGCGGCATCAACATCGGCCAGCCCGCCGCGCACGCGCTCTGGCTCGGCGCCTGCAAGATCAAGCCGGCGGATACCGTGGTGCAGATCGGGGTTGGCAGCGGCTACTACACAGCCATCCTCGCGCAACTGGTCGGTCCCCAAGGTCAAGTCTACGGCTATGAGATCGACGAGGCGATGGCGGCGCGGGCGCGCGAGAACCTGAAGGACCTGTCGAACGTCGGGCTGCGCACACAATCCGGCGCCGAGGCGGAGCTGCCGCCGGCCGACGTCATCTACGTCTGCGCCGGGGCGGCGAAGCCAAGCCCGAGCTGGCTGAACAGCCTGCGGCCTGGGGGACGCCTGCTTTTCCCGCTGGCGCCACAGGACGTGTTCGGCGGCATGCTGCTGATCACCCGTCCCAGCACGGGCGCGGCGTGGCCGGCCACGTTCGTCAGCCGCGCCGGATTCATCGGCTGCGTCGGCCTTCAGGACGACGAGGGAGGCCGTCGCTTGAGTGAAGCCTTCTCCGGCAGATGGGACGCCGTACGCTCGCTCCATCTCGATGATGCGCCCGATGAGAGCTGCTGGTTCGCGGGTGACGGCTGGTGGCTGTCGACCAGAGAGGTGACCGTTCCAGGGACGGACTAATTCGACTGCATCGGAAGCAGCCGAACGGTTACCATGCCACCGTCGTGCCGGGCGGGTGCACCGGCAAAGACGTGCATCATCACCAGCAAGCGCGTCCTGCGCGCGCCAGCAGTCCACCCCTGCTGCCGGCATCGCGATCTCCAGGCGGGAGAGCTGCACGATACTCACATTTTTCGTGCGCCCGCATACCGCGCGTAGCTCATCAATTTCAACCACCCCCCCCCGTCAGCGTTAAGCAGGCTTCATGCTGGCCGCCTTGCGCATTCAAGGATGCATTCACCACGCGCTATGCGGCCAGCTCCCTTCTCGATGCCCGGAAACTTCCCGGTAACGCGCCCTCCCTCTAGTGATGCGCATTGATATTTCCAGGAGGAGACATTCATGTTGAAGATGATCGCGCGAAAACTACTTGGTCCCCACGCCCTCAATTCCGGCTTCGGCCTGGTGACGATGTTCGCACTTACCGGCGTCGTCGCGTCTCTCGTGCTGGTCCAGCACGGTGTCAATCTCAGCCCGCCTGCGATGTTCTGATCCGCTGTCGCCACGATCGTGCTCCCAGTTCACGGAAGGATCTGGGAGACACGCCGAAGATCCTTGGTCTCTGGCGACGCAGGCTCCAAAGCCGCGCATCGCGCGACTGATTTGCCCGACAGGCGGGCGTTGCGAAAACCTGTCCAGCCCTACGACGAAAAATATTCTGATTTACAGAATTAAAAGCTCGTGTAGTCTGTGCGCGTCCGGTCTCCGCGAGGAGGGGCGTATCGCGGTCGTCACGAGCGTGGGAGGCTGGACGCGGTGGGCGCGGTGGGTCGCAGCGTGAGCAATCATGCCGACGAACGATCCGCTGCGCACGATGAAATCGCGTGGTCCTGACGCCCCGATGCTGGCGTCAAGCTCGCTGCGCTGTCTTGACGAAGCGCGCGGGCGACGGTGGCTAAGAGCCGGACACCGGGGAGATCGCGTATAACTCGTAAAGCCACCGCGCAGGGAAGGCCGGGTCTGTCCGGCTGAACCTGTGGTTCCTGCCCCGTGCATTCTTTTTCCGCACGGGGGCCACGGGCCTCAGTCGAGGTCCGGCCTTCCCTGCGCCCTCCCGTGATCAGCGGAGGGTGATGATGCGCAAAGCTCGGGCCATTCTGGTCGCGAGAGCGCGATCCCGTGTGTTATGCTGTTTGACATCCGTGTAGTATGTCCATGTGTAATAGCGTTGTCCTCACATGTGAGGACAGGCGTTGGAAATGAGCGCGCTGCTCGTGAATGCGCCCTCTCCCCCAAGGCGAAGCTTCGCTTCGCCTTGGGGGAGAGGGCGCTGTATCGGGCAGCGAGTGGTATGGCCTCAGCCCGCCTTCTTGCCGCGCGATCCGATCAGCTCGGCGACCAGCGGGTTCGGGTAGCGACGCTGCTGGCTGACGGCGAAGAACTGCTCCTTCAGGGCGCCGAGCCGCGCGCGCTCGACCAGCACGCCGGTGCGCAGTTCATCGATCACGACGATCGACGGCACCAGGGTGACGCTGCCGCTCTCGCGCGCCATCAGGCGCAGCATCGCCATGTCGTCGACCTCGGCGGCGATGATCGGGCGGATGCCGCTCGACCCCACCAACGCATCGAAGGCCGAGCGCAGCGCGCTGCCGCGGCCGGGCAGGATCACCGGCATCGTCGCGAGGTCCTGCGGAAAGCGAAAGCGGGCGGGCTTGGACGGCTTGCGGCTGACCAGGCTGACGCGCTGCTCGTCGATCAGCGTATTCTCGAAACTGCTGCGCGTATCCGGCGCCGCCGGGTGGTTGGCGAGCACGAGGTCGAGCTTGTGCGCATCGAGCTGCTCCAGCAGGTCGGCGAACTGGCCGGTGCGGATGATGAGCTCGACATCGCTACGGCCGAGCAGGGGCCGCAGGAACGCGATCTGGAAGTTGCGCGACAGATTGGCCGCCGCGCCTACCCGCAGCAACTGCCGTCCGGGCCGCAGGCCTGACAAGGCCTCGATCAGCTCGTGGCCGGACTTGAACACGCTGCCGGCGTAGTCGAGCGCGATGCGGCCGGCCTCGGTCAGCTGCAATGAGCGACCGGTGCGCTCGAACAGCTTCTGTCCGAGCTGATCCTCCAGCGCTTTCAACTGGATCGACAGCGAGGACGGCGACACGTTGAGGCGCTGCGCGGCGCGGCTCATGCTGCCTTCGGTGGCGATGATCCAGAAATAGCGCAGGTGGTGGTAGTTCAGGTGCGGCATGATATCGTTCTATAATCTCTAACGATCGTGTTCAATGATTGAAATTTTAAGAAGGCTTCGGGGCCGGTAAGACGTGGGGCCACCGTCTCATGTGATCAATCGTCCGAGCCCCCATGACCCAGCTTCTCCCCTGCCTCGCGGCGCTCGCGCCGCTCACGCTCTGTGTTGCCGCGTTCGCCGGCACCGATGCCGGCGCCCGGACCGTCGCCCGCCGCGCGATAGGGGCGGCGGCCGTGGCCTTCGCCATTGCCGTCACCGCGAGCCTCGCCGCAGCATTGTTCGGGGCAGGGCGGACGCCGCTGCTCGGGGCCTTCGGGCTCGGCCTGTCGCTGCAGCTCGATGCGTTGGCTGCGATCCTCATCGTGCTGGTCAGCTTCATCGGCCTCGTCGTCGTGCGCTACAGCCGCAACTATCTCGACGGCGATCCGGGGCAGGTCCGGTTCATGCGGTGGCTGCTGCTGACGCTGGCCGCCGTGTTGACGCTGCCGATCGCGGGCAACATGGTCGTGCTGTTCGTCGCCTGGGTCGCAACCAGCCTGTCGCTCGGCAAGCTGCTGCTGTTCTACGACACGCGGCCGGCGGCGATCCGCGCCTCTCGCAAGAAGTTCGTGGCCAGCCGGCTCGGCGACGCCTTCCTCGCGCTTGCCGCGTTGCTGCTCTACATCCGGTTCGGCACGCTCGAGCTCGGCGGCCTCGCTGCCCAGGCGCGCGCCGGCGAGGGAGCTGGATCGGCCGTCGTCACGATCGCGGCGCTGCTGATCGTCGCGACCGCGATGCTGAAGTCGGCGCAGCTGCCGCTGCATGGCTGGCTGATCGAGGTGATGGAGACGCCGACGCCGGTGTCGGCGCTGCTGCATGCCGGCATCATCAATGCCGGCGGCTTCCTGGTGCTCCGGCTCAGCGACGTGCTGCTGCTGGCAACACCGGCGCTCGACGTGCTCGCGGTCGTCGGCGGCGCCACCGCGCTGTTCGGCTCCCTGGTGATGCTGACGCAGACTTCGGTCAAGGTGCAGCTGGCTTATTCCACCGTCGCGCAGATGGGCTTCATGCTGCTGCAATGCGGCCTCGGCGCGTTCTCCGCGGCGCTGCTGCACATCGTGGCGCACTCGCTCTACAAGGCGCACGCCTTCCTGTCCTCGGGCAGCATCATCGATCTCGCCCGGGCGTCGTGGACGCCGAGCCCCGGCGGCCAGCCGCATGCGGCACGGCTGATCCTGGCGCTGGCCGCCGTGATCGGTCTCGCGCTGCTGACCGGGCTCGCCTTCGGCATGACCTTGCGCAGCAACCCCGCGCAGATCGCGCTCGGCGCGGTGCTGCTGATGGGGCTGGTGCATCTGATGGCCAATGCCATCGACGAGCGGCCGAACGGCTTCGTCATCGCCCGCGCCGCAGTCACCGCCGTCGGTGTCGCGATCGTGTACTTCGCGCTGCAGACGGGCATGGCCTGGCTGGTGGCCGGCAGCTTCCCCGCCTCGCGCCCGATCGACGGCGTCGTGCCGATGCTGATCGCGGTCGCCGTCGTGGTCTCGTTCGCGGCAGTCACCGTGTTCCAGAACCAGATGATGCGCCGTGCCGATGCACCGTTCTGGATCGCAGCTTACGTCCACCTGCGCAACGGCCTCTATCTCAACACGCTCGCCAACCGTCTCGTGCTGACGGTCTGGCCCCGCACCTCCACCTCCTCGCCGTCCAACCCGTGATCCGAGATTTCCCATGACCCAGGCCGCCTTTGCCATGACGACGACGGACCCGATCGACACCGCCGCCGATGCCGCGCTGATGGCCCGCATCGACAGCGCCTGCCAGCGGGTCGCGCCGCTGTGGCCGCTGAAGCATTTCGTCGCGGTGAACCCATTCCTCGGCTTCACCTCGCAGAGCTTCGCCGCGACGGCGGCGACCTTCGAGCGCGTGGTGCGCACGCGGATGCTGATGCCGCGGGCCTACTACCGGCAGGCGCTGGACGAGGGCCGGATCGACGATGCAGCGCTGGCGCAGGCGCTCGCGCTGCATCCCTCGACCGGCCTCGATGTCGAGGCGCTGAAGCAGAAGGCGCGCGCCGAGGCCGGGCTGTCATCGCCGCCCGCCGTGGTGGCGACCGTGGCCGAGGTGCTCGACCGGCTCGCCGAGGGCGATCGCTACGTCTCGCTGGTCGCCTTCATGATCGACGAGATCTCGGCGTTCTGCGCCACCTATTTCGACGAGGGCCAGGCGAGCTGGCCGAGCCCGGTGCGCAAGCTGAAGCCGTATGCGGCGTGGCGGACGCTGGCGGCCTGCGACCGCAATCCGGAAATGATGGGGCTCACCGGCTTCCGCAAGGCGATCGCCGAACTGCCGTCCGACCCGGTGCAGGCGATCGGGCTGATCGTCGACCGGCTGGGCATCCCCGAGCGGGCGGTCGAGGACTATCTGGTGCGCGCGCTGTTCGATCTCGGCGGCTGGTCGGCCTATGCGCGCTACATCGGCTGGAGCGCGCAGCTCGACGGCCAGCGGGACGAGACGCTCACGGAGCTGCTGGCGATCCGGCTCGCTTGGGGCTTCGCGCTGTTCCAGGCGCGCACTGATGACGCCTTCAAGGCGGCCTGGGCGCAGGCCATGGCGGAGGCGGCAAAGCTGCCGGCCGACCATCGGCTTGACGCGACGCCGGAGCTCGCGATCGATCTCGTCCTGCACGAGGCCTATGAGATCGCGTTCCGGAGCAAGGTCGTCGCCAGGCTCGCCGCGCACAGCACGCAGGCGGCGATCGCGCGGCTGCCGGCGCGGCCGCCGGTGCAGGCCGCGTTCTGCATCGACGTGCGCTCCGAGATCTTCCGGCGGGCGCTGGAGACGGCCTATCCCGAGGCCGAGACCATCGGCTTCGCCGGATTCTTCGGCTTCCCGATCGAATACGTCCCGATCGGTCACAACAAGGGTGGCGCGCAGTGTCCGGTGCTGCTCAAGCCCGCCTTCATCGTCTGCGAGGCGGTCAAGGACGCCGACGATGTCGAGCAGGCCGAGGTGCTCGGCCTGCGGCTGTTGCGGCGGCGCGCGGCCAAGGCGTGGAAGTCGTTCAAGGTCTCGGCCGTGTCGTCGTTCTCCTTCGTCGAGACCGCCGGCCTCGGCTTCGCCGCCAAGATCGCGACCGACAGCCTGGGCGTGACGCGGCCCGTGCCGTCGCCGGTGGTGGATGGACTCGATCCGGAGATCGCCGCGCGGGTCCAGCCGCGGTTGACGCCGGGCGAGCTCGGCGGGCGGATCACCGGCTTCAACGACGCGCAGCGCGTCGCGATGGCCGAGGCGGTGCTGAAGGCGATGTCGATGACCGGGCCGTTCGCGCGGCTGGTGCTGCTCGCCGGACATGGCAGCACGACCGTCAACAATCCGCACGCCTCCGGGCTCGATTGCGGCGCCTGCGGTGGTCACACCGGCGAAGCCAATGCGCGAGTGGCGGCGGCCGTGCTGAATGATTGGCGCGTCCGCGAGGGGCTGCGGGCCAAGGGCATCGACATCCCCGCCGATTGCTGGTTCATCGGCGCGCTGCACGACACCACGACCGACACGGTGACGCTGTTCGACGAGGATGAGGTTCCCGCGGTGTTCGCGCAGGATCTGTCGCGGCTCAAGGCGCGGCTGAACGACGCCGCGCGGCTGGCGCGGCTCGAGCGTAGCGCGCTGCTCGGCATCCGCGACACATCCGATGTCGACGACGCCGTGATCGCGCGCAGCCGCGACTGGTCGCAGGTGCGGCCCGAATGGGGGCTCGCCGGCAACGCCGCCTTCATCGCCGCGCCGCGGGGCTTTACCCGGGGGCTCGATCTCGGCGGCCGCGCCTTCCTGCACTCCTACGAGGCGGCGCGCGACGAAGGCCATCGCACGCTCGAGCTGATCATGACGGCGCCGATGGTGGTCGCGAGCTGGATCAATCTCCAATACTACGGCTCGACCGTGAACAACGCAGCCTTCGGCAGCGGCAACAAGGTGCTGCACAACATCGTCGGCCAGCTCGGTGTGCTCGAAGGCAATGCCGGCGATCTCAGGGTCGGGCTGCCCTGGCAGTCCGTGCATGACGGCAGCCGCTTCATCCATGAGCCGGTGCGTCTGAACGTCTTCATCGCGGCGCCGGAGGCCGCGATGGACGAGGTGATGCAGCGCCATCAGGGCGTGCGCGATCTCGTGGTCAATGGCTGGGTGATGCTGCATTCCCTCGGCGATCAGGGAACGATCCGGCGCTGCGTCCGCCCCGGCGACTGGAGGGCTGCATGAATGCGGCGGCGCGCCTCGCCGGGGGCAAGGCGCGCCGCGCGATGGTCTCACAGCGTCTTCAGATACTCGATCAGGTCCCAGCGCTCCTCTTCCGAGAACGCGCCGCCGATGATGCCGTTCGGATAGTCCTTGTTGGGCTTGGCCGGACCCTCGAACGAGTGCCCCAGCGTGCTGTTGCCCTTGATCGGCTTGCCATCGGAATCGTTGGTGGCGAACAGCGACTGTCCGACCTTGCACGAGGTCTCGCCGCCCTTCGGCACGTCGAAGCCGACATGCTTCGGATCATAGTCGCGGGCGCCCTGGCAGAACGAGGTCGGCCGCTCCGCCGCCGGCGTCAGCATCCAGTACAGCGACGGCACCGAGCCGTTGTGCAGATAGGGCGCAGTCGACCAGACGCCGTTGAGCGGGCGGGCGCGATAGCTCTTGCCGGCCGGATTCGGGCAGTTCTTGCGGTCGCCCCAAAGCGCCGCCTGCTCGGCCGGAGAGAGCTTGCGGTCCTCCATCCATTTGTCGCTCGCCTTCTGCACCACGGCCATCAGTGCGAGCGCATAGGGCATCTCGGTGGTCGAGCCCTGCGGCAGGTTGCAGCCCTTGAGGTCCTTGGCCGGGTCGACATTGAGGAAGCCGGGCACCTTGACCTGGCGATTGGCGAGGATGCTCGCCTGGCCGGGATCGGTCTGCATCGCATCGACCGACTTCTGCACCAGATCGAGGATCGGTCCCCTGGCGTTCCAGCCCTTGCTTTCCCAGTCCTCGGCCGGCTTGATCTTCCAGAAGCTCTTGTCCGGATAGGTCTTGTCGAACACGGGGTCTGCGACCGGGCCGAGATGGCACTCGACGCAGATGTTGGCGTAGAGCTTCCGGCCGCGCTCGACGCGCGCCGGGTCGATCTTCCAGGCGTCGTCGCCGCCGAACAGCTTCTCCGGCCATTTCGGCGAGGTGAGGCCGCCGAAAGCGGGCGTCGTCGTCGCGAACGGGTCGGGGCCGCGCAGCATGTCCTCGATATGCAGCAGGTTCTCGATCGCCATCGTCGAGCGCCACAGCCTGTTGCTCGCCGTCTCCGGCGAGAAATTGATCTGCGCGGACACGCCGAGCGCCTCGCCGGCATTGCGGATCAGCGGCTGCGCGATCGAGCCGTCATATTGCGCCCAGGAGAACCAGGGGACGGTCCAGATCGGCGGATAGGACACCGGCGCGTCGATGGCCTCCTGGTTGCCGAGCATGTTCGGCAGGCCGCTCACCGCCATGTCGAGATAGAAAACCTGGTTGCCGATGCGGTTGAGCGCATCGAGCCGGCCGAAGCCTTCCTCGGTCTCGGTCTGCCCCTTGGCCGCGATCGTCTTCGCGTAGTTGTTGGCCTGCATGTTGAGCGCGAAGTCGGTCGCCGCCTTCAGCCCCTTCTTGAGGGCGTCGCGATCGGCGTCCGAGGCGTTCGGCCCGAGCACGCGATCGGCGAAGCGCGAGAAGCGGCCGGGCACGTATTGCGTGAAGATCATCGCAAAGCCCATGGCCTCTTCGAGCTTGCGCAGGTCGACCATCCCCGGACCGCCGTCGAAGCGCACGCTGACGCCCTTGTAGTGGATGCTGCCGGAGTGGCAGGCGGCGCAGGTCAGTCCGATCTTGTCGGACTGCGGCGCGCCGGTGGCCGGATCGGTGGAGCCGGAGAGTCGCGCGAAGCCGACCGGGAGGCCGCCTTCACTACCGGCCGGCGTGGGCTTCAGGCCGGCCGGCAGCGCCGGCGCGGTCTCGGTCTTGGCGGAGCTCGCGGCATAGCCATAGGGGCGCAGCGCGCTCGGATCGCCATCGACGCTCTTCGGGCTCGGCATGAAGCCGAAGCGTTCGAGATAGGCGCTGTCGGAGATCAGGCCGGGTATGCCGAACGGCGTCAGGTAGGGCTGCTCCATCGCCATGAACCAGGCGTAGGGGATTGGGAAGGTCGCCGTGCCCTGGGTGACATGGTGAAACCAGTGCCGGTCCTGCGTGCTCCAGCCCTGGTCGAGCCAATAAGCCGCCTTGGTCGGCTCGGTCTCGGGCAAAGCGGGCGGAATGAACGCCGCGGCGCTCTTGGGCAGGACCTTGACGAGCTTGTCGCTGACGGCATCCGGCGCGGCCACCCAGGCGATCAGAACGGCGGCGCCGGCCACGATCACCGTGCCGACCAGAGCCTTGCCGACGCGCCAGACGATGCTGGCGGGCTTGGGCTTCGCCATCAGCCGCGCAGTGATCCGCTGCGGCAGGCGGCGGTCGATGAACAAGGTGCTGACCTCGGCGACCGAGAGATAGCGGCTGTCACCCTCGCCCTTGCCGAGGATGTTCAGCAGCACCGGCCATTCGCCCTTCATCAGGATGGGATAGTACCAGTGCGCCTTGTCGCCATCGCGCTTCAGATTGGCGGCCATGAAGGCGTCGATCTGCTTGGCGTTCAGGCCGCGCTCGGTGCCGCCGGCAGGATCCGGATAATCGCTGCCGAAGCTCGCGAACCGCTCGATCTCCGCAGGCTGGACCTTGGCCTCGGCATCCAGGATGCGCGAGCCGCCGCCGTGCTTGTCGAGCGGTCCGTTGCGGAGCTGGTCGAGATCGGCCCCCGACCACAGGCTCTTCAACAGCCGCAACGGCGACAGGCCGTTGGCGATCAAGGCGACGCCGAAGGTCTCGATGCCGACGATCCGCTTCTTGAAGCCGGTCTCGCCGCTCGCCGCCTCGACCCTGTCGGCGATGGTCTTCAGGGGGACGCTATGGCCGTCGACGAAGCCCCCGGCGACGAGCGCGCGCAGGAAGGGACATGGATTGTCGGACGAGACCGGGATCTGCCCCGGCAGTGCGTCACGGACGCGGGCGCTGTCTTCTTGCATCGAAGAACATCCTCGAAAAGCACCTGAGTGATGAAAACGGACTTACACGAACAAAGCGGGCCGGCATCCGATGACGCCGAACAACGGGCGGCGCAGCCGCCACCATCTGAACGGTACAATGCAATAGTGAATGATGGCGTAACCCGCCGCGCTGTCAACCTCAAGTCGCGATCGCGCTACTCGCCTGCGAATTTGGCCTTGGTATCGACCAGAGTGAGCTTGGTCAGCGGGATGCCGGCTTTGGCAAGGCCATCGCGATAATGGGTGAGGTCGGCCGGGTTGCGCCATCGGATGTTGCTCAGCAGGCGCTCGATCGTCATCCAGGGATGCTGGCTGAGGAGGCTGCCGACCGCTTCACCCGCCTCGACGGATCGTCCGAGCTGCGCCAGCGCCGCGGCGCGGATCGCGAGGCACTGCAGATGGTTGGGGTTCTGATAGTGCGACTCGCGCGCCCACGACAGCGACGCGTCATATTGACCGAGCAGATAATGGCTGAACGCACTCAGCACCGACCACTGATAGCGTGGGTCACTGTTGCCGCGCTGCGCCGCGACCGAGAACAGCTCGATCGCCTGACGGTGCTCCCCGGCGACGAGATGGCAGACGCCGAGCACGCCGCGCGCGCCCATGTCATAGGGATTGAGCTGCAGCGATTTGCGGGCGGCCTCCATGCCGGCCTCGACCCGCCCCTGCATCGCGTGGACATAGGCCAGCAGCGAGTAGGAGAAGGACGAGCGGGAATCGAGGCGCACGCCGGCCTCGGCGAGCGCCATCGCCTCGTCCCACAGCGCGCGCGTGTTCCTGATCCAGCCGAAATGGATGCCTTGCAGCAGGATGGTGCCGAGATAGGTGTGGGCGATGGCGAGGCCCGGGTCGATCTTGATCGCCTCGCGGAACAGCGCGATCGAGCTTTCGTAGTCGGCCTTGGTCGGCTGATAGTAGTGCGACAGGCCGCGTAGGAAGCGGTCCCACGCCGTCAGGTCGGTGGTCTTGGAGCGCACCGGCACAGCGGCCTCGGCGCGGTAGATCTCGGGAATCAGCGCCGTGCAGAGGTTTGCGGTGATGTCGTCCTGGACGGCGAAGAGATCGCCGATGTCGCGGTCGTAGCGGCCGGCCCACAGCTGCTCGCCGTTCTCAGGCGCGACCAGCTCCGCCGTCACCCTGATCTTGTTGCCGGCGCGCCGCACCGAGCCCTGGATCAGGTAGGTCGCATCGATTTCGCGCGCGATCAGGCGCGCGCTCATGCCGGCGTGCTTGAAGGCAAAGGTCGAGTTGCGGCTGAGCACGCGGAAGAACGACTGCAGCGACAGCGCGTGAATCAGGTCCTCGGCCAGACCGTCGGAGAAATATTCGTCGGTCTCGCCGCTGAGATTGGCGAAGGGCAGCACGCCGACGATCGCGGTTCGGTATTGCGCGGGCAGGGTCGCAGCGGCCCGGGGCTCGCGGGCGGTCTCGGGCGCGGCCGGGTCCCAGGTCCAGACGTTGATCGTCTCTTCGATGTTCTTGAACCGGAACGGACCGCGGTCGACGAAGGTCACCGTCAGGTGCTTGCTGGCTTCTTGGTAGGCCTTGTTGGAGACGGCGATCCCGCCGGGAGGCGCTGCGGCTTCAAGTCGCACCGCGGTGTTGACGCCGTCGCCGAACACCTCGTCCTCATCGAAGATGACGTCGCCCATGTTCAGGCCGAGGCGGAATTGCATGACGCGGTCGGCCGGGAGATGCGCATTGCGCTCGGCCATCAGCTTCTGCACCTCGACCGACGCGGCAATGGCGCCGACGACGCTCGGAAACTCCAGGAGAAACCCGTCTCCCGTGTACTTCACGATCCGGCCGCCGTGATTGAGGATGATCGGGTGGATGGCGCCACGATGCGCCTTGAACGCGGCATGGGTTCCCGCCTCGTCGGCGCCCATCATCCGCGAGTAACCGACCACATCGGCACAGACAATCGCGGCCAGCCGTCTCTCCATTCCGTCCTTGCTCCTACACAGGGCGATACCACGGCAACAGCGGTCGAATCCAATCATTTTGCGGAAGCAATGTGTAGGCCATGTGGCGGCTCGGCGCTATGCCGCGGGCCCGGCTCAGCTCAGCCCCGCCTTGATCAGCCCGTCGCGGTAGTGCTCGATGTCGGCACGGTGCTTCCAGCGGATGTTCTTCAGGTGACGGTCCAGCGTCAGCCAGGGATATTGCTCGCGCAGCGCCTCGATTGCGGCGCGCGCCTGCTCGGTGTCGCCAAGCTGCGCCAGCGCTGCGAGCCGGATCGTCAGCGCCTGGAGGTGATTGGGATACAGGAACAACTCCTCGCGCGCCCAGGACAGCGCGGCCTCATAGCGGCCGAGGAGATAGTGGCTGTAGGCGTTGAGCGCCGGCCATTGATAACGCGGATCGCTGTTGCCGCGCTGGGCGGCGATCGAGAACTGATCGATCGCCTGCTGGTGCTCGCCATTGACCATGTGGCACAGCCCAAGCACCCCGCGCGCGCCCATGTCATAGGCATTGAGCTCGGTAGCCTTGCGGGCGGCCTTCATGCCGTCGTCATGGGCCCCCTGCATGGCCTGTACGAAAGCGAGGATCGCATAGGCGAAGGAGGAGCGAGGATCGAGCCGCACGCTGTCCAACGCCAGGGTTTTCGCTTCGTCCCAGAGTGACCGAGAGCCCTTGATCCAGCCGAAGTTGATGCCTTGCATCAGAATGGTCGCGAGATAGGCGTGCGCGAGACCGAGGGTCGGATCGAGCGCGATGGCTTGCCGGAACAGCGAGATGGAGATTTCGTAGTCTGCCTTGGTCGGGCGATAGTAGTGCGACAGCCCGCGCAGGAAGCGATCCCAGGCGGTCGGATCGGCTCCAGGCGAGCGCACGGGGATCGAGGCCTCGACGCGATAGATCTCCGGCATCAGAGCCGCGCAGAGGCTGGTCGTAATCTCGTCCTGCATGGCGAAGAGATCGCCGAGGTCGCGGTCGTAGCGTCCAGTCCACAATTGGGCTCCGGTCTCGGGCGCGATCAGCTCTGCCGTGACTCGGATCTTGTCATGCGAGCGCCGTACCGTCCCCTGGATCAGATAGGTCGCGTCGATTTCGCGCGCGATCAGGCGGGGGCTGAGGGTGCGGTCACGGAAGCGGAACGTCGAGGTGCGGCTCAGGACGCGAAAGAACGACTGCAGCGACAAGGCGTGGATCAGATCGTCCGCGAGCCCGTCTGCGAGGTATTCATCGGAGCTGTCGGCAAGATTGACGAAGGGCAGCACGCCGACGATCGCCGTACGATATTGGGGCGGCAGGCGCTGTGTCCGGTCATGGGATGCCGTTTCACTGCCAGGCTCCCAGATCCAGGCCTGGACCGGCTCGGGCTGGTTCCGGAACTGGAAGCTTCCGGCGCTGCTCAGCCGGATCGGCAGCTGCGCGCTCGCTTCCTCATAGGCCTTGGCCGAAACGGCGACACCGCCCGGCGTCGCAATCGATTCCAGGTTAACAGCAACATTGATGCCGTCGCCGAACGCCTGGCCCTCGTCGATCGTGAATTCACCCTTATGGATCCCAAGCCGAAAGCGCATGCTGCGCTCGGCGGGAAGATCCGCGTTCCGCTCCGCCATCAGGCACTGCATCTCGATCCCGAACTGGATCGCGCTGGCGGCGCTGGCGAACTCCAGGAGGAAGCCGTCACCGGTGTGTTTGACGATGCGGCCGGCGTGATTGAGAATGATCGGATGAATGGCGCCGCGATGCGCCTTGAAGGCGGCATGCGTGCCGGCCTCGTCGATGCCCATCATCCGCGAATAGCCGGCGACGTCGGCGCAAAGGATGGCGGCAAGGCGTCGTTCCATCACATCGTGCTCCCACCTCGCGCATACCATGGCCGAGGCGGCCGAATCCAACCCTTTTGCGGAACCACTCACGAGACCTTGCCGGCGGAGGAAGCCACTTGCGGCCCGCCGTTTCCGACGGCAATAGGCGGGCATCCTCGATCATTAGACCTATCTGGTTAGGAAACGTTCAATCATGCTCGGCATTCACGACCTGTTGCTGTTTCTGGTGTCGGGCCTGTTGCTCAACATGACGCCAGGTCCGGACACGGCCTACATCATTGGCCGCAGCGCGCAGATGGGCTGGCGCGGGGGCGCCGCGGCCGCCTTCGGCATCAGCGCAGGCTGTCTCGTCCACGTCGTTGCAAACGCGGTCGGATTGTCGGCGCTGCTCACCGCGTCGGCCACGGCGTTTGCCGCGGTCAAATGGGCCGGTGCCGCCTATCTGGTCTATCTGGGTCTCACGCAGCTCCTGGCGCGGCGGCCCGCAGACGCGCAGGCCGGGAGGGAGATGACAACGGCGCCCGCGGCGACGTTGCGCCAAGTGTTCTGGCAGGGCGCTCTCACCAACGTTCTCAATCCGAAGGTGGCGATGTTCTTCCTCGCCTTCCTGCCGCAGTTCGTCGCGGCTGATGCGCCGCAAAAGCCGATCGCCTTCCTGCTGCTCGGCACGATCTTCATCGTCAACGGCACGATCTGGTGCCTTGGCGTGGCCGTGGTGGCGGCGCGGGCCGCGCGCCGCGTGCGCGGCTCTTCCGCGGCCCTGTCCTGGCTCAACCGCGCGATCGGTGGGCTGTTCGTCTATCTCGGCGTGAGGATCGCGATGCTGGAGGCGCGCTGACTACCAGGAAAGTTCGATCACAGCGCTGCCTGCCAGATAGAGTCCCAGGGCGATCATGGCGATCAGGAACACGCGGCGGAAGGCCTCGGCCGGCAACCGCGACCGCGCAGCTTGGCCGGCGAACATGCCGGCGAAGGCGCACACCATCGCCACTGCGCCGGGCAGGGCGGTCGCCGGGCTGAGCAGGCCGGAGCTCGTCAGGTTGAAGGCGAGGGTGACGGTGGCGACCGTGAAGAATACCCCGAGCGCCTGGACGAGTTCGTCCTTCTCCAGGCCGATCGCCTGCATATAGGGCACTGACGGGACCACCTGCACGCCGGTCGCGGCCGAGATGAGCCCGGTGACGAGGCCGACGATGCCGCCGACCCATTTCTCGTGGCGTGGCGCGACCTTGAAGGCGAATTTGGTGAGGCCCAGCACGGCGTAGAGCACCAGGAGAACGCCGAGCGCAACATTGCCGCAGCGCGTCGAGGCATGGCTGAGCGCGCCGGCATTGAGGCAGATGCCGATCGCCGTCCCCGCCATCAGCGGCCAGAGGCGCCGGGCGATGTCGCGCAGATAGGGGCCGGCAAAGGTCTGCCAGATATTGGTGATGACGGCGGGGACAATCACGATCGCAAGCGCCCGCCCGGGCGGCATGGCGACCGCGAGCAGGCCGACCGAGATAGTCGGCAGCCCCAGGCCGAGGGCGCCCTTGACGAAGCCCGCCAAGGTGAGCGCGACAGCGATGAAGATGAGGATGGAATCGATCATGGCCCTCACATTTGACCAGAGCGCGCGGCGCGCACAATGTGGAGGCTACGGAGACAGCCTTCGTCCTGAGCTGAGGCAGAGGAAGCATGCGTTTCGATCTGGTCGATCTGAGGCTCTTCATTGCCGTCGCCGAAGCCCGCAGCATCACCGGCGGGGCCGACCGTGCGCATCTGGCGCTGGCGTCCGCGAGCGCCCGGATCAAGGGTCTCGAGGACGCGTTCGGCGTGCAGTTGTTCAAGCGCGGCCGCCGCGGCGTCGAACTGACCGCAGCGGGCGAGAGCCTGCTTGATCACGCTCGCATCATCATCGCGCAGGTCGAGACCATGCAGGGCGAGCTCGCCGGGTTCGCGTCGGGCCTTCGCGCCAACGTTCAGCTGCTTGCCAACACCGTCGGCCTGGCCGAGCATCTGCCCAAGGCGCTGGCCGTCTTTCTGCGCGAGCATCCCGACATCAACGTCGACGTGGAGGAGCGCGAAAGCACTGACATCGCCGAGGCGATTGCGTCGGGCCGGGCCGATCTGGGCTTTGCGGCGGAGCACGCCTTGCCCGAGACGGTCGAGCGTTTCGCCTTCGGCGAGGACCGGCTGATCCTGGTCGCCGGCCGGCGCAGCGCGTTTGCGGGCCGCCGGCAGATCGATTTCAGCGAGACGGCGGGGGAGGACTTCATCGGGCTGACCCAAGGCACCGCGCTCAACGCCCATATCGGCCGGCATGCGGCGCGGCTCGGCATTCGCCAGCACGTGCGGGCGCGGCTGCGCGACTTCGATGCGATCTGCCAGATGGTGGCTGCCGGGATCGGCATCGCCGTCGTGCCGGAGGCCGCGGCGCGGCGTTGCGCGCGCTCGCTGCCGATCAGCCTCGTGACGCTCCGCGACGCCTGGGCGAATCGCAGGCTCGTGATCTGCGCCCGGAGCTTCGAGGCGCTGCCGCGTCCCGCCAGGCTGCTCGTCGAGCATTTGCGCAAGGCGGCGGGATGAGACAGCTTACGCGGCGCGCACGGTCTCCAGGAAGCGGGTGACTTCGAGCTTGAGCCGATTGCTTTCGCCGGCCAGCGACTGCGCCGCCGACAGCACCTGCGCCGATGCCGAGCCGGTTTCGGTGGCGCCGTGCTCGACCTGGACGATGTTGTCGGAGACGCGCTGCGTGCCCTGGGCGGTGTGCTGAATGTTGCGGGAGATGTTCTGGGTCGCAGCGCCCTGTTCCTCGATGGCGGCTGCGATGGCCGACGAGATATGTGAGAGCCGCTCGATCGTTCCGGATATCTCGCGGATCACGTCGACCGATTCCACGGTCGCGGACTGGATGCTCGCGATCTGCTGACCGATCTCGCCGGTGGCTTTCGCGGTCTGCTCGGCGAGCGCCTTGACCTCGGAGGCCACGACGGCAAAGCCGCGGCCCGCGTCGCCGGCGCGCGCCGCCTCGATGGTGGCATTGAGCGCCAGCAGGTTGGTCTGGCCGGCAATGGTGTTGATCAACTCGACGACGTCGCCGATCCGCGTCGCCGCGCGTGACAGCTCGCCGACCCGATCATTAGTGCGTCGGGCCTGCCCGACCGCCTCGCCGGCGATGCGGGCGGATTCCTGCACCTGGCGGCCGATCTCGTTGACCGACGCCGACAACTCCTCGGTGGCCGAGGCCACGGACTGCACGCCCGCGGCGGCCTCTCCGGAGGCGGAGGCGACGGAGGTCGCCAGCGCCTGGCCGTGTTGCGCATTGCGCGTCAGGGTCTGCGCCGAGGCTTCGAGCTCGGTCGATGCCGACGAGACCGTCTCGATGATCTGGCCCACGGCCAGCTCGAACCCTTGCGCGAGTGCGGTCATGTCGGCCTTGCGCTGCTGCGCCTGGCGCTTTTCGATCTCGTCCTGCTCGGCGCGCAGCCGCTCGGCTTCGATGCGGTTGGTCTTGAAGACCTCGACCGCATCGGCCATCTCGCCGATTTCATCGTGACGGCCGATGCCGGGAATGACGATCGAGGTGTCGCCGCCGGCGAGCCGCGTCATGGCGCGCACCATGCTGCGGATGGCACTGGAGATGCCGCGGCCGATCAGGAAGGAGATGCAGGCGACCAGCAGCAGTGACACCGCGAGCGTGAGCAGCATGCTGCTCCGGACGGTCCGGCCGGTGCTGGCCTCAGCGGCTTGCGCCGCCGCATATTGCTGGGCCACGGTCTTTGCGATCTCGGCGACCAAGGGCTCGATGTCGGCGAACGCTTTCGACATTGCCGCGGCGTGTCGCGCGGCTTCCTGGGAGCCGTCGGCCCAGGCCAGAAAGTCCTTCTGATACTTGTCGAGCTTCTGGACGATGTCCGCCTTGACGGAGGCCGCCAGCTCCGCTGCCGCCACGGCCTTGCCGAACTCGCCGGCAGTGGTCTTCAACTCGGCCACATATTTGGGATCGCGGCGCAGCATGAAGTCCTTCTCATGCCGGCGCAGCATCAGCATGCCGCTGGTCAGCCGGGGATCGTTGACGTCCTTCAGCCTGGCTTCGATGTCGTGGACGGCCGCGCGCAGCGATCCCGACAGGCCCAGCGTCTCGTTGAGGCCGAGGCGGACTTCCGCCTTTTCGGCTTCGGTGAATTCCATACTGTAGGTGGCGAATCCTGAAGCCACCGCGTCCGCCTTGCCCGCAATCATTGCTTCGCCATGGCTGCGGACGGTGCTGCGCAGATCGTCGAGCTCGCGCTTGATGGCCGCGCTGAGCTCGGCGTGGCGAGCCGCATATTTCTGGTCGCGCCGCAGCAGGAAATCCTTCTCGGCGCGGCGCGCCTCGAGCAGATCCGTCGCCAGCTTCTGGTTGAGATCGGCAATGCGACGGGCATTGTCTGCGACCTCGCGGGACGCTTCCTGGGACCGGCTTCCCAGGAAGTAGATGCCGCCGACGCTGGCAAGCGCTCCGGTTCCGATCAGGGCGATGGCCATGATCTTGTGGGTGAGGCGGAGCTTGGTGCCGAGCATGAATCGTCCCCGGGGTCAGTCGTGCGGCCGCGCCCGATGCGCGTCGGCCTGCATTTTCTGTAAACCTAGACAGCTCGCCTCAATGCCATGTTAACAATGCATCCTATTGTGAATTGTACGTATTTGTACGGAAGCGCCGTCGTCTCCCTCAGCCTGCAGCGAGTCGCTTCAGCGCCGCCTCGTGCACGCGCTTGTCGCCGGCCGCGATGATCCGCCCGCCGTTCTGGGCCGGGCCGCCCTCCCAATCGGTGACGATGCCGCCGGCACCGTTGATGATCGGGATCAGCGCCGCGATGTCGTAGGGCTTGAGCTCGGTCTCGATGACGAGATCGAGATGGCCGGCCGCGAGCATGCAATAGGAGTAGCAGTCGCCGCCATAGCGCGACAGCCGGGTCTCGGCCTCGACGCGGCTGAAGATGGCGCGGTCCGACTCGTTCATCAGCCGCGGGCTGGTCGTGTAGCACACGGCATCTTCGAGCCGCTCGCAGCGCCGGACCGACAGCCGGCGCTCGCCGGCTGAATTCCTGTAATTGGCCGATTCGTTGTCGCCGGCGAAGCGCTCGGCGATGAAGGGCTGGTGCATCATGCCGAACACCGGCGTGCCCTTGTGCAGCAGCGCGATCAGCGTCCCCCAGGTCGGAAAGCCCGCGATGAAGGACTTGGTGCCGTCGATCGGGTCGAGCACCCAGACATAGTCGGCGTCCTCGCGCTCATTGCCGAACTCCTCGCCGACGATGCCGTGCTGCGGGAAGTTGGCCTTGATCAGCCGCCGCATCACCGCCTCGGCGGCGCGGTCGGCTTCGGTCACGGGGTCGAAATCCTGCCGGTTGCTCTTGTTGTCGACCAGCAGCGAGGTCCGGAAGAACGGCAGGATGGTTTCGCCCGAGGCCGTCGCGAGGCGGCCGATGAAGGCAGAGAAGTCGATGACCGTCACGGCACGTCCTTCGAACAGGGAATCGGAAAGCGGATGATGCCGTCATGCCTATCGCAAAGCCGGGAGGTGCGCATCCGGATATGGAACAGCGACTTGGTATCTTGGATTCCGCCCGGTGACCGGCGGCTTCGCATCGGTGCGGGATTTCTGCCCTCGCCACCCAACCGAAACCAGAACCGAAAGGTACCCGATCCCGCCATTGATCAGACTTTTAGATCAAGTCATTGAACATTCATATGAAATAAGGATCGGGTCGCGCTCAATGCAACCCGGCCTGTGTTTTTTGCATGGGGTTTGGCCGAAAAACCCTTGCGCTTTGTGCAGCGCATCTGCATATTGTTGCGGTGCGGTAGCGCTTCGCGTTATCGCTGCCCTCCTTGGGCGTTTCCTCCCTAGACTTGGGCCGCTTGTCATTCAAGCGGCCCTTTTTTTTGCGCCGGCGCCAGCGGCGATCGTCGTGATTGCGGGCGAAGATGAGACGGCTCGGTCCGATCTATTCGGCCGCGGCCTGGAACGGGCCGAGATCACCGAGCGGCACGGTGGCCAGCACTTCAGCCAGGACCGCGAGATCTGAGGCGACCTGGGCGAAGCGCGGGCCGCGCTCGCGCTTGCGCTCGTCCATGTAGATCGCGCGGTTGAGCTCGATCTGGATCGCGTGCAGGCCGGAGGCCGGATTGCCGTAATGCTCGGTGATGAAGCCGCCCGCATAGGGCTTGTTGCGGCCGACCGAATAGCCGAGCCGTCCGAGCACATCCTCGAACAGGTCCGGCAGCAGCGACGCGCAGCTCGTGCCGTAGCGATCGCCGATCACCATGTCCGGCCGCCGCGGCTCGTCGCGCGACACGCCGACCGACGGCATCGAATGGCAGTCGACCAGCACCACGGTGCCGAACTGCTGATGCACGCGGTTGATCAGCCGCCGCAGCGCGCGGTGGTACGGCTTGTACAGCGTCTCGATCCGGTGCAGCGCCTCGTCGACATTGAGCCGGTCGCGATAGATCTCCTGGCCGTCGCCGACCACGCGCGGAATGGTGCCGAGGCCGCCGGCGACCCGCATCGAGCGGGTGTTGGCAAAGCTCGGCAGCCGGCCGGTGAACATCCGCGGATCGAGCTCGTAAGGCTCGCGGTTGACGTCGACATAGCAGCGCGGGAAATGCACGCGCACGACCGGAAAGCCGCGCGTCAAGAGATCGGCGATCAGCTCGTCCATGAACGAATCTTCGGAGCGTCGCAGCGACGGCAGGTCGATTCGCGAGGCCAGCAGGAACTCGTCGGGATAGACCGAGCCGGAGTGCGGCGAATTGAAGATGATGGGCGCGCGCCATTCGGCAGGCTCCATGATCTCGAACGGCGGCAATTCGCCATCAAAATCGGTCATCTCTGGGCGTCGTCCCCTCAGGTCACGTGCGTTGGTGTCACGTCTGTTGATGCGCCGGTATCTTCCGGCCGTCGTGCGTTGGACAACGCAGGCGCTTGCCTTCGCCAACTCGCATCTTCGATAATCCGAGCCGTTCTGCCAAGCGAAAAGCAATGAAAAAGATCATCCCCGGCTTGGAACAACTCTGAGCTGGCGCGCAGCTTTTGGGCGAAACGCGTGGCGTCGGCCCTCAAATTGCCTTGCCGATGTCGGATCAAAAGCTGCAATCTTTCACCCGAAATTTACCGCCCGTCAGGCTTAGTGGCGGCAACGCTCGCCTCTCACCGGTCCAGACTCCCAAGCCATGCACAAGATCCTGCTCGCAGAAGACGACAACGACATGCGCCGCTTCCTGGTCAAGGCATTGGAAAATGCCGGGTTCCAGGTTTCGCCCCACGACAACGGCATGTCGGCCTATCAGCGGCTGCGCGAGGAGCCGTTCGAGATGCTGCTCACCGACATCGTGATGCCGGAGATGGACGGCATCGAGCTGGCGCGCCGCGCCTCCGAGCTCGATCCGGACATCAAGATCATGTTCATCACCGGCTTCGCCGCGGTCGCGCTGAACTCCGATTCGGAGGCGCCCAAGAACGCCAAGGTGCTGTCCAAGCCGGTGCACCTCCGCGAGCTCGTCAGCGAAGTCAACAAGATGCTGGCGGCCTGAGCCGCCGGGACCGCGGCTCGCGAATTCGCGGATTATTCCCAATTTCGGCATTTTGCGTCCTTGCCTGCCTGCGCGGGAGCCGATATAGGGACGCCCACCCGAACGGACTTTATGGATTAGGGCACGTAGCTCAGCGGGAGAGCACTACCTTGACATGGTAGGGGTCACAGGTTCGATCCCTGTCGTGCCCACCATCGGCCGAAACGGCCGGTGGCCCAGCCTGGTCCCATTTTCCGATCATTGAAGATCTTCCATCGTGAATGAGCAGTGTTCGGCGCGGCGCGCCGGGACGCTCGCAAGGCAACGGCCAGGAGAGGCGCTAGAGCAGCCTCTTGTGCCGCCGCGTCGCTGACCGGGTCGGATTTGGCTCCAACCGGCCATCCATACCGATCGCCTCGGTCTCTCTCACCGTCTCCGTCATTGCGAGGAGCACTTGCGACGAAGCAATCCGGAGTCGCACGCGTGACTCTGGATTGCTTCGCTTCGCTCGCAATGACGGCGGCTGGCGTGTGATGACTGCGATGGCACATGGCTTCGCTGCCTCGCGGCGCGTTCTCGCGTCCGAGTCTTGCTGATCGATGTCCCTCTCTTGAAAGAGGGCACGGGGAATGCCGGGCGCTGGCCGCACCCATGGCCCGCCTGCAACAAAAAAGCAGGCGGCAGTCACCACAGGTTCAGCCGAGAACACCCGGCATTCCCCGCGCGATGGTTTTGACGGCTGCTTCGCGATCTCCCCGGTGCGCCGGGCTTTCTGGCCACCGTTATCAGCGCGGCGCGTGAGCGCCGGCACGGACGTGACACCAGCATCGGGGTGTCAGGACCACGCGACTTGACCGTGCGCATCAATGCCGTTCGTCCGCGCAGATGATCCACGCGCAGCACCAACACGCCCACCGCATCCCGCCTCGACGTTCGTGACGACCGCGAAGCGTCCCTCGTGTGAGACGGGACGACTCGGATAAAAGCATGATTTCTGGAAAAAAGAAAGAAGAAATTTTCGGCATGACGGCTGGACGGGGGCGGGTCCATCCGCTTGTGCAAGGGTGGCAAGCCGATCAGTGGTCGGATCAAATCAAGTTCCCAAGCGCCGCATTTGCATTGTGTTGAGGGTGTCCCGCTATCGTCCGCCGCCAACGAGGACCGCGAGGACGCCATGGCCGGGAATGCCAGACCCCAATCGAACTGGGCCCAGATCATCTCGGCCGCCGTGTCGGTGGTCGGCTTCGCCTTGCTGGCGTTGCAGATCAATCAGCTGCGCACCAATGCGCGCGAGGCTGCGGCGCGCCAGGTGTACATGTCCTACAGCGAGGCGCAGCTGCGCCACCCCGAACTGACCGAGCCCGACCTCGCGGCGCTGCGCGCCGACAGCGTCAAATACGTCCTGTACAAGAATTTCGTGGCGCATCTGCTCTTCGCCTATGACGAAATTCTCACGGTCTACGATCACGAGGAATGGCGCAGGAGTTTTGCCCAGGAGGTCAAATATCACATGAACTATGTCTGCTTCGGCATGACGCCGGACGACGATGCGACCTATTTCCCCAAGATGCGCGCGCTCTTGAAGGAGTTGCGCCGCAAATGCCCGGCCTCGCCCGACGCGCCGAAGCCAGCCGCGAATTGATCGGAGCGTGCGGGCGACCGGTGCGGACAGAACTCTGGATGCCTCGTCAGCTCGCGCAGTGTGCTGCAGCTTGCCCCGGACATGACGGAACGCCGTCCCTGATCGCGGGCGGCAGAACACGTCGATCAACCACCTTCCTGGACCTGCCGCCGGAGCTGGGAAGGTCCGCTTCTAGCTGTCGACCGGAAGTAAGTCGTCCGGCGCTCGCATGACCGCTTTTGACCCACAGCGGATTTGGAGCGGGCCAAGTGTATTCATCTGCCACGGTCGCAATCGTCGACCAAGCGCCTAAGATCATCGTCCGAGGGGCGCTCCACCATACGATCAAATCCCAGCGCAGAGCACTCTCTGCTGAATTGCCGATGCTCGAGCATTCGGGTGACGATAACGTAAGCAAAAAAATTGCCACCACCGGGATCACGAGCCAAGCCTCAGCATTGTAGCGCATGTCCTACCTGCGGGTTGCTCCGGCGAATATCAGCATCCATGCGAGCGCCAACAGTCTCACAACCCTCCAAAGATACTCACGAGGGCATAGCTTCGATCAAAAATGACGTATTCATCGCGACCGAAGGCATGGGAAAAATTGTTCCCGTGTCGCTCCAATTCCTCGTTGATCAGCTCGCCATTGATCCGATTTGCCAAGTTTTGTGGGGCGGTTAACGTGGACGGTATATCATCGATATTCCACACAATATCGCAGTAGGCGAAACCTTTGAGCTGCGGATCAAGGTTGGCTTCGGAATAACTCTTTCTCGCTTTTGCCCTGATCTCCGCCGGCAACTCGCCGCTATCATCAAGGCGGTTGAACGAGAGGTCGGACTTCGCTGGATAGAGAGTGCCGACTGCGCTGTCTTTGGATAAAAATTTCGGCAGCTCAAAATATGAGCTAAGTCGATGGCCCTCAAAGAGTACTCCCGGCCGACTTGGGTCCTGGTAAACAAATGTTGCAAAGCCAGCCGCCGCTCGAAACGCTGCCTCTGCATCTTGATTTCCATACCAATAGTTTGGCTTGCTCGAGGGCCAGTAGGGACGGATCGCCTCGCGCGCCACTTCAGGAAGCTTGACCCAAGAAAAGGCTCTACAAATAGAGCCCATAGCCCGATATCCCGGCTTCCAGTGCGGATGCTCCCATATGTTCTTTGCGTTTATGCCCAGGAGTTCGTAGGTGATGAAACTCTTCGGCGCCTCGGTGCGGCGCCATTCCTGCCATTCCTCGCGCGTCGCCCTGCTGATGGTGGCGCCGAAGAACTTTAGCTCAGAGATCGGACTCTCGTAAGCGTCCTCCGATGCATAGGCGAGCCCGATCCAGGGTTTGTCCGCATTCTCGTAAGTGACGACTAGCGGGAGCAGCGCTGCGGGCACCTTGCCGTTATCGGTGGTCTCTCCCCGGCATGCTTCTGGCGGGCGAATCACCACGCCGCGCCCGTCCGTCATTTTCAGGCCAAAGACCATCGGAGCAATACCGATCTCGAGCGTCCGATCATTGTCCTTGTAGGTCGTGATCCTGACATTGCAGCCGATCACGATGTCGAAGTGGAGCGGCTCGCCCTTGTAAGCGTAGCCGGCCTTGAACCGATAGTAGTAGCTACGATCCTGGCCGGGTGCGGCGACCTTGACAGACTTCGTGAAGCTCAGGGCGCCAAGGAGGAGCCACGGCTGCGAGAACAGCAGCGTTAGCCCCAAGCCGAGCAATACGACTGCGATCGCGAAGATCGAACTGGATAAGGTCTTCATGTCCATCTGTGCGCCGCGATTGCGGCCAGACTGCTGCAGTAGTGCTGCCTCATATCAAACATAGGTTGTGGATTCGATCAGCGACGTTAGACCTTTCTTGGTTAGGCTTTCACAAATTGTTAGCCAACGTTATGCGTGACGGCTAACGGCCGCTGATCGCCGGTCACAAGTCCGATGCTGGCCTGGCGGTCTACGATCACGAGGAATGGCGCAGGAGTTTTGCCCAGGAAATCAAATATCACATGAACTATGTCTGCTTCGGAATGACGCCGGACGATGATGCGACCTATTTCCCAAAGATGCGCGCGCTCCTGAAGGAGTTGCGCCACAAATGCCCGGCCTCTCCCGACGCGCCGAAGCCGGCCGGAATTGATCGGGTGCGTGCGGGGCTTCCGGTGGCGGGTAGATCTCGGTATGCCCAGCCTGTTCGCGCAGTTCACCGCCGCTCCCCCGGATATGACGGAACGCCGTCTCTGATCGCGGGCGGCAGAACACGTCGATCAACGCCCTTCCTGGACCTGTCGCCGGAGCTGGGAAGGTCCGTTTTTAGCTGTCGACCGGAATTAAGTCGTCCGACGCTCGCATGACCGCTTTTGGCCCAAAGGCGACATCGTTAGCGTTTAGTAACGGTGGCACAAAAGTTGTTCTCCTTCGATTTCCGCTTCCTTGTTCAGAGCGGTATAGAGTGCCGCGTTGGCAATATCGGCAAGCGACCAGGAAGATGAGAGCAAAGCTCGTAATTGCAACGCTTCTGATTTTCGGTGTGGTCGTTCTAGGTCACGCGTACCTTCGCGGCTACTCACCCTTCACCTCTCAATTTGTGCAGACATGTGATAGAGCAATCAAGGAGCGGTTGGTTGCTCCGTCCACCTATGAGCGGACTAGCGTAGACGAGTCTCGGAAGACAATCACGTTCGACGAGTTCTTCAAGGACCCGATACGGCGAGTGTCTGAGGCAGCCAGGAAAGCCATTGTCCAAGTCGAGCGAGTTTCGCCGGTTCAGTATATCGCGCTCATCGACTACCAAGCTAAGGACCGTGTCGGCGCCATCATTCGCGAGAGGGCAACATGCACTTTCAACTCACTTGATGGGAGCGACATGCCTGAACGTACAGGTTTTGTGCAGGTCGACGGCGAACATAATATAACGTGGGCTGCGAGGCAGCCGAACGCGGCCGCGCTCCTATCGCGCCTGGGACGGTGACTGGTGGTCGGCTGCTGCCCCATCTCGGACCTCTCGCCCGGCGCCCGCAATGTCCGCTGTCCGGGTGCAACCGGACGTCAACAGCCATCTAACGGCAAGGTGTCTTCTGACCTAAGCGGGCTTTGACTCCCGGCAGATCTAACCTGATCGGCCACCCACCTATCCTGGTCGTGCCATTCGAAGAAGCTCTCCGCCCGGACTGATGCGCCAGGGAATGTCGCCTTTCACCCGGTCTGAAATCATCAACGCGCTTTCTCTCGGCGGTGAGCCGATAGACAACTCCGGCGGCAGTACCGGCCGCAACGAGTTGCCAAGTCCCGACCTGGAAAGACGGAGGACGTTCCATGACCCATGCCCAATGCGCCTGTGGCAGCCTGAGGCTCTTGCTGCGAGCACCATCAAAAATGGTCGTCGCATGCCACTGCTTGGCATGTCAGCGGCGCACCGGCGCACCGTTCGGCGTCAACGCGTTCTATGCCATCGAGACCGTCGAGATCTCCGGACCGTCCACGGAGTTCGTTCATGTCGGCGAAAGCGGTCGAAACGTCCGAATGTTCTTCTGTCCGACCTGCGGTTCGACTGTCTACTGGAAGCCTGACGCGCTGCCCTCGATGATCGGGGTGGCTGTCGGCGCCTTGGCCGATCCTGACTTCCCCGCACCCGCCATATCGGTCTTCGAACGATCGAAACATCATTGGGTGAATGTCGAGGGACCGGTCGCGCACTTTCCGGCAAGCGGGATGCGGGACGCTCCCTTGAGCTGACGTACGCCGCTCGACGCGTGCGACGCGGCGTTGCCTTCGAGCCGACAGACGCGGAGACGGCGAGAGTTATCCCCGCGAGCAGCTGCAAGCTTGGCAGGGCCCTGTTGGGCAGCGTCGACGTGCAACCAGCGCTATTCCTGGTCTGTCTTCGATCCCTCCCTGGGGCTGCCATCGCTGAGGGGCAAGGCGATGGCTCGAATTGCTGGGCAATGCCTTTCCAGATGACCGACCACACGTCACCCGCGCGGTTTTCTTGTCATGAATTCTGAGCAAAGATGGAAGCGGATCTATCAGCTCATGGAGGACACGCCGCATGCGCCCCCACGTCGTTGCTCTGGCGCATGGTTCGCGCTCAATCCGGCTCTCGCCCTCGGCCAGCAGGCCGATTGCGGTGTGCCCGCGACGTTGGAAGACGGCTGGACCGTCGCGAAGCCGGAGGAGGTGGGCCTGGATGGGCCTCGCCTGTGCGCGATCGCCGGACGGCTCAGGGTCACGAATGCGAACGTCCACGGCGTGGTGATCGTTCGCGGCGGCAAGCTGGTCTTCGAGCAATATTTTGCCGGCTACGACGAGCCCTGGGGCGGCGATGCCGGGCGCTACGAATTCAGAGCCACGACATTGCACGACATGCGCTCCTTCACGAAGAGCGTCGTCTCGCTGCTGCTGGGGATTGCGCTCGATCGCAAGCTCATCGCCAACATCGACGAGCCCGTCACCAAATTCCTTCCCGAATACGCCGACGTGACGGCCGCCGGCTGGGACGGGATCACGCTGCGGCATCTGTTGACGATGTCCTCGGGAATGCAATGGGACGAAAACCTGCCGTGGAACGACAAGAATGACGAATGGCATCTGGTGAATGACCCGGATCCGCTGCGCTACGTGGTACAGAAGCCGATCGTCTTCGATCCGGGCACATTCTTCACCTACAATGGCGGCGGCACCGGGCTTCTCGCCAAGGTCATCGAAAAGGCATCGGGACAGCGGATCGATGTCTTCGCCGACGAGGCGTTGTTCAAGCCGCTCGGCGTCCATGATTGGCAATTGAAGGACTATCGCAACGGCACTCCGGCAACGGCCTCCGGGCTGCGTCTGCGTCCGCGCGATGCCGCCAAGATCGGCCAGCTCGTGCTCGATGGAGGGGAGTGGCAGGGGCGCCGGATCGTGTCCGCCGCGTGGATCGCGGACTCGATCAAGCCGCGGCTGCAGGCGCTCGGACTGTTCGGCGGTCTGTTCTACTATGGCTATCAGTGGTGGATCGGTCGCACGCTCGTCGACCAAAGAGAGGTCAAATGGGTCGCCGGCCAGGGCCTGGGCGGGCAGCGCTTGATCATCGTGCCGGAGGATCAACTCGTCATGATGGTCACCCAGGGTCTCTATGCGAACGGCCGGCAAGGGCAGGCGACGCTCGACCTGCTGGCCAATGTGGTTCTCCCGGCGGTGCGCGCCGAAGACACTCGGTGATGGGGAGGCACTTTCATGGAGCAGCGCTTTGTTTTCGATCAGGTTGCTAACGTTTATCAGGGCTCGCGACCCGACTATCCCGAGGCCCTCGTTGATGACGTCGTGGCGTATGCCGACCTGAAGCCCGGAGATGCTGTCCTCGAAATCGGTTGTGGCACGGGACAGGCAACGAAGAGCTTCGCGGCCCGGGGCCTGCAGATCGTCGCAATCGATCCCGGATCTGCAATGATTCGTGCAGCACGCGAGACGTTGGCAAGCTTTGATAATGTTGAATTGATCGAGACCACTTTCGAGGACTGGTCACCAAACAAAGCGCCGTTTCGACTGATCCTGGCGGCCCAGTCCTGGCACTGGGTTGCCCAAGAGTTGAGGTTCGTAAAGGCCGCGAAGGCGCTTTCACGCAACGGTTCGCTGGCCGTCTTCGGACATGTTCCGGTAGGACTGCCCGCCTTGTTGAGCGAGCAGTTCAAGGAGATATCATTGCGTCATACAGGCACCTGGGGACCCCCACCGGAAGCTTGGTACCTGCCCAGCGGCCCTTTGAAAGGCTGGTTTGACGAGTCAGGGCTGTTTGGAACGGTAGAACACCGGTTCTATCGGTGGAAGTTGCTGCACACGACCTTGAGCTACGCGAATCTCCTAAGGACGCGGTCAGATATCAGGATGATTGCGCAAGCGGCACGTGAAGAGCTGCTCGGCGACATATCTCAGGCGATCGATCGCTATGGAGGCGAATTGGAAGTTGACTACGAAACTCACCTCTACATTGCTCGACGGCTTGATATCGGGGCATAGCTTTATATCCCGCTCAAACGTGCGGAAGTGGTCCCATGAGTCCTTCCGATCATCATCGGCATTGTCGGTTCTCCAGGGGGGCAGTCGGACGTAAGCAGTCGCATGGCCGTTCTGCTTCTAACCCATTGCCGCCCTCGCTGACTGCCAATACAAATTCCATCGTGGTCCGTGTCACGGTGTACTGGATCGTCCGCCGGAGTTTGTCATCCGGCCGGCCCCGAGGCCCGACCGGGTGGCGGACGATGACAGCCGGAGTACCATGATCAATGTGCCAGGACTTCGGAAACGGGCGGTGACGGGATGTCAGCTTTTCTGGGGGGCGCTCCGGCGGGAGCGCCGTCGCCGGCAGAACCGCGGCTAGCGGCTCGAACCAGACTTTGACTTCCGGCAATTTTAACCGTCATCGGCTAATCAGGTATCCCTCTCGCGCGCTCATTCTGGCGCGCCAAAAATCTTGTTGGGGAGACGGTCGATGGCTCAACTCAGTTCCAGGCCGCGCATCGGCGAAGGGCGCATCGGCAGTTCGCTCTGCGCCGCGATCGGCGTGCTCAGCGTCGCCGCGGTGCTGTGCCTGCGCTACCCCGCCTTTCTGACGACGCCCGAGCTGCGCGTGCATTACGACGTCGAGCTGCTGCGCCTGACGCTGGCGGTCGCCATGGTCGCCGGGGCCTGGCTCGGCGTCGTCGGGATCGTGCTGGGCGGCCCGCGGGTGAGCGCGGCGATCGGGCTCAGCGGGCTGTTCCTCGCCACCCTGCTCGGCGGGCCCTATGTGCCGACGCCGGATTTTCAGCAGCCGCGCGTCTATCTCGGCCTCGACTGGCTGGTGCTCGATCTCTTCTTTACGGGGGCGGCCTTCGTGCTGCTCGAATGGGTGTTTCCGCGGGTGCGGCCG
Source organism: Bradyrhizobium sp. HKCCYLS3077 (assembly GCF_051167555.1). Classification (NCBI taxonomy): domain Bacteria; kingdom Pseudomonadati; phylum Pseudomonadota; class Alphaproteobacteria; order Hyphomicrobiales; family Nitrobacteraceae; genus Bradyrhizobium; species Bradyrhizobium sp. HKCCYLS3077. The sequence goes on along the minus strand of NZ_JBNPTH010000007.1, from coordinate 168,207 downwards.
GAGCAGGGGCCGCTCAGCCCGGGCTGGAAGCTCGATCTCGCTTATTTCGGCGTGAATCATCTGCTGATCGGCGTCTTCCTGGTGGTCTCGACCCATTTTGCCCATGACGCGTTCGCCTGGGCGATCAGTCCGTCCTTGCAGGCGCATGTCGTGGCGCTGCCGGCGGTCGTCCGCTTCGTGCTGGTGATCCTGGCGGCCGATGCCGTCGAATACATCACCCACCGCGCCTATCACGAGGTGCCGTGGCTATGGCGCATCCATGCCGTGCATCATTCGCCCGAACACATGGACTGGCTGTCGGGGTCGCGGCTGCATTTCCTCGAGCCCTTGGCCACGCGCGCCCTGGTGCTGGTGCCGATCGTCCTGCTCGGCTTCCCGCAGGACACGATCTTCGCCTACCTGATCTTCATCTCCGTGCAGTCGGTGCTGATCCATTCCAACATCAAGATGGATGTCGGCTGGCTGCGCTACGTCATCGTCACGCCGCAATTCCACCACTGGCACCACGCCTCCGACGCCGAGGCGCTCGACAAGAACTACGCGGCGCATACCCCGCTGTTCGACATGCTCGGCGGAACGTGGCATCTGCCCAGGGATCGCTGGCCGGTCAACTACGGCACGGTGAAGCCGATCCCCGGCGGCATGTTCGGGCAGTTCATGCATCCCTTCGTCGGGCCGGTGAAGGAGTTTCTCGAACACCGAGACCCGTGACGCGGCGTGGTCGCTGGTCGTATTCTGGCAACACCCAGGGGCAGACGGGCGCAGCATATGAAGTTCAGAGGCGGGGATGTCACCAGCCGACCTGATCCATCACGAGGCCACCTATCGGCACCGGTGGTTCAGACGGCGCTCTGGATGTGCATCGTCATCCTGGCCGCGATGCTTCGTTCAGCGGAGGCGTGCGCCCAGGAGCCGGCGGTCGATCGCGAGAGATATTACGAGGCCGTGAATCACTGCCGCCATGCGGGACAGGCTCCGATGAGCCTCAGCCCGGACAAGCGCGTGCTCTGCTTCGACGGCGTGCTTGCCGAGAATATGGATGTCTCGTCGGCGAAGGATCTCCATGATGGGGGATTGTTCGTCGTGCGAAGTTTCGGAGGACATACAATTCCCGCGGTCACGCTGTCCGACATCGTCCGCGATCGTCGTGCCACGGTCGTGGTCTACGACCACTGCCTGTCGGCGTGCGCGCAATTCCTTCTCGTGGCGTCGGACAAGACCTACATCCTCAAGGACACGCTCGTCGCCTGGCACTATCCGCAGGGCCTCGAGCTATGCACGTATCTTGAAGCACCGCGGGACGGTGAGCCGAAGAAAGTGCAGCGTGGTCCGTGTCGGCAGGGCGGCGAACACGGCTTTACATATGAGCGGACGTTCACGGAGTTTTTCAAGGACCGCGCCGTCAAGCCGCCGCTCTCGCTTCCCACCGACAGTCTCTATGTGCGACGGATCGTCCGAAATCTCTACGCCGAAACTGGCGTCTTTCGCGACGTCATGTGGACGCTTCATCCACGATATTATCCAACCTTGTTCAAGACGAAGATCACTTACGAGGCCTATCCGGAAAGCCAGGACGAGGTCGACGACATGGTGAAGCGGCTCGGGCTCAGCGCCGGCCGCTCCGTGAAGGTCATCTACGATCCATGACATCGGGTCCGGATCGAGGTCGATCGCGAGCTGCTGTCAAAAACCGGTCGAGAGCGAAACCTTGCGCCACCGCGCGATGATGGCGGCATCGGAGGCGTGCTTCGCCTCGATCGCCGCGACGGTGTCGGCCCCGAGCGGCAGCCGCACCGGCGGGTCGGGCTCGTCGGCGAAGTCGACCAGCACCCGCGCGAGCTTGTCGGGATCGCCGGGCTGGGCGCCGTTGATTTGGCCCGCGTTCGCGCGGACCCGGCCTGCCGTCGCGCTGTAGTCGGGGATCTCGATGCGGCTGACCTTCAGCGACGAGGCATCCATGAAGTCGGTGCGGAAATAGCCCGGCTCGATCGCCGTCACATGGATGCCGAGTGGCGCCAGCTCGGCGCGCAGCGCCTCCGTCAGCGCCTCGACCGCGAACTTGGTCGCGCCATAGACACCGAAGCCGGCCGAGCCGCGATAGCCGCCGATCGAGGAGATGTTGAGGATGCGGCCCGAGCGCGCCTTGCGCATGTGAGGAAGCACCGCGCGGGTGACGGCGAGCAGGCCGAACACGTTGGTGCGGAAGACGGCCTCGATCTCGTCCTGGCTTGCTTCCTCGACCGCGCCCATCAGGCCGAAGCCGGCGTTGTTGAGGAGCACGTCGATCTTGCCGAACCGGTCGACCGCCGCCTGCGCCGCCGCGACCGCCTCGCTCTCTTTGGTCACGTCGAGCGCGAGCGCCAGGAGGTTGGGATGCGCCCCGATGCGCTTCGTGATCGCATTCGGATCGCGCGCCGTCGCCACGACGGCGTCGCCTCTCGCCAACGCCTGCTGCGCGACCAGCGCGCCGAAGCCGCGCGAGGCGCCTGTGATGAACCAGACTCTCATCGGATAACTCCTTGATGCATGTGAGGCTTGGAGAGCGCGTCGGCTCACGCCGCCGCGATGTCGATGGCGATCTTGCCGGCGCTGCCCGTCTTGAGCGCGTCATAGGCTGCGCCGACCTCTTCGAGCGCGAACCGGCGCGGGTCGAGCAGCGGCGCGAGCTTGCCGGATTCCACCAGCTGAGCGGCCTGTTCGAGGATCTCGCCGTGATGCCGCCGTCCCTTGCCGTCGAGCAGCGGCAGGAGCGTGAACACGCCGGAATAGGTGCCGCCCTTGAACGACAGCGGCGCCAGCGGATGCGTGCCCCAGCCCAGCGACGAGGTGACGTGGCCGAACCGCGCGACCGCGGCGAAGGCTGTGTCGAGTGCGCCGACCGTGTCGTAGACGACGTCGAAGCCGCGGCCCGCCGTGATGCGACTGACGGCGTCGGCGATCGGCTCGTTGCGGTCGATGAAGACAGCGCCGAGGCGCTCGATCACGGGCTGGCTCTGCGGATTGCCCGTCGCGAAAACCGTCGCGCCGAAGGCGAGGCCGAGCTGGACGACGATGTGGCCGACGCCGCCGGCGCCGCCGAGAACGAGCAGGGTCTGTCCCGGCCGGATGCCGATGCGATCGACCAGGCCTTCCCAGGCCGTGATCGTCACCAGCGGCAGCACGGCCGCCTCGCGCATGCTGAGGTTCGCCGGCTTGGCCGCGAGCAGATCGGCGTCGGCGCTGACATATTCGGCGAGCGTGCCGGGGTGGCCGCCGACACCCCCGACCATGCCGTAGACCTCGTCGCCCGGGCGAAACCGGGTGACGCCTTCGCCGATGGCTTCGACCGTTCCGGCCATGTCCAGGCCGAGGATGGCGGGAGCCGGGTGCCTCGCATGCGCCGCCTGGCCGGCGTGGATCTTGGTGTCGAGCGGGTTGGTCCCCGCCGCGGCGATGCGGACGAGGACTTCGCCGCGGCCCGGCGCGGGGCTGCTGATCGCGGTGACGCGCAGCGGCGAGCCGGTTTCGTGGAGAATGGCAGCCTTCATCGAGATGGTCATGGCGACCTCCTGCTGTGATGAAGGCATCATCGGCGCTCGCAGTCTGAATGGACATCATCGAATTCGTATGTAATTCATTCAGTTCTGAATGGGGCGCTGTCCGTCGCGTCCCTGTCCGAAAGGTCTTGCATGGAGTGGAGCGACCTGCGGATCTTCCTCGCCATCGCGCGCGAGGGCACGCTCGGCGCGGCCGCGCGGCGGCTCGGCCTGTCGCAGCCGACCATGGGACGCCGCCTCGCGGCGCTCGAAGCGGCCGTGAGCCAGACGCTGTTTCAGCGCACGGCCGAAGGCTTCGTGCTGACTCACGAAGGCACGGCGGTGCTGGCGCATGCCGAGCGGATGGAGGAGGAGGCGCTCGCGTTCGAGCGGCGCCTGGCGGGCGCGCAGGCGCAGCTCGACGGTTTCCTCAGGGTCTCATCGTCGGACTGGTTCGGCCGCCTGATGCTGACGCCGGTGCTGGTCGAATTCGGCCGGCTGCACCCGCGCGTCTGTGTCGAACTTCTGACCGACGCGCGGCTGTACAGTCTTCCCCGCCGCGAGGCCGATCTCGTGTTTCGCATCCGCGCGTTCGACGAGCCGGAGGTGATCTCGCGGCGGCTGCTGCACATTCCCTACGCCGTGTACGGTCCCACGGACGGCCCGCGGCGTGTCGAGGGCGATGGCGAGGGGATCAGGGTCGTTACCATGGACACGGCATTCGCGGACATGCCCGACGCGCGCTGGCTGGCCAAGCGACTGCCGAAGGCCGAGGTCGCGATGCGCAGCAACAACCGCGACGTTCAGGCCATGCTCTGTGCGCAAGGAGCGGGCCTCGCCGTGCTGCCCCGACCGCTCGGCGATGCGACGCCGGGCCTTCGACCCGTCGACGTCGGCGAGCAGCCGCCGGGACGCGACACCTATGTCGGCTATCACCGCGACCTGCGCCGGCTGGCGCGGCTGCGCGCGCTGCTCGACCTCGTGATCTCGCAGCTGGCCTCGGCGTGAGGCGCCATAGAAACCGCGACAGGCCCGATCAGGATGACCGCGCGGAGCCCTGGCCTTGCGGCCGAGGTCGAGGAGCATGTGGAGTTCATTGAGATAGCGATCGCCCACATTGAATGCTTTCGGCTGCACGCCGAAGACGGCGCTCTCATAGAGCAGCCGCGCGGGCTCGTTGCCACCGACGACCGTCAGCTGGACGAGTTCGATGCGTGAACGCGCTACATCCAGCAAGGCGCGGCGCTTGGGTGACGAATGACAATGTCGGACCTCATCAGGAACGTGCTCTTTGATCTCTAGGGCGCCACTGGCCGTCTGGTGAGTCTGCCACCGGCGCGCTGGTCGGGGCTATGGCTTGCGTTCGCCGCGCATCTCCTGGCCGTTCTGATGGAGAACGAGGTGGGTGATCTGCCCGGATGAAGCGGTGAAGAACTCCAACGGGGCATCGACCGGCTTGACGAAGAAGCGGCTTGGCGCCTCCGCGAACAGCTCGATCTTGCCCTGGCCCGTCGCCTGCGACATCAGCTTGCCGCCTTCCAGCGTGATGGTGACCGCGAAGGTCGGCGTCAGCTGATAGACGCCTGCATAGGTCGCGAGCAGGGCGGGATCGACCGCGATGCTGCTGCGGACGATCGGATGCAGATCCGGCCAGCCATAGACATGGGCGATGCTGCGCAGGATCTCGCCGGCCAGCAACTGGCCGCCTTGCGCATTGGTCATGACGATCGCGCCCTCGCCGCGCTGCTGATAGCCGACGAGAATGGCTTCGAAGCCGGCGTCGATGCCGCCATGCGAGAAGAACGGGTCGTCAGGGGAGCCACCGATCGGCAGACCGAGCGCGTGCCGGCCGAGGCCGGGGGTGAGCATCTCGCGGGTCATTTCGGCCGACAGCACATGGTTGGCATCGCCGCGCAGCGAGCGCTGGACCTCGATCACATAGCGGGCGAGGTCGGTCGGTGTGCTCCAAAGCCCAGCCGCTGCCATTTCCGGATAGGTGTGAAAACCGCCCGGGATCGGCGTGCCGTTGGCCCGGTAGGGCGTGGCGGCGCCGGAGCGCAGCGCCACCGGCAAGGGCTGCTCATAGGTGCTGCTGCGCATGCCGATCGGTCCCAGCACGGTGTCCTGCATGAGTTGGGGGAAGGACTGCCGAGAGATACCCTCGAGCAGCAGTTGCGCGATGGTGTAGCCGCCGCCGGAATATTTCCAACGGCTTCCCGGGGGCGCCTCGATGCGGACAGGCGCGGTGTTGGCGGGCGGCTCTCCATTCAGGATCTGCACCAGCGATGGCAGCGCCGCGCCGGCGGCGTAGCCGGGAAATCCATGGACCGTGAGTCCAGCCGTGTGGCTGAGCAATTGGCGCAGGGTGACGGCTCCGGGGGCTGCCGTGTTTGCCGGGAGCTTCCAGGAGGTCAGAGCGTGGTTGACGTCGGCATCGAGCGCCAATCGGCCTTGCTCGACGAGACGAAGCGCCGCCATCGCGGCGACAGGCTTACTGATGCTGCCGGCCTGGAACAGCGTCTCAGCGGTGACGGCGCGGCCGCCGACCTCCGCAACACCGAACCCCTGCGCCCATTCGATGGCGCCGTCGTGGATGACGGCGATGCTGACGCCCGGCACATGGCTGGCGGCCATGCGATCCTGCAGCCGCTGGCAGATGTGGGGATCGTCCTTCTCCACCACCTTGGTCATGAGACAGGCGCAGACGGCATCAATCTTTTGCTGGATGTCGGGCGCGGGCATGGTCTGGGCCGCCGTCGGTGTTGTCTGAGGCAACAGCGCAGCGAGGCACGCCGCCGCGGCGAAAATGCGAAATCGCTCCGCACTCATAGGTCGTCCCTTGCAGCCGGACTTCCAAACAAGTTAGCTCGATCCAGCAAGGAAGAGAAGCGAGCATCGGCGTACTCATGTCCGGACGATGATCTCTCTCCTGGATCGAGAGACGAACAGAGGCGAGAATAGCTTGAAGACCGTGTTGTCATTGCGCACGCCCAAATGGCTGCTTTGGGCAGACTTGATGGCGCTCTGGATTTGCGTCTTCATCCTGATCTTGGCGTTCCGTTCAGCGGATGCGTGCGCCCCAGGAGCCGGCGTCTGACCGCGACAGCGACTACGGTGCGGCTGGCCCGATCAGGACGACGCCGAGGCTTGGCCGTTGCGGTCGAGGTCGATGAGCATGTGGACTTCAGCGAGATAACGATCGTCAAGCTTGAATGCTTTCGGCTGCACGCCGAATACGTCGAAGCCGGTGCTCTCATAGAGCCGCCGGGCGGACTCGTTGCCGCTGACCACCGTCAGCTGGACGAGCTCAATCCGTGAACGCGCCACACCTAGCAAGGCGTTTAACAGCAGGCGCGCAACACCACGCCGCCTGAGGTCACGTCGGACATACACGCCCCACAACCGTCCAATGTGCTGCTTCGTCCCGTTCAGAAACGACAGGCCGGCAGTGCCGACCAAGTCGCCATCGCGAAGCGCGCCGAGGACATGCGCCTCGCCGAGCCAGGGCGTCATATCGACGTTTTTTTCCAACTCGAATGTGCTGCCGATGTATTCCGCCTCGGTCTGCAGCGCCGCGAGGCGGAGCGCCTTGAAGGCGATGACGTCGTCGGCGCGGAGTTGACGGACGACAACGTCAGGTCTCATGACGAGCATGCTCCGGAATCTGTTGGGCCGCCCGCCGTCTGGTGAGCTCCGCGACCGGAGCCTCGGCCGGCCGCGTCAACAGCGGCCGGCCGAGGGACGTTGATCGAGACGCGTCAGCGCGCGGACTTCGAGCGCTTGATCTCGGCGACCTTGAACTTGTTGCCGACCTGCAGGCTGCTGCAGTGCCACCAGATCTTGTTGCGGTCCCAGCCCAGGAAGGCCTTGGTCTGCTGGCAATCCGAGTAGTGGGCGTAGGTGAGCGTGTCCGAGCACTTGCCGTCGAACGGCACCGATTCCTGACCCGACAGGCTGCAGCCGATCCAGGGCTGGTTGCCGGACTTGAAGCTGGTCTCACAGCCGCCGTTGCAGCTGCTGGCGGCGCGCTCCAGCTTGGTGATCCTGTCCAGGACTTCGTTGCTCGTCGTGGACGGCGTCTGGCCGCCCGACACCACACGATTGGTCGAATGGCGGGTCGATGCCGCCCGGCGCGGTGCCGCCGTCTCTGCCGCCTCGGTCGGCCGGGCGGGCTTGGCCGCCGCCTTCGGGGCGTCGACGGTGACGCCGGGAAGCGTCGGGGCGGGGCCCGCAACGGGCTGAGCCGCGGCCGCGCCGCATAGGAGGATCGTTGCAAGCAGAGCAACGGCCGACGGAGTAACGCTCGACGACAATTTCATGACCACGTCCTTTCCTAGGACGGCTAGGCCGCCCCGATGCGCCAATTAAGCCACACTGAATTACCTATCCTAATATGATCAGCTTTGCTACTAAGTCTTGAAAAAAATTGCGCATAGCAGCCTGTTTGACGAGCCAATCCGATCGCGCCAATCCGAACGCTCGAGGTCGATGCGCCAGGTCCACATGCCATGTCGACGCCGTCTACGCGTTCAGTCGACGAGCCAAGGCTGTTTGGTCCGCCAAGCCTGGCCGAGCAGAATTGTCCGAGGCTTTCTGCCTCGCGGCTGCAGCGATGCGCCGGGGCGCCGCCGTTCGCAGCACGTTCGAAGCGCTCAAGAATTTGCTCATCACCGGCCCGCGTCAGGCGAGGGCCGGTGATGCGATGTCGGGTGAGCGCCTCAGCGCGCGGACCTCGACCGCCTGACCTCGGCCACCTTGAATTTGTTGCCGACCTGCAAGCTGCTGCAGTGCCACCAGATCTTGTTCTTGTCCCAGCCCAGCAACAGCTTGGTTTCCTGACAATCCGCGTAGTGGGCGTAGGTCAGTGTGTCCGAACATTTCCCGTCGAACGGCGTGGTTTCAGCGGCGGACAGGCTGCAGCCGATCCAGGGCTGGTTGCCGACCGGGAAGCTGGTTTCGCAGCCGCCGTTGCAACTGCTGGCCCGGCTCTCCAGCTGCGCGATACGCTGCTGGATCGCGTTCAGGCCACCGGTGCCCGTGGCGGCTTGGCCTCCCGTCGCAGTGGCGCTCGACCGGACCGCGCCCCTCCGGCGGGACGGGGCTGTCTCCGCCGCGCGGACCGGCCGCGACGGCTTGGCCATCGGTTTCGGCGCATCGACGGTGACGCCCGGCAGCGTCGGAGCGGGCCCTGCCACGGACTGGGCCGCAGCCGGTCCGAACAGCGCGATCGTTGTGAGCAGAGCGGCGGCCGACAGGGTCAACAGGCCGGACGATGATGTGCTGATATGCAACCGATTGAAAGTCGATGTGCTGTAAGACAATTCGCCGAAAGAGAAGCTCATGACCGCGTCCTTTCTGAGGGACGGCCAGGCCGCCCCAATGCGTCCAACTAACCACACTGAGTTACCTAACAGAAAGCCCGGAACTTCGCTACCGATGAGCAAAAAGAATCTCGCGTCGGCGGTCTGCGGACGCATGGCCGGCGCCGATCGCATGCGCGTTCGATGACCAGACGCGTCGGGCGAGACGCCAAGGGGTTCACGGCGGCCGCGCGGAGACCGGCTCGCGTGGCGGCGAGCTGATTAACCCGGCCGGACGAGGCTCTCCTGACGAGACGATCAGAACAGAGCGGGGCTCAAATCGACCCCATAGGTCAGCGTCAATATCCAGACAAAGACGGCCGCTGCACCGAACAACATCAAATGCTTGAGCAGCTCGCTTTGCGTCCCGTCGGACTGCTCGGAAAATGCTCTCGAAATAACTCTGGCCAGAGTCGTCATTTGCGACCTCCACCTCGGCCCTGCTTTGAAATACGTCAGGTTCACACTCGGAAAGGTTCACTTGAGAAGTTCATTTGGAAAGGTTCAGCATCGCATGGCCTTCATTAAGGCCCGGTTGCCGCTGTGCCCCGATGTCTCGGAAAAGTTCCTTCTGGAGCGGCGCCTGAGAAAGCTGTTAAGAGCATCGCATTCACGCACCTCACGAGGATGACGACACAATGACAACAAAGCGCGTGGTGTTCACCGGAGGAACGGGCAAGGCGGGCAGGCATGTGCTGCCGCATCTCATGGCCAAGGGCTACGAGCTGCTCAACGTCGACCTCAAGCCGTTCGATCACCCGGGGATCAACACTCTGGTCGCCGATCTCTGCGACAGCGGGCAGGCCTTCAATGCGCTGACCACGCATTACGGCTTCGGCGGCTTCAACGCCGGCCGGCCGGCGCAGGCGCCGGACGCCGTCGTGCATTTCGCAGCGATCCCGCGCGTGCTGATCGAGCCCGACAACGAGACCTTCCGGATCAACACGATCTCGACCTACAACGTGATCGAGGCGGCGGCCAAGCTCGGCGTGCGCAAGATCATCATCGCCTCCAGCGAGACGACTTACGGCGTGTGCTTCGCGGAAGGCGACAAGGACTTCCACAGCTTCCCGCTCGAGGAGGATTACGACACGGATCCGATGGATTCCTACGGGCTGTCGAAGGTGGTCAACGAAAAGACCGCGCGCGCCTTCGCGATGCGGTACGGCATCGACATCTATGCCTTGCGGATCGGCAACGTCATCGAGCCGCATGAATACGACATGTTTCCGCGCTTCCTCGCCGACCCGCCGTCGCGCAAGCGCAATGCCTGGTCCTACATCGACGCGCGCGACCTCGGCGAGATCGTGCATCTGGCTATCGAAAAGGACGGGCTCGGCTTCCAGGTCTTCAATGCGGTGAACGACACGGTGACGGCCACCATCCCGACGCGCGAGCTGCTGCGGCGCTATTGTCCGAACGTGCCGGTCACGCGCGAGCTCGGCGAACGCGAAGCGCCGCTGTCGAACCGCAAGGCGCGCGAGGTGCTCGGGTTCAAGGAAGAGCACGATTGGCGGAAATATGTGAAGGTGGGGTAGGGCGAAATCCTATCGCGTCGCGGGACGTTAATGGCATTGCCCCGGTCATTCCGGGGCAATCGTCGAGGCGCAACCGCGTAGCGGATGCGCCTCGGCGATTGAACCCGGAATCTCGAGTTGTTGAGAACAGACGCAAGGCAATCTCGAGATTCCGGGTTCAAGGCCTGCGGCCTTGCCCCGGAATGACGGGAGCTTGGAACGAAGAGGACGTCACGCGAGCTAAATCGCGAGATCGAGGCACCGGGCTTCGGGCTCACGCCATCCGCCGCCGGATCGCCAGCATCACGAGCGACAGCACGATGGTGCCGACGATGAACACAGCCGCGGCCGAGACGATCGCGGGGCTGATGTTCTCGCGGATCGTGGCGAACATCTGCCGGGCGAGGGTGCGCTGGTTGGGGCCGGCGACGAACAGGGTCAGCACGACCTCGTCGAGCGAGGTCGCGAAGGCGAACAGCGCGCCGGAGATGATGCCGGGGAGCGCAATCGGAAGCGTCACCGAGAACAGCACCGTCGGCGGCGCGGCGCCGAGGCTGGCGGCGGCCTGCTCCAGGCGGATGTCGACGCCCTGCAAAGCCGAGGAGACATTGACGAGCACGAACGGCACGGCGACCACGGTGTGGGCGATGATGACGCCGAGATAGGTGTTGGTGAGACCGTAGCGCGCGAACATCAGCTGCATGCCGACGCCGAGCACGACGGCGGGCACGACCATCGGCAGCAGGAACACCGTGCGCAAGGTGGAAAACAGCAGCGACGCGCGCTTGCCGCGCAGGCCGAGCGCGGCCAGCGTGCCGAGCAAAGTGGCGAGCACCGTCGTGCCGGCGCCGATCAGCAGGCTGTTGACGATCGACAGCCGCCAGGAGTCGGCGGTGACGAGCTCCTTGAACCAGCGGGTCGAGTAGCCGGGGATCGGATAGTTCAGGAACACACTGTCGGTCAGCGACAGCGGCAGCACCGCGACCAGCGGGCCGAGCAGGAAGATCACGACGAGGGCGGCGAACACGAGCTTGAGGATCGGCAGCGGCTTCATGCGCGCTGCTCCTCGACCGTCAGACGCATGTAGATGGCGTAGAGCAGGATGGTCATCGCCAGCAGCACCAGGCCAAGGGCGCCGGCCATGCCCCAGTTCGCAGCACCAGTCGCGTAATAGGCGATCACGGACGAGATCATCTGGTCGTTGGCGCCGCCGATCAAAGCGGGCGTGATGTAGTAGCCGAGGGCAGCCATGAACACGAGCAGGGCGCCGGAGACGACGCCGCGCATCGACAGCGGCAGCAGCACGTGAAAGAAGGCGCGCAGCGGATGCGCGCCGAGCGAGGCCGCCGCCGGCATCAGGTTGCGCGGGATCGCGATCAGCACGCTGAAGATCGGCAGCGCCATGAACGGCAACAGCACATGAGTCATCGCGATGACGACGCCGAGCCGGTTGAACATCAGCGGCACCGGCGCCGAGGTGAGGCCGAGCCCCTTCAAGGTCGCATTGATCAGGCCGTTGTCCTGCAGCACGACGTACCAGGCCGCGGTACGCACCAGAAGCGAGGTCCACAGCGGCAGCAGCACGGCGCCGAGCAGCACCTGCCGGCGCCATCCTTCGACCGAGGCCGCGACCATCGCATAGGGCAGGCCGATCAGGATGCAGGCAAGCGTCACCAGCGCCGAAGTGATGAAGGTCCGGATCATGATCAGCCGGTGGGCCGAGGCGCCCTCGGGCATTGCCGCGATGCTGCCGGAGGCATTGCGTTCGAGATCGACGGCCGCGAGCAGGTTCTTGTCGGTCCAGGGCGAGGCGACGGCCTCGGCGATCGTCGCCCAATAGGAGGTCTCGCTCCACCTTGAATCGACACCCACGAGATCGGTCGTGCCGCTGCCGTCGAGCGCGCGCCGGGTCTTGCCGAGCAGGCTACGGAAGCCGGATTGCGCGCTGTTGAGGCGTCGGACGAGATCGCCGAACTGCTCGTCGTTCTTCAGCGCGCGGATGTCCTCGGCAAAGGCGGTCTGAGCGGAGGCGGGCGGGGCGCCGCTACGATCCCAGCCGGACAGAGCTTTCGCCGTCCGCGGTAGCGCCTCGGTCGCGACGGGATCGGACACCGCCGACTTCATCATCGTCACCAGCGGCACGACGAAGAACGACAGCATGAACGCCAGCAGCGGCGCGAGCAGCAGGGCCGCCTTCAGGCGGTGGCCGAGGTCTGGTCGCATGATCCCACCACCCAGACATCCGACGCCGCAAAGGACAGCGCCACGTCGCGGCCGACCTCCGCCGCCTCGCTCATGCGATCGCCCTTGATGATCAGCCGCTGCTCGCCGACGGAGGCGACGAGACGCATGTGATCGCCGAAATATACGGCGTCGAGGATGCGCGCGGTGACGCGGTTCGCCGTCGCCGCGGCGTGATCGTTGATCCGGATCGCCTCGGGCCGGATCGAAACCCGCACCTTGCCGCCGTCGATGCGTGCGGCGGCAGCATGCGCCGACAGCGTGAGCCCGCCGTCCGTCGTCAGCCGGACCGTTTCGCCGGCCTGTTCCTCCACCTTGCACGACAGCAGATTGGTCTCGCCGATGAACTCGGCGACGAACGGCGTGCGCGGCAGCTCGTAGATCTCGCGGGGCGGGCCGATCTGCTCGATCCTGCCGTGGTTGAACACGGCGATGCGGTCGGACATCGTCAGCGCCTCGTCCTGGTCGTGGGTGACGAATACGATGGTGAGGCCGAGCCGGCGGTGCAAATCGCGGATGTCGAGCTGCATCTGCTCGCGCAGCTTCTTGTCGAGCGCGCCGAGCGGCTCGTCCATCAGCACCACCTGCGGCTCGAACACCAGCGCGCGCGCCAAAGCCACGCGCTGCTGCTGGCCGCCGGAGAGCTGCGCCGGCTTGCGCTCGGCCATGGCGGAGAGCTTGACCATGTCGAGCACGCGCGCGACGCGCGTCGCGATCTCGGCCTTCGGCGCGTTGCGCATCTTCAAGGGAAAGGCGATGTTGTCGCGCACGCTCATATGCGGAAACAGCGCGTAGTTCTGGAACACCACGCCCATGTTGCGCTTGTGCGGCGGCAGGCCGTCGACCCTGACGCCATCGACCGCGATCGTGCCGCTTGTGGCCTGCTCGAAGCCGGCGAGCATCATCAAGAGCGTGGTCTTGCCGGAGCCGGAGGGGCCGAGCAGGGCGATGAACTCGCCTCTGGCGATGTCGAGATCGAGATGGTCGACGACGGTCAGCGGGCCGAAGCGCTTGACCACCTGCCGGAACGAAATGAAGGGGCTGTCCATGAACGCTGGCTTTCGGCGCTGATCACGCCGGTACGCTTGCACGTGAGGCGGACGCACGATGCGGGGATCGTGCGTCCGAGGTATTCGGCGCAGTTAGCGCGCCAGCCAGGCTGGCGAAGTTAGCGCGCCAGCCAGGCGTTGAAGCGCTTCGACAGCTCTTCCGAATTGTCGGTCCAGAAGCCGACGTCGAGCGCGATCGCCTGCTTCAGATTGTCCGGCGTGGTCGGCAGCTCCGCGGCGTACTTCTCCGGCACCAGCTTGGCGGCGGCGATGTTCGGCAGGCCGTAGGCGATGTATTCCGGCAGCTTGGCCTGGTTCTCCGCCTGGCTCGCAAACGCGATGAAGTTCATCGCGGCGTCCTTGTTCGGCGAGCCCTTCAGCACCACCCAGCTGTCGACGGCGTAGATGCTGCCCGGGAAGACGAAGCCGAAATGCTTGCCCTCGGTGCGGTTGATGGCGGTGATGCGGCCGTTATAGACCGAGGTCATCGCGACCTGGCCCGATGACAGCAGTTGCAGCGGCTGCGCGCCGGCCTCCCACCAGACGATGTCGGCCTTCAGCGCATCGAGCTTCTTGAAGGCTCGCTCGACGCCTTCCTTGGTCTTCAGCACCTTGTAGACGTCGGTCGACGGCACGCCATCGGCCATCAGCGCGAATTCGAGCGTGTACTTGGCGCCCTTGCGCAGGCCGCGCTTGCCCGGAAACTTCTTGGTGTCCCAGAAATCCGCCCAGGTTTTCGGCCCATCCTTGATCTTGTCGCCGTCGAACGCCATGCCCGTGGACCAGACGATGGCGCCGACGCCGCAATCGCTGACGCCGGCCGGGATGAAGCCGTCTTTGCCGCCGAGCTTGCTCCAGTCGATCTTCTCATAGATGCCGTCGCTGCAGCCGAGCTCCAACTCCTCGGCCTCGACCTGCACTGCGTCCCAGTTCGGCACGCCGGCCTTCACCTTGGCCTGCAGCACGCCATAGCCGCCATCCCAGCTCTCGTCGAGCACGGTGGCGCCGAGCTTGGCGGCGAACGGCTGGAAATAGATCTTGCGCTGCGCGTCCTGATAGTTGCCGCCCCACGACACCACGGTGAGATCGCGCGCCTGCGCCGAGGCGATCACGCCGAGCAACGCGGCTGCAGCCACCAGCGCCGTCTTCGACACGGTTGCAACTGCGCCTCTGGCCCTCCGATCCGTCGTGTTCGACACCATTGCCGTCGTGGAGGTGGTCCGCAGACAAAACATGCTTGATGATCCCAGGCGCTTGAAAGGTTCAAAAAAGCTATCGGCTCGACCAAGCCGTGGCAAGCGCGAGTTTTGATCGTCACATGATGCTATTTTGGCGTTCATGCACTGCATCAGCGGCGCCGTGCGGCCGCCCGTCCGCGTCACCGCAACGTAGGATCTCGAGCGCGGTTGTGGTCTTATTCGATGTCCGTCTCCGCCGGCGGCGCCTCCTCATATCTCAGGAGGTCGCCGGGTTGGCAGCCCAGAAACCGGCAGATCCGCTCGAGGGTCTCGAAGCGCACACCCTTCACCTTGCCCTGCTTGAGAAGGGAGAGGTTGGCCTCGGTGATCCCGACATATTCAGCGAGGTCTTTGGACTTCACATTGCGTTCGGCGAGCATCACGCCCAGCCGCACTCGGATCGGCATGTCCTGTCCTTCAGACGAACTGATTGTTTTCGTCGGCGATCTCCAGCGCCTCGGTCATCACCCAGGCGATGACCGCGACCGTCCCTGCGAAGATCAGAGCTAGCGGCGTGTCCGATCCCATGCTCAGCGCGAGGGTCTTCGGTCCCGCCGGCTGTTGCAGGCTCAGGACCACGGACAGCGCCGCAGCAGCGAGTGGCTTCAACAGGGCTGATGCTGCGACAGCGATCGCGAATGCCCGGAGCTGTCGGATCGAGTCCCGCGAGAAGATGCGGCCGGCGGCGAAGGCGTCGAAGCAACGACGTCCGCTCAGCAAGCCCCAGATCAGCGTGCCCAGCGGGATCATGGCGATGGCGAACGCGAGCGCGCGCGTGGACGGGTCGATCTCGGTCACCGGAGCATGCGGAATTCCGGCCTGGCTGAACAGCGTGTGTGTCGGCGTCACGGCCCAATAGATTGCCATGGCCGCGGCAAGCAGAGCGGATGTCGCGAGGCAGCCCGCCGACATCAATCGGCTGAGCCGCCGAATGCGATCGCCGCGCCTGTCGTGCGCGGCCGTCGTGCCGAAAGTCTCTGCTGTCTGCGTCATGGTCGAACGGCTCCGCTGTTGATGGGTCTCTCGACGATCTGGCCATAGGGTGATCCAAAAATTATTGTTTGACAATAATTTATTTTCGCACGACAGATCGGTCCTCCGCTCGACTGCGGCTCTGCGCGACGGGTCTCACCCTCCCCTGGAGGGGGAGGTCGATCGCGGGCGGCACTCCAAGCTGCGCGTGCGGAATCGGGAACGTGCGCGAGGCTGCCAGATGCGATTCCGAAGAAACACATCGTCCACTCACTCAGGAGCCATTTCATGTCTCGTTGCCTGGCCAAACTGACCCCCACGGTCGCCGTCTTCGCGTCAGCTATCGCGGCGACGTCGCCATCCAGCGCCGCGCCGTCCACCTCCCAAGGCCTGATATCGGTCGCCCAGGTGACTCAGATGCTGGAGAAGGCGCCGACCGACCGCACGGCCCAGCAGGTTCTCACCGCCTACCTTGCCGGTGTCGGCGAGGCCGCCGGCGCAGTCGCCAGCATGGGGCGCGCGACCTGCCGGACATCGTTGAACTTGAGTGCCGCGCAGGCCGGTCAGGCGTTGAGCTCCGCTGCCGCAGCGCCCGATGCGGCGCAAACACCGGCAACGCCCTTGATCGTCAGGGACATGCTCGATCGCGCAGGATGCAAGCGGCCGTGAACCGTTCCGGCGCCGCAGTACGAGCACCAACGCCGATCGTCCGCATCCATGTCGTCACGTCGCGCCGTGACGCGGCTGTCTGGCGCCATGCCGTCGATTAGTCCGACGCGATGCTCTCGTCGAAGCGCTGCCGCGAGGCCTTGATCGCGGCGTGATGCCGCTCGGCCCAGCCGATCAGGTGTGACATCGGCCCGAGCAGGCTCCGGCCGACGTCGGTGAGGCTGTATTCGACGCTGGGCGGCACCGTCGGCAGCACGCGGCGGGCAATCAACCCGTCGCGTTGCAGGTCGCGCAAAGTCTGCGTCAGCATCCGCTGCGAGATGTCGCTGATCTCGCGCCGCAGCTCGCCGAAGCGGTGCGGCCGCCAGCCCAGCACGGCCAGGATGAGCAGGCTCCATTTGTCGCCGATCTGATTGATCACCGTGCGGATCGGACAATCGTCGATCGAGGCGAACTTCGCCTTCCAGCGGCCGGGATCATTGTCGCATGCGCCTTCAGCCGCGATCGTGCCGGGAGGGGCAGTTCCCTTCATGTGCCTATCTCCCAGAAAACTGCCTTCTTTCGGCGGGTCATCGTGGTTCCTAATGTAGTGCTGGTCTCGAAACGAGACTTTAAGGCGACTGCGGCCGAAAGCCAACGTCTTGCCCATCCCAGCCCCTCGTAATGAAGGTTAACGATGTCTCAATCCGTTCTCGTCTCCGGCGCCGCCGGGCAGCTCGGCCGCGCCGTGATCCGCCACCTGCTGACCACGCTCGGCGTGCCGGCCTCCCGCATCATCGCCACCACCCGCAAGCCGGAGCAGTTGCAGGCATTGGCGGCGCAAGGCGTCCAGGTCCGCAGCGCCGATTTCGACGATGCAGGCTCGCTTGTCGCGACGTTCGCCGGGGCGGAGCGGATGCTGCTGATCAGCACCGATGCGCTCGACCGGCCGGGCCGTCGGCTGCAGCAGCACAAGAACGCGATCGCGGCAGCCGAGCAGGCCGGCGTCAGTCATGTCATCTACACGTCCATGCCGAAGCCGGAGGGCTCGCCGATCCTGCTCGCGCCGGACCACGCGTTGACCGAGGCCGCTCTCAAAGACAGCCGGCTCGCCGGCTGGACCGTGCTGCGCAATCACTGGTACTTCGAAAATCTGATGAGCTCGTTGCCGCAGATCCTCGGTTCGGGCCGCTGGTTCACGGCGGACCAGGGTGGCGCGAGCGCGGACATCGCGCGCGACGATCTCGCGCGCGCGGCGGCGACGGTTCTCGCCGGCAGCGCCGGCGGCAAGCAGGTCTTCACGCTGAGTGGTGGGGAGGCGCTGACCAAGGCGCAAAAGGCGCAGATCATCTCGGCCGCGGTGGGCAAGCCGATCGAGGTGGTGCAGGTGCCCCTCGAAGGTCTCATTCAGGGCATGGTCGGCGCCGGACTGCCGCGACCGCTGGCGGAGGTGTTCGCGTCGTTCGAGCCGAATACGGCTCAGGGGCTGGTCGCCGAGGTGACGGGCGATTATCAGACGATCACCGGCGTTGCGCCGCAGAGCTTTGCCGATTGGGTCGAGAAGACCAAGCCTGCGTTCACATGAGGCCTGGCGTGGCGGGCCTGGCCCGCCACACGGTCGCCATCAGACGCCGTCGGCGCCTGAGCAGCATGGCGCGGCGGACGGGTCACGTCCCTGGCGATCGACCACCAGCGCCAGCGTCGTCGGTGTCGTGCCCAAACGCTGAGGCGGAGCCGGGAGCCGGTGTGTGACGCGGTGAACGCCGATGCGCTCGAAACCCTGCGCCGTCTTCATCAGCCGGGCTGCGACCAGATGATTCAAAAAATCCATGTTGCAACTCCTTCGTCAAATGACCCGGCGGCCTGGTGCGGGACAGGCCGCCGGGTCGGCGCAACGTGCTGGAGTTGGCGTCCTCCATCTCGCTGCGCTGGTCTGTGATCCGGTTCACAGTTTTGCAGAATTGATCGTGCACCGGATCATCGGGGAAGCATGATGAGGACGCCGACTGTCACTTGCCTCTACGTGAGAAGAGACGATTGCGTTTCGCGGCGGACGACATCACGCCTGTTCACATCGGCGTTTACTCCGCGGGCTGGGCCGCCACGGTGCCGTGGCCGCCGTGCTGGACGAGCGGCCGCATCCCGGTCAGGGTTCGCAGCAGCACGTAGAACACGGGCGTCAGGAACAGGCCGAACACGGTGACGCCGATCATGCCGGAGAACACCGCGACGCCCATCGCCCGCCGCATCTCCGAGCCCGCGCCGGTCGACAGCACCAGCGGCAGCACGCCCATGATGAAGGCCATCGACGTCATCAGGATCGGCCGCAGCCGGAGACGGCTGGCTTCGATCGCGGCGCGCAGCGGCGTGCGTCCGGCGAATTCGAGCTCGCGCGCGAATTCGACGATCAGGATCGCGTTCTTGGCGGAGAGGCCGACGAGCACGATCAGGCCGATCTGGGTGAAGATGTTGTTGTCGCCCTTCGAGATGTAGACGCCGGCCATCGCCGCCAGCAGCGCCATCGGAACGATCATCAGGATCGCCAGAGGGAGCGTCAGGCTCTCATAGAGCGCGGCCAGCACCAGGAACACCAAGAGGATCGCGAGCGGAAACACCCAGAGTCCGGAATTGCCGGCGATGAACTCCTGATAGGTCAGGTCGGTCCATTCGAAAGCAAATCCAGGAGGCAGCACCTCGGCCGCGATCTTCTCGGCCGCCGCCTGCGCCTGGCCCGACGAGAAGCCCGGCGCCGCCGCGGCGTTGATGTCCGACGACAGGAAGCCGTTGTAGCGGATCGCGCGCTCGGGACCGGCGCTCTGTCGGACGTTGAGCAGCGCCGACAGCGGCACCATCTCGCCCGTGGACGAACGGACCTTGAGCTGGCGAATGTCGTCGGCCCGGGCGCGGAACGGCGCGTCGGCCTGCACGCGCACCGAGTAGGTGCGGCCGAACTTGTTGAAGTCGTTCACGTAGTAGGAGCCGAGGTAGATCTGCAGCGTGTTGAACACCTCCGTCACGGGGACGCCGAGCTGTAGCGCCTTGGTGCGATCGATGTCGGCGAACAGCTGCGGCACGTTGACCTGGAAGCTCGAAAACGCGCCGGCGATCTCCGGTGATTTCTGCAAGGCGCCCATGAAGGCGGTGGTGACGTCGTTCAAGGCTTCGTAGCCACGGCCGGCGCGGTCCTCGATCTGTAGCTTGAAGCCGCCGATCGTGCCCAGGCCGTTGACCGGCGGCGGCGGGAACATCGCGATGAAGGCGTCCTGGATGCCTGCGTATTTCTTGTTGAGCTCCAGCGCAATCGCGCCGCCCGACAGCGACGGATCCTTACGCTCATCGAACGGCTTCAGCCCGGAGAACACGATGCCGGCATTGGAGGAGTTGGTAAAGCCGGAGATCGAGAGGCCGGGAAAGGCGATCGAGCTCTCGACACCGGGCTGCGTCAGCGCGATGTCGCTCATCTTGCGGATCACCTCCTCGGAGCGGTCGAGCGTGGCGCCGTCCGGCAGGCGGGCGAAGCCGACCAGGTATTGCTTGTCCTGGCCCGGCACGAAGCCGCCCGGCACCTGCTTGAACAGGACGGCGGTGGCGCCGATCAGCAGCACGTAGAGGATCATCACGGCGGCCTTGGCCGTGATCACCCTGGAGACGCTGCCGCTGTAATTGTCGGAGGCGCGGACGAAGGCGCGGTTGAAGCCGCGGAAGAACCAGCCGAGCGAACGGTCGAGGATGCGGGTGAGGCGGTCCTTCGGGTCGTGATGGCCCTTGAGCAGCAGCGCCGACAGGGCCGGCGACAGGGTCAGCGAGTTCACGGCCGAGATCACGGTGGAGATCGCAATCGTCAGCGCGAACTGCTTGTAGAACTGCCCGGTGAGGCCGGAGATGAAGGCCAGCGGCACGAACACGGCGACCAGCACCAGCGCGATCGCGATGATCGGGCCGGACACCTCGCGCATCGCCTGATAGGTGGCGTCGCGCGGCGACAGGCCGCTCTCGATGTTGCGCTCGACATTCTCGACCACGACGATGGCATCGTCGACGACGATGCCGATCGCGAGCACCAGGCCGAACAGGCTGAGCGCGTTGATCGAGAAGCCGAACAGATGCATCACCGCGAAGGTGCCGACGATCGACACGGGCACCGCCAGCAGCGGAATGATCGAGGCGCGCCAGGTCTGCAGGAACAGGATGACGACGATCACGACCAGCACAATCGCCTCGAACAGCGTGTGCACGACGGCCTCGATCGAGGAGCGCACGAATTGCGTCGGGTCGTAGACGATGTGATACTCGACGCCTTCGGGCATCGTCTTCTTGATCTCGGCCATGGTGGCGCGGACGTTGTCGGAGATCTGCAGCGCGTTGGAGCCGGGCGCCTGGAAGATCGGGATCGCCACCGCCTGCTTGTTGTCGAGCAGCGAGCGCAGGCCGTATTCGGAGGCGCCGAGCTCGATGCGGGCGACGTCGCGCAGCCGCGTCACCTCGCCATGCGCGCCGGTCTTCACCACGATGTCGGCGAACTGGTCCTCGTTGGAGAGGCGGCCCTCGGCATTGACCGAGAGCTGCAGGTCGAGGCCCTTGACGTTCGGCGATGCGCCGACCACGCCGGCCGCGGCCTCGACGTTCTGCGCCTGGATCGCCTTGACGATGTCGCTCGCCGAGAGGCCGTGCTCGGCGGCCTTCTGCGGATCGACCCACACCCGCATCGAATAGTCGCCGGCGCCGAACAGCTGGACGTCGCCGACGCCGTCGATGCGCGCCAGCCGGTCCTTGACGTTGAGCACCGCGTAGTTGCGCAGATAGGTCGTGTCGTAGCGGCCGTTCGGCGAGTTCAGGTGCACGACCATGGTGAGGTCGGGCGAGCTCTTCTTGGTGATGACGCCGAGCTGCCGCACCACGGCCGGCAGCCGCGGCTCGGCCTGCTGCACCCGGTTCTGCACCAGCTGCGTCGCCTTGTCCGGATCGGTGCCGAGCTTGAAGGTGACCGTGAGCGTCATCGCGCCGTCGGTGGTCGCCTGGCTGCTCATATACAGCATGTTCTCGACGCCGTTGATCTGCTCCTCGATCGGCGTCGCCACGGTCTCGGCGATCACCTTCGGATTGGCGCCGGGATAGGTCGCGCGCACCACGACCGACGGCGGCACGACGTCGGGATATTCCGAGATCGGCATCGAGAACAGCGCGATCAGGCCGCCGAGGAAAATGAGCGTCGACAGCACGCCTGCGAAGATCGGCCGGTCGATGAAGAATTTGGAGAGGTTCATGGGAGGCCCCGTGGTCGGGAGAGGTCAGCGTGTGGCTGACGTTGTTAGTTGTTGGTAGGCGTTTGAAAGACGCTGAGCGGCGCCAAATAGGATCTCGCTGTCGCCTCACCCTCGGCGTCGTCCCGGCGAACGCCGGGACCCATACCGCGGACGGCCAATTGTTGAAAAAGACTGTGGGTCATCATTCGTCGTCCACAAGCAAGGCCGGTGGTTATGGGTCCCGGCGTTCGCCGGGACGACATCTGTGGTTGGCGTTGGCAGAGGGGTCCGATGACGCTCAGCGCTGCGCCAGCTGCTTGTTGTCAGCCCCATCCCGCGCGCCCATCGCCGCCACCTGCGTCTTCAGCAACGCGCCAGGGCGCACCCGTTGCAGGCCATTGACCACCACGCGTTCGCCAGGCTTCAAGCCCGCCGAAATGATCCGCAGGCCCTCGACGCTGCCGCCGAGTGTCACCGGCCGATACACCGCGCGCTCGTCGTCGCCGACGACCATGACGAACTTCTTGTCCTGGTCGGTGCCGATGGCGCGCTCGTCGAGCAGCACCAGGGACTGCTGCTGCGGCTGGCCCATGCGGACGCGGGCGAACTGGCCGGGGATCAGGGTGCCGGTCTCGTTCTTGAACACGGCGCGGACGCGGATGGTGCCGGTCTGGCCCTGCACCTGGTTGTCGATCAGCTGGATGTGGCCCGACGCGGTGATGCCGCCCGACGTCGTCATCTCCACCGGGATGCGGTCGAGATTGCCGCGCTTGCCGGAGGCGTCGGCCACGGCGGCCAGCGCCCGCAGCACGACATCCTCGGTGGCGTCGAAGCTCGCATAGATCGGATTGACCGAGACCAGGTTGGTCAGCACCGGCGAGGCCGAGCCGGCGGCGACGAGATTGCCGACGGTGACCTCGATGCGGCCGACGCGACCGTCAACCGGCGCGCGCACCTGCGTGTAGTCGAGATTGAGCTTGGCCGCCTGGAGTGCTGCTTCCGCCGCCTTGACATTGGCGATCGCCTCGCGATTGCCGTTGTCGCGCTGGTCGAAGTCGCGCTTGGTGACGATCGAGCTGCCGACCAGTTGCGCGCCGCGCTCGAGCTCATTGGCGGCGAAGGAGGCGCGGGCACGCGCGGCTTCGAGCTGGGCCTGGGCGCGGTCGACCTCGGCGGCATAGGGCGCGGGGTCGATCTTGAACAGCACGTCGCCGGCCTTCACCAGCGAGCCCTCGGTGAAATTGGTGGCAAGGATGGCGCCGGCCACGCGCGGCCGGACCTCGACCCGCTCGACCGCTTCGAGCCGGCCGGAGAACTCGTCCCACAGGCTGGCCTTGCGCGGTTCGATGACGGAGACCGTCACCGGGACGGCCTGCTCCGGCGCAGCGGCGTGAGCCGCCTGCGGGACGGGGCTAAAATGGAAATACTGCGAACCGGCGTAGGAGCCGGCGGCGATCACCACGCCGGCGACGGCAACGGTGCTCAGCCACCGCTTCAGGCGGCTGGGGGAACTTGGTTCGGGCGAAGGCATTGTCGCGCTCCAGATTTGTAGTGCTCGCTACAAATGTGGCGCTGGCAACTCGTTCGCAAGAGACTTATGTAACGGATGCTACGAAAATCCTAGACGGAACTTTGGCGGCTGCGGCAGATCAAAGAAATGGCTAGGAATCGCAAATAGATAAGAATCAGTCGGGGCGGAGACGAAAACAGGAGTTTTGCAAAATGGGCGTCGGACGGCCCCGGAATTTCGATCGCGACACCGCGCTGGACCAGGCGATGGAGGTGTTCTGGCGCCATGGCTATGAGGGCGCGACCATCGCCCAGCTCACCGACGCCATGGGCATCAACCCGCCGAGCCTCTATGCCGCCTTCGGCAGCAAGGAGGCCCTGCTCAAGGCCGCGCTCGACCGCTACACCCTGCGCCGCGAGGCCTGGATGGAGGAGGTGCTGGGCGCGCCGACCGCCCGCGAGGTCACCGCGCGGATGCTGATGGGCGTCGCCGAGAAGCAGACCGACCCGTCCAACCCGCCCGGCTGCCTGCTGGTGCAGGGTGGCCTTGCCTGCGGCTCCGGCTCAGCCAACGTGCCGTTCGAGCTCGCCGCGCGCCGCGCCCAGACCGAGGAGCAGCTCCGCCATCGCTTCGAGCGCGCAAAGCAGGAGCGTGACCTGGCCGAGAGCGCCGACCCCGCCGCGCTCGCGCGCTATGTCTCCGCCGTCATCACCGGCATGAGCGTGATGGCGTCCTCAGGCGCCGACCGAGAGTCGCTGGCGCAGGTCGCCGAGGTCGCGATCAAGACCATCGCGGATCAGTCGGTGCCGGCGCCGGTCACCGCGAACTGATCGCTCGCATGCGCTGGGCGATGGGTCGCTCTGCCCTCGCGCTGTCTTGTGCTCGTGGACGCGATGCGGTCCCCTGCGGCCGCTTCATCGTCATCGCGCCAACTCAAGAGCCGTTCCTTCATGCGTGTCTTCTCCGCCGCCCTCGCCACCGAGACCAACACCTTTGCGCCGATGCCGACGGGGCTCGGGACCTTTCACGAGCGGGCGTATTTCCCGGCCGGTCAGCATCCGGACAAGATGCAGATGCATGGCGGGCCGCTGTGGGCGGCGCGGCAGGTTGGGCCGTCCAAGGGATGGACCTTGATCGAGGGCCTGGTGGCGGCGGCGGTGCCGAACGGGCTCGTCACACGCGCGGCGTTCGAGACCTTGCGCGATCAGATCCTCGCCGATCTCAAGGCCGCGCTGCCGATCGACATGGCGCTGATCGGGCTGCACGGCGCGATGATCGCCGACGGCTATGATGATTGCGAGGGCGAGCTGCTGTCGCAGATCCGCAAGATCACAGGCCCGGACGTGGTGATCGGCGCGACGCTCGATCCGCACGTCCACATGAGCGAGCTGATGGTGGACAGCGCCGATCTCTTGATCTGCTGGAAGGAATATCCGCACACCGACATTCTCGAGCGCGCGCAGGATCTGGTGAAGCATTGCACCGAGCTGGCCGAGAAGCGGCTCAAGCTGCGCAAGGCGCTGGTCGACACCGACATGATCGTGACCCTGCACACCACCCGCGAGCCGGTGCGCAGCTTCGTCGACCGCATCACCGCGCTGGAGGGCAAGGACGGCATCGTCTCGGCCTCGATCGTGCACGGCTTCGGCTGGGGCGATACGCCCGCGATGGGCACCAAGGTGCTGGTCTACAGCGACGCCGCCGCGGATCCCGATGGCGCGAAGGCGCAAGCGCTGGCGCGCAAGCTCGCGGACGAGCTGATCGGCATGCGCGACGCCGTGACCGAGCGCATGCCCGGCGTCGATGCCGCGCTCGACCAGGCGCTCGCCAAGGACGGCACCATCGTGCTGGGCGATGCCAGCGACAATCCCGGCGGCGGCGCGCCCGGCGATTCCACCTTCATCCTGCGCCGCGTGCTCGAGCGGAAGATCGAGAACGTCTGCGTCGGTCCGATGTGGGACCCGATCGCGGTGCGCATCGCCTTCGATGCCGGAATCGGCGCCAAGCTTCCCTTGCGCATCGGCGGCAAGATCGGCCCGCTGTCCGGCGAGCCGGTCGATGCGACCTGGGAGGTCAAGGCACTGAAGGAGAACATGGTGATGACCGGGCTCGCCGGCACGCCGGCCAAGCTCGGCGATTGCGCGCTGATCGCGTGCAATGGCGTCGAGGTCGTGATCACGACGTTCCGCTGCCAGGCGTTCGGGAAGGACTTCTTCACCCAGCTCGGCTGCGATCCCTCCACGCGCAAGCTCGTCGTGGTGAAGTCCGCGCAGCATTTCCGCGCCTCGTTCGCCCCGATCGCGGCCGACATCATCATGGTCGATGCGCCCGGCGTGGTCGCGCGCGACGTGACGAAATTGCCGTACGCCAAGATCAAGCGTCCGAAATGGCCGCTGGATGAGCTGCCGCAATCCTCGCGCGCATGATGTCCCAGAATGCGACGGCGTAGCGCGATGCTGTTAACGTTCGGAACGCGGCTGGAACGAACCGCGTCCGAATCAGCCGCGCATCGCGGTTTGAAATCTGTTCACGGCTAGATGTCGTGGTGCTCTGAGCAGACACGCAACATCCAGCGCGAGCGTTCGTCTCGCGCGGCTTGTCTTCACTTCAAAACGTTAAGCTCAGCGCGCGGCAAGGCTCACGTCGCCGACGATCCGAACCGCCGCATCCACGCTGCTCGCAAACCGATCGGCGTCGGCGAGAACGGCCCCGGCGGCGCGCGCGTGATCAAGGCGACGAGCAGCAGCGCGGCGATCGCGAGCCAGAAGCACAGCCAGAACGCATCGAGATAAGCCAGCACATTGGCCTCGCGCTGCACCTGGCCCGCCAGCGTGCCGACGGCGCGCGCCTTGGCCTGTGCGGCGCCGTGGCTGGTGAAATAGCCGGTCAGCCGCTGCAGCGCGCGGGCGACGTCAACGTCGCCGCTCTGGATGTTGAGGCCGAGATAGGCCGAATGCACCTGCTCGCGCACGCGCAGCCACGTCCCCATCAGCGCAACGCCGATCTCGGCGCCGCCGAGCCGCATGATCTGGATGTAGGCCGCGAACGACGTCGCGCGCGCCGGATCCGAATTCGACAGCGCCATGATGATGATCGGCAGCAGGGTCAGCGCCTGCCCGATCGACTGCAGCATGACGATGCCGATGAAGTCCTCGCGCGCCCAGGCATGGGTGAGCTGGGTGCCCCACAGATTGGCCGCCGCGAAGGCGCTGAACCCGAGGACGACGACGAGGCGCGCATCGACATGACGCAGCAGCCAGATCGACAGCGGCACCAGCACGATCAGCGGCAGCGCGCCATAGATCAGCAGGAGCGAGCCGCTCTGCTCGGGGCGCAACTGGGTGATCGTGGCCAGGAAGTTCGGCACCAGCGATGCGTTGGAGAGGCTGGTCAGCGTGTACAGCAGGATGACCGTCAGCGAGAGCCCGATGTTGCGCGAGAACAGCACGTTGAAATGCGCCCAGGGCTGCGGGCTGAGGGCCTCGTTGACGAGGAAGAGAACGAACAGCACGGCGCCGCCGGCAAGCAGCGCAACGACCGTGCCGGATTGCAGCCAGTCGAGCCGGTTGCCCTGGTCGAGACCGGCATAGATCATCGACACGGCGCTGCCGAGCAGCAGCATGCCGCCCCAGTCGGCATTGCGAAGCAGCGTGCGATTGACCGGCTCGGCGGGCGTGCCGAGATAGACCATCGCCGCCATCAGCGGCGCCAGCGCCACGCCCTGCCAGTACATCCATTGCCAGCCGAGATGCTCGACATAGAAGCCGACCAGGGAGGTCGAGGTGTCCAGCGCGAAGCCGACGCGGATGGAGTAGATCGAGATCGCCGGCAGCCACCAGCGGATCGGCAGGTTGCGGAAGATGATCATCAAGGTCGCCGGCACGAAGGTGCCGAGCAGCATGCCGTGGATGATCGCGAGCGTGATCAGGGTCGGGTAGTCCCGCACGAACGGAATGATCAGCGACACCACCGCATAGATCAGGCTGGGAATGCCGAGCACGCGGCGCAGGCCGAACACGGTCGCGAGCCAGGCCACGGCCGGCGCGATGAAGATCTGCGAGCCGATCGCCGCGGTCGAGAGCCACGCGCCCTGGTCGAAGCCGAGCGCGAACGCGCCGCGCAGGTCGGGCAGGCCGACCGAGGTCAGGCGGCTGTCGAAATTCGCCAGGAACGAGCCAAGCAGCACGGCGCCGACGGCGAACAGCGGATGCGCCGCCTGGCCGCCCTGCGACAGCGGTCCGCGATCGCTCGCACGGATACCCTCACGGATGCTCTCACTTGGCGCCATCGGCCGCGCCCGTGGTGCGGATGTGGGTCACGACCGACATGCCCGGCAGCAACCGGGTCAGCAGCTTCTGGTCGGCATCGAGTGCGATGCGCACGGGAATCCGCTGCACGACCTTGGTGAAATTGCCGGTGGCGTTGTCGGGCGGCAGCAGCGCGAATTGCGAGCCGGAGGCCGGCGCGATGCGCTCGACGCGGCCGTGCAGCGTCTCGCCCGGGAAGGAATCGACGGTGACGTCGACCGGCTGGCCCGGGGCGACATGCGTGAGCTGCGTCTCCTTGTAGTTGGCGATCACGAACACCTGGGGCAGCGGCACCACCGCGATCAGGCTGCTGCCGATATTGACGTAGTCGCCGGTCTGCACCTGGCGCTGGCCGACGACGCCGTCGAACGGCGCGGTGATCCTGGTATAGCCGAGCTTAAGCCGCGCCGCGGCCAGCGCGGCCTTGGCGCCGGCCAGATCGGCACCGCGCTGCTTCTTGGTGCCGGTGAGCACTTCGAGCTGATGACGCTGGGCGGCGATGACGGCGCGGCTGGCGCGCACATCGGCCTGCGCCTTGGCATAGGCGGCGGTGGCCTGCTCCAGCCGCTGCTTGGTGCCGGCCTCGCTCTGCGACAGCGATTGCTGGCGCTCTTCCTCCTGCCGGGCCTGCACCTCGGCGGCGCCGGCCGACACCTGCTGCGCTTCGGCCTGCGCAATGGTCGCGTATTGCAGCTCGACCTGGTTGCTCAGGTTGTCGAGCGCCGCCTGGGCGGCTTCGACATTGGCCTCGGCCTGCGCGACCTGCGCCTCGTAGTCGGCCGGATCGATCTGGATCAGCAGGTCGCCGGCCTTGACCCGCTGGAAATCGCTGACGGCAACCTTGAGCACCTCGCCGGCGACCCGGCTGGAGAGCTGGGTCATGTCGGCGCGGACATAGGCGTCGTTGGTGGTCTGCGTCGTGGCGTTGCCGGTCCAGGCATTCCAGCGCGAGGTGGCGAGCGCGACGAACGCCAGCGCGACCAGCACGGCCAGCAGCGGAATGCCGAGCCGCGCCCACAGCCCCGGCGCAGGGGCAGGCGAGGGCGGTGGCGCCGATGCCGCGCGTGGCGCCGTATCGACTTGGCTTGCTGGTTCACTCAAGACACGCCTCCTGCAGCTCCCGACATGGATCGAGCCAGACTACAGCTACCGCATTCTGCGATCCGCGCTACCTGTACTCTGGGGTATGGGGGATGCGCGCGGACGCTGGACAGCCATTCCCGCCCCATGGAACTTGTGCCGCGGCGGCGATGGCAACTCGCATGACCGGGCTCCCGTTCCCGGAGGAAGACCGTTCAACCCGGACTTGGTGTGGGCTGCGGCTTAGCTTACTCTGGCGATATTTCGCGCCGGCCGCAGGCATGGCTGCGCTGATATCGAGAATTCAGGGGAATTATGGGGAACAAGGGTACGATCCTGATTGCCGGCGGGGCCGGCTATATCGGGGCTCATTGCAGCAAGGCGGTTGCCGAGGCGGGTTTCACGCCGATCGTTTACGACAATCTGACGACGGGGCACCGTAGCTTCGTGAAATGGGGGCCGCTGGTGGTCGGCGACATCGCCGACAGCATCAAGGTGGCGAGCACCATCCGGCAATATGACGTGCGGGCCGTGATGCACTTCGCGGCCTGGAGCGCCGTCGGCGAGTCCGTGGCCGATCCGCAGAAATATTATCTCAACAATGTCGCGGGCACGCTCGGCCTGCTGCAGGGCATGCGCGAGGCCGGCTGCACGCGGCTGGTGTTCTCCTCGACCGGCGCGGTCTATGGCAATGCCGGACGTGAGCCGATCCCGGAGAGTGCGGCCGGGCCGACGGTCAATCCCTACGGCCGCTCGAAATTCATCATCGAGCAGATCCTGTCGGACTACCGCGCCGCCTACGGCTTCTCCGCCACGGCGCTGCGCTATTTCAACGCCTGCGGCGCCGACGCCTCAGGCGTGATCGGCGAACTGCGCGATCCCGAGACCCACCTCATCCCGCGCGCCCTGATGGCGATCCTCGGCCATGTCCCGGATTTCGCGATCTTCGGCACCGACTACGAGACGCCGGATGGCACCGCGGTGCGCGACTACATCCATGTCGACGACCTCGCCGCGGCCCATATCGCGGCGATCGGACGGCTGCTGGAGGGACACACTGGCGGCGCCTACAATCTCGGGACCGGCAGCGGCTATTCGGTGCGCGAGATCGTCGATGCGATCCGCCAGGAGACCGGCGAGCAGGTGCCGCTGGTCTATCGCGAGCGCCGCGCCGGCGATCCGCCGGTTCTGGTCGCCGATCCCCGGCGCGCCGAGCATGAGCTCGGCTTCAAGGCGCGCCACTCCGACCTCGGCCACGTCATCCGCTCGGCCTGGGCCTGGCACCAGAAGGCGCACCCGCGAATCGTCTGAGCAGGGGCGCCAGTCGAAGACACGCTACGCCGCCGCTGGCGGCGTATGCGCGTACTCGTCGATGAGGCTTTCCATGCGCTCGTCGTCGACCGACCAGCTGCCGATCTCGACGCTGTCACGGAAAAAATGGATGCTGTGCGCCGGTGAGCGGACGTTGTCGCCGCGAATCATCCGGAGCAGGTTTTGCGCCACGCGGCAGTGATCGCCGGGCAGCCTGAGATCGAAGAATGCATCGCCATAGCCCGGCAGGATGGTGCCGGCCGAATCGCGAACTTCCATGCGCAACTGTGCCATGCTCGCATTCAACGACAGCAACGGTTTCCGCCCGGTAAATGCCGCCGCGGCGGAGATGATTCGCGGCGCCGTCTAGGGCGTGATCATCTCGCGCGCGACTCCGCGCGGCGCGGTGATCTCCTTCCAGGTGGAATTGGCGACATGCACAGGCGGGAACGCCGGCCGTTCGACATAGCGGCCGTCGCCGGCTTGCGCGCGCAGCTCGCCGTCACGCCAGGCGATCCGTCCGCGCGATACGGTGACGACCGGGCCGCCGGTGCAGGTGAAGCCCTCGAAGACGTTGTAGTCGATGCGGCTGACCTGGCGGGTCGCGCTGATCGTCTTGTGCATCGCCGGATCCCACACCACGAGATCGGCGTCGGAGCCGGCCATCACGGCGCCCTTGCGCGGGAAGATGTTGAGGATGCGCGCGATGTTCGCCGAGGTGACCGCGACGAACTCCTCCTTGGTCAGGCGTCCCGTTTCGACTCCCGCGGTCCATAGCAGCGGCATCCGGTCCTCCAGCCCGCCGGTGCCGTTTGGAATCCTGCGGAAGTCGCCGCGACCGAGCCGCTTCTGCGCGAGCGTGAAGGCGCAATGGTCGGTCGCGACCACCTGCAGCGAGCCGGATTGCAGCCCGGCCCACAGGCTGTCCTGATGCGACCGGTCGCGGAACGGCGGCGACATTACGCAGGCCGCGGCCTGGTCCCAGTCCGCGGCGCGATACTCGCGCTCGTCGAGCAGCAGATGCTGGATCAGCGGCTCGCCATAGACCCGCTGCCCGGCGGCGCGGGCGCGGGCGATCGCCTCGTGCGACTGGCGGCAGCTCGTATGCACGACATAGAGTGGCGCGCCGGTCATATCGGCGATCATGATCGCGCGGCTGGTCGCCTCGCCCTCCACCTCAGGCGGCCGCGAGAAGGCGTGGCCCTCCGGCCCGTCGATGCCGCGCGCCAGCATCGCCTCCTGCATTCGCGCCACGACGTCGCCGTTCTCGGCATGGACCAGCGGCATCGCGCCGAGCGCGGCGCAACGCGCAAACGAGTTGTACAGCTCGTCGTCGTTGACCATCAGCGCGCCCTTGTAGGCCATGAAATGCTTGAAGGTGTTGATGCCGTAGGTTTGGACCACGATCTCCATCTCGTCGAAAACCTGCTTCGACCAGGAGGTCACCGCCATGTGGAAACCGTAGTCGGCCGCCGCCTTCTCCGACTTGCGCCGCCAGTCCTGATAGGCGGCCAGCATCGACTGGCCGGGATCGGGGATGCAGAAATCCACCACCATCGTGGTGCCGCCGGAGAGCCCGGCCTTGGTGCCCCATTCGAAATCGTCGGCCGACACGGTGCCCATGAAGCCGAGCTCGAGATGGGTGTGCGGATCGATCCCGCCGGGGATCACGTAGCAGCCGTCGGCATCGATCACCTCGGCCGACAGCGGCGGCTCGATTGCAGTGCCCACCGCGAGAATGGTGCCGCCCTGGATCAGGACATCGGCGCGCCGGGAATGATCGTGGTTCACCACCGTGCCGCCGCGGATGAACAGTGACATCGCTTCGCCCCCGCGCTTGTCATCGCCTGAGGCGGCATCCACCTGCCGCCACGGTCGAATCTAGCGCGGGCGCGTGAAACCGCCTGATCAAATTTTGACCAGGGCAGCGCCATACTCCGGGCAGACAACGCGCAGCTGATGTCGTCAGTTGGTCACGGCGCGGCCGGCGACCGGAAGCTGCTTGGGGCGTGGTTTGACCGTCCTGCCGTTCAGGATCCGGCCGATGATGGTGTTCCGCACCAGCAGGTGATAGCTCGCCAGCATGAGAGGAAGCGCGATCAGCAGAATGAGCGCGAACTTGACCGGCCATGGCCAATCGAGCTGCGAGACCAAAAGCTGCAGCGCCATCACGATGGGCATGTGGATGATGTAGAGCCAATAGGAGGCATCGGCGAGATAGCGCCGCGTATGGCTGAAGCCGGCCAGGAAGCGTAGCGCCAGGCCGATCGCGGCGAAGGTCGTGGTCCAGATCGCCAGCGCGTAGGCGATCGCGCCCGCGAGTCTGAGCGTGGCGAGATCGACCGGAGCACTCCAGACGCGGGTTGAGACCTGCATCACCGAGAACGCCAGCATGAAGCTGAGCGCGATCAGGATCGCGGCAGCGAGCGTGTTGGACAGCCAGCGTTGCTCCATGAGCCGCAGCAGCGCGATCTGCCGATGCAGCAGCCAGCCGACAGCTAAGGCACTGCCGAATCCGATCCAGGCCTGGCTGGGGGTGATCAGCGACTGGTCGGGCGTGCGCACGCCGATGAAGCCGATCCAGGTCGGATCGAGGCTGAGCGCGATCAGGATCGGCAATGCCAGAATCGCGGGCGCGAGCCGGCTGTGCATGATCAGCGCGAACAGGCGGTCCAGCACCGCGCGCAGCCGTCCGTCGGCGTCGACCGCGAGCACGATCCACCGCAACAGCAGGGCCGCGGCGTAGAGCTCGATCAGCATGTAAAGAAACCACAGATGCGTCAGCGGAAAGCGCGGCAGCACCGGCGGCCAGCCGCCCATGCCCGGCGTCGGCCCGCCGTTGGGAAAGTGGCTGGCCCACACCACCAGAGCGGCCATCGGCATCATCACGAGCGGCCAGGCGACCACCAGCGGCAGCGCGATCCGCAGCAGGCGGTCCTTGACGAAGCCCGCCGCCCCGCGGCGGTGCAGGCTCATGCGGGCGAAGAAGCCGGCCATCAGGAAGAAGGTCGTCATCCGGAAGATGTGGATGACGAAGGTGACGACGCCGAGAACGGCACTCGTATGGGTGTCTTCGATGAACCAGAACCGGTGCGGGCCGAGCGGCAGGAACGACGTCGCCGCGTGCAGCACGATGCCGAGCAGCAGCGCATAGGCCCTGACCGCATCGAGCGCATGCAGCCGTTCGGAGGAGGGGGAGATGACGTTGGTCATGGCGTTCTCAGGGAAAGAGGGACGGGGCCATTTCTGCGCCCGCGCGCCATGTCGCGTTGGCCGCATCCCGGATTCGGCCAGCCGAATTCTTCAATCACCTTGCCGAATTCTCAAAATCGGGTGGTGCCTCCGCGCCTCCTGCCAGCGCCTGGCGGCGGAATTCCGTCGGCGTCATGCCGGTCGCCATCTTGAAAGCGCGGTTGAACGGCCCGATCGACTGGAAGCCGGCGTCGATCGCGATGGTCAGCACCGGCACCTCGCGCTGGCTCGGATCTGCGAGTGCGGCCTTGGCGTCGTCGAGCCGGTAGCGGTTCAGGAAGGCGTTGAAGTTGCGATAGCCGAGGCCTTCGTTGATTGCCTGCCGCAGCCGATATTCCGGCACGTTGAGCGTGGCCGCGAGGCCTCCAATCGAGAGACCCTCCCTGCGATAGATGCGCTCCACCGTCATGAGCTGGTCGAGCCGGCGCAGCAGCAGCGGCGCCACGGCAGGGCGTTCGCCGGCGGTGATGTGCGCTCCCTGCGGCTCATCGGCGCCTGCAGCAGCCAGCATGGCGGGGCTCGGCAGCGCCGCCGCCGCGTTCGCTCCGAACAGAGTCCAGCTGGCGAGCATCGCAAGCGTGCACAGCGTCAGCGCGCTGATGAAGCTGCCGAGCCCGCCCGTATTGGCCGCGAGGCCAAGCACCTGTCCGGGGATCGGCAGCAGCGCCGGCCCGGCGACGAGGATGATGAAACTGAGGTTCAGGACCAGCACGGCCATGCGCAGCCGCCGCCGCCGCGCGATCAGGTCGTCGCGCCAGGTGGTCACGGTCTGCATCAGCGCGAGCAGAGAAAACGCGACCGCCACCACGGACAGGCCCTTGGCGCAGATCTTGGTGACCACAGGCCACATCGGCCAGCTCAGGGACGCCGTGAAGCCGAGGATAATCACGGCAAGCCAGACCGCGCCGTGCCACGGCTTCAGCGCAAAGTCGTCATCGAAGGCGGCGCGC
Organism: Bradyrhizobium sp. HKCCYLS3077; assembly: GCF_051167555.1. Taxonomy (NCBI): domain Bacteria; kingdom Pseudomonadati; phylum Pseudomonadota; class Alphaproteobacteria; order Hyphomicrobiales; family Nitrobacteraceae; genus Bradyrhizobium; species Bradyrhizobium sp. HKCCYLS3077. The sequence continues at coordinate 134,014 of NZ_JBNPTH010000007.1, read as the reverse complement.
GCCCACAGCCAGAACACGACCGGTTGCGCCGAGAGGATCGGCAGGGTCCACCAGAAGGTCGAGACCGGAATGAAAGGTGCAGTGGCGACGGCGAAACCGGCGCCACCCGCGGACATCGCAAGGCCGAGCACGGCCTGGCAATTGCCCGGACGCAGCCTGATCAACACGAGGACCATCATCGTGAACAGTCCACTCGCCGCGCCGCGCAGTCCGAGATCGAACGCCGTGAGACCGATGTCTTCCACCTTTGCAGGCCCCGTCATCACTGCTGTGCATATTGCATCCTGTGCGTGTCCCCGACAATCCCGCCCGGCTCATGCAGCGTGAACAGGCCCAGCGCATCGCGCACGTCCCGCAACGTTGCCTCCGTGACGCCACGCGCTTGCGCGGTGCCGCGCCTGATGACATCGAGAACATGACCCGGATCGCGCGCCAATAGATTTCGCCGCGCGCGGATCGGCGCCAGGATGGCCTGCAGCACCTCGTCCAGCCGCTCCTTGACGACGCTGTCACCCAGGCCGCCGCGGATATAGCGGGCCTTCAGGTTTGCGACCGCCGCCGGATCGTCGTCGAACGCATCGAGATAGGTGAAGACAACATTGCCTTCGATGCGACCGGGGTCCGAGGCCCTGACATGGTTGGGATCGGTGAACATGCGCCGGACGGCGTCGCGGATCTGGTCCGGCGCGGCGGAGAGCGGAATCGTGTTGCCCTGCGATTTGCTCATCTTGGCTTTGCCGTCGATGCCGGGCAGACGTCCGACGCGTGGTATCAGCGCGCGGGCCTCCGGCAGCACATCGCGCCCGGCCTGACGGTTGATGCGGCGGACGATCTCATTGGTCTGCTCGATCAGCGGCGCTTGATCCTCTCCCACCGGCACGATGGTCGCTTTGAACGCGGTGATGTCGGCGGCCTGCGCGACGGGATAGCAGAGAAAGCCGGCCGGAATGTCGCGGCCGAAACCGCGTGCCTGGATTTCGTCCTTGATGGTCGGGTTGCGCTCCAGCCGCGCCACTGTGACGAAGTTCATGTAGAGCAGAGTCAGATCGGCGAGCGCGGGCAGATGCGACTGGAGACAGATCGTCGTGAGGTCCGGCTCGATCCCGACGGCGAGATAGTCGGTCGCGATCTCCAAAATGTTCCGGCTCACCTTGGCCGGATCATGGGCGTTGTCCGTCAGCGCCTGCGCATCGGCGAGCAGCAGGAATTGCCGATGCGTGGATTGCAATGCCACGCGATTCTTCAGTGATCCGACATAATGGCCGAGATGCAGCGGGCCGGTGGTTCGGTCACCGGTGAGGATAACCGGACGTTCTGCGCATGTGGGCATGGTGGTTCTCCAGGGAATGAGAACCGTCGTTCGATCGGACGTCGATGCTGGTGCGCGATGCTGGTGAGGATGCAGACCACGTCGCAGGCCGATGAACGGCGGCGACGGGCGATGAATGACGAGGCCGTGCCGCTCCTAGATGGAGCGCCACCAGATGCAGGCAGGGATGAGCACGGCTCGGGTCATGATCTTCCTATCGGCGAAGCGCCGCGACAAAGCAAGGCGCGTGTGACGATGGAACTCAGACGGTCGATGCTCACGTGCCGGCCCGGTCGTTCGCCACCAGTCCCGTCACCATCGCCTTCACCATCGCCGCGATCTGCTGGCGCAGCAGCGCCAGCGGCACGGCGATCAGCTTCTGCTCGAGACCGAGCGCGACCATGCCGTGGACCGCCGAAAACAGACTGCGCGCGATCACGCTGATGTCGTCGAACGAGCGCTGCGGAAACAATGCCGCCAGCGGCTGGTGGATGTGACGGAACAGATGCATCTGATCGGCGATGGCCCAGTCCGGCAGCGGCTTGTCGGGCGCCATGCGATGTTCGAACAACGCGCGCCAGAGCTCGAGATTGTGGGCGGCGAAGTCGCAATAGGCCACCGCGATCCGCTCCAGCGCCGCCTCGGGGCCGGGCGGGCCGGCGCTCTCGGCGGCCGACAGCTCGGCATCGAGCCGTGCCAAGGTGCGGGAGCCAACCATCAGCACCAGCTCGTCGACATCGGCAACGAGGTTGTAGACGGCGCCGTTGGCGACACCGATCTCCTGGGCGAGATCGCGCGTCTTGAGGCCCGCCAGCCCCCTCGTCTTGATCATCCGCTCGGCCGACTCGATCAGGGCCTCGCGCTGTTTCGCACGTCTTTCCAGGGTTTTAGACATTGTTTACCAAAATCTTGAGCGATGCTCAAAATAATCCTTGAGCAGCGCTCAGGTTTGCGTTAGAAGAAATCACATGAGCGATGCTCATAACAGGGAGCTGACAATGTTCAAGACCGTTCTGACGCTGTTTCGGGGCACCGTCGCCGTCGCGGAGGAGGAGCTGCAGGACCGGACCGCGCTGGTGATCCTGGATCAGCAGATGCGCGATGCGGCCGCGGCCGTCGAGCGCAGCAAGCGCGCGCTGGCGCTCGCCATCGCGCAGGACCAGCAGGAGGGCAGGCGGCTGGAGGCCACCTTGGCCCGGATCACCGATCTCGAAGTGCGCGCCACCGCCGCGCTGGACGGCGGCCGCGAGGATCTGGCGCGGGAGGCCGCGCAGGCGATCGCAGGGCTCGAGGCCGAGCGCGATGCCGCCAAGACCGCGCGGGCGCTGTTCGCCACCGAGATCAGCCGGCTGAAGAAACACGTCGCCGGTGCTGAAGCCCGCATCGCCGAGCTCGATCGCGGCCGCCGCATCGCCCGCGCTTCGGAGGCCGTGCGCAACCTGCGTCGCGGCGGCATCGAGGCGGCGCGTCCCTACGAATGCACGCTGCCGGAAGCGGAGGCGACCTTGAAGCGGCTGCGCGAGCGGCAGATGGAGGCGCAGGCCGCCGACGAGGCGCTGATGGAGCTCGACGCGGCCACAGGCCCGATCACCACGGCCGAGAAGCTCGCCGAGCAGGGATTCGGCCCGCGCATCAAGACCACCGCCGACGACGTGCTGGCGCGGCTGAAGGCCGGCCGCAACGTCCCGGCAAACTGATGTCCTTGAACGACCCATCTTAACGCATCCATCCAACTCATGTCACAGGAGCCGATCATGAACCAGAACGCCCAGCCCCACAGCGGTGCCTTCGTCACCTTCTCCTACGTCTCGTTCGCTGCCTCCGCCTTCCTCGTAGCGATCGGCGTGTTCTTCATGCCGATCGATCTCTGGATGAAGGGCTATCTGACGATGGGCATCGTCATGCTGGTGCAGACCTGCGTCACCCTGACCAAGACGCTGCGCGACCGCCACGAGAGCAGCAAGCTCGTCAACCGCATCGAGGACGCCCGCGCCGAGCGCCTGCTGATGGAGGTGTCGAAGGCGGCGTGAGCCGTGACCTCTTCGCCTTTCGTCGCGTGGAAGGAGAGGTCCGTGGTGAAGGAGAGGCCGGTGCGCGGAGCGCCCCTCACCCCACCCCTCTCCCCGTGAAGAACGGGGAGAGGGAGCAGACCGTCCCTGCGGCGCTGGCCTCGACTCCATCACGCGGACACCCGGATAAAGATCGTAGATAGTCCTCCGCAACGAAGCCCGTATCATCGATCTTGTTGACGTCTGCCTGTGGCGAACTCGCGCGTTGCGGCGAGCCCGGCTGCGCTCCCTCTCCCCGTTCTTACGGGGAGAGGGGTGGGGTGAGGGGCAGCCACACGGGCAGACCTTGCTACCATGACGAACACCAGCGAGCTTAGAACGCGTGTCCTTTTTTGCAATCGAGCCCGTCGGCGCGAGGGGGATGCGCATCTTGCCATCGTTCAAGCGGCGTTTACCGTGCTGACAGCATGGCCGCTCGGCGTGATCGCGCATTAACGCCCGCGGCGCATATGACGCGAAGGGCAGGCAAGGCTCCGGCGAGCCATTTGCGTTGACGCCAGGCGGATGAGGGGGAATGAACATCGTCGCAGGCGCAAGGCGCATTCGTGACAATATCGGCTTCTGGATCACCGCGCTGGGCCAGGAGGCGATGGACCTGTCGCTGCGCACCCACGCGGATCTGCGCACGCGGATCGTCGAGAGTCCGGGCGCGACCTTGGACGATGCGGCGCTGGCCGCCCTCGTCGCCGATCTCCGCGCCATCGCCGGCAAGACGCTGCCCGCCGGCGATCTCACCTACGGCATTTTCTCCGGCCAGCGCGAGGCGCTCGCGCGCGCCATCATCACGCTCGTCTCCGACGCCTCGACCGGCCGGCCGATCGCCTTCAACGCGCTGGCGGTGATGCAGGTCGCGCGCGACGGCGAGACGCAGGAGGTCATTCATCTCGGGCTGGTGATGGTCGATCCCGACGCGCGCGGCAAGGGACTGTCCGGCGTGCTCTACGGCCTGACCACGCTGCTGCTGTTCATACGCGACGGCCTGCGGCCGAAATGGATCTCCAACGTCACGCAGGTGCCGGCGGTGGCCGGCATGGTGTGCGAGACCTTCTCCGACGTCTATCCCTCGCCGCAGCCGCAGGCGCGCGCGAGCTTCGCGCATCTCGAACTCGCGCGCGGCATCATGGCTGCGCATCGCGCGGTGTTCGGCGTCGGCCGCGAGGCCGGTTTCGACGAGACCCGCTTCGTCATTACCGATGCCTATACCGGCGGCTCGGATGCGCTGAAGAAGACCTATGACGAGGCGCCGAAGCATCGCGACGACGTCTACAACGGCTTCTGCGCGCGCGAGCTGGACTACGCCAGGGGCGACGACCTGCTGCAGCTCGGCCGCATCGATCTCGCCGCCGCCCGCCGCTATCTGCTGCGCGCAATTCCCTCGGGCTCGCTGCCGGCGCTGCTGGCAACCTCGGCCGTGCTGGCGCTGCAGCGGATGATCCTGCCGCTGCTGCATTGGCTCGATGACACAAGGCCGTTCGGCACCTTGCGCCCGCGCGTTCCGTCGAGCGAGGCCGGGCAATGATGCCGGGCGTCGTCGCCGACTCCGTCGTCAATCTCTGCGGCGCAATCGGCCTTGCCGTCGCCGCCGCGATGCTGCACCGGCGCGACCCCAGGGGGCCGCTGACCGCGCGGCTGGTCGCCTTGCTGGCGCTGGTCGCCACGCTGTTCCTGCTGCGCGGCCTCGCCTGGTGGACCGACAACGCCACGCTTGACCGCATCTCGCTGATCCCGGCGGCGTTGATCCCGCTCGGCGCGCTCGTCGTCACCGAGGGCCTGCTGCGCCGGCATGCGCATCGCGGACTGAAGATGGCGGCGCTGCTCGGCGGCGTCGTGCTCGCGCTGGCCGGAGCGCTCGGTCCGGTCGCGTTCGAGAACCACCATACGGCCGTGCTGTCGGCGTTTCAGCTCGCGGGCTTTGCGATCTGCGCCTGGCTGCTGCTCCGCCGCGACCGCGGCAACCTGCTTGCCTGGGAGAACCGCGCCATCGATCGCGTCGCCTCCGGCGCGCTGATCGTCATTCCCTTCATCGTCACCGATTTCCGCGTGCTCGCGCCGGACATGCCGGTGCGGCTCGGCGCGCTCGGCGCGCTGCTTGCGGTCACCGCGATCCTGATCGCGGGCGCCAGCGCCGAGGCGCAGCGCCAGGGCCTGTGGCTGACCTTGCTGCGACTCTCAGGCGCGGCCGTGCTCGGCGCCGCCGCAGCCGCGTTGTCGCCTGACGTCGATGTTGCGCAACTGACGCGCTTCTGCGCGGTGGCGATCGCGGGCGTGCTGACGATCGGCCTGTTGGGAGATGCGTTGCGCGCGATGCTCGAAGCGCGGCAGCCCGGCGTGCTCGATTCGATCGGCGCCGCCACCGCGGCGACGCGCGATGAGCTGATCGCCGAGCTCACCCGCCAGCCGATCTTCGAGAGCGCGCGACGCTATCGCGAGCCGGAGCTCGTCGCCTACGATCCGCCGCTGCTGCGCGACTTTTTCGCCTCCCGCCGCGTGCTGCGGCGGGCCGACGCTCCATGGGGCCTGGCAGCGAGCGACCCTTCCGTCGAGCGCATGGTCGCGCTGATGACGGCGCGGCATGCGACGCATGTGATCGTGCTGTCGCATCAGCCGGTCGATCTCATCGTGCTCGCGGTCTCCGTGATCGCGGCCGATCCGGCCACCGAAACCGCGCTCGCACTGGTCAGGCGCCTGCTGGTGCAGGCGCCCGAGGCGGCTACGCCCACATGTGATGATGGGCGTGCTGATGCTGCGACATGTCCACCTGGGGCAGGTCGATGACGGGCGCCTCCGCGACGGTCGTCGCGGCGCCGTGTGAGGACGCGGCCGCCGGCAGCATGATCACGTTCGCGGCCGGCTGGGCCATGATCTCCGCGAGCACGGCGGCCGCGCCGGCGTTGCCGCCGCCGGTCGTCGCCAGCACCTGCGCGACGGTGGTGCCGTTGACGTCATAGGCGCCGCCATTCACCGGGATGTTGTTGCCGCCGACGTCGGCCGCGTTCTGGTGCATCTGGTCGGCGGCGGCCGCCACCAGCGCCTTGTTGCCGGTCTGGAAGCCTTCGAGAATCTTCGCGATCTCGGCGCCGAGCGTGCTCTGGTCGCCGAGCAGCTCGTTGTCGAAGCGGGCCTGGAAGATGCCGCCCTGCGCCGCATCGAAATCGGTGACGTCCTTCTTGAACGTCATCAGGTCGGCGGTGACCTTGGCGATCGCGGCGGCGTCGCCGGCATTGACGGCTGCAATCGCGGCCTTGCCCAGCGCGTTCGACTGCGCGATGAACATGGCCCAGAAATCGGTCTGCGCCTGGTTGTCCTGATAGGCCGGCGTCGGATTGAGGAAGTCGCCGAACTGGGTCCAGCCGTTGAGGCCGTTCTGCTGCGCCATGTTGGCGAGGTTGGTGTCGCCGGCGACGATGTCGATGATGTCGAGGAAGTCGTCGTTCAGCGCCCGGCCGATGTCGACATTGCCCGCCGCGCCGTTGATATGGGTGTTGACCAGCGCGAGCTGATCGATGATCGCGAGCGCGTGGACGCCGGTGAGTCCGCCGAACTGCAGCGGGTTGGCCGCGACCAGCGCGTTGAGGCCGGCGATCAGCGCGTCGACATCGTTCTGGATGAGTTCGACATTGCTGTCGTTGACCCCGCCGAGCAGCCGGTTGGCGGCATCGTTGAAGATCAGCCCGAGCTCGGCCAGCGTGCCCTTCGGCGCGGTCGCAGCCGTGACGCCGTCCGGCAGAAGCTGCGGCACCTGCAGGAAGCCGGTGGCGCCGTCGGCATTGGTGGTCTTGCCGGCGAGCGTCGGATCGTTGTTGACGACGTTGAGAACGTCGAGATGCGCGTTGCGCAGCGCGGTCTCTGCGGCGGCGATGCTGCCGAACGCGCCGCCGCCGGTCACCGAGGCCATCGCGGCATCCTGCGCGATCGTGATGTCGGCGAGGATCTTGTTGACGCTGGCGAGCGCCTGGCCGTTGAACTGGCCGGCCGCGACCATCGCCTTCAGCCCGTCCTGAATCACGGTGAGGTCGCCGGTGTAGTTGTAGACGCTGCCCAGCCCCTGGCCGCCTTCCTCGACGACGTTGCGCCACAGCCCGCCTTCGAGGAAGCGCGTCGCGTCGTTGAAGACGATGCCGAGGTCGGCAAAGCCGAGTGCCGGCGTCGGCGGCGTGGGTGTGGGCGGAGTCGGTGTCGGCGGAGTCGGAGTGGGAGGCGTGGGGCACGGCGGCGGCGCCGGCTGGCAATGATGATTGTGATGATGGTGGTGGTGATGGTTGTGATGATGATGATCGTGGTGACTGTCGTGATGGTGACGGTGATGGCGCGTCATGTCCGATGGTCTCCCCAATGCTGCGCACCCCCCAACGCGTCGGGCGGCGCGCGATTTGCTGCGGCTGACGCGGGTGCGGTGATGGCGACGATCTGACGCCTGCTTCGTGGCGGCTTCGCGCAGGGATTGTGGAATGCGCCTGCGTCAGATTGTCGTGTCGCGCGAATGCGGCAGCTGCGGCGTCTCATCGCTTGACGGCGGATGTCTCGCTGCCGCGTGGACGAGCGGTCGGGCGCGGTGCCCGCCGCGATTCAGCGAGTTGCGGACACATTCGACGCCGTGATTCGCGCGATGATGGCGGTGCGGGAAGCCGATTGCGACGATCCGACGCGCCGGGAACCGGCACGGCGCCGTGTGGTCACGACGCGCCGCTGCCGCGGCGTGACCGGATCATGGCGATGTCTTAACGAACGTCGCAAAGGCGTCGGCATAGTCCGCATGCCAGCGTGACAGCGGCGGCCGGTTCTCGACGATGTCGCCGGCCGCCCACAGGATCCGCCGCTCGTCGAGCGCGCGGGTGACGTCGTTGTCGGGACACAGCACGTAGAAATCGCCCGCGGACACGCGTTCCAGCATGAAGTCGACGGTCTGCTCCGGCGTCCACGCGCCGGCCGGCTTCTCGACCCGGCCATTGGCGGTGAGCGGCGTGAACACGAAGCCGGGAATGAACAGATGCGCCGTGACCTGGCAGTCCGGCGTGTTGCGCAATTCGTGCTGCAGCGCCTCGGTGAACGCCTTCACGCCGGCCTTGGAGACGTTGTAGGCGGGATCGCCGGGCGGCGTGGTGATGCCCTGCTTGGAGCCGGTGTTGATGATGAGTGCGGGCTTGCCTTGCGCGATCATGTTGGGCGCGAACATTTGCGAGCCGTGGATGATGCCCCACAGGTTGACGCCGAGAATGCGCTGCCAATTGTCCTCCGGCCCGAACATCTTGCTGCCCGGCTGGATGCCCGCATTGTTCATCAGCACGTCGACGCGGCCGAAGCGCGCGCGCACCGCCGCCTCCAGCGCGGCCACGCTGTCGCGGCTGCTCACATCTGTCTTGGCGGTCATCACCGCGGCCTCGCCGCGCGACGCGGCGGCGCCGACCTTGGCGGCCGCCTCGTGCAGCCGGGCCTCGTCGACATCGGCGATGCAGACGTTCAGGCCGCGCTCGGCGAAGCGGATGGCGGCGGCGAGGCCGATGCCGGAGGCGCCTCCGGTGACGACGGCGGTGTGATCGGCTGACAGAGCAGGGTGGGGCACGGCGTATATCTCCGGCTGGACGAGAAAACATCTGTCTATGACGTCTGGACGCGGCCGCAAGATCATCCGGTTCGCGGCATGACAGGTCTTCGCGGCTGCAGCGCGCGCGATGGCCAGCAGTTGCAGGGCGCCCGCTTTCGGCATTCCGCTTTCAGCATGGAGGGTCTGCTCGTGCGGAGGTCGCACCAACATTGCCACCGTCATGTTTTGCGAACAAGATGATCCCAATCGACAATCACAACGACATCCAAAATGACGATCCTGGGGGAGAAATGCTGCCTGCGCTGTTTTCGCCGCTGACCATCGGTCCGTATCATCTCAAGCATCGCGTCGTGATGGCGCCGCTCACGCGCATGCGCGCCGCCAGGGAGACGCTCGCGCCGCGTCCGCTCAACGTCGAATATTATGCGCAGCGCGCCACTCCGGGCGGCCTGATCATCGCCGAAGCCTCGCCGGTGCTGCCGACCGGCACCGGCAGTCCGAACGTGCCGGGCATCTACAGCGATGCGCAGATCGCCGGCTGGAAGCAGGTCGTCGACGCCGTCCATGCCAAGGGCGGGATCATCTTCCTGCAGCTCTGGCATGTCGGCCGCGTGTCGCATTCCTCGTTCCAGCCGGGCGGCGCGCTGCCGGTGGCGCCGTCAGCGATCGCGATCGGCGATGATCTCAAGGCGATGACGGCGGAAGGGAAGGGCGCCGCCTATGAGACGCCGCGCGCGCTGGAAACCGATGAGATCCCCGCGCTCGTCGCCGCCTATGGCCAGGCCGCGCGCAACGCGATGGCGGCCGGATTCGACGGCGTCGAGGTGCACGGCGCGAACGGCTATCTGATCGAGCAGTTCCTGCAGACCCGGAGCAACCAGCGCACCGACCGCTATGGCGGCTCCATCGAGAACCGCTGCCGCTTCCTGCTCGAAGTGACTGAAGCCGTGATCGCGGCCTGCGGCGCCGACAAGGTCGGCGTGCGGCTGTCGCCCTATGGCATCGCCAACGGCTCCGGCGAGGCCGAGCCGATGCCGCTGTACACGCACGCGATCGAGGCGCTCAACAAGCTCGGCATCGCCTATCTGCACCTGATCGAGCCGCGCTCCTCCGGCGCCGGCCGCGCCGACGTCAACTGGCAGAACGTGCCGTCGGCGATTGCCCTGTTCCGTCCGATCTGGAAGGGCGTGCTGATCGGCGCCGGCGGCTTCACCGGCGAGCCGGCGGAGGCCGCCGTTGCCGGCGGCCAGGCCGACGCCATCGCCTTCGGCCGCTACTTCATCAGTAATCCGGACCTGCCGGCCCGCCTGCAGCACGGCTGGCCGCTGACGCCGTACAACCGCCCGACCTTCTATGGCGGTGAGGAGAAGGGCTACACGGATTATCCGGCGTATGATGCGACGGTGAACGCGTAGCGCCCGCGCTCTCTCCACCGTCATTGCGAGGAGCGAAGCGACGAAGCAATCCAGAGTCGCGCGCGCCGCCCCTGGATTGCTTCGCTCCGCTCGCAATGACGGGGAAAGAGCTTGCACTCATACTGAGGCTGTGTTGCTCGGAGGGAATCGTATGAAAAACCGCACCACCGGACGCTCGGCCTTTCTCGCGCTGCTCAAGGACGAGGGCATCACGCATCTGTTCGGCAATCCCGGCACCACCGAGCTGCCGGTGATGCATGCGCTGAAGGACCATCCCGATCTCACCTATGTGATGGCAATGCAGGAGAGCCTGGTGGTGGCGATCGCCGACGGCTTCAGCCGGGCCTCTGGCCGCCTCGTTGCTTGCAACGTTCATGTCGCGCCCGGCCTCGGCAATGCGATGGGATCACTCTACAACGCGCAGTTCACGGGCACGCCGATGATCCTGACCGCCGGCCAGCAGGAGCAGGGTCACGGCCTGATGGAGCCGCTGCTTTATGGTCCGCTGGTGCGCATGGCCGAGCCGCTGGTGAAATGGGCGGTGGAGGTGACGCGTCTGGAAGACCTGCCGCGCATCGTGCGTCGCGCGGCGAAGGTTGCGACCACCCCGCCCACGGGCCCGGTGTTCATCTCGCTGCCCGGCGACATCCTCAACGCGGAAGCCGGCATCGAGCTCGGCCGCTCGACCCGGATCGATGCCCGCGTTCAGCCGTCAGCCGACGCGCTGCAGGCGCTGGCGCAGCGAATCCTCAAATCGCAGCGCCCAGTGATCATCACCGGTGACGAGATCGTCAAGAGCGATGCGCTGCAGGCCGCTGCCGATTTCGCCTCTGCGCTGGGCGCGCCCGTGCATCAGCAGTCCGCGCCCTATGGCTCGCATTTCCTCTCCGAGCATCCCTGCTACATCGGCTCGCTGTCGCGCGCCCAGAAGCAGGTGCGCGATCTGCTCGCGCCGCATGATCTCCTGATCGTGCTCGGCGCCGACCCCTTGCGGATGTCCGTGCACAGCGAGATCGAGCCGCTGCCGGAGGGATTGCCGATCGTGCAGATCGGCCTGGTCGATTGGGAGCTGGGCAAGAACTTCGGCGCGGAGATCGCGCTCAAGGCCGACGTCCGCGAGACTCTCCTGCAACTCACGCCACTGCTGCGCGAACTCGGCGGCTCGGCCCTGCAAGCGACCGCGCAAGCGCGCATCGTGGAGCTGTCGTCGAAGAACTGGAGCGCACGACGCAGTACGCTCACTGCGCAGATCGAGACGGCCCGCGACAAGACGCCGATCGATCCCGATTATCTGGCGCTGCAGGTGGCCCAGGCGATGCCGGAGCACGGCATCCTGGTCGACGAGGGCCTGACCTCGGCGCGCTACATGACCGCGCTGTGGCCGTATCGCGACCGCTACAATTATCACGGCCTCGCCTCCGGCGGCATCGGCTGGGGCCTGCCGGCGTCGGTCGGTGTGAGCCTCGCCAATCCCAATCGTCCCGTGGTGTGCTACTCCGGCGACGGCAGCGCGATGTATTCGATCCAGGCGCTGTGGACCGCCGTCCACCACAAGCTGCCGCTGTCGGTCGTCATCGTCAACAATGGCGGCTACCGCATCATCAAGCAGCGGCTCTTGTCGTTCCACGGCGACGACAACTACATCGGCATGGATTTCGCCGATCCGCCGGTGGATTTCGCCGGGCTGGCACGGTCGCTCGGCTGCGAGGCGCTGCGCGTTAGCGATCCGCGCGAGCTGAAGCCCGTGTTGTCGGAGGCCTTCCGGCGCCCCGGCACCAAGCTGATCGAGGTCATGGTCAGCAACGCGGTGAATTGAGAGCGCCGTGGTTCCTCCGATGAGTTCGTCGATCGCGGGAGGAGCGGGCTGACGTATCGGTTTGGTGAGAGCTCCTCGCGCCATAACGGCCTCGGAGTTTCTCCTCATGGTGAGGAGCGCCGCTCGCGGCGCGTCTCGAACCATGAGGCCCGAGTAGTGGCCTCGCCCTTCGAGACGCCCGCCTGCGGCGGGCTCCTCAGGGTGAGGAGCAGAAGTCGTGCTTGAGGCTCACGGGAAGAATTCACTTTACGAATACCCGAATATGTGCTTTATTTCCGAAATCCCGCCTCGATACGGAGGGGCGCATCGCGATCGTCACGACACGCGAGGTGGGGTGCGACGGCTGTCGGCATGCCGCAGCGTGGGGAAGCCCGCGCGGACGAACGGCATCTGGCGGACGCAAAGGCGTGTGGTCCTGGCACCCCGACGCTGGTGCCAAGTCGCGGGTGATGATCCCGCCGATGACGGTGGCTATCAAGCCGGACACCGGGGAGAGCGCGCTATACGCGTGAAAACCGTCGCGCGGGGAATGCCGGATGACCGGCTGAACCTGTGGTGACTGCCGCCTGCTACTCTTTCTGCAGGCGGGCCATGGGTTGCGGCCAGCACCCGGCATTCCCCGCGCCCTCCGTCTTTCGAGGGTGTTCACAGCTCCAAGCTCGGATGCGCCATTGCATCGCGAGAACGAGGGCGCGCGTGCCCGTCGTTCATACCCCTTAGGCGCGAGGCGGGTGGTTCCGAAATTCGGGACAAGGCCGATGCTCCACTGAATTCAAACCCAGCCCCTTCCGCTTCTGCCGCGATCCCGATATGACGCCGCCTTCGTTGTGACTGGAAAAGCGCCATGACCAGGATTGATGCAATCGCCCGTGCCCGTCAGAGCCTGACCAGCGGTGACTTCCTGGCCGAGCTCGGCCGGCGGGTCGCCTATCGCACCGAGAGCCTCAATCCCGAGCGTAAGGACGAACTCGCTGCCTATCTGACCAAGGAGCTGACGCCATCCTTCGCCGAACTCGGCTTTTCCTCCGAACTCGTGCCGTCGCCGAGCGGCCGTGCGCCGTTCCTGATCGCGACCTATCATGAGAGCGACAGCGCCCCGACGGTGCTGAGCTACGGCCACGGCGACACGGTCGACGGCATGACCGGCGAATGGCGCGATGGCCGCGATCCCTGGGTGGTCACTCCCGACGGCAACCGGCTCTATGGCCGCGGCACCGCCGACAACAAGGGCCAGCACAGCATCAACATGGCGGCGCTGCGCGCGGTGCGCGACGCCCGCGGCGGCAAGCTCGGCTTCAACGCCAAGTTCATCATCGAGATGGGCGAGGAGATCGGCTCGCCGGATCTTGCCAAGGTGGCCGATCTGCATCGCGATGCGCTGAAGGCCGACGTCTTCATCGGCTCGGACGGCCCGCGGCTGTCGACCGCGCGCCCCACCATCTTTCTCGGCTGCCGCGGCGGCATCCGGCTGCATCTCGACGTGAACCTGCGCGACGGCGGCAATCACTCCGGCAATTGGGGCGGCGTGCTCGCCAATCCCGCGACCATTCTCGCCAACGCCATCGCCACCTTGGTGGATGGTCAAGGCCGCATCAAGCTGGACTCGCTGAAGCCGCCGCGCCTCACCAACGCGATCCGTGCCATCCTGGCCGACGTGAAGGTCGAGCCGACCGCCGACGAGCCGGCGCTGTCGGACAATTGGGGCGAGGACGGACTCACTCCGGCGGAGCGGCTCTATGCCTGGAACACGCTCGAAGTGCTGGCGATCTCCTCGGGCAATATCGACAAGCCGGCGAACGCGATTCCCGGCCGCGCCCGCGCCGTGCTGCAACTGCGCTTCGTGGTCGGCACCAAGGTCGACACCATCGTTGAGGATGTGAAGGCCCATCTCGTCGCGCACGGCTTCCCGATGATCGAGGTCAGCATGACGCAAGGCTTCGCGGCCTCGCGCGCCGACATCGACAGCCCCTGGATCAACTGGGCCGCGGAGTCGATCAAAATGAGCACCGGCAAGGCGCCCGCGGTGCTGCCGAACTTCGGCGGCTCGCTGCCCAATGACGTGTTTGCCGACGTGCTGAAGATGCCGACGATGTGGGTTCCGCACTCCTATCCCGGCTGCTCGCAGCACGCGCCGGATGAGCACATTCTTGTGGATGTCACGGAGGAGGCGCTGGGTCTGATGGCCGGGCTGTTCTGGGATCTGGGTGAGTTGCGGAAGCCGTTGTGAGTTGGGAGCTTGGATGAGCCACGCATCTCGCGGCAGCGACGGTCTCAACCTCGCCCCGCTTGCGGGGAGAGGTCGGATTGCATCGAAGATGCAATCCGGGTGAGGGGGGCTTTCCGCACGGTCGGTGGGTGTGGTTGCCCCTCACCCCAGCCCTCTCCCCGTGAAGGACGGGGAGAGGGAGCACACTGCGATCGTGGAGGGAGCGCCGATTCCAAACGAGCAGGGTCGCTCGCACGAGCGGGAACCAGAGCGAGAGTTGATGAGCACATACCGGTGCCGCTTCAGACTTTCGTCGCGTCGCCCGACCGCCGCGCCCCTCGTAGTTTACCATCCCGGCGTTCGGCGCTGCACTCTCGGGCCGAATCCCTTGTCGAACGGGGCGCTGGACAGGCAATTTGTCGCAAGCGTCCGAGAACTTGCCGCCGCGGGGCGGTCTATGGTGCCCGCGCTCGTCCGGCCGGAGATCATCCGAGGCCGGGCGGGACGATTTTGAGTTGGCTCAGGTTTATGCAAGCATCCGGCACTCAGCCGGATTGAGGAGATACAGATGAAGCAGCTTCGCCTATTTGGTCTGGCCTTTGCCGCCGCGCTGTGCGCCGGCCAGGCGCAGGCCGAGGACCTGACGGGGACCCTGAAGAACATCAAGGAGACCGGCGCCATCACCCTCGGCGTCCGTGACTCCTCGATTCCGTTCTCCTATCTCGATGACAGCCAGAAGCCGATCGGCTTCGCCATCGACATCTGCATGGGCATCGTCGATGCCGTGAAGAAGGAGCTCAAGCTCGACAAGCTCGAGGTCAAGCTCAACCCGGTGACGTCGTCGACGCGCATCCCGCTGCTCGCCAACGGCACCATCGATCTGGAATGCGGCTCGACCACCAACAACGCCGAGCGCCAGAAGCAGATCTCCTTCACTAACACCCACTTCCTGACGGCGAGCCGCTACGTCACGAAGAAGGCGAGCAACATCACCAAGATCGATGATCTGAAGGGCAAGACGGTCGTGTCGACCGCCGGCACCACCAACATCAAGCAGCTCACCGAAGCCAATGCCGCGCGCAACCTCGGCATCAACATCATCCCGGCCAAGGATCACGCCGAGGCTTTCCTGATGGTCGAGACCGATCGCGCGGTGGCGTTCGTGATGGACGACATCCTGCTGGCCAGCCTCGTCGCCGGCTCCAAGGATCCGGCCGCCTACGTCGTCTCCAGCGACGCGTTCTCCAAGCCGGAGCCCTACGGCATCATGCTGCGCAAGGACGATCCGCAGTTCAAGAAGGTCGTCGATGCCGCCACCGCCAAGATCTACACCAGCGGCGAGGGCGCCAAGCTGTATGACAAGTGGTTCATGCAGAAGATCCCGCCAAAGGGCCTCAACCTGAACACCCCGATCTCCGCCGAGCTGAAGGCCGAATTCGCCAAGCCGTCGGATTCGCCGGACCCGGAGTCTTATAAGCCGTAAATTAGGCCCAGCTCTCACCACGAAGCCGGTGCACTCCCTCCCCCCTTGCGGGGGAGGGTCGGGGTGGGGGGTAACCCAGGAAAGACTGCCTTTGTGGACCCCCACCCCCGACCCCTCCCCGCAAGGGGGAGGGGAGCGCACCGAGCTCTTGGCGAACTCTGCGTGATCTAGCTGTCGAGCGAAATCCCCCTCAGGACACCCCCGTGAACTACACCTGGAACTGGCACATCTTCCTGGAGCCGAACCCGACCGGGGCTGGCACCTATTTCGACATGCTGCTGGCGGGGCTGAAGGTCACGATCGTGACCTCGCTGTCGGCCTGGGTGATCGCGCTGATCTTCGGCACGATCGTCGGCATCCTGCGCTCGCTGCCGTCCAAGCTCGCGACCTGGATCGGTTTTCTCTACGTCGAATTCTTCCGCAACATGCCGCTGCTGGTACAGCTGTTCCTATGGTTCTTCGTGCTGCCGGAGCTGCTGCCGCGCGCCGCGGGGCTATGGCTGAAGCAGATGCCGAATGCGCCGTTCTACACGGCCGCCGTCGGCATCGGCCTGTTCATGTCGGCGCGCGTCGCCGTGCAGCTCGCGGCCGGCATCGGCTCGCTGCCGCGCGGCCAGAAGATGGCGGCGACCGCGCTCGGCCTCACCACCTTGCAGGTCTACCGCTATGTGCTGCTGCCGATGGCCTTCCGCATCATCCTGCCGCCGCTGACGTCCGAATTCCTCAACACCGTCAAGAACAGCGCGGTCGCGATCACCATCGGCCTGATCGAGCTGACCGGCGCGGCCCGCGCGATGCAGGAATTCTCGTTCCAGGTGTTCGAGGCGTTCAGCGCCGCGACCCTGATGTATCTCGTCATCAACATCATCGTCGTGATCGGCATGCGCCTCCTGGAGCGCGCGGTGGCGATCCCTGGCTACATCACGGGCAAATGAGATGCTGGCCAATTTCGATTTCGACGTCATCCGCCGCTCGCTGAGCTATCTGTTCATCGACGGCATGACATTCACCTTGACGCTGACCGTGCTGTCGGCGACCGGTGGTCTCATCTTCGGCACCCTGATCGCGCTGATGCGGCTGTCCGGCTATCGCGTGATGGGCTGGATCGCCGGGCTCTATGTCGACTTCATGCGATCGCTGCCGCTGGTGCTCGTGATCTTCTGGTTCTACTTCCTGGTCCCCTATATCGGGCAGTGGATCACCGGCTCGTCGCGGCCGATCAAGGTCGGCGCCTTCGCCTCCTCGCTGATCACCTTCATCATGTTCGAGGCGGCGTACTTCTCCGAGATCATGCGCGCCGGCATCCAGTCGATCTCGCGGGGACAGCCGGCCGCGGCTTCGGCACTGGGCCTGACCTACGCGCAGACCATGCGCTACGTCGTGCTGCCACAGGCGTTCCGCAACATGCTGCCGGTGCTGCTGACCCAGACCATCGTGCTGTTCCAGGACACCTCGCTGGTCTACGTGCTCTCGATCCCGGACTTCCTCGGCGCCGCGTCGAAGGTCGCGCAGCGCGACGGCCGCCTGGTCGAGATGTACCTGTTCGCAGCCCTGGTCTACTTCACCATCTCCTGCATCGCGTCCTACGGCGTCCGCCGCCTGCAGTCGCGCATCGCCATCATCAGGTAGTCGGCTCCCATGATCGAAATCAGCCACGTCAACAAATGGTACAGCCCGACCTTCCAGGTGCTGAAGGACTGCACGACCTCCGTCGCCAAGGGCGAGGTCGTGGTGGTCTGTGGACCCTCGGGCTCCGGCAAGTCGACCCTGATCAAATGCGTCAACGCGCTGGAGCCGTTCCAGGACGGTACGATCACGATCGACGGCCTCAAGGTCAATGACTCCAAGACCAATTTGCCGAAGCTGCGCTCGCGCGTCGGCATGGTGTTCCAGCACTTCGAGCTGTTTCCGCATCTGAAGATCATCGACAATCTCTGCCTCGCCCAGCAGAAGGTGCTGGGCCGCGGCCACGCCGAGGCCGAGACCAAGGGCATGAAGCTGCTGGAGCGCGTCGGCCTCAAGGAGCACGCGCAGAAATTCCCGGCGCAGCTGTCCGGCGGCCAGCAGCAGCGCGTCGCCATCGCGCGCGCGCTCGCCATGGACCCGATCGCGATGCTGTTCGACGAGCCGACCTCGGCGCTCGATCCCGAAATGATCAGCGAGGTGCTCGACGTCATGGTCGATCTCGCCCGCGAGGGCATGACCATGATGGTCGTCACCCACGAGATGGGTTTTGCCAAGAAGGTCGCCCACCGCGTCATCTTCATGGACCGCGGCGAGATCGTCGAGGACGCCAAGAAGGAAGACTTCTTCGGCCAGCCCCGCAGCGAGCGCGCGCAGCAGTTCCTGTCGAAGATTTTGTCGCATTAGCGTTCGAAGTTGTTCGCGGATTTAGTCGCAGACGACAGTCTGCTCCCTCTCCCCGTTCTTCACGGGGAGAGGGGTGGGGTGAGGGGCAACCGCACGAGAAGTGCATGCTGAGAAACCTGCACCCCCTCACCCGGATCGCATCTGGTGATGCAATCCGACCTCTCCCCGCACGCGGGGAGAGGTGAGGAGAGAGCGGTGTGCCCGTCGCCCACCATGTAACGAATAGGAGAAGCTACCTTGGACCCGATCGCTTACGTCAACGGCGCCTTCGTGCCGCTCTCCGAGGCCAAGGTCTCGGTGCTCGATCGCGGCTTCCTGTTCGCCGACGGCATCTATGAGGTGGCCGCCGTGCTCGATGGCAAGCTGGTCGACAGCGAGTCCCACCTCGCCCGCCTTGAGCGCTCGGTCGGCGAGATCGGCCTCGCGCTGCCGGAGAGTCTGTCCCGCATCGAGGAGCTGCAGAAGGAGCTGGTGGCCCGCAACCAGCTCGACCAGGGCATGGTCTATCTCCAGATCACCCGCGGCGCCGACAAGGGCCGCGACTTCCCGTTTCCGAAGGGCGACGTCAAGCCGACCCTGGTGATGTTCGTGACCGCCAAGAACATCGTCGACGCGCCTTCGGCCAAGACCGGCATCGGCGTCATCACCGTGCCCGACATCCGCTGGGCGCGCCGCGACATCAAGAGCGTCGCGCTGCTGGCGCAGGTGCTGGCGAAGCAGGCGGCTGCCGCGGCCGGCGCCGGCGAGGCCTGGATGGTCGAGGACGGCCACGTCACCGAGGGCGGCTCGTCGTCGACCTTCATCCTCACCAAGGACGATGTCATCGTGACCCGGCCGAACTCCAACGCGATCCTGCCGGGCTGCACCCGCAAGGCGGTGGTCAAGCTCGCCGAGGAGCGCCAGCTCAAGGTCGAGGAGCGACTGTTCACGGTCGACGAGGCGTTGGCCGCCAAGGAGGCCTTCATCACCAGCGCGAGCTCGTTCGTGCAGCCGGTGGTCACGATCGACGGCAAGCCGGTCGGCGACGGCAAGGTCGGGCCGGTGGCGGCGCGGCTGCGCGAGATCTATGTCGATTTTGCGCGGGCGACGGCGGTGTAGTTGAGAGAGCAGGTGCAGCATCGAAACTCGTTTGCATTGTCCGGCGCTTTGCTATCGTGGCCGCGCAACAGAAAATGCAGGGAGGCGTTTTGATGCGGTATCGGTGGGGCGTGCTCGCGGCTGGCTTGGTGATGACGGGCGCTGCGCTGAATGGGATCGGGGCGGCATCGGCCGATGACGGCTGGGTGACGCTGGTCGACGGCGACAAGAAGGTCGAGTTCACCGAGGTCGGGAAGGCCAACTGGGAGGCCAAGGACGGCACCCTGATGGCCGACAAGCTCGACGGCAAGGATCCGTCCTATCTGGTCACCAAGACCAGCTACAAGGATTTCCAGATCAAGGCCGAGTTCTGGGTCGACGACGCCGCCAACAGCGGCATCTTCATCCGCTGCGACCAGTCGGAGAAGATCGACTCCAACATCTGCTACGAGGTCAATATCTTCGACAAGCGGCCCGACCCGAAATACGGCACCGGCGCGATCGTGGACGTCTCAAAGGTCGATCCGATGCCGAAGGCCGGCGGCAAGTGGAATACGTTCGAGATCACCGCCAAGGGCACGCGGCTGACCGTGATCTTCAACGGCGAAAAGACCGCCGATGTCGACGACAGCAAGCATGCGGCGGGCCCGATCGCCCTGCAATACGGCTCGGGCGTGGTGAAGTTCAAGAAGGTGCAGATCAAGCCGCTTTAGCGGCCGTACACTCCGCGCAGCGGCGCTGGCCGCGGCTCGCACGATAGAGCCCCTTGCAGTACCAATGGCGCGCCATCATCTGCAGGGGATGACGCGCCAGCCTGGCCAGCGTCACCAGTTCGAACATGGCGGGCATTGCAGACTCCTTTACATTCTTTTGACGAGATGGGGCGGCGCTTCGATGATCGAAGTGCCGCCCCAGTCACATCAGCCATGCAGCTTCTTTGCGGTCTCGGCGATCACGCGGCCCTGATAGCGCGCGCCCGCCAGTTCGTTCTCGCTCGGCTGCCGGCTGCCGTCGCCACCGGTGATCGTGGTCGCGCCGTAGGGCGAGCCGCCGGTGACCTCATCGAGCTTCATCTGGCCGGCGAAGCCGTAGTTGAGGCCGACGATGGTCATGCCGAAGTGCAGCAGGTTGGTGATGATCGTGAACAGCGTCGTCTCCTGGCCGCCATGCTGGGTCGCGGTCGAGGTGAAGGCGCCGCCGACCTTGCCGTTCAGCGCGCCCTTGGCCCAGAGGCCGCCGGCCTGGTCGAGGAAGTTGGCCATCTGCGAGGCCATGCGGCCGAAGCGGGTGCCGGTGCCGACGATGATCGCATCGTAATCGGCGAGTTCCTCGACCTTGGCGATCGGGGCGGCCTGATCGACCTTGTAGTACGAGGCCTTGGCGACGTCGGCCGGGACCAGCTCCGGCACGCGCTTGATGTCGACGGTCGCGCCGGCTTCGCGGGCGCCTTCGGCCACCGCATTGGCCATCGCTTCGATGTGGCCGTAGGCGGAGTAGTAGAGAACGAGAACCTTGGTCATGACAGTCTCCGTGGGGACGAGGGTGATGAGAAAGATGGTCGCGGCCGGATCGCCGGCCGGGACCGTGACAAACAATTAGGCGGCGTCGACCAGCACCAGCTCGGAATCTTCGAGCGCGGTGATCTTCAGCGTGGCCTCATCGCGGATGGCGGCGCCGTCGCGGGCGTTCACACGGACGCCGTTGACCTCGACGCTGCCGGCGGCGGGCACGAGATAGATATGGCGGGCCTTATCCGCCGCATACTCCGCAGTCTCGCCGGCCTTCAGCGTGGTGCCCAGCACGCGCGCCTTGGCGCGGATCGGCAGCGCATCGGCGTCGTCGGCGAAGCCGCTTGCCAGCGTCACCAGTTTGCCGGAGCGGTCGGACTTCGGGAACGGCTTGGCGCCCCAGGTCGGCTGGCCGCCATCGGTGGTCGGCTCGATCCAGATCTGGAAGATGCGCGTCGTGGTCGGCTCGAGATTGTATTCGGAGTGCCGGATGCCGCTGCCCGCGCTCATGACCTGGACGTCGCCGGCCTCGGTGCGGCCCTTGTTGCCCAGGCTGTCCTGATGCGTGATCGCGCCTTCGCGGACATAGGTGATGATCTCCATGTTGCGATGGGGATGCGCCGGGAAGCCGGTGTTCGGCGCGATCTCGTCGTCGTTCCAGACGCGCAGGGCGCCGTGTCCCATGTTCGCGGGATCGTAATAGCTCGCAAACGAGAAATGGTGCTTGGCCTTCAGCCAGCCGTGGTCGGCGCCGCCCAGCGCCGCAAAGGGCTTCAGTTCGATCATGGGTCTGCTCCTGAGATGGCGCGCCGGACAGGCCGCCGCGCTGTTGGGCATTGGAATAGACCGGGAACCGGAGTATAGAAATAGAAACTGTTGAAACCTATTGTTTCCAAAAATGAGACTACGCCGATGGCGCGACTCCCGGATTTCGAGGCGATGGCGATCTTCGCCAAGGTGGTCGAACTGCGCTCCTTTGCCGGCGCGGCGCAGGAGCTGAGCGTCTCCAAGGCGTCCGTCTCCAAGGCGGTGAGCCGGCTGGAGGAGCGCTTGGGGACGCGGTTGTTCAACCGGACCTCGCGCCGCCTGGCGCTCACTGATGCCGGCCAGCGGCTGTCGGAGCGCGCGGCGCAGTTGTTGGCTGACGGCGAGGCTGCGGAGACCGAGGCCCTCGCGCAATCGCTCACGCCGCGCGGCTTGGTGCGGTTCGCCGTGCCGATGACTTTCGGCGTCAAGAAGATCGCGCCGCTGCTTCCGGCTTTCCTGGAGCAGTATCCGGAGGTCTCGATCGATCTCCACATGAGCGACGCCACGGTCGATCTGATCGGCGAGGGTTTTGATCTCGCGCTGCGCATTGCGCGGCTACCGGACTCCTCGCTCGTCGCGAGGCGGCTCTGTTCGATGCCGCGCTACACGGTCGCAGCGCCGTCCTATCTGAAGCGACGCGGGCGGCCGACGCATCCGATGCATCTCGCCGAGCACACCTGCTTCGGCTACGCCTACCTCTCCACCGCCGGCGTCTGGCACTACACCAACGCGGCCGGTGAGCAGGCGAGCGTGCGCCCGGCGGGACAACTGCGCGTCAACAATGGCGAGGCGCTGTTGCCAGCGGTGGTCGCCGGCCTCGGCATTGCGGATCTGCCGGATTTCATCGTCGGCGATGCCATTGCTTCGGGAGAGGTCGAGGTCGTGCTGAAAGGCTGGAGCCAGCCGGAAGGCGCGATGCACTTGGTGATGCCGCCCGGCGGCCCGCGCCCAGCGCGCGTGGAGGTGCTGTCGGAGTTTCTGGTGAAGGAGCTGGCGAAGGGAAAGCGGAAGTGAGGGCGATCAGGCCATGACCCGCACCGCCATGCGCAGCAACGTCGTGACACCGAGCGCCAGCAGGATGAGGCTCGCGAGCTTGCTGCTCCATGCCATGACGCCAGCGTCGACACGCTGTCGTATCAGCGCGACCGTGGCGCTGAGTACGAGCCACCAGGCGACCGAGCCCGCGAACACGCCGGCGATCAGCAGCGGCGCGGCCGATTGTCCGGCGAGCGCGTGAAGCATCGCCAGGAAAAGAACGATGGTGAGGGGATTGGCCGCGCCCAATCCGATCGCGCTGAAGAATGCATGCGCCGGGTGAATGCGGGCGGTGTCGCCGCTCGCGCTCAAGACGACGGTGCGGCGGTAGAGGCGGAGCGCGAACCAGAGCAGGATCAGGCCGGAGCAACATCCAAGTAATAGCGAGTGCGACTCGAGCCACGGCTGGGCCAGGGTGCCGAGGCCGAAGACGGCGAAGGCGCTGTAGACGAGGTGGACGGTGGCTGCGCCCAAACCGGTTGCCACTCCCGTCGCGGCGCCGCAGCTCAGCGTGCGTTGGATGCAGAGCACGCCCATCGGGCCGATCGGGGCGGCGACGGAGAGGCCTACGCCTACTCCGGACAACAAGGCGGCTATGGCTTGCGACATGCAATGTATCCAACGACATCGAGCACCGATCGGTTGTGCTTAGCGTTGGATGCGATTGCACGCGTCCATCATTTGCCGGAGTCCCGGCTATCAAGTCGACGCTGCGTGACCTAGGTCACGCAGACATCGACCCATTCGGCAGATGTGAGTTCGGCCATCCGCTCCGGCGTGATCTTCACCGCGCTGTGCGTCGAGCCCGCCGCGGGCACTACGATGTCGAACGCCTTCAGCGAGACGTCGCAATACACCGGCAGCGGAGACTTCAGTCCGAACGGGCAGACGCCGCCGACTTCGTGTCCGGTGATGTCGGCGACCTCGTCGAGGCCGAGCATCTTCGGCTTGCCGCCGAACAGCGTCTTGACCTTCTTGTTGTCCATCCGCGCGTGGCCGGCCGCGACAATGAGAATCACGCGGTCGCCGACGCGCAGCGACAATGTCTTGGCGATGCGCGCGGGCTCGACGCCATAGGCCTCCGCCGCGAGTGCGACGGTGGCCGAGCTTTGGGAGGAGACGAGCACCTCGATATCAGGGGCCTTTTCGGCGAAGAACGCGCGGACGGAGTCGAGGCTCATGCTGACGTGCGCTCTCAGATCCCGAGCAGCTTGCGCGCGTTGGCCTTCAGCACCTTCGGCCGGATCTCCTCGCGGATGTCGAGCTTGGCGAAATCCGCCAGCCAGCGATCCGGCGTGATGACAGGCCAATCCGAGCCGAACAGCATCTTGTCCTGCAAAATCGAGTTGATGTAGCGCACCAGGATCGGCGGGAAGTACTTCGGCGACCAGCCCGACAGGTCGATATAGACGTTCGGCTTGTGGGTCGCGACCGACAGCGCCTCTTCCTGCCAGGGGAAGGAGGGGTGCGCGAGGATGATCTTGAGGTCGGGAAAATCGGCCGCGACGTCGTCCATGTACATCGGGTTCGAATACTTCAGCCGCATGCCCATGCCGCCCGGCATGCCCGAGCCGACGCCGGTCTGGCCGGTGTGGAACAGCGCGATCGCGCCGCCGTCATTGATCGCCTCGTAGAGCGGGTAGGCGAGGCGGTCGTTGGCGTAGAAGCCCTGCATGGTCGGGTGGAACTTGAAGCCGCGGACGCCATAATCCTCGATCAGCCGGCGCGCCTCGCGCACGCCGAGCTTGCCCTTGTGCGGATCGATCGAGACGAACGGGATCAGCACATCGAGATGCTCGGAGGCGATCTCCAGCATCTCTTCATTCTTGTAGCGGCGGAAGCCGGTCTCGCGCTCGGCATCGACCGGGAAGATCACCGCGGCGATGTTCTTGGAGCGGTAGTACGCCGCGGTCTCCGGCACGGTCGGCGGATGCTTGTGCGGCGACTTGAAGTATTCGGCCATCTGGGCCTGGAAATCGTCATAGCCGTCGTCGGCATGCATGCCGCACGGCTCCTCGGCATGGGTATGGATGTCGATGGCGACGACGTCGTCGATCTTGGGCAGAGCGAGCTTTGGCATGGACGTTCCCGGCGTTCGGTTCTTGATTTGGTTGTTGGTTTGGTTCTTGGCTTTGTGAAATTGATTATACGATATAACGAATTTGGCAATCGGCAATTGGCCCGCCTGCCGAGTTCCCCGGGCCCGGGGACGCCAGGCTCTGTTGAAGCCGGCGCCACAATCGTTGACATCGCCCAAGTCGGTGGTTAGAAACCGGCCACTCCGGGCGACCCTGTCGCTTGCGGAAATCCCTTTCTATTTGCCACTTCCGGCCTGTCCAACACGGCCTTTCGAACGTATCAGGATGTCCCATGAAGGTCCGTAACTCGCTGAAGTCGCTGCGTGGCCGCCATCGCGCCAACCGTCTGGTTCGCCGCAAGGGCCGCGTCTACGTAATCAACAAGGTCCAGCGCCGCTTCAAGGCCCGCCAGGGCTGATCCGAAGGCTGATCCGGCTCGCGCCAGCCTCACCTGCTCACAGGTCTTTGACGCGCGCTCTGCTTTGCAGGGCGCGCTGTCTGCGTTTAGACTTGCCGCATGGCAAAACGCTCCTCCCTGGCGATTCTTCTCGCCGCCGCTGTCATCTGCATACCGCACCTTGCGTTCGCGCAGGGTGAGCCGCGATCGGGCGCCAAGCCAAAACCCCCGGAAGCGCCGTCGAAGCTGCCCAAAGTCGGCGCCGACAAGACCAAGGGGCTCGATTTCTTGTTCGGAGCGCTGAAGGCCGCGCCCGACGAGATCAGCGCCAAGCATGTGGAGGCCCGGATCTGGGCGATCTGGCTGCAGACCCCCAGCGACACCGTCGCGCTGCTGATGGCGCGCTCCAAGGCCGCGATGGACGCCAAGCAGAACGAGGTCGCGCTCAAGCTGCTCGATTCCGTCATCAAGCTCCGTCCCGACTATGTCGAGGCCTGGAACCGGCGGGCGACCATCTATTACCTGCAGAACGACTACGGCCGCTCGCTCGCCGACATCCAGCAGGTGCTGGTGCGCGAGCCGCGGCACTTCGGCGCGCTCGCCGGCCTCGGCATGATCATGCAGGACCTCGGCGAGGAAAAACGGGCGCTGGATGCCTTCCGCAAGGCGCTGGAGGTCAATCCGCACCTCGACAAGGTGCCGGATCTGGTCAAATCGTTGACCGAAAAGGTCGAAGGCCGCGACATCTAGCCTTAACCGCCGGTTAACCATGTTCGGACGGCCGTGCTTGCCGGCTGAACCGCGCCATCCCACCTGCCGTTCACCGGAGGAGATCTGGCGAGGAGACGGCGCAATGAGGCGTGCAGGACTGACGGCGGCGCTTGTGGGGCTGACAGCTCTGGGAATCACGGCGGCCGCCGCGCAGGCGGACGGTCTGTTCTGGGTGGTCGGAAACCGTGCCACCGATCGCTGCGAGATCGTGACCAGCAACCCCGTCATCATCGGGGACATCTGGTTCGCGTCGGGGCCGTTCAAGTCGAAGGACGACGCCAAGCTGGCGCGATCGACGATCAACGCGTGCCCGAACAAGGACCTGACACAGGAGGACTGATCGGCGCGACTGCGCCCGGTCGGTCCGCTTAGTGGAACGCGGTGCTGCGGCGGTCCGGCATGCCGTATTGCGCGGCTGCGGCATAGAGCTGAGCGATCTCGGCCTCGAGATGCTCGTTGACCAGCAGCAGCGCCTTCAGCGCGCCACGCAGATCGCCATTGCAGCTCGCGACGATCTCGTCGATCGCTGACTCGCTTGAACGAAAGCTCATCGGGTACCCCCTCCCAAAACACCAAACTAAACGCAGGGCCGGTGATCGCAGGTGACATCCTGCAATGACCCAACCGTAAGTAATTCACGGCCATCAGCCGATTGCGAGGAAAAGTCCCGACCATGGTTATAAAATGGCCGACGACGCCGTGATGACAGGATTCCTTATTGAAACGGCCCAGCACCGCCGCTGGATCTGCAACTCTCGTCTTTTCAGCCCGTAACTGTCTTTGTGACAGGCAGAAAACTATCAATGATTTCAATGTTCTTAGTGGGCGCATTGGCCGTGCTCGCGGCGATGACCCGGGCTGGCGTCGCGCTCGTCGAGCGCCGCTATCCGGCGAAGGGGCAGGCCATCGACGTCGACGGCGCCACCATCAATCTTGTGGATATCGGTCCGCGCGACAGCGAAAAGCCTCCCCTGTTGCTGCTGCACGGCGCGAGCTCGAACCTCGAGGCGATGCGCAAGCCGCTCGGCGACATGCTGGCGGAGCGCCACCGGGTGCTGCTGGTCGACCGTCCCGGCCATGGCTGGAGCCCGCGCGTCAGGCCGGAGGATTCCACCCCGGCGGCCCAGGCCCGGATGCTGAACGAGGCGCTCGGCCGGATCGGCGCCGGCCCGGTCATCCTGGTCGTGCATTCCTGGAGCGGCGCGCTCGGGCTGCGCATGGCGCTGGATTTCCCGGACCGCGTTGCCGGGCTCGTGATGCTGGCGCCGGTCGCCTATCCCTGGCGCGGCGGGGTCGGCCAGTACAACGCCGCGGTGACGACGCCCGTCATCGGCCCGTTGCTGGCCCACACCATCACTTTGCCGCTCGGGCTTGCCCTGATGGGCCCCGGCGCCCGCGGCGTGTTTGCACCGCAACAGATGCCGGAGGATTTCGTCGACCAGAGCGCGACGCCACTGCTGCTGCGGCCCCGCGAATTCCTCGCCAACGCGTTCGACCTCGTCACCCTGAAGCAGGCGGTCATCGAGCAGGCGCCGCGCTATGGCGAGATCAAGGTCCCCGTCACGATCCTGGCCGGCGACGCCGACAAGACCGTCTACACCGACATTCATGCGCGCCAGCTCGCGCGAACCTTGCCGCAGACGCGGCTCATCGTCGTGCCCGACCTCGGCCATATGGTCCAGAACGCCGTGCCGGAGCTCGTCGCCGGCGAGGTCGACCGCATGGTCGGCGCGCTCACGGCCACCGCGGCGGCCGCGCCTTGAAAACGAAAAAGCCCCGGCGCGCGGCCGGGGCTTCGAGGGCAGAGCGCGTGGCGCGCCGCCGCTTACTGCTTCTGCTTGCCGTCCTTGTCGAACGACGAGATGTAGGCCCAGAGGTTGTTGACCTCGGTCTCGTTCTTGATGCCGGCGAAGGTCATCTTGGTGCCGGGAATCTTGGCCTTCGGATCCTTGATGTATTCCTTGAAGGTCGCCTCGTTCCAGGTGATGCCGGAGTTCTTGTTCGCTTCCGAATAATTGTAGTCCGGCGCGGTGCCCGACTTGCGGCCGTCGAGGCCGTTCAGTTCCGGGCCGACCTTGTTCTTCGCGCCTTCGCCGATCGCGTGGCACGGCAGGCACTTGTTGAACGAGGTCTTGCCTGCGGCGGCATCCTGCGCCAGCGCGGCGGACACCAGCGACGACGAGGCGATCACGACGAGCGCAGTCAAAGTCAGTTTCTTCATGGATCAGGCTCTGTGGTTTCGAGACAAAAATCGTGCGCAGGTTTGTTGCATGGCCTCCGCCCTCAGACAAGCCGTCCATCGGGATAGGGTTCATTTGATCGCCGCGAACTTTGCGCGGCAGCAAACAGCGAAACCGGCCGCGGCCGCCTACCCAAAGCGCCGCGGTTGTGGTTGATATGACGGTCGAAATCGAGGTCAGGAGACGCGCGCGATGGCCATCATGATGCCGGAGGCTGATCAGGCGGTGCTGGCGCGCCGCGGCGAGATCGTTGCTGCACTGCGCGCGATTGTCCCAGGCGAGGGCGTCATCGACAGCGCCGCCGAAATGCTGCCTTACGAGTCCGACGGATTGATGGCGTATCGCCAGCCGCCGATGGTGGTGGTGCTGCCGGAGACCACGGCACAGGTTTCGCAGGTTCTGAAATACTGCCATCAGCAAGGCATCAAAGTGGTTCCGCGCGGCTCCGGCACGTCGCTGTCCGGCGGCGCTCTGCCATTGGCCGACGGCGTGCTGCTTGGGCTGGGCAAGTTCAAACGCATCCGCGAGATCGATTTCGACAACCGTGTCGTCGTCACCGAGCCGGGCGTGACCAACCTCGCCATCAGCCAGGCGGTGGCGCATGCCGGCTTTTACTACGCGCCCGACCCGTCGTCGCAGATCGCCTGCTCGATCGGCGGCAATGTCGCGGAGAATTCCGGCGGCGTGCACTGCCTCAAATACGGCATGACCACCAACAACGTGCTGGGATGCGAGATTGTGCTGATCAACGGCGAGGTGTTGCGCATCGGAGGCAAGTGCACCGAGAACGCGGGCTACGACCTGATGGGCCTGATCACCGGCTCGGAGGGCCTGCTCGGCGTCGTCACCGAGGTCACCGTGCGCATCCTGCAAAAGCCGGAGACGGCGCGCGCGCTGATGGTCGGCTTCGCGCAAGTCGAGGCCGCCGGCGAATGCGTCGCGCGCATCATCGGCGCCGGCATCATCCCCGGCGGCATGGAGATGATGGACAAGCCGGCCATCCACGCCGCTGAGGCCTTCGTCCATGCCGGCTATCCGCTTGACGTCGAGGCGCTGCTGATCATCGAGCTCGACGGCCCCGGCGTCGAGGTCGACGAGCTGATCAGCCGTGTCGAGGCCATTGCCAACGGCTGCGGCTCGACCACCTGCCGGATTTCGACCTCCGAGGCCGAGCGCAACCTGTTCTGGGCCGGCCGCAAGGCGGCGTTTCCCGCGGTCGGCCGCATCTCGCCGGACTATCTCTGCATGGACGGCACCATCCCGCGCGGCGCGCTGCCCAAGGCGCTGGCGCGCATCCGCGAGCTGTCGGACAAGTACCAGCTCGGCTGCGCCAACGTCTTCCATGCCGGCGACGGCAATCTGCATCCCCTCATCCTCTACGATGCCAACAAGCCCGGCGAGATGGAGCGTGCGGAGGCCTTCGGCGCCGACATCCTGCGCTGCTGCGTCGAGCTCGGCGGCGTCCTCACCGGCGAGCACGGCGTCGGCATCGAGAAGCGCGACCTGATGCCCGACATGTTCACCGAGATCGACCTCAACCAGCAGCAGCGCGTGAAATGCGCGTTCGACAGCCAGGGGCTGTTGAACCCCGGCAAGGTGTTCCCGACCTTGCACCGCTGCGCGGAGCTGGGTCGGATGCATGTCCATGCCGGCAAGCTGGCGTTCCCGGATCTGCCGCGGTTCTGAAAAAGCCACCGGCCTCTCCACGTCATTGCGAGCGCAGCGAAGCAATCCAGGGGCGTAGGCGGGACTCTGGATTGCTTCCGCCTTCGCTCTTCGAGCTTCGGCGGACACGTCGCTGCGCTCGCAATGACGCTGAGAGAGTCGTCCAAGCATTTCGCATCCCGCCTCGCAGACCACACGGCCCGCTGATGTGAAGACTCTCTCCCCACGTCATTCCGGGGCGCCCGCAGGGCGAGCCCGGAATCCATAACCACAGCCCGTTGAGTGAGGCACGCCGGCAGCTCCATCTCGCTCCACCAACATCTGCTCGGGGATATGGATTCCGGGCTCATCGCTTCGCGATGCCCCGGAATGACGCGGAGAGAGGTTGCCCCACTCATCCATCGTCCCCTCTGACGCACGGCGACTGCTCGATCGCACCCACACTCTCTCTCCACGTCCTTCCGGGGCGCCCGCAGGGCGAGCCCGGAATCCATAACCACAGGCCGCTATGTGAGGCACGTCGGCAGCTCCATCTCGCTCCAACAACATCCGCTCGTGGTTATGGATTCCGGGCTCATCGCTGCGCGATGCCCCGGAATGACGGTGGAGAGAGCCTGCCTCCCTCCACATTCCACCCCTCAGACACACGCCCGCAATCCCGCGGCGTCCTCCGCCCAGGTGATGCAACCGTCCGCCCTCCAAAACCAATCGAGAGGGCACGGGGAATGCCGGGTGAAGGCCTCACCCATGGCCCGCCTGCAACAAAAAAGCAGGCGGCAGTCACCACAGGTTCAGCCGAACATCCGGCATTCCCCGCGTGGCGGTCTTAACGCTTATACGTGCTCGCCCCGGGGATCGGCGTTCTTGTCCCCGTCGCCGACGCGACGCACCGAGGCGTCATCGCCGGCTTGACCTCAGCACCGGGAGGCCAGGCCCACACGATTTCACGTCCGCATCGGACTCGTTCGTCGGCGCGACACGAAGCCACGCTGCGACCCGACACGGCCACCACATCCCCACCCCACGTATCGTGACGACCGCGCGTACGCCCCTCTCGGAGGGGTGGGATGAACGAGTCATATCATGATTTCCGTTAAAACGAAATACAAAAAGTGGGCATCCGGGACAAATTGGCCGTCGATGATGAAAGCGCACGCGAAACTAGTTTTCCAGCGCAAGCGAAAGTACTGTTGCGGACCCCATTACACGCTGAGACCACTGCAAGATCGCACGGGCACTTTTTGCCCGATTAAAGGCGCTATGGACCCCTGCACGTGATGGTTGTATAAAATGAAAAAAATCGGCGTTTGAAGCGCTGATCGGCTGGAGGGCGCATGAGGCTTGAGCGCATTTGTATCAGAAATTTTCGATTGTTGAGACGATTCTCGATTGACTTGGCTAGAAATAAGACGACGACGGTGCTCGTCGGACCGAACAACAGCGGTAAGACCTCGGTCATGGAAGCCCTGCAACTATTTGTTGGAGCTGGCGGAGAGCTTAGACGAAGATTTTCTATCCATGACTTCGCGCATGCCCGCCGGAAAGACTTCGCGCATATGGAGTCCAGGCTGACTGCGATAGCCAGTGAGGAGGATGCAATAAAATTGCTCCGCCGGTTCGCCCCAAGCATCAGGATGGAGCTTAAATTCCGCTATGCGGACGAAACGGCAGATTTGGTCGTTGCGAACGAGTTGCTCATGTCCCTTGAAGTTACCAGTGACGTGATAGCTGTCCGCATCGAATACGCAATTGATAATGCAAGAGGTCTGTGGGTTGACTTCAAGGCCCGCACTGACAAGGCGCAGACGCTCTTCGAGTTTCTGGCCGGAAACCTTCAGCTCTATTACAAAGTAAAGACTTACAAGATCTCCGAAGATGGTTCAAAGGCGCAGGCGCTCGATAGCAACGAGGTGCTCAATCGGCTTATTAAGATCGATACAATTTCAGCACAGCGGCATCTCGATGATGAGGAGGCGACCGGCGCTGCAAAGCTGTCGCGGCTCCTACATGATCACTACAACCGCTACTATAAGGTGGAGCATGTCGAAGGCGCCAAAGACATCGAAGATGCTATCAAGAGTAGCTCCGAAATTCTCACCGGAAAATACGTGGGAGCTTTTGGACGGCTTACAGGGAGGCTCAAAACCTTCGGCTATCCTCAGGGGCACGCATCACCTGATCTGTTGATCAAAGCTGAAATGACGGCAGAGAAAATCTATCGAGATAGCACGCGAATCTACTACGCGAGCGAGCATACTTCTATCGGGGGTGTCGTCACGAAGTACGAGCTTCCGGAGAAGTACAATGGCTTAGGCTACAAAAATCTAATTTTCATTGTGCTCCAATTGGAATCGTTTCGAGCGGCTCTAGAGTCTATGCCTAAGGATAAGCCGCGGGTCCATATCATCGCCTTGGAGGAGCCTGAGGCTCACCTTCATCCGCAAATGCAGAGTGTCTTCATTAGAGAGATATCAAGGGCGCTTGAGCACACCGACGGCGTTACCGCGCAGGTCATTCTTTCTACGCACTCGTCCCATATGGTGTCGGGGTCGGATTTTGATCCCATCCGTTACTTCAAGCGCAAGGGACATGAGGTTTCCGTAAAGGATTTGTCGGCGTTGCCGCTCGGTAAGGATGATGGTACCGTCCTAAATTTCCTGCGGCGCTACATGAAGAGCACGCATTGCGAACTCTTTTTTGCCGATAAGGCTATATTCGTCGAAGGTCAGGTCGAACGCTTATTGTTGCCGCTTATGATCGAGAAATTTGCAAGCAAGAAGGTTGGGTCGTTTTTGGCAAGCCAGTACATAAGCATTTCCGAAGTGGGTGGCGCTTATGCGCATATTTTCAAGCCTCTGATCGACTTTCTCGGTGTGCCGACGCTCCTGATTACTGACTTGGACTCTGTAGACGACGATGGAAAAAAATGCCCGGTTGCGGATGGGAAAAGTACCAGCAATGCAGCATTGAAAAGTTGGCTGCCGGGCAAAAGCGTGTTGACAGACCTAATGTCATGTGATGCGCCCGCTAAAACGGAAGGGCGCGTTCAGGTGTCATATCAGGTGGAGGAAAATGGAAGTTGTGGTCGCTCCTTTGAGGAGGCGTTTGTCTATGCTAACGTTGACTGGTTGAAAAGCAACCATACTAATTTGCTCGCGTCGGGCAAGCTATTCGACGAAGTCGCAACCAAGGATTTGGTGGCGAGTGCATACGAGCTGTGTGCGCGACTGCCTAAGGTGGATTTTGCGCTGGACTTGGTTGCTCACGGAGGCTGGGATATCCCTAAATACATCTCCGATGGCCTTGAATGGCTTGCGCAGCAAGGGTCTTGAACATGAAGACCACTGAGGCTGATGAAAAGATCAAAAGGTGCGTTGAGGAACGGAAGAGTTTCTTGCTCGACGCAGGTGCGGGATCTGGCAAGACCGCATCTCTTATCCGAACCTTGAATCAAATTCGTGGTAGTCAGCGGCGCCGATTGGTTGCTAATTCACAGAACGTCGCCTGTATTACGTTCACGAATGTCGCGAAGAACGAAATCATCGAGAGAACGGAGGGTGACGATCTTTTTAAGGTGTCTACGATTCACGACTTCCTCTGGAATTCGATAAAGCCGTTTCAAAATGAATTGAAGGTGGCGGTTGAGCTTGTCAACGAGCGGCTACCCGCCAAAAGTAAGCGTAGAAAAGATCCGGCCGAACTGAAATCTGCTCTAGCAGAGGTTCAAGGGATCTCGTACTCGGATCGCGGTGGAAATTTTCTTGAAGGACGCATCTTTCACGATGATCTCCTGGAAGTAGCGCAGGTTATGTTCAAAACATATCCCATGCTGTCGCGACTCGTCGCAGCAAAATATCCGTACATCTTTGTGGACGAGTATCAGGACACAAACGAAAAGGTTATTTCTTCATTGCTCGACTGCATTTTGGTTACGAAGAGTCCGCCGGTCATAGGTTTCTTTGGCGACAAAATGCAGAGCATCTACTCCGATGGCGTCGGCGAGTTGTCTGAAGGGTATTTGGCAAAGCTGGAGCTTATACAAAAGGAAGAAAACTTCCGTTGCGCAACGACGGTTATCGACGTTCTCAACGGAATACGCTCCGACATCAAGCAAAGGCCAGCGGGTAGGAATCAGGTTGGGTCGGCCATCTATCTCAACCTCCATCGGGCTAACGCCGACGAAGTTGTCGACGTCGCTAAAGCCTTGGTCCGTGAAAAGTTTTCATGGCAGTTTGCTGATCGCGATCTCCGCGTGCTTTTTCTGACGCACCGTCTGATCGCGCGTAAGGCCGGATACGAAAATCTATTTGCTGCATACAACCAGCGGGGGGGCTTCTCGCAGGAGCAGTTCCAGGCCGGGGAAGATGTTAATGGAAAATTCCTATGTAATGAGATCGATGGACTAGTGACGGCCTGGAAAAGCGATGACGCCGGCACTGTAATATCTTTGCTTCATCGCAATCAGCGGGTGGTTGCTTCGAAAAAGGATAAGAAGCGGGTCAAAGAAGTGCTAGATAAACTCGCGGCGTTGGTGGTTGCCGACGCGAGTATCGGCGACGTACTAAGGTACGTACGCGATGTCGACCTTCTGCCGCTTCTCGACCAACTCAATTACTGGCTCAATCCTGAAGTATGTGGCAACATCGCTAATGACCCTGATTCCGAAAGGGATCGCACGTTTTTTAAGGCGCTGTTTTCAGTGCCGTTTAGGGAGGTTTCGGCTTATCGCGGAGTGTTGGAAAGAAACCTTCCTTATTCGACCAAGCACGGTGTGAAGGGCGACGAGTTTGATACTGTAATGGTCGTTCTCGATGATGTCGGAGCCAACTGGAGCCAATACTCGTTCGGAAATATGCTAGCCGGCAGCGATTCAAGCGAGGCGCGACTTCAAAGAACTCGAAACCTGTTCTACGTAAGTTGCTCCCGAGCAAGACGCAATCTAGCTGTAGTCGACTTGGCGGCCCCGGGAGCCAGCATAAGTAAGATCCAGAAGCTGTTCGGTAAGGACAATTGCGTCTTTTGATACAGTTCTGATTGGTCGTCGCGCTAGCGGCGGGGTGGGGCGGACGGGCCGAATGCGAAATCTGCCGCGGTTCGAGAAGCGGGGGCGGTTATGCTTCGCTAACACGTCCCAGGAACAGGTAGGCAGAGGTGCTGAAGACGTTGGCTTTTCGGCGGACACGAGCCGTCGCTGCCTAACAATCGGGAAACTTCCTTGGGTGACGGTGACAGTGCAACTAATTAGACAATCCGTCTACCGCGGCCCGCCGCCGGCCGGGACGTTGATTGCGCAAGGCCGATAGAGCGCTTGGAGCTCCTTGCCGCGAAGGAAGATCGGATGTGCGGTCAGGCCGCCCTGGCGCGTGATCCATCGTTTGATCGGGGCCGGGTAGAGGTCAAACAGCATCCGCGTTGCTTCCGGGTTCGGGACAGGACGAAAAAAGGGCCCCAGATCGTCAGTTTCCCTGAACGTGAACACGGCTCGCGGGGTGACGCAGATCCTGTCGCGCGGAAGGGTCCCTAGCACGATCGTGCAGGCGCCCCCGCAGATCCCGTCGATGATGACGTGCTCGCCGGAGTCGCGCAGCAGTTTGAATTTGTCGACATACGTCCCGATGCGTCCGCCCGGGTCGTCGGCGATGCGCACCGTCGCCCGGCCCGCGCCCATGCCGGCCAGGACGAGCGCGGCGGCCAATATCCCCATCACAAGCTTCATGTGCATCCCGTCCAGTCGCATCAAATCCGATCGATCCGAATCGTCGCACCGTTCATCGTCGTCGCGGTTTTATCGCAGCCTAAGGCTTGCGATAGGCTTCGATGATCGACTTCCGACGTTCCTCAGGGGACAGGGGCTTGCCCATTGTAGACGATGCGGCCTTCATAGTGGGGGAATACTCGATCCCCTCGACGGCGCTGATCGTGCGATAGCGCGCGCTGCCGATCACGAAGCCGCGGGCCTTGGTCTTTTTCGATGCGGGTCTCTTTGGAGCCATGCCAATACGCTAGCACGTTTGGAGCGATCTCGCACGAGAAGCGGGTCGGGCGGAATGAGCCGAAGGCGTCATCCGCCGTGTGGCGCGAAAGGTCGGCGGGTTACGCTGCGCTGACCCGCCCTACGGACTACACATGCACCACCCGTGCGGCGCCCCTCACCCCGACCCTCTCCCCGTGAAGGACGGGGAGAGGGGGCGCGCCGCTCGTGGGGTGATGGCTCGTGTCATGACGGCGGCGGTCCTGGCGAGTCCGCGCTCCAAGACCGCGAATGGTCCGCCCGGCGTGTCCGTCGTTCCCTCTCATCTCCTTGTCCGCGCACGATCTTTTCGCCACACCGGGCTGCCCTTTTCGCCCATCATGCTCTAGAACGACTCCAACGCAGGTGGCCGCGCGTGCGGCCGCCTGCCATCATCAACAAGCAAGGCGAGCAGTGGTGGACGCCCTCAGAGTACGGAACGCAGCCGATGTGGAGGAGGTGGTCCGCTCGGCGATGGCCGATGAGCAGCCGATCGAGGTGATCGGGCATGGCTCGAAGCGCGGGATCGGGCAGGTGACGGCGACCAATGCCGTGCTCGACCTGTCGGCGCTGAGCGCGGTGGTCTCCTATGAGCCGAACGAGCTGATCATCACGGCGCAGGCCGGGGCGCCGCTGGGCGACCTCTTGTCGCTGATCGATTCGAAGAGCCAGCAATTCGCGTTCGAGCCGATGGATACGGGGCCGCTGCTGGGCACCACGGGGCGGGGAACGCTGGGCGGGATGATCGCGGCGGGGCTGGCCGGGCCGCGGCGGATCCGGGCCGGCGGGGTGCGCGATCATCTGCTCGGGGCTTACGCCGTGTCCGGCTTCGGCGAGAGCTTCAAGACCGGCGGCAAGGTGGTGAAGAACGTCACCGGCTATGATCTCTGCAAGCTCTTGGCGGGGTCCTGGGGCACGCTCGCGGTCATGACCGAGGCGACCTTGAAGGTGATGCCGCGGCCGGAGGCGGAGCGGACGCTGGTGCTGCGCGGGCTCGACGATCTCAGGGCCAACCGGGCGATGACGGCGGCTCTGGGCTCGCCGTTCGACGTCTCGGGCGCGGCGCATCTGCCGGCCTCGACCATGCGGCCCGAGGTGGACGGGCTCGGCGCGATCGGCACGCGGGGCGAGGCGGTCACGCTGATCCGGCTGGAGGGCATCACGGCCTCCGCCGTGCATCGCGCGGGCTCGCTGACGAAGCTGCTCGCGACGTTCGGCGCGGCCGAGATCATCGCCGATGACGTCTCGGCCAACGCGTGGAGCGCCATCCGCGACGTGCTGCCGTTCGCGGCGCAGGGCACGCTCGGGGCGTGGCCGGTGTGGCGGATCGTCTGCCCGCCGGTGTCGGGCGCTGATATCGGGCAGGCGCTGGTGAAACAGACCGGCGGCGAGGTGATCTATGACTGGGGCGGCGGCCTGATCTGGGCGGCGCTGCCGCCGCAGGCGGATGCCTCGGCGGGCGTGGTGCGCAAGCTCGCGGACGCCGCGGGCGGCCACGCGATGCTGCTGCGGGCGTGGGACGAGATGCGGCTCGCCGTCGACGTGTTCCATCCGCAGCCGCCGGGCGTCGCCGCGCTGGAGGAGCGGGTTCGCGTGTCCTTCGACCCCAAGACGATTCTCAACCGCGGGCGGATGCGCCGGAGCGTTGTGGCATGAAGACCGAGTTCACTTTGGCGCAGCTGGCCGATCCCGATATCGCGGTGGCCGACAAGATCCTGCGCGCCTGCGTCCATTGCGGCT
Organism: Bradyrhizobium sp. HKCCYLS3077; assembly: GCF_051167555.1. Taxonomy (NCBI): domain Bacteria; kingdom Pseudomonadati; phylum Pseudomonadota; class Alphaproteobacteria; order Hyphomicrobiales; family Nitrobacteraceae; genus Bradyrhizobium; species Bradyrhizobium sp. HKCCYLS3077. The sequence goes on along the minus strand of NZ_JBNPTH010000007.1, from coordinate 96,476 downwards.
TCTGCACCGCGACCTGTCCGACCTATGTGCTGCTCGGCGACGAGCTCGACAGCCCGCGCGGCCGCATCTACCTGATCAAGCAGATGCTGGAGAAGGAGCAGGCGCCGACGGCCGACGTCGTCAAGCACATCGACCGCTGCCTGTCGTGCCTGTCCTGCATGACGACCTGTCCGTCCGGCGTGCACTACATGCACCTGGTCGACCAGGCGCGAGGGCGGATCGAGGCGACCTATCAGCGTGCGCCGATGGACCGGTGGCTTCGCGCCGTGCTGGCCTATGTGCTGCCGCGGCCGCGCGAGTTTCGCCTGGCGATGACGCTGGCGCGGTTCGCCCGGCCGTTCAAGGCGCTGCTGCCGGCAAGATCGCAGACCACGGGGCCGGCGCCGAGCGTGCTGCGGCGCGTCAGGGCGATGCTCGATCTCGCACCGTCAGCGCCGCTGCCGGCGCCGGGGCCGGCGGGCGGCTCGGTGTTTCCGGCGCAGGGCGCGCGGCGTGGCCGTGTGGCCTTGTTGCAGGGCTGCGCGCAGGCGGCGCTGGCGCCGCGCATCAACCAGGCTGCGATCAATGTGCTGACGCGGCACGGCGTCGAGGTGGTGCTGGTGAAGGACGAGCAATGCTGCGGCGCGCTCACCCATCACATGGGGCAGGACGACGACGCCAAGGCGCGGGCGAAAGCCAACATCGCGGTGTGGACCGCGGAGGCGCAGCGCGGCGGCCTCGACGCGATCCTGGTGACGACGTCCGGCTGCGGCACCGTCATCAAGGACTACGGCCATATGCTGCGCGAAGACCCGCAATTCGCAGCGCCTGCGGCGGCGGTGTCGGCGATGGCCAAGGACATCAGCGAGTATCTCGCGACGCTCGAGCTGAACGTTCAGGCGACGCATGATGACATCACGGTCGCCTATCACTCCGCATGTTCGCTGCAACATGGGCAGAAAATCACGAGCATTCCGAAAGAATTGCTTTCCAAGTCCGGATTCGTGGTGAAAGATATACCGGAGAGTCATCTGTGTTGCGGTTCGGCGGGGACCTACAACATTCTCCAGCCCGACATCGCGATGAGACTGCGCGATCGCAAGGTCGCCAACATCGCGAGCGTCAGGCCGAATGTGATCGCGGCGGGCAATATCGGCTGCATGATGCAGATTGCCAGCGGCACAACCCTCCCTGTCGTCCACACCGTTGAACTTCTCGACTGGGCGACGGGCGGTCCGCGTCCGGAAATGAATTGAGCGACGGGCGCGAGCGGCTTGCCGGCCCGTCCCGCCGGATGATCTGACCGATCGGCGGCAACAGGAGGTTTCGATGGCGAAGGACAAGAAGTCGAAGAAGGACAAGAAAGAGAAGAAAGAAAAGAAGCTGATGGCGCAGGCCAAGAAGGCCGCGAAGAAGGCGAGCAAGTCGGCGAAGAAGGCTGGGAAGTCCGCCAAGAAAGCTGCGAAGGCTCCGGCCAAGAAGGCGAAGAAGGCCGTGAAGGCGGCGCCGAAGAAGGCTGCCAAGGCTCCGGCCAAGAAGGCCGCCGCCAAGAAGGCGGCGAAGGCTCCGGCGAAGAAGGCCGCCAAGGCTCCTGCCAAATCTGCGCCGAAGTCCGCCGCGAAGGCGCCGGCCGCGCCGAAGAAGGCGGCCAAGAAGCGCGCTCCGAAGAAGATGGCGCCGCTGGTCGAGGCTCCCGAGACGCACGAGACCGAACAGGCCTCCGAGACCAGCTGGGCGACGCCGAGCGAGCCGGCCCACGACGGCGAGCAAGGCACGACCTCCGAGAGCTGATACCGGCTTCTGCGCTGGTCAGGGCAGGCCGCCAGGACCAGACTGCAGGACCAGACCCCAGGATCAGACCCCAGGATCAGACTTGGGGGCACGACGATCGATGGACGACCGAGGCTGCAGCGCCACCGCTGCGGCCTCTTTGCTTTTGACGGGCTCGCGCGTCGACTCACCCCGGTGCGGGGGCTGTCCCCGTAAATCTACGACCGGGCGAATCCGCATTGCCGTCGGTGGTCGAATGTGAGGACCGAGCGCCACGATCTCGCGGTTTTGTGCACGCCACGGGGATTTCACCCACAGAAACTTGTTGTTCAAATGCAACAGGCCGACGGCAACCTGCCGTAGAATTGTCAAATCGCCCAAAAAGGCGGCAGATGCCGCGCTTTTTTGCTTCACCTGCGGCGAGACGCTGTCACAAATCGAGACTGTATGACGCAGATGGTCTTGATTGTGCCCTGGGGGGCCGAACATCGGACCGGTGCTCGAAATTCGGGTGATGGGGAACGTTCATGAAGAAGTTGGCTTTGTTGGCAACGGCGCTGGCAATGGTTTCGGGTTCGGCCTCGGCCGCTGACATGGCGGTGAAGGCCTACAAGGCTCCGCCGCCGGTGGCCGCTTTCGATCCCTGGGACATCGCGTTCGGCGCCGCGATCATGAACGACTACGTCTTCCGCGGCGTGACCCAGTCCAACCACAAGCCGTCGGTCGCCGCCTATTTCGAGCCGCGCTACAACGTCAACAAGGACCTGCAGCTGTACATCGGCGTCGCCGGTGAGAGCATCTCCTTCCCGAACCGCGCCGCGGCCGAGATCGACATCTACGGCGGTATCCGCCCGACCTTCGGCGCCTTCGCCTTCGACATCGGCGTCTGGGGTTACCTGTATCCGGGCGGCACCTGCTACTACGGCGGCGGCGCGACCACCGACTTCGCCGGCCGCGCCCTGAGCGCCGAGTGCCAGGCCAACACGCTGACCAACCTGAACGTGATGAAGAAGGACGTCTCGTTCTTCGAAGTCTACGGCAAGATGAACTACACCGTGAACGACATGTGGACGTTCGGCGTCACCGAGTTCTACACGCCCAGCTTCCTGAACACCGGCGCCTGGGGCAACTACGCCTCGGTCACCGGCAAGTTCACTGCCCCCAGCACGACCTTCGGCTCCAGCGGCGTCGGCATGTATGTGTCGGGTGAGTTCGGCCGCCAGTGGTTCGGCACCTCCGACTCGTTCTACGGCACCGCCGCCTTCCCGAACGGCATCAAGTATGCCGACTACAACACCTGGAACATCGGCGTCGGCTTCACCTACAAGGTCTTCACGCTGGACCTGCGCTACTCCGACACCAACCTGTCGAAGGGCGATTGCAACGCCTTCACCAGCGACTTCACCGGCAGCGGCACCACCAACGTGACCGCGATCAACCCGACCGGCGTCGGCTCCAAGTGGTGCGGCGCGACCGGCATCGCCAAGCTCTCGGTCGACCTGACCGCGATGAGCAACCTGAAGTAAGTCGCCTCACGGCGGATCGAATTCTCCAAGGCAAAGGGCGGCAGAGCAATCTGCCGCCCTTCTGCTTTTTTGGGGTCTTGTTGTCGAGAGCATCATGGGATCCCGCGGACGCAGATGATGGAGGCCCCGTGTACGGTCCCGATTCTGCCACGCGCTTCTTGGAGGTCAGCCTCTGCGGTTTTGCGCTCATCTTTCCACGTCGTCATGGCCGGGCTCGTCCCGGCCATCCACGTCGGTCGGCGTGCTGACAACGACGTGGATGCCCGGGACAAGCCCGGGCATGACGGAGCAAATAACTTGCAGGATCGTTCGCCGCGATAGCCCTGCATCTCATATGCGACAGCGCCGCTTTGAGGGGTTCGGCTCCCGGCGAGCGAAGCGAAACGTGAGCCGGGGTGGCGAGATCTCTCCACCCGCACCGGTGTCCGCGGCTCACCCCACCCCCGCTCGCCCGCTTCGCGTGCGATCGACCCTCCCCCTCCAGGGGAGGGTGAGATCGAGATCGCCGCGCCTGCGAGGCCTGTCACGCCAGGATTGCCTTACTCGGCTCCCTCCGCCGGGGCCTCCGCCGGCTGCGCCGTCGGCCGCAAGGTGAAGCGGTCGCCGTCGCGAATCAGTTCGACCTTGCGGTCATGGAAGTCGTGCAAGGTCGAGCGGTGGCCGATCGAGACCACCGTGGTCTGCGGCAGGCGTTCGGCGATGACGCGGTAAAGCTTGGCTTCGCCCGGCTCGTCCAGCGACGCCGTGGCCTCGTCGAGGAACAGGTAGTCCGGTTCATGCAGCAGCGCGCGGGCGATGCCGAGCCGCTGCTGCTCGCCGAGCGACAAGGTCCGGTTCCAGTGCCCGTCCTCGGCGAGCCGGTCAGCCAGTTGCGGCAGCCCGACGGCCGCCAGCGCCTCCTTGATCCGATCGGCGCCGTATGCGTCCGCCGCGGCCGGATAGGCGATGGCGGCCCCCAGCGCGCCGATCGGGAAGTATGGCCGCTGCGGCAGCATCATCAGCTTGGCGTGGCCGGGCACGCTGATCGCGCCGCTGCCGAACGGCCAGATGCCGGCGATGGCGCGGAACAGGGTGGATTTGCCGGCACCGGACGGGCCGGTCAGCAAAGTCCGCTCGCCGCTCTCGAGGCGGAAGCCTTCAGCGGCGATCAGCGGCAGGCCGTTCGGCAGCTTCAGCAGCAGCTGGGCCAGCTCGATGCTGTCGCCCGAATGGCCGACGACATCGATCGTCTGCGGCTCCGTGGCGAGCTTGGCCGCGCTCTCGATCGCCATGTCGAAGCCGTCGAGGCGGGCCACGGTGGAGCGCCAGTCGGCGAGCGTGCGGTAGGTCGAGACGAAGAACGACAGCGCGCCCTGCACCTGGGAGAACGCCGAGGCCGTCTGCATGATCGCGCCCATCTGGATGGTCTTGGCGAAGTAGGCCGGCGCCACCAGCACATAGGGGAAGATCACCGCCGCCTGCGAGTAGCTCGCGGTGAACGCCGTGAGCCGCTTGGTCCGGCTCATGATCTGATACCAGTTCTGCACCACCCGGCCGAACCTGTCGGTGAGCTGGCCCTGCTCGGCGCCCTCGCCGCGCAACAGCGCGATCTGCTCGGAGCTTTCGCGCACCCGCACCAGGTTGAAGCGGAAGTCGGCCTCGTAGCGCTGCTGCTCGAAATTGAGATTGACCAGCGGCGCGCCGATCCAATGCGTCAGCACCGTGCCGAACACCGCGTAGATGAGTGCGATCCAGACGAGATAGCCGGGTACGGAAACCTGCGTCCCGAACAGCTGCAGCGGCGCGTCATTGGACAGGCCCCACAGCACCACCGTGAACGAGGCGAGCGACACGATGGAGCTGAGCAGGCCGATCGAGATGTTGAGGGTCTTGTCGACGAACAGCTGCACGTCCTCGGCGATACGCTGGTCCGGGTTGTCGGCGATGTCGCCGCGCAGCTGCATGCGGTAGTGCGTGGCGCTGCTCAGCCAGCGCCGCAGATAGACCTCGGTCATCCAGCGCCGCCAGCGGATCTGCAGCCACTGATTCAAATAGAGCTGGTAGATTGCGAGCAGGATGTAGATCGCCGCGAGCCCGACGAACACGCCGATCTCCCAGATGAAGCTGTCCCAATTGTATTCCTGCAGCGCGTTGAAGAAGCGGTTCTGCCATTGGTTCACCAGCACCTGGATCGCGACCAGCGACAGCTCGATGGCGATGACGGCGGCGAGCAGGATGCGTCCCGCCAGTCTGTCCTCGGACCGGAAGTAGGGGATGGCGATCCGCCAGACGGTCGCGATGGTCGAGCGCAGATTGTTCACAGTGGAACTGCTCCTGAGAAAGGGCCTTAACGGGCTGAGTTGGCGGGAGAATTTCGCAGTCGCCACCGCCTGTCTAGACGAAAGTCGTAAGGTGCCGGGCGACCGCCGGCTTGTCGGTCGCATGCGGCAAACCGTAGCATGCTGCATACAAGAGACATCGCGGCTGCCGCCAGATTTCGCGAGAATTTGAGCAGATTGGGGCGGTTGCCGGGTTTGTGATCTCGAATGCGCAGTCTTGCCCGGGCTTGACCTTGGGCAGATAGACCCGGTCCGCCCCGCCGGCTCGGGTCCAACAAGAAGAACGTGGGGGGAGACGTACCATGTGGAACCAAGTCTATGATCCGTTGGCGAGTCCGGTGCTGTCCACACTGGCCGCCGCAGTCCCCGTCGTGACGCTGCTGGTGCTGATCGCCAGCGGCAAGGTCAAGGCGCACATCGCGGCGATCATCGCCGTGATCCTCACCAACGTGATCACGATCGTTGTCTTCACGATGCCCGCCAACATGTCGCTGCGCGCCACCTTCCTCGGCGTGGTCACCGGCTTCTTCCCGATCGGCTGGATCGTCCTCAACGTCATCTTTCTTTACCAGGTCACGGTCTCGACCGGCCGATTCGAGCTCTTGAAGCGCGCGATCGGCGGCGTCACCGAGGACCGGCGCCTGCAATTGCTGCTCGTCGCGTTCTCCTTCGGCGCCTTCTTCGAGGGCGCCTCCGGCTTCGGCACGCCGGTGGCCATCACCGGCGCCGTGCTGATCGGGCTGGGCTTCTCGCCGCTCGCGGCCTCCGGCCTGTCGCTGATCGCCAACACCGCGCCGGTCGCCTACGGCGCGCTCGGCACGCCGATCCAGGGCCTCGCCTCGGTCACCGGCATCGATCCCTATATCCTCGGCGCGATGGTCGGCCGGCAATTGCCGGTATTCTCGCTGATCGTGCCGTTCTGGGTGATCTGGGCGTTCGCGGGCTGGAAGGGCATGAAGGACGTCTGGCCGGCGATCCTGGTCACCGCCGTCTCCTTCGCCGTGCCGCAGTTCCTGATCTCGAACTACATCAATCCCTGGATCGTCGACATCGGCGCCTCGCTGATCTCGATGGGCGCGCTGATCCTGTTCCTGAAGGTCTGGCAGCCGCGGCAGCTGTGGCTGTCGCCGGCGCTGCGCGGACGCGACGATTCGGCGGCGACCATGGCCGCGCAGAAGCCGCTCGACCGCACGCCGCTGACGCAAGCCGAACTGTGGGGCGCGCTGCTGCCGTGGATCATCGTCTGCATCATCATGCTGATCTGGGGCAGCGGCGCCTTCAAGAGCTGGGCGAACGCGAACTTCGCGTGGAACTATCCGGTGCCCGAGCTCGACAAGCTGATCAACAAGATGCCGCCGGTGGCTGCCAAGCCGACGCCGGAGGGCGCGGTGTTCTCGTTCACCTACCTGACCTTCACCGGCACCGGCATGCTGATCGCTGCGATCATCTCCGGCTTCCTGATGGGTGTCGGACCGGGCAAGCTGATCGCCGAATATGGCCGCACCATCCGGCTCTGCGCGATCTCGCTGATCACGATCTCGGCGATGCTCGCGATCGGCACGCTCACCCGCTTGTCCGGCGTCGACGCCACCCTCGGCCTCGCCTTCGCCACGACAGGCGTGCTCTATCCCTTCTTCGGCACCTTGCTCGGCTGGCTGGGCGTGGCGCTGACGGGGTCGGACACGGCGTCGAACGTGCTGTTCGGCAACCTGCAGAAGATCACCTCCGAGCAGCTCGGCCTGTCGCCGGTGCTGATGGCGGCCGCCAACTCCTCCGGCGGCGTGATGGGCAAGATGATCGATGCCCAATCCATCGTCGTCGCCTCGACCGCCACCAACTGGTACGGCCACGAGAGCTCGATCCTGCGCTACGTCTTCCTGCACTCGATCGTGCTGGCCTGTCTGGTCGGCCTGTTCGTGACCTTGCAGGCCTATGTCTATCCGTTCACCGCGATGGTGCTGAAGTAGCGCCATCGCTCAAGACAGAGACCGATTGCGATCGAACGGACTGCGACAAAAACCCCGCGTCGCCTGGGCGACGCGGGGTTTGCTATGTTTGGACCACAATTGTGCGGGAGCCGTGCTGGCAGCCATCGAGTCGATCGCCTACAAGGCGGGCTCCGTGCGTGATGATCTGTCGAGAGGAATGATGCGAGTTGTGAAGCGAGCCAGGACGCGAACCATGACGCGAACCATGGCCGGCGTGATCGTCGCGCTGGCGATGTCCAGCATGTCCGTCGGTGCAATGGCGGCGGAGGAGTTTCCGTTCGGCATGGAAATGACGCTGGACGCGCTGCCGCAGCCCGGCTCGAAGCGGGTGCCGGATCTCGATATCGGCGACCACGGCGAGACCGTGCTGGAGCTCTGGTGCAAGGGCGGCAAGGGCCAGTTCTCGGTCGCTGGCAACACCATCGTGTTCATCGCGGGCCAGATCGAGGACCGCAACTGCCCGGCGGCGCGTGCCCAGGCCGACGACGAGCTGATCGCCGCGCTGAGCGCGGCCACGAACTGGAAGCGTCAGGGCGATTTGATCACCTTCATCGGCCCGAAGACGCTGCGCTTCCGGCTGAACACGAACTGAGAATTGAGCTGAGGCAGGCCTTTCTGAAATCAGAGTTGCATCGATCGGAATGCAGGCCCCGCTGCCACCCTCCAGGGCAGGGCTATCGCATGTGGAAATTCCAGGCTGTCGCGACGAACGATCCTGCAAGTTAGTTACTCCGTCATGCCCGGGCTTGTCCCGGGCATCCACGTCGTTCTCAGCATGCCGGCCGACGTGGATGGCCGGGACAAGCCCGGCCATGACGACGTGGAGAGAGACGAGCACAAAACGGCGATCGCCACACGCGATTGCCCTGCCCTCCAGGGGAGGGTGAGACCGAGATCGCGGCGCTTGCCGTCGGAGCTCGCCTTACTTCCAAACCGAGTTGTCCGCGTCCCAGCGCTTGGCCTTGAAGACCTTGGCCAGCTCGTCGATGGCACCGCCGTCGTCGCGGGTGTCGCCTTCCTCGTCGCCGGAGGATTCATCCGACAGGATCAGCTTGGCCGACGAGTTCTCGTCGATCGTCGTTGTCGTCGGGCTGCTGATCCACAGCATCAGCGCCTCAGTGCTGCCGGGCTTGTCGGTCGAGACCAGGCCGGTGACCTCGATGACGTCGGTCAGTTCGAGCGACGGCATCAGCTGGCTCGGCCGCTTCAAGGTCAGCTTCAGCTTGCCGGTGACCGGATTCCACACCGCGCCGGTCGGCTTGGCGTTGTAGGTCTTGGCCAGGACGTCGGAGATCGCGCCCGCCAGCTTGTCGCGATTGATCTTGTCGCCGTCGCGCCAGTCGGCGGCGGTAAAGCGGATGGTACGGTCCATCTCGACCGTGCCTGCTGTCCAGCCGGCGGTCACGACGCCGGTCGTGGCGCGCGCCTTGGCGATCAGCGCGCCGGCGCGCTCGGGATCGACCGTCATGCTGATGGTCTGCTCGCCCGCGCGCAGCGCGTCGCAGCCGACGATCAGGCTCGACAGCGAGACCTCGACGTTCTCGCCCTTCAGGCTCTTGAGGAAGTCGGCCACCGCGTCGAGCTTGAGGCGAACGGACACGGCCTCGGGCGAGACGTCGGTGAAATCCTTCGGCTGCGCGCTGATGCCGTCGTCGGTCGACTGGCTCTCCTGAAATTCCTTCTCGCTGACATCGGAGTTGTCGGTCGAGGCGACTTCGGTGACGGTCTTGCCGATCGCGATCTGGCCGCGGAATTCGAACGTGTCGCCGGTCGGCTTGCGGTTGAGCTTCACCGTGACCGGCTCCTTGGCGCCGTTGCTCTGGGTCGCGCCGGTCAGGGTCTGGCCGTTGACGGTGAGGGTGACGACGAAGCGGTCCTTGCGGTCCGAATTCTTCGCCACGGGATAGCAGACGTCGAGCGTGGCCGCGGTGACGGTCTTGCCCTGGCGCGTTTCTTTCAGGATCACGTCGGCATTGCCGTCCATCAGGCCATCGATCGCGGTGAAATAGCGTGTCTCGATGGCGGGGGCGGCCTTGGTCCCGCTCTTGCTCTGGGCCCAACCGAGTTCCGGCGCGGCCGCTGCAATCACGGCCAACGCAAGCAAAATAGCGCGCATCTGAAAATCCTTGTGGGAGCGGAATCGGCGCTAGCTGTAGCGCCAATCGGCCATCACTGCACCCCCACTGGGACACTCCGCCAAAAAGAAGGCCGCCCGGAGGCGGCCTTCCTGAAGTCTTGGTGATGGGCGTTGGGCTCAGAAGCCCATGCCGCCCATGCCACCCATGCCGCCGCCGGCGGGCATCGCCGGGGCCGCGTCCTTCGGCAGCTCGGCGACCATGGCCTCGGTGGTGACCAGCAGGCCGGCGACCGACGAGGCGTCCTGCAGCGCGGTGCGGACGACCTTGGCCGGGTCGATGATGCCCTTGGCGACCATGTCGACATAGTCCTCGGTCTGGGCGTCGAAGCCGAAGGTCTCGGACTTCTCCTCCAGGATCTTGCCGACCACGATCGAGCCTTCGACGCCGGCGTTCTCGGCGATCTGGCGCATCGGAGCCTCGAGCGCCTTCAGCACGATGTTGATGCCGGCCTGGACGTCCGAGTTCGGGTTGGTGATGCGGCCGACCGCCTTCTTGGCGCGCAGCAGGGCCACGCCGCCGCCGGGGACGATGCCTTCCTGCACCGCGGCGCGGGTCGCGTTGAGGGCGTCCTCGACGCGGTCCTTCTTCTCCTTGACCTCGACCTCGGTCGCGCCGCCGACGCGGATCACCGCGACGCCGCCCGCGAGCTTGGCGAGACGCTCCTGCAGCTTCTCACGGTCGTAGTCCGAGGTGGTCTCCTCGATCTGCGCCTTGATCTGGCCGACGCGCGCCTCGATGTCGGCCTTCTTGCCGGCGCCGTTGACGATCGTGGTGTTCTCCTTGTCGATCACGACCTTCTTGGCGCGGCCGAGCATCTTGATCGTGACGTTCTCGAGCTTCATGCCGAGATCGTCCGAGATCAGCTGGCCGCCGGTCAGGATCGCGATGTCCTCGAGCATGGCCTTGCGGCGGTCACCGAAGCCCGGCGCCTTGACGGCGGCGACCTTGAGGCCGCCACGCAGGCGGTTGACGACGAGCGTGGCCAGGGCCTCGCCCTCGACGTCCTCGGCGATGATCAGCAGCGGACGGCCCGACTGCACGACGGCTTCGAGCACCGGCAGCATGGCCTGGAGACCCGACAGCTTCTTCTCGTGCAGCAGCACGTAGACGTCGTCGAGCTCGGCGGTCATCTTCTCGGCGTTGGTCACGAAGTACGGGCTGAGGTAGCCGCGGTCGAACTTCATGCCTTCGACGATGTCGACCTCGGTCTCGAGCGACTTGTTCTCCTCGACCGTGATCACGCCCTCGTTGCCGACCTTCTGCATCGCCTGGGCGATCATCTTGCCGATCGCGGCGTCGCCGTTGGCGGAGATGGTGCCGACCTGGGCGACCTCGGCGGAGGAGGCGACCGGCTTGGCGCGCTTCTCGATGTCCTTGATGACGGCGGCCACCGCGGTGTCGATGCCGCGCTTGAGGTCCATCGGGTTCATTCCGGCGGCAACCGCCTTGGCGCCCTCACGGACGATGGCCTGGGCGAGCACGGTCGCGGTGGTGGTGCCGTCGCCGGCCAGGTCGTTGGTCTTGGATGCGACCTCGCGCAGCATCTGCGCGCCCATGTTCTCGAACTTGTCCTCGAGCTCGATCTCCTTGGCGACGGTGACACCGTCCTTGGTGATGCGGGGAGCGCCGAAGCTCTTCTCGATGACGACGTTGCGGCCCTTCGGGCCGAGCGTCACCTTGACGGCGTTGGCGAGAATGTCGACGCCGCGCAGCATCCGGTCGCGCGCGTCGCCAGAGAATTTGACGTCCTTGGCTGCCATTTGAAATCTCTCCTGGAGTGGACCCCGACGGCCAGGGGCGTGATCGCCTGCCTGTCGCCTGAACGAGGTTGAACAACGCTAGTTGCCCCGGGCGGCTTGGCGCCGCCCCGGGCGGATCGGGATCAGGCGACGACGCCCATGATGTCGGACTCCTTCATGATGAGGAGCTCCTCGCCGTCCAGCTTGACCTCGGTGCCGGACCACTTGCCGAACAGCACGCGGTCGCCGACCTTGACGTCGAGCGGGGTCAGCTTGCCGTTCTCGTCGCGGCCGCCCGGGCCGACGGCGACGACTTCACCCTGCGAGGGCTTTTCCTTGGCGGAGTCCGGAATGATGATGCCGCCCTTGGTCTTCTCTTCGGCGTCGATGCGCTTAACCACGACGCGGTCGTGCAGGGGACGAAACTTCGATTTGGCCATGACAGGTCCCTTTGCGGGTGCTTTGGTACGGTGATTGTCTGGATTTCTGAATCCGGCCACATTTGGCGCCCAGGTGGGGCCACGTGACTCGGGGCTTTAGCAATCATGCCCTCCGAGTGCTAAAGGCCATCGCCGGAATATGGCTTGGCGCTGTTCCTGTCAAGCAAGGGGCACCGGTTAAGCGCTTGTTCAGGCTGTTAGGGGGATGCTGTCGCGGGCCAGACATGTTAGTGGAGCGGCGTCGTCATCCGACGTCATTGCTCTGATGCGCGTTTTGCGCTTGGTTGCCAGACGGGGCAGCCATGATCTTGTTCCTAAGGGGATGCCATGACGAGTTCACGGTGCGCGCGGCCGGTTGCCAATCTCGCAATCGCAGCGGCGCTCACAACGCTTCTGGGAGCATGCGGGGGCGGTTTCAACCTCTCGCCTTCCAGTCCCGCGCCTCCGGAGGTCGCCGTGGAGCCCGAGGTTCCGGCGACGATTCGCGCGGAGGATCTGGTGGGCAAGTGGGGCCTCGCCGCCTACAACAATCCCAACGACCGCGCGCGGACCGAGAAGATGGCGCTGGCGCAGTGCAAGCAGCCCTATGTGATCGGTGCCGGAACGTCGGGCGGTGTCGTGATGCATCTGGCCGACCAGGCGACCCCGCAGGAGCTGCGCCTGAAGGGCTCGGCCGGCGGCAAGAACTACATCGGTCCGGCCGGCCCTCCCGGCGGCGAGCAGGATCGCGAAGTCGTCTCGTTCGACGGACGGGTGCTGATCACCCGCTTCGTCGACAAGGACGCGGCCACCCGCTACCAGACCATGGTCTATGTCCGCTGCGGACCGCGCGCCTGAGCCTTTCAGCGTCATGCGATATCCAAGAAGCGCATGATGCTCCCATTCATGACCGGGCAGAGGCTCACCGGCTGCTCGATCTCAAACTGCAGATGATGACGGCGGTGGAGCTGCGATCTCAGTCTCACCCTCCCCTGGAGGGGGAGGGTCGATCGCACGCGAAGCGGGCGAGCGGGGTGGGGTGAAGCCGCGGACACAGGTGTCAGTTGAGAGATCACCCCACCCCGGCTCACATTCCGCTGCGCTCCATGTGAGCCGACCCTCCCCCTCCAGGGGAGGGTGGCAGCTAATCTCCAAGCTGCGCGCTGCGGAATAAGGCGCGTGCCCGAATCTTCCGGATTCGATTCCGCGGAAACACATCACGCCCTTGGGACCGCTTCAGCCGAACGGGACAAACGAAAAACGCCGGCGGGAACGCCGGCGTTTTTGTTTGAGATCTCGTGTTGCAGAGGCCGCGGCGGCTCAGTTGAACAGCGCGTCGATGTCGTCCTGCGAGGCGTGGCCGACATCGCCTTCCGCCTTCGGGCCGTTCAGCAGCCTGGCGTCGCCCTCGCGGGTGTCGACGATCGGCGGCACATGCGCCTTGATGGCGTCGACGCCGCCCCAGATGTCCATCATCACCACGATGTGGTGCTCGATGAACTTCATGGTGGTCATGACCTTGTTGATGCGCTGGCCGGTCAGGTCCTGGAAGTTGCAGGCCTCGAAGATCGAGACCACGCGCTCCTGGATCTCTTCGCTCAGGATCTTCTGCTGGTCGGCCGAGTCCACCTTGCCGAGCGCGCTGGCGGCCTGGTCGATGGCCTCCGCGGCCTCGAGGATCTGCTGCGTCGCCTGCTCGGTGCCGCCGACGACCGCGCCGAGCTCGCCGTTGACCTTGGCCATCTCCTCGCCGTTGAAGCTCTTGGCATGGAGGGTGGCGATCTCGCCCTTGGTGCGGTTGATCGCGTCGTGGATCAGGTCCAGCTCGACCTTGAGCTTCTCGCACTGCTCGATCTGGGCGCGGTAGGTCTCGAGCAGCGCGCGCGCCTCGGCGACCTCGCGTTGAGCCGATTCTTCGATGGCGGCGTTGGCCGTGCTGTTTCCGCCGGTGCGGATGGCGTTGGCCATCTGCGCCCGGATCGCGCGGAGCTCGTCCATGATTTCCTTGTGGTTGGGGCCGATCTCGCCGCCCACGAAGTCGGGCTCCGGCATATGGCCGACGATGGCTTCTTCGATACGGAAACGCTTGCGAACCGGCATGAGAGTGTCCCTGACCTTTTACTGCGAACAGTTCTATGCAGAGGCTATTTAACATCGCGTTCACGGCAGGAACCGCAGGGGCGCAACGTTCGCGTGTCGCTGAAACGCGCGATTAACCATGCGCCTGCGCCTTCACGCAAAAGTAACGCTAGCTGACAAATCCACGGCCATGTCCGCCGATGGTGAATCCCGGCGGCCTCCCTGTTTACCAAAGCGATCGGGTTTTGCTCTTTATTGACGATACGCGGCGGCCTGACCGGCTGTGCGCAACGAACGGCATTCAGACGAAACAGTACAGAGTACGTCGATGTTCAGATCATTCTCCACGGCGCTGCTGGCCGGCGCATGCGTCTTTGCGGCTCTGGATCGTGCCGCGGCCCAGGGATTTCAGCAGCCTGCGGTGGTCTATAACGGGCCGTCGCAGCCGGCGGCGCCGGTGCGTACCGCCTATGTCGACCGCTCGCGCATGGGCGGCGGCTTCATCGAATTCCTGTTCGGCGATCCGCAGGGAGCGCGCGGCGCACTGCCGCCGGGACAGCCGATGTACCAGCAGCAGCCGTCGTACTACGAGCCGCAGCGGCAGGCGCCCGGCTTGGTGCCGCAGCAGGGCGCGCCGGACGAGGAGGCCTATGAGCTGACGCAGCGGCCGCTCGATCCGAAATACGAGAAACAGATCGTTGACTATGACGGCAAAGAACGGCCGGGCACGATCGTCATCGATACACCCAACAAGTTCCTCTATCTGGTGCAGGGCCAGGGCAGGGCGTTGCGCTACGGGATCGGGGTCGGCCGCCCCGGCTTCACCTGGTCGGGTGTGAAGACCATCTCCGCCAAGCGCGAATGGCCGGACTGGACGCCGCCGCCGGAGATGCTGGCGCGCCGGCCCGATTTGCCGCGCCACATGGAGGGCGGTCCGCAGAACCCGCTCGGCGCCCGCGCGATGTATCTGGGCTCCTCGCTCTATCGCATCCACGGCTCCAACGAGCCCTGGACGATCGGCACCAACGTCTCGTCCGGCTGCATCCGGATGCGCAACGAGGACGTCATCGACCTCTATGGCCGGGTGAATGTCGGCGCACGGGTCATCGTGCTCTGACGCCGGCCGGCCGATGACCGGCACCAAAAAGGCCGCCCAAGAGGGCGGCCTTTTCATTGTACGTGGCGCGGTGGTCAGCGCGCGTTACGCGTAGTTGCTGCCGCCGTCGTCATCGCCATAGCCGTCATCGGCGTCGAAATCGGCGGCGTCATTGTCGTTGCCGCTGTCGTCATAGCTCGCCTGGTCGAACAGGCCGGCCCGGCCGCCGTCGCCGCCGGAGCGGCCGATGTCGTTGAGCCCCGCGTCATTCGCCAGCGAGCCGCTGGACTGATCGCCGCCGCCCCACGGGCTGCCGCCGCCGCCACGCTCCTCGATGATGGTGGTGTCGCCGAAGGCCTGATGCTGGCCGCCGCCCATCATCGAGCGGATGCCGCCGAGCAGCAGCGAGCCGCCGACCATGCCGGCCGCCGCCGCCGCCGCCGTGCCGAGGAACGAGCCGCCGCCACCACCGCCGCCGCCGAACAGGCCACCGCGCTGCTGGCCGTAGCCGCCCTGATCATAGGGGCCGGGCTGGCCGGGATAGCCGGGCTGGCCCTGATAGCCGGCCGGCGGCATCGCCTGGCCGCTGTTCCACACCGGGCGGTTCGGCAGCGGCGGAGGAACGTTCGGCACCGAGCCGCGGCTGCCGCCGGAGCCGAAGATGCTGTCGCGCATCGAATCGAGGAAGCCGCCCGACTGCGCCTGCGGCGCCTGGGCGTGCTGCAGCTCCTCGATGCGGGCATTGGCGCGCTTCAGGGCCTCGTCCTGCACCAGCACGGTCTGAACCAGCGCATAGACGGCGTTGGGAGCCCGCTGCAGCGCCTGGGAGATGGCGGCGGCAGCCTCCGGATCGCGCGGCGCACTCTCCAGCTTGGCAAGCCGGTCGAACAGGTCGTCGATGAGTTGGCGTTCTTGCGGTGTCATGTGGTTCTCCTGCCGCTTGCCGGTTCCAGCGAAGCGCGGCCAACATTTGGGGGGACTTTGTGGTTCGGCCAGTCGGGCCGCGCATTAAATTTCCGTATGCGACAAAGCGTCTTCCGGGCTTGCGAACTTCATTGCGGTGAAAACGCTGCCAGCTGGCATTTGTTCGTCGCCGGCCCGCCAAATCCGTTCAGGCGAGCGTCACGCCACGGCGGTCGAGCAGCGCGGGAAAGTGCTCGCCGGCCAGATAAGCGTGTTCATGCTCCCGCTGCCCGGTCAGGGGATCGAGCGCGATCAGCACGTCGTCGACGAAGCCGGGATGGCACATCACGAGGCCATGCTCGGGCAGCGCGTCAAGGAAGCCGTCCATCAACGCGCCGAAATCCGAGCCCTTGGTGAAGTCGTAGGCGCCGGCAAAAGCGGGGTTGAAGGCGATGTCGGCGCGCTGCGCATGCTTGCGGAATTGCGCGCTCAAGACGTCCAGCAGCAGCGCCTTCGGCGCTGCCAGCCGCTGCCGCAGCGGCGCGTTGCGGCCGCCCTGGCGCACCCAGGCTGATGGCGCAGCCTCCTTTACCGCGGCCAGAAAACCCTCCCGCACCTGCGGATAGAGCTGCGCATGCTGGTGACCGTCGACGAAATCGGGCGCGCGCCCGAACAGCTCCCCGAACGCCGTCAGCTGCACCATGACCTCGGCGCGGATCAGTTCGGGGTCGAGCCGGCGGGTCAATCCGGCGCGCAGCAGTTTCGGAAACGGCAGGAACATGCCGCCTTCGGACGGACGAAAATGCATCGTCAGCGGCCGGAACGGCGCGGTCAGCGTGACGTGCAGGCCGATGGCGCAGCGCGGGCTGTCGGCCGCGACCTTGGTGAGCTCCTTGACCTCGTCCCGCCCGATCGCGGCGCCCACGGTCATTACCGAGGTCGCGTTCAAGCGCCCGCGCGCGATCAGGTCGCGGATGGCGCGGTTGACGCCCGGGCTGATGCCGTAGTCATCGGCGCACAGCCAGATGCGCCGGGGCGGCGCCTCGCTCATTCGGCGGCAGTCCTCTCGCCGTCGCTGCGCGCGTCGAGCGTGGCGCGCTTCTCGCTGTGCTCGGCGACGAAGTAGATCGGCCGCGCCTTCAGCTCGGACAGGATCTTGCCGATGTACTCGCCCATGATGCCGATCATGATCAGCTGCACGCCGCCGATCGTCATCAGTCCGACCATCAGCGAGGGATAGCCGGGCACCGACTTGCCGGTGGTGAAGGTCTCCCAGAGAATCGTCAGGCCGAACAGGAAGGCGGCCGAGGCCAGCAGGATGCCGAGCAGGCTCGCGACGCGCAGCGGCGCCACCGAGAACGAGGTCAGGCCCTCGATCGACAGGCCGAGCAGGCTGGTGACGTTGAAGGTCGTGACGCCATGCGCGCGCGCCGCGGGTTCGTAGTCGACGCGGATCTGGCGGAAGCCGATCCAGCTCGCCAGGCCCTTGAAGAAGCGGTTGCGTTCGGGGAGCTGGCGAAGTGCTGCGACCGCGCGCGGCGACAGCAGGCGGAAGTCGCCGGCATCCTCGGGGATCTTCTGCCGCGCGCCCCAATTGATCAGCGCGTAGAAGCCGTGCACGGCGACGCGGCGCAGGAACGGCTCGTTGTCGCGATGCGCCTTGGCCGTGTAGACGACGTCGTAGCCGTCCTTGATCCAATGCGTGACGAGCTGCTCGACCAGCGCCGGCGGATGCTGGCCGTCGCCGTCCATGAACAGCACGGCGCCGCGGCGGGCGTGATCGAGGCCGGCCATCAGCGCCGCCTCCTTGCCGAAATTGCGCGACAGCGACACGACCTGCACGTCGAGCGCGTCGGCCTGCAGGGTGCGCGCGATCGCGAGCGTGTTGTCGCGGCTGCCGTCGTCGACATAGACGAGCTCGCAGGCCAGGCCGAAGCGCTGGCGCAAGGTGCGCGCGAGATTGTTCAGCCGCTCGTGCAGCGCCGTCAGTCCCGCGCCTTCGTTGTAGGCGGGGATAACGATCGACAGTCCCTGCGACGCGGCGTCGGCCGCGGTCGTGGTCAGGTCGGACACGTCAGTTCCCAGCATCGCTTTGGAGTCCTCGTTCACGGACCAACATATGGTAGCAGCCGCTGCCTGTCGCTACGATGAACGGCGATTTATGATCGCAGGAAGGCCTCGAGGCGGGCAAACAGCGGATTCTCGCGGTCGAGCACGTAGTCGAGCGACGCTACGGACACCGTCTCGGCGCCATGCGCCCGCAGGAAACTGCCGAGCGCGTAGATCTGCGCAGGCGGACAGTGCAGGGTCAGCATGCCCGAAGAGGTCGGGCCGCCGAACGGCGCGACGACGCCGAAGCGGTTATGCGCCTCGGTCAGCATTGCTGCGTCGCACCCTTTGAAGCGCGTGCGGACCTCGCGGTATTTGCTGGCGCGGGCACGGGCGTGGATGTGATCGAGGATGATCCGCGCGCTCTCGCGTGGGCCGTCCGACCAGTCGGCGTCGCGCGAGGCGACGAGATTGGCCTGGCTGCGCAGGATGACGCCGTCGTCCAGCACCTTCAATCCATTCGCGGCCAGTGTCGAGCCGGTGCTGGTGATGTCGACGATCAGCTCGGCGGTGCCAACTGCCGGCGCGCCCTCGGTGGCGCCGGCGCTTTCGACGATGCGGTAATCGACGATGCCGTGATGCGCGAAGAAGCTGCGCGTGAGGTTGATGTATTTGGTCGCGACGCGCATGCGGCGATTGTGCTGGGCGCGGAAGCCGGTGGCGACGTCGTCGAGGTCGGCCATGGTGCGGACGTCGATCCAGGCCTGCGGCACGGCGACCACGACATTGGCGCCGCCGAAGCCGAGCGTGTCGATCAGCAGCACGCGCTTGTCGGCATCTGCGATGCCCTCGCGGACGAGGTCTTCGCCGGTGACGCCGAGATGCACGGTGCCGCGCGCCAGCTGCGAGACGATCTCACTCGCGGAGAGATAGGCAATCTCGACATTGTCGAGGCCGGAAATGGTGCCGCGATAGTCGCGCGCCCCGCCCGGCTTGGAGAGGTTCAATCCGGCGCGGCCGAAGAACGCCTCTGCATTCTCCTGCAGGCGGCCCTTTGAGGGAACGGCGAGGACGAGGGGGCCGCTCATGATGCTCTCCCGCGCGCGGCCTTCCCCGCGGCGCTGCTCTGGGCCAGGCGCTCGATCCAGATCGAGAAGCCGACGGCCGGAATGGACTGGGACGCGCCGAGCTGGCTCAGGAGCCCGTCATAGCGGCCGCCCGCCACCAGCGGCTCGTCGCCATTGCCGGGATGATGCAGCTCGAACTCGAAGCCGGTGTAGTAGTCGAGGCCGCGGCCGAACGCCGTGGCAAAGCGCACCTTGCTCACATCGAGGCCGCGCTGGGCCATGAAGCCAGTGCGCGCTTCCAGCGCATCGATTGCGGCGGAAATGTCGAGCTTCGCGTCAGCGGCGAGCGCGCGCAGCTGCTGCACCGCCTCTGTCGGCGTGCCGCTGATGGCGAGGAAGCGCTTGATGCGGTCGAGCGCGTCGCGCGGCAGCGCGCCGCCCTTCAGCGTGGACTGCTCCAGAAAGCGATCCGCGATCTCCGCCACGGAGCGGCCGCCCAACGCGGTGGCACCGGCGATCGACATCAGGTCGGTGACGAGCGCCAGCGCCGCCTTGCGGTCGGAGCCGGCCAATGCGGCGAGCACGCCCTCATATTCGTTGCGTGGCGCGACCTCGGCGGTCGCCAGCCGCTCCAGATCCTGCGCCAAGGTGCGCTTGCGATTGAAGTCCTTGATCAGGCGCCGCCGCCAGACCGGGTAGAGATCGAGCGCGTCGATCAGGGCCGTGAACAGCGCCACGTCGCCGGTGCGGATCTCGACCTCGGCCAGACCTGCGGCCGCGGTCGCCTCGATCGCCAGCGCCAGCATCTCGGCATCGGCGGCAGGGTGATCCTGGCGGCCGAAGGATTCGATGCCGCCCTGCAGGAACTCGCTCGGCCGGCCGCCACGGTAACGAAATACGGGGCCGAGATAGCTGAAGCCGGCCGGCTGGCCGGCGCGGGGCGAGGCGAGATAGTCGCGCGCGACGGGAATGGTCAGGTCCGGCCGCAGGCACAGCTCCTCGCCGCCGAGGTCCGTGGTCAGGTAGAGGCTTTTGCGGATGTCCTCGCCGGAGAGGTCGAGAAACGGCTCGGCCGGCTGCAGGATGGCAGGCGTCGCCCGCGCGTAGCCGGCCTCGGCGAACGACTGCAGCAGCTTGTCCGCCCACGCGGCGGGTCCGGTCGGAGCGGGTCCGGTCATGTCGATCAGGTTCCAAACTGGATGGCGCCCCCTCGCGGGGCGGCGGCTGGCCTTAGCATGGTCATTTGACGGTTTCGACAGGGAAGGGCCGGGTCGGGCCACAATCGGGCCGATGCCTTAACCGCCTGCGCCCCGCCAATCCCCGAGCGTCGCCTGGATCAGGGCCAGCGCGGCCACCGCGGCCGTATCGGCGCGCAGGATGCGCGGGCCGAGCGCCAGCCGGATCACGCGCGGCTGCCGCAGCAGCAGCTCGCGCTCCTCGACGGCAAAGCCGCCTTCCGGGCCGATCAGCAGGTCGATGCCGGCCGG
Organism: Bradyrhizobium sp. HKCCYLS3077; assembly: GCF_051167555.1. NCBI lineage: Bacteria > Pseudomonadati > Pseudomonadota > Alphaproteobacteria > Hyphomicrobiales > Nitrobacteraceae > Bradyrhizobium > Bradyrhizobium sp. HKCCYLS3077. The sequence continues at coordinate 75,918 of NZ_JBNPTH010000007.1, read as the reverse complement.
CGCGTCGTCGCGCAGCGCCTGAAGCGGGTCGGCGACATCAGCCGCCTCGTCGCAGAACACCAGCAGGCGTGAGGTCGGCCGTTGACCGAGGAAGCGCTCCAGGGGCACGGGGTCCTTGACCTCGGCGAGGCTGAGGATGCCGCATTGCTCGGCCGCCTCGATGACGTTGGCGCGCATGCGCTCGCCGTTGACGCGCGACACCTGGGTGTGCCGGGTGATCACCGGCTCCAGCCGCGCCGCGCCCATCTCAACCGCCTTCTGCACGATGTAGTCGAGCCGGGCATGCTTCAGCGGTGCGAAGACATAGGCGATGTCGGGCAGGTGGTCCTGCGGCCGGATTCGCTGCCGGGGGATCACGCCCTCGGGCCGTTTGCGGCCGGCGATTTCGCCCTGCCATTCGCCGTCGCGGCCATTGAACACGAGGACGCGATCTCCCGCGCCGAGCCGCAGCACGTTGCCGAGATAGTTGCTCTGGTTGCGATCGAGCGGGACGGCGTTGCCATCCAGCAGAGGTGCATCGACGTACAGGCGCGGGGCGGTGAAGTCGTATTCAGGCATGTCTGTGTCGGTTGCAACGAGGAGCCGGACCGGCGATGGCGCCTTTGCGCCGCGCTGCCGACAGATTTGTCCGCTTCGATAGCTCTGGAAATGGCGGTCGTCCATTCGGGCGGGACTCTGGCGCTGCCGGAAGCCTTCTTGGGGGCTTGCGAGGAGAACAGCCGTGAACTTGAGACAATCGACGTGGGTGATGTGGACCATCGCTGCGGTCATCGTGGTGGTGCTCTCCGGTTCTGTGAGGGCCGACGACAAGGCGGCCGCGGCGCCGCAGCCGGCGGTCCCCGCGGTTCCCGGCAGCCCTGGCGTGGCCGGTTTTCGTCCTCCCGAGAGCTGCCTGAAGGAGTTCACGCCGCTGCGGGACGAGACCGCGCGGCGCGCCAAGCTGCTGAAGGCTGCGACCGAGCGTCGCTTCGCGCCCGGCGAGGCCTGCCAGCTGGTGCATGATTACGAGCTCGCCCAGACCAAGATGATCGATTACGCGGTCGCGCACGCCTCGATGTGCGGCATCCCCGCCAAGATCACCGATCAGCTCAAGGCGAATCACGCCAACACCCTGGCGGTGATGCGCAAGGTCTGTACCGTGACCTGGAACTTCGCTCCCGCTGCCGGCACATCCGCCTCAAGATCCTGAGGAGGGCGTTGAATGAACGGCGTTTGGCACGAGCTGAGACGCGCTGCCACGTTTTCGCCTTGAAATGTCGACTGCGGCCCTCCGCCGCGGCCGTGATCAACTCCGCGGTTGTGCTGGGCGGACGAGAATCGTAAAAGCCCCGGATCGGATCGTGCTTTCATCCGGAAGTGTTGAGGATTCTTGGTCTTACCGGAGAACCAGCCTTGATCGTGCACAAGACGTTGTTGCCGCTCGCCGTCGCCGCCACCGTGCTCTGCACCGGGCCGGCCTTTGCACAGGGCTCCTTTCCGGCGCCGCTTCCCGGCCAGGCTCCGGCCAGCAGCTCGCCATTTCCTCCCATCAACGGCGCAGCGCCGCCGCCGATGCAGGCCGCCGCTCCGTCGAGCGCGTTCCCGGCTCCCGGTGGCGGGGGAGGAGGCTTCGGCGGCGGCGGGTTTGCACCAGCGCCGATGGGCGCTGCCCCGCGTGGCGGCCCGCCCGACAGCTGCATGAAGGAATTCATGCCGCTGCGCGAGGAGGCTGAACGCCGCGGCAAGCTGATCAAGGCTGCCAGCGACCGCAAGGCCTCGCCTGTCGAGGCCTGCAAGCTGATCGGCAACTTCGGCAAGGCCGAAGTGAAGATGATCAAATATGTCGAGCAGAATTCCGCAACCTGCGGCATCCCGCAGCAGATCGCCGATCAGCTCAAGGCCGGCCACAAGAACACCGATGCGCTCGAGAAGAAGGTCTGCGCGGTGGCGGCCCAGATGCAGAAGGGCGGCGGCGGCCCGGCGGCCCCTGGCCTCAGCGACGTACTGGGAACGTCGGCTGCGTTGCCCGAGGCCAACACGATGAAGAAAGGCGGCTCGGCCTTCGATACGCTGACCGGCAACGTTCTCACCCGATGAGCACCACCGCCGTCCGCGTTGCTGACGCGACCGGCAACTGGGTCGATACGCTGGCGCCGCTCTGGAGCCGGCCCTATTTGCGGCTTGCGCGTTTCGATCGACCGATCGGTTCCTGGCTGCTGTTGATGCCGTGCTGGTGGTCGGCCGCATTGGCCGCGGGGATGCTCGGCGATCTGTCCATGCTTCCCGTATGGATCGCGCTGTATTTCGTCGGCGCCTTCGTGATGCGCGGGGCCGGCTGTACCTGGAACGACATCACCGACCGCGATCTCGACGCCAAGGTGGAGCGCACCCGCTCGCGGCCGATTCCGGCCGGGCAGGTCGGCGTGAAGCAGGCGCTGGCTTTCCTGATCGCGCAGGCCCTGGTCGGGCTTCTGGTGCTGCTGCAGTTCAACCGGTTCGCCATCGCCACCGGCATTTCCTCGCTGCTGATCGTGGCGGTCTATCCGTTCATGAAGCGCGTCACCTGGTGGCCGCAGGTCGTGCTCGGCCTCGCCTTCTCCTGGGGCGCGTTGATGGGATTTGCCGTCGCCTTCGGCCGCATCGATGCCACGGCGCTGCTGCTCTATGCCGGGTCGATCTCGTGGGTGATCGCCTACGACACCATCTACGCGCATCAGGACGCGGAGGATGACGCGCTCATCGGCGTCAAGTCGACGGCGCGGCTGTTTGCCGAGCGCACGCATCTGGCGCTGGTGATTTTCTACGGGCTCGCTGTCGTCTTGATCGGAGCCGCGTTCGTGACCGCACATGTGCATGTTGCGGCATGGCTTGGGCTGGCGGCGTTTGCCGCCCATCTCGGCTGGCAGATCCGGCGTCTCGACACTGCTGATCCGGCGCTGTGCCTGCGCATCTTCAAATCGAACCGCGATGCCGGACTGCTGTTGTTCGCCGGCCTGCTGGTCGACGCGGTGCTGCGCGCAACCTGATCAGTTGCGCGCGATGATCTCGCGTTCGCCGCGATGCACCGAGGCCGGATTGGGCTGGTAGCCGACGCGGCGCCGCATTAGGAAGCGCGGACGGCGTGCGCGGATCGCGTTGCGGCGGCGGCGGCGTGGCGTGGCCTCGCGCCGTTTGTCCTGCAACTGCGGCAGCGCGAACGTCTCGCTCCACATCGCCCAGGCCGTCACGATGTCGTCCTGGTCGTCGCTGACGCACAGCGGAATGCTGAGCGAGGGGTCGCGATGGACCAGCACCAGCATCATCTGCGTGTCGTCGACCTCGCGCAGCGCGATGCCGAGAAAGTCGCTGACCCGGAGATTCACGGCCATGCGCATGCCGCTGACGGCACGGCGCAGGACCACCCGCTCCCGGTGCAATTCGATCTGCCGGATCCCGCCATCGGCACGGGTATCGTGCGCGCTGTACGAGACGGGCAGGGAAAGAGGGTCGAGCCGCAGCACGCGGCTCGACCCAGCGGAATCGCTTCCGCCTGTTGCTGTTTGACGCCTCACGGCTTGGTCTCCCCGCCGGGATTATGCTCCCGGTCGATGCGTGAGACCTTGCCACGCACCTCGCCCGTATCAGCTTAAGAAGGCTGGTTAATCAGTCCTCACGCATGATCCTCTTACCGTCATGATTGACAAGCGCTTGCCCCGCATGATTGACGAGACCTTGCCGATTTGCCGACAATCCGACGTGGTGTCTGCCGACCTGCTTGAAGTCGGCGTGATGAGGCCACATTTCGTCTGGATTGAGCCGTGTTCGCCGCCCACCTGACATCGATCGGATCGTGTTCGTGACCTCTCCTTCCTCAGCCGCCGCAACGTCGACCTCCGCCCATTCGGATCTGCTCGATCAGTCCGCCCTGCGAACGCTCGCCGAGCGGCTGGTGGAGGCCGCGAAGAAGGCCGGCGCCGACGCCGCCGATGCGATCGCGGTGCGCGGCATCTCGCAAGGCGTCGAGGTCCGGGACGGCCGCGTCGAGGAATCCGAACGCTCCGAAGGCGATGATGTCGGCTTGCGCGTGCTGGTCGGCAAGCGGCAGGCGGTGGTCTCGACCAATGACGTCAGCGGCGATGGCGTGGCGCGTCTGGCCGAGCGGGCCGTGGCGATGGCGCGGGTGGCGCCCGACGACAAATATGTCGGCCTCGCCGATCCCGCGCTGCTGGCGCGCGACATTCCCGAGCTCGACCTGCTCGATCCGGCGATCCCCGGGACGGCGGAACTCGAGCGGCGGGCGCAGGAGGCGGAGGCCGCCGCCCTCGGCGTGAAGGGCGTCACCAAGTCCGGCGGCGCCTCGGCCTCGGCCGGCATCGGCGGCATGGTGCTGGTCACCAGCGACGGCTTCCACGGTGCCTATCTGCGCTCCAGCCAGAGCATTTCGACCACCGCGATCTCCGGTGAAGGCACCGGCATGGAGCGCGACTACGACTACACGGCGGCGCCGCATGGTGAGGATCTCCTGAGCCCGGCGGCGGTCGGGCGCAGCGCCGGCGAGCGCGCGGTGGCGCGCGCCAATCCGCGCAAGGTTGCGACCTGCCAGGTCCCGGTGGTGTTCGATCCCCGCGCATCCGGCTCGCTGGTCGGCCATCTCGTCGGCGCCATCAACGGCGCCTCGATCGCGCGCAAGACCAGCTTCCTGAAAGACAAGCTCGGCGCTCAACTGTTCGCGAAGGGGATTCGCATCATCGACGATCCATTGCGTCGGCGTGGCCTGCGCTCGCAGCCGTTCGACGCCGAAGGCGTCAAGGTGAAGCAGACGGCGCTGGTCGATGACGGCGTTCTCACGACCTGGCTGCTGGATTCCGCCACGGCGCGCGAGCTCGGCCTGACCACGACAGGCCACGCCCATCGCGGCGTGTCGTCCTCGCCGTCCCCGGGGCCGTTCAACCTGCATCTCGAAGCAGGCGTCGTCACCGCCAAGGAGCTGATTTCGGACATCAAGCAGGGCTTCTACGTGACCGACCTGATCGGCTCGGGCGTGAACGGCGTCACCGGCGACTATAGCCGCGGCGCCTCCGGCTTCTGGATCGAGAATGGCGAGATCACCTATGCGGTCAGCGAGGTGACGATCGCCGGACATCTGTTCGAGATCTTCAAGTCGATGACGCCCGCCAGCGACCTCGAATTCCGCTACGGCGTCAATGCGCCGACCGTGCGCATCGAAGGATTGACGCTTGGCGGACGGTGAGTTCGAAACCTCTGATACGGAGAGCCTCGGCACGGAGAGCCTTGCGGCGGACGCCGTACTCCTGAAGGCGGTGGTGCGCGAAGCCGGCGAGCTCGCGCGCGCGATGTTCGGCACCGACCTGCGCAAATGGACCAAGGGCGCCTCGTCGCCCGTGTCCGAAGCCGACATGGCCGTCAACGCGCTGCTGGAGCGCAAGCTGCGATCGGCGACGCCTGAGTATGGCTGGCTGTCCGAGGAGAGCGCCGACGATGCGGTGAGGCTGGGCCGGTCCCGGGTCTGGATCGTCGATCCGATCGACGGCACCCGCTCCTATCTCGGCGGCCGCAATGACTGGTGCGTGAGCGTCGCCCTGGTTGAGAATGGTGCGCCCGTCTTGGCGGCCGTCCACGTCCCGATGAGCGAGGAGTTCTTCTTCGCGGCGCAGGGACGCGGCACCACGCTGAACGACGCGCAGGTTCACGCCTCGGAGGGCCACGACATCGATTTCGCGCGCGTCGCCGGACCAAAACCGCTGGTTGAGAGGCTGGCACCGGAATCGACACGGATTGAGTTGCATCCGCGAATCGGATCGTTGGCACTCAGGCTATGTCGTGTCGCGCATGGTGCGCTCGATGCCGCTTTTGCGGGCGGGCAAAGTCGCGATTGGGATCTTGCGGCGGCTCATTTGATCGTGCAGGAAGCGGGTGGTAAAATGAGCGCATTGTCCGGCGAGACGATCCTCTATAATCGTCCCGACGTGGCCCATGGGGTGCTGGTAGCAGCGGGACGCGATCGACATGCTGACATAGTCAGCCATTATCGCCGCCTGCCGCAGAGCTGATCACACCCTTCAGGACCGCGCCGGCCAGGCCGCCCCGCAAGGCGCGTTGATTAGGAAACGATACCGATGACAGATAGCGCCTCGCAGCAGCTCCTTCACCTCGTGATCGGCGGCGAACTCGTCAACCTCGAGAAGAACGAGTTCAAGGATCTCGACAAGGTCGATATCGTCGGCGTCTATCCGAACTATGCGTCGGCCCATGCCGCCTGGCGCGCCAAGGCACAGATGACGGTCGACAACGCCCATATGCGCTACTTCATCGTGCACCTGCACCGGCTGCTCGATCCCGGCCAGGACGCCAAGGCGTAAGACGAAGCTCACGACTTGAAACATCTGATCCGCAATACGCTGCGTAGCGGCTGGTTCCAGCGCGCCGTCGGGTTCCTCGCGGCCGAATATCTGCGCCTGGTGTGGCTGACCAACCGCTTCACCTTCGAGCCGCCCGAGGTCTACGAAATCGTCGAGCCGCAGATGCCGGCGATCTTCGCGTTCTGGCACGGCCAGCATCTGCTGACGCCGTTCATCAGGAACAAGCCGAGCTATCGCGCCAAGGTGCTGATCTCCAAGCATCGCGACGGCGAGTTCAACGCCATCGCGGCGGAGCGGCTGGGGATCGGAACCATCCGCGGCTCCGGCGACCATGGCGGCTCCTTCCACCGGAAAGGCGGCGTCGGGGCGTTCAGGGAGATGGTGCAGGCGCTCGAAGACAACTATAATGTTGCGTCGACTGCCGATGTGCCGAAACGCGCGCGGATCGCGGGTCTCGGCATCATCATGCTCGCGCGTGAGTCAGGACGTCCGATCATGCCCTTCGCAATGGTCACGAGCCGCTTCGTCCGCCTGAAGAACTGGGACAGCACGACCATCAATTTGCCATTCGGCCGCGGCGCATTGGTGGGAATCAAGGAAATCAACGTGCCGCGTAGTGCCGACGCTGCCATGATGGAGCAGGCGCGCCTCGACCTCGAGGCCACGCTCAACGAATGCATGCGCCGCGCTTATGCAATCGTCGGCCGTCCCGACGCCTGCCCGCCGCCGGTGAATTCGCGAGCCGACTCTGTGGGAGTCGCCAGTGGCTAGCCCGCTGCCGATGGCCCTGCGCGTCTACCGCGGGTTGTCCTCGGCGGCGGTGCCGCTTGCGCCGGCCCTGATCCGGCAGCGCCTCAAGAACGGCAAGGAAGATCCTGAGCGGACCGACGAGCGGCGTGGCTTGAGCCACGATACCCGTCCTGAAGGCCCGCTGGTCTGGATTCACGGCGCCAGCGTCGGCGAGGTGCTGGCGGCGGCAGCGCTGATCGAGCGGCTGCGTGCGCTCAACATCCGCATCCTGATCACCTCGGGCACGGTGACGTCGGCGGCGATCGTCGCCAAGCGCTTTCCGCCCGACGTGATCCATCAATATGTGCCCTATGACACGCCGCGCTTCGTCGAGCGCTTTCTCGATCACTGGCGTCCGTCGCTCGGGCTGTTCATCGAATCCGACCTCTGGCCTAATCTGATCCTGGCCGGAGCGTCGCGGCGGGTGCCGATGGTCGTGATCAACGGCCGGATGTCGCCGCGCTCGTTCCCGCGCTGGCGCCGCATGTCCGGCACGATCTCCGCACTGCTCGGACGTTTCGATCTGTTCCTCGCGCAGTCGCAGGCCGATGCCGACCGGTTCTCCGCGCTCGGCGCGCGCAACGTGGTGACGACCGGCAATCTCAAGCTCGACGTGCCGGCGCCGCCCGCCGATCCGGCCAAGCTCGACCGCCTCACCGCGATGACGCGGGGCCGACCGGTGATCGTTGCGGCGTCGACGCATCCCGGCGAAGAGGAGATGCTGATCGCGACCCACAAGGTCCTGTCGACGATCTATCGCTCGCTGCTCACGGTGATCGTGCCGCGCCATCCGCATCGCGGTCCCGCCGTCGCCGAACTGATCGCCGGCGCCGGGTTGCAGCCCGCCTTGCGATCGCGCGACGAGCAGCCGCTCGCCGGCACCGACATCTACGTCGCCGATACGATGGGGGAACTCGGCCTGTTCTACCGGCTCGCGCCGGTGGTGTTCATGGGCGGCTCGCTGGTCGAGCATGGCGGACAGAATCCGATCGAGGCCGTGAAGCTTGGCGCTGCGATCGTGCATGGACCGCATGTCTTCAACTTCACCGAGGTCTACGAGGCATTGGATCGCGCGGCGGGCGCGCGCCTCGCACGCGACCAGGAGGCGCTGATCCGGCAGCTCCGGCAATTGCTCGGCGATGCCGCGGCCGTCGGCAATCTGGCGGCGGCGGGAACACGGGTGGTCGATCAGCTCGGCGGCGCGCTGGATCGGACGGTGTCGGCGCTCGAGCCGTATCTCCTGCAGATCAGGCTGGAGATGGGAGCCGCCGGTGGCGCGTGAGCCGGCCTTCTGGCACCGGCCTCGGTCCTGGCAATCGCGCCTCTTGTCTCCGCTCTCGATGCTTTACGGCAGCGTTGCCGCGCGCCGGATGCAGCAGCCGGGGATCGACGCCGGCCTGCCGGTGATCTGCGTCGGCAATTTTCACGTCGGCGGTGCCGGCAAGACACCGACGGTGCTGGCGCTGACCGATCTCCTGCGTGGCATCGGCGAGACCCCGGTGGTGCTGAGCCGCGGCTATGGCGGGCGGCTGCCTGGTCCCGTGCTCGTCGACCCGGCCGCGCACACGGCCGCCGATGTCGGCGACGAGCCGCTGATGATGGCCGCGCGCGTGCCCGTCATCGTGTCCCGCGCGCGTGCCGAAGGCGTCGGCCTCGTCAAGGCACAGGGGGCTACCGTCATCCTGATGGACGACGGGTTTCAGAATCCATCGATCAACAAGGATCTCGCGCTGATCGTGATCGATGGCGCGCGCGGGCTCGGCAACGAACAGGTTTTCCCGGCCGGGCCGTTGCGGGCGCCCTTGCCGCCGCAACTGGCGCGGACGGATGCCTTGCTGGTGATCGGCAGCGGCGAGGCCGGCGCCCGGGTCGCATCGACCGTCTCCGCCGCCGGAAAGCCGGTGTTTGCGGCCACGCTGCGGCCCGATCCGCAGGCGGTCGAGGCGTTGCAGGGCGGGCCGCTGCTGGCCTTTGCGGGAATCGGCGATCCCAGCCGCTTCTTTCGCACGCTGCGAGCCGCCGGGCTCGATGTCAGGCGCGAGCGCGCCTTTGCCGACCACCATCCGTATTCGACAGATGAGATCGCCGAGCTGGCCGAACAGGCGAAGCGCGAAGGGCTGACCCTGGTGACGACGGAGAAGGATCTCGCGCGTCTTCGCGGCAGCAAGGCGGCGAGGGCAGATCTCGCCATTGCCGCATTTCCCGTGACGCTGCAGTTCGCTGATCCGCACGCGCTGTGCGCGCTCGTCGCGCAACGCTTGAACGTGCGGAACGTCTAGCCGTTGGCCTTCAGCGCGCCCGGGTAATGCCGCTGCAGCACCGCGCTCGGCAGTGCATAGGCCTCCTGCAGGTCGACGCTCCAATATTTCAGCTCATCGAGCGGGATCCGCGCGTCGGTGATCGCGCAGCGCACATAGCTTCCGGGCGAAATCACGCGGAAGTCGCCATCCAGATACTGCACCTGTGCTTCGCCCTGGCCCGAGGGACCAAACTTGTTGAGCACGTCCGCGATCTCCAATCCCTGCACCCGCCGAGGGGCACACGACACGCCAAATTCGATGATCTGGTAACATAGATAAGCGGACCTGTCCCTCCCGCAAACCCACCGATTTGTGATGCTTTGGCGCGAAACTCCGTGCTAGCTAGGCTGAAATATCCGCCGTCCGGCTGGTTTGATGCGCTCCCTGATCACCGTTGTTGCTGCTTTGCTCTGTGCCACGGCTTCCATCGCCTCGGCGGAGCCTTTGCCGGCGCCGGTCGCTGTCGAAATCCCCTCGGACAACTACGTTCTGCACGCGCAGCTCTACAAGCCGCGCGGGACGGGCCCGTTTCCAGCGGTCGTCGCGCTGCATGGCTGCGGCGGGCTGTCGGGCCGCTCCGAGCCGGTGCTGCCGCGCTATCGCGATTGGGCCGAGGAACTGGTCAAGGACGGCAAGGCCGTGCTGCTGCCGGACAGCTACGGCTCGCGCGGGCTTGGGCCCCAATGCCGCGTCAAGGATCGCCGCATCAGCGGCCGGCGCGAGCGCGTGGCGGACATCGTCATCGCGCAGAAATGGCTGATCCAGCAGCCCTGGGCGATGCCGGACCGCGTCAGCCTGGTGGGCTGGGCCAGCGGCGCCAGCGCTTTGCTCTGGGCGGTGCGCCCGCAACTGCCTGATCACGTCTCGCCGGATTTCCGCTCGGCCGTCGCGTTCTATCCGGATTGCCGCGCCTCGTCCGGCCTCGGCTGGAGCACGCGAGTCCCGACCCTCGTTCTGATCGGCGGACTGGACGACGTCTATTCGCCGCCGGCGTGCCGGCAGATGATCGACGGTGCGCGCGGTCGCAGTGCGTTGACCCGCATCGTCATCTATCCCGGCGCCTATCATGATTTCGATCGCGTCAATCTGCCGGTGCATCAGGTCGCCGGCGCCGATGTCGCGGCGCCCGAGCGCGGCCATGTCGGCTCCGATCCCGAGGCGCGCGCCGATGCGCAGAAGCTCGTCGCCGAGTGGCTGGCGCGCTGAGGGCCCCTTAGAACAAGCTGCCCTGATCGGCGGGATCGGGCGTGCGCTTCGGCGCAGGCTTGCTGTCGCGCGACGGCTTCGGCGCGGCTGAACTCACCGACGGCTGCGGCCGGTCGGCGCCCGCCGTCGCCGCGACCTTGCCGTCGGCGAACTCGATCGACAGCGCGGCGCCCGGACCGATGCTTGCGGCATGGTGCAGCGGGTGGCCGGCCTCGTCGCGCACCAGCGCGAAGCCGCGCGCCAGCACGCTGCGATAGGACAGAGCGGTGAGCAGCTTGTCGCTCTGGCCGACGCGCGCCGACAGCCGCTGCAACTGTGTGACCAGCGCCCGCCTGGCACGTTCGGCCAGACGTTCGGTGCGGTCGCGCTCCCGTGCGATAACCTGATACTTGGCCTGCGCGTAGGCCTGGCGCGAAGCCTTGAAGCGCGCATCGAGTGCCTCGAACCGCTCGCGCCGGCGATGCAGCTGGCCACGCGACGACAGCGACAAACGCTCGGATGACGCGATCAGGCGATGGCGCGAGTGCGCGATCTGCGCGTGCAGCACGCGCAGCGTGAGCTTGGCGCTCGCCGCGGCGAACTGCCGGAAGTGCACATGGGTGTTGGTCTTGAGCGCGCGCGGCAGGCTGGCGGCGGCCGAGTCGAGGCGCTGCTGCGGGATGGCGAGCAGATCGCTCGGGCCGGGCAGGGCGCGCGCGGCCGCGCGCAGCTCGTTGCGCCGGCTCTCCTGGCTGCGCTGCCAGCACACGCTGACGCGGCGGGCGAGGCTCGCAACCTCCTGCATCAACTCGCTGCGCACCGGCACCGCCATCTCGGCGGCCGCTGTCGGGGTCGGCGCGCGCTTGTCGGCGGCGAAGTCGATCAGGGTCACATCGGTCTCGTGGCCGACGGCCGAGATCAGCGGAATCATGCTCTCCGCCGCGGCACGGACCACGATCTCCTCGTTGAACGACCAGAGGTCCTCCAGCGAGCCGCCGCCGCGCGCGACGATCAGCACGTCGGGCCGCGGGATCGGGCCATCCTCCGGCAGCGCGTTGAAGCCGCGGATCGCGGCCGCGACCTGTTCGGCCGAGCCGTCGCCCTGCACCTTGACCGGCCATACCAGGACACGGCGGGGGAAGCGGTCCTCCAGCCGGTGCAGGATGTCGCGGATCACCGCGCCGGTCGGCGACGTCACGACGCCGATCACCTCGGGCAGCCATGGCAAGAGCTGCTTGCGCGCGGGATCGAACAGGCCCTCGGCGCCGAGCTTGCGCTTGCGCTCCTCCATCAGCGCCATCAGCGCGCCGATGCCGGCGGGCTCCAACGCCTCGATGACGATCTGGTACTTGGAGGAGTTGGGATAGGTCGTGAGCTTGCCGGTCGCGATGACCTCGAGCCCTTCCTGCGGCTTGAAGCGCATGCGGCCGTGCACGCCCTTCCAGATCACGGCCTCGATCTTGGCGCTCTCGTCCTTAAGCGCGAAATAGCAGTGCCCCGAGGAATGCGGCCCGCGAAAACCGGTGATCTCGCCGCGCACGCGGACGTGCCCGAACTGGTCCTCGACCGTGCGCTTCAGCGCCGAGGACAGTTCGGTGACGGTGAATTCGGGCGCGTTGGGCAGGGCTTCCGCAGGCGGCATTGCTTCTGATTCGGTTCGGGGAGCAGCCGCCAAGGTAGGAGCTTTCGGCTCCCATCGCCAATCAAGCCGTTGCCTTTTCGATAACTCTGTATTACAGAGTTCTCTATTATAAGACGGGAGAGGACGATGAAGAGGGGTGTTCGGATCGCCGTGCGGCTGGTGGGCTGGCCGTTGGCTCTCGCAGGAGCGATGGCCCTCACCCTGGGGGCAATGATCGCCCGGCCCCTGGTGCGGCCGCCCGAGCTGAAGTCGATCTCGAACACAGCGGGCCAGGTCGACCGCAGCACCATGCCCGGCCTGCAGCGCTTCACGGCCCGCGACGGCACCGAACTCGCCTACCGGCACTATCCGGCGCGAGGGACGCCGGTTGGAAAGGTCGCGGTTCTGGTGCACGGCTCCGCCGGCTCCAGCATCGCCGTCCATGCGCTGGCCGACGCCCTGGCCGCGCGTGGCGTCGAGACCTTCGCCCCGGACATGCGCGGCCATGGCGGCTCCGGCACCCGTGGCGACATCGGCTATCTCGGGCAGCTCGAGGACGACCTCGCTGACTTCGTTGCGGAGGTGAGGACGTCCGTACCGGCGCAGCCGCTCGTGCTGCTCGGGCATTCGGCCGGCGGCGGCTTCGCGCTGCGCGCCGCGGGCGGACCGATCCAGGACCTGTTCGCCCGCACCGTTCTGCTCTCGCCCTATCTCGGCTACGACGCGCCGACCAACCGTGACAATTCAGGCGGCTGGGCCAGTCCCGATATTCCGCGCATCCTCGCGCTCGCAGTGCTGAGCCGCATTGGCCTGTCCTGCTGCGAGGCGCTGCCCGCTCTCGCCTTTGCCGTGCGGCCGAACGCGGAGAAATACGTCGTCTCGACCTACAGCTATCGGCTGCTGCGCAACTTCGCGACCGGTGGCTACAAGGCTGACCTCACAGCGGCGAAGCATCCGGTGACCCTGATCGCCGGCGCCGACGACGAACTGATGCTCGCCAACAAATATGCCGAGGCTGTGCATGCGGTTGCGCCCGCGGTTGACGTGAAGCTGATCGCCGGCGTCAATCACATGGAGATTGTGTCGGCGCCGCAGGCCATCCACGCGATCGCCGAGGACGTGGCCACGCGCTAGAGGGTCTATTGCCATGATCGACAGCCGGGAGGCCGCGCGTGCGCTCGGCGACATCGAGGACGTCACGAAGCGCGTACGGCAATCGCAGATCTACAGGCTCTCCAGCCTGCTGATGATCCTGTGGGGCGTGCTGGTGTTCCCCGCCAACCTCATCACCTATCTCGCCCCGGTCTACGCCGACAAAGCGTGGCTCGCGGTCTACGTGCTCGGCATCGCCGGCTCGGCGATGCTCGGCGTGGGACAGAAATTCCGCACCGGCGTGCGCGGCTTCGATATCCGGGCGCTGCTCGCCTTCGTGTTGTTCTTCGCCTTCGGCTCCTTCGTCGAGACCATCGGTCATTTCGGGCCGCGCGAGATGGGCGCGTTCTGGCCGATCTACTTCATGCTGTTCTACTGCCTCGCCGGCCTGTGGTTCGGCATCGCGTTCATGATCTTCGGCCTCGGCGTCACTGCGCTGACCCTGATCGGCTATGCCTTCATCGGCGCGGCCTTCCCGCTGTGGATGGCCTTCGTCAACGGCGGCGGCCTCGTCCTCGGCGGCCTGTGGATGCGGCGGAGCTGAGGGGGTGGCGGAGCTCGACGAGATCATCCACCAGCCGCTGCGGCTGAAGATCATGGCGGCGCTGAATGCGCTGCCGACCGCGGGCGGACTGGAATTCGTCCGCCTGAAGAAGCTGACCGGCGCCACCGACGGCAACCTCGGCGCCCATATCGAGACGCTGGCGCGCGCGGGCTATGTCGCGGTGGACAAGGCCTTTGTCGGCAAGAAGCCGCAGACCACGGTCACGGTCACCGCGGCCGGCCGGGCCGCTTTCGCCCGGCACGTCGCCACCCTGCAGGAGATCATCGCTGGCGCCGCCGCCAAACCGTCCGAGCCATGATTTGACTCTGTAGCGACGGCCGGGCAATTGGGGCGTCCAGATTGGCTTACACCCCCTGCAACGGCTTCGACGATGAACATTCTCCTCCTTGGTTCCGGCGGCCGCGAGCACGCGCTCGCCTGGAAGATTGCAGGCTCCCCGCTGCTCACCAAGCTCTGGTGCGCCCCGGGCAATGCCGGCATCGCCAAGGAGGCCGAATGTGTCACGCTCGACGTCGCCGACCATGCGGCCGTGATCGCCTTCTGCCGCGCCCACAAGGTCGACCTCGTGGTGGTCGGCCCGGAAACTCCTCTGGCGGCCGGCATCGTCGATGATCTCGAGGCGGCCGGAATCAAGGCGTTCGGGCCGTCCAGGCTCGCCGCGCAGCTCGAGGGCTCCAAGGGTTACACCAAGGATCTCTGCGCCGAGTACGACATTCCGACCGGTGCCTATTGCCGCTTCGACAATGCGCCGGAGGCGCTCGCCTATGTCCGCGAGCACGGCGCGCCGATCGTCGTCAAGGCGGACGGGCTCGCGGCCGGCAAGGGCGTCGTCGTCGCCAAGACGCTGGCCGAGGCCGAGGACGCGGTGCGTATGATGTTCGATGGCGGCTTCGGCGTCGCCGGCACCGAGGTCGTGATCGAGGAATATCTCGAGGGCCGCGAGGTCTCGTTCTTCGCGCTGTGCGACGGCCAGACCGCGATTCCGCTCGCATCCGCCCAGGACCACAAGCGGGTGTTCGATCATGACCAGGGGCCCAACACCGGCGGCATGGGCGCCTATTCCCCGACGCCGTTCGTGACCCAGGAGATCCATGATCAGATCATGGATCGCATCATTCTGCCGACGATTGCCGGCATGAACGCGCGCGGCACGCCGTTCAAGGGCATCCTCTATGCCGGCCTGATGCTGACGGCGCAGGGCCCGAAGCTGTTCGAGTACAATGTGCGCTTCGGCGATCCGGAATGTCAGGTCCTGATGCTCAGGATGATGTCGGATCTCGTTCCCGCGATGCTCGCCGCCTGCGACAGTCAGCTCAAGAATTTCGATCTGCGCTGGTTTCCCGACGCCGCCGTCACCGTGGTGATGGCCGCCAAGGGCTATCCGGGCGACTACGCAAAGGGCGGCGTGATCGAGGGACTCGATGACGCCGCGAAGGTCGACGGGGTCGAGATCTTCCACGCCGGAACGGTCGCCAAGAACGGTGCTGTTCTCGCCAATGGCGGACGGGTCCTCAATGTGTGCGCGTCGGGAAAGACCGTGACCGAAGCGCAGGCGCGGGCCTACCAGGCCGTCGACCGCATCAAATGGACCGACGGCTTCTGTCGCCGCGACATTGCCTGGCAGGCCGTGGCTCAGGAGAGCGGCAACGGCTGAGCCGGCGGTGGCGGTTCCAAAATCCGGCCTCTGCCTTGAATCTGCGAAACGCTATGTTTCCCCGGAAATCTGTGGCAGTTCCATACTATCATGCCGTGATGGGATGATTCAGTTCCGCCGTGGAACGGAGGGGCCATGGAATGCGCGCGGTGCGGGAGGCAAAATCAGCCAGGGAGAGCGTCATGCGATCTCTGCGGTGAGCCGCTCGGCCTCAGATGTGAGGCGTGCAGCCACGCGAACAACTCGTCGAATCGCTTCTGCGGCCAATGCGGCTCGCCGCTGCCGGGACGGGTCGCTCCGCCCGACCAGGCCGCTCAGCGCGTCCTGAGGACGCTGAGCAGCAAGGGCGGCGAGCGCAAGCGCCTCACCATTCTGTTCGCCGACATTCGCGATTCGACCCAGCTGATCGACAGCCTCGGCGATCCCGAGCTCGCGATGCAGCGGCTTGATCCGGTGCTCAACCTGATGAAGGAGGCCGTTCACCGCTACGACGGCGTCGTCAACAAGACGCAGGGCGACGGCGTGATGGCGCTGTTCGGCGCGCCAGTGCCGCATGAGGACCATGCGGTGCGCGGCTGCCTTGGCGCGCTCGCGATGCAGGATTCGATCGGGCGTCTGGCGGACCCGCATCTGCAGGTCCGCGTCGGGCTGCACACCGGCGAGGTCATCGTCCAGGTCGTCGAAAACAGCATGTACCAGACCTACGACGCGGCCGGGGCCAACGTGCACCTGGCCAACCGTCTGGAGCACATGGCCGAGCCCGGGACGATCCTGATCAGCAAGGAAACCTATCTCGGCGCCCGCCAGTTTGTCGAAGCGGAATCACTCGGCACGCACACGCTGCGAGGCATTGCGTCGCCCGTCTCCATCTACAAGCTGATCGGCCGCCTCAGCGCGCCGGCGAGCGACGTCTTCCGCAGCGGACAGCGCCTGCTGCCGCTGATCGGGCGCAACGCCCAGCTCCGGGTGCTCGAACGCGAGCTCGACGACGTGCTGGCCGCGCGCGGCGCCGTGGTCGGCATCGTCGGCGACGCCGGCATCGGCAAGAGCCGGCTGTGCTTCGAGTTCGCCGAGCACTGCCGCCGGCAGGGCATTCGTGTCTACGAGGCGCGCGTGCTCGCGCACAGCCGCACCACGCCATTCCAGCCGGTGCTGGAATTGCTGCGCGACTTCTTCGGCATCCGCGCCAAGGAGCCCGTGGAGGTGTCGCGCCAGCGTGTCGTCGACAAGCTTGAAGCCATCGGCATGCCCGACACGGCGCTAGTGCTGCTCCTGGACTTCATGAGCCTCGCCGACCCGGCGCGGCCCGCGCTGCGGCTCGATCCCGGCGTGTTCAAGACGCGCCTCCTGAACGTCTTCAAGACGCTGTTCCGCACGGCGCCCGCCGACGGCGCCGTCGTGATCATGATCGAGGATCTGCACTGGCTCGACGAGGCCAGCGAGGAATTCGTCGAGGCTCTCGCCGAGGCCACGATCGGCACCAAGACGCTGCTGGTCGTCAACTATCGGCCGGGTTTTGCCGCGTCCTTCATGCAGCGGGCGCTGTTTCACGAGCTGCATATCGTCCCGCTGGCCTCCACCGAGGCGCGCGAGCTGCTGCGCGGCGTGTTCGGCGACGATCCATCGCTGGAGCAATTGGCCGGCGACATCGTCGAGCGCGCGCAAGGCAATCCTTTCTTCCTCGAGGAGCTGGCGAGCGCGGTGTCGGAAAGCGGCGGCTTCGAAGGCGAGCGCGGCGCCTACCGGCTCAAGGGCGGCATTGGCCCCATTCCGCTGCCCCCGACCGTGCATGCCGTGGTGGCCGCGCGCATCGACAGGCTCGGCGAGACCGCCAAGAGCGTGCTCGAAACCGCCGCCGTGATCGGCCGCTCGGTCGCACTTGCGGTGCTCAGGCCGGTGATGGAGCTCCCCGATGCCGAACTCTATGAGGCGCTTGCACAGTTGCGACAGGCCGACCTGCTCTACGACCTGCCGCCATTCGACATGGGCGTGCTCGCCTTCCGCCATCCGCTGATCCAGGAGGTGGCCTATGCGATGCAGCTGCGCTCGCGGCTGACCGGCGTGCATCTGGCCGTGGCCAAGGCGATCGAGTCACTCGATTGGGGCAGCCAGGACGAGTTCGCCGCCCTGATCGCCTCGCACTACGAGTTCGCAGGCCAGACCATGCAGGCCGTCGAGCATCTGCAGCGGGCAGCGCGCTGGATCGGACGCACCAACACGCCGGAGGCGCTTCGGCTCTGGCGCAAGATCCGCAACATGCTCCAGGCGTTGCCGCCGTCGGAGCACGTCGATCGCCTGCGTGCTTTGGCCAGCGGCCAGATCCTCAATTGCGGATGGCGCGAGGGCATGTCGGCCGACGAGGTGAGGCCGTTTGCCGAGGAGGCCCTGCGCTATGCGCGCTCTTCCGACAAGATGCATGAGCCCATTCTCATCGGCGCGTATGGCCGGGTGCTTGCGTCGACCGGAGCGGCTGACGACTACGTCGATCTGGTGCAGAACGCCGTCAAGCTGACGTCGGAGGAGGGCGACGTCGGACGTTACGCCACCGTCAATGCCATGCTGGCCCAGGCGTTCTTCATGTCGGGGCGCCCGCGCGAGGCGCTGGCCGCGGCCGAGACCGCCCAGGATGTCATTCGCAGCCAGGGTGGCTTCGACAGCAACGTGACGCTCGGCCTGACGCCTAACCAGATCCTGGGTTTCGATGTCGAATATTGGATCAGATGTCTGAAGTCGCGGATCCTGCTCCAGCTCGGCCGCTTCGAAGACGTCGAAAAGGAGTTGGCCCATCTGCTTGGCGAGTCGGCTCAGCAAGTGGCCGCCGTCGTGCGCTTCATCCCGCATTTTGCTTCGGTCGAGTTCGGGTGGGCGACCGGCAACGCCGCGATGGTGCGCGACCACGCGGCCCGCGTGAACGACATCGCCGAGCAATCGGGCATGCCATACATCCGCATGGCGGCCCTCTGGTGCGCAAGTCTCGCGCTCGCTGCCGCGGGTGATCTCCCCTCGGCGGCGCAGGAGCTTCAGGACGCGATCGCCTATGCGCGCCAGAAGAGAGCCGGCCTCGAGTTCGAGCCGCGCATGCTGGCGTCCTACGCCGCGTTGCTCTGGCAGGCCAAGCGGATGGACTCGGCTCTTTCGGCGGCCGAAGAGGCCATTGCCGTCGGTCAAAGACGAACGGATCGCATCGCGCAGTTGCACGGCCTGCTGCTGAAGGGACACATCATGAGCTCCGCTCCGCATGTAGCTGCAGCAGATGATGCTCGTCGCTTGCTGGCGGAGTGCGAAGGACTGCTGTCGATCACGGGTGCGGATTTGCATCAGCCGTTGTTGATGGCGCTGAGGTCCTCCCTTGAACAAGTAAGATGATATGGGCAGAGTGCCGGCGTTTGTATGACCAAACGATGGCGAGGGACCCATGGGTGCAATGATCAAGGACAGCACGACGCTGGATATCGTCGTGCAGTTGAATAAGCGTTTTGATGCGGATGCGTTGGCCGAAATGGTCGAGTTGCAGCGTGAGTTCGGGGTTTTCTCACTGCAGCACGGGCTGCAGCAGTCTTTCGCCCTGCTCGGAATCGTTCCGTCCGACTGGTCCGAGCGGCGCCGCTGGTACAAGTTCCTCGAGTTTCTCAAGACCTACCCATCGGATATGCCCAACGTGAATGGGCATGACCGCGTCATCAAGGCGTTCAAGGACAATCTCGAAGCCGAGAAGCCGCTTCCCGTCTCGATCGTGTGCCATGCCGCGGCTGATGATCCGCGCGTCACCGTGTCCGAAGGACGCCCCGTGGTGTTCTCCCTCGATGTTCACGTGATGGTGTCGATTCCGACGACGCCAGGGCGTGAAGTCCGCCGTCAGGCGGCCGAGACCGCGCGGGCGAGGCGAGTCGAGAAACGCAAGAAGTGAGCGAGACGCAGGGCGGCGGTCCTGAGCGGACGGATCCTCCTCCGGAGGCCGTCTGCTCCGGCGTCGATGCCTACTACACCGCTTGCGTCGCGCGTCATGGCGCGACGCCGCGTGGCGTCGATTGGTCGTGCGAGGCGACGCAGAGCCTGCGCTTCGTGCAGCTGATGAAGCTGTGCGACACGTCGGCGCCGTTCAGCCTTAACGATGTCGGCTGTGGCTACGGCGCGCTGGTGCCGTTCCTGGCTTTCCGTCATTCGTCCTGCGACATCGACTATCTCGGCATCGACTTGTCCCGCGCCATGATCAGCCGCGCCCGCCGGCGTTTCTCCGGCCCCCGGCGGCGCTTCATCGTCGCCGCGCAGAGCCCGCGCGTCGCCGACTATTCGGTCGCTTCAGGGATCATGAACGTCAATGTGGGCTATCCGCGCGAGGTCTGGGAGAGCTACATCAAGGATCTGTTGCGGCAGCTGCATGCGGCCAGCCGGCGCGGCTTCAGCGTCAACTTCATGCACGCAGATGCCGTCGATCCATTGGATCGCGAGCCGGCGGCGACGCGTCTGTATCGGACGACGCCGGACATCTGGTCCGAGCATTGCGCGCGCGAATTTCCGGTCACGGTCGATATCCTCGGCAACTACGGCATGAAGGAATTCACGCTGTTGGTGCGCCGCAAGCCGGACCCGGGCCCGCTCCAGGCGAGCCCGCCAGCCTGATGCCGGGCCGGCCGACATCATCGTCGCGCGCCGATCGTCGCAGTGACGCCATCGAGGGTGCGGTCGACGTGCTGATCTCGCCGCGAGGCCACGCGAGCCCTTCGCGGCTCGAACGCGCCTGCGCGCTGCTGCGACGGCAGGCGCCGCTGCATTGGGTCGAGCGCCCCGGCGTGCGCCCGTTCTGGGCCGTCACGCGCCATGCCGATATCGCGGCCATCGAAACGCAAAGCCGGGACTTCGCCGCGGGACCTCGGACCTATCTCGCCAGCGAAGCCTCCGAGGCTGTGCTGCAGCGCGTGACCGGCAAGCCGCAGCTCGTGCGCGGCCTGACGGAGATGGATCCGCCCGATCACGCCGTCTACCGCGCGGTCATTCAAGCAGCCTTCTCGCCGCCGGCCTTGCGCGACATGGAAGCCTGGCTGCCGCGATGGGCGGCCGAGATCATCGATCGCGTGGCGGCGCGCGGCAATGAATGCGACTTCGCCGCCGACATCGCGCGGCCGTTCACCTTCCGCGTCATCGGCCGCATGCTAGGCACGCCCGAAGCCGATGATGCGCGGCTGGCGCGGCTCGCCCAGGCCTTCGTTGGTGCCGAGGATCCCCAGCGGCGGCTCGCGGAGTCGCCGGCCGACACCATGCGGATGGCCATGCTGGCGCTGCGCGACTATTTCGAAGCCGTCGCCGCCGATCGCCGCGTCCATCCGCGCGATGACCTCGCGACGATGATCGCGACGGCCACGCCGCATGGCGCGGCAATGCCGCATTACGAATTGATCTCCTACTTCATCCTGCTGGTCACCGCGGGTCACGACACCACGGCGCTCGCGCTCGCCGGAGGGCTGGAGGCGCTGCTGGCCGCGCCCGACCAGGTTGCGCGGCTGCGCTCGGGGCCTGATCTCCTCGACAGCGCCGTCGAGGAGATGTTGCGCTGGACCAGCCCCGTCCGTCATTTCATGCGGACCGCTATTCGCGACACCGACATTGCCGGCCGGCGCATTCGCGAGGGCGAGGCGTTGGCGCTGTTCTTTCATTCTGCCAATCGCGACGAGGCGGTGTTCGAGGACGCCGGCACATTCCGGATCGATCGCCGGCCGAATCCGCACATTGCCTTTGGCCGCGGACCGCATGTCTGCTTGGGGCTGCATCTGGCGCGGATGCAGATGCGGGCGCTGCTGACGGAACTGTTGCGGCGCACGGAGCGGATCGAACTGGCGGGGCGGGTTCGCCGCGTCGAGTCGCCCTTCATGAGCGGTGTGAGCGCGCTGCCGCTACGCATCTCGTTTTGCGCGCCGCGTCGTGCGGCTGTAGCATGAAGCGCGATCAACTGCGGACCGTGCGTACGGCGTACGCTGTGAGGCTGACATGAGTGACCTCGCCGATCTGTTTCCAGGCTATGCGTCCGAATGGATCGACACCTCCGCGGGGCGCGTCTTCGCGCGTGTCGGCGGCAGTGGTCCGCCGCTGCTGCTGCTGCACGGCTTCTCCGAAACGCATGTGATGTGGCACCGCGTGGCGCCAGCGTTGGCCGATCGCTTCACGCTGATCGTCGCCGACCTCCCTGGCTACGGCTGGTCCGACATGCCCGACAGCGATCCGGAGCACACGCCGTACACCAAGCGCGCGATGGCGAAGACGATGATCGAGGCGATGGAGCAGCTCGGCCATGTCCACTTCGCGCTGGCCGGCCACGATCGCGGCGGCCGCGTCGCCTATCGGCTGGCGCTCGATCATCCCGGCCGGCTGTCGAAGCTCGCCGTGCTCGATATCCTGCCGACCTATGACTATTGGGAACGTATCAACCGCGCCTATGCGCTCAAGATCTACCACTGGGCATTCCTGGCCCAGCCGGCGCCGCTGCCGGAGACGCTGATCGCGGGGGCGGGCGAGTTCTTCCTGAAGCAGAAGATGGCGAGCCAGACCAAGAGCAAGACGCTTGACGCGATCGACCCTCGCGCGCTTCAGCACTATCTCGCGCCGTTCCGCGACCCCGCGCGAATCCATGCGATGTGCGAGGACTATCGCGCCGGCGCCTATGCCGACTATGAGATCGACAAGGCCGATCTCGGCGCCGGCAAGAAGATCACGATCCTGATGCTGGCGCTGTGGGGCGATGCCGGCATCGCGCGCGCGGCGGCGACACCGCTCGACACCTGGGGGAAACGGGCGACCAACGTGCGCGGCGCGCCGGTCGATTCCGGGCATTTCCTCACCGAGGAGGCGCCATCCGAGACGGCGCGGCTGTTGCGGGAGTTCTTTCTGAGCGAGTGACATCAGCGCCGCGCCTTGAAGAACTCCTTCAGCATCTGCGCCGCTTGTTGTTCGCCGACGGCCGAATAGACGTCCGGCACGTGATGGCAGGTCGGGGAGGCGAAGAAGCGCACGCCCGACTCGACGGCGCCGCCCTTGGGGTCGGCCGCCCCGTAATACAGCCGGCGGATGCGGGCGAAGGAGATGGCGCCGGCGCACATCGTGCACGGTTCGAGGGTCACGTAGAGGTCGCAATCCACCAGCCGCTCGCTGCCGATCACCTGGGCGGCCTGGCGCAAGGCCAGGATCTCGGCATGGGCGGTGGGATCCCGGTCGGTCAGCGTGCGGTTGCCGGCGGTGGCGATCACCTCGCCGTTACGGACGACCACGCAGCCGATCGGCACCTCGCCAGAAATTCCGGCCGATTCGGCCGCTTTCAGGGCCAAATCCATGAAAGAAGGGCTGTTCATGGCTCGTATTACCCGGTCAAGTCTGCTACTGCATCGCCCTTCAGCAAAACCGGACACCGATTTCCCGCGTGACATGCGCTGCTCAGAGCGCGCGTATCACCCCGCGTCCTGCACCTCGAAGCGAGACCTTCATGCCCCGTGATACCGACAAAGACAACGATACCCGCGGCCGCCGCGGTGGCGCCCCGCGAGGGCGGTCCGAGGGGGCCAAGGGACCTAAGGGACGCTCGGGCGCCGCGCGCGGGCCTGAGAAGAAGTTCGCCAAGCGCGGTTTCGGGGCCAAGGACGGCGGCAAGAGCTTTGCCAAGCGCGACGGCGACAAGCGCTCGTTCGACGAGGGCCGCGCGCCGCGCCGGCGCGACGACGGCGATGCGCCGCGCAAATCCTTTGGCGACAAGCCGCGCTTCAATCGCGATGAGCGTCCGCGTGGCGACCGGCCCTATGCCGCTCGCCCCGCCCGGGCCGCCGATGGTGAGAAGCGCGCCTTCAAGCCGCGTGGCGACCGGCCGAAATTCGATCGTGATGAGCGCGGTGGTGAGAAGCGCCCCTATACGCCGCGTGCCGGCCGCGACGAGGCCCGTCCTGCGGGGCGGTCGTCGGAGCGCAAGTTCGGCGAGCGCAAGCCTTACGCGCCGCGAGAGCGTGACGGTGAGAAGCGTCCGTATACGCCGCGTGGCGAGGGCGCGCGCGATCGCGGCGACCGGCCCGCGCGCAGCTTCAGTGACCGTCCGTCGCGTGGAGGTGATCGTCCGGAGCGCAAGTTCGGCGGCGAGCGCAAGTTCTCGCGCGGCGCCGAGGGGGATCGCGGCGAGCGAAAGTTTGGCGGCGGCGCACGTGGTCCGCGCAAGGAGTTCGGCGACCGACCGCCGCGGGGTGAAAGCAAGCCGTGGCAGAAGCGCGATGGCGATCGCGCCGAGCGCGGCGCGCGTCCGCCGCGCGAGGGCGGCCGCAGCTACGACCGTCCGCGGTCCGACCGCACCCGTGAGGATCGTCCGAAGTTCGACCGGCCGAAATTCGATCGTCCGCGTGATCGCGGCGACGACCGGGGCTTCGACAAGCCGCGCCGCCGTCCCGAGGGGCGCACCGACTGGCAGGAGCACCCGCGCAGCGAACGCCGCGAGTTCGGCGATCGGCCGCGCCGCGACAATGAGAACGACGGCGAAATCTTCGCCAAGCGCCCGGCGTTCGGCGGCCGCGGCCCGTATCGCGAGCGCAAGCCTGAGCCCGAGAAGCGCAGCAAGCGCGTCGTGCCCGACGAGGCGCCGAAGCCCGGCAAGACCGGCGAGCGCATCGCCAAGGTGCTGGCCCGCGCCGGCCTCGCCTCGCGCCGTGACGCCGAGGAGATGGTGACGCAGGGCCGCGTCAGCGTGAATGGCCGCGTCATCAACTCGCCGGCGCTCGACGTCACAGAGAACGACGAGATCAAGGTCGACGGCGCGCCGCTGCCGGAGCGCGAGCGGACACGGCTGTTCCTGTACCACAAGCCGCGCGGCCTGATGACGACGCACAGCGACCCCGAGGGGCGCCCGACGGTGTTCGACAATCTGCCCGAGGGCCTGCCGCGGCTGATCTCGATCGGCCGGCTCGACTTCAACACCGAGGGCCTGCTGCTGCTCACCAATGACGGCGGCCTCGCGCGCGTGCTCGAGCTGCCGGACACCGGCTGGACGCGGCGCTACCGTGTCCGCGCTCATGGCGAGATCACGCAGGGACAGCTCGACCAGCTCGCCGCTGGTGTCGAGGTCGATGGCGTGAAGTATGGTCCGATCGAAGCGACGCTCGAGCGCGACCAGGGCGCCAATGTCTGGCTCGTCGTGGCGATCCGCGAGGGCAAGAACCGCGAGGTACGCAATGTGCTGGCGCATCTCGGCCTCGAGGTGAACCGCCTGATCCGCGTCTCCTATGGTCCGTTCCAGCTCCTGGAGCTGCCGGAGGGCGAGGTGCAGGAGGTCAAGACGCGGGTGCTGCGCGAGCAGCTTGGCGAGAAGGTCATCGCGCAGTCCGGCGCCGATCTCGGGCCGGCTGGCAATAGCAATCGCGAGCCGCTGCCGGATCCGAAGCCCAAGCCGAAGCGCGAGGTCGTCGCCGACCGCAAGGGCCGCCGCGTCCTCGTCCAGCGCACCGGCAGCGAGGAGGCCCGCGAGCGCCACGAGGCCGAGGCGCGCTTCCCCGGCCCGCCGAAGCGGCCGAAGCGCGGCTATCACGGCAAGCGTGATATCGCGCCGCGGGACGACGAGTAGGGCGATGCGGCCTGCTGCGATGTATGCCGCGGACTCAGTCTTGCTAATCTCCGACGCTCGGGTGGTCTCTCCTCTCCCTCCTCCCTTGTGGGGGAGGGGCGGGGAGGGGGGTAACCCAGCAGGCAGTCTCGCTCGTGGCACCCCCACCCCCGACCCCTCCCCGCCTAGCGAAGCTTCGCTTCGCGCGGGGGGAGGGGAGCATAGCTCCCGCGTTGTTACTGCATCTCCCAAAGCAGTCAGAGGCGCGTGATGCGTGTCGTCGGGGGGCGGCTGAAGGGCCGCAACATTGCTTCGCCGGCGTCGCGCGATATCCGGCCGACGCAGGATCGGCTGCGCGAGGCGTTGTTCAACATTCTGGTGCACGCCTACGACAATCCGGTCGAGGGCGCGCGCGTGCTCGATCTGTTTGCCGGCACCGGCGCGCTCGGCATCGAGGCGGTGTCGCGCGGGGCTGAGTTCACGTTGTTCGTCGACAATGGCGCCGAGGCGCGGGCGCTGTTGCGCAACAATGTCGAGGCGCTGGGGCTCGGCGGCGTCACCAAAGTGTATCGCCGCGATGCCACCAATCTCGGCCCGACGCATCCGGTCGAACCGTTTGCGCTGGTGTTTCTTGATCCGCCTTACGGCAAAGGCTTGGCGGAGACGGCTCTGGTGTCGCTGCGCGATGGCGGCTGGCTGGTGCCATCGGCGTTGCTGGTGGTCGAGGAGTCCAAGGCCGCGGCGTTCAAGGCGCCAGACGGGTTCGAGGAGCTCGAGCGGCGCGCCTACGACGACACGGAATTCGTGTTTCTGCGCCGCTCGTGATCCTTGCTCGGTGTCGCCTCTGCAAACGCAGGGGCCCATAATCACAGGATCACGTTGGGAGGCAGGCTGCTCGCCACCCCGTTCTTTTTCCTCACGGCTGCTGCGGCGTATGGGTCCCGGATCGGCGCCTCCGCGGCGCTTTGCGCCGCTGCGGCTTGTCCGGGACGACACCGGATTTGTAGCTATCGTCGTGGCCTCGAGCGTCGCTATCTCCTCCCGAACAGCTTCTCGACGTCGGCGAGCTTGAGCTCGACATAGGTCGGGCGGCCGTGGTTGCACTGGCCGGAGTTCGGCGTCTCCTCCATCTCACGCAGCAGCGCGTTCATCTCTTCCGGCTTGAGGCGGCGGCCGGCGCGGACGGAGCCGTGGCAGGCCATGGTGGCGGCGACGTGCATCAGGCGGCGCTCCAACGGCAGCGCTTCGCCCCATTCCTCCATGTGCTCGGCGAGATCGCGCAGCAGCGCCGACGCATTGACCTTGCCGAGCAGCGACGGCGTCTCGCGCACCGCGACCGCGCCGGGGCCGAAGGATTCGATCGCGAGCCCGAAGGAGGCGAGCTCATCGGTTCGCGCAAGCAGCGACTCGACGGTGGCCTCGTCGAGCTCGACGATATCCGGGATCAGCAGGATCTGCCGCTGCACGCCGTGGGTCGCAAGCGAAGACTTCAGGCGCTCATAGACGATGCGCTCGTGGGCGGCGTGCTGGTCGACGATGACGAGGCCGTCGCGCGTCTGCGCCACGATGTAGGTGTCGTGGATCTGCGTGCGCGCCGCGCCCAGCGGACGGTCGAGCAGGTCGGGCGCCGCCGGCTGCTCGTGCAGCCGCAAATCGGCGCGCGGGCCGCCGACGTCGAACGCCGACTGCATCGGCTCGGCGAAGGCGGCAGACGAGAATGCTGCCGGGCCCGCAGCCGCATCGTCATAGAGCGGCATCGGCGCCACCGGCGCCGACGGCGAGCGCTGCCAGTCCCAGTTCATCGGCGCAGCGTTCGGCCGCGGCGGCGAGAATGCCGGGCGGAACGCCGCGATGGTCGCACCGCCATCATTGGCCGCGGTGCGGCGGCCTTCGCGCGCCAAGCCTTCCTTCAGCGCGTGGATGATCAGCGCGCGGACGAGACCGGCGTTGCGGAAGCGCACCTCGGTCTTGGCCGGATGCACGTTGGCGTCGACCTCGCGCGGATCGAGCGTGACGAACAGCGCCACCACCGGATGGCGGTCGCGCGGCAGATAGTCCGCATAGGCCGCGCGCACCGCGCCGAGGATCAGCTTGTCGCGCACCGGGCGGCCGTTGACGAACAGATACTGGCCGAGCGCATTGGCCCGCGTCAGCGCCGGCGCCGCGGCGAAGCCTTCCACCACGACATGATCGCGCTCGCTGCGCACGGCGATCGCATGGCTGCGGAAGTCGGCGCCGAGGATATCGCCGAGCCGCGTCAATTGTCCCGGCGCGCCGGGCAGCGCGGCGGCCCAGGTCACCGGCGCGCGCTCCTCGCCGGCGATGGTGAAGGCGATGTCGGGCCGTGCCATCGCCAGCCGCCGCACCACCTCGCGGATCGCCTCGGCCTCGGTGCGGTCGGTCTTGAGAAACTTCAGCCGTGCCGGCGTCGCGTGGAAGAGATCGGCGACCTCGACGCGCGTGCCTTGGTTCAACGCAGCGGGCACGATCTCGGACTTGTCGCCGCAATCGACGGTGATCGCCCAGGCATGCGGCTCGCTCTTGTGCCGTGTCGTGATCGACAGCCGCGCCACCGAGCCGATCGAGGGCAGCGCCTCGCCACGGAACCCGAGCGTGCGGATCTGCAGCAGATCCTCGTCGTCGAGTTTGGAGGTCGCGTGGCGCTCGACCGCGAGCGCGAGATCGGCCGAGGTCATGCCGCCGCCATCATCTGTAATCGCGATTGTCCGCCGTCCGCCGCCGTCGGTGAAAATGTCGATGCGGTGGGCGCCGGCGTCGATGGCGTTCTCGACCAACTCCTTGACCACGCTCGCGGGCCGCTCGACCACCTCGCCTGCCGCGATGCGGTTGATGATCTGCTCGGGAAGCTGGCGGACGGGCATGGGGCTGACTGGCTTGGATCTTAAAGGCACGAGCACGCTGCTGCGAGCGGCGAGAATAGCGCGTTTTATGCAGTGCGGCAGGCGAAAGCCACGTTCTCCAACGGGATTGTGAGGCGGGCGGGGCCGGTATATCGTTTTGCGAAAATGACAATCTGCCGGAGGAAGCCCATGTGCCGTCTGTTCGCACACCAGCCTCAGCGCGATTATGAGTCGCAGACCCGCTCCTTGCGGATCGGCGGCCATAGCACGTCGATCCGGCTTGAAATGGCGTTCTGGGACACGCTCGAGGAGATCGCGGCCAAGGAAGGCATGAGCGTCGCCAAATTCGTGACCACCCTGTATGCCGAGGTGCTCGACCATCACGGCGAGGTGAAGAATTTCGCGTCGCTGCTGCGGTGCTCCTGTCTGATTTACCGAGCGAAGGTGAGCGCGGCGATGCCGGAGTTCACCGCGGCCGCGATCATGGACGCGGCCGAGTAGCCACACGGGCAGTCTTTCGTCTCCCTCCCCCGCCTGCGGGGGAGGGCGGGGTGGGGGCGCCCCACGGATAGTCTTTGCCGTATGAGCTCCATCATCAGCAATCTTTGCTGAGCGTTCCCCCACCCGCATCGCATCTTCGATGCGATGCGACCTCCCCCGCAAGCGGGGGAGGCGCTGACCGTCGTTGCGGTGACGGGGATGCCCGATACGATTGAGCAGACTCATATCTCCTTCTTCTGCATCGCGCCCGCGATGTAGTCGGCTTGCCTGATCGCCAGCGCTACGATGGTCAGCGTCGGATTGCATGCCGCGCCCGTGGTGAACTGGCTGCCGTCCGACACGAACAGATTCTTCACGTCGTGCGTTTGGCCGAACTTGTTGACGACGCCGTCTTTCGCCTTCTCGCTCATCCGGTTGGTGCCAAGATTGTGCGTCGAGGGATAGGGCGTGGTCGGATAGGTCACAGTGGCGCCGACGGCCTCGTAGATCGCCGAGCCCTGCTTGTAGGCGTGGGCGCGCATCGCGACGTCGTTGGGATGATCGTCGAAATGCACCGACGCCACCGGCATGCCGAACTTGTCCTTGGCGACCGGATCGAGCGTGATGCGGTTGGTCTCCTGCGGCATGTCCTCGCCGACCAGCCACATGCCGGCCATGCGCGGATAGGTCTCCAGCGCCGCGGTGAAGCTGCGGCCCCAGGCGCCGGGGTTGAGGAACGCCGCCATGAAGGGCAGGCCGAGCGACAGGGTCTCCATCTCGTAGCCGCCGACGAAGCCGCGCTTCGGATTGAACGCCGCCTCGTCGCGCACGATGCCGGCCATCGTGGTGCCGCGATACATGTGCACGGGGTTCTCGAACGTCGCATAGACGCTGCCGGTCATGTGCCGCATGTAGTTGCGGCCGACCTGGCCCGACGAGTTCGCGAGTCCATCCGGGAACAGGCTGGAGGCGCTGTTGAGCAAGAGCCGCGGGCTCTCGATCGAGTTGCCGGCGACCGCGACGATGCGCGCCTTCTGCTGCTGCATCTTGCCGTCGGCGTCGGCATAGACGACGCCGGTCACCTTGCCGGACGCGTCATGCTCGATCTTGATCGCCATGCAGCCGGAGCGGACCTCGAGATTGCCGGTGGCCTCGCCCTTCGGAATCTCGGTGTAGAGCGTCGACCATTTCGCACCGGACTTGCAGCCCTGGAAGCAGAAACCGATCTGCTGGCACGCGCCGCGGCCGTCGCGCGGCTGCGAGTTGATCGCCATGTTGCCGGTGTGCACGGTCTTGTAGCCGAGCCGCTTGGCGCCGGCTTCCAGCACCTTGAAGTTGTTGTTGCCGGGAAGGCCGGGAATGTCGTTGGTGCGCGTCACGCCCATCTTGAACTCGGCCTTGGCGTACCACGGCGCCATCTCGGCCAGCGTCACCGGCCAGTCGAGCAGCGTCGTGCCGGGCACGCCGCCATAGGTGGTACGCGCCTTGAACTCGTGCTCCTCGAAGCGCAAGGAGGCGCCGGCCCAGTGCACTGTGGAGCCGCCGACCGCCTTGACGATCCAGGCCGGCAGATTGGCGAAATCCTTCGCCACGCGCCAGCTTCCCGAGGTGGTTCGCATGTCGGTCCAGGCGAGCTGGGTGAAGCTCTCCCATTCGTCGTTGATGAAGTCGGGGATCTCGTAGCGGCCCCCGGCCTCCAGGATCACGACCTTGATGCCCTTCTGCGCGAGCTCGTTGCCCAGGGTGCCGCCGCCGGCGCCCGAGCCCACGATCACGACCACGCTCGAATCGTTCAGATCGAATTTTGCCATTGTGGTTTCCTCCGTGTTCTCGTTGTTGTTCGCCGGCGTCAGGCTTTGGGCAGCCAGTCGATGTCGGAGAAGCCACGGTTGATGTAGCCGCCATGCTCGGCGGAGGAGCCCTCGTAGCCGAACTTCGGCCAGAGCTCTTTCTGGTTGTACAGCGACACCACGAGATCGCCGCGCAGCGTCTTGAAGAAAGTGGTCTGCTCGATGCCCACAAGCAGCGCGACGCGGTCGGTTTCCCACGGCACCTGCGCATAGGGCACCTTGTGGCGGTCCCTGGCGTCCTGGTCGAGCCGGGCGATGCCATCATTGATCATCGCCTTGACGGCAGCATCTTCCGCCGCCTTGCCGTCCCACGGCTTGACGGCAGTGATGTAGTAGCGGTCGGCGAGGAAGTCGTGCGGATAGATGTCGCGCGCGACCTTCACCAGCGTCTTCAAGGTCGCTGGCGTCAGCGCCTTGGCATCCTCCGCCCAGGCATCGGTGACGCCGACGCCGGTCGCGGAGGCGACGGCGGCGGCCGGCACTGTCGCTGCCGCGCCCTTCAGGAAGACGCGGCGGTCGTATTTGTTACGGCGATCGACTTCTCTCATGGCAGTTTCCTCCGTGTGATTTTTATTTGTAATTCCGTGGTCTTGCGGCTCAGCCGAAGCGGCCGCCGCGCTGGATCACCTCGATCTTGTAGCCGTCGGGATCGCTGACGAAGAAGAAGCGGGCCAAGGTCGCGCCATTGTGCTTGAAGTCGCGCAAGGGGCCGGGCGCCAGGTTCTCGCGCTCGAAGCGGGCGTGCTCGGCATCGACATCGTCGACCACGACCGCGAGATGGCCGTAGCCGTCGCCGAGCGTGTACGGCTCCTTGCGGTCGAAATTGACGGTCAGCTCGACCTCGAACGGCGACGAGGGATGGCGCAGATAGATCAGCGCAAAGCCGTCGAAGCGGAGATTGTCGGCGATCTCCAGGCCGAAGGCGCGCTTGTAGAAGTCCAGCGCCTTGGCCTCGTCGAGGACGCGGATCATGGAATGTACGGGCTTTGCCATCTCAATTGTCCTTCAGGTAGTTTATGATCGCGGCGCGGACGTCGGGCTTGGCCTGGCGATAGGCCATGACGGCGCCGGGGATCAGCTCTTGCGGATTGGTCAGCCAGGCGTCGAGCTTGGCCTCGTCCCAGGTGAAGTCGGCTTTCGCGAAGCCGGCGGAATAGCGGAAGCCTTCGACGGAACCGGCGCGGCGACCGACGATCTTCGACAGCGGCGGTCCCTGTCGCATCGGCTCGGTGCTGCTCAGCGTGTGGCAGACACCGCATTGCTGCTTGAACAAGGTGGCGCCATCGGCGGGCTTGGGCGAGGGCAGTGCCATCTGCGCGGAGGCGATCGTGGTGCCGAGCACCGCGCTGCAAAACAGCCGGACAAAAACAGGCGCAAGCCGCGCCGCACGCCATCCCGACATCGATCCTCGCTCTCGTTTTTTCTGAGAGTAGGTTGCAGCCGATGTGGCGTGGTAGTAGCCGGCTGTTTCAGCGAGAACAAAGCAGGCGCGGGTCGTTGCAGCGCGGGAGGTGGGTCAGCAATGCAGACTCATCGTCATGCGATCGGTCGGCGAAAGAGGATACTGCCGCTTCTTCTTGTGCCACACCCACCGTCATTCCGGGGCAAGGCCGCAGGCCTTGAACCCGGAATCTCGAGCTTGGCTTGCGTTCGTTTCCAACAATCTCGGGATTCCGGGTTCAATCGCCGATGCGCAAATGCGCATCGACGATTGCCCCGGAATGACGGGATTGGGTGACAAGCCGACGGCCGGCCAACTAATCGTCGAAACGTCTCGCGCCGCGGCCGGCCTTGACGTCGCTGCGCAGCTTCTTGCCTTCGAGGCGGCGCTGCTTGGAGCCGAAGGTCGGCTTGGTCGGGCGGCGGACCTTCGGCCGCACCATCGCCTCGCGCAGCAAGGTCACGAGGCGCTCGATCGCGTCGGCCTTGTTGCGCTCCTGGGTGCGGAAGCGCTCGGCCTGGATCACGATGACGCCGTTCTTGGTCATGCGCTGGCCGGCGAGGCGGGCGAGCCGTGCGGCGGCATCCTCCGGCAGCGTGACGCGGCTGGTGTCGAAGCGCAGTTGCGCCGAGGTCGACAGCTTGTTGACGTTCTGGCCGCCAGGGCCGGAGGCGCGGACGAACGAGATCTCGATGTCGTTCTCGTCGATGGCAAGGTCGCGGGAGATCCGCAGCATGGGGCACCAGGGGAATCGAAGGATTTCGTGGGCACCATAGCGAGTTTAGCGGCGGTGTGCGCGGGTGGGCAGTGACCAGATTTATGATGGTGCCGCGACGCTACCAAAACCTCCGCTGTCATCCCGGCGAACGCCGGGATCCATAACCACAGGGAGCGGTTTGGGGCAGGCTGGTCATGACCGCCTTTCGCATCATTTCGGCTGCGGCGTATGGGTCCCGGATCGGCGCCACGCCGCGCTTCGCGCGTCGCGGCTTGTCCGGGACGACACCATTTGTGTTGTGGCAGCTGTGGTCAACCGCACCGAGGTGTGATGCGGCGTCGCCTCCGCTCAGTTCGTCTTCGTCACCGGCGCGGTGACCGGCGCCTGCGCCGGCTCGGCCGCCGCCTGCGGCGTGCGGCCGACCACCGCCGTCAGCAGGCCCTGGCTCCAGAGCTGCTTGGCCGCCTTCTTGGCATCGTCGAGCGTAACCGCATTCACGATCTCGCTGCGCTTCTCGATGTAGTCGATCGGCATCTTGTCGAGCTGGTACTGCAGCATCGCCTGCGCCAGCTTGGAGGAGGTGTCGAGCGCCAGCATCTGCGAGCCGTTGATGTAGGACTTGGCCTCGTCGAGCTCCTGCTGGGTCGGACCTTCCTCGGCCATGCGGCGGATCTCGCCCTCGACCGCGGCGATGGTCTCGCTGGCGCGGTCGAAGCGGGTCGCGGTGTTGCCGATGAAGAGGGCCGAGTGATCCATCCACAGCAGCGCGTCATAGACGGAGTAGGCGAGGCCGCGCTTCTCGCGCACCTCCTTGTACAGCCGCGACGACAGGCCGCCGCCGCCGAGGATGTGGTTGACCACATAGGCCGCCATGAAGTTCGGGTCGTGGCGGCGGATGCCGGGGCCGCCGAAGGTGATCACGGTCTGCGGCACGTCGAGCGAGACCAGCACGCGCTGCGGCGGCTTGGTGGCGACGACGTCTGGCACCGGCGTCAACTGCGCCTTGGCCGGCAGGCTGCCGAAGGTCTGGTCGAGCAGCTTGCCGAGCGTCGCCGGATCGACATCGCCGACGACGGCAACCTTCAGCGTGTCCTTGGCGAGGACGCGGCCGACATAGGCCTTGAGATCGTCGACGGTGATGCTCGGCACGCTGTCGAGCGTTCCGTTGGCGGGACGGCCATAGGGATGGTTCGGAAAGGCGAGCTCGAGGAATTTGCGGCCCGCGAGCGAGCTCGGGTTTGTGGTCTCGCGACGCAGCCCCGAAAGCACCTGCGACTTGATGCGCTCGACATCGGCGCTGTCGAAATGCGGCGAGGTCAGCGCCGTGCGCAACAGGTCGAACGCTTCGTCCTTATTGTCACGCAGCATGCGCAGCGAGCCGCGGAACTGATCGCGCGACACCTGAAACGACAGCTCGATGGCGCGGCGGTCGAGGCGCTCGTGGAAGGTCTTGGAATCGAGATCGCCGGAGCCCTCGTCGAGCAGGTCGGCGACGAGATTGCCGACGCCGGGCTTGCCCTGGGGATCTTGCGAGGCGCCGCCCTGGAAGGCGTATTCCATCGCGATCAAGGGGACGGTGGCGTCCTGGACGAACCAGGCCTCGATGCCGCCGGGCGAGACCAGGCGCTGGATCTTGGTCGCGGCCTGCGCGGCCGGTGCCAGCGTGAGCGCGGCAGCGGCAACGGCAAGCGTGCAGGCGAAACGGCGGGCGAAGCTCATTGTGCTCATCACGACCGCTTCTCCTCGCGCTTGGCCGCATTGTCCTTGATCAGATAGCCGGTCACCGAGCGCTTCTTCTGCAGCCAGGTCTGCGCGGCGGCGCGGACCTGCTCGGCGGTGACGGCGCGGATGCGGTCCGGCCAGCTCCGGATGTCCTCGATCGAGAGCCCCGTGGTGAGGCCGCCGCCATACCAGCGCGCCATCGTCGCCTGGTTGTCCTGGGCGTAGATCGCTTCAGCAATAAGCTGCGTCTTGACGCGCTCGAGATCCTCGGCGCGCACCGGGTTCTGCGCGAGCTCGGCGATGACGCTGTCGACGACGGCTTCAACCTGGGCAAACTCGACGCCCGGCCGCGGCGAGGCCGCGATCGAGAACTGGGTCGGATCGAGCGAGGTGCCCTGATAGGACGCGCTGGCATTGATCGCGAGCGGCTTGTCGACGACCAGCGCGCGGTAGAGATAGGAGTTGCTGCCGCTGCCCATCAGCTGCGCCAGCACGTCGAGCGCGGCCGACTGGCCGGGCGCTGCGGTCGTGGCCGAGGGCACCAGATAGAAGCGCCGCATCGAAGGCTGCTCGACATGCGGATCAGCGAGCGTGACGGTGCGCGGCGCCACCGGTTCCGGCTCCTGCGGCCGCATGCGGCGGGCGGGGATGTCGGGCTGGGAGGGGATCTTCGCGAACGTCTTTTCGACGAGCGGACGAACCTCGTTGACGTCGGTGTCGCCGGCAATCACCAGCGTCGCATTGTTGGGTGCATAGAAGCGGCGATAGAACGCCAGCGCATCCTCGCGGCTGAGCTTCTCGATCTCCGGCTTCCAGCCGATCACGGGACGGCCATAGGGATGGTTGACGTAGAGCGCCGCCATGATCTGCTCGTTGAGGCGGGCCTCCGGCGAGTTGGCGACGCGCATGTTGTACTCTTCGAGCACGACGTCGCGCTCGGGCAGCACGTTCTCGTCCTTGAGCACGAGGCCGGTCATGCGGTCGGCCTCGAACTCCATCATCTTCGGCAGCTGGTCGCGCGGCACGCGCTGGAAATAGCCGGTGTAGTCGACCGAGGTGAAGGCGTTCTCATTGCCGCCAATCTTCAGCACGGTCTTGGAGAACTCGCCGGCCGGATGTTTCTCGGTACCCTTGAACATCAGGTGTTCGAGGAAATGCGCGAGGCCCGATTTGCCGGGCGTCTCGTCGGCGGAGCCGACCTTGTACCAGATCATCTGCGTCACCACTGGGGTGCGGTGATCCTGGATGACGACGACCTGCAGGCCGTTGGGAAGCGTGAAGCTGGCGGGGGGCTCGGAGGCGAACGTCGTTTGCGCCGAAGCGCCGGCCGTGAACGCAAACAGGGAGACGAGTGCGGCGGCGACGGGAATGAACCGGTGCGAGGACATCATGATCCTTCTGAAAGCCCGCGGGAGGGCGGGGCGATCGGGTTTGAGCGCAGCATGCTACACCGCGCGGGACGGCGCCCGGCGTCACAAAACGGCGACATGGTGCCGCCCCAAGACATTAAATTTCGCTAACGCCGGCTTGAGCCGGCATCCCCGGAAAAGATGAGGCGGTCGCCGCCGTCACCGTTCCTTGCCGGTCATGATGTCCAGCTGCTTGCCCCCGATCGGCTCCATCTTGCCGGTGCCATAGGCATAGCTGGACGAGGGGGTCTGGTAGCCCGGCGGCGGCTGGGTCAGGCTTTCGCGCTGCGGCTCGCTGGTAAACTGCTTGGTCTCGGTGTCCGTGCCCTTGAACATGCCGAACAGGCCGCCCTTGAAGCCGAGCTGGGACGGGCTCATCATCGGGTTGTTGCTGACGCCGGGCTGGATCGGCTCGGTCGACTTGGCGGATGCCGTGCGGCCGGCACGCATCTCGGCGGGGGTCAGCGGACGCGAGGCGGCGACCGGATCCTTGTTGTCCTTCTTGCGCGCGGCGGCGGCTGCGCGGCGCTGCTGCTCGTCGGGGTCCTTCGGCCAGTTCGGCGCGGTTGCCTGGGCCGCGGAGGCCGGCGGCGGCAGATCGAGCTTGGGCGGGACCACCAGCGGCGAGCGCTCGCGGTAATTGATGGTCGGCGTCTCCATGTTGGTGCCGCCGAGGCCGCGCATCACGTTGTCGATGATCTTCTCTTCGAAGGTCTTGTCGTCTTCCTCGTCCTCCTGGGCACGGGCCGCGCCCGTGGCCATGATGACGCCGATGCCGAGCACGACCGCCGAAAGGCGCAGGGCGCGAATGGCTGGGCGGCTCACGATCCGGCCGCTGACTTCGGTCTTGCGCATGGCTTTCCCTGTCCTCGCTTGTCCAGTGGTCGTGCTCCGACGAACCGGCCGCGACTCCATCGTCTGAATAACCCGCGCCCCTAGGGGCCGTCCGGTCATCGCGCCGATCTCGAAAACGTGAAGAACGTCAGGCTCTTGACCCCAAGTCACCCCGGGGATCGGCACCGGCCGGTATCGACCCGGATCAGGGCGCTTTTGCGGCGGAGCCCCCGAAGAAGGAGTCATACAGCAGGCCCGCCACCCCGGCAACGATGGCCACATCGGCCATGTTGAAGATGTACCAATTGTAGACCGTGCCGCCGATCTGGACGTGGAACAGCGCGAAATCGACCACGGCGCCAAACGCCAGCCGGTCGATGCCGTTGCCGATCGCGCCGCCAATGATCAGGCCGAGCGCCAGCGTCGCCAGCTTGGTTTCCGCCCTGAGCATCCAGATGCCCAGCGCGATCACCGCGACCACCTTCACCGCCATCAGACCGTATTGCGCCATCGGTGAGTCGTTCTGCAGCCAGCCGAAGCTGATGCCGATGTTCCAGGCCAGCACGAGATCGAAGAACGGCGTGATCTTGACGGTGCCGCGGTTCGGCAGATCGAACCCGTAGAGCAGCCACAGCTTGGTGGCCTGGTCGATGATGAGTGTGGCGAGGGCCGCGAGGAGGCCGAAGCGGAGGCGGGCGGTCATTGCAGAGTGGCCGTGGGATCGTCACAGCGCGTACGCGGCAGGTCCTCACCTCTCCCCGCGTGCGGGGAGAGGTCGGATTGCATCGGAGATGCAATCCGGGTGAGGGGGACTCTCCACGAGCTCGGTCTGTGGAGAGTCCCCCTCACCCCCGCCCTCTCCCCGCACGCGGGGCGAGGGAGCGCACCGCGCTCGGGGACAGAGATCGGGTCCATTAAGCGCTCACTCCCAGCGCCTTCCATTCGCGCAGCGCCTTCGCGTCGCGGGGGGAGACGTCGGGATAGTCCTTGTCCTCGCCGACGCTCTCCAGGATCTTCCAGGAGCGGGCGCACTTCCTGCCGACGGCTTTCTCGACCACCACCGCCACACCCGGCACCGCATCCAGCCGGAACGCCTCGGCCGGCGCGTCGCCCTCGCGGACCTCGTAGTTCGAGGTGATGCAGACCTCGGCGAGGTCGGTGTCGAACAAGGTGCCGAGCAGGGCGCGGTCGGCGACGTAGATGATCGGCGAGGCCTCCAGCGAGGAGCCGATGGTCTTCGCCGCACGCGCCAGCTCCAGCGCGCCGGTGACGACGCGTCTGACGTTGCGGATGGCCTCCCATTTCGCGGCGAGCGCATCGTCGCGGTAGCCGTCCATCGCATCCGGGAACAAGGTCAGATGCACCGACGGCTCGGCGTCCGGGCGATACATCCGCCAAGCCTCATCGGTGGTGAAGGAGAGCACCGGCGCCAGCCATTTCAGGATGGCGTCGCAGATCAGGTCGATCGCGGTCAGCGCCGCCTTGCGCGCCACCGACGACGGCGGATCGCAATACAGCGTGTCCTTGCGGATGTCGAAATAGAACGCCGACAGCTCGGTGTTCATGAATGCGGCGAGGCTCGCGATCACGGTCTTGTAGTCGAACGCGGCATAGGCGCGGCGGATCACCTCCGCCTGCTGCGACAGCTGATGCAGCATCAGCCGCTCCAGCTCCGGCATGTCGGCGAACGCGACGGCCTCGCTGCGCTTGTAATGGTGCAAGGTGCCGAGCATCCAGCGGATGCTGTTACGCAGCTTGCGGTAGGTCTCGATGGTGTTCTTCAGGATCTCCGGGCCGATGCGCTGGTCATCGGCATAGTCAGTGGCGCAGACCCAGAGTCTGAGGATGTCGGCGCCGGAGTCTTTGATGACCTTCTGCGGCTCGATGGTGTTGCCGAGCGACTTCGACATCTTGCGGCCGTTCTCGTCGAGCGTGAAGCCGTGCGTCAGCACGACGTCGTAAGGCGCACGCCCGCGCGTGCCGCAGCTCTCCAGCAGCGACGAGTGGAACCAGCCGCGATGCTGGTCCGAGCCTTCGAGGTACATCACCGTATCCTGGCCGCCATCGACCTTGCGCTTGATGCCGGCGAGGCCGGGGAAGTGCACGGGGTCTTCCAGCACGAAGGCGTGGGTCGAACCGGAGTCGAACCAGACGTCGCAGATGTCGTCGACCTTCTTCCAGTCTTCGTTGGCGCGGGATCCCAGGAAGCGCTCGCGCGCGCCGTCGGCGTACCAGGCGTCGGCGCCTTCCTTCTCGAAAGCGTCGGCGATGCGGTTGTTGACCGCCTCGTCCTGCAGGATCTCGGCGGAGCCGTCGCCCTTTTCGCGCACGAACACGGCGATCGGCACGCCCCAGGCGCGCTGGCGCGAGATCACCCAATCCGGGCGGTTGGCGATCATGCCGTTGATGCGGTTCTGGCCGGCGGCCGGCACCCATTGCGTCACCGAGATCGCGCGCAGCGCGCGCGCGCGCAGGGTGTCGCCGGACTTCGCCTGGCCGTGGTCCGCAATGTCCTTGTCCATCGCGATGAACCATTGCGGCGTGTTGCGGAAGATCACCGGCTTCTTGGAGCGCCAGGAATGCGGGTACTGATGCTTCAGACGGCCGCGCGCCAGCAACTGGCCGGCGTCGGTCAGCGCCTTGATGACGGCCTCGTTGGCGTCGCCCTTCTCGCCCTTGTCGTTGATGACGCGCTTGCCGGTAAAGCCGGGCGCATGATCGGTCAGCGCGCCGTTCTCGTCGACGGTGTAGGGGATCGTGGTGGCGATGCCCCGCCCGTCGAGCTCGCGCGCATTGGCCATCCAGACGTCGAAGTCTTCGCGGCCGTGGCCGGGGGCGGTGTGCACGAAGCCGGTGCCGGTGTCGTCGGTGACGTGCTCGCCCGACAGCAGCGGCACGACGAAATTGTAGCCGCCTTCGAGACCCTTGAACGGATGCGCGCATTCGACCGCATCCAGCGTGTCGCCGGGGATGTCGCGCAGCTTGGCGTAGCTCGTGACGCGCGCCTGCTTGAACACGCTGTCGGCCAGCGCGTCGGCCAGGATCAGCTTGTCGCCGGCCTTCGCCCAGTTGTCCGCCGGTGCGTCGGTGACCTCATAGAGGCCGTAGGCGATCTTGGGCGAGAACGAGATGGCGCGGTTGCCGGGCAGGGTCCAGGGCGTGGTGGTCCAGATCACGACCGAGGCGCCGGCCAGCGCGCCATGCGCTGGCGACGTCACCGGAAACTTCACCCACACCGTGTCGGACTGATAGTCCTCGTACTCGACCTCGGCCTCGGCGAGCGCGGTCTTCTCGACCACGCTCCACATCACGGGCTTGGAGCCGCGATACAGCGTGCCGTTGGCGGCGAACTTCATCAGCTCGCGCGCGATCTGGGCCTCGGCCGGATAGGTCATGGTGGCGTAGGGATGGTCCCAGTCGCCGATCACGCCGAGACGCTTGAACTCTTCGCGCTGCACGTTGAGCCAATGCTCGGCATAGGCGCGGCATTCGCGGCGGAACGCGACCATGGCGGCAGAGTCGCGGAAGTCGGGCTTGGTCTTGCCCTTCTTGCGGTAGTTCTCCTCCTCGATCTTCCACTCGATCGGCAGGCCGTGGCAGTCCCAGCCCGGCACGTAGTTGGAATCGTGGCCGAGCATCTGCTGGCTCTTGGTCACGACGTCCTTGAGGATCTTGTTCAGCGAATGCCCGATATGGATGTTGCCGTTGGCGTAGGGCGGGCCGTCATGCAGGACGAATTTCGGCCGTCCCTTCGCGGTCGCGCGCAGCTTGCCGTAGAGGTCGATGTCGTTCCAATATTTCAGCAGCTCTGGCTCGCGCTGCGGCAGGCCAGCGCGCATCGGGAATTCCGTCTGCGGCAGATAGAGGGTTTTCGAATAGTCCTTGTCGGCTTTTTGGGCGTCGGATTTTTGCGGCTTGTCGGACATGGGGATCTGGCTTGATGAGCTCAAAGAGGGGCGCGGAAGCGCGATCTGCGATCGCGGGCGGCGGAACGAGCAGAGACATCCCGGTCTTGCGCCGAGCTCGAAAAGCTCAGGCGGAAGCCGGGCCGCTAATGCCGATGGTGCGCCGTATCAACATGGGGCTCCCTCATAGCAGCCGGGCGGCCAAATCGCAAAGTGATCTGCGCGTCAGCGCTCTCCAGATGCGGTCATTCCGGGGCAGCCCGTCAGGGCTGAACCCGGAATCTCGAGATTCCGGGTTCGATGCTGCGCATCGCTCCGGAATGACGGCATGGAGGACGCAGGTCAGCCGATCTCGCCGAGCCGGGGGAAGAGGCCGGCGCTCGCCGCCAGCAGGGCGCGGGCCTTGGCGCTGTCGTCGTCCATCTGCCGGATCAGGGCGTCGATCGAGGTGAATTTCGCCTCCTCGCGGATGAAGCCGATGAAGGCGACATCCAGCACCTCGCCATAGAGGCTGTCCTTGAAATCGAACAGAAACGTCTCCAGCAGCGGCGCGCCATTGTCGAAGGTCGGCCGGCGGCCGAAATTGGCGACGCCGTCGATCAGAACCCGGTTGGCGCCGCGGCCGCGGCCGACCCGGACGGCATAGATGCCGTGACGCAGGCCGCAATCGCGATCGAGCCGCATGTTGGCGGTGGGGTAGCCGAGGTCGCGGCCGCGCTTTTCGCCATGGATGACCTCCGAGGAGACGAACCAGGGACCGCCCAGCATGGCGGTGGCCTCCGCGACCTGGCCCTCGGCCAGCGCCTCGCGGATCGCGGTCGACGACACCGGCCGCTCGTCGATGTCGACATGCGGCTGGACCTCGACGGTGATCCCGAGCTTGGGCGCCTCATTGGCGAGCAGGGTCGGGGAGCCGACCCGGCCCTTGCCGAAATGAAAGTCGTAGCCGACGGCAATTCCGGCCACGCCGAGCCGGCCGATGAGATCGTGGTGAATGAAGTCCTGCGCCGGGGTCTGGGCGCGGCCCTTGTCGAAAGTCATGACCACGGCACCGTCGAGCCCGGCGCCGGCCAGCAGCCGCAGCTTGGCGGCCTCGTCGGTCAGCCGGAATTGCGGGGTATTCGGGCTGAAAAAGCGCCGCGGATGCGGCTCGAAGGTCAGGGCGAGCGCCGGGCGGCCCTTGGCCCTGCCCATCGCGATGGCGGCGTCGATCACGGCCCGATGGCCGAGGTGAACGCCGTCGAAATTCCCCATCGCCACCACCGCGCCCTTGAGGATGTCCTGTGGCGGGGTGGAATCGCGGATGATCGTGAAAGCTGACATCTGACGGAAATATCTCGCGAATTTGTCAAGTTCCCCGATCCGGCGGGGTGCCTTCGACCGTGGGCGGGCGGCCTGCCGAAGTCAAGCCAAAGGGGCCGCGGAATTCATGCAGCGCAGCAATAGCGACATGCGGCCGCAGCGCAGTTAACGCGCTGTTTAACGGCTGATGCTACTGCTTGGACCGGATGGCGGGGTCGCTGAAAGACCTGAGCCGAAAGAGCGTTTTGGTAACAGTCTGCGCGTTGTGTTCGCGTTGGGGGAGTCAAGATGGCGGTTGATTTGACGATGCCGGTGCTCGTCGTCGACGATTACAGCACCATGATCCGGATCATCAGGAATCTTCTGAAGCAGATCGGGTTCGAGGACATCGACGACGCGAGCGACGGCTCGATGGCGCTCAACAAGATGCGCGCCAAGAAGTACGGCCTCGTGATCTCCGACTGGAACATGGAGCCGATGACCGGCTACGACCTGCTCCGCGAGGTCCGCGCCGATCCGAACCTGGCGACCACGCCGTTCATCATGATCACGGCGGAATCCAAGACCGAGAACGTGATCGCGGCCAAGAAGGCTGGCGTGAACAACTACATCGTCAAGCCGTTCAACGCCGCGACCCTGAAGACCAAGATCGATGCGGTGTTCCCGGACATGGCGACGGCCTGAGGGCCGATCCGATCTCATCACGGAAAAAAGACGCCCGGCATTGCCGGGCGTTTTTCGTTTCAGGATCCGCTCACCACTTCAATTCGCGCATCAGGGCGCGGGGCGGGTGGCCGAACAGCTCCTTGACCGAGGCGGGGTCGAGCTGTTCGACGCCGGCGAACTCCTCGGAATGGATGCCGCGGGTCACGAACAGGCAGTCGATGCCGAAGCCGTGCGCGCCGGCGAGATCGGTGCGGACGGAATCGCCGATCGCCAGCACCTCCTCGCGCGCGACCTGTCGCCCGGCATGCTGCTCGGCGAGCTGCATGGCGCGCTCGTAGATCGGCCGGTGCGGCTTGCCGTAGAAGATCACCTCGCCGCCCAGCTCGCGATACAGCTCGGCGATGGCGCCGGCGCAGTAGATCAGCCGGTCGCCGCGCTCGACCACGATGTCGGGATTGGCGCAGATCAGCGGCAGCTTGCGTTCGCGCGCCTGCAGCAGCATCGCCCGGTAGTCCTCGGCGGTCTCGGTCTCGTCGTCGTACAGGCCGGTGCAGATGATGTAGGAGGCGTCCTCCAGCGGCGACAGGGTGACGTCGAGGCCGCGATAGATGGAGTTGTCGCGCTCGGGGCCGAGCCAGAACACCTTGCCGCCGGGATGATCGGCGACGTAGTGCCGGGTCAGGTCGCCGGAGGAGACGATCGCGCTATAGACCTCGTCGGCTACGCCGAGCTTGCGCAATTGCCGTTGCACCGAATCGGCGGGACGCGGCGCGTTGGTGATCAGGATCACCGTGCCGCCCTGCTGCCGGAACCGATGCAGCGCCTCGCAGGCCTCGGGGAACGACTCCAGCCCGTTATGGACGACGCCCCAGATGTCGCTCAGCAGAACCTGCTTGCGGACGAGAAGATCGCGCAGCCGCGCCTCGAAGTGGAGCGCGGTCATGCGAGGGGCCGTGCCTCAGTGCGTGCCGGCGATACGGCGGACGAGCGCGGCATTGCCGCTGCGCGTCGGACCGATGCTGTTCGAGACGTCCAAAGTGGTATTGCCGGCGGCATTCTGGTCCTGAATCTTGATGTCCTGCCCGCCCGAGGGGGTGGAAGCGGCCTCGCCGGTAGCAGATGCGCCTTCCGGTCGCAATGGGCGGGGCGGCGCGAACAGGAAGCCCTGGCCGAAGCGGACGTCGTAGTCGAGCAGGTCGACGACGCTGCCCTCGCCCTCGATCCGCTCGGCGATCAGGTCGATGCCGAAAC
This sequence comes from Bradyrhizobium sp. HKCCYLS3077, assembly GCF_051167555.1. Lineage (NCBI taxonomy): Bacteria > Pseudomonadati > Pseudomonadota > Alphaproteobacteria > Hyphomicrobiales > Nitrobacteraceae > Bradyrhizobium > Bradyrhizobium sp. HKCCYLS3077. The sequence goes on along the minus strand of NZ_JBNPTH010000007.1, from coordinate 32,319 downwards.
GGCCGAGCAGGTCGGATAGATCGGTCGGGTGGATGTCGGACACCGAACTCTGCTTCGGGTCGAGCAGCAGCGCGGCCGGCACCTTGATGAAGCGGACGCCGCGATCGGCAAGCTCGCGCGGCTCGAAGCGGAGGTCGGTAACGTGGTCCATCGAGAACCGGTAGCCGCGCTGCGCCAGCGCCGCGAGATGCTCGGTCTCAGTCGGGCCGAGGTTGCGCAAGGTCGACTGCTTGAATTCGAGCACGAAAGACGGCGCCAGCGCCCGGTTGGCTTCGAGGAAGTCGAGGCACTGCGAAAAGTTCTCGGGGTTACTCAAGGTCGCGGCGGAGATGTTGCAGAAGATCCCGACATCCTTGTTGCGCACCATCAGGCGCCGCAGCACCTGGACGCAACGGAGCATCACCATGTGATCGATCCGACCGACGAGCCCGGCGCCCTCGGCGATGCCGATGAAATCCTCCGCCGCAACGACCTGGTCGCGCTCGTCGCGCAACCGGGTCACCGCCTCGTAGAAGCGCACCTTGCGCTGAGGCAGCGTCACCAGCGGCTGCAGGTAGATGTCCATGCGGTTGTCGTCTATGGCGCTTTTGACGGCGGCAAGGATCTGGGCCTGGGTCCGCGGGACTGCCGGTGCCGGCGGGGCGACCGCAGGCGTGGCAGCGACGGGCGCGGCGACCGGCGCTTTCGCCACCGGAGCCGGCCCGACCGTCGCGATCGCTTCCTTCTTGAGCTCGATCGGCGCGGACGGCGCGGCCTTCGGATCGGGATAGACGGCCGACGCCGCGGGGGGCGCGACCGCGGCCGGAGCTTCGCGCGCAGGCACGGACGTTGCGTCCGCCGCTGCTGCCGGCATCGCGGCGATCAGATCCTCATGCTGGGCCACGGTGACGGCGAGCTGCTTCATCAGTCCGCCGAGCTCGTTGATCTCGCCGATCACGCCCTGCAGGCGATCGGAGCTGACCGAGTTCGACGACACGATGCGTCCTTCGACAGCCGACAGCCGCCGGCCGAACTCGGCGACCTGACGGGCGAGGTCGGCCGTTCCGCGCGACAGATCGGCGATCTGGCTGCCGACATCGGTGCGGTCGCGCAGCCGCATCGAGACGGCGTTGTAGAGGATGAGGAAGGTCAGCGCCGTCAGCGCGACGATCGCGGATTCCGACCCACTGATGCCGGCCACCGAATACAGGATCAGGCCGAGCGACGCCGCGACCAGAACCATGCAGATGGCGATGAAAATCGTGGAAATACGGATCATGCTGCGCGACGCTCCCAACCGAATGCAACCTTAGCACTTCTGTTGATTCGCGAGGATAGTCGGCAGGATTCAAATACCGGGCGTGGCTGACGATTTCCCCATCGCGTGTCATTTACGCAAGTTCGCGCCCGACATCGGAGTGTCATCGTAGTGAGGCGGTCCCGTAGAACGACGGGGTGCACCATCCCGACATGTGTCTGGATGTGTTCACTGCTCGGAGGCGTCTCGAAGACCGTGGCAAAACACGCGCGTCAGCCGGGACCGCCGTCCCGGCATGCGCGCGTTGCTGATCAGCTCAGATAATTCGCCTATGCTTCGACGGCGATCGAAGCGCTCAGTCGTTGTGCTGGCGACGCCGGCGCAGCGCCGCGACCCCGAGCAGCAGGGCGGCAACGGCGACGCCGACCGGCACGTTGACGCGGCCAAGACCGCCGCTGTGATTCGTCGAACTTGCCGATGGCGCCAGCGGGATGGTGTCGGGATCGATCTGGTCGGCGTCGGGCTGCCGCGCCACCGGCGCGGCGATCGCCACGCGCAGCCGGCTGCCGAGCGAGGGATAATGCGGCGTCGGGCTGCGCAGCTTGACCGCCGCGATCACCGCGCAGATCACCGCCAGCGCCAGCATTATGCCCCCGACCACCGCGAAGGCGGTGAACAGGCCGTAGGTCATTTCCACCCACCGGAATAGCGCGGTTAGGCCGACGATGCAGGCTGCGATCAGGAAGATTCCCGCCGTGGCGAACAGCCCGGCCGCGACGGCATAGGAGGTCACCGTGCCCGTCGCCTGTCGCGTGCGATCCCGCATATAGGCCTGGGTGGCGCGCTTGACGCGGTTCAGCCTCTGCTCGAGGCCCAATTGCAGGAGCTCTCCTGGCGGTGCGAGCATGCGCGTCCTCCGAAAGTCGTCGCCGCGCGCGAACCGCCGGCTCGCGACATGAACGTGGAGGATTTGGGAAGGTTCCCGGTTGAAAGACGGAGGCGATGTCCGTCATTACTTGCTGCTCCACCGAGTGGCGATGTCGAGAGGATCTTCAGCAGGGACAGCGTGAGTACCGCGGTGAAATGGCTCGGGGTCTTACAGGTGCTCTATCCCGGGTGTTTTCGCGCCGCGAGCGAAGCACTCTCTGCTCCCTCCCCCCTTGTGGGGGAGGGTCGGGGAGGGGGGTAGCCATGGGCGCGATCAACGAGAGCCTGACCGACGGCTTCAACGACGCCCTCCAAGTTCGACATCACCTGCGCATTGGTGAAGCGAAGCACGCCAAATCCCTCGGCTGCAAAAAACGCGTCGCGCTTGGCATCTTTCGTTTGTCGCTCGGCGAAATCGTGTGACTCGCCGTCGAGTTCGATCACGAGCTTGGCCGAGAAACAGATGAAGTCTGCGATGTAGTTATTGATCGGCACTTGGCGGCGAAAGCCCGCGCCCTCAATTCGGTTCGCCTTGATGTACCGCCATAGCAGCGTCTCGGCGCGCGTCATCGCCTGGCGAAGTTGCTTCGCTCTGTTGCGCTGGCGGTCGCTGACGTCTGCGTGCGGCATGCTGGGCTAACCCCCCTCCCTGCCCCTCCCCCACAAGGGGGGAGGGAACGGATAGATCGGTGATTGTTGAAGCATAGCAAGGACGCCGCCGGCGCGAAGTCTCCGCAAATAAAAAATGGCGGCTCTTCGAGCCGCCATTTCGCTGTTTGCTATCCGATCTTCGCGCGGCTTACGCCACGGCCTTGATGACCTTGCCGACCTTCTCGACGATCTCGCCGACCTGGTCCTCGTTGATGATCAGCGGCGGCGTGAGCGCGAGGGTGTCGCCGGCGATGCGCAGCATCATGTCCGTGTTGTGGAAGGCCTGCTCCATCGCCTGATAGCCGCGCTTGCCGACCGCGTCGGGCAGCGGCGCGAGGTCGATGCCGGCGGTGAGACCGACGGTGCGGATGTCGAGCACGTTGGGCAGGCCCTTCAGCGACATCACGGCGTCCGCCCATTTCGGCTCGATCGCCTTGGCGTGCTCGAACAGCTTCTCGTCGCGATAGATGTCGAGCGTGGCGAGGCCGGCGGCGCAGGCGATCGGATGCGCCGAGTAGGTGTAGCCATGGGTGAACTCCACCATGTGCTCCGGGCCGCTCATGAACGCGTCATGGATGGTGTCGCGCACCAGCACGCCGCCCATCGGCGCCGCGCCGTTGGTGACGCCCTTGGCGAAGGTCAGCAGGTCCGGCGTCACGCCGTAGCGCTCGGCGGCGAAGGCATGGCCGAGACGGCCGAAGCCGGTGATGACCTCGTCGAAGATCAAGAGGATGCCGTGCTTCTGGGTGATCTCGCGCAGGCGCTTGAGATAGCCCTTCGGCGCCGGGATCACGCCGGTGGAGCCGGCCATCGGCTCGACGATGACGGCGGCGATGGTGTTGGCGCCGTGCAGGCCGACGAGCGTCTCGAGCTCCTCGGCGAAGTGCGCGCCGTATTCCGGCTCGCCCTTGGTGAAGGCCTGCTTCTCGCGGTCATAGGTCGCGGGAATGTGGTCGACGCCGGTCAGCAGGGTGCCGAACAGCTTGCGGTTGTTGACGATGCCGCCGACCGAGGTGCCGCCGAAGCCGACGCCATGATAGCCGCGGACGCGGCCGATCAGACGGGTGCGGCTGCCCTGGCCGTTGATCTGGTGATAGGCGAGCGCCATCTTCAGCGCGGTGTCGGCAGCCTCCGAGCCGGAGTTGCAGAAGAAGACGTGGTCGAGACCGGCGGGCGCGAGGTCGGCGATTCGGTTGGCGAGTTCGAACGCCTGGGGAATGCCGAACTGGAAGGGCGGGGCGTAGTCGAGCGCTGCGGCCTGCTGGCCGATGGCTTCCGCGATCTGGGTGCGGCCGTGACCGGCGTTGCAGCACCACATGCCCGCGGCAGCGTCGATGATCTTGCGGCCGTCGACGGTGATGTAGTGCATGTCCTTGGCGCCGGCGAGCAGGCGCGGGTTCTTCTTGAACGCGCGGTTCGCGGTGAACGGCATCCAATGCGCGGCAAGATCATTCGGAACGGTGACGGCGGGGCGGGGGCTCTTGTCCAGCATGGGGACCTCTTCGGGCGTTCAAGGCAGATTGTGCGACGGCGACAGCATGACCCGGAAAGGTGGCAAACCGGTTGCCAGACACTGACCGAAACGGATCGTGCGTGAGGGGCCTGAATGCGCGCGCCGACGTCGTCAGCGGATGATCCGGGCCGGCGCCAAGCTATCAGTTTCGCGGACGGACGGAAACGCCAAAGGTCCGGCGTTCCCGCTGCCCTGGTGAGCGAATTCTGCACAGCGGCAGCAGTTTGTGCCGAATCCTGGAAGTCCGCTGCGTCATTTCGCGCCAGCGCGGAGCCTCACACCAGATCGCGCGCGGTGATCCAGAACACCTCGCCCTCGGAGTCCTCGGTATCGAGCCACAGCAGCGGCAGGTCGGGATAGGCGGCCTCGATCTGCGGCCGGTCGCGGCCGACCTCGCACAGCAGCCCGCCTTCGGCGGTCAGGTGATCGCGGGCCTCGCTGATGATGCGGTGGATGATATCGAGCCCATCGGCGCCGCCGTCGAAGGCAAGTGCCGGCTCGGCGCGGCATTCCCGGGGCAGGCCCGCCATGCCCTCGGCATCGACATAGGGCGGATTGCTGATGATCAAATCGTAGCGGCGCTGGCTCAGCGGCGCGAACAGATCGCCGCGATGCAGCGTGACACGCTCGCCGAGGTCGTAGTCGGCGACGTTCTTGGCGGCGACGGCAAGCGCATCCTTGGAGATGTCGACCGCGTCGATGACAGCGTTCGGGAAGTGGCGGCTGGCGAGGATGGCGAGGCAGCCGGAGCCGGTGCAGAGGTCGAGCACGCTGTCGACCGCCAGGGGATCGTCGATCAGCGAGGTGCCGTCAGCTTCGGCCCCACCGAAATGGGTTTCCAGGAGCTCGCCGATAAAGGAGCGCGGCACGATGACGCGCTCATCGACATAGAACGGCAGGCCTCGCATGTAGACCTTGTTGACCAGGTACGCCGCCGGCTTGCGCGTCGTGATTCGGGCGGTGACCAGGTCGAGGATGGTCTTGCCCTCGGCGGCGGTGACCCGTGCGGTGACGAAGGTCTCGAACTGCTCGGGCCGCAGATGCAGCGCCTCGCCGATCAGGAACGCGGCTTCCGACACCGGATCGGTTGTGCCATGCGCGAACACCAGATCGACGTTCTGGAAGCAGCTCACGGCGTAGCGCAGGTAATCCAGCAGCGTCGCCAGCTCGCCGGCATTGACCTTCGGCAGCTTCGGAGCCGCCGGCTTGCGCGGCGCAGCCGCCTTCGCCTTCTTTGCCATCACTTCGTCCAGCGCGCCGCGGCGGCATCGTCGTGGCTTTTGGCCTCGACCCAGCTGCCGCCATCTTCGGTTTCCTCGCGCTTCCAGAACGGCGCGTTGGTCTTGAGATAATCCATCAGGAACTCGGCCGCCTCGAACGCGGCCCGGCGGTGGCTCGATGCGGTCACCACCAGCACGATGTTCTCGCCCGGCGTGATGCGGCCGAAGCGATGGATCACGGTGAGGCCCTGCAGCGGCCAGCGCGCCATCGCCTGCTCGGCATGGCGCATGATCTCGGCTTCCGCCATGCCCGGATAATGCTCGAGCGTCAGCGCCGAGATCGGCGTGGCGTGGTCGTTGCCACGGCACAGGCCGGAGAAGCTGACGACGGCGCCGACGTCGGTGCGGCCTCGGCCCAGCGCCGCGATCTCGGCGGCAGTGTCGAAATCCTCGTGCTGCACGCGGACGGTGACGATCGCGGTCATGGTGTTTGTTTCCGGCGCGCGTCAGCCGCCGGTCATCGGCGGGAAGAAGGCAATCTCGCGGGCGCCTGATATCGCCGTGTCCGGCTGCACATGGGTCTGGTCGATCGCGGTGCGGATCACCTTCGGCTTCTCGAAGGCATAGGCATAGCCCTCGCCGCGTTCGGTCAGCCACGCAATCAGCTCGCTGACGGTGCGGACGTCGGCCGGCGGCTCGATGGTCTCCTCGGCCTTGCCGATGCGCTCGCGCACCCAGGCGAAATACTTCACCTTCATCGCGAATCCTCTTCGATGAGGTGGTGGATGCCGGCGCGGAAATAATCGTAGCCGGTGTAGATCGTGAAGATCGCCGAGGCCCACAGCAGCACGATGCCGATCATGGTCACCACCGGAACCACCTGGTCGCCGGCCTCGCCCGCGAGCAGGAAGCCGATCGCGATCAGCTGCATCGTGGTCTTCCACTTCGCGACCTTGGTCACGGGCACGCTGACGCGCAACGCGGCGAGATATTCGCGCAGGCCCGAGACCAGGATCTCGCGGCACAGGATCACGATCGCGGCCCACAGGGTCCAGCCATGGATGCTGTTGTCGGCGGCCAGCATCAGCAGGCACGAGGCGACCAGCAGCTTGTCGGCGATCGGGTCCAGCATCCGGCCGAACGCCGATTGCTGGTTCCAGATGCGGGCGTAATAGCCGTCGAGATAGTCGGTGATGGCAGCGGCGATGAACACGGCCACCGCGACCCAGCGCAGCCACAGCGGATAATCCATGATCGACTGCGCGTAGATGCAACCGACCACGACCGGTATCGCGGCGATGCGCGTATAGGTCAGGATGTTCGGCAGGGACGTCGACGTCTTGCTGGGCACGCGTGTGGTCGCAATATTCATCCGGTGTACCAATACTGCCGCCGTTCGAACGTCAACCTCCGAGCCGGGCCGCCTGGGCAGGATGACGCAGATATGACGCAAATCGCAACGAGGTCTTGCGGAGATAGGAACTCTCCCGCCCGGATACAAAGAGAGCGGTAACGCTTCCTTAAGCAACCCGGCGCGCTCGCGCCAGTGTCGAGATCGGCGCGCCGCGGTGGGCCCGCCGATCCTTCTTATTGCGGTGCAGTGACAGCTGCGCGACCGCGCGGCGCGGCTCCGGCTTGTCAGATCGCCTCGGCCGCGTGCACTGCGCACCAATGCGCCTGGCGCTCCGCGAACACGCGGTCGCGGACATAGGCCAGCGTCTCGTCGTCGAAGGTCTCGATTACCTCCAGGCTGAAGGCGGCTTCGCCATGCGCCGTCCAGGCCGCCTGCAGTCCGCCGCGGCGATGGCCGCCCTGGCGCAGGGTGAACCAGAGCCGATTCTGGATTTTGTCGAGATCGGGCGCGCAGCCGACCCAGCGCGCGCCGGTGGCGGCGCAGGTCACGGCATAGATGCCGGCGGGGGTCTTGCGTTCCTTGTAGGCGGCTGCGGCCGCCTTGCGCTGATCGGGGGTCATGGTGGTGCTCCGGATTTTCGTCCGGGTGGATATCAGATAATTATATCCGGGTAAAATACTTTCCGCGCCCCCAGTGGAAGAAGCAGGGCACCAGCCCATCGACGTCATTCCGGGGCGCCCGAAGGGCGAGCCCGGAATCCATAACCACGAGAGTGAGTGGTGATGCGGGATGATCGCCACAGCCTGTCCCGTTCACACGTCCGCCTGTGGCTATGGATTCCGGGCTCGCGCTGCGCGCGCCCCGGAATGACGGTGGAGAGGGGCGGGCTCAAGCCGCGGCGGGACTCTCGCCGGATCGGCGAACCGCCCTCAGCTCACATTGCTGTGGAAGTACTCGAAAATCTTCCGCGCACTCTCCGCGGAGACGCCCGGCACCTTGCCGAGGTCGGCGATCGAGGCGCGCTCGATCTCCTTCAGGGTGCCGAAATGGTGCAGCAGCGCGCGCTTGCGGGACGGGCCGATGCCGGGGATCTCCTGCAGGCCGGCTTCGCGGATGTCCTTCTTGCGCAGCTTGCGGTGCGAGCCGATGACGAAGCGATGCGCCTCGTCGCGCAGGCGCTGGATGAAATACAGCACGGGGTCGCGCGGCTCGAGCTTGATGGCTTCGCGCTCGGGAATGAACAGCGTCTCGCGGCCAGCGTCGCGATCCGGGCCCTTGGCGACCGACATCAGCGCGACGTTGCTGACGCCGAGCTCGGTGAAGATCTCTCTGACAGCATTGAGCTGGCCGCGGCCGCCGTCGATGATGACGAGGTCGGGCCATTGCGGCACGTCGTCCTCCTTCGCGGCGCGCGCGAGGTCCTTCTCCGACGGCGCGACCAGCCGCTTGAAGCGGCGCTGCAGCACCTCCTTCATCATCGCGTAGTCGTCGCCGGGCGTGAGCCCCTCCGACTTGATGTTGAACTTGCGGTACTGGTTCTTCATGAAGCCGTCGGGACCGGCGACGATCATCGCGCCGACCGCGTTGGTGCCCTGGATGTGGCTGTTGTCGTAGACCTCGATGCGCTTCGGCACCTGCGGCAGCGCGAGCGTCGCGGTCATCGCCTCCAGCAAGCGGCTCTGCGTTGCGGTGTCGGCGAGCTTGCGGCCCAGCGCCTCGCGCGCATTGGTCAGCGCATGCGTGACGAGATCCTTCTTCTCGCCGCGCTTCGGGCAGGACACCTCGACCTTGTGGCCGGCCTTGACGCACAGTGCCTCGGCGAGCAGCTCGGCCTCCTCGATCTCGTGCGACAGCAGGATCAGTTTCGGCGGCGGCTTGTCGTCGTAGAATTGCGAGAGGAAGGCGGACAGCACCTCCTCTTGTGTGAACGTCTTCTCGGCGCGCGGGAAGTAGGCGCGGTTGCCCCAGTTCTGGCCGGTGCGGAAGAAGAACACCTCGACGCAGGAGAAGCCGCCCTCCTGGTGAATGGCGAACACGTCGGCTTCCTCGACCGTGCGCGGATTGATGCCCTGCTGCGAGGAGATCGCCGACAGCGCGGCGAGACGGTCGCGATAGACGGCCGCGGTCTCGAATTCGAGCTCGGCGGAGGCCTTCTCCATCTCGCCTGCGAGCAGCGACTTCACCGCCTGGCTGCGGCCGGACAGGAAGTCGGTCGCCTCGCGCACGAGCTCGGTGTAGCCGGGAAAGTCGATCTCCTGGGTGCAGGGCCCGGCACAGCGGCGGATCTGGTGCAGCAGGCAGGGCCGGCTGCGGCTCTCGAAGAACGAATCGGTGCAGGAGCGGATCAGGAACGCGCGCTGCAGCGCCGTGATGGTGCGGTTGACCGCACCGGCCGAAGCGAACGGGCCGAAATAGCGCCCCGGCCGCGACTGCGCGCCGCGATGCTTGAGGATCTGCGGCGCCCAATGGTCGCCGGTGATCAGGATATAGGGGAACGATTTGTCGTCGCGCAGCTGCACGTTGAAGCGCGGCTTGAGCTGCTTGATCAGGTTCGCTTCCAGCAGCAGCGCCTCGGTCTCCGTCGTCGTCGAGACGATCTCGACGGTCACGGTGGCCGCGATCATGCGCAGGATACGCGCCGGCAGCGGCGCGTTGGCCCGCGCGTAGGACGACAGCCGCTTTTTGACGTTCTTGGCCTTGCCGACATAGAGCACGTCATGGGCCGCATTGAGCATGCGGTAGACGCCGGGCGAGGTCGGCGCCAGCCGCACCGCGTTCTCGATGGCGGCATGGCCGGTCGCGAGCGGGCCTTCGCCGATCGGCTCCAGGCTCTCCTCGGTCAACTCTGGCAGCCGGCCCTCGTCGTCCTCATCGGCGGGCGCCGCGGGATCGAGATCTGGCGTGTCGGCCGCCTCGGGCGGCAGGTCGGCCGTCGCGCCACGGCGGCTGTCAGGCGCCGGCGCCTTGGGTGGATCGGAGCTGTGGGTGGTCATGTCCGACAAATTAAGCGCTGCCGCGCCGTCTCGCCAGCGTGTGCGCGCGCCATGCACAGGGCAGGGCCGACGGCGGTAACGCTTCGTTAAGCACGTTAATGGCTCGCTAACCCGGCTTAACAACGGCTTAACCTAAAACTCTCGATAAATGCTCACGAAAAAAGTTGGAGTTCCGTAACCACACCGGCCCGCGCCGTCGCGCGGCGCTTGCTCCGGGTGGTGGCGGCAAGTGGCGTGGAGTGAGCGATGAACAGGTTCTTGGTCGGTGCTGCCGCTGTGGCGGGGTTGGGCGCAGCGGCTCTCGGATCGGTGTCGGCGCAGGCGGCCGACCTCGGCTATGGGCGCCGCGCGCCCTACACGGTGAATCAGCCCCTCAATGCCTATAGCTGGGCCGGACCCTATCTCGGCGGCACGCTGGGCTATGAATGGGGTACGGTCGGCAACAACCCGACCAAGCCCTCGGGCCTCACCGGCGGCATCACCGCGGGCTACAACTGGCAGAACGGCCCCTGGGTGTTCGGCGCGGAGGGCGACTTCAACCTGACCGGCGCCAACGACACCTTCGCGCCGTGGAAGTTCTCCAACCCGTGGTTCGGCACCCTGCGGGGCCGCGCCGGCTACGCCTTCAACAACATCCTGTTCTACGGCACCGGCGGTCTCGCCTTCGGCTCGTTGCGCGCGGAGACCTTCGGCCTGTCGGAATCGCACACCACGGTCGGCTGGACGCTCGGCGTCGGCACCGAGGTCGGCCTCGCGCAGAACTGGAGCGCCAAGATCGAGTATCTCTATGTCGATCTCGACAGCAGCAATTTCGTGATCACGGGGGCGAAGAACGACTATCGGACGGGACTGGTGCGCTTGGGCATCAACTTCCGGTTCTGATGGCAAGACTGGATAGGAAGAAGAAACGTCGAACGACAACCTCCCGGCCGCTCGCGCGGCCGGGATTTTTTTGTTGTCGCCGTCGCTGGCGCACGCGCGTGACCCCGCAGCCTGTCCGCATGGATCGCGCGGGCAAGCGTCGGCTGCACGGCCGTCAGCTTTCGAGAGTCGGATCGATTGACGTCGGAGTGCGCCCGCTACGACCGGCTGCGCCGAAGCGCCGCGACGATCGCCCGGGCCTCCGTCAAGACGACAGCACCAGGTTCACCGCTTTCGGTCCCTTGCCCTTCTTGTCGGGCTCGACCTCGAAACTGATACGCTGTCCCTCGGTCAGGTCCTTCAGGCCCGCGCGCTCCACCGCCGTGATGTGCACGAACACGTCGCGTCCACCGTCGTCCGGCTTGATGAAGCCGTAGCCGCGCTCACCATTGAAGAACTTGACCGTCCCAGTCATGGCCATCGGGAAACTCCTCCCCCGCAATGCTTCCTCCACTGCGCGCCCTGCGCAGCGTCCGACCGGACATCACTTTGATCGGAAAGCGTTGGCCACCTTAACGACCGGCGCTCGTCGCGCCGGATCGTCGGTACTTATTAGGCCTTGATCACCCCGCCGCAACCATTCGCGGAAGCGGAACGTAAAGCCAGTCTTACAATCAGACACAATAATACGGTTCCGCGTCCGTTGACCATGGCTTTTCGAGGTATACAGGCTTCAACCTTTGGGGATTTCCAGCCGGAAGCGTGCGGCGCCGCCCTGGCCGAGCGGCCGCTGCAACTCCTGCATGATGAGCTTCAACTCATCATGCAATGTCCAGGGAGGGTTGACGATCAGCAGTCCCGTCGAGGTCAGCGCCTCCCCCTCGATTTGCGGTGCAACGCTGAACTCGAGTCGCAACAGCTTGCCCGCCGGCTTGGAGCTACCTACCAGCTCTGCGACACGATCGGTCAGTTCCTCGGTCGCGCGGCGGGTCTTGGCGGGATACCACAGCACATAGATACCGGTCGGCCACTTCACATAGGCTGCGGCGAAGCGCTCGGCGAGCCGCGCGAACTCATCCTTGGCCTCGAAGGCCGGATCGATCAGCACCACGCCGCGGCGCTCGTTCGGCGGCACGAAGGCGGGCAGGGCGACCCAGCCGTCGAGATCGACGACGCGGGCCTGCGTGTCGCGCCGCAGTGCGTCGATCAGCTGCTTGCGCGGCACGGGCGCCAGCTCGCACAGGGTCATGCGGTCCTGCGGCCGCAGCAGCGCGCGTGCGATCAGCGGCGAGCCGGGATAGGCGACGAGCTCGGCTTTCGGATTGAACGATCTGACGATGTCGAGATATGGCGACAACAGTGCATAGGCCGGCTCGGACAGCCGCGCCTGCAGCAGCCGTGCGATGCCGGTGAGATATTCGCCGCTGCGCGTGGCCTCGTCGCCGGTGAGATCATAGAGGCCGGCGCCGGCATGGGTGTCGATCACCCGGAATGCCGCCGGCTTCTCCTGGAGGTAGACCAGGATGCGCGTCAGCACGATGTGCTTGATGACGTCGGCAAAGCCGCCGGCGTGAAAGGCGTGTCGGTAGTTCATGCCGCACGGGTTACGCCGTTCCGCGCCAAAAGGGTACCCCGTCGATGCGCGAGCCGGGAGGACCAGAGCATGATGTGTTTCCACGGAATCGCATCTGGCAACTCGCGCACGTTCCCGATGCCACAGCGCCCAGCTGGAGGTCATCCACGCTGTCACCCTCCCCTGGAGGGGGAGGGTCGGCTCATAGGCGCGAAGCGCGTGTGAGCCGGGGTGGGGTGATCTTTCCACTTGCACCGGTCTCCACGGCCTCACCCCACCCCGCTCGCCCGCTTCGCGTGCGAGCGACCCTCCCCCTCCAGGGGAGGGTGAGACTGAGAGCGCGGCGCCTTTGCATCGTCATCATCGGCAGTTGGCGAACGTCGTGCAGAGCTGACGGCGGTCCGCGTTCCAATCGTCAGTGAGGGCAAGCCGCCGCTCGCCGCGTCCGAACTAGCCGCCGCGCACCGGCGGCATGTTGACCTCGTCGCGCCGGCAGGCCTGGCGGTCGACCTCGTCGCAGCTGCGGAATTCCAGATCCTTCGACAGGCAGATGCGAACCTCGCTGAGCCGGGTGCGGTTGCAGGTCACGGCTATGCCCGACGTCGTGAGCTTGGGATTGGCCTTGATGAAGGCGTCCTCGACCGCCGCCGGCGAGACCGTCTTGGCCTGCGCCAGATCGAGAAACTCCGGCGGGATCTTGATCGCGGCGCGCGCTTTGCGGATTGCCTCGAAATAGGCCTTCGCCGACAGGCCGGCGCAGGTGCCGTGCTTGTCCCATTCGTTGTAGATCAGCCCCGGCGCCGGCATCAGGTCGAGCATCGAGGTCATGATGTTGCGCGGCAGGCGCGGCGCCGGCTGCTCGCAATATTCGGGATAGCCGGTCTCATATTGCGGCCACAGCCCATGCACGACGAAGGAGTAGGGCCGGCCGCTGCATTGCTGCGACTTGCTGCCGCGGCCGCCGCGCTCCTCGGCCTCGGCGCAGAACGAGGGCGACCAGGACAGCGACAGCACGTAGAAGTCGAATGCGCCGGGCGCATTCTGACGGCGGTCCTGGGCCCGCACGGGCAGGGCCGCCAGCAGGCAGAGCAGGAGCGTGAGGCAGGCAACCAGTTGGGATACACGGACGGCAGGTCGGCGCAGGCAATCGGACATGGCGGGCTCCCCGGACAATGCCGGGAGGGTAGCAGTCCGCCGGAACATTTCAAGAACAAAAAGGCCGCCCTGGCGGGCGGCCGACTGATTCGGCTGGTGTCAGCGACTCAGGGCTTGGCGGCGCGGCAGGCCGGATTGTAGGCCCAGTTGCGGTCGAGGCCGACGACGCAGAACTCGACGCCCTGGTCATAGCCGGCAAAGCCGCCGTCCTCGATGATCGAGAAATTCACGGTGCGCGCCTTGCCGTCGCTGATCATCACGCTGCCGGTGCAGAAGCGGCGCGGAATGTTGTCCGACTGCCAGGGACGGAAGGCGATCTCATGCACGTTCGCCACGCCGGTGATGGTCAGCGACGAATTCCAGAAGGTGCTTTCCTTCTCCTGGAAGCGCGACACCACGGTCGGAATGGCCGCTTCGCAAGGGGCGACCCGGCCTTCATATTTCGGACCGGACAGCCAGAAATTCATCTCCAGCGGATTGGCGGCCTGGGCCGGAGCGCTCGCGACGAGGCCGGCGAGCAGCGCGCCGCAGGCGGCGCCGAACGTCTTGATGCCGAGCGTCTTAAAGGAGGTGCTGAAGTCGCGCATGGGGCGTCCGCAAGTCTGATCCGGGAGCGTGGACCGTGCCGTGGCGGCCACAGGAGGTCAAGTGCAACGCGGCAACACTCCACGATTAGTCCTGTTAACCCGGGCGCGGTGTTCTTTTCTTGGCCGGACAGGACCTTTAGAATGGCAGCCAGCTCAAGGAGATTGCAATGCGGACGCTGAAGGCCGGACTCGTGAAGACTGCAGGCCTCGCGGCCGTCGGGACGCTGTTGGCGGTCGCATCCGCCCAGGCTGACTATGTGCCGGCCTTCAAGGGCAACGACACCGGCGGCATCATCGCCTATCAGCTGGCCCAGACCACGGATGCGCGCCAGCTCGCAGTGGATCATTGCGCCTCCTACGGCAAGGTCGCGAAGTTCAAGGCTGTCGATGCCCGCTATGGCGGCTATGTGTCGTTCGCCTGCCGCTGGGTACCTTACGGCTCGGCGCAACGGCCGCTGCGGACGCTGTACTGATCTTCGATCCACTGCCGTTCGCTCGATCGACGTTCTCCTAATTGCCATCTTTTGGCGGCATTCGCTCCGGCATCGCGCAACGATCTGGAACGAAGCTGATGACCCGCACCCGCACCGCCCTCGGCCTGTTGGCCTGCTGCCTTCTCAGTGTGGCCGCCAGCCATGAGGCTCGCGCCGTGGACCTGCCGGTCCGCAAGGCGGGGCTATGGGAGCTGAAGATGATGCGGTCCGGCAGCCAGCAGCCGGACGCGACGATGCAGCATTGCACCGACGAGTCGACCGACAAGGAGATGAACAACTTCGCTTCGCCGATGGCGCAGCAGGTCTGCTCCAAGCAGGAGATCCAGAAGACGGCGACCGGCTATGTCAGCGATTCCGTCTGCAATTTCGGTGGCATCAATACGACGTCGCATGCCGACATCACCGGCGACTTCAACTCGGCCTATACGGTGAAGACGATGTCGAAGGTCCAGGGCGGCGCCGCAGGCACGACGGGCGTGAAGGACACCGCCATGACGATCGAGGCGAAATGGCTGGGGGCCTGCAAACCGGACCAGAAGCCCGGCGACATCGTCATGCCCGGCGGCATGAAGATGAACATCAAGGACATGAACAAGCTGAAGAACCTGATCCCGGGCGTGAAGTAGCAGGCTCTCGCCGCGAGCCCGGTCCGCTCCCCTCCCCCTTGCGGGGAGGGGTCGGGGGTGGGGGTCCCCGGGCGCGGAGCGCGGTTGGGAGTTCGTTCGCTTTGCTGGGTTTCGCAATCAGCTGACGCGCTGGGGACGCGCTCTTCTTATTGATAGCGGAATTCGTGGACCCCCACCCCCGACCCCTCCCCGCAAGGGGGAGGGGAGAGGACCGCCGGTGTTGTGAGATATCGAATCCCACTGCCGCGCAGCGCTGCGCCTACACCGGAATCCGCACGCTCGCCCGCAAGCCGCCCATCGGGCTGTCGCTCAGGGTAATGTCGCCGCCATGCGACCGCGCGATGTCGCGGGCGATGGCGAGGCCGAGGCCGGTGCCGCCTTCGTCCTGGTTGCGGGCGTCGTCCAACCGCAGGAACGGCTTGAACACCTCCTCGCGCATGGCCGCGGGAATGCCGGGACCGTCATCGTCGACGGTGATGGTGAGGTAGCGGTGGTCGCGATGGCCAGTGATGGCGATGGCGTCCGCGTGGCGCGCGGCGTTGGAGACGAGATTGCCGAGGCAGCGCTTCAGCGCCTGCGGCTTCACCGTCACCACCGGCAGGCCGTGGAACGACACCGTGGCGGAATGACCGTTGCGCTCGGCGTCGCCGCGCAATTCCTCCAGCGCGTTGGAGATGTCGGTCGGCTGCGCGATCTCGCCATTGTCGCCGCGCGCGAACGCCAGATAGTCCTCCAGCATATGCGACATCTCGTCGACGTCCTTGCGCATGGCGTCGATCTCGGGACTGTCGCCGAGCAGCGCCAGTTCGAGCTTGAAGCGCGTCAGGATGGTGCGGAGGTCGTGGCTGACACCGGCCAGCATCGCCGTGCGCTGCTCCATCGCGCGCTCGATGCGGGCCTTCATCTCCAGAAACGCATGCGCCGCGCGCCGCACCTCGCGCGCGCCGCGCGGCCGGAAGTTCGGCACCTCGCGGCCCTTGCCGAAGCTCTCGGCGGCGTCGGCGAGCCGCAGGATCGGCTTGATCTGGTTGCGCAGGAACAGCACCGAGACGATCAAGAGGATCGAGGACGTGCCGACCATCCAGAACAGGAAGATGTCGGTGTTCGACGCATAGGCCGCGCCGCGCTGCGCGAACACCCGCATCACGGCATCATCGAGCGCGATGCGGATCTCGACCAAATTGGAGCGGCCGACGGTGTCGATCCAATAGGGGCGGCTGATCTGGCGGCCGATCTGGCTCGACAATGATTGGTCGAGCAGATTGAAGAACGGCTTCGGTCCGGGCGGCGGCATATCACCGGCGGGCAGGAAGTCGACCACGAGATTCAGCCGCTGCTGCGCGATCCGGCGCAGCATGGTGCGGTCCTTGTCCTGCGGATAGCCCTTGTAGATGTCGATCAGCGCAGCGACGTCCTGCACCACCGCGGCCGACAGGCGCCGCGTCACCGTGTTCCAGTGCCGCTCCATGAACACGCCGGCGACCACCGTCTGCAGGATCACCATCGGTACGATCATGATCAGCAGCGCGCGGGCATAGAGTCCGGTCGGCATCCAGCCCTTGAAGGCGTTGCCGACAATGCTGTTGGCGCGCGACACGCGGCGCGAGGCGGTGCGGATCAGGGTGAGGCCGGTGTCGAGCGTGGTCATGATGTGCGCAATCGCTGCATGCGTCCGTCATCGCGAGCGAAGCGACGCAATCCAGAGTCATTGCGGGACCCTGGATTGCTTCGCTTCGCTCGCAATGACGAGGAGAGATCGGGGCGCTTCACGTCCTGCAGCGGCGAGGCGACAGCTTTCGCCCAGGCGCCGGTCTGCTCCCTCTCCCTGTCGTTACGGGGAGAGGGCTGGGGAGAGGGGCTGCCGCACGGGGAATGGTCGTGGTGAGACCTGTACCCCCTCACCCCAACCCTCTCAGCGCGAGCGAAGCTCGTCGCGTCCCCGCATCCGCCTTCGCTCTTCGAGCTACGGCGGACAAGAGCGGGGAGAGGGAGCGCACCGAGCGCGGCGCTCCATCTCGGCTCCAACTTGCTCCCCGACGCCAACATGGAGGAGGCCCTATATGCCCTCGTACCAAGGACGAGCGGGTCAGTGCGCTGCTTCAAAAGCCCGCTCATCCTCACCCCGACGTCATCAGCCGGTAGCCGATGCCGCGCACGGCTTGCAGGAACAGCGGGTTGGCGGGATCGATCTCGAGCTTGCGGCGGAGGCGGTTGATCTGCACATCCACTGCGCGCTCGTTGACGGTGCCGTTGCCGGTCAGCGCGCCGCGCGGCACGGTCTCGCCGCGGGCATTGGCGAGTATGCGCAGCATCTCGCGCTCGCGGTCGGTGAGGTGGACGATCTCCTCGCCCTGTTTCAATTCGCCGCGCGCCAGATGATACACGAACGGACCGAAGCTGATCTGCTCGATGACCTCCTCGGCCGGCGGCGGCGCGGCGCGCTTGAGGATGTTGCCGATGCGCAGCGCGAGCTCGCGCGGTTCGAACGGTTTGGCGACGTAGTCGTCGGCCCCGAGCTGCAGGCCTTCAATCCGGCTCTCGGGCTCCGCGCGCGCCGTCAGCATCACGATCGGCACCGATGACTGCGTACGGATGAAGCGGGCGAGATCGAAGCCGCTTTCGCCGGGCATCATCACGTCGAGGATCAGGAGATCGAAATGCAGCCCCGTCAGCTTGGCGCGGGCATCGCTCGCGCTCGCCGCCGTGGTGACGCGATAGCCCTCGCCGCGCAGGAAGCGTGACAAGAGATCACGGATGCGGCGGTCGTCGTCGACGAGCAGGAGATGCGGCGCGTCGTCGGCCGGCGTCTGCTGCTGATGCGGGGCGATGGCGGTGATCGTCACGGTCACTCCTTGGCAGCGGCGACGGGCGTCCTGAAGATCGCTTCCAGCACCTTGTCCGGATCGTCGCGATCGATCATCGCGCGCAGGAATTGCCGGACCTTCTCGGCACCGGCCGGTCCGATCTGCTCCAGCGCGCGATCGATGCGCTTGGTCTGCAGGCCGGCCAGTTTGGCCACCAGCGCCTCGCCCTTGGGGGTGGCGAAAAGAAGGCGCTGCCGGCGATCATTGTTGCCGGTCTTCTGCACAATGTAGCCTTCGTCGAGCAGCTGCTTCAGCACGCGCCCGAGCGACTGCTTGGTGATGCGCAAGACGTCGAGCAGGTCGGCGACCTTCAAGCCGGGATAGCGTGTGACGAAATGCATCACGCGGTGATGCGCGCGGCCGAAGCCGAACGCCTCCAGCTCATGGTCAGCATCGCCGACGAAGTCGCGATAGGCGAAGAACAACAGCTCGATGATGTCCCAGCGCAGCGTCTCGCCGCCGGCGGCCGCAGCGGGCTCAGCCGGACGCACATCCGGGCTCAACGTCGGAGACGAGAAATTTATGTCAGCCATATTGACGTTTCTGCGGTTCAATGTTACAAAACAATCGCCCGTCACGAAATTTTAGATCGCTTCATCGGCGGGTGATCGTCTCAAGGCGTGTCTGAACGGGCCTAAAGCAACCCCGACGGGCAACCCTTGGCGGTGTATTCAACAACCGTGTGATGTCGAGCGGCATTTCGGCAAACCATACTGGACTTCCGCGAGGCGCAAAAGCATGTCCTGTCGTGGCATGCTTGCCTGGCAACCCGGCGCGACGCCGGTCACGGCAGGTCTGAAAATTCAAAGGACGACGGCCCGGATCGACGGGGCGGCGCCAGAACTCGCGAACGGCGACCAGAGCGGGGGAAGCAAGGACATGACTTTGACATTCGACATCAAGCCGACAGCGAACCCGACCTCCGACCAGGAGCGGGCGGCCAAGCTCGCCAATCCCGGCTTCGGCCGCGTGTTCACCGATCACATGGCCGTGGTCCAGTACAGCCAGGACAAGGGCTGGCACAGCGCCCGCGTCGAGTCCCGCGCCAACTTCCCGCTCGATCCGGCCGCCGCCGTCCTGCACTACGCGCAGGAGATCTTCGAGGGCCTGAAGGCCTACAAGCGCGACGATGGCGGCGTGAATCTGTTCCGGCCCGACGCCAACGCCAAGCGGTTCTGGAATTCGGCCGAGCGCATGGCGATGGCGCAATTGCCGGAGAGCGTCTTCATCGAGGCGGTCGAACAGCTCGTCCGCATCGATCGCGCCTGGATCCCGGGCGGCGAGGGCAGCCTGTATCTGCGCCCATTCATGATCGCCAACGAGGTGTTCCTCGGCGTGAAGCCGTCGGCGGAGTACATCTTCGCGGTCATCGCCTCGCCGGTCGGCTCCTATTTCAAGGGCGGCCCGGCCCCGGTCTCGATCTGGGTGTCGGAGAACTACACCCGCGCCGCGGTCGGCGGCACCGGCGGCGTCAAATGCGGCGGCAATTATGCCGCGAGCCTGAAGGCGCAGGCCGAGGCGATGGCGCAGGGCTGCGACCAGGTCGTGTTCCTGGACGCGATCGAGCGCCGCTATGTCGAGGAGCTCGGCGGCATGAACGTGTTCTTCGTGTTCGCCGACGGCTCGCTGTCGACGCCGCCGCTCGGCACCATCCTTCCCGGCATCACCCGCGACTCCGTCATCAAGCTGGCGCGGGACGCCGGCCGCGAGGTGCGCGAGGAGGCGTATGCGATCGACCAGTGGCGTGCCGATGCCGCGAGCGGCAAGCTGAAGGAGGCGTTCGCCTGCGGCACCGCCGCGGTGATCTCGCCGATCGGCAAGGTGCGCTCGACGAGCGGCGACGTGCTGATCAACGGCGGCGACGCCGGCCCGGTCGCCATGGGCCTGCGCAAGCAGCTGGTGGATATCCAATACGGCCGCACCCCGGATCCGCACCAGTGGATCAGGGATGTGAAGTAGGGGGTCTGAAGGAGGGGCAGGGCGCCCCTTCGGCCGGCAATTTCTGGGCACAGCCGAGTTCTGGCACAGCCGAGCCGCGATGACGGTCTTCTCCCCTCCCCGCAAGGGGGAGGGGGGCGCACCGCATGCGGAGCGAAATGCTCGGCCCACATTGCAGGCTGAAGCCCAGCCATCGCGTTCAACGTCATACCTGCCCTTCCGGTTGCCGCACCCTTCCTCGGCTGCTACCACCCTCTCAACGCATTCCATCCTGCAGGGTGGGCAAAGCACCGCGCAAGCGGGCCGTGTCCATCGCTGCGGCGTTTGTCACCCATGAGTGGGCACGCTGCGCTTGGCCCACCCTACGTCTCGGTCCCCATGTCCGACAAACCCAAAAAACCCCAGAAGCTGAAGGCGCGGCTGCCGCGCGGGCTCGAGGATCGCGGCCCCGCGGCGATCGCGGCGACGCGCGAGATGGTCGAGAAGATCCGCGCCGTCTACGAGCGCTACGGCTTCGAGCCGGTGGAGACGCCGGCGTTCGAATACACCGACGCGCTCGGCAAATTCCTGCCCGACCAGGACCGACCGAACGAGGGCGTGTTCTCGTTCCAGGACGATGACGAGCAGTGGATCTCGCTGCGCTACGACCTCACCGCGCCGCTGGCGCGCTATGTCGGCGAACGCTACGGCACCGATGGCCTGGTGCTGCCCTATCGCAGCTACCGCTCGGGCTACGTGTTCCGCAACGAGAAGCCCGGCCCCGGCCGCTTCCGCCAGTTCATGCAGTTCGATGCCGACACGGTCGGCTCGGCATCGCCGGCGGCGGATGCCGAGATGTGCATGATGGCGGCGGACACGCTGGAGGCGCTCGGCATTGCCCGCGGCGACTATGCGATCAAGGTCAACAATCGCAAGGTGCTCGACGGCGTGATGGAGGCGATCGGCCTCGGCGGCGATGAGAACATCGGCCGCAGGCTGACCGTGCTGCGCGCGATCGACAAGCTCGACCGTCTCGGCGAGCGCGGCGTGCGCGAACTGCTCGGCGCCGGCCGCAAGGACGAGAGCGGCGACTTCACCAAGGGCGCCGGGCTCGACGAGACGCAGATCAAGAAAATCGAGACCTTCGTCAATGCGCGCGCGCTGGTCGCGCCGCCGACGCTCGCTTATGCCGGCGACAAGGATGTCGCGCAGCGCCTCGCCGGCGATGCCGATCGCAAGGAGAGCGAGTACGACATCGCCCGCCGCATCGTCGACATGCTGCGCGAGACCTTCGCCGACTCCAAGCTCGCGGTCGACGGCCTGAACGAACTGGTCGAGATCGCGCGCCTGGTCGATGCCGCCGGCTATCACAGCCAGATCATGGTCGATCCTTCGGTCGTGCGCGGTCTCGAATACTACACGGGGCCCGTGTTCGAGGCGCAGCTGCTGGCTGCGATCCCGAACGAGAAGGGGCAGCCGGTGGTTTTCGGCTCGGTCGGTGGCGGCGGCCGTTACGATGGTCTCGTCTCGCGCTTCCGCGGCGAGCCGGTGCCGGCGACCGGATTCTCCATCGGAGTATCCCGCCTGCAGGCGGCGCTGACCTTGCTCGGCAAGCTCGATACGCGGCCGGCCTTCGGCCCGGTGGTGGTCACCGTGTTCGATCGCGACCGCGTCGCCGACTATCAGAAGATGGTCTCGACCCTGCGCGGCCACGGCATCCGTGCCGAGCTCTATCTCGGCAACCCGAAGAACATGGGCAACCAGCTCAAATATGCTGACCGCCGCAACGCGCCCTGCGTCATCATCCAAGGCTCGGACGAGAAGGCGCGCGGCGAGGTGCAGATCAAGGACCTGATCGAGGGCGCCAAGGCCGCGGCCGCGATCGCCTCCAACCAGGAATGGCGCGAGAGCCGCCCGGCGCAATTCTCCGCCAAGGAGGACGAACTCGTCGCCGCCGTCCGCGAGGTGCTCGCCCGCCACGACGTGAGCTGGGGGTAGGGGAAGGTCGTCATGCGCGGGCCTGACCCGCGCATCCATCACTTCAAACAATTCCGACGATTTCAGAAGATGGATTGCCGGGTCAAGCCCGGCAATGACGAGCTTCAGACAAGGCTGACTAACAGGGAGCAACCAATGCCCGAGATCACCATCAACATGGCCGCCGGCCGGACCGACGAGCAGAAGACCAACATGATGCGCGACATCAGCAAGGCGTTGGTGACGCATCTCGGCGTCGACCCCGAAGCCGTCGTCATCCAGATCAACGAGGCGCCGCTGACGCACAAGATGAAGGGCGGCAAGACCTTCGTCGAGCGCCTGGCCGAGCAGAAGAAGTAGCGCGCCGTCGTCCGGGCGGAGCGCGGCCATCGCCTCGGTCTCGCAACCACCGCCGTTGTCCCGGCGAAAGCCGGGACCCAGACCCCCCGGGAGCGGTTTGAGGCAGGCTGGTCATTGGCATTTTGCCCATCACGGCCGCTGCGGCGTATGGGTCCCGGATCAGCGCTACGCCGCGCTGCCGCGCGTCTCAGCTTGTCCGGGACGACAACGGAGTTCGGAGCGACCATGGATGCACGTGACATCATCAAGCCGGGGATGCGCGCCGAGCGCCTGCTGGTTGTGCCGCCGGAGCGCACGGTGGGGCACTTCGTGCCGCATATGCCGATGGTCTATGCGACGCCGATGATGATCCTGGAGATGGAGATGACGTCGGGCGACGCCATCAATCCGGTGCTGCCGCAGGGCTGGGTCACGGTCGGCACCGAGGTCAATATCCGCCATCTCGCGGCCTCGCCGGTCGGAGCCACCATCCGCACCGTGGCCGAGGTGATCGAGGTCGAGCGCCGCGTCATCCGCTTCAACGTCGAGGCCTATCATGGCGAGACCAAGATCGGCGACGGCCGCCACGGCCGCCGCCTGATCAATGTCGAACAGTTCAAGAAGCGCTTCGGCGTGCCGTAGGGCAGTTAGACCGACTGGCCCGTTTTCAACAGCGAGCAGCCAGTGATCTTGAGGCTGCCATCGGGCTGGACCTGCAGCGTGTACAGCGCCTCCCAGGCCTGGCCGTCGGGATCGACGATGTGGACGCGCTGCGCGACGCTGTCGCCTTCGACCTGCGCCGCGCCGAACTCGAAGCTGCGATGGCGGTAGACCGGCGGGTAGCCGCTCTTGACCATGCTCATGAAGATCTCGACGCTCGGAAACAATGCCTGGATCTCGGGCGCGGCCTGCGCATAAGCGGTCGCGCCGTCATCCCGCGCGAACGCCTGCTCCTGCGCGCGGATCACGCTCTGCGCGGCGCCGGCGTCGGCCGCGCCGGCGGACTGCGCCCATAGCGACAGCAGCAGGACGAGCGGCATCAGAATGCGCATGTCGTGTCCTCCATCGGCAGTTCGGATCATAGATATCATGCGCCACGCGCCGCCCGTGACAAGCCTGCCGTGGCGCGTCAATGTCGCGGGCCGGTGTCGATCCACCGGCCGGACTGTGTCGACGCCGTCACGTCTTCGCGAGCCAATATCCGCGAGCCATGCGACCGGCGCGATGCCCGCCGCGCCGCGTCCGGCTTGATCTGGTCGGATGCGGCGCGAATCATGCATGCATGGCCGCGAACGAAACAGGGGCAGCATGACCGATTTTTCCAGGACCCGGGGACTCTTCACGATCCCTGAGGGCGTCATCTATCTCGACGGCAATTCGCTCGGCGCGCTGCCCTCCGCGGTGCCCGCACGCGTGGCCCACATGCTCCAGGCGGAGTGGGGGCAGGAGCTGATCCGCGGCTGGAACAGCGCCGGCTGGATGGTGCAGCCGCGCCGCGTCGGCGATCGCATCGCGCGGCTGATCGGCGCGGCGCCCGGCACGGTCGTGATGGGTGATACGCTGTCGATCAAGGTGTATCAGGCGCTCGCCGCCGCGCTGTCGCTCAATCCCGATCGCCGCGTGATCCTGTCCGACAGCGGCAATTTCCCGTCCGATCTCTACATGGCGCAGGGCCTGATCCGCATGCTCGGCGATCGCGCATCGCTGAAAGTGGTCGAGCCCGAACAGGTCGAGGCCGCGATCGACGACAGCGTCGCCGTGCTGATGCTGACCGAAGTGGACTACCGCACCGGCCGCATGCACGACATGGCCGCGCTGACGAAGAAGGCGCATGCCGTCGGCGCGCTGACGGTGTGGGACCTCGCGCATTCCGCCGGTGCCGTCCCGGTGGATCTTGCCGGAGTTGATGCCGATTTCGCCGTCGGCTGCACCTACAAATATCTCAATGGCGGCCCCGGCGCGCCGGCCTTCATCTATGTCGCGCCCCGCCATGCCGAGATCGCGCCCCCGGCGCTGTCCGGCTGGATGGGGCATGAGGCGCCGTTCGCCTTCGATCTCGATTACCGCCCTGGCGGCGGCATCGAGCGGATGCGGATCGGCACGCCGCCGATCATCGCGCTGGCGGCGCTGGATGCGGCGCTGGACGCGTGGGAGGGCGTGTCGATGCACGACGTGCGCAAGGCCTCGATCGCACTCTCCGAGCTGTTCATCGCCGAGGTCGAGAAGCGCTGCCCTTCGCTCACCTTGGCGTCGCCGCGCGATGCGACGCGACGCGGCAGCCAGGTGTCGTTCCGTCATCCCGACGGCTATGCGATCATGCGCGCGCTGATCGCGCGCGGCGTCATCGGTGACTTCCGCGCGCCGGACGCGCTGCGCTTCGGCTTCACGCCGCTCTACATCGGCGAGGCCGAGGTGCGCGGCGCCGTCGACATTCTCGCGGAGGTGCTCGACAACAAGCTCTGGGACAAGCCTGAATATCGCCAGAAGGAGCTCGTGACATGAGCAACGCCCCTTACGATCCCGCCACCGAAGGTGCGCGGATGAACTTCAAGGGACGGATGTCCTATGGCGATTATCTGATGCTGGACCGCCTGCTCGACGCGCAGGAGCCCCTCTCGACGGCGCATGACGAGCTCTTGTTCATCATCCAGCACCAGACGTCTGAATTGTGGATGAAGCTCGCGATCCACGAGATCAAGGCCGCGATGGCCGCGATCGCCAAGGACGATGTGCAGCCGGCCTTCAAGATGCTGGCGCGGGTGTCGCGCATCTTCGAGCAGCTCAACGGCGCCTGGGACGTGCTGCGCACGATGACGCCCAGCGAATACACGTTGTTCCGCGACAAGCTCGGCGAATCCTCCGGTTTCCAGTCGTTCCAGTATCGCTCGATCGAATTCCTGCTTGGCAACCGCAACCTCGCGATGCTGCGCCCGCATGCGCATCACCCCGAGCTGACTTCGGAGCTGGAGTCGATTCTCGCCAGGCCCAGCCTCTACGACGAGGCGCTGCGGCTACTCGCGCGCCGCGGCTTCTTCATCGGCGCCGACGGCCAGCGCACCGACTGGCGCGGTACCCGCACCGAAAGCCCGGAGGTGGCGGCGGCCTGGACCAGCGTGTATCGCGATCCGCAGCGGCATTGGGAGCTGTACGAACTCGCCGAGAAGCTGGTCGACTTCGAGGACTATTTCCGCCGCTGGCGCTTCAACCACGTCACGACGGTCGAGCGCATCATCGGCTTCAAGACCGGCACCGGCGGCACCTCGGGCGTAAACTATCTCCGCAAGATGCTGGAGATCGTGCTGTTCCCCGAACTCTGGAAGCTGCGCACCGGGCTGTAAGCCGCGCGCTCATTCGATCAGGAGATACTCATGCTGTATGCCGTCAAGGACTGGGACAACGCCTATGCCAACGGCCCGAACATTCCCGGCGGCGAGCGCTGGCCCGGCTTGTGGGTCGCGCCGGCGGAAGCCTATCGCAAGGAGCTCGCGGGGCAGGGCCGCGCGAAGCTCGACATCGCCTATGGCGGGCATGAGCGGCAGCGGCTCGATCTGTTCCTGCCGGAGGGCAAGCCGAAGGGCCTCGTCGTGTTCGTGCATGGCGGCTACTGGATGCGGCTCGACAAGAGCTTCTGGTCGCATCTGGCGAAGGGACCGATCGCCCACGGTTTTGCAGTGGCGATGCCGTCCTACCGGTTGTGTCCCGAGGTCGGCCTCGGCGACATCACGGTCGACGTCGCGCAGGCGATCGCGAAGGTGATGGACGAGGTTGATGGGCCTGTCGCGCTGACCGGACATTCCGCCGGCGGCCATCTCGTCAGCCGCATGATCTGCCGCGGCGCGCCGCTCTCGACAGAGCGGCAGAAGCGCATCACCAGCGTGGTGTCGATCTCCGGCCTGCATGACCTGCGCCCGCTGCAGCGGACCGCGATGAACGAGACGCTGCATATCGACGATGCCACGGCGCTGCGCGAGAGCCCGGCGCTGCTGGTGCCCGTCGATGGCGTCGACGTCACCGCCTGGGTCGGCGGCGCCGAACGCAACGAATTCCGCCGCCAGGCGCAACTGCTCGCGAATATCTGGATCGGGCTCGGTGTATCCGCGGCCTATGTCGAGGCGCCGGACCGGCACCATTTCGATGTGATCGATGAGCTAGCCGATGCGGAAAGCGGGCTGGTGAAGGCCCTGGTGGCGCAATAAGCGCGCACTCGCGGCGAGAACGGCGATGGCGGTAGCTATCGCCGTCGCGACCGTACGTGAGAACACAATCGTCAAAACCAATTACTGCTATCGACATAACTCATTATGGAATGATCTCACGGCTGGCTAGTCTCATCGCATGTTGAACGCTGATGTCCACTCGCATCGTTGCGGGTGGACCGGCTCTCACCTTGACGAGAGGCATCGATGCCAGTCCGCCGTCCGAGTGCACCCGAGCTGCAGCAAGCTGCGCGTGAGATCGGCCTCGATCTCGATGATGCCGATGCGCTGTCGTTTCTCGCGCTGATGCAGGGCCAGCTCGACGCCTACGATCTCGTCGACGGCATGGCCACTCCGCTGCCCGAGGTCAAATATCCGCGGCCTCCGGGCGTCCGTCCGGCGCCGCAGGACAATCCGTTCGGCGCCTGGGCGGTGACCACGCATATCCGTGGCGCTTCTGAGGGCAGGCTGAAGGGCAAGCGCGTCGCCATCAAGGACAATGTCTGCGTTGCCGGCGTGCAGATGATGAACGGCGCCACCATCCTCGAAGGCTACGTGCCGGAGATGGATGCGACCATCGTCACGCGCCTGCTGGACGCAGGGGCTGATATCTTCGGCAAGGCGGTCTGCGAGTATTACTGCGCCTCCGGCGGCAGTCACACCTCCGCCAATGGCGTCGTCGAGAATCCTGTTGTGCCCGGCTACAATGCCGGCGGATCGTCATCGGGATCCACCGCCCTGGTGATGGCCGGCATCGTCGACATGGCGACCGGCGGCGATCAGGGCGGCTCGATCCGCATCCCCGCGTCCTATTGCGGCGCGGTCGGTCTCAAGCCCACGCACGGCCTCGTGCCCTATACGGGAATCTTTGCCGTCGAGCTCACGGTCGATCACGCCGGACCGATCACCCGCACCGTGGCCGACAATGCGCTGATGCTCGAGGTGATGGCGGGACCTGACGGCCTCGATCCTCGGCAGCGCGGGGCACCCGGGCAGAACTACACGCAGGCGCTGCCGCAAGGGGCGGCCGGCTTGCGGATCGGCATCGTGCCTGAAGGGTTCGGCACGGCCGGCGCCGAGAGCGAGGTCGACGACCGTGTGCGCGAGGCGGCGGGCCGTCTCCAGGCAAAAGGGGCCGACATTCGCGAGGTCTCGGTGCCGCTGCATGCCGCCGGCGCGGCGATCTGGACGCCGATCTTTCTCGAAGGCGCCACTGATCTGATGATGCGTGGCAACGCCTATGGCACCAACATGAAGGGCGTGTTTCTCGAGAGCCTGCTGGATGCCCATGCGCGCTGGCGCGACCGGGCCGGCGAGTTGTCGGAGACGCTGAAGCTCGGCATCCTGACCGGCCACTACATGTCGTCGCGCAACCGCGGCCGCTACTACGGCAAGGCGCAAAACCTCAACCGCCTGCTCACGGCGGACTATGACCGCGCGCTGGGAGAGGCCGATCTGCTGCTGATGCCGACGACGCCAATGGCGGCGACGCGGCTGCCTCCCGCGGGCGCCTCGCGCGAAGAGATCATCGGCCGTGCGTTCGAGATGGTCGGCAACACCGCGCCGACCTGCCTCACCGGCCATCCGGCGATTTCCGTACCTGTTGGGAAGACCTCCGACGGCCGGCCGATCGGCGCGATGCTGATCGCGCGTCATCTCGACGAAATGACGTTGTACCGTG
This sequence comes from Bradyrhizobium sp. HKCCYLS3077, assembly GCF_051167555.1. Lineage (NCBI taxonomy): Bacteria > Pseudomonadati > Pseudomonadota > Alphaproteobacteria > Hyphomicrobiales > Nitrobacteraceae > Bradyrhizobium > Bradyrhizobium sp. HKCCYLS3077. The sequence continues at coordinate 4,154 of NZ_JBNPTH010000007.1, read as the reverse complement.
CCGCGGCAGCGCTGGAGGCGTGCTATCAGTAGCGAGCCTGCTGATCGGCCTACGGCCGCGATGGCAGCAGCCCGGCGAGCTCGGACAATCCCCGGATCCGGTGGTCGGGGGCGAGCCCGAGCTCGTCCATCTGTGTCCGCATCGCCTTGAACATCGTCAGCGGCGGCACGACTGCAGTGCTGTCGCAAGCCGCTGCCATCGCCTCTTGTGTGACCCGCTCGATCCACGCGACGTTCAACCCGAAAGCCTTGGCGCCGATCGCATCCCAGGGATTGGAGCTGATGAACAGCACTTCGGCCGGCTTGGCGCCGAGTTCGGATTCGATCAGGGAATAGGCCTCGGGGCTGGGCTTGAAGATCCTCCTGGCATCGACGCTGATGGTCTTGTCGAGCAGGCGATCGAGCCCGGTGTTTCGGACCAGGGTGTTCAACATCGCGGGCGAACCGTTCGACAGGATCGCCAGTTGGCGTCCCTGGAGATGGTTCAGGGCCGGCAGCGCGTCCGGGTAGAGATCGAGATGGACATATTTGTCCATGATCCTGTCGAGCAGCGCCTCCTCGTAACGCAGCCCGAGGATTCGCAAGGTGTAGATCAGGGATTGGCGGGTGACCGTCTCGAAATCCTCGTAGCGCCGCATCAGCGAGCGGAGCCAGGTATATTCGAGCTGCTTCATGCGCCAGACCTGGGTGATCATGTCACCATGGCCCGGAAAGGCTGCATCGGTAACGGCCGCCACCGACTGGATGTCGTAGAGCGTACCGTAAGCGTCGAAAACCACGGTGTTGATCGCCACGGGACCTGTCCTTGTGTCGAGGGTGCGCCCGGAGGACTGATGCGAGTTCCGTCAGCCGATGCCGCAAGTCTGGTCTTTACGGACCGCGGCCCGGCCGACAAAGTGAAAAATGACGATGTCAGTATCGTCTTTTTCGATAGCGGGGATTGTCGTGAACTTCGATATCGACTGCCTCAGATCGTTTCTGGTCATCGCCGAAACGATGAGCTTCTCGCGCGCCGCCGAGACCGTCGGCCGGTCGCAGTCGACGATCAGCCAGCAGATGACCAAGCTCGAAATGCAGGTCGGCAAGCCGTTGCTGGCGCGGCGGAAGGGCCGGGTGCTGGAGCTGACCCCCGAGGGCGACCGCTTCGTGCAATACGCCCGGCGCATCCTGCAGCTCAATGACGAAGCCTATGCGTCGATGAGCGACGACGTTCTGGTCGGGTTCGTCCGGCTCGGCGTTCCGCTCGACTTCTTCGGCCGCGACTTCACGACCTGGCTCGCGCGGTTCAAGCGAAAGAATCCCATGGTCGGCATCGAGGTGGAGGCCAATCAGTCGGAAAGCCTGATGAAGCGGAGCGCCCGCGGCGAGTTCGACCTCGCCTTCTTCAAGCAGGACGTCGGCGCCCGGACCGGAACCTCGATGCTGACGGAGCAACTGGTCTGGGTCAGCGGCCCGAACTACAGCCCGGATGATGCATCCATCCCGCTGGTCCTGTTCCCGGAGGGCTGTGCCTATCGCCGCTTCGCGCTGTCGTCGCTGAAGCAGCATGACCGGCGCTGGCATCTCAGCTTCGTCAGCCCGAGCTTCGAGTGCCTGAAGGCGGCGACGCTCGAAGGCTTGGGAATCACGGTCCTGGCACGCGCATTGGTGCAGCCGCCGCTGCGCATCATCCGGCAGGATCTCGGCCTTCCCCGCTTGCCGGCCGTGGAACTCGCTTATGCCCGCGGCCGGACCAACTCCCGGACGGTGGGGGAGTTGACCACCTTCCTCGCCGACAGGCTGACGGGAGCCGGCCTGCCGGCGTAATGGCCGCAGATTCGCTCGGAGATCAGCTCTCCGCCACCGCATCGCCCCAGGCGTGCGCGATCTCCGTCGCGCCGCTGTTGGTCTCGCCATCGCGCAGCACGATGCTGGGGCAGGCGAACTTCATCGGCATGGTCTGGACCGGCGCCGGGATCGTCTCGAACTTCGCGGAGAGCGCATTGATCACCTCCGCCGGCAGCCGCGTGTCGGCACCGACCACGTCGCCTTCGCTGGCGTCGATGCGCGGCTGATGGATCGCCGTGTCGAGATCCATGCCATAATCCATTACGAAGGACAGCATCTGCGCCACCGCGGGCAAGATACGACGGCCGCCGGAAGCGCCGAGCGCGAGACGTTGTCCCGTCGCAGTTTCCGCCACCACGGGCGTGTAGTTCGTCAGGCAGCGCTTGCCCGGCGCGAGCGAGTTGGTCGTGCCCGGCGTCGGGTCGAACCACATAATGCCGTTGTTCATCATGATGCCGCTCTGCGGCGCCTGGAACTTCGAGCCGAAGCCCGACAGCAGGGTCTGCGTCACCGCGGCCATGTTGCCGTCGCGATCGACCACCGAATAATGCGTGGTGCAGGCCGGCGCGAGATATTCGGCGCCGAGCGCGCGCTTGCCCGCGGCGTCGCCCATGTCGTTGAGCCGCTCGCGATAGGCCGACTGCATCGCTTCCGCATAGGCGATGAAGGCGCCGGCATCGGGCGTCTTGCCGGTGGCCACGATGCTCGCCTGCATCAGCCGCAGCGCGTGTGCGAGCGTGGGGCCTGCGGTGAGCTCCGGCGTCGCGAACACGGTGCCGCCGCGATAGGGAATCCGCAGCGGCTCGCGGGCATGCGCCTCGAATGCGGCGAGATCCTCGACCGACAGCGCACCGCCGGCGGCCTGGATGTCGCGGGTCATGGAGCGCGCGATGTCGCCCTGGTAGAAGTCGCGGGCACCGGCTTGGGCCAGATGCGACAGCGTCGCCTTGAGCTGCTCCAGCGGCAGCCGCGTCACCGCCTTGGCGCCCCATTGCGGGTTCGGCGGCAGGCCGTCCTTCAGATAGGCCGCGGCGCTGCCGGGATAGCGGCGCAAATCGGCGGCGCAGCTCGAGATCATCACGGTGGTCCACCAGTCCACCAGCAGGCCTTCGGCGGCGAGCGTGACGCTCGGCTTCACCAAGTCCTGCCATGGCAGCCTGGCGTAACGGCGGTGCGCCGCCTCCATGCCGGCGACGACGCCGGGCACGGCGATCGCGCCCGGACCATGCAGGTTGCGGTCGTCCTTGACGCGGGGCCACGGGAAGATGTCGGGGGACACGCTGCCGTCATTGGTCAGCGGATAGTCCTCGACGCGCAGCGAGTCCGGCGCGCGCATGCCGTAGTCGATCACCTCGACCTTGTTCTCCTTGGCGCGATACAGCACCATGGCGCCGCCGCCGCCGAGCCCGCTCATCCACGGCTCGACGACGCCGAGCGCAAAGCCGGTCGCGATGACCGCGTCGATGCAGTCGCCGCCGGCCGCCAGCACCTCGGCGCCGATTTCGGCCGCCCGCCGCGACTGCGCCGCGACGATGCCGCCCTTGGCTGTCACCGCCGGCTTGCGGATCTCCTGGCGATTGGAAAACTGATACGGCATGGCACTTCCCTTCGATCCACCTCATTGGTCGGGCGAATTGACACCGTCGGCCGCCGACACACAATCGGCAACCGCGCCTGCCTCCTCAGCTCAGATCGAATGGCCGTACCAGGCGTTGAGGAGAAATTTACCATTCAGGCCTTATGGTCGTCGGCAGACCAGATCGATCTCGATCAGCGCGTCATAGGCGAGGCCGGTGACGCCGACGCAGGTACGGGCCGGCAGCCGGTCCGCGGGGAAGAATGAACGATAGGTTTCATTCATTGCCGCGTAATCCCGCTTGAACTCGGTCAGGTAAATCCGAGACATCACAATATGTTCGAGGCCGAGGTTGAGACCTTGGAGGATGTACTTCAAGTTCTGCATCACCGCCTTCGTCTGATCCACGATCCCCTCTGGCAGCACGCCCTTCGCCTCCGGTGAGTCCGGCATCTGGCCGGTGACGAACACGAAGCCGTCGGTCTCGACGGCATGGCTGAACGGCGCCACCGGCTTGGTCGCGCCGGCGATCATGTGGAACTGCATGGTGGTGTCCTCTCGTGTGTGGCTCAATGGAAAGACGATAACGGTCGTCATTGCGAGGAGCCAACGGGTCCGCGCGAAGCGCGGCCCGATGACAGGCTCCGCGACGAAGCAATCCAGGGCTGCGCGTGACGCCCTGGATTGCTTCGCTTCGCGTAACTGCCCAGGTGTCCGTCTGTATCGCTTGACTGGCCACATGTGTTTGTGAG
>NZ_JBNPTH010000006.1:0-558597 GCF_051167555.1 Bradyrhizobium sp. HKCCYLS3077 | reverse complement strand
AACACAGCTCATCCATACAATCCGCCTTGCTTGACAGAGCGGCGACCTGGGTAGTTACCGCTGCGCTCGCAATGACGGCGGCAATAGCCCGGGTCTCCTCGCGCATATCGCTCTGCGCCGGGGGTTGCACGCTCTCTCCACGCCGTCATTCCGGGGCATTCGCGCGCAAAATGGCGAAGCCATTTTGAGGCAGCGCGGATGAGCCCGGAATCCATAACCACGACCGTTTGCTTGTCGAAGATTGGCTTCGCAATCATCTCATGTCACACGCCAGCCTGTGGTTATGGATTCCGGGCTCGCGCCGCTGCGCGACGCGCCCCGGAATGACGTGGAGAGAGGACGGCAAAGCCTATCAGCTCCTCGCAAACACCAGCACGCCGTTGGCCGGGATTGTCACCATGGCCGAATTCGGCTGGCCGTGCAGCGCCGGGCCGCTGGCGGTCACCGCGCCGTTGTTGCCGACGACGCCCGGATTGACCCAATTATCGTAGACGTCGCTGTTGAACACCTCGTGCCAGGTGCCGCCGGCAGGGAAGCCAATGGCATAGTCGCGCCACGGCGTTTCGCTGAGGCTCACGATCACCATCACGTCGTCGCCCTTGCCGTCCCAGCGGTGGAAGGCGAGGACGCGGTTGGCGTCGTGGACGTGGACAATGGCGCAGCCTTCGCTCGTCAGCGCCGGATGGGTGCGGCGGATGGCGATCAGCTCGGATGTGAAGCGCATCGCATCCGCGGTGATCTTGTCCTCGCCGTCGAGCAGCGCCCATTGGATCGTGGTGTCCGGGCTCGGCGTATCGCTCCAGGGCCGGTCCTCGAACAGCTCCTGGCCCATGAACAGCATCGGGATGCCCGGCGCGGTCAGCAGCAGGCCGGTGGCGACGCGGCTGCGGCTGCGGGCGTACCAGCAGCGGCTGTCGATGGGATCGGCGAGACGCGAGATGCGCGGCTCGCGGCCGGCATAGACGATGTCGTGGTTCTCGATCGAGTTGACCGCGCGCCAGCGGTTGCCCAAGCCGAGATCGGCGATTGCCGCGGCGATCGGCTGCATCGCCACCGAAGCCCCTGCTCCACCCGCGGCACTGGCAATCGCGCCGCGGACGGCGAGCCGCAGGCCGTCGCTCCAGGTCGCATCGAAGCCGGCGCCGCCCGTGGCGATGTCCTTCACCACCCACGGATTGACCGGCCAGAATTCCGCGATCTGGATCGCGTCCGGCTTCTCGGCGCGCAGCGCCTCGGTGAGCTGCTGGCAGGTGGCCCAGCCGCCGAACCGGTCCATCACGCTGACCTCGTCGAAGCGCAGGCCGTCGGCGTGGTACTCGCGATAGAACATGATGGCGTTGTCGACGAGATACTGCCGCACGTCGGCGTTCCAATAGGCAAACACCTGCCCGCCGGCCCAGCCCTGGTCGGTGAAATACAGGCTGCGGTTCGGATCGCCGTAAGGCTGGCGGTCGAAGAACCAGATGCTGGCCTCGTCGAAACCGCCGCCGGCGTGGTTGTAGACGACGTCGAACAGCACGGCGATGCCATGGACATGGCAGACGTCGATCAGCGCGCGCAGCTGGTCGTCGCAATGCCTGATGACGCCGATATCGGCGTAAGGCGCGGCCCCGGCGGCCGTGAGGATCGAGTTGGTGCGCGCGAAATAAGCCGCGAGATGCGCCTCCTCGTGCTCGCCATAATCGGTCTCCGGGCTGAACAGGTCGGTGCCGTTGTAGCCCATGCTGAACATCGACGGGAATTCCTGCACCGGCAGCAGCTCGATGGCATTGATGCCGAGCTTCTTCAGATGCGGCACGCGCTCGATCACGTCGAAGAAGCAGCCGTCGGGATTGCCGGCTTTCATGTCGAAGCAGCCGACATGAAGCTGATAGATCACCAGCTCGTTGCTGGGCGGCGGCGTGAAGTCGGTATCATGCCAGGGAAAGGCTTGCGGGTTGCGCAGCACCGAATGCGCCTGCGGGAATGGCGGATCGACGGTGAGCAGCCGCGCGTGCGGATCGCGCTTGTAGCCCGAATTGCCCTCGCCCTCGACGAAATACATGTAGGCGTCGCCGTCCTTCAGGCCGGGGATGAAGATCGCCCAATGGCCATTGCCGATCGGCGCGAGGCGGCAGCTCGCATCCTGCGCCCAGTCGTTGAACGGGCCGGACACGTAGACCGCCTTGGCATGCGGCGCGAACACGCGGAAGGTGGCGCCGCCCGTCACGAGCGTGCCGCCCATGGGAGCCTGGAGAAGATGCATCTGCCGCAGCGAAATCCTCAAGCCTTCGGGAAATGGCGGCAGCGTAACAGGTTCCAGCAGCATATCCATGTCAGCCGCTCCCGATCAGAACAGCCGCGCGCCGTTCGGAACGGTCTTGTCCGGCTGGAACAGCACGACGTTGCCGGCCTCGTCCGGGAAGCCGAGCGTCAGCACCTCCGACATGAACTTGCCGATCTGCCGCGGCGGGAAGTTGACGACGCCCGCGACCTGGCGGCCGACCAGCGTGGCCGGATCATAGAGCGAGGCGATCTGCGCGCTCGAGCGCCTGGTGCCGATGGCGGGGCCGAAATCGATCGTCAGCTTCAGCGACGGCTTGCGCGCCTCCGGATAGGGCTCGGCGGCGACGATGGTGCCGATTCGGATGTCGACGGCGAGGAACTCGTCGAAGCTGATCTGAGCCGCCGCGGGTGCTGTCGGATCATGGGCGAGATGCATGGGCGGCCTCTTCGAACGCGGGACAGGCCGGCGGGGCATCATGGTTCCCGGCGCGGCGCGAATTGGAGATTCCTCAACCGGATCAATTTCTAGTCGCCGGGTCGGGCGGTGACAATGCGCCGGGCTGGGGATGGCGGGCTGGCGGGGACGGTTGGCCGGTTCGGTGTGGCGGATGGGTCGCAGGACGCACGGCATGCCCCCCGGACCCTACCCTCGGCAAAGCCGCACGGCCTCCACACCTACCGCCGTCATCCCGGCGCACGCCGGGATCCATAACCACAGGATGATGTCGCGACACGAGATGGCCCCACTTGCGCAAGGCAACGACCGTCACGGAGTATGGGTCCCGGGTCAGCGCCCGCCGCCGCTTCGCGTCGGCAGGCTTGCCCGGGACGACAGCGGAGGGGGGCGTGGCAGCGGAGGATCAGAACCCCAGCGCGACGCCAACTATGCGACATTCTCCAGGTGACACGCCACCCACTGGTCCTCGCCCTTCAGCCGCAGCTCAGGCACCTCGCTGCGGCAGCGGTCGAACGCCAGCGGGCAACGCGTGTGGAAGCGGCAGCCTTTCGGCGGGTTGACCGGGCTAGGCACATCGCCCTTCAGGATGATCGGTGAGCGCTCGGCGCCGGGCTCCGGGACGGGCACGGCTGACAGCAGCGCCTTGGTGTAGGGATGGCCGGGCGACGCAAAGATCTGCCGTCGGGGCGCGATCTCGACGATCTTGCCGAGATACATCACGGCGACGCGGTGCGTCATGTGCTCGACGATGGCGAGGTCGTGGCTGATGAAGAGGAGCGCGAGGCCGAACTCGCGCTGCAAATCCTGCAGCAGGTTCACGATCTGCGCCTTGACCGAGACGTCGAGCGCGGACACCGCCTCGTCGCAGACGATCAGCTCGGGCTTGGCAGCGAGCGCACGCGCAATGCCGATGCGCTGGCGCTGGCCGCCGGAGAATTCGTGCGGGCGGCGGTTCACGGCGTCGCGCGGCAGGCGGACGATCTCCATCAGCTCCTTGATCCGCGCGTCGAGCTCGGCCTTGTCCTTGGCGAGGCCGAAATTGTTGATCGGCTCGGCGAGGATGTCGCGGATGCGCATGCGCGGGTTGAGGCTGGAGAACGGGTCCTGGAACACGACCTGGACGCGGCGGCGCATCTCGCGCAGGCGATGCGGGCCGAGATCGTCGATGCGCTGGCCGTCGAGCACGATCTGGCCGCCGGTGATGTCGAACAGCCGCAGGATGGCGCGGCCGACGGTCGACTTGCCGCAGCCGGATTCGCCGACCAGCGACAACGTCTCGCCGCGCGCGATCTCGAACGACACGCCGTCGACCGCATGCACCTTGCTCCTGGTGCGGCCGAACAGCCCGCCCGAGATCGGAAAATGCTTCTTGAGGTCGTTGACCTGGAGCAGCGGCATGGTCATGCGGCAGCCTGCTCCTTGGCAGCGAAATGACAGGCGGCGATGTGATGCGCAGCCTTCTGCTCCAATCCCGGCGCGTATTGGCGGCAGAGGTCGGTTGCCAGCGCGCAGCGGCCGGCGAACACGCAACCTTCGATGCGCTGCTTGAGGTCCGGCACCTGGCCGGGGATTTCCGCAAGGCGCTTGGTCTCGCCTGACAGCGACGAGCCGAGCTTGGGCAGCGCGCCGAGCAGGCCCTGCGTATAGGGATGGCGCGGGCTGCGGAACAACTCCTTCACCGGGGCTTCCTCGACCTTGCGGCCCGCATACATCACCATCACCCGCTCGGCGACCTCGGCGACGACGCCGAGATCGTGCGTGATCAGGATGATCGCGGCGCCGACGCGCTGCTTCAGCTCCAGCATCAGCTTGAGAATCTGCGCCTGGATGGTGACGTCGAGCGCGGTGGTCGGCTCGTCCGCGATCAGGAGTTTTGGATTGCAGGCCAGCGCCATCGCGATCATCACGCGCTGGCGCATGCCGCCGGAGAGCTGGTGCGGATATTCGCGCACGCGGCGCGCGGGCTCGGGGATGCCGACCAATGTCAGCATCTCCACGGCGCGCGCCTCGGCCTGCGCCTGGTCGAGTCCCTGGTGCAGCCGCAGGGTCTCGCCGATCTGGCGGCCGACGGTCAGCACCGGATTGAGGCTGGTCATCGGCTCCTGGAAGATCATCGAGATGTCGTTGCCGCGCAAGCTCCGCATCTCGCGATCGCTGAGCGTCAGGATGTCCCGGCCCTCCAGCTTGATCGATCCCGCGATCTTGCCCGGCGGCTCCGGAATCAGGCGCATCATCGACATCGAGGTCACGGACTTGCCGCAGCCGGATTCGCCGACGATGGCGAGCGTTTCGCCCGGGTTGACGTGGAACGAGACGCCGTCGACGGCGCGGTTGATGCCGGTCGGCGTGCGGAAATGGACCTGGAGATTCTCGACCTCGAGCAGCGGCATTAGGTCAGCTCCCACTCGGCGTACGCGTCGATCACCCCGCCCGGTCTGACCAAATCAGGAGCGTGCCCCGCTCCCTCCCCTCGTCGTTCCGGGGCGCGCGTCAGCGCGAGCCCGGAACCCATATCCACAGGAAGACGTGTGAGGCACACGCGTTGTGGGATCTCGCTCCACATCATCTGCCTGTGGTTATGGATTCCGGGCTCAGCCCTGCGGGCTGCCCCGGAATGACGGACGGATAGATTGGAGCGGGTATTTGGCAGCTCTGACGCGGATGCCGAGATGGCGTGGACGGACATGTTTCTCACCACCACTCCGCTCATGGTGATTTCGCCATGCGCGGATCGAGCGCGTCGCGCAATCCGTCGCCGACGAGATTCACCGCCAGCACGGTCACCGACAGGAACGCCGCCGGGAAGAACACGATGTAGGGCTTGACCTGCCACAGCGCGCGGCCCTCGGCCATGATGTTGCCCCAGGACGGAATGGTCGGCGGCGTGCCGGCGCCGATGAAGGACAGGATCGCCTCGGTGATCATGGCGCTGGCGCAGATGTAGGTCGCCTGCACCAGCATCGGCGCCATGGTGTTGGGCAGGATGTGGCGCAGGATCACCATCGGCGTGCGCGTGCCCGAGGCGGCGGCGCCGTCGACATAGGGCTGCTCGCGCAAGCTGAGCACGACGCCGCGGATGAGGCGCGCGACGCGCGGGATCTCGGCGATGGTGATGGCGAGGATGACGTTGCCGACGCTGCCGCGCGTCAGCGCCATCAGCGCGACGGCGAGCAGGATCGGCGGGATCGACATCAACCCGTCCATGCAGCGCATCAGCACGCCATCGGCCCAGCGCAGGAAGCCGGCGACGAGGCCGATCGCGAGCCCGATCAGCGACGCGGCGAGCGCGACCGACAAGCCGACCGTCAGCGAGACGCGGGTGCCGTAGAGCACGCGCGAATAGATGTCGCGTCCGAGCGCGTCGGTGCCGAACCAGAAATCCGCCGACGGCAGCCGCGTGCGCTTGGCCGGCGCGATCGCGGTGGGATCGACGGTGAACAGGAACGGCGCGAATACGCCGATGATGACGAGCACCAGCAGCAACGCGCCGCCGATCGCGACCGTCGGATGGTTGCGCAGAAAGCCGATGGCGCCGCGCCGGATCTTTGGCGCCGCCATCAGGTCCGGCAGGCGAGGCGCGACGACGAGGCCCGGCGGCGGAGAGGTTGTGGTCGTGGCGGTCAATAGCGGATCCTCGGGTCGACCAGGGTGTAGGTGATGTCGATCAGGAGATTGACGAGCACATAGACGAAGCTGAACAGCAGCACGATGCCCTGGATGACGGGATAGTCACGGCGCAGGATGGCATCGATGGTGAGGCGGCCGAGGCCGGGAATGGCGAACACGCTCTCGGTGACCACGGCGCCGCCGATCAGCAGCGCGATGCCGATGCCGACCACGGTGACGATCGGCACCGCCGCGTTCTTCAGCGCGTGAATGAACAGGATGCCGCCCTGCCCCAGGCCCTTGGCGCGCGCGGTGCGGATATAGTCCTGCTGCAGCACCTCGAGCATGGCGGCGCGGGTGATGCGCGCGATCAGCGCGATGTAGACACAGCCGAGCGCCACCGCCGGCAGGATCAGGTTCTGCAGCCACGGCCAGAAGCCTTGCGACAGCGGCGTGTAGCCCTGCACCGGCAGGAGATCGAACTTCAGCGCGAACACATAAGCGAGGATGTAGCCGACGACGAACACCGGCACCGAGAAGCCGAACACGGCGAAGGCCATGATGACTCGATCGATCCAGGTGCCGGCCTTCCACGCCGCGATCACGCCGAGCGGCACCGCGATGAGGATGGTGAGGAACAAGGTCACCATCATCAGCGACAGCGTTGGCTCGATGCGCTGGGCGATCATCGCCGACACCGGAAGATTGGTGAAGATCGATGTGCCCAGATCAAAGTGCAGCAGACGCCACACCCAGCTGCCGAACTGGACCAGGAAGGGCTGGTCCAGTCCGAGATTGGCGCGGATGCGCTCGACGTCGGCCGGGCTCGCCTGATCACCCGCGATGACAACGGCCGGATCACCCGGCGCGATGTACAGCAGGCTGAAGACGAACAGCGCGACGATCGCCATCACCGGCAGGGTCGACAGCACGCGTCGAAGCGCATAAGCGAGCATGTTTGGTCAGTGCCTCACGCGGTCTTCGACACGCCCCAGAACAGCGGGATCGGCCCCTTGGTCACGCCGGAGACGTTCTTGCGCCAGGCGGTGTAGCCGAGGAAGAAGCCGGTCGGCGCGAACACGACGTCATCGATCGCCGCCTTGTTGATGCGCCCGGCAACCGCCTTCTCCTCGTCGAGCGACTTGGCGTTGAACCAGTTGGTGATCTCGGTCTCCACCTTCTCGCTGCTCGGCCAGCCGAACCACGCCTTGTCGCCATTGGCGCGCAGCGCATTATAGGCGGCCGGATTGATGCAGTCGGCGCCGGCATGCCAGGTGTGGAACATGTGCCAGCCCCCCTGAGACGGCGGCGTCTTCTGCGCGCGGCGGGCGCCGACCGTGCCCCAATCGGTGGCGACGAAATCGACATTCATGCCGAGCTTCTTGAGCAGATCGGCGGTGACGTCGCCGAACGCCTTGGTGATCGGCTGGTCCTGCGCGACCACGCAGGTGATCGGCTCGCCCTTGTAGCCGGCTTCCTCGAGCAGCTTCTTGGCCGCGGTGAAATCGCGCTTGCCCTTGAGGATGTCGCCGCCTTCCTCGGTGTAGAGCGGCGTGCCCGGGGTGAAGAAGCCCGGCAGCGGCTTCCACAGCGCGTTGTCGTCGCCGACCAGCGCGCGCATGTAGTCCTCCTGGCTCATCGCCATCAGGATGGCCTGGCGCGCCTTCGGATTGTTGAACGGCGCATGCAGATGGTTGATGCGGAACGCGCCGACATTGCCGAGGGGATCGCCGATATCGACGCCGATGTTCTTGTTGCCCTTCAAGACCGGCACGAGATCGGTGATCGGGTTCTCCCACCAGTCGACCTCGCCGTTCTGCAGCGCGGCGGCGGCCGTCGCAGGGTCCGGCATGATCACCCACTCCACGCGATCGACCAGCACCTGCTTGCCGCCGGCGAGCCACACCGGCTTCTCCTGGCGCGGCACGTAGTCGGTGAACTTCTCGAACACGGCCTTGGCGCCCGGCACCCATTCGCCCTTGGCGAACTTAAACGGACCGGAGCCGACATATTCGGACATCTGCTTGAACGGATCGGTCTGCGCGATGCGCTCGGGCATGATGAAGGCGCACGGCGCATTGCCCTTGCCGAGCGCGAACAGCATCTTCGGATAAGGCTGCTTCAGCACCCATTTGAAGGTCTTGTCGTCGACCGCGGTGAGCTCGTTCTGGATCGCCTTGAGCATCAGGCCCATCGGATCGCGCGCCGACCAGCGCGTCAGGCTGGCGACGACGTCCTTGGCGAGCACCGGCTCGCCGTCATGGAATTTCAGGCCCGAACGCAGCTTGAAGGTCCAGGTCAGGCCGTCGGAGGAGACCTCTTCGGACTCCACCATCTGGCGCTGCGGCACGAACTTGTCGTCGATGCCGTAAAGCGTGTCCCACACCATCGCCGCCGCGTTGCGCACGACATATTGCGTGCCCCAGATCGGATCGAAATTGGCGAGATTGGCCTGCGGCACGAAGCGCAGGGTGCGCGCCGAAGCGCCTTGGGCAATCGCCGGCGCCGCGAAGCCGCCCGTCAGCGCCAGACCACCCGCGCCCGCCAGTCCCTTCAATACCGTTCTGCGATCCATGTTCTCTCCTGATGCAACGTGCCTGAGATCAATTGCCGAATTTGTAAGCAAGGCCCATGCCATGAGCGTGGAGTGCATTCATTTGAACGCAAATGAGGCATGGAGCGCAAGAGCCCGCCTGTCTCCGCGCGTCATTCCGGGGCGTGCCGCGCAGCGGCGCGAGCCCGGAATCCATAGCCACAGGCGGGCGTTGGAGAAGCGAGATGTGGCCACCCGCGTGCCCCGCACATTTGCCCGTGGTTATGGATTCCGGGCTCATCGCTGCGCGATGCCCCGGAATGACGTGGGGAGAGATGAGGGCCGATCATCGCGTCTTCACCGGCGATCCATCGGCCATGAGCCGCTCGCCCTTGCGCTCGACGATCATGCCGTAAGCGGCGGGCTGGCGATGGACGTCGAAATTGAAGATCGTCTGCTTGTAGGACTTGCACAGATCGAGGTCGCAGCGCGCCAGCGCGATCTCGTCGCCCTTGGTGGCGCAGGCCGCGACGATCTCACCCGACGGCGCGATGATGCAGCTGCCGGCGATGTGGTCGACGCCCTCCTCGATGCCGCCCTTCGCCACTCCGATGACCCAGGTGCCGTTCTGATAGGCACCGGACTGCATCACGAGGCGGTTGTGGAACAGCGAGAGATCATTGTGCTCCGGCGCGGGCGGATTGTGCACCGGCGTGTTGTAGCCGATCAGCACCATCTCGACGCCCTGCAGGCCCATCACGCGATAGGTCTCGGGCCAGCGGCGGTCGTTACAGATCGCCATGCCGATGACGCCGCCGAATGCATCGGCCACGCCGAAATTCTTGCCCGGCTCGAAGTAACGCTTTTCCAGATGCTGGAACTCGCGCCACGGCTCATGCTCGGCATGCCCCGGCAGATGCACCTTGCGGTATTTCGAGACGATGCGGCCTTCCTTGTCGACGAGAATGGCGGTGTTGTAGCGGTGAATGACGCCGTCCTCGCTCGCGAGCTCGGCATAACCCAGGCAAAAGCCGACGCGCAGCTCCTTCGCAAGCGCGAACAGCGGCTGCGTCTCCGGCCCCGGCATCTCGCGCTCGAAATACGTATCGATCTCGGCCTGATCGGCCATGTACCAGCGCGGGAAGAAGGTCGTGAGCGCGAGCTCGGGATAGACGATGAGATCGCAGCCATTGGCGTGCGCCTGCCGCATCAAGGCGCTGAGCCGCGCGACGACCGCGCTGCGCGGCTCGCTCTTGGCGATGGGGCCGAGCTGGCCGATGGCGACGTTGACGAAGCGCGGCATGTTTCCTGTTCCTTATTCCGGAACTATTGAGTTCGCGGGGTGCGCTGCTCCTGCACTCATCATGCCATGCGCCTTCAATCGCGCAAGCCGGGTGCATAGCCGAACGCGACCGCCGGCTCGGCCGCGGTCTCGACCCACACGCTCTTCACCTGCGTATATTCGTGGAGCGCCTCGACGCCGGAGGAGCGGCCGTGACCGCTGTTGTTGAAACCACCGAAGGGCGAGGCGACGTTGATCGTCTTGTAGGAGTTGATCCAGAAGGTGCCGGCCTTCACGCTTGCTGCGACGCGATGCGCGCGCGCGACGTCACGGGTCCACACCGCACCCGCCAGACCGAACTCGCTGTCATTGGCGATCGCGATTGCCTCCTCCTCAGTCTCGAAGCGGATCGCGGCGACGACGGGACCGAACACCTCCTTGCGCGCGATGCCCATGGCGTTGGTGACGTTCTTGAGCACGGTCGGCTTGACGTAGTAGCCGCTGTCCGCGCGCTCACCATGGCTGCCGGCGACGATCTCGGCTCCCTCCGCCGCGCCCTCGCGGATCAGCGACAGCACGTGATCATATTGCTTGGCGTTGTTGATCGGACCGATCTCGGTCTCCGCCGACAGCGGATCACCGCATCTGATCTTGGCCGCGCCTTTCGCGACCAGATCGACGAAGCGGTCATACACCGCGCCCTGCACCAGCAGCCGCGAGCCCGCGACGCAGCTCTGTCCCGCACCGCCGAAGATCGCGGCCTGCGCGCCGATCGCGGCGCGTTCGAGATCGGCATCAGCGAACACGATGTTGGCGGACTTGCCGCCGAGCTCGAGCACGGAGGGGACGAGCCGCCGCGCCGCGGCCTCGCCGATCAGCCGCCCCGTCGGCACCGAGCCGACGAACACGACCTTCTTCACCGCGGGCTGCGCCAGCGCCGCCTGACCGGTGGTGTGACCGAAGCCCGCGAGCACGTTGACGACGCCCTTCGGCAGGCCGGCACCTTCCGCGATGACCGCGAGGGCCAGTGACGTCAGCGGCGTCAGCTCGGACGGCTTGAGGATCACGGCATTGCCCATGCTGATCGCCGGCGCGATCTGCCAGCCGGCGGTGAAGACCGGCGCGTTCCACGGCGTAATCTGCAGCACCACGCCCATCGGCTCGCGGCGCGTGTAGTTGAGATGGCTCGTCGGCACCGGAATGACGTCGCCGTGGAATTTGTCCGCCCAGCCGGCGTAGTACTCGAACATCTCCGCGACCTTGGCGACTTCGCCTCTGGTGTCGCGGATCGGCTTGCCGGCGGAGAGCGATTCCAATTGGGCCAGCTGTTCGGCTGAAGCCAGGATCGCGCGCGCGACCGCCTGCATCACGCGGCCGCGGCCGGCGGCCGTCACGCGCGCCCATTCCGCCTGCCCCGCGACGGCCGCCTTTGCAGCACGCGCCGCGACGTCGGCACCCGCATCCGCATAGCTGAACAGCAATTGCCCGGTCGCGGGATCGTTCACCGAGACGATCGCGCCATCGCCGATGACGAGCTGGCCGCCGACATGCGAGCCGATGCGCGAAAACTCGGGCCAGAACGGCCTGACGGCCTCGCGCAGACGCGGGTCGATGAAGTGTGTCATGGCGGCACTCATGTCTTCGAGATCGGGCCGAGCTGCAGCTCGACGATACGGTTGAAATCTTCGGGATCGGCGATGCTGCCTGCACTCTCCGCCCAGATGCGCGCGGTGTCGGCCGCCATCGGCAGCGCGAGCCCGAGTTCGCCGATGAACTGCGCCGCGAGCCTCACGTCCTTGCGCATCAGCTGCATCGTGAAGCCGGAATCGAAGGCGCCGTTGAGGATCCAGTTGGGCACGTTGACCTGGGTGACGCCGGAGCGGCCGGAGCCGGCATTGAGGCCGTCGAGCAGCCTCACGGCATCGACGCCCGCGGCATCGGCGATGCGCAGCGCTTCGGCGGCGGTGAGCAGATGCGCGGCGCAGAGCAGATTGTTGACGATCTTGGCGACGTTGCCGGCGCCGACGCCGCCGACATGCACGCGCTTGGCGCTCATCTTCTCCAGCACCGGCAGCACGCGCGCGAGATCATCGTCGTCGGCACCGATCACCATGGTCATCGTGCCCGTCGCCGCGCCCTTCGGCCCGCCGCTGACCGGCGCATCGACGAAGCCCATGCCGCGCGCCGCGAGCAGAGCAGCGAGCCGGCGCGAGGTTTCGGGATGCGACGTGGAGGTGTCGACGATGACGACGCCGGGGCGCGCATGCGCGAGGATGCCGTCGGCGCCTTCCACCACGCGCGCAACGATCTCGGCCGTCGGCAGCGACAGGATGATGGTGTCGGCGGCGGCGACCACCGCGCCAATGCTCTCCGCGACGGCAAGGCCCGCGGCGGCCAGCGCCGCGCGGGTTGCCTCGGATGCGTCATAGCCGGTGACGGCAAAGCCCGCGCCCTTCAGCGTCAGCGCCATGCCGCGCCCCATGTTGCCAAGTCCGATGATGCCGACGGCGGTCACGATGCCTCCTGAGATCCTGCCCAGAAAATCTAGCCGCCTGATTTCAGGGCAGACATCAGCGAGGCCCCGCACTAGTGTTGACCTCTGGTCAACACTCGTCCGAAGCCCATGTCCGCCCTGCTCGACCACCATCGGCTCCATTATCTTCACGAAGCGATCCGACTCGGCTCGGTCCGCGCGGCGGCCGAGGCCCTCGACATCAACGCCTCCGTGATCAGCCGGCAGATCGCGCTGCTGGAAAAGGAGCTCGGGCTCACGCTGGTCGAGCGGCTCAGCCGTGGCATCCGCGGCACCGCGGCCGGCGCGCTGCTGGCCGAGCGCTTCCGGCAATGGCAGGCCGACCAGGCCGACACCGTGGCCAAGCTGCGCGAGCTGCAGGGGCTCAAGCGCGGCCATGTCGACATCGTGCTCGGCGAAGGCTTCGTCAGCGACCTCATGTCCGGCCCGCTCGGCCGCTTCTGGCAGCGCCATCCGGACCTGACGATGTCGTTCGATCTCGCCGGCACCAACGAGGTCGTCAACGCCGTGGCAGAGGACCGCTGTCACATCGGCCTGGTGTTCAACCCGTCGGCCGATCCACGCATCCGCGTCGCCACCGCGAGCCGCCAGCCGCTCTGCGCGATCGTGCCGCCGGATCATGCGCTGGCGCGGCTCGGCCGCCCTTTGAGGCTCCGCGAGCTCGCCGACCATCCGCTCGGCCTGATGCATCCGAGCTACGGCACGCGACAGATCCTGGCGATGGCGGAGGCCGCCGAGCACATCGCGCTCGCGCCGAAGCTGACGACGAGCTCGATCAACGTGCTCCGCCATTTCGTCAAGAGCGGCCTCGGCCTGACGCTCCTCCCGGCCTTCTCCATCGCCGCCGATCTCGCCGACGGTTCGCTCGCTGCCATCACGATCGAGAATCGCCTGCTGTCGTCGAGCGAGGCCTGCGTGATCACACGACGCGGCCGCGAACTGCCGCCGGCCGCCAGCCAACTGCTGCGCTTCCTCAGCGGCCAGATGCGGGCGTTCCGGGCGGCCGCGGCGCAACGTGGCCCCAAGGCACAGGCGAGCGCCCGCTGACCTTGGGGACCTCCGCGAGGGATCTGGCATTGCGCAAGGCTTCCGCTTGCGGTTGGATGCGGCAGCATCACGAGACCATCATGCGCAGACTCATCGCGATCGCAGTAAGCCTCGCGGCGGCAACCGCCGCGCGGGCCGAGACGTGCCAAGTCATCGGCAACCAGATCATCTGCGACGACGGCACCTCCGGGCAGCGGATCGGCAACACCACCTATTGGAATGACGGCTCGACGTCGCAGCAGGTCGGCCGCTTCACCTACAACAGCGACGGCACGAGCTCACAGCAGCTCGGCAACCGCACCACCTCCAGCGACGGCTCGTCATCGCAGACGATCGGCAACACGACCTATTACAGCGATGGCAGGACCTGCCGGCGGATCGCCAATCGGATCCATTGCGATTAGCCGCCGGCAACGCGGCCGGACCGAAGCGACGGTGTATTGTTTGGGAGCTGGGATGGCTGGAGCGGTCGAAGGAAATCGAACCCTCCTATTCAGCTTGGAAGTCCGTGGTCGGCTGTATCACCCAACTTCTCGGCGCGCGAATCAATCACGCACCGATAGCGAATGTCGGCTTTCCCCCAAAACGACGGAGTTACCGCACGGCGTCGAGACGACGCGATGGGTCAAAATGAGACATTCGATCGTGCCGATGCTAGTCCTATTCCGGTAAGCGATGGGATAGTTGTGCAGTAACTGTCTCCGAAGGCGACTGATTGGAGGGATCATGGCTCGGGACGATTGGTTTCGCAACAAAACCTGGAACGACGAAATCGAGCTCAATTTCCGGCAGCGACTTCGCCGAGCGCGCGACAAATCTCAAATACTGCGGATTCAGGCAAGCTGTCTCGCGAAGTGCCATCCTGCGGTCGCATTGAGGCTACTGGATGAATACTTCTCGCTTGGCAACCATTTCGACACAGCACAGGCTTACGTTAATAAGGCCCAAGCTATGATCGCTCTTCGCGATGTGCAGGGAGCTTTATCTTCGTACGAAGCCGCTCTTGTGCAGGAAGACCTACACCCTTCTTTTAAGACGCAGGCCTATCTGGAATTCGCGTGTCTAGTGATAGAGACGCCAGTCGCGCCCCTTTACCGCCGCGCTTTGGAGATCCTTGAGTCTCATGGTGACAGACTAATGTTTCCGGTCGACCGGTACCGCGCCAACGGAGCACGTGCCCTTCTCCTTCAACACTTAGGGCATATACAGGAGGCACGTGACGCAGCGAACGCGGCAATGGCTGCGGCGCGCGAGACCCGATCCGGGTTTCGGTATCATCAGAATATCGGCCTGGTGAAAGACACCGAAGATGCCTTCGCCAAGCGTATTGCCGAGCTTGCGTCATAGGTCCGCTTCGGGTCGTTTTCAACCGAGTCTGCGGGCGCTGCCTACCACATGTTGTCAATGGCATTTCAGGAGAGCGCTTGACGCTCTAGCAGTAACTAGGCGGCATCGACCTTCCGCAACTCCCTCTTCGCCTTCTCCCGATCCTCATCCGTCTCCACCTCGTCGACGCGCTCTTGGAAGATGATGCGGATCTCCTCCAGAGCTTCGTCGCCTCCGCCAATGCAGCCACGCTTACGCTCGGACTTTTTCGCGTCGATAGGCTTGAGAAATAGGATCAGTTGGTTCGTGGCTTTGATGGTCGTGTCACGCATCTTACTTGATGCACGACTTCGCGTGGCGAACAGTGAAAAATTCGCAACGCGCGCGAGCGATTCGTAGTTCGTGGCGAAGCAACCTGATCGAATTTGGTGTAGTACACGCTCGATTGCAGAGGTCATCAGTCGCAAAGGCTGATGCTCTGGCGATAAAGCACGACACGACAAGGACTTAGGAAAATCGATGCGCCCGAAAGTGCGCCCGACCTGCGCCCGAGTTGAGTTTTCCACAGCGCAAAAACGTCGATTGACGGGAGTTAAACAGCCGCGCAACCAACTGAATAACCTACGGTTTTGGCTAAATGCAACTGGAGCGGGTGAAGGGAATCGAACCCTCGTATTCAGCTTGGAAGGCTGCTGCTCTACCATTGAGCTACACCCGCATCGAGGCGTTCCCTAACATGGTCCGTCGCGGGTCTCAACCTCCCTTCGGGGCCGATTTTCGAGCGTTCCAAGCGGGTTCGCCGGGTGGCGCGTGCACCGCATCAGACCGGGCGAGTTCCGTAATCGGCCCCCCTATCCGCCTGGCCCGGGGCGTCCTATATTGATCGAACCATCAACAACGAAAGGAGGTGATCCAGTGTCTTTTACCAAGCGCTGTCACCTCGCTGGGATCGCCCGCTGAGCAGCTCTTCGTGAGCAACGGTCGATGTGCGTACGGCTCGTCAGCGCTCTTGCGCCATCGCAGCTCGGCAACGGGGCGGTCTCGGCCCTGGACCAGCGAGTTCAAGATCGGAAGCGCGGCGGGTCTTGCGGCCCGCCGCGTTTTTTATGGCCCAGTTGTATGGCGTCAGCCGCCCTCGCCGGCGGGTTTCTCCGGCTTGCTGCCGACGAACCGTCGCGCCAGGAACCCGCCGAATCCGAGCATCCAGAAATACTGCACGTATTCGGGCGCGTAGGCCGCGAGCACGATTCCCGGCACGAACACGACGACCGGAAAGACGGCGCCGGCGATCTCGGCATGGCGGCCCCCTGCCAGGGCCAGCCACCAGAGCGCGGCGTTCAACGCGGCGATGATGGTCAGATGCAGGCCGTAGAGCACGGCGACCGCGCTGGACAGCCGGTAGCTGCTGTAGAGCCCGTTGGTGACCGGCAGGAGCACGATCGACAGCAGGAAGAACAGATTGAGGATGACGACGAAGCGGCTGCCGAACGGCTGCCGCGCCAGCCGCCGGTGATGGCTGATCCAGAACACGCCGGCGATGATGAAGCTGAGCACCAGCCCGGCCAGCCGGCCCGAATAGATGTGGGCCAGGTCGTCCCAGCCCGGCATCTGCGCGAAATTCGGCTTCGGAAGGTCATAGGCGAGCAGCGTCATCGCCACGCCGAAGATGGTGTTGGAGAGCGACTCCAGTCGGCGCATCTCGAACAGGTCGGATTGAGGTTCGGTCATGTCACACGGAGGCAGCGGCAGAAGGGACCAGAATGAGCGGCTGACGCGCTCTATAGCAGGTCTCGCGCCGCGCTGCCCGCTATCGACGCCGCACGCGGACGGCGCGGCGTCACACTCCCTCCCCGCTTGGCCTCAACATCCGTCTTCAGCGGCAGGCATAGAGACGGCCATCGAAGCCGCGATAGCTGCGGGTCGTCGGGTTGTAGCTGCGATACTGGACGCAGGCCGGCAGCCCCGCGGTGCGCAAACGGGGCTTATCCTCCGCCTGCAGCCTGGCGGCCACCGGGGTCGCGGCAGGCCGCGCCAGCACGATCATCGGACGGCTGCCAGCCGTCCGCGTCGCCTTGCCCGAGTCGTTGCCTTCGGTCTTCGACGCGTCGGCCTGCCCGGTCTTTGCGGCCGGCTTGGCAGCTGAGGGTTTCGCCACGGCCGCATCCTTGACTGCCGGAGTCCTGATCGCAGGCTCCTTGCCCCCAGACTCCTTGGCGGCGATCGTCACAGCCGAGCTCGGCACGGCCTTGCCCGACGATTTGGCGGCAGGGGCTGCCACCGATGGGCTCGCGGCCGAGAGCTTGGCCGGCTTGCCCGCAGCCGTTGATTTCGGCGCGGATTTGATCGGTGCCGGCGCAGCGGCGGCCGGCTCCGCAGCAGCCGTCTTGTGGCCGGGCTCCGGCTTGTCGGCCTCTGCGGCCGGCGTGGTCTCTGCGGGCGCCGCGGATGGCGGTGCAGCGGCCTCGGCCGTGACAGGCTTCGCCTCGGTGCCGGCCGGCTGCGACATCGTCGAGGCGGCGTTGGTCGACGCGGTCTTGTCATCCGCGGCCGGCTTGTCCTCGGCCACGGGCGCGTCGGCTGGTTTCTTGATCAGCTTCTTGCAATCGAGCGGGAACACCAACTCGCCTGACGCCGTCAGTCCGATCGGCTCGCAGCCGCCGAAGGGTCCGCTGTCCTTGCCGGCTTCCTTGGCCAGCTCACCCGATGATGCCGCGCCACCGGACTCCGCGCCTTGCGCAAGCGGAAAGCCGAAAGCAACCTGAAATAGAACAACGCCGCACAGCAAACCGGCCTGGCCGGCCTTCCGCCCCGATACACGCATGACACGCTCGCTCAACGCACCCACTGCCGTCAGGCGACCACGCCATTGAGGCAAGTCTGTGAAGCGCAGGCTGCAAAGCCGCGAGCGGATGTCAATTCGATGGCGTTGTGTCCTATCTGCACAGGTCAGCGGCTCCCTTCGTCCTCCGCATTGCGGTCTCAACCGGTACGTGCCAGGGTCGCGCCGCACGCGGCGATCAAAAATCAACTTAGCCGCCGCCAGCAAGCCTTCCGGACAGCCATCTTGAGTTCGACCGACTATCGTCCCGACATCGATTGCCTGCGCGCCTTCGCGGTCTTGTCGGTGATCGCGTTCCACTACGACATTCCGCCGTTCCGCAGCGGCTATGTGGGCGTGGACGTCTTCTTCGTCATCTCGGGTTTCCTGATCACGCGGATCATCCACGCCGAGATACGCACAGGCACATTTTCGTTCGCGGCGTTCTATCGGCGTCGCGCCCGCCGCATCCTGCCGGCGGCCCTGGCGATGGTCTGCGCCACCCTGCTGGGCGCGAGCGTGATCCTGTCGCCATCGGCCGTGGTGTCGGCCGGGCAGCAGGCGATATCCGTCCTCGCCTTCTGCTCTAACGTCCTGTTCTGGTGGCAGCAGGGCTATTTCGACGCGGCCGCGATCACCAAGCCGCTGCTGCACACCTGGTCGCTCGGTGTCGAGGAGCAGTACTATCTGCTGTTTCCCGCGCTGGCGCTGGCTGTCTTTGGCCTGCGGCGTTCACGCATGCTCGCCAGCCTGGCCGCGATCTGCGCGGTGTCGTTCCTGCTCTGCGTGATCCAGACGCGGATGCAGCCGGCGGCCGCCTTCTATCTGCTGCCGGCGCGGGCCTGGCAGCTCGCGCTCGGCGCGCTGCTCGCCGTCGACGCCGTGCCGTCGCTCAACAGGCAGTCGGTGAGAATTGGCGTGACGGCCTTGGGCTGGATCGCGCTCGGCGCCTCGACCAACATCTTCTCGCCGCGCACGCCGTATCCCGGCGTTGCCGCGCTGCTGCCCTGCCTCGGTACTGCCGCCGTGATCTGGGGGCAGCCGGCGCTGAGCAGGACGGCGCTCGCGATCACGCGGCCGATGGTCGTGGTCGGGCTGTGGTCCTACTCGCTGTATCTGTGGCACTGGCCCGTCGTCTCGCTGGCCAGCGCGATCTGGGGACCGCCCAGTTCGGCCATGGACAAGCTCGCGCTGCTCGGCGCCTGCACCACGCTGGCGCTGGCGAGCTATTATCTGATCGAGCAGCCGGCGCGGCACGCCGCGTGGACGGTGACCGCGCGTGCTCTCGCCGTGTCGGGAACGGTGGTTCTCGCCGCAAGCCTCGTGGTGATCGGGGCTGCCGGTTTGCCTACCCGCTTCTCGCCCGAGCAGCAGGCGCTGGCGAACTTCAACCGCTACGATCACAAGGATCTCTATGAGGAAGGGACCTGCTTCCTGACCCCGGGCCAGAGCTTCGCCGCGATTCAGCCGGCCTGTCTTGCCAAGGGCCCTCGCCCGAACATTCTGGTCTGGGGCGACAGCCATGCCGCGCATCTGGTCCACGGGCTGAAACGCGCCCTGCCCCAGGCGACGCTGCTGCGCGCAGCGCTGGCGCAATGCGCGCCCTATGACGAGCCCGGACAGACGCCCGATTGCGCCGACTTCCGCGGGCGGCTTGCGGGCCTCATGCGCGACCTCGCGCCCGACATCGTGATCCTCTCCGGCAATTGGACGCGTACCGTGATGGCGCCCGCCGCGCGCGCGAGTCTGCTCGCCACCATCGCGTCGATCACGGCGGCCGGCAGCCGCGTCGTGGTGATCGGGCCGAGCCTGCAGTTCGATCGCCCGTTGCCCGACATCCTGATCGCAGCGTCACGCTTCGGCATCACGCCCGACGGGCACATGCGCGAGCTGTTCAACGACGTCGACGTCTTCCTGCGCAAGCTGCTGCAGGATGTGGCGAACACCGAATATGTATCGCTGCTGTCCCTGCTCTGTCCCGGCGCCGATTGCGTCCTCCAGGCCGCCGACGGCACCCCGATCGCCTGGGACGACGGACACTTCACTGCGCAGGGATCGGAGCTGGCCGCCACGCGCATCGCCGCGGCGTCACCGACGCTCGCCGGCTCACGCGCCCGCGGCAGCGAGTAGCCCCGCCGCGGTTCAATCGTCCGCCAGGAAGGTCGCGAAGATCGGCGCCGCGCGCTCGCCCATGCGCTGCGCCCCCGCCACCGTGAAATGTCCGGCGTCCTGGAACAGCCACAGGCCGTTCTCGACGACCGGGCAATGCTGGTCGCAATACACCTCGGTCGGCCGCAGCAGTGCGACCTTCGCCAACGGCCGGATCGCCTGCGCCAGCACGGTGTCGATGGTGTGATTGGCCGCGAGGGCCTCGGCCCGCGGCATTGGCGCGCATGGCTTCGGCGGCGCGTGCCAGAGCGGCCCGGGCAGCATGCGCAGCTGATCGAAGCCGCAATTCACCGGCCGCACCTGTCCGCCGATGACGAGGAAGTGGCGGCCGGGCCGATCGAGCAGACGGATCGTGTCGGCGAGCTTGGCGGCGACGTCAGCGTTGCGCGCCTCGGCCTCGGGTCCGTCGCCGAGATCGAGATAATGCTGCCAGGCCTGCCCGATCACGACGAAATCGGCCTGCGACTGCTTGATCCGCGGCAGCTCGCGGTCGCGCAGCTCCGCGCAAACACCGGCTCGCGGCCCCTCGGCGGTCAGGCCTGCCAGGGTCGGGCAGCCGCTCATGGTCGAGACGTGCCCGATCATGCCGCGCGCCTTCAGCGTCGTGTCGAGCGCCGCGACATATTGCTGGACGTAGGAGTCGCCGAGCAGCTCGACGCCGCGCGTGCCGCCGGGATCGCCGAAGGTGCACATGCGGTCGACGGTGCGGCTGCATTTGTTGAGGCCGAAGCCCTGCAGCTTGAACAGCGCGAGCTGGTCCTCCGGCAGCCGCGAGACCACGCCATTGGCGCGGAAGGTCGCGTGCGTCAGCGCGGCACAGACGACGAGCGCGGTGGCAAAGCCCGCGACCTGCGTCCAGCGCGGCCAGGCCAGCCGTCGCATCGGCTGCTCGACGGCGGCGAACAGCAGCGCCCCCAGCGTGGCCGTCATCCCGAGCTGAGCCGCGAGTCCGGCCGGCGTCTGCGCCTCGTCGCCGAAGATGAAGCGGACGAAGAAGATCACCGGCCAGTGGACGAGATAGAGCGAATAGGACGCGCGGCCGATGGCGCGGACCGGCCCTGCCATCATCAGCGATGTCGGCGCATTGGCAGCGATGATCACGGCCGTGGCGAGGCACGGCACCAAGGCGACGATGCCGGCCTGGGCCTGCATGCGGCCGATCACCGCCAGACTCAAGAGCAGCACGATGTCGCCGCAGGCAGCGACAGCGACGCGGGCGCGCGGCGACGCGGCCAGCCGCGCCTCGAGCGGAATCGCGAGTGCGCCGAGCGCGAATTCGAACACCCGGAACGGCGTCAGGAAGAACACCGCTTCGGGATCACGCGCGAGCCAGACCGCGGCGAGTGCAAACGACACCAGCCCGATCGCCGCGATGGCGCGGAAGACCGGCCGTCCCGCGGCCGCCCAGGCCATCAGAAGCAGCGGCGCCACCGCATAGAACTGCACCTCCAGCGACAACGACCACATGTGCAGCAACGGCAGACGATCGGCGCCGGGATTGAAGTAGTCGTTGGCCTCGCGCCAATACTGGACGTTGGAGATCGAGAGCAGGCCATGGGTCGCCTCCTTCGCCAACTGCCGCATCGCTTCGGGTGACAGGAACAGCCAGCCGACCGCAAAGGTCGCGGCGATGGTCGCCACCAGCGCCGGCAGGATGCGCCGCGCCCGGCGCAGATAGAAGTCCGACAGTGAGAAACGCCGCGCGGCGAGATCGCGCAGGATCTGCCCGGTGATCAGATAGCCGGAGATGACGAAGAAGATGTCGACGCCGGCAAAGCCCGCCTCGAAGCCGGAGATCTTGAGGTGGAAGAGAATGACGATGATGACGGCGATCGCCCGGAGGCCATCGATGTCAGCCCGATGACTGCGTTCCACTGTCGTCCGCTCCGCGCTGTCTGATGGGCGGACGAGAGGGACAGACGCGGATGGCAACAGCGGGAAACACTCATGACGTCATCGGACCCATCCGATGACGCCGCGCCGGCGGCTGCATGGCGGAATTCGCGCGATCAGCGCGCGACGGCGCGGCGGTCGCGTGTCAGCCAGCGTCGGTCTTGGCGGTCGGTGTTGGCGATGCTCAGGGATGGTGGGGGAGGCAGGACTCGAACCTGCGAAGCCATGAGGCGGCTGATTTACAGTCAGCTCCCTTTGCCACTCGGGACACTCCCCCGCATCGATGGCAATCCGGCCCCGGCCGCGGAACAGCGGCATCGGACCATCAGCGCCATGGAGACGGTAAGACCGCGGGGCCCGGTAAGGGGCGCGCGCGGCCGGGGCCCTTATGATCGAACCGGGGCCTCAAAGTCAACCAAGCGACGACGAATTTTCCCAAGGCGGCGGTGCCAAATTGCCAGAATCCGCTCGCCGTGACAGAAGCTCACGCCATGAGCGATCGCGACCGAAAGCCCCCGTTTCGCCGCCAGGGCGGCAAATTCTCCGGCAAACCGCGCGGATTCGAGCGTCCGCAGCCCTGGCGGGAGCGTGAATCCGGCGCGGACGGTCCCGTCATTCTCTATGGCTGGCACACCGTGAGCCTGGCGCTGGCCAACCCCAAACGGAAAATTCGCAAGCTCTACCTCACCGAAAATGCCGCGCGGCGGCTGGCTGACGAGCAAATCGAAACGCGGGTCACGCCCGAGATCGTCCGTCCCGGCGATATCGATCGGCGGCTCGGCCCGGATGCCGTGCATCAGGGCCTGCTCGCCGAGGCCGATCCCCTGCCCTCGCCCGACATCGACACGCTGGACGCCGAGGGGCTGATTCTGGTGCTCGATCAGATCACCGATCCACACAATGTCGGTGCCATCCTGCGCTCGGCCGCCGCGTTCGACGTCAAGGCGATCGTGACCACCGCGCGGCACAGCCCCGAAGCCACCGGCGTGCTCGCCAAGTCCGCCTCCGGCGCGCTGGAGCTGGTGCCGATCATCACGGTGCAGAACCTCGCCCGCGCGCTGACGCGGCTCAACGAGCGCGGCTTCCAGACGGTGGGGCTCGACAGCGCCGGCGAGCAGGACATCGCCGCCGTCGCCTTGCGCGCGCCGCTTGCGCTCGTGCTCGGCGCCGAAGGCAAGGGCTTGCGGCAGCTGACGCGGGAGACCTGCAGCGTGGTGGCGCGGCTCGACATGCCCGGCGCGATCAAGAGCCTCAACGTCTCCAACGCCGCCGTGCTCGCGCTCTATGTCGGCGCCAGCCGGCTCGGACTGATGCGCGCATAGCAAAACGCCCGCAACCTCGTTGCGGGCGTTCGCGCCTGACGTCGGGCGTCAGATCAGTAGTAGCGGCGCAGCACGCGCTGGCCGTGATAATAAGGCGAGGCGCCCCAGCGATAGGAATGACGCGGCTGGGCGTACACCACTTCCGGCGCGACCCGGGTCGCCTCATAGGCGTGACGACGGTGGTGATAGCGGTAGACCGGGAGCGCCTGCTCTTCATAGGCCGGATACGGCGCGAAGGCGCCGGGACCGCTGTAGGTCGGGCCCTGGTTGACGTAGTAGTACTGCCGCGTCGGCTCGGGCAGCCGCTCATAGCTGGCGCCGCAGCTGCCGCAGCCGGAGCCATAGGTGTAGCCGGGCTGATAGACGTATTGCGGCTGATAGGTCACCGTGGGCTGGTAGGTCACGGTCGGCTGATAGGTGACCCTCGGCTGGTAAGAGACCTGCGGCTGATAGCTCACCTGCGGCGCGCACGGGCTGGCATAGCCGCACGGCGAGCAGCCGGAGATACCGCACGCCGAAGCCGGCGCGCTGCCGGCGACGGCAAGGCCCGCAATGGCCACAAGTCCTGAAATTGCTGTACGCATAACTCGCTCCTGTTGATGTTTCTTGCTTGATTTGATGATCGAGGGTGTTGTCGGGCTAACGCCGGTAGGCTGGCGGTGAATCGTAAAACGGGCCGCCCTCTCGTGGGGCGAGGATGACGGCCGGTGGATACATCGGCGGCTCGGGTTGGGCCGGCTGCATCTGAGACTGAGCGCCCCACGAACGGGAATAGCTCTCGGCAGGCTTGGGCAGCTTGCGATCGGCCGGCGGCTCGATCTCCATCCGGCCATAGCCCGGCTTCGCACCGAGGGTCGGGTAATAGTGGCCGACATAGGGTTCGGGCTCGACCGGCCGGCCGCCATAGATCGTCGGCTGCATGTAATTGCCGCGGCCGAGACCGTACTGGCCTTCGACCACCGCATAGGACGCGTCGATGCCGTTGATGACGACGGGCACGCCGGGCCGCTGCGGGATCACGATTTCGAATCCTTCGCTGGCCGCTGCGGCCGACGCCGTCCCGATGAAAATCAGAAGACCCGTTGCAAAACGCATGAACTCACGCCCCGGTTGCCACCCTACCAATACCGCAACGCGCGCCTCGATGGGTTAAGCGCGCGGGTCAATCTGCCGGTAAGCCTAACGCGCGAGCCATTCTTTCGGAGTTAAGGCCCGGGACCCGTTCAGGCGCGAGGGTTAATGGCGGATGTTCAGCGTTCGCCTGCGGAGCATCGGGGCGTGGCTCGATCGGGGCGCCGTCAAAAACATCCAGGCGGCGCGGAACGGCAGCGGCGGGATGAACTTAGGAGATGGGGCGCAACGACGGAGTTACCCATGATTCGATCCGCACTTCTCGGGGCTGCTGTTCTCGCGACGGCGCTGGCAGGCCCAGCCATGGCGCGCGACATGCACCACCGGCACCACATGGCCCGCCAGGACGGCGCGATGATGCAGCAGCGTTCGGACGCGGGCTGGTCCAACAATGGCTGGAACAACAACGGCTGGAACAACGACTGGAATCGCCGCGGCACCGGCTTCTGGCCGGCCGACGTGGCAGCGGGCGCGGTCGGCGCTGCCGCCGGCGTCGCGGGCGCGGCGATCGGCACAGCCGGCGCAATCGCCACGGCGCCGTTCCGCACGGCCGACGCCTATGCCTACGATCCCGGCCCGTACCGCTATTCGCAGCCGAGCTATGACCGCGGCCAGCTCGGCTATTACGGCGACTGGAACAGCTACGCGACCCGCAACGGCCTGGTCTGCCGCCCCGGCACCATGTTCAAGGGCTCCGACGGCGCGATGCACATCTGCCAGTAAGCACGAGGCCCCGTTCGTCTCGTTGGGGGCGGCCTCACGGCCGCCCCTTCTGCGTGCAGGGATCCATCCCTGCGTCCGGCGCAAGGCAGTAGCCGGACCGGATCATCTCTGGTAGGAACACCGCGCGCTGGAGGGCCTCGTCACGCGACCGGACGAGACCTCTCGTCGAGGCGCTTGCCGGCTTAGCTCAGCGGTAGAGCAGCGGTTTTGTAAACCGAAGGTCGGGGGTTCAATCCCCTCAGCCGGCACCATTTGCCAGATATCGCTCAATTCCCCCCTGTCTTGATCTTGGCCGAAGCAGAGGCTTTCGCCGCCGGCTGGGCAGGTCTCGTCGGGGCCCAATCCAGATCTGGGACCGGCCCGCCGCCGTCCCCTGTTGCGGCTAAGAGTTGACCCGGCACCAGATCGGTCACCTGCGCCCAGCCCTGAGTCGCGCAGAACAGGCCCAGGAGGCAGCCCTTCACGGCCAGAATTCTCGGCCTCTCCAACCAGATCGAGACGTTATAGGTCTTACCATCCTCGGCATTGTAGACGTCGCCGGTGTAGCGGCCGTCGGCATTCAGTTTCAGACCGAGCAGCATCTGGTGGCCGAGCAGCAGGCGGCCGCGCTTGGCCGGATCGGGATTGAGGCGATCCCGGAACGGCTGCCCCTTGGCATCGGCAGTCTCGTTCATCCACACGACATAGCCGCAGACGCGATCCAACGCCGCGCCGCAGCGCTCGATGCGGATGCGGGCGCGGCCGTCCTCTGTCAGCCAAGTGCCGATCGGATCGCTCACCGGTGCGGCGTTGCCGCGACCTTCTGCCATCGACACCATCAGGCTGACCACGATGCGCAAGCTGACGCGAACAAGAAATCTTAGTTTCATGTCGAAGAACCTCGTTGTTTCCATCGCCTCGATCCACGCGCTGACGCGGCGGGCGGGCTGTTGAGAGAGCGGTGATGCGGATGGTCCATGTCGGGGGGATGCACGCGACGTCGGATCGAGCTGTCCGCGCACGCTGTTTCCGAGCGAGCACATCCGGCCATCAGCTGATCGGTCGTCTCGTGCCTCCGGAGCCCTTTGGCCACTCATCGGAGCTGGGCGACCAGCGCATCGGCGCCCTTGTCGATCCCTGCCTGTGCGGCCGCGAGCGCACCGACGCTGGCCGGAATGTCATAGGGCGCCGGATACTGCTTGCTGACAAAGGCGTTCAGCAGCCTGCCGTTTGCGGCATCGAAGATCTCTGCCGCGTAGAACACCGAGCCGGTCAGCAGCCCCTCGCCGTCGCGCGCGCTCTGCACCCCGTTGTAGACAGCACCGGCAAGATCGAAGCGCGAGGCGGTGCCGAGGACCGGCGTCGTGGTCACGGCTCCGGTCAAGGTCAGCCGTAAGCGCAGCGTGTTTGGGCCGCGCTGACCGACGAGTTGGAAGCGCGTCGCGAGGCTTTCCTGAAAACGCGTGTGCATATAGGTGGCGAGCTTCGCCTTGTCCTGCTCGGACATGTCGCCGAACTGATGATCGCGGCCACGATAGATCACGACCGGCTCGAGGATCGCCTTGTCATAGCCGCGCCAATCGGTGGCGGCCGCGTAACGATAAGGGATCCGCCCCGACGCATCAGAAGGATTGGGAGCCAGATATCGCGACGATGCTACTTCGGAATAGGCCACCGGCGCCACGGTGTTGCACCCGGCGCAGAAGCCGGTTGCCGCCACCGCGACAACACCGGCCGTTCGAGACCAACCGCTCATGCCTTTACCCTCTTGTCACTGCTGCGATGCAAAATCGGCCAAATCTTTATAAACCGACTAGTCGGTTTGTAAAGGGATTTGCTGAAGTTCTGGTTAATCGTGACCCGCGGCCGACAGGGAGGAGACCGCCGTCAGGACCTGACGATCAGGACTTGAACGCGTCAGGACTTGAGCGGTCAGTACTTGAGCGGTCAGTACTTGAGCGGTCAGTACTTGGGCGGTCAGTACTTGGCCGGTTCAGGGCTTGGACGACTATCCGCTGTGACACCGGGCCATTGGCGGTTGTCGCGCAGCCGCTCGAACAGGCGGTCGAGCTCGCTCGCCTCGAGTGGGGACACGCGCAGCAGTGCCATGAGCGCAAGTCCCCTCGCCGCGGCCCAACGCAACACGGCGAGATCGGGGTCGTGCGCTTCGCCACGAATCTCGGCGAGGCGCTCCGCATCCTTGGCGCGGGCGTCGGCCAGCAGGCTGGGCTCCTGGGCCAGCGCACCGAGCATGGCCTGAGCGACCGAATATTGCTGCGCGATCAGCTCGCGGGAGATCGCAATCTGGGTGGCGAGTTCAGGCTGCCCCCCTGCTTCGCCGGCCTTGGCCCTGAAATCATTGGCGAAGTCGTCGAAATGCCTGAACTGCTGTTCGAGCAGCGCCTTGAGCACAGCCTCCTTGTTGGGAAACTGGTGCATGAGCCCGCCTTTGCTGAGGCCGCTCTCGCGCGCAATCGCATCAAGGGTCAGCCGTCCGGGACCGTCGCGGGCGATAATGGTGAGGGCGGCGGTCAGCGCGGCCTTGCGCGAGCGCTCTGAACGCGAGGGGTTGTCCATCGAGAAAAGCCGGGTTCGTCGGAAAGGCTGAAATGGGTTTCAGACCAAGGAGAGCTGCGGATGGCCGCTATGCCCGTACCGGTGATAGGCGAGAGCCACCCTCTTCTGTCAAGCCGCGCCTGCCAAGGTCGATCGAAACCATCTGGACGACAGGAACCATCTGCAAGTGACCGCATTGGCGGTATCGCCTTCTGCGGGTGGGACGGAAGAAGCACAGACTGCGGCAACAATGTTGCCACAACTCATGCAAGACTCGCGCTTATCCCCAGAAGTCACTGGTGTTCCAGCTTGATTCCGCGACGTGATTTTGTTGCAATTGCGACCTTCTGGGGGACGACTGGCATGACATGGAAGGAAGAGCGTGATGCGCTGATCGCGCAGACGATGGCCTTTGTCCAGTCGGTCACCGGCAAGCCGGCTGATTTCGCCCGGTTCGACGCAGCCGCTCCTGCGACGGCCCCGATTGTCTCGCAGCCACTTGCATCTCCGCCGCTTGTCTCTCCGCCGCTTGTCTCTCCGCCACTTGTCTCGCAGCCACTTGTCTCTCCGCCGCTTGAATCTCAGCGTCTCGCCTCGCACACGACCGGCTTGCCGCTGGTGTCAGAGCCCGTCATCAGCAATCCTGAAAATGCCGCTTCAATGACCATGCGGTCGGCGCCCTCCCCGTTACAGGCGGGACGTCCGCGAGAGGCTGCGACCCAGGACGCGGCCGCAACCCGCCAAGCCACGGTCGCGCCCGAGCGCTTCACCAGCATCGCGTCGCAGCTCCAGTTGCAGCGTGACATGCAGACCGAGATCCGCGCCCGGGTGGCGCGATTTCGCGCTCATCAGGAGCGCTTCAACCGCGAGCGCCAAGCGTATTTCAGCGAAACGATCGCGCGCCTCAAAGCGTCGGCTGACGGCACCCCGCTCCCCGAGGATTGAGCGCGCGCGGCTCGGCGTGGCAAATCCCGGATAGTCCCTCGCATCGTGACGCGCCGGCTCACAGCCAGGCGCACAGCAGCGCCACATTGGCGACGAAGGCGAGCAGCAGCCCAAAGGTGAGCGTCAGCTGGATCCGCCCGCAAAAGATGTGGAGATCGGTTCCCATGGACTTAACCATCTGGCGATTCTAGCCCCGGAGTCCCACGGATTCTTTTTTCAAAAATTTAGGACTCGTTTACGACTCGGCCGCGCCGAAATGGCCGCCTTGCGGCCGCGAAGGTGCCCGCCTCTCGCTACAACCGATGTTCATCCTCGGTTCATCGTTCGCGTCTCTGGAGCCGCTTGGAATGCCCTACGCCCTGTTTTGCAACGACGCCAAGTTGAGCAAGTCCTACCCGACCGAAGGGGATGTCTGGCGACTGGCGCGGCAGAGCGGGCTCGTGGTGGACGTGACCGTGAACGCGCGCCAGGCGGCCGTCCATCTGCAGCTCGACAATGACTACGAGATCCGGCCCTGCGCCGCGGAGCCGGAGGAAGATCCCTGGCAGAACCGGGTCGAGGCCGAGCAGGAGTTCAACATCCCGTTCGCATCCTGAGCACGCGGCCGGCTCGCCGCATCGTGCCGTCGAAACGGCTCCGGGCCCCCGGATGCCAGATCGGCCGAGGACGTGTCCCGCGCGATGCGCGCAGGCATCCAACGCTTAAACGCTTATCGGCAAAGCGGCCTCGATCGAACCCTGTGATCGAGGATGGCCGATCAAGAATGGGGGGATTCCGTCAAAGACGAAAACGGGATCAGCGGACAGCAGGAGCTGGCCGCTGCGGTTGGCCGTGAAGCCCGCCTCAGGGCGTCGCCGTGGCGAGCGAAGCCGTTTCAGACGGCAGCGCGACGCAGGCCCGCTTGCGGCTGAGGCCGCGGATCGCACCGGTCACCTTGAGCACCTTGCCGGACGGGCAAGACGCGGTCTGCACCAGCGCGACCTCGTAGGGCGCCAGCATCAACGGTTCGGACTTCAGGATAGTCTGGGCGGAGCACGGCAAAGCAGCCGCCGAGAGCAACAGCACGGACACCAAGATACGCATGTGGGAATGATCCATCAAACCGGCGGACTCATAATAACAACTGATGATGAAAGTTTCACGGAGGTTTGAAAATTTTTTTGCAGTGCGTGAGCACGCCTCCTGCTCGTGGTGGCCCAACCTCGAACAGCAAGACGCCCGCACGATGGCGGGCGTCCTCACATTTTAGCCTGCTTTTGACCGCCGTCAGGCGACGACGGTCACAAGGCTAGTATTTGCTGGCGACCGGACCGCCCCAGCCGAAGCGATAGTTCACGCCGACCTTGACCGTATGCTCGTCGCTGTTGAAGCGGCTGCCGACGACCGGCGCCGGGCCGCCCGTGAAAGTGGTATTGCCGAAATTGTAGTACTGGTACTCGGCCTTGGCCGACCAGTTCGGCGCGAACATGTATTCCAGGCCGGCGCCGACGGTGTAGCCGTCCTTGCTGTTGCCCGAGGTGGTGAAGCCCGCCGGGGCGCCGGCGACGGTGACGCCGAGATTGTTGCCGTCACGCCAGGCGTAGCCGCCCTTGGCGTAGAGCAGCGCCGGACCCCAGGTGTAACCCAGTCGACCAGTGACCGAGCCGAGCTGGTTGGCGCCGGTCGAACTCACGACGGTCGCGCCCGGGAAACCGAAATTGGTAGTGTTGCGGTCCATCCAGCTGTACTGGGCCTCGATGCCCAGCACCCAGTTGGGCGCGAACTGGTAATCGAAACCGCCCTGCACGCCACCGAGGAAGCGCCCATTGTTGCCTTCCAGGCTGTTGTTGCCCGCGAAGACACCGCCGAGATGGCCGCCGAGGTAGAAGCCGGTCCAGTTGTAGATCGCCTGAGGCGGCGTATAGGCGGGGGCCTTGGTGTAGGTGCGCGCGGGCATGTCGGCGGCGAACGCCGGGGCAGCCAAAGCGGTCAAAGCCACTGCACTCAAGAAAAAGCGTTTCATGGGACGTCCCCGTTATTCGTTTGCGACATCTATCGAACATCATGGCCGCATTTGGGTTGCCCCATGGCGGTGACGCAGCTGTGAATACTCAGCGCGTGTCACCAGGGGGCAACAAAGGCCTTTTGTTCCATAGGCTTCCCGAATATTTCGTGAAGCTGACGCCTCGCCCGATATTTGGTCGCAGCGCGGCGGCAAAGCGTTTGAACTCGTCTCCAATTTGTGATCGTGATCGCGGCTCGGCAAGGCGCTGCGACGTCGTGGCAGACCGTCGAAAATGCCGCAGACGAAATGCTGCAGACTAGCGCGTCAGGCTGGCCAGTTCGGGAAACGGCGCGTAGCTCGATCCGGCGCAAAGCTCGCCGGCGTCCTCGACCAGGCGATCGAACCGGCCGTCGACATAGATCGCCGCCCGCTCCCGCGCCGGACGATAGCTGCCGTCGGACTCGCGCGCCGCATAGCGCAGGCAGCTGACATAGCGCAGCCGGCCGCCGACCGTCCGCTGAACGGGCTCGGCCATCACGCCGTCGCGCACCCCGGCCGGATTGTTCAGATAGGTCCTCAGATAGGCCAGGATCTCGCCGCGGTAGTTCGCCGGAAAGGGCTGGCTGTCGACGCCGCGATCGCCGGTATAGGCGATGCCGCGATTGTCCTCGCTGACAAAGGCGGCAGGACCACCGCTCGCGCAGCCCGCCAGCAACAGGGCCAGCGCAGCTGCCGGCCACCAGCCCGATATCCTCTTCCCCACGGCCGACCAATCCGTTCGCCACCACCCGCGTCACCGGCTTCTAGCCGAAAGCGGGTGGCGAAGGAAATCGGCGCATTCGGCCGGGAGCGCCGAGGTGCGCCGCCCTAACGCCGGCCACGCCGAGGCCGCCGCGCGCATCGCCCGAAAGTGCCTCATCGTCTTGCCACCGCCGACGCCCTGAGGGCGTCGGCTGGGGCTGATCGAGGCTTCGACACCTCAGCCGCGGCGGGTCGCCGGGGTGACGCGCTTCAGGCTCACCTTCGTGTGGCTGACCGCATGCGAGACCTTCACCTTGTTGTGATGGCGGAGGTGCGCCGTATGGCGATGGGTGTGACGGAGCAGCGAGGCGTGCGGCTTGCCCTTCTTGTCGACGGCCGGCTTCATCTCGTTGGTCTTGTCGCCCGCCTGCGTCGGGCCGGACTTGGACTCGGACTTGGAGTCGGTCTTGGCATCGGCCTTGGTATCGGACTTGGTCGTGGTGACGGTCTTGGACGCGTCGGTCTTCCCGGCTTCCGTCTTCGCGGCCCCCGTGGTCACGCCGGTGGTCTGATTGGGCTTGGCGGACGTATCGGTTTTCGCGGGACCTGCGGCGAACGCGGGCGCAGCCAGGATCGACGCGGCGAGCAGCGCAACAGACATGGACTTCAGCATGGTCGTCTCCGTGATGTGATGATCTGGAGGCTCCATCCAGACTGGATGGGCTCGCGATCATGGAGACGACGATAAGGAACCGGCACTGAACCCACCCTGAAGTAAAGCGAGGTTTTCAGTTCATGCACATGAAGGGATAGTCATCGAAGTGACTGGCCTGTCATCTTGTCGTCCGTATAATGCACCGATCGCGGCGCAAAATCCGCGCAAATGGCCGGGAATATTTCGCAGCTGCGGGAGTTCTTCTGCTCGCGCAGTCACCTGTTGGATCGACAACTCGGGAGATACGAATGAAAAAGTCTGCGATCAGGATCGCCACGCTGGCGCTGTTCTCCATGGCCGTGGCCTCCGGGCCGCTGCTTCTGTCGAAGGCCTATGCCGCGGGCAGCGACACCCCGTCGTCGCCGCCGGCCTCGGATTCGTCCAAGAAGAAGAAGGACAAGAGCTCGAGCATCGAAGATCCGAAGTTCCTGGCGGCCTACCGTACCGCCTACACCTCGATCTATGACCGCGGCGACTACGCCACCGCGATCGAGCAGCTCAAGGCGCTGAACCGTGAGGACGTCGCCGACGTCGCCAACCTGATCGGCTACTCCTACCGCAAGCTCGGCAACTACCAGGCCTCCAAGCAGTACTACGAGCAGGCCCTGGCGGATGATCCGAACCACGTGCGCACCTGGCAGTACTATGGCCTGTGGCAGCTCGAACAGGGCAACCGCGAGCAGGCCAAGTTCCACCTCGACAAGGTCGCGCAGCTCGCCGGCACCAACAGCGCAGAATATCGCTCGCTGGCCGACGCGCTCGAGAAGCAGCCGGGCACCGGCCTCGTCTACTGAGACGCGATCGGACCTGATCCGATCTCGACAGTGGCGCAACCCGAAAGGGTTGCGCCATTTTCGTTTGGAGCTTGTAGCCCGGGTAAGCGGAGCGACACCCGGGTTCATCGCAGGCGGTCGTGTTGGACCCGGATGTCGCTTACGCTCATCCAGACTACGCGCCCCCCATTGTCCCCCACCGTTCCTCCGATCAATATACCGCTTCCGGCGCACGACGGTTCGCGCGCTCGAACAGGAGGCATGGTCGTGGAGCCCTGGCTTGGCGCGGCACTCGGTTACATCAAGGATTGGCTGGCGTATCAGGTCGAACTCTCCGGACAGCCCGGCTGCATCATCGCGATCGCCCATCGCGGCGAGATCGTGCTGGAAGCGGCCTTCGGGCACGCCAATCTCGACAGTGGCGAGAAGCTGACGCCGCGGCATCGCTTCCGGATCGCCTCTCACACCAAGGCTTTCACGGCGGCCGGCATCATGCGGCTGCGCGAGCAGAAGCGGCTGAAGCTCGACGATGCCGTCGGCGACTACGTCAAGGACCTGCATCCCGAGGTCGCCACGGCCACGCTCGGCCAATTGCTCTCGCATACCGCTGGCCTCGTTCGCGACGGCAAGGATTCCAGCCAGTTCACCGACGGCCGCCCCTATCTCGACTGGAACGAGCTGCTGGCCGAGCTGAAGCTGCCGCCGGCGATCGCGCCGAACAGCCGCTTCAAATACTCCAACCATGGCTACGGCCTGCTCGGCCTCGTCATCGAACAGATCACCGGCGAGCCCTACCCCAGCTGGCTGCAGCGCGAGATCATGGCGCCGCTGGGCTTGCGCGAGAGCGCGCCGGACATGACGCTGCTGGGCAAGACCGTGCCGTTCGCGCGCGGCCATTCCCGCATCGTGCCATTGGGACGGCGCGCCGTGATTCCCGGCGACAATCCGACACACGCCATCATGGCGGCCGCCGGCATCGTCGCGACCGCGGCCGACACCGCGCGCTTCTTCGCCCAGCTCGCCCCCAACGCGAAGAAGAGCCTGCTCTCGGTCGCGAGCCGCCGCGAGATGGTGCGCCGGCAATGGCGCGTGCCGCAGGACATCGAGGAAGCCTATTACGGCTTGGCGCTGATGAGCGGCACCACCGCCGGCTTCGACTGGTTCGGCCATGGCGGAGGCTTCCAGGGCTACATCTCGCGCACCTCCGTCATCCCCTCGCGCGAGATCGCGATCACCGTGCTGACCAACGCGATCGATGGCTGGGCGCCGGCCTGGGCCAACGGCGTCAAGTTCATCCTGCAGGCCTTTGCCACCCATGGCGCACCGTCGCGCAAGACACGCGACTGGACCGGGCGCTGGTGGACGCTGTGGAGCGCATTCGACCTCGTCCCCTTCGGCGAACAGGTGATGGTGGCCAATCCGTCCTTCATCAACCCGTTCATCGATGCGCCGCGCATCGAGGTGACGGGGCGCGACCAGGGCCGTATCGCGCACGCCGCAGGCTATTCCAGCCATGGCGAGCCGGTCCGGCGCGTGCGCGCCAAGTCCGGTGTCAGCGAAGTCTGGCTCGGCGGCGCACGGCTGCGGCCGGAGCGCGTGCTGAAGGCGGAGATGGAGAAGAAGTACCCGAAGGGTCGGCGGAAGAAGGAGAGTTAGCCCGAGTGCTTGCCACGCCGTCATTGCGAGCGCAGCGAAGCAATCCAGGACGGCGCGAGGATTCTGGATTGCTTCGCTACGCCGCTACGCTCGCAATGACGAGTGGACAGAGTGGCGGCTCAAAACAACGAGCTACCTGCCCTCCTTCATCATCGCCTCGGCTTCGCCGCGGAACGCCTTGCGCGCATCGTCGCGCGAATAGAACATGTGGCCGCCGGGATAGACCACGAGCTTGACGCGGGGCGGCCGGGCGAACGCGGGCAACTGGTCGAGCAGGATCTTCGAGCCGTAGTACGGCGTCGCCAGATCGAACAGGCCGTGGCCGACGAGCAGCTTCAGCTTCGGATCCAGCGCGAGGATCTGCCTGAGCTCGCCGGTCGATTCCGGCGGGCTGATGCCGCGGCCGAAATCCCAGCTCCGGTTCACCGCGCCGCTCAACAGCTCGTAGGAGCCGTCGGGACGCCAGTTCAGCTTGCGCGTCAGCTCGACCGCGGCGCTGGTCAGGGGCGCGGTGAGCACGTCGCCGGACGGATCGGAGCTGCGCGAGTGGCTCGAATCCGGATACGGATCGATGCCCAGCACCGAAGCATCATAGCGGCCGGTGATGCGGCCGTTCTTGCGGTCGAACTCGCGGCGAAACTCCGAGACGTCGAAGCGGCCCGACAGCCGCCGGCTGACGGCCTGGTCGATACCGGTCAGGCTCGCGACCTTGTCCGCGAGCCGGTTGGTCGCCTCGGTATCGGCCTCGCCGCGCACGAGATCGAGCAGGAAGTCACCGCTGGCGTAACGCTCGACATCGGCGAGATCGGCGCGCGTCACCGGCCCCTTCATCTGCTTGGCGACGGCGGCAAAGCTCGGCAGGCTCGCAACATATTGCAGCAGGCTGGAGCCCGAATACTCCCGGAAGTCCATCAGCGGCGACACCAGGATCAGGCCGCTCACGCCGATGCCCTGGTCCTGTTGCAGGTTGTTGACGATCTTCGGCCCGCGAATGCCGCCATAGCTCTCGGCCGTGACGAATTTCGGCGAGGCCAGCCGGTCGTGTTTCTCGAGCCAGCGGCGTACCACCAGCGACAGCGAGCGCACATCGCCGTCGACCGAGAAGAAGCGCTTGCGGACCTCGTCGCCGGTCGCGACGAAGCGGCTGTAGCCGGTGCCCACGGGATCGATGAACACCAGATCGGTGAAGTCGAGCCAGGTGTCGGCGTTGGGCATCAGCTCCGGCTTCGACGACGGCGTGACGCTGGCCGCGTCGATCCCGATCCGCCACGGGCCGGCGTTGCCGAGCTGCAGATAGGCTGAGGATGCGCCGGGACCGCCGTTGAAGAAGAAGGTGACCGGACGGGTGGCGCGGTCGACGCCGTCGAGCTGGTAGGAGGTGTAGGCGATATCGGCCTGAGGTTCGCCCTTGTCATCGAACAGCCGGATCGAGCCCGCCGTCGCCGTGAACGACAGCGTGCGACCCGGCAATTCGAGCGTCTGCGTGGTGGTCGAATCCGCCGGAAGCTTGTGTTGATCCGCCGTCGATGGCGAGCTCGGCGGGCTGGCGGCGCGGGTGCCGGCGGAGCCGGAGCGATGCACGCCGGGCGCAACGGCGTCCTGCGTCGGCGCCGCCGCCGGCGGCGTGTCCTGCGCGCACACCGGCTGGCCGGCCAGCATGACCGTCACGGCCAGGGCCAGCAAGCGGGGCCAACCGGCGGGCGATCTCAAATCAGGCATCAACTCACTCCCTGGACCATGAGCTTGGGGCAACGCGGCAGCTTTTCGCTCTCTCATTGCAAACGCATGAAACGTGGCCGGGGACCAACCTCAACCCAAGCTTCCGTGATCCAGGTCACATCCATGCCAGTGCCCGTCCTCCGTAAGGTATGTTATGGGCTCGAACCTCTCGATCCCGTCGAACGTCCCAATCATGGGACAGAAGGCGCGCTCACGGCGCGATCACGGAGTTCATCATGACATCATCGAGGCTCATCGTCGCAGCCCTGACCGGGCTCGCCGCCTCGGCCCTGTTCGGGCCGTCAGTGGCCTGGGCCGGGCCGCCGGCGGCGCTGGTCGAGGACGTCCAGGGCGACGTCGCCGGTGCCGAGCTGATGGACTATGTCGCGCCCGGCCAGGTGATCAAGCTCGGCTCCGATGGCGCCGTGGTGATGAGCTACCTCAAATCCTGCCGCCGCGAGACCGTCAGCGGCGCCGGCAGCGTCACCGTCGGTCCCGGCGAGAGCAAGGTCGACGGCGCGGCCCTCAAGAGCGACATCGTCAATTGCGATGCCAGCCACGCCCAGGCGACCTCCCGCGAAACCAGCGAGGTGGCGGCAACCATCGTGCGCAGCGTCGGACCGGACAGCGCGCCGGTGGCACAGGCCATCATCTACGGCGCCTCGCCGATCTTCGAAGCCAAGGGGCGCGGCACCCTGATCGTCGAACGGATCGACCAGCCCGGCGAGCGCCAGGAGGTCGAGCTGTCCGGCCGGCAGTACAAGGGACGGTTCTACGATTTCGCCGGCACCAGCCATCCGCTGACGCCGGGCGGCACCTATGTCGCGATGTTCGGCCCTGCGCGAATTGTCTTCAAGATCGATGCGCAGGCCAAGGCGGGTCCAGGGCCCGTGGTCGGGCGACTGATCCGACTCAACTGAGATTGAAAGCGGCTGGCGGTGGCGATCGGACGCCGGACGCGTGACGCGCTTGCCGTGATCGCCATCGCGCTGGCGTGTGCCGGCGTGTTCGCATCGCCGGCGTTCGAGCGCTTCCGCGGCCTCTCGCTCGACGCATTGACCTGGCTGCGCTTCGAAGCCTTCGGCAATCGCCACGACGCTGCGACCAGTCCGGCCGTCGTCATCGCCATCGACGAGGAGAGCTATCAGGCGCCGCCGTTCAAGGGAGCGCCGCTGCTCACCTGGACCGGCGAGATCGGCCGGGTGCTGTCGACCGTGCTCGATGGCGGCGCCAAGGTGGTCGGCCTCGACATGGTGTTCCAGACCTCGATCGAGCAGTCCGAGATTCCCCTCGGCGACTCCACGCTCGGCGAGAAGACCCGCGGCTTCGACCGTGATTTCCTGCGCGCGCTCGCCGCGGCGGCCGTGGGCGGCAAGATGGTGCTGGGGGAGATCTTCGGCGAGCCGCCGATCCTGCCCGCCCCCGGCCAGCGCATCGCGGTGCGCCAGCAGCAGAACCTGCGGCCGCTCAACACCTATACCGACAGCGACGATGTCGTCCGCCGCCATCCGCTGACGCTGTCGGCGGAGGGCAAGGCCGTGCCCAGCATGGCGCTCGAACTGGCGGCCCGCGCCCGCGGCACGCCGCCGGTGATTGCGCCGGACGCGGTGATGCTGGGCGACTATCGCGTACCCGGCAGCGTGCCGGGGACGATGACCTTGAACTTCGCCGGCGGCGCGCAGGACATCCCGACCTACTCCTTTGCCGACCTGCGCGCCTGCGCGCTCAAGGGCGACAAGGACTACTTCCGCCGCGAGTTCGCCGGCAAGGTCGTCCTGATCGGTACGGTCGGCATCGAGGACCGGCGGGTGACCTCGAAACGCTTCGCCACCCGTGCCGAGGGCGCGCGGCGGCCGCGCTGCGTGCTCGGCGAGCGCCGGGTGGCCGAGACATTTGCCCGCAGCACGATCGCCGGCGTCTATATTCATGCGACGGCGGTCAACAACCTCGTTCGGCAGGACGCAGCGATCGAAATGAGCGGACCAGCGATCTTCACGATCGCCGCCGCCATGGCCCTGCTCGCCGCGGCATTCGCGCGGCTGCTGAGACCGGCCACGGCCGCGGCGCTGCTGGCGGTGCTGGCCGTTCTCTACACGGCGCTCGCCACGGCTCTCTTCTGCCATGCCTATGCCTTGCCTCTGGCAGAGCCGCTCGCCGCCGGCGTGCTCGCACTGGCGGCGACCACCGGCTATCGCTTCATGGTCACCGACAAGGACCGGCGCCTGCTGCAGAAGAGCTTCGCCTACTACCTCGCACCGCGCGAGATCGATCGCATGCTCGCCTCGCGGCGTCTGCCGCAGCTCGGCGGCGAGACGCGCGAAGTCACGGTGTTCTTCTCCGATATCGCGGGCTTTTCGCGCATCGCCGAGCAGATGTCGCCGGAGCAACTGATGGCGCTGACCAATGAGTATCTCTCGGCGATCACGGACGTGATCGAGGCCCATGACGGCTATGTCGACAAATATATCGGGGACTCCGTCGTCGCAGTGTTCGGCGCCCCGCTCGACGATCCCGACCATGCCCGCAGCGCCGCGCGCGCGGCCCTCGACTGCAAGGCGAGGCTCGCGGAGCTGAACAGCTCGTCCACCGCCTTCCAGGGCATCAAGGTGGCGCAGCGCATCGGCATCAACAGCGGCGCCGCGCTGGTCGGCAATTTCGGCTCGCAGCGCCGCTTCAACTATTCCGTGATGAGCGACGCCGTGAACGTGGCCTCGCGGCTCGAAGGCGCCAACAAGTTCTACGGCACCACGATCATCGCCTCGGAGAGCACCGTCGCGCTCGCCGGCTCCGAGTTCGCCTGGCGCGAGCTCGACACCATCCGCGTCAAGGGCCGCGAGCAGTCGCTGACCATCTACGAGCTCCATGGCCGCGCCGCCGAGCTGACGCCGGACGATCGCGCCGTGCTCGACGGCTATGCGGCCGGTGTCGCGCACTGGCGCGCGGGCGAGCTGTCGCAGGCGGCCGAATGCTTCGCATCCGCCGCGGCGGTGGATGCGCCGAGCGCGCTGTTCGCCGAACGCGTGAGCGCGGCGCTCGAGGGCACCCCGGCGGCTTGGGACCCCGTGCGCACGCTCCAGGAAAAATGACGCCGGGATGACGGTGTCACAGCCTGCAAGGCTGCGGCGGTGAGCGCCCAGTTCCGGGCGAGATCGGCCCGCATCGCGGCCGCATTGCCCCGCAATACCGGCCGCGATGGACAAGCACGGCCAAGGTCGGGTAGACGACACGGCGCCTTCAACCGGCCAACGACCAGCGAGCCTTGCGACGCATGACCACGCCCAAGCGATATGAGCGGATCGCCTTCGTCGCGAGTCCAAGTCCCGAGGCCCAGGCCGCGCTGACGCAGCTCTCCTCACTGTATGGAAATTCGGATCCCGATCTGGCCGACGTCGTGGTCGCGCTCGGCGGCGACGGGCTGATGCTGCAGACGCTGCACGACCACATGCGCTCGGGCAAGCCGATCTACGGCATGCATCGCGGCACCGTCGGCTTCCTGATGAACGAGTTCTCGACCATCGACCTGCACGGACGGCTCGCGGCTGCGCAGGAATCGGTGATCCACCCGCTGCTGATGCGGGCGACCGATGTACAAGGTACCGTTCACATCCACCACGCGATCAACGAGGTCTATCTGTTCCGCCAGACCGCGCAGACCGCGCGGCTGCGCATTCTGATTGACGAGCGCGAGCGCATGCCGGAGCTGATCGCCGACGGCGTGCTGGTGGCGACGCCCGCAGGCTCCACCGCCTATAATCTCTCGGTGCAGGGCCCGATCCTGCCGATCAACGCCGCGCTGCTGGCGCTGACGCCGATCAGCGCCTTCCGGCCGCGGCGCTGGCGCGGCGCCCTCCTCCCGAACACCGCCTATGTCATCATCGAGGTGCTCGAAGGCGACAAGCGCCCGGTGGCCGCGGTGGCCGACCACGACGAGGTCCGCAACGTCCAGCGCGTCGAGGTGCTGTCGGACAAGACGATCTCGATGCGCATGCTGTTCGACGCGGGACATAGCCTCGAAGAGCGGATCCTGAGCGAGCAGTTCGGGTATTAGACCGGCGTCAGCCGCAACATCGCGGCCCAGATGTCATCTCTCGTCATTCCGGGGCGGCGCGCAGCGACGAACCCGGAA
This sequence comes from Bradyrhizobium sp. HKCCYLS3077, assembly GCF_051167555.1. Lineage (NCBI taxonomy): Bacteria > Pseudomonadati > Pseudomonadota > Alphaproteobacteria > Hyphomicrobiales > Nitrobacteraceae > Bradyrhizobium > Bradyrhizobium sp. HKCCYLS3077. The sequence goes on along the minus strand of NZ_JBNPTH010000006.1, from coordinate 518,298 downwards.
TCCATAGCCACAGGCAGATGTTGCTGGAACGAGCGCCCATCCCGAGCGTGCCTCGCACGACATATCGTGGGTATGGATTCCGGGTTCGCGCTGCGCGCGCCCCGGAATGACACCTTGATTGCCTCCTGCCCTACGACGTCCTCGAAACACCGCACTCCGCAACGCTTTGTTAACCCGGCGCTCCGTATGGTTAATGCGCGTTGACCACCTTCATTGGTGATGCCCTCAGGCCGGCCAGATGTACCGCATCGACTTCAACAAGCTTCGCTTTCTCGTCTGTGACGACAACCCGCACATGCGCCGCATCCTGCGCACGCTGCTGCATTCGTTCGGCGCGCGCGAGGTCAACGAGGCCGAGGACGGCGCCACCGCGCTCGAAATGTACACCCATTTCTCGCCCGACATCGTCATCACCGACTGGGCGATGCCGATCTTCGACGGGCTCGAACTCGCGCAGATGATCCGGCAGCCGGAGGCCAAGGGCAATCCCTACGCCCCGATCATCATGCTGACCGGCCACTCCGAGAAGCGCCGCGTCACCGTGGCGCGCGACGCCGGCGTGACGGAGTTTCTCGCCAAGCCGATCTCGGCCAAGGGACTCTATCAGCGCATTCTCAACGTGGTCGCCAATCCCCGGCCCTTCATCAAGACCAAGACCTATTTCGGCCCGGACCGGCGCCGCAACACCAATACCGCTTACATCGGCCCGGAGCGCCGGGTCGGCGGCGAGGCCGAGGTCTTCCAGCAGCCGTCACTTCTGGATAAAGCGCGCTCAGCAGTTTAGGGGCTCGGCAGTGAGCCCCTGTTAACGCCGTCCGGGAATCGCTGCATCGCACATGCGGTTGCTCGGCTAGTCTTCACATCAACTGATCGCGTTGATCGGCAGCACCTGAGGATATCGAGATGGCGAAGGACAAGGCCCCGGCGATCCAGGTCAAGAGCTACGCCTCGCATCACGTCATCACCCAGCCCAATCCGCTGAAGAAGGTGCTGCGCCGGACCGACGAGAAGGATCTCGACGATCCGATCGCGCGCGCCGAGGCCGCGCTGGCTGGACTATCCGGCGAGTTCAAATCCTGGATGGATACCGAAGCGGAGCGCCTGTCGAAGGGCTACGCCGCGATGCTGAAGACCCATTTCGACGACGACGCCTGCGAGGAAATGTTTCGCGCCGCCCACGACATCAAGGGCGACGCCGCGACCTTCGGTTACCCCGCCGCGGCTGAAGTCGCCGACAGCCTGTGCCGGATCATCGAGCACGCGCCGGATCTGGAGAAGGTGCCAACCGAACTGTTCGAGCATCACGTCAACGCCATCCAGGCGATCGTGCACGATCACACCAAGTATCACAGCCCGACGGTCGCCGCCGAACTGAGCCGCCGCCTGCGCCGTGTCGCCGACGACTATCTGATCCAGGTGAATCGCAATCGCCCCGAGCATCTCGAAGCGATCCTGGCGCCGAGCCTGGTGCCGAGCGATCAGCCGTAATTGGACAGGCGACGCTGAGCCGCCGCGCACCGCTTTCCTGCGGGATTCGACGCAAGACTTCGGGCAACCCTCTCTCCTCGTCATTCCGGGGCGCGCGTAGCGCGAGCCCGGAATCCATAGCCACAGGCCGCTATGTGAGGCGCGATGGCTGTGGCGCTTGTCTTCGCCACATCCCGACTCGGGATTATGGATTCCGGGCTCGCGCTGCGCGCGCCCCGGAATGACGGCTGGAGGAAGCGCGGACTACGCCGCCATCAGTCCGAACTCCAGCCCGGCTACGAAATCCTCGGCCATCACCTCATCGCAGAACTCGCGGGCTTCGTCGCGCGCGGATTCGGTGGCGAAGCGGCGCAGCAGGATGAGCAGCGGCTCGGCGGCATCGCGGTCGGTGGCGCAATGGGTGAGCACGCGCTCCACCATCTTGCGGCGGAGGATCGCGGCGCCGCTGAGCGTGTCGGCGAAGCCGTTTTCGCGGCAGACCTCGAGCGCGATGCGGAACGCATCGAAGGTCGTGTCCGGAATGCCCGCCTTGCGCAGCAGACCTTGCAGGCTGGCGCGGCCGCGGTCGTTGAGCAGGGCCGAGACCCTTGCGCGCGGCATGTCGGACAGCTCCGACAGCGCGATTTCGAACAACTCGACATTGCCGGAGAGCAGCGCGCGCAGGATCAAGCCCGCCGTCAGTTGCGAGGTGAGACGCAGGTGCTGCACCAGACCGCGCAGCTCCTCGCCGCGCGAACGCGCCGCGATGGTGATGGTGGAGCGGTCGCGCGCCTCGCTGGTGATACGCCCCGCCCGGTCGGCACTGAGCCAGTTCCTGGCGACGACGAACTGGGCGAGTGTCTCGGAGAGCTTGTCGACCAAAGCGGCCCGTGTCGCCGCCGGCAGATCGTCGAGCACCAGCATGGCCTCGCGGATCGCGGCCAGATGGCCGTGACGCTCGACGATACGGTCCCATGAAAATGGCGGGAGCTCGGCATAGGCGTTCTCGATCAATTCGAGCGCCGCAGCCGCGCTGCCGACCTCGGCAATCGCCGCACAGACCGGCGCCGGCAGGCCGATGCGCCGGGCGATCGCGCATTGCGTCGCGCAATTGCCGGTCGCGACGATGTCGACGAGATCGGCATCGATCAGCAGCGGCGAATGTTCGAGGATGATAGCCGCGACGGAGGGCTGGTCGGTGGCCAGCGCCTGGACGATGGCGGCCGGCGCCTCGTCCGAGCGGGCGAACACCTCCGCCATGGCCTGCCGCACCAGCGGCGAGGGATCATCGAGGAGCATCAGCAGCGCACCTTCGGCGGCGCCGCGATCCTCGTCAGAGAGATCCGACAACAACCACGCCCGCGCGAGAGCCCTGGTGGCCTCTGCCCGCTCACCGGCGGGCGCGGTTCTGACCCAACTGAGAAACTGCCGAACGATCATGGTCTTTCCGGCTTACGCAACTTGCAAACAAGGCCACGAGGGCCTCAACAGCACCGAAAATAAACCACGACGCTTAACAAAGCGTTCACCATAAGTGGCTGGTTTTATTGATGTTTGTTAAGACGCCCGGGGAAACCACTACCCAAGCACCTCAAATCGCGTAGTTTACCGGAGAAAACACCAGGCGCGTGGTCGGGCGCAGGGCCTTCCCGAGGTCCAGGCATGCGAGATTTTCTTCGCCAGATCAGCCGCGAAGCGAGCCCGAAACCAGCCGCGAGGGGGAAGCGTCAGCCCGAAAACGTGCCGTTGGGATCGCTGAACAGGTCGAGCCGGCGCTGACCGCTATTGGTGTTGCCGTTATTGGTGTTGCCGTCGTTGCCGCTGCTCTCGGCCGAGGTCGCGCTGGCGACGGCCGCGCGTCCCCACAGGTGGCGGACGTCGGGAGACACCGCCGGAGCGGCACCGCCGTCGACCTGGAACAGCGAGCGGAACATCGGATCCGACGGGCGGCTTGTGGCCGACACGCTCGCCGATGCGGTTTGCGCGGATCCACGGGCGTCGGGAAACATCGAGAGGAACGTCGCCGTGTCGGTGGTCGGCAGCGCGCCGCCGCCGGCAACATTGGCCGGCGAGGACGCCCCGCCATAGAGCGCAAGCGCGCCGCGGGTTGTGGAGGAGTTGGCAGCGCCGGCATAGCGGGTGTTCAGCACCGAATAGACCTGGGACACGCTGCGGGCCTGGCCGTCGCGGTCGTAGAAGATCGGCCGGTTGGCCGCTGCGGCATTCGGAAAGATCTGGGCGGCCGAAGCGTTCGGCGTGTCCTGTGCGGCTGAGATCAGCTTGGCCGCGCCGCCGACGCCCATGAAATGGGCCATATAAAGCTCGGCGTCGCTCGGCCGGCGGCCGAGCTTGGCGGTGAGCTGAAAACTGTTCGACTGGGTCAGCGCGGCGGCCATCGCGGAGGACGCCTGCGGATCGTCACGCAGCTTCATGATCGCCTGCCGCATGCCGGGATCGCTGACGGTGTATTCGCCGGACGAGTTGCGGCTGATCGCGTCGGCATACTGGCCGTAGCCGAGATCGGGGCCCGCCTCCTTCACCGTGCCGAGCCAGGTCTGGTCGATGAACTGATAAAGTCCGCGCGCTGACGACGTCGACGCGCCGGCCGTCGGATTGAAGTCCGACTCCATCTTGGCGGTCGACAGCAGATATTCGAAGCTCGCGCCGACCGTGTCGGCCGCCTGCTTGATTGCGCCGGCGACCTTCGCCCGGACGCCGTCGAGCAGCCCTGGGGACGAGGAATTGGATGCGTCGACCGACATATTGACCCGCCCTTTTGCAGAATCGCTGGCAAACGAACGCGCCGGAAACGCCGGGCAAAATGCGGCTGGTATGGTTAATGGCGCGTTAATCCGACCCCGCCAACGCGGCCATTGAACGACAGCGGATGTCGGGGATGCAGGTCTATGACCTACTTGCGATAGACCGTGGCGGGATCGAACAGCCGGTCGGCATCCACGAAGACGAGCTTGGCGCCGCCTTGATCATCGGAGCGCTCGACCTTGCGGTAGAAACAGGAATGCCGGCCGGTATGGCAGGCGGCCCCTCGCTGCTCGACGCGCAGCCACACCGCGTCCTGGTCGCAATCGGTGCGCATCTCGACGACGCGCTGGGTCTGCCCCGAGCTCTCGCCTTTGCGCCACAGCGCATTGCGCGAGCGGCTGAAGTACCAGGCCTCGCCGGTCGCAACAGTCTTTCGCAGCGCCTCTTCATTCATGTGGGCGACCATGAGAACGTCGCCGCTCGCGGCATCGGTGGTCACGCAGGTGACCAGGCCGGCCGCGTCAAATTTGGGCAGGAAGGCGGAGCCCTCCTCGCGTTCAACTGAAGATGAAGACACGACTCTCTCGGCTCGATATCCGGGCGGGGCTCACCGTTGCGGCGAGCGCACCATAGAGAGGAAGCGCGACTGCTCCGCCGGATTGTCGCGGAACATGCCGGTGAAGCGGCTGGTGAAGGTGACCGCGCCGTGCTTGGCGACGCCGCGCACCGACATGCAGGTGTGCTCCGCCTCGATCATGACGGCGACGCCGCGCGGCTTCAGCACCTCGTCGATCGCCGCCGCAATCTGCGCGGTGAGATGCTCCTGGGTCTGCAGCCGGCGGGCAAAGATGTCGGTCAAGCGCGCGAGCTTGGACAGGCCGACGACCCGCTCGACCGGCGTATAGGCAATATGTGCGCGGCCGTAGAAGGGCATCATATGATGCTCGCATTGCGACGTGAACTCGATGTCACGAATCAGCACGAAGTCGTCATAGCCGGCGGTCTCGCCGAAGGTGCGGTCGAGAACTTCGGCCGGGCACTGATGATAGCCCTGGAACAGCTCGTCATAGGCCTCGACGACGCGGCGCGGCGTATCGATCAGCCCCTCACGGGTCGGGTCCTCGCCGATGTAATTCAGCAGCGTATAGACCGCCGCCTCGGCCTCGGCGCGTGACGGCCGCGGACGGTCAGGCCCCACGGCAGCGGCGAGAAACTCAGCCGGATCGAGCCCCGCCGGGCGCTCAGCAGCCAGTTTGGGATCGGAAGGCTTAGCGTCGGAAGGCTTGGCGTCCGGCTTGGTCGCGCGCAGCGTCTTGATCAAAGTGTCCATCTCGTCTCCGTTCGACCGGTCGGCGGACCGACCGGAGTGTCACCGGCAGAGCGTCACCTTGGACGGCGTCACCTGCAGAGGTGTGATCCGCACGTCTGGCGCTTTTGACGCCGGTGCCTGCGGAAGTGGCTGGAATTCCTGCCAATCGTTTCCATATAGTCGCAATATAGGGCGATGAAACCCGGCCGCCAAGGCCGACCCGCCGGTAATTCCGGGACGTCACGCACATGCTGAACGACATCTACAACAAGCGAATCATCGAGCTCGCCGGCAACATTCCGCGGCTCGGGCGGCTGGACCACCCGGACGCCACCGCCACCGCCCACTCCAAGCTGTGCGGCTCGACCGTGAAGGTCGATCTGAAGATGGACGGCGCCGTGGTGACCGATTTCGCCCATGACGTGAAGGCCTGCGCGCTCGGCCAGGCCTCGTCCTCGATCATGGCCCGGCATGTCGTCGGCTCGAACGCCGACGAATTGCGCGCGCTGCGCGAGACCGTCCGCAAGATGCTGAAGGAAAACGGCGCGCCGCCGGACGGAAAATGGGCCGATGTCGCGCTGCTCGAGCCCGTCCGGGATTACAAGGCCCGCCACGCCTCGACCCTGCTGACCTTCGATGCCGTGGTCGATGCGATCAACCAGATCGAGGCCAAGGCCAAGCACGCAGGGTCTGGCGCGGCGGACGATCCTGCGTCGGCACCGAAGCAAACGGCCGCGGCTCAGGGCTGAAAAGGCCGACAGCCGGCCCAGTTTGCGCCCCCTCTAAGGCCATCGCGCCAGCGGCCCGTGTCACGCACGGGCCGGCATTTTGAGCTACTGCTGCGGCGTCGCCGCAACCGTGTTCGGCGGCAGCGCCTCCGCCGTCCGCGTCGATCGGGACGATTGCACCTTGTCCTGCTCGGCCGAGGCCGCCGTGAAGCGATCCTGTCCCTTTTCCTGCCCTTTCGGCGCGAGAGCCACGGGCACCGCGCCCTTAGCCGGCAGCACGTCCGCGACCAGCTCCGTCGTCATGACATTGGTCAGCCGCAGCTCGGCGCGCGACAGCTCATGCAGGTCTTCCCAGGGCGGGACGTTCAGCGCCAGCGCCAGCAGGTCCCCCGCTCCGCCCATGTCGAAGGTGTATTTGGCGAGCCGGCCGATGTCGCGCTCGACGATCATCAGATCCTGCGCGGTGTAGCTCGCCGCCTTGGCGTCGTCAGCACGATCACCCATCCAGATCTGGTGCACGCGGACATGCGCCGTATCCGGAACATAGCGCGTGGTTCCCGCGAGCAGCAGGAACACGCACATCGACTCGCAATAGGCTTCCGGCTGAACGCGCGGCCGCTCGCTGGCCCGGCTCGGACGCATCGTCGTCCCCACCGTCGTGCGCATCTTCAGTCCGCGGAACCGACGGCCCAGCGTGATGGCGTCATTGACGGAACCGCCGCTTGAGTCGAGTACGACAGTCGCCCCGTTGAGGTCGCGCTCCCGGGCGAAATCCTCGAAATCCTTCGGGGTATCGGCGGTGACGATCCCGACCGCGCTGACCCAGCCGCAATTGGGCTCGCAGGCGACCCAGCCGAAACGCATCGGAAGCTTGCGCTCTTCGAGCGCGCCGCCGGCGCGCGCCGTGTTTGACATGATGGTGATCGTGCTCCCGACCACCATACCCAGCGCTGCAACACCGAGAAGCATCCAGCGCAATTCACGCGACCGCAGCAATCTCACGCGCAATCCGTCCCCCTCGTAAAGCTCGGTACGCAGTTCCTCGGTTTTCTCGCGGCAAGACCTGACAAGTTGGCCTCAAATCCGTTATTAGTCTGTCACATCCTTGTCGAGAAACGTATCCGGGCAATCACCTACCGTCCAGCTGCGGCGTGCTGCGGCGCCGCTGAAATCCGGTCATTGTTGCATCACGTCACCACACATGCACGCGAGCCGGGTTCCTTGCCGAGAAACCGTTCACAACTCGCACATCCGTCCGCCACTGCGCCCATGAAGCACTCATGTTCTGATCCTTCCTGTCGCCCCGCCCACGCCACGTCGCAGCTCGGACGGCTGCCGCGGCGCGGCGCTCACGCCCTGATCTGGTTGTATCGCCACACATTGTCGCCTCTGGTCGGCTACAATTGTCGGCATTTGCCGACCTGCTCGGTCTACGCCGACGAAGCCATCGAACGGTTCGGGCTCTGGGCCGGAGGCTGGATGACGCTGGCGCGGCTGCTGCGCTGCCAGCCCTGGGGCACCTCGGGCATCGACAACGTGCCCAGAACTGCGCCGGTACAGGCGCGCTGGTACCTGCCCTGGCGCTACGCGCGTTGGCGGGGCGTCAACAGTGGGTCCTAGGGTGCGGCGCAACAGGTTCTCGCAGCCATTGATCTGCAGCAAATCGCCGTGACGCCGGTTCTGATTAGGATTAGTCTCATGCGAAGCGGCGGCGCCGTTCGCAAGGAACATCGCCGCCGGGACTTGCATTGATGTCATGCTTCCTTCGGGAGGAAACAACGATGCGCTGGACAATCAGCCCGAGAACGAGCCGATCGCGCAAGGGCGTCGGCCCCGATCATATCCACCACGACGCGCGGCAGGTCGATCTGCTTTGCATCATCGCGCTTCTGATCGTTATCGTCGGCGGATGGCGCTACCTCGCCGACAGCACCACCCTGCCACCGACCACCACCTCCTACATCGTGCCGAGCCAGAGCGTGCACTGGTAGCAGCGACTTGATCTCTACCACCGCGGCCAGAAGATGAACTCATCACGTCGCGGCGGCGGAGGATAGGCATAGACAGGCTCCGCCGGCCGCGGAACGCGCCGTGCACGCGGCGGCTGATAGTCCGTCTCGGCGGGAGCGCTGGCCTCTGCTGACACCGTCGTATCAGCTGACGGGGATCTCACGGACAGCAGAACGTTGGATTCGCGCGTGCGCCAGCGATAGCCGATGCCGAAGTCGAGCGGCTGCGCGCGCTCGAACAGCCTGGCATAACTGCGTTGGTACATGTCCGGAAACTTGTCGATCGGGCCAAGGTAGCGCCCGAATGGGAAGAAGCGCCAGGCCCGAGCCTCGTAGCTCGCGAGCGGGATGCCGGAATCGTCCTGGATGATGGTGGCGCTGTTTTTCAACAGCCAGCTGCGCACCTGCCCGAAGCCGCTCTGATGCAGCAGATAGGATGCGCTCTTCAACAGACTGTTGCCTGGCGCCAGCGGCTCGCAGAACTTCAGGAAGCCGCTCGCCTTGACGCCGGAGTCGGAGAGATCCGTCGAGAAGTAGTAGAGCGTCTTCTCGACGCCATCGGAGCCGGCAAAAATGATCTTTGCTCCCTTGGTCGCATTGCGCGTCGGGGCCTCGTTAGCCCCGTGCACACCGCCGCTCTCGTCGAGCCAGATCAGGCCCGCGCTCCGGATCGTCTTGCCGGAGCGCGCGAGGAAGACGTACAGCACCGGCAACGTTCCCTCGAACTCGCCTTCGCGCAGATCCGACTTCATGTCCTTGGTGATGAAGAACGAGAAGCTGAGGATCGACTGCAGCGAGCGCTGGACGTCGGACAGCGCCGGGCCGACGCCGCCGCGCGGCAGTCTGGTCAGATCAGGGATCGGGCCGGTCGGCTCGAGCGCCGCCAGCACATAGGTCGTCGCCTTCGGATAGAACGCGTCGGCGTACAAGAAGTCGGGGCCTGAGAAGAAGTAGAACATCGTCGGCCGCGGCGCCGCCAGATTGGAATCTCCCCAGACGCGGATCTTGGACAATTGCCGCTGCTCGAGCTGGCTGAACGCGTTGTCGAAGAACGCCGCATGGCGCCGCCACGCCGGCTCCTGCACCAAAGGCGCAAGCGGCGATCCCGCCGCCGGCGCCAGACCGGCAAGCACGCGCGCCGTATCGTCCGGCGTCACGGTCTGCGCCCGGGCCTCAAAGCTCGTCGCAAGGACCAGGCATGCGAGGGCGAAGCAGATTCTGGAGATCAGCAGCATGTCAATCCGAACCCGATACGGCTGTTGCAGCGATCCGGCGCGACCGCGCGTGAGCGAACCAATAGATCAGTAGTCCCGACGCCATTGCGCCCGCGCCGAGCCCGGATTGCAGGGGCCGCGTCGTGATCAGGTAGTACATCATGAAAGCCGTCACACTGAGGAAGATCAACGGCGTTACCGGATAGCCCCAGGCCCGATAGGGCCGCGCGAGGTCCGGCTGCGCGATCCGCAGCTTGAACAGTCCGAGCACGGTCAGCAACGAGCACGACAACAGCGAGAACTGCACGAGGTCCAGAACAGCCTCGAAGCTCTCGGTGAACAGCATCAAGGTGGCGACCGTGAGCTGGAACAACACCGCATAGGCCGGCGCACCGTTAGGCAGCCGCCGGGCGAACACCGACAGCGCCGGAATGTCCTCGCCCATCGTCATCAGCACGCGCGGGCCGATCCACATCATCGCTGCGATCGACGGCACCAGCCCGATGCAGATCATCGCAGCGACGAACCGCCCGCCGGTCTCGCCGAAGATATGACCGCCAGCGATGCTCGCGACCTGCAGCTGACCCGCGAGCGCGTCCATCGGGGCGGCGCGCAGGAACACAGCATTGAGCGCGATGTAGAGCACCAGCACGATCAGCGTGCCCAACAGCAGTGCACGCGGCAGCGTCTTCTCCGGCGCACGCAATTCGCCAATGATGTAGGTCGCTGCGTTCCAGCCGGAGAAGGCGTACATGACGAACACCAGGCCCGTCGCGAACGCCGCGCTCGTCATGTAGCCGATATCGGCTGACGCGGGCATGAATCGCACCGGCTGCGGAGCAGCGATGGCGTAGCCCGCGATCAGGAAGGCAACGATCAGTCCGAGCTTCAGTACGGTCGATAACAATTGGAAGCGGCTCGACTGCCGGATGCCGCCGAGTTGCACCAGTGTGACCAGCCAGACGGCGCCCGCCGCGAGCAACATCGGCGGGGCATCGGGAAGAACGGCGCGGCCATATTCGCCGAACGCCATGGCCGCGAGCGCCACTGGGGCCGCGAAGCCGACAGTTGCCGAAACCCAGCCGGCCATGAAGCCGATCGCCGGATGGAACGCCCGGTTCAGGAAATTGTATTCGCCGCTCGAGCGCGGAAACATTGCGCCGAGTTCGGCATAGGACAACGCCCCGCAAATCGAGACCAGGCCGCCCACCGCCCACAGCATCAGGATGGAAAAGCCAGACGGGATGTCCTTGACCTGGAAGCCGAGGCTGGTGAACACGCCGACGCCGATCATGTCGGCGATCACGATCGCGGTTGCGACCGGCAGCGACACGGATGCCACCGCGCCGCCTGACCGGCCCGCCCGGCTGGGATCGTCCGCCTCGGATGCAGCCATCACGCCGAGGGACGCTTGGCGCCCCCTCCTCTGCTCAGCCCAGGTTCCCGCAGAAGCATTCAAACATAGTTAACGCGCGTTAAATATGTCCTTCTGAAACGGTATTTTGAAACCGATTCCGCTCGGGAGAGCCCGCGGGATTGCCTCGGGTCGCAAGGCGTCCCACACTGGCGACACGATCGCATGGTGTGTCCCGCTGGACCGGAGTCGACCGGACACGATGCTTAACGCGCCCTCAATGCGGGTGGCGCAAGTTGAACCGAGATCCGATGGTTGGAGGGCTGCGCTGCGGCTCCAGCTCGTCTTTTGGGGACGGATGATCAAGGGAGATCAGATAGTCGCAGGACGTCCAGCGACGCGCCGCTCGGTTTGGCGCGGTCGACGCGCGCCCGCGGCTGCGCTCAGCTTGGCGCGGGCCACGGCGGCCATGGCGATCTGCGTACTCCTTGCGCAGTGCGGCAAAGCACCGGCTCCCGAAACCCTGGCCGCCAATGCCTCCGCGGCTCATGGGCTGACCTTCGACGAACGCTTTCCCGCGCCCGAGTTCAGCGAGCGCTTTCCCTCGGCGCAAGAGAGCTTCCGGCTTCACACTCCCGCCGATTTCGCGTCCAAGCCGCCGCCCTATCAGGTCGCGTCGCTCGAGCCGCAGGTCCCGGCGCAGCGGACACGGGACAATCTGACGACGCTCGTCAGCATGAAGTCGTCCGCCTTCCCCTATTTCGGCAACAATCCGGCATCGGATGCGCCGTTCCTGAACGTCAGCAATGGCGAGCGCCGCGGCCACCGCAGCTTCTCGGGCCGAGTCTATTGGCAGGACCAGACCTACAATGACAGCCGCGTGCTGGTGCACGTTCCCGAGCAGTTCGATGCGCGCAAGCCCGGCGTGATCGTGGTGTTCTTCCACGGCAATGGCGCGACGCTGGAGCGCGACGTGCGCGACCGCCAGCTGGTGCCGCAGCAGATCACCGCGTCGGGGGTCAATGCGGTGCTGCTCGCGCCGCAGATGGCGGTGGACGCGGCCGATTCGAGCGCCGGCAAGTTCTGGCAGCCCGGTGGGTTCAAGCGCTTCATGGATGAGGCCGCGCTAAACCTTGCTCGCCTGACCGGCGATCCCGCCACCGCCAAGACGTTCGCCGGCATGCCGATCGTGATCGTCGGCTATAGCGGCGGCTTCCTGCCGACCGCCTGGAGCCTTGAGGTCGGCGGCATCAGCGACCGCGTGCGCGGCGTCGTGCTGCTCGATGCGGTCTATGGCCAGCTCGACAAGTTCGCCAACTGGATCGAGCGCAACCGCTCGGGCTTCTTCATCAGCTCCTACACGCGCTACACCGCGCGGCATGATCAGGAGCTGATGACGATGCTGCGCAACCGCGGCATCGAAGTGTCGGAGGACATGGACCGGCCGCTGCGGCCGGGCAGCGTCGTGTTCGTCGAGACCGATGAGGGCATCACGCATCGGGACTACGTGACGCAGGCCTGGACCCGCCATCCGATCAAGGACGTGCTGGTCAAGATGGCGGCCGCGCAGCCGCCGATCCGGATCGCGGCCGGGGTGTCCGGCTCATCGAGCCGCTGACCCCGTCCGCTCGCAGTCAGCCATCTGTCAGCTCTTGGGCAGCTTCGGCATGTTCTCGACGAAGCCGTTGAAGCAGGCCAGCCGCTCGTCCTGCTCCTTGGTGAACTTGCAGTCGGCCACAGCCTTCGCCTTCATCGCCTTCGGCTTGGCGGCCGGCGGAATGACCGCGTCGTAGCAGTCCAGCCGCTCCTTGGTGCCGTCGTCGATCTCCAGGCAGGCCTGGAGCTTGGCGGCCGCGGACTGCGGCTTGGCGGGCGCGGCGGCTGCCGTCTTCGTCCCCTTCGGCTTGACCTGCACCAGCGGGCGGTCGCCGACCATCGGCGGGTTGCTCTGGGCCAGCGCAGAGGTGCAAAGCAGCACTGCGGCCAGGCTCAACATCATTTTCTTCATGCCAATATCTCTTTCATCCGACCCAATCTGCTCCATGGGCACGCGCGGACGGGCCGTCGATGCTACTCGCCGGCTGTGGCGGAATCCATGTCCGGCAGCCCCCCACAATACCGGCCTTTAATCCGGTCAGGCGGGTTTTGCCAAGCTTGAACGCGCTATTCAGGCGGGGACTGCGATTCGTTCGCGGGGGCGGGTTGCCAGGATGACCAGCATGGCAAGCACCACGAAGGCCGTCGCGACGTAGCCGGTGACGCCGAGCAGATCCCGCGCGAACAGGCTGCCGCCGACGGCGGAACCGATGGCCTGGCCGATATAGAGGACCGAGGTGTTGAGCGACACCGAGGCCGAGGCGAGCGGCGGCGCGGCCGTGACCAGGCGGACCTGCTGCATCGAATTGGTCGAGGCGAAGCCGAGGCCCCAGATGGCGACGGCCACCGCCATCAGGGGATACACGCCGGCCGACATGGTCCAGGCCACCACACCGGCCAGCATCAGACAGGTGAACAGCAGCGAGGTCCGGTACGCACCCCAGCCGTCGACGATTCGGGTGGCGACGACGACGCCGAGGAACCCGCAGGCGCCGTAGACTGCGAAGACAAGACCGATCTGGTTGGCGTCGGCGCCTGTCAGGCGCTTCAGCAGCGGCCCCATGAAGGTGAAGATCACGAACTGCCCGGACATCTGCAGGGTGGTGATCAGCAGCAGCAGCACGACCATCCGGTTGCGGCCGAGTTCCGTCCATGTCTTCAGCTCGACCGGAGCTCCCTTCAGGCCCGACGGGAGCCGCCAGGTCAGCAGCAGGAAGCTCAGCGCGCCCACCGCGCCGACGGCGAGGTAGGATGTCCGCCAGCCGGAATGGCTGCCGATGAAGGTGATCAGCGGCAGGCCCACTGCGGCGGCCAGCGACCAGCCGAGGAAGACATAGGCGATGGTGCTGCCGCGCTTCTCCACCGGGCTGATCAGCGCTGCGGTCCCCGCCGCCTGCGGCGTGTAGAGCGCGCCGACGGCGAGCATCACCAGGCGCAGCGCCAGCAGGGTCGCATAGTCGGGCGCGAAGGCCGACGCGAGATTGCCGAGCGCCAGCACCAGCAGCGTGACCGCCAGCAGGCTGCGGCGGTCGAAGCGGCTGGTCAGCCACGCCGTCAGCGGCGAGCAGATGCAGAGCACGACCGCGCCGAAGGTGATCAGCAGTCCGACCGTGGGAATCTCGACGCTGAGACCTGCGGCGAGTTCGGGAATCATGCCCGCCGGCGCCAGCACCGAGCAGCCGGTGACGAGATTGCCGAGCATGAGCGCGGTCGGGGCGAAGCGCGGGGACGCGAAGGCGGATGTCATCGCGTCTCAATAGCAGAGAATTTCATGCATCTGCATGAAATTCTCTCATGCGCTGCATGAGTTTCTCTTGTCCATTGCTCTCCTCCTCCGTTCAGCGCGCCGGCGCCGATGGCGCCGCGGAGGCCTGCGGCGAGACCGGCGAGCCGGATGAACGGGCGACGACCTTCGGGGGCGGACAGCTCTCGGTCAGCATCTTCACGGCGTTCGGCAGGCCCTCGCTGCTCACAGCGAATGTCGCGAGGTTCGGGCGCGCGACGTTCAGCACGGCATCGCTCAATTCGGCCGCAGGCATCGCCGCCAGCGTCTTGACCTGGCTTGCGTTCAAGAACACGCCCCACGTCTCACGGTCTCCAGACCTCCGCGGCGGCGACAGGAAATTGAGCCGAATGCCGCCGCTCGCCAGCGCGAGCAGCCCGGACGAGCCGGCCGGCGCGCTGCGCTCGACGTCGAGCTCGAAGCGGTCCTGATCGAAGCAGACGAGCTGGATGCGCGTGGTCTGGAACGGGCCTTCGCCGTCCTTGCGAGCAAGAATGGTCTTGTAGGCGATGCCGCGGCTGGCAGTCTCGAACATCCACGGGCTCTCCACCCGCTGGCGCCGGTCGAGCGCGAAGCGCACGATCTCCTCGCGGGTCAGGATGCGCATGCTCTCGAACGGGACCGAGCGCGCCACCGTCAGCAGGCCCGGGTCGGCACCGAGCTTGACGATGTAGTCGAGCACCATCTTGTCGGCGCGCGCCATCGCCTGCTGCATCGCCTGCGCGCGCATCTCACGGGTCGGCACGCCGCCGGTGAAATTGAGGATCACGCGCGGCGAATGCACAGCAAGCGTGGCGTCGGCGGCGATCTCGCGGGTCGGCGCGGCGAGGATCACATAGGGACAGGCCGAGTTGCAGATCGCCCCGCGCGTCCACACCTCGCCATGCAGCTCGCGGCCGGACAGCTTCAATCTGGTGCAGACGTCGCCCTCCTGGGGCTCGAAACCGCATTCGCGCACGGTCGTCCGCCCGACCCGGACCACAGCCTTGCGCTCGCGCAGCATGTTGCCGAGCGCCAGCGCCTGCTGAAGATTGCCGCCGGGCGAGTTGAAGTAGATCGGCAGCTTGCGGTCGCCGACCAGCTTCATGAACTTGCGAAAGCGCGCCGCGGCGTCATTGTCGATCTTGCCTTCGGCCGCGATCCAGCTGTCGCAGCCGGGGCCGCAGGCGTCGGCCGGCCCCTTCACGAGCGCGAACGCAATCGGCGCCACACCTTCGCCGATCCGAGGCGATGCCGCACGGCGAGATGGCAGCTTGCCGCCCGCCGCAGGGATGATCGGCGTCCCGGGCCTCGCCAATGTTGCTGGCCTTTGCGTGGGAGCCAGCCTCGGCTGCGCGACGGGCTTCGGCGGCGAGGAGCTCTGGGGCAGCGGTTTCGGCGGCGCCGGCATCTGCGGGACCGAGAGTTTCGCCCGGTCCGCGGACGGCGTCGCGGCGGGAACGGCTGCCAGCGCAGGAGCGCTCCACAGCGCGACAGCCAGTCCCACGGCGACCATCCGCATGCCGCCGCGCCGATACAGAGGAACAGGTGCCTCCCCTGCAGCCATCATCACCCACGCATCCCCACGTCCCCGAAGACCTTAAGTTGTATCATACCGCCCCTCTCCGGCAATGTCCGCACCGCAACAGCGGCCCGCGATCGAGCGGTTTTCCCGCCTTTCCCCCGGTTGCAGCCTCCGATTCCCCTGCTATACCCCTGGCTCCCGCTTACCTGCGCTCGTTCGCAGGAGTGAGCTACAGGAGAGAGACAATGCCTGACTCGAAATCCCCCGACTCGAAATCCGACCAGTCCAAGGCCGGCTTCCAGTACAGCCTCAGCAATCTGAAGCCCGCCGCCCCGGTCGAGAAGATCACCATCAGCTTCCCCGACGGCGCCAAGCGCGAATATCCCAAGGGCACCACCGGCTTCGACATCGCCAAGGGCATCTCGCCCTCGCTCGCCAAGCGCACGGTCGCGATGGCGCTGAACGGCGACGTCGTCGACCTCACCGATCCGATCGAAGAGGATGCCAAGCTCGAGCTCGTCGACCGCGACGATCCGCGCGCGCTGGAATTGATCCGGCACGATTGCGCGCACGTGCTCGCGGAAGCCGTGCAGTCGCTGTGGCCGGGCACCCAGGTCACGATCGGTCCCGTGATCGAGAACGGCTTCTATTACGACTTCTTCCGCAACGAGCCCTTCACCCCCGAGGACTTCGCCGCCATCGAGAAGAAGATGCGCGAGATCATCGGCCGCGACAAACCCTTCACCAAGGAGGTGTGGGACCGCGAGAAGACCAAGCAGGTGTTCCGCGACAAGGGCGAGGCTTTCAAGGTCGAGCTGGTCGACGCCATTCCCGGCGACGAGCCGATCAAGATCTACTACCAGGGCGACTGGTTCGATCTGTGCCGCGGCCCGCACATGACCTCGACGGGCAAGATCGGCAACGCCTTCAAGCTGATGAAGGTGGCGGGCGCCTATTGGCGCGGCGATTCCAACAACCCGATGCTGACCCGCATCTACGGCACCGCCTTCGCCAAGCAGGAGCAGCTCGACGCCTACCTCAAGCAGATCGAGGAGGCCGAGAAGCGCGACCACCGCAAGCTCGGCCGCGAGCTCGATTTGTTCCACTTCCAGGAGGAAGGCCCCGGCGTCGTGTTCTGGCACCCCAAGGGCTGGAGCATCTTCCAGGCGCTGATCGCCTATATGCGCAGGCGTCTCGCCGGCGACTATGACGAGGTGAATGCGCCGCAGATCCTCGACAAGTCGCTGTGGGAGACCTCGGGCCACTGGAACTGGTACCGCGAGAACATGTTCGCGGCGCAGTCCGCCGGCGACGAGGCCGAGGACAAGCGCTGGTTCGCGCTGAAGCCGATGAACTGCCCGGGTCACGTGCAGATCTTCAAGCATGGCCTGAAGAGCTACCGCGACCTGCCGATGCGTCTCGCCGAGTTCGGCGTCGTGCACCGCTACGAGGCCTCCGGCGCCATGCACGGCCTGATGCGCGTGCGCGGCTTCACGCAGGACGACGCGCATGTGTTCTGCACCGAGGATCAGCTCGCCGAGGAGTGTCTCAAGATCAACGATCTGATCCTGTCGACCTACTCCGACTTCGGCTTCGAGGGCGAACTGACGGTGAAGCTCTCGACCCGGCCGGAGAAGCGCGTCGGCACCGACGAGATGTGGGATCACGCCGAGCGCGTGATGGCGACCGTGCTGAACGAGATCAAGGCGCAGAACAACCACATCCGCACCGAGATCAATCCGGGCGAAGGCGCGTTCTACGGGCCGAAGTTCGAATACGTTCTGCGCGACGCCATCGGCCGCGACTGGCAGTGCGGCACCACGCAGGTCGACTTCAACCTGCCGGAGCGGTTCGGCGCGTTCTACATCGATGCCGACGGCGCCAAGAAGGCGCCCGTGATGGTGCATCGGGCGATCTGCGGCTCGATGGAGCGCTATATCGGCATCCTGATCGAGCACTATGCCGGCAGCTTCCCGCTGTGGCTGGCGCCGACCCAGGTCGTTGTCACCACCATCACCTCGGAAGGCGACGAATACGCCAAGCAGGTGCTGGCGGCGCTGCGCCGGGCCGGCTTGCGGGCCGAGATCGATCTTCGCAACGAGAAGATCAACTACAAGGTCCGCGAGCACTCGCTGCAGAAGATCCCGGCGCTGCTCGTGGTCGGCAAGAAGGAGGCCGAGACGCATTCGGTCTCCGTCCGTCGGCTCGGCCGCGACGGCCAGACGGTGATGCCGACCGCGGAGGCGATCGCCGCGCTCGTCGACGAGGCGACGCCGCCGGATGTGCGGCGCCGCGCGCGCGAGGCGGCCTGACGTCGTAGCCCGCATGAGCGCAGAGACATGCGGGTTCACCACGAGCATGCGTGAGCCCGGATGTCGCTCCCGCCTCAGCCCTGACGGGCTCGGGCGTGAGCTCATCCGGGCGACGCGGCTATGCTGACAGGCTGGCCACCGCACCAACCGTACGCCCTTCCCTGGCCGCCGCCTGCAGCGCCACATCGGCGCATTCGGACATGTAGAGGAACATCGTCGCGAGCATCCGCTCGATCGCCTCGCGGCCTGGAGGCAGGATGGTGATGGCGTCGTTGCCGGCACCGCCGCGGGCGAGCAAGCCCCGCTCCTCGGCGTCACGGATCAGCGTCAGCACGTGCTTGCGCGACACCGAGAAGCGGGTCGCCAGGCCGTTGATGGAGAGCGGCACGGGACTCGCCGGCGGAAACGCCTCGTCCGGGCCCGCGCCCTGCGCCAGGCTGAACAGGATCACCATGCCCGCGGTGCGTTCGGCGAACGGCTCCAGCTCCGGAGCGCCGTCGAGCACCCGCAACCCGGCGATGAAGCGGCCGCCGAGTTCGAGCACGAAGGTCTTGACGAAGGCCGGATCGTTCAACGCGGAGCGATAGGCCACGGCGGCCGGCAGCACCGCGCTCATCGCGTCGAACTGCGCGCCCCAGCGCTCACGATGCAGCATGATCAGCTTGTCCGTCGGCACCAGCGGCCGCCGCCGCCGGTCGAGATGCGGCGCCGAGGCGACCATACCGGTGGCGCGCATCAGCGCCAGCATCGCCTCGCAGCGGCCGCCGCTGCACAGGCCAAGCCTCACGCACATCTCCTTCATGGCGCCGACCGTCAGGCCCAGCTCGCCCTCGCGGTGCTCGGCGAAATGCAGGTACAGCGCGACGTGCGGAAAAAGCGCCCGGGCCCGATCGCTCAGCAGAGCATTGAGAATCCGGTCGCCCCGGTACAAGCGGACGGCCGCGGCGGTCGATGCCCGCATGGCTTCGGCGAAGCCGGGCAACCCGCGCAGCCGCATGATGGCGTCGGCTGTCGGCATCAGTTCGGTGCTCGGCATGTCAGAACGTGCAATTGAAGCGGCCCCCCGGCAGATATCTCAGCACTATGTTTTTACCGGCCCGCGCAAGGTTCGACAATTCGGGCCGACGTTCGCGATCCGGACAGAAGGCCGCAGCCACCCCATCGTCCGCGCGTCGCATTGCGCGAGGCCCCTCAGCGCTACGTGGCCGAGTTGCAGGGATTGTCAGGCGGGCCGTGCGATCCCGCCGACAACGGTAGAAGCGATCAAAACGGCGTGCCATGGCCTCGTTGCGGGCCAGGCCGCGTGCTATCTGTCGCGTGTGCAACGAACGAGATCGAACGACGTGCCCGACGCGATTGAACTCCTGAAGACCCGCCGCTCCGTGAAGCCGCGCGAGATGAGCGGCCCCGGCCCCTCTGCCGCGGAGCTCGACACCATCCTGACGATCGGCGCCCGCGTGCCGGATCACGGCAAGCTCGCGCCCTGGCGCTTCATCGTGTTCGAAGGCGACGGCCGCCGCCGCGCCGGCGAGGTGATCGCGTCGGTGTTCGCCAGGAAGCACCCGCAGGCGACCGCAGCCGAGCTCGAGGTGGAGACAAACCGCTTCATGGAAGCGCCGCTGGTGATCGGTCTCGTCAGCTTCACCAGGCCGCATCCGAAGGTGCCGGCCTACGAGCAGGAGCTGTCCGCCGGCGCCAGCGCGATGAACATCCTGACCGCGGCGACCGCGCTCGGCTATGGCGGCTGCTGGCTGTCCGGCTGGTTCATGTTCGACCGCGACGTGATGGACGGGCTCGGCCTGAAGCCGGAGGAGAAGCTCGCCGGACTGATCCACATCGGCAAGCCGACCAAGCCGAGCGAGGACCGCCCGCGCCCCGCGCTGGCCGACATCGTGACACGGTTCTGACGGGTCGAATGGAGAACCGCGACTAGCGAGGAGCATGCCATGCTCTCTCCACTTGTCATTCCGGGGCATCGCGCTGCGATGAGCCCGGAATCCATAGCCACGAGCATTCATGAAGCGCGAGCTGGCTGTGGCGCCTGTCACCGCCAAACCGGCGCCCGGGGTTATGGATTCCGGGCTCTCGCTGCGCGAGCCCCGGAATGACGTTTGGAGAGAGCTGAGGACGCCACTCGAAGCTCGGCACTCCCTACCCTCTCCTCGTCCCATCACGCCGCCTTCGATGCTCTTGCCCCGAACTGCGCCAGGAGCGCCGCAATTTCCGACGCGGGCTTGGCCGGACTGAACAGGAAGCCCTGGACCTGGTTGCAGCCCTCGGCACGCAGCCAATTGAGCTGGTCCGAGGTCTCAACACCCTCGGCCGTGGTCGTGATGTTCAGGCTGCGGCCGAGCCCGGCGATGGCGCGGACGATGGCGAGACAGTCGGAGCGCAGCCCGAGATCCTTCACGAAGGAACGGTCGATCTTGATCTTGTCGAACGGGAAGCTGCGGAGATAGCTGAGGCTGGAATAACCGGTGCCGAAATCGTCCATCGAGATGCGGATGCCGAGCTGGCGCAACTGGTGCAGCGTCGCGAGGTTTGCCTCGGTCTCGGCGAGCAGGATCGACTCGGTGATCTCGAGCTCGAGCCGCTCGGGCGCCAGCCCCGATTGCGCCAGCGCCTGTACCACGACCTGCACCAGATGACGGCTGCGGAACTGCACGGGCGACAGGTTCACCGCCACTGCGACGCCATCGGGCCATTTCGCGGCCTCGTGACAGGCCTCGCGCAAAACCCACTCGCCGAGCGGCACGATCAGGCCGATGTCCTCCGCGACCGGCACGAACTCCGCGGGCGAAATCATGCCCTTGTCGGGGTGGCGCCAGCGCAGCAGGCATTCGAAGCCGGATACCGTGTTGGTCGCGACGTCCATCAAGGGCTGGTAGTGCAGCTCGAACTCGCCTTGCGCGAAGGCGTGACGGAGGTCCTGCTCCATGTCGCGGCGCTTCTGCGCCTGCAGGTCCATCTCCCGTTCGAAGAAACGGTGGACGCGGCCGCCATCCTGTTTCGAGCGATACAGCGCCATGTCGGCGTTCTTCATCAGCTCTTCGCAGCTCGTGCCGTCGGACGGCGAGAGCGCGATCCCGATCGAGGCGCCGATCACCAGTTCGTTGCCGTCTATGTCGTAGGGCGCGCTGAGCGCGGCGATCAGGCGCGTCGCGCACTCGCTGGCATCATCGGCTCCGGTCTGCGAGACGATCACGGCGAACTCGTCGCCGCCGAGCCGCGCCGCGAGGCTGCCGCCATCCATGTTCTGCCGCAGACGGCCGGCCACCGCCTGCAGCAGGCGGTCGCCGATCGGATGGCCGAAGGAGTCGTTGACGTTCTTGAACAGGTCGAGATCGATGCACATCACCGCGATACGGTTGGCCCCGGACACGGCGCCGTCGAGCGCCTGCGTCAACCTTTGCTGGAAGAACTCGCGGTTCGGCAGGCCGGTCAGGCCATCATGATGCGCCATATAGGCGATGCGGGCCTCGGCACGCCGCCGCTCGGTGATGTCGACGATCGCGACCAGCACCCCGTCACGCCCGTCGAACGTGATCTCGCGTCCGTAGGTCAGCACCTCGATCTCGCTGCCATCCGCCTTGCGATGCCGCCAGTCACGGTGAAACAGATTGCCATCGGCGAGCCCGAGCAGCGCGTCGTCGAGGATCTCCCATTCCCCTGGCGGCCACAGATTCCACACGCTCATGCGCAGGAAGTCGGCCCGGCCATAGCCGTAGTGCCGGACCAGCGCATCGTTGACGTTGAGGAATTGCGCGGTCGCCTTGTCGAGGATGCACATCGGCACCGGATTGGCGTCGAACAGCAGGCGGAACGAGTGCTCGCGCCGCTTCAGCGCCGTGACGTCGGCGATGGTCAGCGAGACGATGTCGCCGAAGGCATGCGCCCCGAGCCGCAGGCTGCGGTCGTCGCAATCGAGCTCGAACTGATCGCGCTCGCCCTGTATCACCACCTTGAACAGCCGCGCCATCACCTCGGGCGTGCAGAGCATGTGCCCGCCCTGCTTCAGCCGCCGCCATTGCAGGTCTGGCGAAGGCAGCCGGAGCAGATCGGCGGCGGCCCGGTTATGATGCACGACCTGGAAATCGCAGGGCGTGCCGGCGCTGTCGCGGATGGTCGCGAGCGAGACGACGCCGTCGTCCGTGGTCGAGAAGATCGCATCGAGCAGATTGTATTGGGTCGCGCGCTCATTGACGTAGGCGCCGACCAGCGTGCTGCCCCAGCGCGAACTGGTCGGCAGCGCCAGGACATCGTAGGTCCTCACCATGCCGTCGCGCACGCAATGCGCATGGGCCAGATAAGGCTGGCGGCCCGCGAGCGCGCAATGCGCCGCCTCCGCCAGCACGGTGGCGCAATCCGGCGAGACGGCGTCGACCGGAATGTCCCAGCGCTCGTCCTGCAGCCATTCCTGGATGTAGCGGCCACTGCGTGAAATCTCCAGGCGATCCCGCTCGTTGCTGATCACCGCGATGTGGTCGGCGAGACGCCCGAGGCTGCCGAGCATCACGTCCTCATAGCGCGGCAGGGACTGGCCGGGCTTGAGCGCCGCCTGCCATTTGCGCCTGAGCACCGGGATATCGTCGAACAGATCGCTGCTGACCTTGTCCAGCGTCGTCTTGGCGGCACTCATTGCATGTCCTACGTCGTCCATACTCCGCCTGCAGGCGGTCTCCCATTACCCATGCGTCGCGGTGTTCTAATGAGTTGTAAAGGCGCGGAAGCTTCGTCCCGCCGCGCGCGCATGTGACGGTTTTAAGTCACCTCATGGTTATCGCTCATTAGCAACTATGACATCGGCGCGGCTGCGATCGTAAGGAACAGCGCAGCCGCGGACATCGCATGTCGATGTCATTGGCGATCTCATGGCGCTGCGCTCCCGCGGCGAATGTCCGTCCGGGTGATGCGTCGATCGGGACCCTCGTGACGTGAGGGCGCAAGGAGGACCGGACCTCGACTGAGGCCCGTGGCCCGCCTGCGGAAAAAAAATGCAGGCGGCAGGTACCACAGGTTCAGCCGGACAGACCCGGCCCTCCCTGCGCGATGGCTCTAACGGCTGCTTCGCGTTCTCCCTGGTGCGCCGGGCTTTCTGGCCACCATCCCTACGCGAAGCTCAGGGGCCTCAACGTGAGTTGATATCAGCATCGGGATATCAGGACCGCGCGACTTGACCGTGCGCAGCGAATTGTTCGTCGGCGCGAGCACCCCCGCGCTGCAATCCACCACGCCCACCGCTCCCCGCCCCGCGTGTCGTGACGACCGCGATACGCCCCTCATCCCGGGACAGGATGTCCGAGAGGATCGGCCTGATTTGCCCGACGGCGCAAGAACTCATAAGTGCGGCAAAGTAACCCGACGGGCAGTCGGAGCTTCGCCCGCATGCGGCGTGTACCTGATTGCGGCCGAGATCCGCCGAAACTCACGCGATCAAAAATGCGAGCACCGTCCGGATTGACGAGCGACACGCGGTCATTCTCCCCGATCAACATGCGGCCGCTGACGCCTCTCTTTATCTCCATCCAACGCGAGTGGACAGAGTTGGCGGCGACGCTCATTTTGAGGAGCATGAAAACATCACCGTCGACTCCAGAACTCGAACGCTCACCGGCGCCCGGTTCGGCCTTCACCCCTGCATTCCCCGTGCTTGGCGCGTACGATCTGATCGTCAGATGGGTCAGCCGCGAGACAGCGTGGCGGTCGGCGCTGATCGACAGGCTCGATGCTCGGGACAGCGAGCTGATCGTGGATGCTGGCTGCGGCACCGGCTCCCTGCTGATGCTGCTAGGCGTCAAGGCCTCCGGAGCGCGTCTCATCGGCATCGATCCCGATGCCCGCATTCTTGATCGCGCGGCCGCCAAGCTCGCGCGCGCCAGCGTTCAGGCTGATCTGAAGCATGGGTTTCTGCGCGATGTGTGCGCGGTGATCGGCGAGGGCCAGGCTTCCAAGATCACAAGCAGTCTCGTCTTTCACCAGGTACCAATGCAGGAAAAGCGCGCCGGGCTCGCAGCCATGGTCAAGGCGCTGGCTCCGGGCGGGACTGTGCTGATCGCCGACTATGGCCTGCAACGCACCATGCTGATGCGCAGCTTGTTCAAGCTCGTGCAATGTGTCGACGGGTTCGTGGATACACAGCCAAATGCCGACGGCCTTCTCCCGCAGCTGATGCGCGAGGCAGGCTTCACCGAGGTCGTAGAGACCGACCTGTTCGCGACTCCGAGCGGCTCGATATCGATCTATCGTGGCCGCGCGCCACAGCGCGCTGGATAACCGCGACGAAACGACCTTCGTAAGATCCACGTATCGCGGAGACGTACAGATGGCTGATTGTCCTTATCGCACGCTGATGCACTACAAGAGGTGGGCGACGCTGGATCTCTATGCCGTGCTCAGCGACACCCTGCGGAGCATGGCTGAGCCCGACCAGGGACTTGTCCTCCGACTGCTCGATCACGTTCAGGCGGTTGACGAGATCTTCATCCACCATCTCGAACGGCGGACGCATGGCTACAGCGCGGCGCGCTCGGCCAAATTGCCATCCTTTGAGGTACTCGAACGAACGGCGCGGAGTTCTGCCGAGTGGTATGTCGCCTTTGCGGACCATCTGTCACCGCAAGGCCGCGACGAGCCCATTATGTTCAGCTTTACCAACGGCGAGCCGATGACCATGACACCGGGCCAGATGCTGCTCCACGTCGCGGCGCATGGCTGCTATCATCGTGGCAATGTCGGTCTGCTGCTGCAGAAGAACGGCATCGCGCCGAACCAGGACCGGTTGACCGATTTTCTTGTGCTCGAATTGCAAAACCGCCTATGATGCCGGCATCATCAGGATGATGGGCTCATGGCCAGAGCGTCGCTTCCGCGAAAATCTGCCTCTCAAGACCGATCGCGTGCGTTGGTAGACTTTATGCTCGATGCCACTGCCCGCGTTCTGAAGCAGGTGGGTTACGAGCGGGCGACCACGAACCGGATCGCGGCGGCGGCCGGCGTCAGCATCGGTTCGCTCTACCAGTACTTTCCCAACAAGGAGGCGTTGGTCGGCGCGCTGGTCGCCCGGCACAATCGCGACATGCTGGAGCTGCTTCGTATCAAGATTGAAGATTCCGCTCAGCTCAGCCTTGCAGCCAGCGTCCGCACGATGATGACCGCGATTCTGACGGCTCATCAGGCCGACGCCGAGTTGCACCGTATCTTCAATGATGAGGTCCCACGCATGGGCCAACTCGCCGAGATCGAGCAAATCGATCGCCAGATCGTGGCGCTCGTCAGGTCGTATCTCGATCAGCGTCGTAGCGAGATCAGTGTGGAGAACATTGACGCCGCAACGCTTATCTGCGTTTCGACCATCGACAACCTCTCTCACAAGCTCGCAATCCTCTACCCCGACCCTCTCGACACGCGCGCGCTCGAGTTCGTGAATGAGGTGACGCGCATGATCGTCGGCTATCTGCAAGGCGGGTCATCGGCGAGATGACGCCAGCCCGGCACGCAGGGCAACATGCCAATCGTGGTCCAGACTGCCGAGACAGCCGATGAGATGGACGCGCCGTCTCACGTCAGCCGCCTCGCCTGCATCACATGGGCTCCCGCCTCGCGCGCCCGTTCGGCCTGGGGCACACCGAGATAGCGTCCGACAATGTCGTCGCGGCTGACATCCACCAGTTCGTCGAAGCCGCATTTGCGCAGCTCGGCGGCGAGTTCCGACGGGTCGAAATAGCTCAGCCAGGGCTCGCCGATCGCGGCGGTGCGTGCCGCGAGCGCGGCGACATTGACGCGGCGCGCGGGCGCGTAGTTGGCGAGCGGTTCGGTGTAGTCGAACACGACCTCCGCCGCGGGGAGGCTCGCCAGGAATGACAGCACAGCGAGCACCGCCTCGCGTCGCAGATAGGGCACGACCCCGAGCCAGTGGAAGAAGGCCGGCTCGGAGGACCGGAAGCCGCCGGCAGCGAGGGCATCACCGAGATGCTGCCGTTCGAAATCGACCGGCACGAAGGTGAGCAAGTCCGGCACGGCGCGGCCTGCAGCCACGATGCGCTCCCGTTTCCAGGCCTGCGTGGCTGGGTGATCGGCTTCGAACACGCGCAGTCCGATCGCTTGGTGCGGATTGCGAAGCGCGAGGGTGTCGAGACCGGCGCCGATGATCACAGCCTGGCGTACGCCCCGCGACACCGCCGCGGCCAGCGCATCCTCGGCGAAGCGGCTGCGCGCCGCCAGGAACAGCCGCAACTGCTGTCTGCTCGGATCGGCCGCGGAGGCCGCGATGAGCGCATCGGCATCGTCGCCGAGCAGCACGTGGGCGAGCGGATCGACGAAGATGCTGGCGCCGTCGGCGGTCTGATGCACCGCGCGGAGAATGGCCGCGCCGAAGGCGGTCCGGCTGGGCTGTCCCGTCTGCATGACGATCGTCTCTCCCCGCGCGATGCCTGCCGTTGCAGGCGATCACCTGGTAGCGCATAATTCTAACAGTGTAAAGATAGAGATCGGAGAGCAACCGCATGGCCAGGACGGCGAAGAAGCCGCGCAAGACGTATCACCACGGTGATCTGCGCAACGCCCTGCTGACCGCGGCGCGAGAGGTGCTGGAGGAGCGCGGGCCATCGTTTCTCGGCCTGCGTGAGATCTCGCGCAGGGTCGGCGTGTCGGCTCCATCGGCCTATCATCATTTTCCAAGCCGCGACGCGATCGCGCTCGGCCTCGCCGAACAAGGCGCAGCCGAACTCGCCGCGGCTCTTGCCGCCGCGCCACCGCACTCCGGCGGCTCGCTGCTGACCTATGGCGAAGCCTATGTCGCGTTCGTGCGCGCCAATCCGGCGCTCTATCGGCTGATGTTCGGCGAGGGTTTTCCGGAAGTCTCGCAGCACAGCGCAGCAATCCGCGGCTTGCGGGCACGCAGCTACGAGATCATGAAGACGAGCCTCGAATCCCGACTGCCGGCTGCGGAGCTGCCGATCGCCGCACTGTTTCTCTGGGCGCTCGTGCATGGCCTGGGACTGTTGCTCGTCGACCGCCAGATCGTGCGCGACGGCGACCTGGAGGACGTCATCCGCCGGGTGCTGACGCTGGCGGGAACGGGACTGATGCGGCAAAGAACGATGGGAAGCGACCCTGGCTCTTCGACCGACGCGAGATGAGGACAGGCGACGCTCTCTCCGCGTCATTGCGAGCGCAGCGAAGCAATCCAGGTTGGCGGGCGGGACTCTGGATTGCTTCGCTGCGCTCGCAATGACGTGTGGAAAGAGCTTGCCACTCACCGAAGCGTTGTAGCCCGCATGAGCGTAGCGACATGCGGGTTCACAGAGACTGCGCGTGAGAACCCGGATGTCGCTGCGCTCATCCGCTACGGCAACCGCGGAGGCGCCTCAGCGCGCGAGCACCTCGACCTCGCCGTCGACGCCGTTGACCACCGTGAACGAGCGCTCGAACACCTTGCCTTCGTTCTTGGCGATGGCGCGGTAGTCGCCTTCGGAGAGAACGACCTTCGGGAAGGCGCCGATCGATTCCTTGATCACGTCGCCGCCGGGGTTGATGACCGACCAGGCGGTGTTGGCGAGCGCCTCGCCGCCGCGGTCGCTGACGAGCTTGAGCGTGATCACTGCGGCGCGATGCGTCACGGTGACATCGGTGAGCTTGCTGGCCTGGACGCGGATGTCCGAGCGCACCACCGAGTTGGCGTCGCCATAGTTCGAGACGATGTAGTAGGTTCCCTCGGGCAGCATCAGCATGTCGCCCGCCGCAACGTTCGGCACCAGCGGCGCGCGTTCGCGGCCGTCGAACTGGCTGCCCTTGTAGATCGCAAACGAGATCTGGTTCTGCGGGATCTTGCTGGAGCCGACCTTGCCCTCCAGGCGCAGGCCGCCGGCCGGCAGCACGAAGGATTCGCGATCGGTCTCCGCCTTCAGATTGACCGAGCGGACCGAGCTGACCAGGCCGAGCGCGACGTGCACCACGTAGTTGCCCGGCGGCAGCACGATGTTCGGCGTGGCGCCACGATCCTCGCGCAGCATCTTGAACGCGCCGGTCTCGTCGGGCCGGTCGGCGAAGACGCGCCAGACCAGCCCGCCATTGATGTTAGGCAGATCCTTGCCGTAGCGCGCCGAGAGCGACAGCACGCCCTGGTTCGGGGCCGCGGGCGGCGGTGCCACCGGCGGAATGGCGGCCGGTGCGCCCGGCGGGATCGCAGCGACCGGCGGCCCGGGCACGACCTGCGGCGCCGGCGGCAGAACCGGACCCGCGCCCGGCCCTGATGGCGGCGCCAGGCTGACGGCGTTGCCGGGGTCCGGCACCGATGCCGGCGGCACCGGCGGCGGCCTGTCGCTGAACAACTGCGCTGCGGCGGGAGATGCAACGAGGCAAGCCAGCGCGCATGACCAGGCGAGCGCAAGCCATAGCTGCCCGCTGCGCCGGAAACCTGGGGATCCGCGACCTCTCGTCATCATCCTGCTTTTGACCGAAAACGCGGCGAATTCAAGCCTCTACTGAGCCCCTTCCCGCGCCGCGCCGGCGTGGCGCGCGGCTTGGTCGCAGGAAGCGGGACAGACGCGGCGGCGGGAACTTCAATTCGGCGGCATCTGCTGCTCACGTCAGCCGGCATAAAGAATGCCTCTGGTACATTCGAGACCGGTGTCACGAGCCGTTGACCGACTCGCGGCACGATGGCGTGAGCGTGGAGATGACAGTGCTGGACATGTTGAAGGGACGCCGTCACAGCGGAACCGAAAGCGCCGATATCGGGCTGGGCACCATTCGCAAACCGGTGATCGGGCTGGCGCTGGGCGGCGGCGCCGCGCGGGGCTTCGCCCATATCGGCGTGATCCGCACTTTGATGGCGCATGGCATCGTGCCCGACGTCGTGGTCGGAACCTCGATCGGCGCAGTCGTCGGCGGCGCCTATGCGGCCGGCCAGCTCGACACGCTCGAGGAATGGGCGCGCAGCCTGCAGATGCGCAACATTCTCGGCTATCTCGATATCCGCCTCAACGGCTCCGGCCTGATCGGCGGCGAGAAGCTGGCCGCCCAGCTTGAAGCCTCGCTCGGCCGCATCGGAATCGAGGACCTGCCGATGAAGGTCGCCACCGTCGCGACCGAGATCCGCACCGGGCACGAGATCTGGCTGACCCATGGCAGCCTGGTCGACGCGATGCGCGCCTCCTACGCCCTGCCCGGCATTTTCGCGCCGGTGCTGATCGGCGACCGCTGGCTGGTCGACGGCGCGATGGTCAATCCGGTGCCGGTGTCGGCGGCCCGCGCGTTGGGCGCCGAGATCGTCATCGCCGCCAATTTGTCGAGCGACGTGTTCACGCATTCGACCACGATCTATTCGCACGGCCAGCCCGTCGAGGTGCCGGAGACGGTGATGGAAACCGCTCCGCCGAAGCGCCGCTTCGGCAAGCTGTTCTCGCCGGAAAAGGCCGTGAAGCGGCAGTTCTTCGGCGGCGGCGGACGGCCGGGGATCTCCTCGGTCATGGTCGACGCCTTCAACATCATGCAGGACCGCATCACCCGTGCGCGCCTTGCCGGCGATCCGCCGGACCTCCTGATCTCACCGCGCGTCGGCCAGATCGGCTGGTTCGATTTTCATCGCGCAGCCGATCTCATCGCGTTCGGCACCAGGGCCGCCGAACGCGCGCTGGATTCGATACAGGAGGCGATCGGCCAGCCGGCGGGCGCGGGCTCGCCGGCCAGCGGCGGAGCTACGCCGTCTTGATGTACTGACGCAGCGCTTCCTGCTCGGTCTCGTATTCGTTGACGCGCCACTTCACGACGTCGCCGATCGAGATCAGGCCGACCACGAGGCCGCCGTCGATCACCGGCAGATGACGGAACTTGCCGTTCGTCATCATCTCCATGATCTCGGCCACCGTGTCCTGCGGCCGACAGCTCACGACGCGGCGCGTCATCACGTTCGCCACCGGCTCGGTGAGCGCCGCGGCGCCGCGCTCGCCGAGCGAACGGACGATGTCGCGCTCGGAGAGGATGCCCTCCATCCGCGTGCCCGACATCACCAGCACCGCGCCGATCTTGCGGTCGGCGAGCAGCTTGGCGGCTTCGGCGAGTGTGGTCTGGGATTCGACGCTCTCGACCTTGTGGCCCTTGGTGTCGAGGATCGCACGTACTGTCATTGCTCGTCTCCTTGAGAGGCCGATGCGCCTTCTTGAGCGAGGCGTCGTTGCGGCCGATGCCTGCAGTCGTCCGTCAAGCGGATCGCTTAAGTCACGAGATTCAATCAACAGTCTGGCAATGCACCGATCGCGCTCCGGTTGCAGTGCCCTTGGCAGGCCGTTTTGCGTCGCAGGATCTGCACGGCAAAAACCGGCACTGCTCATTGTTCCGGAATCGTGCTCCGGTTGTAGCGGACGCAAATGATGGATGAAATCAGCCGCGCCCGCAAGCGCAGGAAAACGGCAACTAACTGTCGACCGCGTCGGACGGCAACGCAGGTGCAGCATCGTCACGCACATGCGGAACGGGATCGAACAGCGCGAACAGGATCAGCCCGGCGACGAAGCCGCCGATATGGGCCTGCCAGGCGACGTCGGCGCCCTCGGCGCCCGGCGTGATGCCGCCGATCCCGAACACGATGTTCACACCGAACCAGACCGCCAGGAAGCCCAGCACGCGCGGATTGCGCAGCGCACGCGAGAGCGACAAGGCCGGCACCTTCGCGGCCGCGACAGCGTCGCCACGGCTGAACGACAGGAAGCTGCCGCGGACGAAGGCGAAGCGCATCGCCGCCGCCATGGTGCCGGACACCGAGGCCGAGGCGCCGATCATCGGCGCCAGCGCGTGCTCGTGGGTGAGGAGATGGGCGAGCGCGCCGGCGGCCGCCGTGACCGCCATGAACAGATAGAACCTGAGCGCGCCGAAGCGTCGCGCCAGCGCGCTGCCGAACGGCAGCAGCCAGAGCACGTTGAAGCCGATATGGGCGAGATTGGCGTGCAGCAGCGAGTAGCTGACGAAGGTCCAGATCTTGGCCGGCGTGCCGCCGGGAAACGGCCCATCCATCAGCGACTGGTCGTAGCGTTTCGGGACGAAGGCGAACAGGTTGATGATCAAGTCGTCCCAGTCCTCCGGCAGCAGCACGCGCAGGTGGATCACCGCGATCAGCAGGATGTAGGCGGTAAGCGCCCCCGGCAGATTGAGGATCGGCTCGCGGGCCTGCTGCAGCGGCTGCCCTTGCGTGAGATCTGACGAAGAATCCAACGGAACGCACGCCTTCGACGAGAGGAACAGACCCGTCAGATAGGCGGCTTTGGTGCGGTTGCGCAAGCGCACCGGCGCAGAGTTGATGTGCGGCGCAGCGGCGCGTTGCGGCGCGGGCCGGATCTGGAAGGACTTGGAAAGAAAAGAGGGAGGGTCCTGAGAAAACCCTCCCTCGCAAGAGCGCCGGCCTTGTTGGCATCCGGGGAGCCCGGGGTTATATCCCCACCCCTCCCCGTCGCGACGACCGGACTTGTTTGACGCCGCCTTCGTGTCCTGGACCGATCGCGGCGGAGCTTTCATCGCCCGGCCGCGGTCTGACGAAACGAATTTTTAACGATCACGCCGCGGCTGCCAAGCTCATCGTTAATTTAACCTTAACGGCGCATCCGCCGAGTGCATAGCACAAGTGACTCTGGCAGCTGGAGTTTTGGGCGTTCACCTTATTGGCCCGGCCACCCAATAAGGGGATTCTTGCGGGCGGCGCGCGGCGGCTGGGACGGCCGCCCCTGCCCCCGGCAGCCGCCCCGCCGCCCCGCCCCGGCCAGGACTCGCGGGGCGAGCCGCCCGCGCGCTGGGGGCCGCTGCCGGTACCCAACACCGGCCAGCCCCATTCGACTCCCAGCGGCTCGCCCAGAGCCGCGCGGCAGGGGCGGCCTGCCGGGGGGCCGCCCGTGCCCCCGGCGCGCTGCCAGGGCGCGGCGGCAGGTCGGCGGGCCGCCGACACCAGACTCGCCCAAAACGCGTACAATTACGATCGCTCGCTCAAGGCGATTGCTCGGCCGAGTCGGCGAGAACTAAGATTCCTCGCACGCAAACCAGCGAGGAGAGCAGCCGTGAGACCCGACGCCCCTACCCTCAGACACCGCGCCGCAGCCATCGAGCAGATGGTGCGCGGCAGAGTCCGCGACGGCAGGTGGGACGCGGCAGACGTCGCGATCGGATTGCTGGAGGAGGACCCGGACCGCAGCGACGAGGCGATAGCGGCGGACGTGGCGCGGGTCCTCGAAAGACCGTAGGTCCTGCCACCAACAACTAAGCGTCACGCGCAGCCCGGCCAAATAGGCCGGGTTTTCTTTTGAGCTATGCGCCTCACCTCATGGATGCCATGCGCGGAGTTGCATTGGTCGGCGCGACTTAGCACGCGACCGACTTTTCTCGCGATTTTGCCGCGCCCGCGACCCATGAGACTTTTTGGATCGACGCCAGCTTGGGCGTCAGTCGATAGGTTCAATGAGGAGAGATCACCATGACTTATGACGTCAAATCGATGAACGGGCGCGAGCTGATCGGACATGCTGCAGAAACGTCAAAGAGAGACGAGGACGACACCGTATTCCGCGAAGAGCTGGTGCGTCGGGCGAAGGCATCGAGCATAACGGTGTCAGAATATATCGAGCGCGAAAGCCTGAAGCAGTACTTCGCAAACGAAGGGCCCGACAAATATCCGTCATTCGCGCCGATATACGAGTACGTGCTCGACTGGGTCCGTCGAGACCCGGACTCTGCAACTCCATACGAAATATGCTGTACGCTATGCGAGCAGACCGGCGTCGTGGACTGGTTGTTTGACGAGACTACGACTACCGAGGAAGACCGAGACCTGCTAAATTCCTGCATCCACGCGGCGATCCACGACGCCTTGTGCCGGGCCATCAAGATCGTAGTCGCCGAACGGCACCCCGGGGCAGTCGAACTAGGGCGTGGACTCATAAACCCTGGTCCAGAGGCGGGTTGAGCCGAGTGCGACTGCCGCGAGAAAGTTGCGAGCGAGCTTGTCGAAGCGGGTCGCGATGCGCCTGAAATGCTTGAGCTTGCAGAAGAAGCGCTCAACAAGATTGCGCTTGCGGTAGATGCGGCGGCTGACGGAGCGTTGGACCACTCGCTGGCTGGTGGAAGGAATATGAGCCCTAGCTCCGCGGGCTCTGATCATGTGCAGGAGGGCATCGGCGTCGTAACCACGGTCGGCCACAACATCACGGCATTTGAGCCCTTGGAGCAGAAATGGCGCGGCACGCAGATCGTGGGCCTGCCCCGGGGTTAGCATCAGCCGGACCGGCAGTCCGTTCTCGTCGACGACCGCATTGATCTTGGTGCTCAGTCCTCCACGAGAACGGCCAATGGCGTGATCCTCGCCCCCTTTTTACCCCCAGCGGCGTGCTGATGGGCGCGGACGATAGAACTGTCGATCAGCGCCATCGACTGCGGCGAGCGCGCTGCCAACACCTCGAAAATTTGGACCCAAACACCTGCCTTGGCCCAGCGGTTAAAGCGGTTATAGACCGTCGTGTAAGGGCCATAGCGTTCCGGAAGATCTCGCCAGGGCGAGCCTGTCCGCAGCACATAGAAGATGCCGTTGAGAACCCGCCGGTCGTCGACCCGACCGACACCGCGTGGCTTATTCGGCAGCAAGGGCTTGATCAAAGCCCATTCTCGATCGCTCAGGTCAAACCGCGCCATGTCTACCCCCAAATCACCTAAGGGGAGTGAATCACTGTTCGTCAGCTAACGGAATCCATTTATGAGTACAGAACCTAGTCGACATCGATGGACTGGTTCGCAAGATCGTGCACGACCAGGAGTGTAGTTGTGACGGGCACGCCGACGCGGGCTCGATCATGGAATTGGTCGAGCCCGGACTTGCTTCGGCGCTCAATTGAATTCAGTGACGAAGCGTCCCCGGCTCGTTAGCCGGGGGCATTTAAGCCTTGCGGATCGCGGCCAAGAAACAAACCGCTTTTCGATTCTGATTGCTAATTGTCAGTTTTACATTGAACGATGACGGCGCCGCCATCATCAGACTCGTAAACTATATCAAAATTAGCAGCGAGCGTCTGAAGCCAACGCGCCCGCTTCTCGACGCTCCACTTCTCTCCTGCTTTTGGCAAGCGCTGCAGCAGGCCTAGGATCAATGGATCAATTTCGTCGGTTAATACGGATGGCCCCGTGGACTCAGCCGAAGGACGCGGCCCAGTCGACAGCGCCATTGGGTACCAGGGATATCTGTACCCCGGGCGGCCAGATGGGCCTGATGGGCTGGTTGGCGCGGTCGTGCCAACGGGAGGGGCGGCAGATCCCGGAGGCAACGCCCCCAAGATCGGCGGCACCAACTTCTGCGTTCCCGCGGCGAAGAATCCTGCTTGGTTCGCCGACTTTTCGAAGGCTAGCCTAGCGTTATAAGCTTGCTTTGGAGCAACTCCAAAACTCACGAACGCATTCTGAAGACCTTCCTTTGGCGGCAGCTCCTTTCCTCGGAATTCCTCATAAGTTTTCCGGTAAAGTGGAACGGCCATGAATGCCTCCGCCCGCGCGGCTCGCTGACGGTTTTCGTCGCTACTTAGGATCTCATGGCCCAACTGCGTGAGTTCGTACTTGCCCTGGAAATGGGTAATTAGGCCAAAAGTCCTGGCGGTGGCGATCTTCGTGAGGAACGTTCCTCCCCCCGGACTGGAATTCATCACGCCCGCGAGTTGGTCCCTGCTGAGCGGCACCGCTCCAGATTCGTGCAACGCTCGAGCGATGGAGATTGCCGCCTCCAGGTCCATATACGGAAACGCTATGGTGCTCTGCGCCGGCCGCTTTTCAATTTCTTTTTCTGCGGATTCCATGTCCCGCCTCCATCGATTTCTCCCGACCCCTGATAGAATTCTGGAAGCCGACAGTTTCCCCCAAGTCTCCATCAGGCCGCCCACAGCCAGGTCGGACTGCAGGCGGCCCACCCGGAACCCGTTACCGCCGCAACGGGAACGGAGGCTTACGAACGACTCGGATCCGAGGCTTTGGACCGCTTGGCCCAGGCCAACGACGTCTTCTCGTCATTGCACGCTCCTTCGTCAGAAGGCGCTCTCTTGAGTGACGTACGGGCGCGTGCTACATGTACCACGTGTGACGTGCGGACTGCGGCAACTCTTGCCCGGCTGCACCTCGGCTATGGAGAGCATTCTCGGTGGCCAAGACCTCAACCGGCGGCGTCTGCGGTTCCAGCGCAGACGCCGTTGGGTTTTTGGTTCCGACCGCAATCTACGAGGCTCGGACATTTTGCTCAAGAACATTATGAATTTTCCATAAGCCATATCCGTCCAGTGCGTTCACATTCGCGTGAATTTCTCTTACCCTATCCGGAAATCCACGTGGTTTTCCTCGCCGAACAGCCCATCGCGGTCGACCTTAACAACATCTATGATGTGTTCGTTCGCGTAGTTGAGCGACAAGCAATGCTGTCCTTCCCCAATCGTGACGCTGCCGAGCATCATTAGTGCGACGCGCTAGAGATTAACTTGTCCATCTCAGCATAGAACCGGTTGCCGAGCTTGACTGACAGCGCTCGGGCAAGCCCGCCATCCGGGACTAAATCACCCTGTATCCAGAACTGAACTGGAGATGGCCACGAAATATCGGAGTGAACGATCGGCCAGAGCTGGATCACGTACGGCCAGTATTCCCCGGCAGGCATGTCCGGGGTAAGCGCCGGGCTGGATCGGGTCTGGATTGCGTAGAGACCGCCAATTATGGAACACATCGTATGTAAGCTAACCTGCAGAACCGGCTCAGCGTCCCCATCGCGACCCCAGATGGGCACGCAAGTGTGGTCGAACGCCACGTGTGAAGGTCCGGCGTAGCGACCGATGCCGATGAACATTTCAGGTGGCGGCTCTCTCTTTCTGTAGAGATAGTCGAGATCGGAGCGAGGAAGCTTGACCGGCTCTTTAGTGAGGAGGTCCGCCATCATGGCCTGAAGAGCCAACCAAGTGGCGAGTTTCTTCTGTGCGGCTGCGTTGAGCGCACCAAATCGCCCGAGAACGACCTGGGTCACGACAGGTTTTGCCGCCCCCACGATCTCATTCATCCATCCATTGTTACACTTGGCGCAGACTACTTTTGCCTTCTTGGTATGCACGTCGCCCATGACGGCCTTTGGAGGATCAACGATGAGGCCCGGGCTTTCGCTGAGTTGAGAGAACTTCGTTCGGCTCTCGTATCGAACTGAACGCCTGGGAACGATCGACTTCAACCAGTCCGACCAAACGTGCTCATCAGTTATGGGATTCTTCGGCGTGCCCTGAGCGCCACAGAAAATGCAGTGAGTGAGCTTCAGCCGACTACTAGCGGGGGGCTCTGGTTTGACTCTCGGCATGATCTCGCGCAGTCGACCTCGCTGCCGAAGCACTCGCGCGCGATCAAGCGCTCAGTCCTCGCAGGTTCAGCGGTTAAATCGGTGCGATGCAATCTAAGGCCGCAGTCCAGAAGACTCAACATCTCTGAATGGCTGCGATGATGTCGGCCACAGTTTCTTCTCCCGATGCGGAGGTACGTGCCAAGGAGCCTCGCACGCGCCGCCGAACGTCGTGGGTCCTGTTTGACGTAGCCACGAACAAAGAAAGATGGATACCCGGCCCGGCGAGGTTCGCCGGGCCGGGCGCGCCGGGCAGAGGACGTCAGGTCCCGGCTTTGGCGCGGCACTGCGGACGACAAGGACGCATCGCACCGCGCAAATGTTTTTGAGCAGCGAGGGCGGCTCCTGCCAAACCGCCACTCGCCGCCCTGGAACGCGAGCCCTGGCACCCGCTCGACCCGCGCCCCGATTCCCTCACCTATCCCACGACGAGCCGACGTAGCCGACGTGATTGGGGCTCTGGTTCAGGTCGATGACGACCGGAGCGGCCCGATAGCTGGTCGACTGCTCCTCGGACGCCGCGAGGATCTTGCCCGTCTTCAGGACGCCGCGCCACGCGTCGGCGGCGCGCCTGCCGGTCTCGACCCACGTCAACCCCAGCGCGTTGCGCGAGTAGTAGACGTCGCCGTGAGCGAGCGCCGCAGCGAGCAAGATGTTGCTGGGAATCTCGACGAGTTCGTTCCCAGCTTCGGCGATCAAGTTGCGAGCGTAGTCGGCCCAGTAGCTGATCGCCTTTCCGTGATCGACCCGGTCGAGTCGACCCATCGCGCCGACCGTCAGAAAGGCCGAGCGAAATAGGCGATCGTGGTCGAGGTGCTTGAACTCGCGATCCGCTCGCAGGTCGATGTCGGGGCGAGCCCGATAGACGACGTCGATCAACTTGCGAAGCTCTGCCTCACTCGGCATGACGAGCGTGGTCGTCGGGGGTGCGTGGTAGATACGGACCATCTCGGCCCTCCTTACATTGGCTGCTCGCCGCGCCGCGCGCGGCCGGCGTTGATGATCTGAAGGGCGAGGCCTGTCGGCTTGACGCTGGCAGGGAGTTCGCCTCGGCGCTTTCGACCGGCGAGTATGATCGCCTCGGCGGTGGCCGACGCCGAGGGAGTGCCGCGCTCCGGATGCGAGGCGGCCTCCTCCCGCAACTCGCCGCGACGATGTCGGCCAGCGCGCAGGATTGCCTCTGCGGTGGCGCGGTTCGCGGGCTGCGAAGGCGAGCGGGGCTCCGGTCGAGCCGGGGCAGCGCTCGACGCGGCCTTCGCGGCCGTCGAGACTGCACCATCGGCACGCTCCACCGCCGACCTGACTCGCGGCAGGGCAGCGAGCGCCATAATTCTTGCGAGACTGCTGCTCACGGTCAGTCCTCCCCTCTGCGCTTGCGTCCTGCCCGAAGGATCGCGTCGGCAGCGGCACTCGCCGCAGCATCGCGGTCTCGCTCGGCTACTATCTCGTGAGCCGCCGCGACGGTCGCCATCCAGTCGCGCTGCGCCCGCTCCTCGGCCGTGACCTCGCGATTGGCGTTCGCCATCGCCAGCTGAGCCATGCGCCGATACTTCTCGCCGCCGCCCATGAAGAATGCGGCCATGCTCCGCAGCTGCTCGTCGTGCTCGCGCCGCATCTCTCGGACTTCGGCGCGGTGCTCCTCGATCGTGAGGAAGCTCCGTGCCGCGTGCGGCAGCCCGTACTCCCGGCGAGCCGCCGAGAGCTTGTTGCGCGCGGCCAGGGCGCGGTCCAGCGCGGACTGCAGCGAGGCCTCAAGATTCTTGACGTGTGGGTTTGGTGTCGTTGCCATGGCGCACAACCTAGCCCGGCCGCCGTGGTGCACGCGCGGAGCACTTTTGCATCACCTTAAACCGTTCCATAGAGGCGCGCTCGATGAAGACGCGCCCGCCAGCGTCCACCCGCTTGAGGCTGCCCCGCTTGCAGTGGTACTTCACACCGTTGATCGAGAGTTCTAACTCGCCGGCGGCCTGCTTGAGCGTCGCGTACTCGCTGCCGATTACCGGGGGTGGCGGGTCCATCTTGAGGTGAGCGCGTAGTTCGCGGTTCGACGTTTCCAGCTCCGAGACGCGAGCAGATAGAACCTGGCAGATCGCCTCCAGCTTGGAGTCGCGGACCTCCAGCGCGCGGCGGATCACTTCGAGATCGATGTGGCTCACGCCTGCTCCTCCATCATCGACGATCTCCCGAGTGAAAGTAGTCGTCGGCAGCTGGGAGGAAGTCGTGCAGGCAATAGAGCCCGCGATGCCTCTGCTTCATCCAGCCGTCGTTCACCAGCTTGCGGAGGGTCGTGCGCGACAGGCCGGTTACCTCGATGAACTCCTCCAGCGTGAAGAACACGTTGCCGTAGTCGACCTCGTGGCCGTCCGGATGAGCGAGCCTTCCGACCGTGTTTGGCTGGAGGTCGTGAAACATCATGGGATCGGGATGCGAGATGTTCGACTCCGCTAGACGCAGAAACTTCTGAGCGCGGTCGCTCGTCTTGTCGCGACGAATGACCTCGGCAGCCTGCCTGACGAGAGCGCGTGCTTGATCGCGGTTAGTCGACATCTGTGGTCTCCATTTTGTACCGGAAGGTAAAGTAAACTGGAATTCTGGGCAGACCAGAAACACTCGACGCGAGCCGTGGCGCGAGCCCGCGCTTATTAGTAGTCGAAGGTAAGGACCCGCGAATCATGGGCCGAACTAAACGCCTAGATGTGGTAGCGCGGACGTCGTCGAGGGTGGAGTGACCGCATCTATTAGCAGTCGAAGACGATTCCACGCTCGAATTGAAACGAGTCAGCGGCGGCACGCCGCAGCAGGGCGCTAGGTGGGGTGTGTGGCGTGCTATGCGTGCTAAGTTGAGTTGGTACGGGAAGAAGAGTGTGGGGATGGGCTGCAAGCGGGTGCCCCCCGCACCGCAGCACCGCCATGCAGCCTCGGTCCCCCGTCCCCCACCCCCGGCACGCACGGCACTACACACACCCCAAACCCGGTTAGCACGGCTAGCACGGCTAGCACGTTTGGCCCTCATAAGATGACCTCCCCACTGTCGGCCACGTCGAGCTTGCCCTGCAGATCGGGCAGCCGGTACACGCCGCGAGCCACCGACTCGACCTCGCCGTCCTTGCACATATCGGCAAGGCGGTTCTTGACGTTGGCCGGCTTCATGCTGGGCACGGCCTTGGCGATCTCCGCCACGCTCATGGGTCGATTGGCTTTCAGCAGCGCCCCGACGATCTTCTTTCGCTCGGGCGTGCTGGCCTCCGGTCGCCAACCGAGGTCGATCCAGCGCTTGCTGTCCTTGCTCATCTCCACCGCGTTGTTGAACTCGTCGAGGTCGCGTCCCCTGCCGTACAGAAAGTGACCGGCTGCGTCAGTTCCCAGGACCATCAGCGTATCCAGCGCTCCACCTATTCCACCCGTGCCGTTGATGGTGTCCATGAGGTCATCTGCGCCGGCCTTGCGCTGATGGTGCAGAACGAGAATCGACAGCTGATGCTCGGACGCGAGCTTGTGCAGGGCGACTAGCGCCTCGTAGTCTGTCGAATACGCCGAGGCGTTGGACTTCGTATTGCGATCACGAACTCGCTCCAGAATGTCCACGATGATGAGCCGGGGTTTCTCTGCCTGCTTTATCCAGCCCTCGATCAGCTCGGTACCGCCCTGCCCGAGGCGCGGCCAGTCGTCCGACGTCGTGACATATGAGAGGCGCGGCGGCCAATCTTGCTTGTTCGCTCCGATCATCTCCGTCATGCGCCTCTGGATGCGCCGCTCGTTGTCCTCGAGAAACAGCGCCAGCACGTCGCCCTGCTCGCAGGGCCTTCCCATGCAGGCGCCACCCGTTGAGACGGCTATCGCGATGTCCAGGGCCATCCAGCTCTTGCCGACCTTCGGCTTGCCGACCAGCATCGACAGGCCCTCGGTCAGCACGCCTGGAACGATCCAGCGCAGGGGAGCGAACGTCTTGTGCTGAAGGTCGGCCGCGCTCTTGACCTTGCTCTTGAGCTTCGCAACGACATCGGCTTTGGCCCGCTGCGCCAGCTGCGCCGCCTGCTTTTCCTTCATCGTGCTCATGCCAGCACCGCCAGTCGGCGCTGGTGCCACCTTCGCCAGTCGACGTCGTAGGCGTCGGCCATCCAGTACACGGTATCAGCCCTGAAGCGCGTGACCTTGGCGCACTCCATCCACTTCGCCCTGCACCTCTCGCGGTCGTACTTGGTAGTCGACTGCGCCGACCACTCGTCGAACAGAGCGAACCCGTCGTCACCGAGCGCACCGTGCAGCGCGCAGCCGACCTTGAACCAGTCGTGATATGGAAGATCGGCAGAGATGTGAGCCAGCGCCGACTCCAGCTTGAGCCGCACGTCCTCCTCGGGATGCGCCTCCTCAAATAGGCCCCTGCCCGCGTCCTGCAGCATGGCATCGATGGCATCAGGCGGCAGCGACGGCTCGGGCCGCTTCTCGCGAGAAGTCGGACGCGGCTGCTCGGACTTCGGTCTCTTGCAGTGCTTACTGACGACGAGTTCGAGCAGCCAGGGCGGCGGGTCCGCTATCTCGGTCAGGCTGGCCCACCGGTAGGCTCCCTTCCCCTCGCGGAAGCTCGGCGGCGCGATGAC
The DNA here is from genome assembly GCF_051167555.1 of Bradyrhizobium sp. HKCCYLS3077. NCBI lineage: Bacteria > Pseudomonadati > Pseudomonadota > Alphaproteobacteria > Hyphomicrobiales > Nitrobacteraceae > Bradyrhizobium > Bradyrhizobium sp. HKCCYLS3077. Next base: position 477,285 of record NZ_JBNPTH010000006.1, on the reverse strand, counting down.
CATGCCGCCCTCGCCTCGAACGTCGATGCCCTCGCCGATCTCGCCGCTGCTATTCTTGACCACGACGCCTTCTGGAAGGCGAAAGTAGTAGTGAACGGAGCCGGTCGGCGACACGGCGCGCCGCGTGTCGGGAAGCGCGCCGCAGCGCGCTTCCAAGCTCTTGAGGCTGGCGATCCCGTCGACGCCGTGACCGACTTTCGTGTCGACGTCGACGACGAAGATGCGATTGACGCCGCCAGTTGGAATGCCGATCGCTGCATCAGGCCAGCGCCGCCAGTAGCGCTCGGCGAGGGCGGGGTCGTTCGTGTGCCCCCATCGATTGCCGTTGGTTCGCTTGCCGGAGGTGAAGCCGCGCTTCACCTTGCCGTCGATGCGAGCGGGAAACACGTGGAAGCCGTGTTCGACGAGCGCGAGCGCAGCGTGTAGTTGTGCGCTCGCGCTCATCGGGGGCCTCCCACCGCTTTCAGCACGCGCTGCACGCGCTCTCGAATCGACGGCACCGCCTTGCAGCTGCTGGGAGGATTGTCAGTAACAATAGCATCGCAGCCGAAGCTCACGATAGCGTCGCACTCGGGGCACATAGCGCTGAAATATCCTGGGCTCTCCTCCTTGAATTCCAGCTCTTCCGCCACGGCTCGCGCTGCCCTTAGCAACGCTGCGTCGCGACTTCGCTGCTGCTCGTGTGCCTCGCGGCAGGGCGCAAAAGTCGCGAACAGTTTTTGGTGATGCTCGACCAGGGACTTTTTGCTAAGGTCACTGCCTGCACGGCTTGGCGCGTGTGCAAGGCGACCATCGGCTCCGCGCGCCGCGTCAACGGCGGCGGGGCCCTCGCTCTTTCGATGGAAGGTCATGACTCACGCGACCTCCGACGACTTGCCGCACGTGGCGGTCGAGCGATGCGAGCGGGTCTCCAGCCACGCCTTGACCTCGCCCACCTGATACCTGACCAGTTTCGGACTTAGCTTGCGGAAGGGCGGACCGAAGCCCTTAGAGCGACCGATCTCGAGCCATTGCGTCGAGACGCCGAGCCACTCGGCCATGCGCTTGGTATCAAGAAGAAGGTCAGGGTCGGCACCGATCGCGACCTGAGCAACCTGCTGAGCGCGGCGGTCGAGAAGCAGGAATTTCGGAGAGTTGTTTCGCGCGTGTTTGGCGCTTGTCGTCATAGCGAAGGCTCCCATGCTGGGGAGCGTCGAGCGGGCGTAAACAAGCACCGCCCGACGCTGAAGCGTCGTGGCGGTGTTCCCTTTGTCCCTGGCGGCCGATCAGGAACGGCGCTGCCAGCGCCAGAAGACCGATTGAAATGGTGCGGGCCATTGAGTCACCCGCCTGTCCCCCCTGGTGCTCGTCGCAGCCGCCTAGCAGTGGGACACGCAACCCCACGGATAAGGTCCCTGGGGGTGTTTTGGCAAGTGGTAGCACTGGGTACCCCTAAATGCTGTTACGCGACCTAACCCCTTATGCGGCCCGCAGCATTGGCAATTTGGCCATGCGGCTAGCGCATTTCTAGCTAACGTAGATATGCGCCTAGCGCAGCTTTGTCACCTTTGGCTCTGCAACTACTTCGAAGCCGCACAGCGACAGCAGCTTGTCGCAGACCTGCTGCGCCGGCTCGCGCAGGTCCTCGACGTCGGGCGCCAAGTAGTGCTCGGCCGTGACGTCGGCGGGCAGCGCGTGATTGCACAGCACCTTGAGCCACACGATGTTGACGCGGGCGGAGGCGCCGACCTTGAGGAATGTCCGCCGCAGCGAGTGAGCGCTGACGGCCACGCCGCTCGCCTGCTTCACTCGCGCGAAGTGGCGCTGCGTGTCGCTGATCGGTCGACCTGCCTTGCCGCCCGGAAAGACGTAGTCGGACTCATGACCGAGCGCGCGCCGGGCAACTAACAAGTCGTGGACGAAGGTGCTCATCGGCAGCTCGACCGTCTTCTTAGTCTTGGTGTTGGGTGCCGGGAGCGTGATCACCCGTTGAACTAGGTCGACGTCGGCCCACTTGATCCGCGCCGCCTCCGTCTTGCGGAATCCGGTGAACGTCAGCAGCAGCAGCAGGTCTCTAGCTGCGCGGTTCTCCAGCGCGCAGACCGCCTGATAGAAGGCGGGCATCTGCTCGGCCGACACGCGGCTCGTTCGGCGCTGCCTCGGGAACCACTGGTCCTCGTCCTGCAGCCGACCGACCGGGCACGGCGGCAGGGTGACGCGCCGCGCCGCCCAGCGCCAGAGAACGCGGAGCGTGTTCATCGCGTCGTTCGCGGACGTCCTGCCGTCGTAGCGCCCGCCTCTCGCGATATCGCTGGCAATCTTCTGGTGCCGCTCCTCGACCATGTCGGGCGTGATGGACGACAGCGGCTTGTCGAGCCAGTCCGCGAGGTGCCGCTCGACGTGGTGGCCGTACGTGCGCTTGCTGCCCTGGCTCAGCTTCTTGTTGAGCAGGAAATACTTTTCCTTCGCCTGTCGCAGCGTGTACATCGCCTCGGCCGGCTCCGGCTCGGCCTTGGCTCGCGGGTCGACGCCCCTTCGAATCTGGTCGAGCGCCTCCTCGGCTCGCTGCCGCGCAACTTCCAGGGTCAGGACCTTGCCGTTCACCGGTCCCAAGTTGACGCGCCGCGTCTGCTTTCGCGCTCCCCTCGTCCGGTTGGGCAGGTCGCGCTGAGCGACGTAGTCGATCGCGGTCGTGGTGCCCGATACCTGGACACCGAACCCCTTGGTCTCCGTGTCAAAGTAGATCACCTGTTTACCGCTGGGATGCGGCGCGCGCAGCTGGCTGACGAACTTCTGGGTCAGGCGCTCGGTCGGCATCTTTCTGCCTCCTGGTGAGGGCCGCCCAATAAGGGGATTCTCGTCGGTTTTCGGCCCGCTGGTGCTTTAGGCGCCAAAAACTAACACGCGCGGCGAGCGGGAAAAAGCCTTTAGAATCAATGTTATACCCTACGGAGCCTTAGCCCTAAAACACCGTGGGGCAGCGACTTGGTAAATTTAACCTTAACGCGCGGAAGGCCGGGGGAAAGCCGGCACGATCGCACCATCGGCATGGACGCTGCACCGCCCCTCCTGCGACAACAATCCAGGGAGGCGCCTGGACGAAAGCGGGACAGCGATGTCCCGACGACATCCAGTGCGCGAGGGGTCTTCAGATGAAACATCCGTCCAATCGCGAGCTCTTCGCCTATTGGAACGCCAGACGCGGCTATGCCAAGGCGCCGGAGCGCAGCGACTTCGAGCCACAGGCCGTGCGCGAGCTGCTCGGCGACATCTTCGTGCTGTCCTGCGACGCCGGGAGCGGCTTCCCGTTCCGCATGGCCGGCACGCGGCTGTGCGCCCTGCTCGGCGGTGACGTGAAGGACAAGAGTTTCCCGTCGCACTTCACGTCCGAAAGCCGCCGCGAGATCGAGGAGATCACGACCGTGGTCTGCGAGGAGACGCTGCCGGCGATCGCCGGCGTGAAGGCCGGCGCGCCGGACCGCACGATTGCCCATTTCGAGCTCCTGCTGCTGCCGTTCGCCACGCGTGCACACGAGCCGATCAGCCTGACCGGCCTGCTCGCCCCGTTCGAGACCCCGAAGGGTGCGCTGGGCCCGCTCGAGGTCGTCTCCTGGCGCTACATCCATCCCCCGGTCGAGCCGATCGTGCCGCGCGCCCTGCGCAAGCTCGCGCTCGCCCGCGGCCTGATGGTGTATGAGGGCCTGCGCTGATAGCACGTCGCCCGATCCTTCCCGCAACACGTGCGCAACATGAACGCTTGCGGTGCTGCGATAACGCTGAATTAACCCTGTAGGATTTAGTTTCGTTGCTGGACCGTCCGGCGCTGCTAAGAGCCGGCTTTGAAGTGGCGAAACATGGCGTTGCCGAACAAAAAACTGACTCTTCCGGCCGCCGAGGAGCGCCGCCGCTTCCAGCGGGTCAAGGTCCATCTGCTCGGCCGCTACATGCTGCCGGACCGCCGTGAGTTTCCCTGCCAGGTGATCAACATGTCGCCCGGTGGCCTCGCGCTGCTCGCGCCGGGGATCGGCAATGTCGGCGACCGCGTGATCGCCTATCTCGACCATATCGGCCGCGTCGAGGGCAAGATCACCCGGATCATCGACAACGGCTTTGCGATGACGATCGGCGCGACCGCCCGCAAGCGCGACAAGCTCGCCGCGCAGCTGACCTGGCTCGCCAACCGCGACATCCTCAACCTGCCCGAGGATCGCCGCCACGACCGTATCATCCCGCGCAACCCGATCGCGGTGCTCACCCTCGAGGACGGCACCAAGATGACCTGCCGCATCATCGACATGTCGCTGTCGGGCGCGGCCATCGCGGCGGAGACCAAGCCGCCGATGAAATCGCAGGTCATGCTCGGCCGCGTGCAGGCGCGCGTGGTGCGAAATCTCGAAGGCGGCTTCGCCATCGAGTTCATCCACGCCCAGCTCGCCGAAACGCTCGAAGAGAGCGTTACCGCGCGGTAAAGCCGCAACTCCTGCAAATCCCGCAACTCTCCGGGGCACACGGCGTCCGCCACCGCGGGCGCCGTGTGCCGTTCGGCGACCGCACGCTGTGCCCGGCGCAGTTAATACGCAGCCTGAAACGCGTCGGCATGACTGCAATCACAGCGGTTTGCGGCTTAATGCGCTGCATTTGAACTAACTGCGATCGATTCAAATTTTATGCTTATTCGATTCAACAGATCTTCTAATTAGCGCCTTGTTTGAATTGGGTTTTCGTCAAATCCATCGTGGCGATTTAGCGGCAGCGAAAAATCTTTGTGAGACACATGGTCCCAACGAAAACGGGGGCCAAAATGGTCAAGCGGACGGGACAGGCGAAGGGATTGGCGGTCGCAGCCATCCTGATGGCGATGGGGACGATGGCGCATGCCGGTGATGACCGCGTGCTCTATGCGAGCCTTGGCGACACCACGCGGGCCCCGATCGGCTGGATCGAGTTCTGCACCGAGACCCCTGAGGAATGCCGCGGCGGCGCGTCGCAGCCCCGCGACATCGTGCTGTCCCAGACCGCCTGGCGCGATCTGCTAAAGGTCAATCGCTGGGTCAATGAGAATGTGAAGCCCATCACCGATATGGACCATTGGGGCGTGGTCGAGAAATGGTCGCTGCCGACCGACGGCTACGGCGACTGCGAAGATTACGTGCTGCTGAAGCGCAAGCTGCTGATCGATGCCGGCTGGCCCCGCGAGGCGCTGCTGATCACGGTGGTGCGCGACAAGAAGGGTGAGGGACACGCCGTCCTCACCGTGAAGACCGACAAGGGCGAATACGTGCTCGACAATCAGAACGAGAACGTCGTCGCCTGGACCGACACCGGCTACCGCTTCGTCAAGCGGCAGTCGCAGAGCGACCCGAACGTCTGGGTCTCGCTCGGCGACGCCCGCCCGGCGGTCGCCACCGCCAGCGCAAGGGAGCGCTAAGAGGACAACAGTTTCGAGTTACGCGACCCGGTCACATCCCCACCCCTCCCCGTCCCAGACCGGTTCGCGCGCGGCCAGGCCTCCCCCAAGGCCTGGCCGCAACTTTTTTTGGCCTTGCTCGGCAGATATGTCGCAGTCGGGGCGCGGCGTCGGCCGCCAACCTTGTTTTCCCTCGATGGTCGGGTTTAGGTTGTCGGCATGATGATGATCCTGCGAAGCGCGACCGTGCTGGCGGCGGCCCTGACCCTGGCGAACTGCTGCATGTCCGGGACCGGCTGCTCCGGGCCGATGGCCTCGGCCAACACGCCGGCTGCAACGCCCGCCATGGCGGCGACGCCGGTTGCGGCCGGCCCGCAGCCGCAGGCGGCCGACTGGGATGGCCGGGTCGCCTCCGAGACCGACACCGACATGGTGATGGAGCCGGACATCGGAACCGCCCGCAAGCCGGCCAGGCGCCGAGGCGATTCCCGGGTCGACGTCATGTCCGCGCAGTCCAGCTCCGGCTCACGCGGCCGCATGAGCTGGGAGGAGGAACAGGCTGCCGACCTCGCCGACGAGGCCCGTCTGAAGCAGAAGCTCACGATCTGCCGGAACTGCAATTCGGGCCAGTAAGCTCCTGATCAGTTGACCCTTTTGCGGAGCGTCGCCCCGGCCGATCGGCGGCCGGAAGCTTGCCGCGGCATGGCCGCGCCGCACTCTTTCGGGGTTGCGGGCCTCGCTTTTGTCCGATTTGCTCACCAAATCTTTACGATGAGGTTTGTCCGTTCAGCGCACGCCTGCGCCGAACGGTCCGCGTTTGATTTCTCGAATGTCCCCGCCTCCCGCATTTTCTGCGGAGAGGACTGCGAAGTCTTTTCGATTGGGTGGTTTCGTGATGAATCCTGTGACGCGCGACACCAGTCGCTATGCTGACACGACCCGGCCGGGTCCAACGCGGGGCCAACCGATCGCCCTCGCCGCCGCAACGCTCGCGGTGATCATCGCCGGTATCGGCGGCATTGTTCTCTGGCGAGCCTATGGCGGCGCTCCGGTCGAGGTCGACCGCGGTGCGGTCACGCGGCAACTGCAGGCCCGCACGGTGCAGGCCTCCGAGCAGCTGGTCGAGAAGACCAAGGGGCTCGAAGCCACCCAGCAGGAATCGATCGATCAGTTGCAGCTGATGCAGGAGCAGTTGCAGAGCATGCGCCGCCTGCTCGCCGCCCAGCAGGCCGACACCAAGCGCCTCTCGGACCAGGTCTCGACGCTGAAGGAGTCCATCGACGGCCTTCGCCAATCCTTCGCCAGCACCCAGAGCTCGGAGCAGGCCGCTCCCGCTCCGCGTAACCGCAGCATTCGCGCACGGTCTCACGCGAGCCGCAGTGCACATCGAGGGCGTCGCAGCCGATCCTGAATCGCGACGGCGCGTTGCTCTGACAGTACAAATCCTGCCGAATTTTCCCGGTGTCTTGTGAAGTGCTTCACAAAGCCGGTCACGGATTCAGGCCATCCTGTGGTCACCGGATGGCGAGCCAATTTCAGGATGGCGCAGGGCCAATTTCAATATCCGGGGCTGGCAAGGCCGTTGGCGCCATACTGCGCCGACGGCCTTGTTCTTTGTCAGGATGCTTGAACGCGGCGCGCCATCCGCGCGCTCTCGCAGTTCCTGGACGGCTCTCCAGCTGGTGACTTGCTTTTCGGCTGCCATTCCCGGCTCAATGCCCCCCGCAATCCGCAGAGGAGCCTTCATGTCCGTCGATCCCGCGCTGACCTCCGATATCATCGGGCTGACCAAGGTCGCCCCCTTCTCCCGGCGCGGCTTCATGACCGCCTCCGCGGCCGTGACGGCGGGCTACACGCTGGCTGCTGGCCCGGTCCGAGCCGAGGCCATCACGACGGATAGCAACGGCCTCAACGCGGGAGACGCCAGGATCAAGGTGGGAGATGGCGAGATGCCCGCCTATTTCGCCCGCCCCGCGAGCGCCAGCAACCCGCCGGTCGTGCTGGTGGCGATGGAGATCTTCGGCCTGCACCAGTACATCAAGGACGTCACGCGGCGTCTGGCCAAGCTCGGCGCGTTCGCCGTGGCCCCGGACTACTACTTCCGCGCCGGCACCGACCTCACCAAGATCACCGAGATCAAGGACCTGCTGCCGATCGTGAATGCCAAGCCGGATGCCGAGCTGTTGTCCGATCTCGACGCCACCGTCGCCTGGGCAAAATCGCAGGGCGGCGACACCTCACGCCTGGGTATCGTCGGCTTCTGCCGCGGCGGCCGGACCGTGTGGGAGTATGCCGCGAAAAGCGCCGCGCTGAAGGCCGGCGTCGCGTTCTACGGCCCGCTGATCGATCCGCCCAATCCGGCATGGCCGAAGAGCCCGACGCAGCTCGCGCCCGAGATGAAGGCCCCTGTTCTCGGTCTCTATGGCGAAGCCGATACCGGCATTCCGGTCGCCAGCGTCGAGGCGATGAAAGCCGCGCTCGCGGAGAACAAGAAGACCGCGGAGTTCAAGATCTATCCCGGCGCGCCGCATGGCTTCCACGCCGACTACCGTCCGAGCTATCGCAAGGACGCAGCGGAAGATGGCTGGGCACAGATGCAGGCGTGGTTCAAGACCTACGGCGTGCTGGGCTAAGCAGCGCACCAAGGCCGTCGTCCTCGGGCCAGTCGAGCGCCCGTGGACCCGCGCCCTGCACGCGAGCTGATCAGCTCAGCGCAGCCGGCGATCGCCGCGGCGGATCTTTGCCGGCTGCCGAGCGCCTCGCTCGAGCTCCCAGGCCATCCAGACCAGCGCGGCGCCGAGGCTGACGACGACGCCCATGAAAACCAGCGTGAGTTCGGGGGATGTAAGTGAGTTCATCATGCCTGTTTCCATGCAAGCGTTGCGCCAGCTCTCTCTCCGTCGCCGCTCGTCCAGCGCAGCGACAATGATGGTGACGAGTTGTCGTTAACGTGAAGTGATCAGCTAACTCATCACTCCCGCGCCGGTTTCACCGTGCGAGGGCTCACTCGCAAACTTCGATGGGGCGAGTCCGCCAGCCGTGCGCTGTCCGCACGCGCTTGCGGGCGACATAGCAGCCGCCGAGGTCCTCGTAGGTGTAGGGGTAGTAGTAAGGATATCCGCCGCCGTAGTAATAGGGATAGCCGAACCCCAGACCGAAGCCGAAGCCCGGACCAAACCCGCGGTGAAATCCGCCGTGGTAGAATCCGCCGCCGTGGAAACCGCCGGGCCCATGTGCCGATGCCACGCCGGGGACCATCCCCAGCGCCATCACGCCACCTGCCAGCAATCCCATCCATGTCCTGCGCATCGATCTGTCTCCAAATTCAAACCGGCCAAACAAACAGCCTGCAATGAGGCCATCATTGCAGGCCGATGCTTAAAGCCTGATTTGGAACAGCTCGCGGACACGTCTGCTCACATCTGCGCGATGTGGTGTCTGCCCATGCCCTCAGCCTGGCTGGCAACAATCAGCAACCGCGGCAGATACTCTTGACCCTCTGATCGACCTTCCGGTTCTCCTGCTGGATCGCGGCCTCGTCAGTGGAGTCCCCGGTCCGGTTTGGTCCCGTTGCCGACGTGCCGCCCGTTGCGCCACGACCTGAACCGGTCGTCACGCCCGACGACCCGCTCGCGCCGGAGCCGGAGGATTGCGCCGTGCCGAGGCTATTGGTGCCGTTCGCATCGGTCGCCCCCGGCTGAGACAGCTGCGCCCCGTTGCCCGCGGCGTTGGGATTGCCCTGCGTATTGCCGAGGCCGGCCGCGTTGCCTGAAGGAGCGCCATTGGCGCCGCCGCCAATCCCGGTCGTGCCGGCGCTCGGCGCGCCGACGTTGCCGGTCCCGGATGCCGTTCCGCTCGTTGCGCCCGCTCCACTCGTGCTGCCCGTCGTTGCGCCGCCTGCGGCACCGCCGCTCGCAGCACCGCCGGCGCTGGCTCCTCCACCCGCCCCTCCGCCGCTACCACCGCCACCTCCTCCGCCGCCGCCCTGGGCGAACACGGCCGTCGCCGTGGTGAGGCCTGCGATCACGATCAACGTACCCAGTGAAACTCTCGCCATCGGACGATCTCCCTTTACATCTCAACCCGAGCGGACAGACCGTGTTCCGGAACGAAACGGACGCGGAGCGGATTGATGGCGCGAGGAGAGCAAGGGGCCGTGCGCAAGCTGATCGCCTTCGACGAGGATACTTTCGACAAGCTGAAGCAGCTCGGCCGCGATCAGATGCTGAGTCTGCAGGATCTCGCCGACGAGGCGTTCATGGATCTGCTGGAGAAGCACGGCGTGCCGGCCGACCTCAAGGACGCGCTGCGCAAGAGCGCTGCGGAGGAAGACGGCGGCGCCCGCAAGCCCGAGCGGAAGGCGAAGAGAAAAATCAACGGCAGCGAAACCGACGGCAAAGCAAAGACCAAGCCGAACAAGAGGAGCAGGATTTCAGCATGACCACCGACCCCGATCCGTTCGAACAGGGCCAGCGCGCCGCGCGGGAGAACATCCCGGCCGAGGCCAATCCGTATCAGGACGGCTCCGACCAGCACGCCCTGTGGGCGAGCGGCCATGAGCGTGTTGCGAGTGCGGCCGAGGCAAACGAATCCGAGGGGACCTGAGCGGTCAGCCGATCTTCTTCAGGCCCTTGGTGTAGCGCGGCCCCTTGGCCACGTAGGCCTTGGCCGCGATCCCCATGCGCTCCACCTGCGCCGGCTCCAGCGTGCGCACGACGCGCGCGGGAGCGCCGATGATCAGCGAGTACTCCGGAAAGTCCTTGCCTTCGGTGATGATGGCGCCGGCGCCGACGACGCTGCCGCGGCGGATATTGGCGCCATTCATGATGATCGAGCCCATGCCGATCAGCGCGTCATCCTCGACGGTGCAGCCGTGCAAGATGACGTTGTGGCCCACCGTGACGTTGCGGCCGACGCGCAAGGGAAACCCGGGATCGACGTGACAGGTGGCATTGTCCTGGATGTTCGAGCTCTCGCCGATCTCGATCCAGTCATTGTCGCCGCGAATGACCGCGCCGAACCAGACCGTGACTTCCTTCGCGAGCTTCACGCGGCCGATCACCGTCGCATTGTCGGCGATGTAGTAATTTCCGTCCGCCGGCAACTTGGGCGCCTGCCCGTCGAGTTCGTAGATGGCCATCGAGATCTCCCATTCGCGAGAGACCTTGGCACAGGCAGCAGCGCGAATTCAAGCAAGCGGGCCGCGGCGATGGAACTAGGCCAGCACGCCTGCGGCGCGCAGGGTCATCACCACGAAGGTGCCGCACATCATGCTCCAGAAGCCGGCGATCACGGTCGCCAGCATCACGAACTCGAACCGACGGCGCTCGATACGCGCGCCGCGCAGCGTGTTGCGCATGATGATGAAGGGCGCGGCGAACACCAGGAACGGCACCGCGGCGAAGCGCCGGGGCGTGACGCCTTCCTGCAGCAGCTCGAACCCCGGCGGACGTTCGGCATAGACCTGATAACCGCTCGCCAGGGCACCGGCCAAGGCAAATCCGATCAGGAGCGAGAACAGGGAATTGAACGCTTCTGCCGACATCGAACGCACCCACACACACTTGCAGCACTGCCCAACGCCGGTTTGGCAAAAACCGGCTGGGCGCGCCACATTATCCTTAAGAAACGGTTAATGATGGCCGCGTGGCTCGCATGTGCCCACCGGTAAGATTTTGAAGACAAGCGGCATCGGCGTGGCATAGTCGCCGGTGATTCGGCCGTGAGATCCCCCTGCCCGCCATGACGATGTTTTCGGTTCGCAGTGCCCGCCCTTCGAACGGACATGGCCATGCCGTGCCGATCGTCGTGGGGTGCATGCTTGCGGCGTCGGCGGTTGCGGTCGTGGCCTATCTGCTGTGGCCGACCTGGCGGGCCGCGGCCTTCAAGGGCCCCGAGCGTCTGCCCGTCAGCATCGGCGGCACGATCTTCAACGTTCCGTCGGCAGCCATCCGGGTCAAGATCCAGCGCCATACCGGGCCGCAGGAGCGCGTCGATCTCGGCTTCGACTATCCGTCGCTGACGCCGCCGGAGGCGCCGCATCACGTCAGCGCCGACCAGATCGATCAGGCGCCGCATCCGATCGATCGCATCTTCGTGTCGATCTCGGCGCATCACGATGCGATGTCGCCGGAGACGCGGCTGAAGACGATCTATCCGCGCTATCTCGCTCCGTCGGGGGTCGCGGTGCAGGACGGTCTCACCATGCGTGGCTTTCGCGCAGGCACCCCTTACGATGTCGAGGACCTGTTCGTCGGCGATCAGCCGTCGCTGGTCGCCCGATGCACCCGCGACGCCGCCACGCCCGGCATGTGCCTCAGCGAACGACGCATCGAGAGTGCCGATCTCGTCTTCCGCTTTCCGCGCAGCTGGCTGTCAAACTGGCAGGACGTCGCCGCGGCCATGGAGCGACTGACCGCACAGATGCATGCGGTGAAGTAGTCGGGCGAGTAGCTCGCGCAACGACCACGTGCGCTGGTTAAAGCGGAAACTCTTCCCACGAGTCATTCCGGGGCATCGCATAGCGATGAGCCCGGAATCCATAACCACAGGCCGCATCGTATCGCGGGCAGTACGCCGCACATGTCTTCGACAATAACCGCTGGTGGTTATGGATTCCGGGCTCGCGCTGCGCGCGCCCCGGAATGACGAAGAGATCACGCGCGTGAACTGAGCACGCGCTACTCGACGAGATCGTCTTCCAGGATGGCCATCTGGAACTGGAACGAGCGATCATCGTCCTCGTCGTCGACGAACAGCACGCCGATGAACTCCTCGCCGATATAGACCTCGGCGGAGTCTTCCTTCTTCGGCCGCGGCACGACGCGGATCTTGGGATTGCCGAACACGCGCTTCAGATACGCGTCGAGCTTCCTGACTTCCTGAACGTCCACGGTGATCTCCAATCGACAGCGAGGTTTGCAGATGATGCGGACGTCGCAAGCGCGAACGTCCGTGCCGTTATGAGTTCGGCGCGTCGGTCCATTGATCGAGGCAACATGGACCGGCGATGTCGAACGACCTGAAAAGGGACGCCGTGGATCTCACATTCATTCCGCCAACACAAATGCCGGATCGTCAAATCCACAGACCGCCATGTGTTGGCACGAAATTCCCTGGATGAGAAGGTCTTGACTTCGCGATCGCCGGAGGGCGTCCGCGTTCAGATGCCGATGGCGTTGATCATCTGGTCCATGGTGCGCGACGGCTCGGCGCAGCCGGCCTCGCCGACGATCTTCGCCGGCACGCCCGCGACGGTGACGTTGTTCGGCACCGGCTTCACGACCACCGATCCCGCTGCGATGCGCGCGCAGTGACCGACCTCGATGTTGCCGAGCACCTTGGCGCCGGCGCCGATCAGCACGCCGTGACGAATCTTCGGGTGACGATCCTCGTTCTCCTTGCCGGTGCCACCGAGCGTCACACCGTGCAGGATGGAGACGTTGTCCTCGATGATGGCGGTCTCGCCGCAGACGAAGCCGGTGGCATGATCGAGGAAGATGCCGCGGCCGATCCGCGCCGCCGGATTGATGTCGGTCTGGAACACCGCCGACGATCGGCTCTGCAGGTAGAACGCGAAGTCCTTGCGGCTCTTGCGATGCAGCCAATGCGCGAGGCGGTGCGTCTGCAGCGCATGGAAGCCCTTGAAATAGAGCAAGGGATCGATGAAGCGCGAGGTCGCGGGATCGCGGTCGTAGACCGCCACGAGATCGGCGCGGAACGCGTGGCCGAGATCCGGCTCGTCGCGTAGCGCGTCATTGAAGGTCTGGCGGATCAGGTCGCCCGACAGCGCGGAATGATCGAGGCGATCGGCGACGCGGTGGACGACCGAGTCCTCGAGCCGGCTGTGATGCAACACCGTCGAATAAATGAAGGTCGCGAGTTCGGGCTCGCGGCGGACGATTTCCTCCGCTTCGTGGCGGATCCGATCCCAGATCGGATCGAGCGTCGCCAGCTTTCCGCCCTGCGGACTGGTCTGATGCATCACCATGGCTGCTTCTCGCACGTTCAGTGGGCAGGCATTATAGCACGGGGCATGGAATGATGTCCTCTGCAGGCTGCGTGAGAGCTCGATCGTCCATTCCATCCAGCCTTGGTCCCAGAGAGCACGGGATTGAGACATTTCCGTTACGCGACGGTTCCGCCGCCCGCCCCCCTGTGGCCCGGCCGGATCAAGGTGGGCAGCAGGAACCGGAAATCAAGCGCCATCGCTCGGAATGAACCGCGCCGATCCGGACGAAAAATCAGGTCGATCGGCCGCGGGGTACCGGGAGCGCGGCAAAAAGGAACCACACGGCGTCGAAAGCCGGCTGTCCCCCGCGCGATCACGGGTTCGGCTTTACCATCCATCACGCTGCGTCTATTGATGAATATCGCCTTGACCATGTTTTGGCCATGGTGCTCCGAACGGGGGACGCAGGCATCAGTAACGCTCAGATCCTGGACGAACGCGCTGCCGAGGCCGGAACGGCTTGGCTCCCGGTCATCGTCATCCCCCTCTTCCTGGTCGCGCCCGCGCTGTGGAACGGATACCCGCTGCTGCAGTGGGACACCGGCGGCTATCTTGCGCGCTGGTACGAAGGCTATCTGGTGCCGAGCCGCTCGACCGTGTTCGGCCTCTATTTGCATTGGGGCGAAGGCTCGAGCTTCTGGCTCAATCTCGGCCTGCAGGCGCTGGCGACCTTGTGGATCCTGCAGCTCACTTTGCGCGCGCTCGGACTGGCGCAGCCGCTGCGGCTGTTGTGGATCGGCCTGCTGCTGATCCTGACCACGGCCCTGCCCTGGCTCGCCAGCATGCTGCTGACGGACATCTTCGCCGGCCTCTCGGTGCTGGCGCTGTACATCATGGTCACCCAGGCGCGCCGGACCACGGTGCTGGAAAAGGCGGCGCTGTTCGGCTTCGTCGCCTTCGCCTCGGCGACGCATAGCGCCACGCTGGGCGTGCTGTTCGGGCTCTGCTGCGTCGGCTGGATCGCCTATCCCTGGATGCGGCGGCAGATCGCGCTCTCCGGCCTGGTGCAGGCCAGCATGACCATCGTGGCCAGCGCGGCCATGCTGCTGGCGGCCAATTTTGCCCTGTCCGGCCAGCTGGCGTGGACGCCGGGCGGCACCGGCGTCGCCTTCGGCCGCATGCTGCAGGATGGTATCGTCGCGCAATATCTGAAGGACTATTGCGCGCAGGAAAAACTCAAGCTCTGCCCCTATCGCAACGAGCTGCCGCCCACCGCCGATGACTTCCTGTGGGGCAACAGCATGTTCAACAAGCTCGGCCGCTTCGAGGGCATGAACGAGGAGATGGGCTTCATCGTGAAGCGGTCGCTCGCCGCCTATCCCTTGTGGCAGGCGAAGGCGGCGGCCGTGGCCACCGCCGATCAGCTGATGCATGTGGCGACCGGCGAAGGCACCAGCGGCTGGGTGCCGCACACCTATGGGATCATCGAACGCTACATCCCCTCGCAGGTGAAGCAGATGCGCGCCGCGCATCAGCAGCATTGGGAGATCAATTTCGCCGTCGTGAACTGGCTGCACGTGCCGGTCGCGCTCGGCTCGATGCTGGCGGTGGCGGCGATCGCCGCGCACGCGATCTGGCGTCGGCGTCGCGACGACATCACCCTGCTCGCCGTCACGGTGACGATCGCGCTGTTCGGCAATGCCGTGATCTGCGGCGTCATCTCCGGCCCGCACGACCGCTATGGCGCCCGGCTGGTGTGGATCGCGACGTTCACGGCGCTGATTGCCGTGGCCAAGTGGTTTGCGGGCGAACGCTCTGACGCGGCGGCGTCAGGCGTGCCGTAGTCCGCCTCTCACCCCGCGTCATTACGAGCGCAGCGAAGCAATCCAGAGCTCGGATGGGACTCTGGATTGCTTCGCTGCGCTCGCAATGACGGAGCAAGCCGAAGGAAAAGCGCTTCTAAACGTCACCGCCGCGAAAGAAAATCGATCACCCCGGCCTTGTAGACCTTGTCGCCGACGGCGCGCATGTGGTCGCGGTTGGGAATGTCGAGCACCTCGGCGCCGGGAATCAGCGCACCGAGCTCCGGCCCCGAGCCCGACACCTCGTCGGTCGTGCCCACCGCGACCAGCACCGGCACCGCGATCCGGCCGGCGTCTTGGCGCGTGATCAAGCCGCGCGAGCCGCGCATGCAGGCGGCGAGCGCGAGCCGGTCCGAGCGCGTCTGGTCGGCGAAGGCGCGGAAGGTGCGGCCCACGGGATCGGTAACCTCGTCGATCGAGGGCGCCTCGAGCGCGGCCGCGACGTTCTCGCCGGGACCACCGCCCTCGATCATCGCCATGCCGATGCCGCCGAAGATCGCCGAGCGCAGCCGCTCCGGCGTGGTCAGCGCGATATGCGCGGCGATGCGGCCGCCAAGCGAGTAGCCCATCACGTCGGCGCTGGAGAGGCCGAGATGATCCATCAGCGCGGTGACGTCGCTCGCCATCTCGGCGATCGCATACTGCTTCGGATCGTACAGCTTGGCGGAGTCGCCATGGCCGCGGTTGTCGAGCGCGATGACGCGGCGGCCGGCCTTGCGCAGCTCCGTGGTCCAGCCCGGATAGATCCAGTTGACGTTCTTGGTCGAGGCGAAGCCGTGGACGAGCACGATCGGATCGCCCTCCCCCTCGTCGATGAAGGCGATTTCAACTGCGCCGTTGTAGAAGCTCGGCATCGCTTATCCCGGAATGTGCAATGAGGGTCGGTGCGGCCGCAGTCTAGCCGCAGGCCGCCGGCGCGACCAGTTCGGGGCGTGCCGCGGCCGCCTGCATCCGGCGCAGACGCCGCCGCTTGCCGCGGTCGATCCAGGCCTGCGTCGCGCGCTCCGTCGTCGCCTTCAGGGACGCGATGAAGCCGAACAGCGACAGCAGCGCGCCGAACAGCCATAGCGCGAGGTTGAACGCGCCGGCGGTGAGCAGCAGCGCGCCGCGGCCGAGCAGCTTCAGAATGGCGCGGGTCTGTCCGCCCTTGGCCTCCGCCAACCGGGCGGCGCGGGCGACGTCCTTCGGGCCTTCGGCGAGCTTGAGCGAATCAAGTGCGCCGCGGGTGCCGGCCTTCTCGGTGATGCGGCCGACATCCTTGCCGAGCCGGATCAGCGCACCGGCCTTCTCGGCGCGGAACGCGGCTCGGATCGCGGTCGCGGTCTCGCCCGGCCGCAGCACCGAGCCTGATGCGACGGCCTGCTGCAGCAGCGGCGCGTCGACCACCTCGCGCGCCGACCGCCCGGCCCATGCCGCAAGCCCCTCGCCGAGCCGGCCGACCTTGCGGGCATCCTTGACCAGGGTCAGGCCGGCCCGGACCGGCGCTGCGCCGCCGACCGAGACATAGGTCGCCGCTGTCACGGCAAGGCCCGCGGTCGCAAGCCCGAGCACGAGCCGGTCGGTCTCCTCGCCCATCACAAGATGCTTGCCTTCGCGGACGGCGTCGCGGATGTCGCCGAACACGAACAGATCGCCAGCCACGGTGCCCGACAGGCTCGCCACGTCATCCGCCTGGCCCGTGACGAGGCCGGTCGCAAAGCGCATCGCGACCGCGGTCGGCGCCTTCTCGGCGGCCACCGCGTCGCTCACCCGCTGGACCAGCGCCGCATCGAGCGCAACTCGATGCTCACGCGCCAGCGCGACGAAACTTTCCGCGAGATCGGGATCGCCGGCCGCGAGCGCCTCCTCGATCTGGCGCGCAACGATCGCCGAATCGCTTTTGAGCAGTACTGCGATCTGCAGGTCCGACAGCCGTGCCGGATCCTCCTGCGCCGCGATCACGGCGCCGGCACGATAGGCATGCGGCCACCACGCCGCGCCGACCGCGGCACTGGCGAGCAGCCCGGCCACGGCCAGGACGATTCCCGGTTTGATTCGCTGAGGGATCACGTCGCCTTCACGTTTTCGCGCGCCGACACTGCCGACAAACATAGGATGCCCGGTCCGGGACACAACGGCCCCGACGAAAGAAGGGCTTCTCGGAAGGCCCCGCTTTGTGTCGAATCCACAGGCCAGAACATAACGGCGTGCGTTGCACCAGACGCGGGTTCCCAACACTAGGAATTGGCCTTAAGGCTCAGTATGGTCGCGCCGTTTTCGACGCGCGCGGCCGTGCGACCGCCGCTGGTGCTACGCCGTCGTGCTGACCGTCTACACTCCCGCTGCCCCTCGAGGTGAACCCGATGGCCGATAACATCGTCCCGCATTTCCACAACGATGCCGGTGTCCCCGTCATCGAGATCGGCTCGCATGAGTTCATGTGCGTGGGCGCCAATCCGCCGTTCGATCACCCGCATGTGTTCCTCGATCTCGGCAACGACAAAGAGATCATCTGCCCCTATTGCTCGACGCTGTACCGCCATGCGCCGGATCTCGCCGCCGGCGAGGCGCGGCCGCCGGAATGCGTGCTGAAGGACGTCGCCTGATCGGCGTAACGTGACACTGCGTACCGTCACTGTGGCGGGAGCCGGGATCGGCGGCCTGACGGCCGCGCTCGCGCTCGCCGCGAAGGGCTTCCGCGTCGTCGTGCTGGAAAAGGCCGAGCGGCTCGAAGAGGTCGGCGCGGGCCTGCAGCTGTCGCCGAATGCCAGCCGCATCCTGATCGATCTCGGCCTGGAGCCGCGGCTCACCGCGCGCGCCGTGGTGCCGGAGGCCGTGAGCATCATGAGCGCGCGCGCCGGCGGCGAAGTCGCGCGCCTGCCGCTCGGCGAGGCCGCAAGCCAGGCGGCCGGTGCGCCCTATTGGGTGATCCACCGCGCCGATCTGCAGGCTGCGCTCGCGGCCGAGGTCATGGCGCATCCGGACGTCGAACTGCGCCTCGGATGCCAGTTCGAGGATGTCACCGCGCATACCCGCGGCCTGACGGTCGTCCATCGCCGCGGCAATGAGCGCCGCCAGGACGTCGCGCTGGCGCTGATCGGCGCCGACGGTGTCTGGTCGGCGGTCCGCCATCATCTGTTTCCCAACATCGGCGCCGAATTCTCCGGGCTGATCGCCTGGCGCGGCACGCTCGACGCCCGGCAGCTGCCGCGCGAGTTCACCGCGGCGCGGGTCCAGCTCTGGATGGGCCCGGGGGCCCATCTTGTCGCCTATCCGATTGCCGCGGGCCGGCAGGTAAACGTCGTCGCGGTGGTGCCGGGCACCTGGAACCGGCCGGGTTGGAGTTCCGAGGGCGATCCGGCCGAGTTGAAGGCGGTGTTCGGGTCGCCGCGCTGGCCTTCGACGGCGCGGCTGCTGCTCAATGCGGTGGACGGCTGGCGCAAATGGGCTCTGTTCGCGGTGCCCGAGGGCATCGAATGGACCGAGGGCAGCGTCGCCCTGCTCGGCGATGCCGCGCATGCCATGCTGCCGTTTGCGGCGCAGGGCGCGGGCATGGCGATCGAGGATGCGGTGGTGCTCGCCAACAGCCTGGCCGAGGCGCGCACCGAAGGTCCCGGCGCGATCCCGGCGGCCCTGAAGCGCTACGCCAAGCTGCGCCGGCCACGTGTCGGCCGCGTCCAGCGCACCGCCCGTCAACAGGGGCGGATCTACCACATGACCGGGCCGCTGGCGCTCGCCCGCGATCTCAGCATCCAGGCGCTCGGGCCGCAGCGGCTGTCGGCCCGGCAGAACTGGATCTACGACTGGCGTCCGTGACGGCGGAGGATCAGTAGACCGAGCCGTCGCGCGGCAGCGTCGAGGGGGCGGCCGAATTCGACGAGGCCATCGGCCGCATCGCGCGCGCGGGCTTCGCCGGCTTGCCGGCAACCGGCTGCGGCGGCGTTTCCACGCATTTGTTCTTGCGCCAGGCCTCCTCGGCAAACTGCGACTGGCCGCGCACGGCGATGTAGTCGTTGCGATAGGCGACCTCGGCGACGACGGCGCCGCCGGCCCCGGTCTCAGCCTTCGCCATCAGCCCCTGCAGCTCGGCGGTGCGGGTGGCCAGGGACTTGCGCTCGGCTTCGAGCTGCTTGCAATCGTAGAGCTCGTATTTGGCCGGGTCCGCGAAAGCCGTGGAGACGCTGTCGCTCATGCCCGCGCAGCCCGAGAGCAGCGATCCGCCGGCGAGCAGTCCCGCGAGGACGGC
This sequence comes from Bradyrhizobium sp. HKCCYLS3077, assembly GCF_051167555.1. Taxonomy (NCBI): domain Bacteria; kingdom Pseudomonadati; phylum Pseudomonadota; class Alphaproteobacteria; order Hyphomicrobiales; family Nitrobacteraceae; genus Bradyrhizobium; species Bradyrhizobium sp. HKCCYLS3077. The sequence goes on along the minus strand of NZ_JBNPTH010000006.1, from coordinate 457,861 downwards.
GAGACGTTGAAGGCGTGAACGGTGGCAGTCGGTGGTCATGCAGCCTCGATCATGCAGTGGTCTCAAGACATCGCCGCGCTCACGCGCCGAGAATGTCCCTGACCGGCGGCGCTGGGCCAGAATCGTTTCCCGTGATGCATCCGTGCCTTACAACAGCCACCTCGTCCATGTCTTGCAGGACGTCATGCCTCGGAGCTGGCAGCTCGCTTGAACTCGGACGCAGTTCAAGCAGGTGGTGACGGCCGGATTGAGGCTTTACCAAGGCGGTTGCCCTGGCTTAAGCAGAGCATGAACGTCAGAGCCCCCCGCAGAGCTCGTTCCGCCTCGCCGGATCCTGCGCCAAGTCTCTGATGTCAAACGCGGACGTGGCGGAATCGGTAGACGCAAGGGACTTAAAATCCCTCGATGGCAACGTCGTGTGGGTTCGAGTCCCACCGTCCGCACCAAGGCGCGACAGTCCGTGGCGACAAAATCTCGCCGTCGATCAAAAAGCTCAGCGGCCCAAACATCGATCCGAGCCGACGTCGGCAGCGTTCCGCTTTGCGAGTGTCCCCCCACGCATCCGACAGCGAGGTGACGATGAGCGCAGCAACTTCCATTGCCCTGATCACGGGCGCCGGGCGCGCGACGGGGATCGGGTTCGAGGTGGCGCGGCAGCTCGGGCAGCGCGGCCATCATATCGTCCTGACAGCGCGCAAGGCCGAGGATGCCCAGGCCCGTGCGGCCGAACTGACCGCGGCGGGCATCGCGGCCGAGGGTCACGTCATGGACATCACCGACACCGATGCCACGGGCAAGGTCGCGGCGCTGCTGGATGAGCGGTTCGGCCGGATCGACATTCTGATCAACAACGCCGCGACCCTGGGGAGCTACGACGAGACCGCCTCGTCCGCTGATCTCACGGAGGTCCGTGCCAACTTCGAGAGCACGCTGTTCGGCGCCTGGTCGGTCGCGCAGATCTTCCTGCCGCTCTTGCGGAGCAGCGCCCACGGCCGGCTCGTCAACGTCTCGAGCGGTGCCGGCTCGCACGCCGATCCGGAGTTCGGCCTGGCGACCCCGGCGCCGATGCCGGCCTCCTATGGCATCGCCAAGGCAGCCCTGAACGCGCTGACGGTAAAGCTCGCCCGGGAAAACCCGTCGCTCCGCGTCAACGCGGTGTGTCCGGGGTTCACCGCGACGTTCGAGGGCGGCGCGGCGATGGGCGCACGCCCCGTGGCAGAGGGCGCAGCCGGCGTGGTCTGGGCGGCGCTGCTCGGCGACGACGGACCGACCGGCGGCTTCTTCCGCGACGGCCAGCCGCTCGGCTGGTGATCGCGACCGATGAGGACGATCGGTCCCGCCTAAGCGACCTTCGCCTGCTCCGTCAGCCGGGCCCATGTCGTGGCCTGAAAGCTCGGCCGCGCCTCCAGCCGGTCGACCCAGGCGGTGAGATTGGCATGGGGCTCGGTCAGCTCCGCCCATTCCGGGGTCAAGGCCAGGAAACTCGCCTGCGGCCCGGCTTGCAGATCGGCGAGCGAAAGTTGCTCGCCCACCATGAACGATTGCTCGCCGAGCAGACGCGACAGCTCCGCGATGACGGCCCGCGCCTGCGGCATCGCCCGCTCGATCGCGGCTTGGTCGGTGGCCGTGCCGAAGAACTGCGGGCCGATGATGCGCTGGAAAATGATGACGTTGCAGACGCCCTGGAACAGGTACCAGTCGCTGATATTCATGACCTGGTCCATGCGCGCCGCGCGCTTCGCGTCGGCCGGCGTCAGCGCAGGCTCGGGCAGCACGCGGTCGAGATAGCGCAGGATCGCCTGCGTCTCGTACAGCGCGAAGCCGTCATGCTCTATCGCCGGCACACGGCCGAATGGATGACGCGCGAGATGGGCTGCCGACTTGGAGTCGCCAGGTCCGAGAGGGGCGAGACGATACGGCGCGCTTTTCTCTTCCAGCGTCGCCAGCACGCTGCGCCCGAATGGGCTTCCCGGCACGGAATGAACGACGAACTCGGACATGACGACTCTCCCCCTGATGAATGATTGGGCTTAGGAGCGGTTGCTCTCGGCTTCGGCCAGAAAGCGCTGCAGCAGGCCGGGCCAACCGCCATCGACATCCCGCCGCATCGACGCGCCGGCCGCCTCGCCCATGGTCTCGAACTTGTGGTGCAGCAGCTCGACGCGCGTCATCTCCGGTCCCTCGGCGAAGAACTGCACGTCGACTTCGGAGCGCATCGCAACGTCAGGCCGCCATTGCGCATCGACCTGCCACAGCATCACGAAACGATGCGGCGGCTCCCACAGAATGATGGTGGCGACCGAGACCTCCGTGCCGTCCTCGGCGATCTCGCGCCAGCGCCCGCCGAGCTTCGGCTCCAGCAAGACCTTTGCGATCGGCTTGCCGCCGACGCCATGCGTGTGTGGCCACCAGCGCGTCAGCCCGCTGGTGAAGACGGCGAAGGCATGATCAATCGGCGCGCGCACGCGAACCTGCTTCTCCACCGGCGCGATCACGCCCCGCTCACTCATCCGCCTTCCCTTTCATTTTTCGATGCGAGCTCTCCGCCTCGATCTTGAAGGCGAGCAGCGCGTCATCCCAGAAGCCGTCGAGCCAGTCGCGCAGCTCGCTCAGCCCTTCCCGCCGCAGCGAATAGATCCGCCGCACACCTTCGCTGCGCTCCTCGACGAGGCCGGCGTCACGCAACACCTTCAGATGCTGCGACACCGCGGGCCGCGACACCGGCAGCCCCGCCGCGATGACGTTGACGGGCGACGGTCCGCCGCGCAGGCGCTCGAACACCTGCCGCCGCGTCGGATCAGCCAGGACTGCCAATGCCGTTTCGTAAGCCATGACTTACCGTAAGCCACGACTTACGAATGGGTCAAGGGAGATCTCCACGCGACGCACCTCGCTACCGCCGGTTGCAGAAGAAACCGCCTGTTAACCATGACCGCCCAAAGCTGGAACAGCGGCTGCCACCATTCGACTCGGCGACATGGCTCGGGCTGGCCGGCGCCATGTGAGGGGCACGATGCTTGGATTCCGCAGCCGCAAGACCGATCATCGGGACGCCCCGCCCGCTTTCGACGTGGCCGCACACGAGGCGTTTCAAGCCGCTCTCGCGCAGTGCCTCGACGACTGGGCCGGGGGCAAGCTCGACCGCGATGTCGCCGACGTCGATGCAGCAGCGCTGCGCGCCAAACTCAAGCCGGAGCTGATCGAGGCCATCCACCGCCTCGGCACGACGCTCGCCGGCCGCGCCTCTCAGGATCTCGACGCAGTGGTCGACCTCTGCATCAACAGCAATGAGGCCTCGATCAGCGCCGCCCGCCTGATCGGCGCCTCCAACAATCAGTCCGAGCGCTGCCAGAGCCTCGCCTCGGCGTCGGTCCAGATGCAGGCCTCCGTGCACACCATCCGCTCGACATCGACCGAAGCCGCAGCCGAGGCCGCTGCCACGCGCCAGGCGGTCGAAAACAGCGTGACCGCGGTGCGCCGGACGCTGCAGACGATGAACGGCATCGCGAGCTCGGTGCGCGACACGTCGGCGAAGATCGCCGACCTCAGCGCCGCCTCCGCCGAGATCGGCTCGATCGTCGGCACCATCGATGCCATCGCCAACCAGACCAATCTGCTGGCGCTCAATGCCACCATCGAGGCGGCGCGGGCCGGCGAGTTCGGCAAGGGTTTTGCCGTCGTCGCCGCCGAGGTGAAGAACCTGTCGCAGCAGACGACCAAGGCGACCGAAGACATCAAGGGCCGCATCGAACGGCTGCAGGCGGAGATGAGCGGCATCGTCGAGGCCATGGCCGGCGGCGCCAAGGCGGTCGAGGTTGGCATGACCGAGATGAATGATCTGGCGCAGACGATCGATCAGGCCGGCAGCCGCACGGCCATGGTCAGCAGCAAGATGGACGAGATCTCCGGCATTCTCACCGAGCAGACCGCGGCGACCGACGAGGTCGCGCAGGGCATCACCATCATCGCCGATCTCGCGACGGCCAACGCGAATGAGGTGATGTCGCTTGCCGACACCATGGGCAAGACCGACGCGAAGGTCGGCAAGATGCTGGCCGAGATGTCCAAGCTCTCGCTCGACAACCAGGTCGTGCGCCTGGCCAAGGCCGATCACGTGATCTGGAAGAAGCGGCTGGTCGACATGTCCGTCGGACGGCTGCAGCTGCGGGCCGACGAGCTCTCGGACCATCACAATTGCCGGCTGGGCAAATGGTACTATGGCGAAGGCGGCCAGCGTCTCGCCGGCGATCCCGCGTTTCGCCGGCTCGAGCGGCCGCACGAAGCCGTGCATCGCCACGGCAAGGAGGCCGCACGCCTGTTCAGCTCTGGACGTATCGACGAGGCGCTCAACGAGATCGGCAAGGTCGAGGTGGCCTCCAGCGAGGTGCTGGCGGCGCTCGATCAGATCAAGGAGTAACGGCGCATCGCGCTCCGTTCACCACCGGTAGCTCGCAACGCTCCTGCCGGTGTAGGAGCGGGTCACGGCGGAAAACTCGCCCTCGAAGGTCGCGGCGAGCGCGATGCCCTTGCGCCAGTTCATTTCGGCAGAGACCGTCGTCAATGCCGCATCACGCGCTCCCGCAGCGCCGTTCACCACAAAGCCTGCGCCGGGCAATGCCTGGAAGCTGGCCGAAGCGGATGTGGTGGCGTTGAAATCACGGGCCCATGCGGCACGACCGCGCAAGGTGAGCAGCGCATCGTTCACGGCGAATGACGCATCGCTGCGCACGCCAAGTTCGCTCCGCCCCGCCGTCACGGTTTTCGCGAGATAGGACAGTGCAAAGGCGTTGCCGCCGGCGGTTACGGTTTCGGCATAGGCAGGAAGCCGCGTGGTGGTCACCTGCGCGGCGGCATAGGGCGTCAGGCCAACGGCTTCGAACCAGGGTGTCACAAAGCGGCTGCCGCCTTCGAGACGGCCTGCGAAACTGCTGGTGCTGAAGCGAGCGCGCAGCTGGTCGATGCCGGAGATAGTGAGCGTCCGATCCGTCGTGACGTCGTGCCAGCCATAGGCTGCGGCGGCGCTGACATAGGCCGAACCCGTCATGTGGTGGACAAATGCGCCGGCCTGCAAGACGTCGCTGCGTCCGCTGCCGCCGGCGGCGACGCTGAAATGGGTGCCGCCGCCCCCGAGCGCGAAACCGGCGACTGTCGACGGCGACAGCCAATGATCGGCCCCCGCCATGCCGCCGAACATGCGGCTGGTGGCGGCGCTGGATCCGAGCACCGCATGGCCGTCGGTGATCTGGCCACCGCCGAAGCCTGCGGCCCATGTTCGCCAGCGCGCTTCGAATGGCGGTGCATGGCCCGCACTTGGGAAGGCATCACCCACGGTGCCGCGGAGCGGGACGCTGGCATAGGCGTTCGCGAGATCGGCCTGATCGGGCGCGCCGGTTGCTGTCGCCTGGTTGCGGCTGCGGTCGGCGGCGCCGACATCGGTCATCGCCGTGGTAAACTGCGTGATGGCGCGCACCATGGTCGGCTGCACCGAGGTTGCAATCTCGCCTGCGGCTTGTGTCAGCGCCGGCGCGGTCATCCCGCCATAGACCAGCGGAATGCCGCCATGGCTGTTGAAGGAGTTGACCAGCGCGTTGGCGACGTTGGTCTGATTGATGGTGAGGCCGGTCCTGGCCGGTGGGATGAAGGCCAGGGCCAGATCGAGATAGGCATTTTTGGCGTCGTAGCTCAGGCTCGATGTGAAATTCGACGGCAGATTGCTGTTCACCACCGGACCGAACGTGCCGCGGATGCCGCCATCGGCGCTGATGATGGTGTACCGCTTGGCGACGTAGCTTCCGGTCGCAAACGACGCGTTCACCGTGGCGCCAGAGAGAGTCGCCGCTCCCCTCACATTGACGCGGTCGGCGCTCGCCGGAGATATCTCGAGCATGTAGGACGCCGCCGTGGTGAACGACAGGCTGCCATTCACGGTCAGCAGACCGATCGAATTGCCAGGCGCGAGCCTGCCGCCATTGATCGTGGTGTTGCCGACCGTGCCGTTGCCGCCAAGCGTGCCGCCGGCATTCACCGTCACAGCCGAACCGGCGATCGAGCCGTTCACCGACAGCGTGCCGCCATTGATGATCGTGGGTCCCGTGTAGGTGCTGGCCGCGCTGAGAATCGTCTTGCCGGCCTCGACGCGCACCATTCGCGTGCCTGCGCCGCTGCCTGTGATGAGAGGCGCAAAGGTGTAGTTCGTGCCGGTGTGGTTGAACACGATCTCGCCGTTGCCGTTCCCCAGGTTGACCGAAGCGGCGCTGAGCGTTCCCGGCGCTGCGGCTGCCTGGCCGACGTCTGCGCCGATGATCAGCTTGCCGCTCGAGCCGGGCTGATAGGCGATGAACATGGTCGAGGCAGACACGCTGCCGCCATTGCTGATCGTCAACGCTCCGCTGCCGCCATAGCCGACGTGGAGATCCGCGCTATTCGTCCAGGTCGAGCCGGTCCCATCCACCGTCACATTGCCGGTCGAATTGGCCTGGACAGCGAGCGAGCCGAAGACGTTGCTCACGGCTGCGCCGTTGCGGATGGTCACCGCGCCGCTGCCTTGGTAGCCGATGCCGAGATTGCCGGTGCTGATCCAGCGCGAGCCGGTGCCGTCGACGGTCGCGCCGCCGACTGCGCCCGATGCGACGCCAAGATAGCTGCCGCCGCCAATGTTCACGACACCACCGTTCTGAATCGTCAGCGTCGCGCTGCCGCGGCTGCCGAAATACAGATCGCCGGCAGCCGTCCAGCGCGAGCCGGCGCCGCTCACCGTCACAGCGCTGGTCGAGCCGGGATTGATGGCAGCAAGGCCTGTCCCGCTGGTGGCTGTGCCGCCGTTCTGGATACTCATAGATCCATTGCCGGCTGAGCCGAGATACACTTCCCCCCGGTTGGTCCACGTCGACCCGACGCCATCGACCGTGACGACGCCGGTCGCGCCGCTGTCATTGCCGACAAAACCGAATTCATTGCTCACGGCGCCGCCGTTGCGGATGGTCAGCGTGCCGTTGCCGCTGGAGCCGACGAGCAGATCGGAGATGTTGCTCCAGGTCGAATGGGCGCCATCCACGGTCACAACGCCGGTCGCACCATGATCGTTGCCGACATAACCGTAGTCATTGCTCACCGCGCCGCCATTGCGAATGATCAGCGTGCCTTGGCCCGCGCTCCCGACCATCACATCGGCGCTGTTGATCCAGCTTGAACCTGTGCCATCCACAGTCGCTGTGCCAATCGCACCCGCTGTGTCGCCGATGACGCCGAGGGTGGCGTTGAGAGTGCCGCCGCTCTGAACCATCAACGCGCCGGTTGCGGACACGCCGATCCTCAGATCGGCCGCCGTCGCGCCGGGCGCGCCGACCAACGCCGTATTCGGGGTGATGGTGTCGATCGCCACACTCGTCGTATTGTCAGGGACGGCGCCCGTCCAGTTGCCGGCGCTGAACCAGTCCGTCGACACCAGACCGGTCCAGTCGACGGCAATGGCTGGCGTCGTCTGCGCCAGGACCGCTCCCATGATGATAGATGTCGCCGCCAGGCCGTGACCGCGATGCGGTCTGAAGAAACGCGCCATCTGGTGCATGCGCTCCGCTGATGGAACGCGAATCTAGGACAACTCGATCTAACCAAGAGTTAACTATACGTTACAACTTTGGCGCGCGATTGCACGGATGAGTAGCACTGCGTTCGATGATTGGCGCATTCGCTGACACATTGGCCAGAGCGCGCGGATGATGTCGCGCGATGGGCTGGGCAATGCGGCCGCTTGCCCATCTTCCCTTAGACAACTCATCAGCAATTAGTCTGATGAGCGCGTAGCCCGGACGAGCGCAGCGACATCCGGGGTCTCGGGCACGGTGGTGGTGAACCCGCATGTCGCTATGCTCATGCGGGCTACACACGCTGTCAGCTACTCGCTCTTGTCGACGTTCCAGAACACGGGCACCGCCTGCCCTTCGAGAACGCCGGTGATGGACTTGCGCCAGGCGCTCGGCATGAACCATTGGCCGAGCGGCACGTAGATCACCTGGTCGTAGATTTCCTTCTGGATCTCGGCGGCGATGCGCTTCTGGTCCTCCGGCGTGCCGGCTTTCGCGAAGGCGTCGCGCAGCTCCTCCATCTTCGGATCGTCGGGCCAGCCGAACGGGCTCTTCTGGCCGCGCGCGCTGACGAAGGTGCTGCCGATCGGGTTGCCCGAGTCGGCGATCACCGAGTTGGTGAAGAACATGTTCCAGCCGCCCTCCTTCGGCGGCTTCTGGCTGGCGCGCCGCGTCACCACGGTCTGCCAGTCCGTCGTCTGCAGATCGACCTTGAAGCCGGCCGCGCGCAACAATTGCGCGGCGACCACCGGCTGCGCCTTCAGCGTGATCGCATCGCCGGGCGCGAGAATGACGACCGGCGTGCCGTCATAGCCGGCCTCGGCGAGCAGCTTCTTGGCCTGCTCCATGCCGTTGCCCTTGACCAGCGTCTCCGAGCCGACGTCGCTCTCGAGCGGCGTGCCGCAGCCGAACACGGCGCCGCAGATCGTGTAGTATTTCGGATTGCCGGTGAGCGCGTCGAGCACGTCCTTCTGGTTCAGCGCCAGGAAGGCCGCGCGGCGGATCTTCACATTGTCGAACGGCGGAAACAGGAAGTTCATCCGGCCGAGCGTCTGGTAGCCGAACTTGTTCAGCACGTTCATCGTCAGATCGGGGCTGGCGGACAGCACCGGCTCGAGATCGAGCGGCGGAAACTCCATGAAGTCGATGTCGCCGGACTGCAGCGCGTTGACCGCGGTCTGCGCGTCGGGCATCGAGATCCACTCGACGCGATCGACCTTCACCACCTTGCCGCCGGCCGTCCAGCTCGGCGGCTCCTTGCGCGGCACGTAGTCGGTGTTCTTCTCGTACGCCGCCTTCACGCCCGGCTGGAATTCCGCCTTGACGAACTTGAACGGTCCCGAGCCGATCTGCTCCGAGATCTGCGCGTTGGGCGGCGTCTCGGCGAGGCGCTTCGGCATCATGAACGGCACGTAGGAGGACGGCTTGCCGATCGACTCCAACACCAGGCCATAGGGCTCCTTCAGCTTCAGGGTGATCGTCTTTGCATCGGTGGCCTCGAGCGAGGCCGTGGCCTCCATGAGCTTCTGGCCCATGCTGTCGTTGCGGCTCCAGCGCTTCAGCGAGGCGACGCAGTCCTCGGCGGTCACGGGTGTGCCGTCATGCCACTTCAGGCCGTCGCGCAGCGTGAAAGTGTAGGTCAGCTTGTCGTCGGAGACTTTCCACTCCGCCATCTGCGGCTGGACTTGAAACTTCGCGTCCGTCCCGAGCAGCGTGTCATAGACCATGTAGCCGTGGTCGCGGGTGATGTAGGCCGGCGTGAACACGGGATCGATCACGCGCAGATCGGAATGCATCACCGCCGTGATCGTCTTCTTGCCGGCAGCCAGGGCCGTGCTCGTTGGCCCCATCGACAGCGCTATCGCCGCGGCAATCAGACAGGACATCAGCGCGGATGAGGTCCGCCGCAAAGGATGTGACATGCAATATCTCTTGATGTGAGCTTTCATCCGACGGTCCCGACCGCGATCAAGGCCCGGCAAGCGTATGAAAGCGCGGAGCAAACAAGCTTGCGGAACACAGACTTGCAGCAGTTCCATCCGAGGTCAATCGGCTTGGATGCATGGCAAGGATCGCCTCCCGCTCACGCGCAGGCGGAAGCGGTCCCGCCGCGTGGAACCCGGCACACGCTGGCCCGTTATGAGCGCAACCAGGGAGCACGAGATGCCGACCGAAGCCGCCGTCAAGCCCCAGCACAAGAGCCGCGCCGCCGCGCCGATTCCTGCGAGCAAGACGCCGTCGCAGGATCAGCTCACGCCTCCGCTGATGGTGGAAGGACTGGAAGCCGTCCGCGACACACATTGCTGAGACTGTGCAGCCCTGTGGTCCTGCGCGCGGCGAGGCTCAGCCCCGCCGCGTGCTCTGTTTCGAGCGCGCCTGAGTTGAGGCGCCCGACGCCCCCTACTCCTTCTTGTCGATGTTCCAGAACACCGGCGTGGCCGGACCGTCCAGCACGCCGGACAGCGTCTTGCGCCACGCGCTCGGCGCCAGATACTGGCCGAGCGGGACATAGATCACCCGCTCGTAGTTGAGCTTCTGGATCTCGGCGGCGATCTTCTTCTGCTCCTCGGGCGACGACGAGCGCGCGAAGGCGTCGCGCAGCTTCTCGATGTCGGCGTCCTCGGCCCAGCCGAACCAGCCGCCTTTGGTGCCACGGCCGCCGACCGACACGTTCGCCACGGGATTGGCGACGTCGGCGCCGACCCAGTTGGTGAAGAACATGTTCCAGCCACCCTCCTTCACCGGCTTCTGGCTGGCGCGCCGCGTCACCACGGTCTGCCAGTCCGTCGCCTGCAGGTCGACCTTGAAGCCGGCCTCGCGCAGCAGCTGCGCCGCGACGATCGGCTGCGCCTTGAGTGCGACCACATCGCCCGGCGCCATCACCGCGATCGGCGTGCCGTCATAGCCGGATTCGGCGAGCGCCTTCTTGGCCTCCGCCATGCCGTTGCCCTTGATCAGCGTCTCCGCGCCGACGTCAGTCTCCAGCGGCGTGCCGCAGACGAACACCGCGCCGCAGATCTTCTGATACTTCGGATTGCCGACGAGCGCGTCGAGCACATCCTTCTGGTTCAGCGCCAGGAAGGCCGCGCGGCGCACCTTCACATTGTCGAACGGCGGGTTGAGGAAGTTCATGCGGCCGAGTGTCTGGAAGCCGAACTTGTTCAGCACATCGACCTTGAGCTCGGCGTTCGCCTCCAGCGCCGGCAGCATCTCGTAAGGCGGCGCCTCCATGAAATCGATGTCGCCCGACTGCAGCGCGTTCACCGCGGTCTGCGCGTCGGGCATCGTGATCCACTCGACGCGATCGACCTTCACCACCTTGCCGCCGGAGGTCCAGCTTGCCGGCTCCTTGCGCGGCACGTAGTCGGTGTTCTTCTCGTAGACGGCCTTCACGCCGGGCTGGAATTCCGCCTTGACGAATTTGAACGGGCCGGAGCCGATCTGCTCGGGAATCTGCTGGCCCTGCGGCGTCTCCGCGAGACGCTTCGGCATCATGAAAGGCACGTAGGAGGACGGCTTGCCGATCGACTCCAGCACCAGGCCGTAAGGCTCCTTCAGCTTGAGCACGATGGTCTTGGCATCCGGCGCCTCCAGACTCGCCGTGAAGTCCATCAGCTTCTGGCCCATGCCGTCGTTGCGGCCCCAGCGCTTCAGCGAAGCGACGCAGTCCTCCGCCGTCACCGGCGTGCCGTCATGCCATTTCAGGCCGTCGCGCAAGGTGAATGTGTAGGTCAGCTTGTCGTCGGAGACCTTCCAGTCCGCCATCTGCGGCTGGATCTTGAAGTTGGAATCCGTGGCGACCAGCGTGTCATAGACCATGTAGCCGTGGTCGCGGGTGATGTAGGCCGTGGTGAACCCGGGGTCTATGACGCGCAGGTCGGAATGCATCACCGCGGTGATGGTCTTCTTACCGGCGGCGAGGGCCTGGGGCACGAGGCACGGTGTGAGCAGGACGGCGGACGCAACAAGCCAAGACGCGAGCACGGAACGGGCCCGGCGCGGATGAGGTGACATGCGATCTCTCTTGACGTGACGGGGTGAACGACGGCCTCGAAACTCATCGAGACACGGCGACCGCTGGGGCGTCGCAGCATCGTTCTCAGGGTCTCCGCCCAGCGTTCGTTCCGCGGGCGAAAGACTTGCAACAGTTCTCGCGGACGTCAATCGGCATTGCTGGCGCCCTTCGCCGGCCGCCGTGCATCCAATTACCAGTCCCGCTCCCGTAGGGTGGGCAAAGGCGCGGCAGTGCTATTTGTACTTGCGAGATCGCAGAGGCGCCGTGCCCACCATATCACCACGGAACATGCCGCCTGATGGTGGGCACGCTGCCGCCTCTCGGCGGCTGCTTCGCCCACCCCACGGCACCCCGCCTCCCCGCAAACAAAAGCGGCGGAGTTGCCTCCGCCGCTTGGTGACGTCGATCGATCGAACGCCGCGAGCTACTCGCTCTTGTCGACGTTCCAGAACAGCGGCGTCGCCGGACCATCGAGAATGCCGGTCAGCGACTTGCGCCAGCCGCTCGGAACCAGATACTGGCCAAGCGGCACGTAGATCACGCGCTCGTAGTTGAGCTTCTGGATCTCGGTCGCGATCTTCTTCTGCTCGTCGGCCGACGACGAGCGCGCGAAGGCGTCGCGCAGCTTCTCGATCTCGGCGTCCTCGGCCCAGCCGAACCAGCCGCCCTTAGTGCCACGGCCGCCGACCGACACGTTCGCCACGGGATTGGCGACGTCGGCGCCGACCCAGTTGGTGAAGAACATGTTCCAGCCGCCTTCCTTGACCGGCTTCTGGCTGGCGCGCCGCGTCACCACGGTCTGCCAGTCCGTCGCCTGCAGGTCGACCTTGAAGCCGGCCTCGCGCAGCAGCTGCGCCGCAACGACCGGCTGCGCCTTCAGGGTGGTGACGTCGCCCGGCGCCATGATCGCGATCGGGGTGCCGTCATAGCCGGATTCGGCGAGCGCCTTCTTGGCCTCCGCCATGCCGTTGCCCTTGATCAGCGTCTCCGCGCCGATATCGGTCTCCAGCGGCGTGCCGCAGACGAACACCGCGCCGCAGACCTTCTGGTACTTCGGATTGCCGACCAGCGCGTCGAGCACGTCCTTCTGGTTCAGCGCCAGGAACGCCGCGCGACGAACCTTCACGTTATCGAACGGAGGGTTCAGGAAGTTCATGCGGCCGAGGGTCTGATAGCCGAACTTGTTGAGCACATCGATCTTGAGCTCAGGATTCGACTCCAGCACCGACAGCATGTCGTAAGGGAGGTTTTCCATGAAGTCGATGTCGCCCGACTGCAGCGCGTTCACCGCAGTCTGCGCGTCCGGCATCGTGATCCACTCGACGCGGTCGACCTTCACGACCTTGCCGCCGGCAACCCAGCTTGCGGGCTCCTTGCGCGGCACGTAGTCGGTGTTCTTTTCGTAGACCGCCTTCACGCCGGGCTGGAATTCAGCCTTGACGAACTTGAACGGGCCGGAGCCGATCTGCTCGGGAATCTGCTGCCCCTGCGGCGTCTCGGCGAGACGCTTCGGCATCATGAACGGCACCAGCGACGACGGCTTGCCGATCGACTCCAGCACGAGACCGTAGGGCTCCTTCAGCTTGAGCACGATGGTCTTGGCATCCGGCGCCTCCAGGCTCGCCGTGAAGTCCATCAGCTTCTGGCCCATGCCGTCGTTGCGGCCCCAGCGCTTCAGCGAGGCGACGCAGTCCTCCGCCGTCACCGGCGTGCCGTCGTGCCACTTCAGGCCGTCGCGCAGGGTGAAGGTGTAGGTCAGCTTGTCGTCGGAGACCTTCCAGTCCGCCATCTGCGGCTGGATCTTGAAGTTCGAATCGGTCGCCAGCAGCGTGTCGTAGACCATGTAGCCATGGTCACGCGTGATGTAGGCCGTCGTGAATCCGGGGTCGATGACGCGCAGATCCGAATGCATCACCGCCGTGATGGTCTTCTTGCCCGCTGCGATCGCCTGTGTAGTCAGCGCCGTCGAGATCGAGAGCATGGAAACGGCGACGCTCGTGGCGAGCATCAGGCCTTTCCAGCGCGGGGTGTGGAACATTACGAGGTCTCCTGAAGGGAAGGGTTGACCTGAAATCGATCAGATTCAGATCATTCGTTGTGCGTGCAGATCAATCCTTGTGCGAACTAACACGCTGCAGGACGTGAGATTTTGACAGTTGCAGAGGTCGCCTTTCACGTCAATCCGCATTCCGCGCATGCCCGTTGCAGCCGAGAACGGCGTTAACGCTCGCACAGCTTTCGCTTTACAAAGCGCCCGACTCCGTCTCGTGTGACAAGACAACGACAAGCTCGAAGAGCGCCGCCAAAAGAGAGCCACCATGAATCCAGCCGATCTTCCCTTCGATACCGACGCCATGCTGCAGGGCTTGCGCGGCTGGGTGGAGTGCGAGAGTCCAACCTGGGACGCTGCGGCGGTCGAGCGCATGCTCGGCCTCGCCGCACGCGATATGGCGATCATGGGTGCGACGATCGAACGCATCGCCGGCCGCGACGGCTTCGCCGGCTGCGTCCGCGCCCGCTTCCCCCACCCGCGCCAGGGCGAGCCGGGCATCCTCATCGCCGGTCACATGGATACCGTTCACCCTGTTGGCACCTTGGCGAAGCTGCCGTGGCGACGCGACGGCAGCCGCTGTCATGGCCCCGGGATCTGCGACATGAAGGGCGGCAACTACCTGTCGCTCGAAGCCATCCGCCAGCTGATGCAGGCTTCGATCGCGACGCCGCTGCCGATCACCGTCCTGTTCACGCCGGACGAGGAAGTCGGCACGCCGTCGACACGCGACATCATCGAGGCCGAGGCGAAGCGCAACAAATACGTGCTGGTGCCCGAGCCGGGCCGCGTCGACAACGGCGTCGTCACCGGCCGCTACGCGATCGCCCGCTTCAATCTCGAAGCCACGGGGCGCCCGAGCCATGCCGGCGCGCGGCTCGGCGCCGGCCGTTCCGCAATCCGGGAAATGGCGCGGCAGATTCTCGCGATCGATGCGATGACCACGGAGGACTGCACCTTCTCGGTCGGCATCGTGCATGGCGGCCAATGGGTCAACTGTGTCGCCACCACCTGCACCGGCGAAGCGCTCAGCATGGCCAAGCGCCAGGCCGATCTCGATCGCGGCGTCGAGCGCATGCTGGCGCTGTCCGGCACCAATGATGACGTCGCGTTCAAGGTCACACGCGGCGTGACGCGCCCCGTATGGGAGCCGGATTCCGGAACCATGGCGCTCTACGAGCAGGCGCGCGGCATTGCCGAGCGGCTCGGCATGTCCCTGCCCCATGGCTCCGCGGGCGGCGGCTCCGACGGCAATTTCACCGGCGCGCTCGGTATCCCCACGCTCGACGGCCTGGGTGTGCGCGGCGCCGACATGCACACGTTGAACGAGTATATCGAGATCGACAGCCTCGCCGAGCGCGGCCGGCTCATGGCCGGCCTGCTCGCGACGCTGGCATGAGCCCGCGGCATGGGCAGAGCGGCGGCTAAGGCCAGGCATCGCTGGGCGCGCTCAGCGGTGCTTTCGACGGTACGCCGCCACGGCGATTTCGTTTGTGTACATAGGATCGCCGCGTTTCTGCCACCGGCCAGCTCCTGCCTCGGGACAATTCCTGCTGCGTAGCAGCAAGGTTTCATTTTCCGGGACCAAAACGATGGACTTTCGCGCAACGGCGCGCGCATGATGGCATGCGCCTTGCAAAGTTCCTGCGACATTGTTCGCAATTGCGACGAGTTGCGATGAACGCGAATGCCGCGTCATCAGCGATGCCGTCGGAGACCTTGAAAGCGATTGATATCGGTGACATGCAAACTCGCTCACGCAAGAACTCTGTTACGTCGTGAGCGTCGTCCCAGCACCATGAAGGCGGTTCTCTCAAGATGATCGGTTACCTGCTTCGCCGAATCCTCGCATCCATCCCCGTGATGGGCGTGGTGGCGCTGTTCGTCTTTCTCCTGCTGCGGCTGACGCCCGGCGATCCCGCCGCGATTCTCGCCGGCGACAACGCCACGCCCGAGCAGCTCGAGCGCATCCGCACCACGCTCGGACTGAACGAGCCGCTCTACATCCAGTTCTTCACCTGGATCAATCAGCTGCTGCACGGCGATCTCGGCGTGTCGCTGATCTCCAAGGTGCCGGTGCTGCAGATGATCGGCCAGCGCATCGAGCCGTCGATCTCGGTCGCGCTGACGACGATCGTCCTCTCGATCCTCGTCGCCGTCCCGCTCGGCGTGATCGCGGCGTGGAAGCACGGCACCTGGATCGACCGCTTCGTGATGGCGCTCTCGGTGCTCGGCTTCTCGGTGCCGGTGTTCGTGATCGGCTACATCCTGATCCAGGTGTTCGCGATCAACCTGCGCTGGGTGCCCGTGCAGGGCTTCCGCAGCATCAGCGTCGGCTTCGGGCCGTTCTTCGAACGCATCATCCTGCCGACCTGCGCACTGTCCTTCATCTACGTCGCGCTGATCGCGCGCATGACGCGCGCCGCCATGCTCGACGTGCTCGGCGAGGACTTCGTGCGCACCGCGCGCGCCAAGGGCGTCAGCGAAGTCGCGGTGCTGCTGCGCCATGCGCTGCGCAATGCCGCCGTGCCCGTCATCACCGTGATCGGCTCCGGCTTTGCGCTGCTGATCTCCGGCGTCGTCGTCACCGAGAGCGTCTTCAACCTGCCCGGCATCGGGCGGCTCACGGTCGATGCCGTGCTGGCGCGCGACTACCCGGTGATCCAGGGCATGATCCTGCTGACCTCCTTCATCTATCTCGCGGTCAATCTCCTGATCGACCTCGCCTATACTATCCTCGATCCACGCATCCGCTACTGAGGCCAACCCGATGGCGATCGTTACCACTCCCGAGCCGTCGATTCCGGTCACCACGCGACTGGGGCCCCGGTTCGGCTTCCTCACCTCGACCCCGATCATCGCGGTGGCCACCGTGTGCCTGTCGCTGATCGTGATCGTCTCGGTCTTGGCGCCGCTGCTGGCGCCGCATGATCCGGTGCTGCTCGCACCGTCGCAACGGCTGAAGCCGTCGAGCGCGCAATTCCTGCTCGGCACCGACGCCTACGGCCGCGACCTGTTGTCGCGCACCATCTATGGCGGCCGCATCTCGCTCCTGGTCGGCGTCGGCGCTGCGATCATCTCGATCGCGATCGGCCTCGTCATCGGCCTCGTCTCCGGCTTCTTCCGCTGGGTCGACGCCATCATGATGCGCGTGATGGATGGCCTGATGGCGATCCCGAGCATCCTGCTCGCCATCGCCGTGGTGTCGCTGTCCGGCGCCAGCGTCGGCACCGTGATGATCGCGATCACCATCGTCGAGATTCCGCGCGTCGCGCGCCTCGTCCGCTCGGTCGTTCTGACCGCACGCGAGGAGCCCTACGTCGAGGCCGCGATTTCGCTGGGCACCTCGATGCCCAAGATCATGTGGCGGCATTTGATGCCGAACACGATCGCGCCGCTGATCGTCCAAGGCACCTATATCTGCGCCGCCGCGATTCTCACCGAGGCGATACTGTCGTTCCTCGGCGCCGGCATCAGCCCGGAGACGCCGACCTGGGGCAACATCATGGCCGAGGGCCGCTCCTACTTCCAGGTCAAGCCGTCGCTGATCTTCTGGCCGGGCCTGTTGCTGTCGATCGCGATTCTGTCGATCAACCTGATCGGCGACGCCGCCCGCGACGCGCTCGACCCGCGCATGAAGCAGCGCGAGGCCGGCAAGTGAAAATGGTTTTTCGTCATCGCGAGCGAAGCGACGCGATCCAGGGGCCGCGCCCGGAGCTCTGGATTGCTTCGTCGCTGACGCTCCTCGCAATGACGGTGGAGAAATGAACGCATGACCGATACCATCCTCGACATCGACAATCTCGTCGTCACCGTCGGAAAGACCAAGAACCCGAACGGCCCGCGCATCATCGACGGCGTCTCGATCAAGGTCGAAAAGGGCGAGACGCTCTGCGTCGTCGGCGAGAGCGGCTCCGGCAAGTCGGTGACGTCGCTCACCACCATGGGCCTGTTGCCGAAGAACGCGCTGCATGCCGTCGGCGGCAGCGTGAAGCTCGTCGGCGAGGAGCTGCTGACCGCCAGTGATCGCCGGCT
Organism: Bradyrhizobium sp. HKCCYLS3077; assembly: GCF_051167555.1. Classification (NCBI taxonomy): domain Bacteria; kingdom Pseudomonadati; phylum Pseudomonadota; class Alphaproteobacteria; order Hyphomicrobiales; family Nitrobacteraceae; genus Bradyrhizobium; species Bradyrhizobium sp. HKCCYLS3077. The sequence goes on along the minus strand of NZ_JBNPTH010000006.1, from coordinate 440,178 downwards.
GCGCGAGCTGCGCGCCACGCGGATGGCGATGATCTTCCAGGAGCCGATGACCGCGCTCAATCCGGTCGTTCCGGTCGGTCGTCAGATCGACGAAGTCTTGCGCGCCCACACCTCGCTGGATGCGCGCGCGCGCCGCAAGCGCATCCTCGACATGATGGAGCAGGTCCACCTGCCCGACGTCGAGCGCATCTTCGGCTCCTATCCGCACCGCCTCTCCGGCGGCCAGCGCCAGCGCATCATGATCGCGATGGCACTGGTGCTCGAGCCCAAGCTCCTGATCGCCGACGAGCCGACCACCGCGCTCGACGTCACCACGCAGAAGCAGATCCTCTCCTTGATCCGCGAGTTGCAGCGCGATCACGGCACCGCGGTGCTGTTCATCACCCACGACATGGGCGTCGTCGCCGAGATCGCCGACCGCGTCGCGGTCATGCGCCAGGGCCGCCTGGTCGAGACCGGCGCGCTCGACAAGATCCTGCGCGCGCCCGAGATGGACTACACGCGCAACCTGCTGTCCTCGGTGCCGAGCCTCATTCCGCGGCCGCCGCGCCCGGACAGCACCGAGCCGGTGGTGCTTGAGACCAACGATCTCGGCAAGGTCTATCGTGAGCGCTCCTTCCTCGGGAAGCCGCGCGAGGTCGTCGCCGCGCAGAACGTCTCGCTAACCTTGCGCAAGGGCCGTACGCTCGGCATCGTCGGCGAGAGCGGCTCCGGCAAGTCGACGGTGGCGCGCTGCATCGTGCGCCTGATCGATCCGACCTCCGGCGGCGTCCGCCTCGCCGGCCACGAGATCTCGATCCTGACGCGTCGGCTGCTGCAGCCGCACCGCAAGCGCATCCAGATCGTGTTCCAGGATCCCTACCGTTCGCTCAACCCGCGCCTCACGGTCGGCGAAAGCATCGCCGAGGGCCCCATCAACTACGGCACCTCGCACGACAAGGCGATGGCCCGGGCGCGCGAGCTGCTCGAGCTGGTCGGCCTGCCGGCGGATGCGATCTCGCGCTATCCGCACCAGTTCTCCGGCGGCCAGCGCCAGCGCATCGCGATCGCGCGCGCGCTCGCGCTCGATCCGGACGTGCTGGTGGCCGACGAAGCCGTGTCCGCGCTCGACGTGTCGGTGCAGGCGCAGGTGCTGGAGCTGCTCGACGAGATCCAGCGCCGCCTCGGCATCGCCATCCTGTTCATCACCCACGATCTGCGCGTCGCCGCGCAGATCTGCGACGAGGTCGTGGTGATGCAGAAGGGCCGCATCGTCGAGCAAGGACCCGCCGGCGAGATCCTGACGCATCCGAAGGAAGCCTACACCAAGTCCCTGCTCGAAGCCGCTCCGGGCCGGAACTGGGATTTTGCCAACTTCCGTCCGGTCTCGGAGGCGGTGGCGTAGTCGATCAGCGAACGCCGGAGGGAGACGGGAGGCCAAATCCCTCCTCCCGTCATTCCGGGGCGTGCTTGCCGACGGCATGGCGCAGCCATGTCGGCGGCAAGCGCGAGCCCGGAATCCATACCCACGGGCGGATATGGTTACGACAGCTGGTGGACACCGGCGTGCCCCGAAGAACTCCCTGGGGTTATGGATTCCGGGCTCGCCCTCCTCCGCCTGCGGCGGACGAGGCCGCCCCGGAATGACGAGGGAGGGATAGTTCGTCTCCATCACCCTGTTTGCGGGGATGCCGATCGATGGCCGCTCAAGCGGCATGCAAAACGGCATCGCTCCGTCGCTTGCGCGGGCCGCAGGGCACAGTCTAACGTCGCCACTCCATTTCACGGCCAGAGGCGAAGTAATGACGCGCGTCGCGATCGGCGGCTTTCTGCACGAAACCAACACCTTCGCACCGACGAAAGCGGATTACGACGACTTCATGCATGGCGGCGGCCGCGCCTCCATCGCTGACGCAGCGAGCGTCATGACGACGATGCGCGGCATCAATGCCGGCCAATCGGGCTTCATCGCGGTTGCGGAGGCCAACGGCTGGGAGATCGTGCCGACCATCGCCTGCGCGGCAAGCCCCTCGGCCCATGTCACCAAGGATGCGTTCGAGCGCATCACGACCGTGATGGTCGACCGCATCAAGGCGGCCCTGCCGCTCGACGGCGTCTATCTCGACCTGCACGGCGCGATGGTGCCGGAGCATTTCGACGACGGCGAAGGCGAGATCCTCGCCCGCGTGCGCCAGGCGATCGGCCCCGATGTGCCGCTGGTGGCGAGCCTCGATCTGCACGCCAACGTCACGCCCGAGATGATGGCGCATGCGGACGCGCTGATCGCCTATCGCAAATATCCGCACACCGACATGGCTGACACCGGCCGCGCCTGCGCCGAGCACCTCGCGCTGCTGCTGCGCACGAAGCAGCCGCTGGCGAAGGCGTTCCGGCAGCTGCCGTTCCTGATCCCGATCAGCTGGCAGTGCACCAACGACCAGCCCACCAAAGGCATCTACGAGAAGCTCGCCGCGATGCAGAGCGAGGCCGTGCCGACGCTGTCCTTCGCGCCGGGCTTCCCCGCCGCCGACTTCGTACACTGCGGTCCGAGCGTGTTCGCCTATGGCCGCACGCAGGCCGACGCCGACGCCGCCGCAGATGCGATCGCGGCCATTGTCACCGGCCACGAGGATGATTTCGACGGCCGCATCTACACCCCCGACGAGGGCGTCCGCCATGCCATGATGCTGGCGAAGAATGCGACGCGGCCGATCGTGATCGCCGATACCCAGGACAATCCCGGAGCCGGCGGCGATTCCGACACCACGGGCATGCTCCGCGCGCTGGTGCGCAACCGGGCCAGCCGTGCGGCGATCGGCATGATCTACGACCCGCAATCGGCGCTCGCTGCGCATGCGGCCGGCGAAGGCGCGACCATCACGCTGTCGCTGGGCGGCAAGAGCGGCATTCCCGGCGATGCGCCGTTCGAGGAGAGTTTCATCGTCGAAAAGATCTCCGACGGCCGCTTCATCGCGCCCGGCCCATTCTACGGCGGCCGCAAGATGGAGATGGGACCCTCCGCCTGCCTGCGCATCGGCGACGTCCGCGTGGTCGTGGCCTCGCACAAGTCGCAGCTCGCCGACCAGGAGATGTATCGCTTCGTCGGCATCGAACCGACCGAGCAGGCGATCCTGGTCAACAAGAGCTCGGTGCATTTCCGCGCCGATTTCGAGCCGATCGCAGAGCAGCTTTTGATCTGCGCCGCGCCCGGCGCGATGCCCGCCGATCCCTCCACCCTGCCCTGGGCGCGCCTGCGTCCGGGCATTCGCCTCAAGCCGAACGGCCCGGCGTTCAACGCTTAAACCTCATCAACGGAAACACACCCATGCCCACGATCGATCGCATCCAAGGCTACGCCGACGAGCTCACCGCCATCCGCCGCGACCTGCACGCGCATCCCGAAATCGGCTTCGAGGAGACGCGCACCTCCGGCATCGTCGCCGAGAAGCTCGCGCAATGGGGTATCGAGGTGCATCGCGGCCTCGGCGGCACCGGCGTGATCGGCGTGCTCAAGGGCAAGGGCGACAGCAGCAAAAAGATCGGCCTGCGCGCCGACATGGACGCGCTGCCGATGGAGGAGAACACCAATCTGCCGTGGCGCTCGACCATTCCGGGCCGCTTTCACGGCTGCGGCCATGACGGCCACACCACGATGCTGCTCGGCACCGCGCGCTATCTCGCCGAGACCCGCAATTTCGACGGCACCGTGCATTTCATCTTCCAGCCGGCCGAGGAAGGCCTCGGCGGCGCGCGCGCGATGATCAAGGACGGCCTGTTCCAGAAATTCCCCTGCGACGAGCTCTACGGCCTGCACAACGCGCCGGACCTCGCCCATGGCGAGATCGCGATCCTGCCCGGCCCCGCCATGGCCGGCGCCGACTTCTTCGACATCCGCATCTCCGGCTACGGCGCCCATGGCGCGATGCCCGAGCGCTCCAAGGACGCGGTGGTGATCGCGACCAGCGTCGCGCAGGCGATCCAGACCATCGTGAGCCGCAACGTCGAACCGCTGCAGGCCGCCGTGGTCTCGATCACCCAGATCCATGCCGGATCGGCCTACAACGTCATTCCGGGCGATGCCTGGCTGTGCGGCACCGTCCGCGCCTTCTCCGACAACGTCCGCGCGCTGGTGCGCGAGCGCATGCGCGCGATCTGCGCCGGCATGGCGGCGGCGTTCAACTGCGAGATCGACGTCGACATCCGCGACACTTTCAGCGTCCTGGTCAACCAGGAGGAGCAGTCGAAGGTCGTCGAGGAGGTCGCGCGCACCGTCGTCGAGCCGTCCAAGGTGCTGACGCGCTCGACGCCGAAGATGGGCAGCGAGGATTTCGCGGACATGCTGCAGACCATCCCGGGCGCCTATTTCTGGGTCGGCCATGACGGCTCGGTGCCGGTGCACAATCCCGGCTACGTGCTCGACGACAAGATCCTGCCGATCGGCGCCAGCATGTTCGCCCGGATCATCGAGACCCGTCTGGCGGCGGCCTAGCGCCGCCTGACGTATGTCAATGAGCGGGCCTGGAATTGAGACGAACTTCGGCGACGGAGGACCAGCATGCACAAGCCCGTTTCAGACGACGTCACCTCGTTGCACGATCTCTCCGCCGTCGACCTGATCGCCGGCTACCGCGCGCGCCAGTTCTCGCCATCCGAAGTGATGGACGACGTGCTGGCGCATGTCGCGGCATGGGAGCCTGAGATCAAGGCGCTGTATCTGCTCGACGTCGACGCGGCGCGCGCCGCGGCGAAGGCCTCGACGGAACGCTGGGCCAATGACGAGCCGGCCGGCGTGCTCGACGGCGTGCCGGCGACGGTGAAAGACAACATCGCGACCAAGGGCCAGCCGATGCCGCTCGGCGCGGCCAGCGTCGCGCGGGCGCCGCTCGCGGCCGACGCGCCGCCGGTGGCGCGGTTGCGCGAAGCCGGCGCGATCATCTTCGCCAAGACCACGATGCCCGACTACGGCATGCTGTCGTCGGGCCTGTCGAGCTTCCACCCGCTGACGCGCAATCCGTGGGATCTGCGCATGAACCCCGGCGGCTCCAGCGCCGGTGCGGGCGCCGCGGCCGCTGCCGGCTATGGCCCACTGCATGTCGGGACCGACATCGGCGGCTCGATCCGGCTGCCGGCGTCGTGGTGCGGCCTGGTCGGCCTCAAGCCGAGCTTCGGCCGGGTGCCGATCGATCCCCCCTATGTCGGCCGCGTCGCCGGCCCGATGACGCGCATCGTCGACGATGCCGCGCTGATGATGAGCGTGCTGTCGAAACCCGACCGCCGCGACGGCACGGCGCTGCCGCCGTCCGACCTGCACTGGAAGGTCGCGGAGAAACCGGTGCGCAAGCTGCGCATCGGGCTGATGCTCGATCTCGGCGGCGTCGGCCAAGCGCTGGAAGAGCCGGTGCGCGCGACGACGCTGGCGGCGGCCAAAGCGTTCGAGGAGGCCGGCGCGGTCGTGACCGAGACCAAGGGCTTTCTCACCCGCGAGATGCTCGATGGCCTCGACAATTTCTGGCGCGCGCGGCTGTGGGACGATCTCGCCCGGCTCGCGCCGGAAGTGCGCGCGAAGACCCTGCCCTACATCCTCCAATGGGCCGAGCGCGGTGCTGACCTGTCCGGCGTCGAGGTCGTCAGGGGCTTCAACGTCACGATGGCGCTGCGCGCAGCCGCCGCAAAACTGTTCACCGAATTCGACTACATCATCTCGCCGGTCTCGCCGGGCGTGAAATTCCCGGCCGAATTCGCCTCGCCGGTCAACGACCCCGAGAAGCCGTTCGAGCACATCACCTACACCGTGCCATGGAACATGTCGGAGAACCCGGCGATCTCTGTGAATGCCGGGTACGATGACCACGGCTTCCCGATCGGCCTGCAAATCGTCGGCCGCCGCTTCGACGATGTCGGCGTGCTCGGCATGGCCAAGACGTTCGAAGGATTGCGTGGCGAGCAGCGGCCGTGGCCGAAGGTCAAGTGAAGCCTATCCACTGCCTCCTCCTCCGTCATTGCGAGCGAAGCGAAGCAATCCAGAGTCCCGCCCACGACTCTGGATTGCTTCGCTTGCGCTCGCAATGACGCGGGAGAGAGCGTAGACCCGATCACTGCTGCATCGCTTGCCGGGAGAGCAATGCTGCGCGCATTGTTTTTGCCCGCCCTGCGGAATGTCATGCACACTTTGCGTTGGCCGCGCGCTGAACTACTGTATCGCCATCGCCGATCTCAATTTCGTCGTCATTCCGGGGCGTGCGAAGCACGAGCCCGGAATCCATACTCACGATCGTGGTTATGGGTTCCGGGCCTGCGCCCAATAGGGCGCATCCCGGAATGACGGCGGAGATTGTGGCACGAGCAACCAACTAACAAACGCCACGACAACAACATCAGGAAACGCTCATGGCCTACCAGACCATCCTCTACGACGTCGCCGACAAGATCCTCACCATCACCTTGAACCGGCCGGAGAAGCTGAACGCCTTCACCGGCACCATGATGGAAGAGCTGATCGACGCCTTCGACCGCGCCGACAAGGACGATGGTGTCAGGGCGATCATCGTCACCGGGTCGGGCCGCGCGTTCTGCGCCGGCGCCGACCTCTCCTCCGGCGCCGACACGTTCGATCGCGATGCCAAGCGCGGGCCGGTGAAGCGGCATGCCGACGGCCGCGTCGACTATTCCGATCCGCAGGTCCGCGATGGCGGTGGCCAGGTCACGCTGCGCATCTTCAAGTCGCTGAAGCCGGTCATCGCCGCGGTGAACGGCCCGGCCGTCGGCATCGGTGTCACCATGCAGCTCGCGATGGACATCCGCATCGCCTCGGAAGCCGCGCGGTTCGGCTTCGTGTTCTCCCAGCGCGGCATCGTGCCGGAGGCGGCATCGAGCTGGTTCCTGCCGCGCATCGTCGGCATCTCGCAGGCGCTGGAATGGTGCTACACCGGCCGCGTCTTCCCGGCCCAGGAGGCGCTGGCCGGCCGTCTCGTCAGCAAGGTGGTGCCGCCGGACGAACTGCTGCCGACCGCGCGCGCACTGGCGCGCGAGATCGCGGACAAGACCGCGCCGGTGTCGGTCGCGCTGATCCGCCAGATGATGTGGCGCATGATGGGCGCCGACGATCCGATGGAGGCCCACAAGGTCGACAGCCGCGGCATCTACGCGCGGGGTCGCTCTGATGACGTCAAGGAAGGCGTGGTGTCGTTCCTGGAGAAGCGTCCCGCGCAGTTCAAGAACACGGTCACGGCCGACATGCCGGACTATTTCCCGTGGTGGGACGAGCGGGAGTACAAGTAGGTCTGCGAGGGTGAGCCCGCCTCTCTCCCACGTCATTCCGGGGCATTCGCGCGCGAAATGGCTTCGCCATTTCGCGCGCGAATGAGCCCGGAATCCATATCCCCGAACGGAGGGTTTGTCGAAGACCGCGCCACGGAAATCTCGCCTCACATGACGACCTGTGGCTATGGATTCCGGGCTCGCGCTACGCGCGCCCCGGAATGACAAACGAGAGAGTGTGCATTCATTTGCGCGGTGCCGGCCAGGCTGTGCAGCCTCCCTTCACTCCATCACCAGCGCCACGCGGCCGATCGCTTTGCGATCGATCAGCAGCCGCATCGCCGCGGCATAATCCTCGAACGGCACCCGATGCGACACGTTCGGCCGCAGCTTGCCCTGCTCCGCGAGATCCAGCAGCGCGGCCATGCGACGCTCGCCGAGCGCGGGATCTTTCCGCACGGCTTCACCGGCGCGGACGCCGAGCACGCTGGCGCCCTTCATCAGGATCAAATTCGTCCGCGCCAGGCCGATGCCGCCGGTGAAGCCGATCACCAGCAGCCGTGCGCCCCAGGCGATGCAGCGGACGCTGTTCTCGAACACCTCGCCGCCGACCGGATCGAACACCACATCGACGCCGCGTCCATCCGTGATGCGCTTGACGGCGTCGCGGAACGGCTCGCGCGCATACAGCACGAGATGATCGGCACCGCGCGCACGGGCCACCGCGAGCTTCTCCTCCGATGACGCCGCCGCGATCACGGTGGCGCCCAGCAGCTTGCCGAGCTCGACCGCGGCAAGCCCGACGCCGCCGCCGGCGCCATGCACCAGCAGCGTCTCGCCCGGCTTGAGCTGGCCGCGATCGACCAGCGCGTGATGCGCGGTGCCGTGGCCGGCCAGATAGGTCGCGCCCTCCGCATAGTCGAAGGGTGACGGCAGCGGCGTGAGCTGGCTCGACGCGACGACCGCCTCCTCGGCAAAGGCGCCGAAGCGCATGCGCACGATGACGCGGTCGCCGACGGCGTAGCCGTTGACATCGGGCCCGAGCTCCATGATGGCGCCCGACGCCTCGACGCCGGGCGTGAACGGCAGTTCCGGCTTCAACTGGTACTCGCCGGCCGCCATCAGAATGTCCGGAAAATTGATCCCGGCAGCGCGGATCTTCACCCGCACCTCGCCTTGTCCCAGCGCGCGCGGCGGCAGCTCTTCGAGCCGCAATTTCTCCGGCGGCCCGAGCTCGCGGCAGACGATCGCCCGCGGCATCAGCCCGCCTTCCGCTTCGCCAGCGCTTCGCGGATCAGCGGCAGCCGGTCGTTGCCGAAATACATGTCTTTGACATCGACGAAAATCGTCGGCGAACCGAAGCCGCCGCGCTTGACGACCTCCTCGGTGTTGATGCGCAGCTGATCCTTGACGCCCTGCTGTGCGATGCCGTCGAACAACGCCTTCGCATCGACGCCGGCACGCCGGCACACCTCGGTCAGTACCGCATCCTTCGAGATGTCCTGGTCCTCGCCCCAATAGATCTCGAACACGGCTCGCGCGAACGGCACCATGGCCTCGTTGCCGAACCAGATGCAGGCGCGCATCGCCTTGACGCTGTTCACCGGAAACACCGAAGGCGGCATCTTGATCTTGAGCCCGGCCGAGCGCGACCAGTCGTTCAGGTCCTTCAGCATATAGGCCGCCTTGGCCGGCACCGGCTTCTCACGCTGCGCATAGACGCTGGGATTGACAGTGTTGAAGATGCCGCCGACCAGAATGGGGCGCCAGACGATGTCGACGTCGAACTCCTTTGCCAGCGGCTGGATGTTGTGGAAGGCGAGATAGGTCCAGGGGCTGGAGCAGTCGAAGAAGAATTCGATCATCGTGGTTCCTCAAGGTCTTTATGAGTTCGTCATTGAGAGTGTCGATTTATGCAGACTATTTGTGCGGCCCCTGGATTGCTTCGCTCCGCTCGCAATGACGGCGGAGAGAACTGGCGTCCCTACTCTCTCCGTCATTGCGAGGAGCGAAGCGACGAAGCAATCCAGGGGCTACGAGGCACAGTCTGGACAGTTTGCCACCACTCTCCTCGCGACGCCGTGGCGTTCGCTCACGATCTCCCCGTCATTTCCTTCGCCCGCGCGCCGAACATCACGTGGCGCGTCTCGTCGTTGAACGGCTCCTTGACGAACTTGCCAATTGCGAGCCCCGCCTGCAGCTTCGGCCGCGCGCGCAAGCTCGCGTACCAGCGCTTGATGTTCGGATAGTCGTCGAGCGTAAAGCCTTGCGCCTTGTGCGTCATGATCCAGGGAAAGCAGGCCATATCGGCGATCGTGTAGTCGTCGCCGGCGACGTGGGCGCCGGTCTTGCCGAGCTGGACGTCGAGCACGTGGAAAAGACGCGCGACCTCGTCGCGGTAGCGCTGGATCGCGTAAGGGATCTTCTCCGCCGCATACAGCGCGAAATGGCCATGCTGCCCCATCATCGGCCCGAGACCCGCCATCTGCCACATCACCCATTGGATCACGCGCGAACGCGCCCGAATCTCCTGCGGCAGAAAACGCCCGGTCTTGTCGGCGAGATAGATCAGGATCGCGCCGGTCTCGAACACCGAGAACGGCTCGTCTCCGTCAGCCGGCGCGCGATCGACGATCGCGGGAATGCGGTTATTCGGGCTGATCGCGAGGAACTCCGGCTTGAACTGGTCGCCGGCCCGGATGTCGACGGGAATGACCGTATAAGGCAGCCCGAGTTCCTCGAGCATGATCGAGATCTTCCAGCCGTTCGGCGTCGGCGCATAATAGAGGTCGATCATGCCTTCCCCGAGCTTCGTTCCCGACCCATTATGCCGCGCTGCGGAACGCATGACGCGGCTCGTTCTTCTGTACGGGAAGGGTAAGCCATGGCAGACAGGCGCTCAAGCCTGACTGCCCCTACGCCGGAGAATACGACCATGCTGTTTGCATCGACCATCGCGGGCTCGCTGCCGAAGCCGGAATGGCTGGCCGAGCCGAACGTGCTGTGGGCGCCGTGGAAGTCGAAGGGCGACGAGCTCGCGCGCGCCAAGCGCGATGCCACCATCCTGGCGCTGAAGCTGCAGGAGGATTCCGGCATCGACATCCTCACCGAGGGCGAGCAGTCGCGGCAGCATTTCGTGCACGGCTTTCTCGAGCGCGTCGAGGGCATCGACTTCGCGCACAAGGTCGAGATGGGCATCCGCAAGGACCGCTACAAGGCGATGGTGCCGCAAGTCGTGGCGCCGCTGTCGCTCAAGGGCCGCGTCCATGGCGACGAGGCGCGGATCGCGCGCACGCACACCACGCGCGCCGTGAAGTTCACGCTGCCGGGGCCGATGACGATCATCGACACCATCGCCGACAACTACTATGGCGACCGCGTCAAGATGGCGTTCGCCTTCGCCGAGCTGTTGAACCAGGAGGCCAAGGCGCTGCACGACGACGGCATCGACATGATCCAGTTCGATGAGCCCGCCTTCAACGTCTACATGGACGAGGTGCGCGACTGGGGCATCAAGGCGCTGGAGCGCGCCGCCGAAGGCCTGACGTGCCCGACCGCGGTCCACATCTGCTACGGCTACGGCATCAAGGCCAACACCGACTGGAAGGAAACGCTCGGCAGCGAGTGGCGGCAATATGAGGAGACCTTCCCGGTCATCGACGCCAGCAGCATTCAGCAGGTCGCGGTCGAATGCCGCAATTCGAAGGTGCCGATCGAGCTGCTCGGCCTGCTCAAGAACAAGATCGTCCAGGCGGGCGTCATCGATGTCGCCAGCGACGAGATCGAGACCGCCGAAGACGTCTGCAAGACACTCGAGGACGTCATGAAGGTGGTGCCGAAAGAGAACATCATCGCGACCACCAATTGCGGCATGGCCCCGATGCGGCGCGAAGTCGCAGAGGCGAAGCTGATGGCGCTCGGCACCGGCGCGAAGCTGGCGCGGCAGCGGTTCGCATAAGGGAATCACCGATCCGCAGGCCACCTGCGACCTCACGTGCGATAATGACGCGGAAGCGATGCGAGACACGGCATCGCTTGCGCATCCTACGATGCGTTGCGGCCATCACCTCGTCCGCATCAGAATGCCGTGCGCGCTGCCGCCGGCATCCGCCGCACACGCCGGTCCACAGTTCAATCGGCCCCAGGGTATTTTAGCACCTATGGAACATCATTCGTTTCCGGGTGTGTCTTTGCTGTTCTTGACAAGATGCGTCCCGACATTTCATTTCGGAACACAAGTTTGGCGTGAAATTTCTGCCGCCTAAATTAGTTCGAGTCTGACACTTGCCTTCATTGCTGGGGACTGAGATGGCTTGCTTTGCGAGAACGATGTTTGCTGCGCCGAAGTCAAAGGCGCGTCGCTTTCTGGCCATGTCGATCCTCCTCGCGGGAACGATGCTGAGTACCCAGGCGATGGCGATTGACGTCGCCAATCAGGCCGACTGGAACACGGCGGTCGCTGCGGTCGCAGCCGCCGGCGCCAACTCGACGGTGACCATCAACATCATCAGCGGCTTCACGCTGTCGAGCTCGCTGGCACAGTTGCAAGCCGCCAACGCCAACGTCACGGTGAACATCACCGGCAACGGCCAGACCGTCAACGGCGCCTCCTCCTTCCAGGGCATCGTCGTCAATGGGGCCAACGCGCCGACCGTGAACATCTCCAGCCTGTCAATCACCAACATGGCGGCGATCGGCGGCAATGGCACCAACGGTCAGAACGGCTACTACAGCGGCGGTCTGGCCTACGGCTCCGGCGGCGGCGGCGGCGGCGGCCTCGGGGCCGGCGGCGGCCTGTTCGTCGGCAGTGGCGCCAATGTCACGATTGCCGCAGTGACCTTCACCAGCAACAGCGCCACAGGCGGCGCCGGTGGCAATGGCGGCAGTGCGCAGAACGCGGCGGCCGACCCGGTGAATGGTGGCAATGGCGGCACCGGTGGTGCGGCGAACAATGGTGGCGCCAGCGGCGGCGGTGGCGCGGGCGGCATAGGCGGACATGCCGGTGGACAAGGCACGGCCGGCACCGCGGGCGCTTCGGTCGGTGACGGCGGCGGCGGCGGCGGCGGCTCCGGCACCACCAACAGCACCACCTACACCAACAACAATCCCGGCGGCACCGGCAACGCCAATGGCGGCAATGGCGGCACCGGCGGTGACGGCGCCACCAACGCCAGCGGCGCGGGCGGTCCCGGACCCGGCTCCGACGGCGGCGCCGGCGGCAATGGCGGCGCCGGCAATGGCGGCGCCATCTACGTCGCCACCGGCGGCACGCTGACGATTCTCGACTCGCCGATCTCGGGCAACACCGTCACCGGTGGCGCCGCCGGCACCCCTGGCATCGGCATCGGACCGAGCGCCATCAATGGATTTTCGGCAGCGGCCGGCGCCGCGCAGGGATCCGGCATCTTCATCAGCGGCGTCACCGCCAATATCGCAGTATCCAGCGGCACCCTCACCTACGCCAACACCATCGCCGGCACAGGCCTGACCACCGGCGGCATCAACACCGCCCTCGTCAAGACCGGCAGCGGCAAGCTGGTGCTGACGGCCGCCAACACCTACACCGGCAACACCGTCGTGAATGGCGGTACGCTGGAGGTGAACGGCACAGCGGCGAATTCGGCCCTGACCTCGGTCAATTCCGGCGGCACGCTGGCCGGTGTCGGAACGGTCAGGGGCACCCAGATCAATTCGGGCGGCACCTTCGCGCCCGGCAACGGGACGGCCGCCAGCACGATGACGGTCAGCGGCAATCTCGCATTCCAGTCGGGTGCGATCTACCTGGTCCAGGTCGATCCGACGACCGCCTCGCGCGCCAGCGTGACCGGCATCGCCACCCTCAACGGCGCCACGGTCAATGCGGTCTACGCCGCCGGAACCTATGTCGCGAAGAAATACACGATCCTGACCGCGACGGGCGGCGTCAGCGGCACCTTCAGCGGCGTGACGGCGACAAGCGCGCCGGCGGGCTTCACGTCATCCTTGAGCTATGACGCCAATAACGCCTTTCTCAATCTCGATCTCGCTCCCGTGCTGAGCGGGAACATCAACCAGACCAACGTAAACCGGGCGCTCGGCAACTACTTCAACACGAACGGCAGCATCCCGATCGTCTTCACCGGGCTGACCCCCGCTGGCCTGACGCAGCTCTCGGGCGAAACCGCCACCGGCGCCCAGCAGGCGACGTTCAACGCGATGACGCAGTTCATGGGCGTCATGACCGATCCCTTCGTCGGCGGTCGCGGTGAGCCGTCGACGCCGCCGACCGGTCCGACGGCCTATGCCGGACCCGAACTCGCCTATGCGCAGAAGCGCAATCCGAGCGATGCGCTGGCGGCGATCTACACCAAGGCCCCTCCCGCAGTGATGGCGAGGGCCGGCTGGAGCGTATGGGCGGCCGCGTTCGGCGGAGCCCAGACCACCGACGGCAACGCCGCGCTCGGCTCGAACACCGCCACCAGCAATCTCTACGCGACCGCGGTCGGCGCCGACTATCGCTTCTCGCCCTACACTGTAGCAGGCTTTGCACTGGCGGGCGGCGGCACGAACTTCAACGTCTTCAATGGCGGTGGCGGCCGGTCCGACCTGTTCCAAGCCGGCGGCTTCATGCGGCACAATATCGGCGCAGGCTATATCACCGGCGCGCTCGCCTATGGCTGGCAGGACATCACCACGAACCGCACCGTGACCGTGGCCGGCATCGATCAGCTGCGCGCCAACTTCAACGCCAACACCTATTCAGGCCGGATCGAGGGCGGTCATCGCTTCCTCACCCCCTGGACGAGCGTGGGCATCACGCCCTATGCGGCCGCTCAGTTCACCACCTTCGCCCTGCCGGGCTACGGCGAGCGGGCGGTCGTCGGCAACAACACCTTCGCGCTTGCCTACGGCGCCAGGACCATCACGGCGACGCGCAGCGAGCTCGGCTTGCGTACCGACAAATCCTACGCCTTGTCGGACGGCATCTTCACGCTGCGCGGCCGGTTCGCCTGGGCGCACGACTTCAACCCGGACCGCTCGATCGCAGCGACCTTCCAGGCGCTGCCGGGGGCTGCCTTCGTCGTCAATGGCGCGCGGCAAGCCAGCGATTCCGCGCTGACCTCGGCGTCGGCGGAAATGAAGTGGACCAACGGCTGGTCGGCCGCAGGAACGTTCGAGGGCGAGTTCTCCAACGTCACCCGCAGCTATGGCGGCAAGGCGGTCGTGCGCTATTCGTGGTGATGGCTACGCGCCTGCCTCCGAACGCGAAGGCGTTGCCGTAGCCCGCATGAGCACAGCGACATGCGGGTTCACACGAACAGCGCGTGAGACCCCGGATGTCGCTCCGCTCATCCGGGCTACGTGGCCTTCGCACTCGGATGCAGCACCGGACGATAGCCGGCCCGGAGCGCGCGGAGCGTCGACGGTGGCGTCAGCAGCAGCGGAGCAGCAAGGTCATCGCGCGCGACGCCGTAACCGGCGAAGGACCACGGTAGCGCCCTGCCCCGCAGAATCGCGAAGCTCTCTTCACCCGCCTGCACCATCGCGCCATCGGGCAGTTGATCGATCGGTATCGATAGCGGATGCAACCGCTTGCGGCCGCGGTCGAGCCGCTCGCGATGCAGCACCTTGTCGATCTCGGACGCGCGGATATCCCTGACATCGTTGCCCGTCTCCCAGGCGGCGCGAAAGCGCTCGGCGTCGTCGCGGCGGCAATAGAAGCAGGGGCGGTGGCCGGCGGCGAGCGCGGTGGCCTCGTCAAGGAAGAACAGCTCGGTCCAGCTCCGCCTCGCCATCACCTCTCGGCGCTTGCCGCGGAACTCGCACAGGCAGACCAGCCAGGCCGGGCTCGACCAGCGCCTGCTCAGCAGTGTCCTGGTTGCGGGATCATGGATGATGCCGCGATTGCCGGTGAAAATCCCGCGATGCGGCGTGGCGACGATGTCGCCAGTTGGCGTCACGCGGTTCTGCAGCGGCATGGCGAGCCCTTGGCCGGCGAATAGCGAATAGGGAGTAGCGAATAGAGCACGACTGGCCCACCCGAATTCCTATTCGCTATTCCCTACTCGCCATTCGCACCTTCTCATGCCGCCCCGTCGCGCAGCGGCGGCGCGAAGGACAGCGCGGTGTCCCAGGGGAAGAAGATCCAGGTGTCCTGAGACACCTCGGTGATGAACGTGTCGACCAGCGGCCGGCCCTTGGGCTTGGCGTAGACGGTGGCGAAATGGGCGTCGGGGAGCAGTTCACGGACCATCCGTCCGGTCTTGCCGGTGTCGACGAGGTCGTCGACGATCAGGAGCCCCTTGCCGGTGCCGCCGCCGAGTTTGGCGGTGTCGGGCGAGATGCCCTTGAGGACCTGCAGCTCGCCCTGCTTGGTGTGGTCATAGCTGGCGATGCAGATCGTATCGATCACCCGCACGCCGAGCTCGCGCGCCACGATCGCCGCCGGCACCAGTCCGCCGCGGGTGATGGCCACGACGGCGTGAAACGGTCCGATCTCGTTGAGCCGCCAGGTCAGCGCCCGGCAGTCCCTGTGGAACTGATCCCAGGACACCGGAAAGGCCCGGCCTGCCCGTTCCTCTGCGCTCAAGGTCTTGTCTGTCATGTCGTCCCGTCCGCCCTCGCCCGCCGCCTCTGATGACACCTGCCGCGCAAAGTCTCGGTCATTCCGGGGAAGGCCGAGAGGCCCTGAACCCGGAATCTCGAGATTGTCTTGCGTTCATTTCTGACAATCTCGGGATTCCGGGTTCAATCGTCAACGCTTCGCCGCTTCGCGTCTTCGCATTGACGCTTGCCCCGGAATGACGGCGAGCGCGCAAGCCGCCTAGCTCTTTGCGACGTCGTAAACTTAGCGCGTCACGTTCAGCCCGGCGAGCATCTCCTTCACGGCTCCCATCGCCGCCGACAGTTTCTCCTGGTCGCGCGAGCGCACCACCAGATGCGTGTTCGGCTTCTGGTCCTCGTCGATGAAGGGATAGCTGCCGATGATGGTGTCCGGATGCGCCTTCGCGATCTCGCGCAAGGGGCCGCCGATGTCGCCCTCGCGGGCGTTGGCGCGCACGGTCTCCGACAGCATGCGCACGCCGGATTTCAGCTTCGGCGCGACGATGTCCATCATCGCCTGCATGATCGAGGGCACGCCGGCCATGACGATGACGTTGCCGAGCTTGAAGCCCGGCGCCAGGATGGTTGCGCTCTGGATCAGTTCGGCGCCATCGGGGATGCGCGCCATGCGCAGACGGGCCTCGTTGAGCTCCTGCTCGCTCCAGCGCTCGCGGAAGCGCGCGACGACCTCGGGATGATGGTCGATGCCGACGCCGAACGCCTTGGCGATCGAGTCGGCCGTGATGTCGTCATGGGTCGGCCCGATGCCGCCGGTGGTGAAGACATAGGTGTAGCGGTGCCGCAGCGCGTCCAGCGCCGCGATGATGTCGCTCTCATCGTCCGAGACCACCCGGACCTCCTTGAGGTCGATGCCGAGATTGGTCAGGTATTCGGCGATGAAGCCGATGTTCTTGTCCTTGGTCCGGCCGGACAGGATTTCGTCGCCGATGACCAGCAACCCCGCGGTGACGATCTCGCTCATGATATCTCCTCGCATTCCCCGTCTCTTTTGGCCCGCCTCGGCGCCAATGTCATCCGGAACGTCGCAGTCTATGCCGCGGATTTGAGCATCGTGCAGCCGGTTTTTCGGGCAGGCCTTCTCGCGTGTCCCACGAAATGCCGCAGGAGAATGCATATCGCGCTGGCCCGGCCCTTGCTACCATCCTGTGGAGTCATGCAGTGTATGGCGAGGCTGGGACACACGGGCATCTATGGCAGTTGCGTTCGACGAAATGAACGAGCCGGGCGGCGACGTCCGTCAGGCTTATCAGGAGCTGTCGCGGTGGCTGAAGGAAACGCCGCCGGAAGCGCTGGAATATCGCCGCCACGAGGCCGAATTGCTGTTCCGGCGAATCGGCATCACCTTCGCCGTCTATGGCGAGGCGGAGGCGCAGGAGCGGCTGATCCCGTTCGACGTGATCCCGCGCATCCTTTCGGGCAAGGAATGGACCCTGCTGGAGAAGGGGCTGAAGCAGCGCGTCAAGGCGCTGAACATGTTCCTGCGCGACATCTATCATGGCCGCGACATCCTGCGCGCCAATGTCGTTCCGGATGATTTGATCTTCCAGAACCCGGTGTTCCGCCCGGAGATGAACGGCCAGGACGTGCCGCACGACGTCTATGTGCATATCGCCGGCATCGACATCGTCCGCGTCGACGCCAACGACTTCATCGTGCTCGAGGACAATGCGCGAACGCCCTCGGGCGTGTCCTACATGCTGGAAAACCGCGAGATCATGATGCGGCTGTTTCCGGACCTGTTCGCACGCCACCGCGTAGCCCCGGTCGAGCGCTATCCGGACGAGCTCTTGTCGTGCCTGCGCTCGGTCGCGCCGCTCAGCGCCTCGGCCGAGCCGACGGTGGCGCTGATGACCCCCGGCATCTACAATTCAGCCTATTACGAACACTCGTTCCTGGCCGACAAGCTCGGCATCGAGCTGGTCGAGGGCCGCGACCTCATCGTCAAGAACGAGGAGGTGTTCATGCGGACCACGGAGGGCCTCAAGCGGGTCGACGTGATCTATCGCCGCGTCGACGACGACTTCCTCGACCCCCTCACCTTCCGCCCGGATTCGGCGCTCGGCGTGCCCGGCCTGATGTCGGCCTATGCCGCCGGCAACGTCACGCTCGCCAATGCGGTCGGCACCGGCATCGCCGACGACAAGGCGATCTACTCCTACATGCCGGACGTCGTGAAGTTCTATCTCGGCGAGGAGCCGATCCTGAAGAACGTGCAGACCTGGCGCTGCCGCGAGCCGCAGGATCTGTCTTACGTGCTCGACCATCTCGGCGAGCTCGTCGTCAAGGAGGTGCACGGCTCCGGCGGCTACGGCATGCTGATCGGCCCGGCCGCGACGAAAGCGACGATCGAAGCGTTCCGCGACAAGCTGAAGCGCGAGCCCGAGGGCTTCATCGCCCAGCCGACGCTGGCGCTGTCGACATGTCCGACCTGCGTCGCCTCGGGACTGGCGCCGCGCCATGTCGATCTCCGGCCGTTCGTGCTGACGGGCCGCGACCGTACCACCATCGTGCCGGGCGGCCTGACGCGCGTCGCGCTCAAGGAAGGTTCGCTGGTGGTGAATTCCAGCCAGGGCGGCGGCACCAAGGACACATGGGTGCTGGATGAGTAAGGGTTGGGTTACGCACCTCGGGCAACTCGCCGTTTTTCACCTCTCCCCGCTTGCGGGGAGAGGTCGGATTGCATCGCCAGATGCAATCCGGGTGAGGGGGTACAGGTCTATCGATTCGCACCGCCCGTGCGGCTGCCCCTCACCCCAGCCCTCTCCCCGTAAAGGACGGGGAGAGGGAGCGCAGCGTGCTCGCGGAATGAGCTCGCCAACAAACTTCTCTCTAGCCGTGCACGCCTGCCCCGCTGGGGCAGGCTCCCTCCGCACCTCGTAGATTGCCCATGCTGTCGCGCACCGCCGAAAACCTGTACTGGCTGGCCCGCTACGTCGAGCGCGCCGAGTATCTCGCCCGCACCATCGACGCGACCTTGCGCGTCACCGCCCTTCCCGCGGCCTATATCGGCAAGACCAACGAGTGGGAATCGGCGCTGATGACGGCCGGCGTCAATGTCAGCTTCTACGAGCACTATTCCGAGGCCAACGAGCAGAACGTCATCGAGTATCTCTCGTTCAACCAGTCGAACCCGTCCTCGATCAAGAACTGCATCGAGGCCGCGCGGCTCAATGCGCGCTCGGTCCGCACCGCCCTTACCTCCGAGATGTGGGATACTCTGAACGGCTCCTGGATCGAGCTGCAGGAGGTCTGGAGCAAGGGCACCAAGACGCGCGAGGAGCTCGCGCGCTTCCTGCGCTTCGTGCAGGAGACCTCGCTGCGCTTCGACGGTTCGGCCTACCGGACCATGCTGCGCAACGATGCCTACTGGTTCTCGCGGCTCGGCCTGCATCTGGAGCGCGCCGACAACACCGCGCGCATTCTCGACGTGAAATATCACGTGCTGCTGCCCGAGGAGGAGCATGTCGGCGGCCCGCTCGACTACTACCAGTGGACCTCGATCCTGCGCTCGGTCTCGGCGCTGACCGCCTATCACTGGGTGTATCGCGAGACGCTGAAACCCTGGCTGATCGCGGATCTCCTGATCCTGAACGACACCCTGCCGCGCTCGCTCGCCAGCTGCTACGGCAATCTCGTCCGCAATCTCGACCAGATCGGCGTCGCCTATGGCCGCCAGGGTCCGTCGCAGCGCCACGCCCGCGGCGTGCGCAACCGGCTCGAACATTCCAACATGGACGACGTCTTCCAGCGCGGCGTCCACGAGTTCATCCAGGAGTTCATCGCCGACAATTCCCGGCTCGGGGAGATCATCACCAAGCAATATCTGATCTGATCGCCTCACGGGCGCGGGAGGCCACAATCGGCGCGTGTCCGCAAGCCCACGTCCGGTACGCGGCTCCGTTCCCGTAGGCTGACGGACGGCCCCGCCCCTTCCAGGCCGAGCCGAAACGAGCTAACCGCGGACAGCCCATCTGACGAGACTGGTCGACTGCCATGCGCCTGCGTATCTCCCATTCCACCACCTACCGCTACGAGCCGGCGGCGACCGGCGTCATCCAGATCATCCGCATGACGCCCGGCAGCCATGACGGCCAATATGTGGCGGAATGGCAGATCGACGTCTCGACCGATTCCCGCCTCGACATGCACGAGGACGCGTTCGGCAACGTCACCCACGTCATCACCCATGGCGCCCTGGAGGATCTCACGATCACCGCCGAGGGCCTGGTCGAGACCCACGACACCGGCGGCGTGCTCAAGGGCGCCGACGAGCGCTTCCCGCCCGGTTTTTTCCTGCGCACCACGCCCCTGACCGCGGCCAATGCCGCCATGACAGCGGTCGTGCGCGACCTGCGCGCGGAGTCCGAGACCGACGTGCTCGGCTTCCTGCACACGCTGATGACGCAGGTCTATGAGCACATGACCTTCGACGAGGACCCGACCCACAGCGGCACATCCGCGGCCGAGGCCTTCGCGCTCAAGCGCGGCGTCTGCCAGGATTACGCGCACATCTTCATCGCCAGCGCCCGCGCCGCCGGCATCCCCGCGCGCTTCATTTCCGGCCATTTCCTGCGCTCCGATGGTGCGGTGCACCAGGAAGCCGGCCATGCCTGGGCCGAAGCCTATGTGCCGGACCTCGGCTGGGTCGGCTTCGATGCCGCCAACTGCATCTGCTCCACCGACGCCCATGTCCGGGTCGCGATCGGGCTGGACTATCTCGGCGCCGCCCCGGTGCGCGGCACCCGCTATGGCGGCGGTTCGGAGACACTGACCGTCAAGGTCAAGGTCGAGCAGGTCGGCCGCAGCGGCGGCCAGTCGCAATCCCAGTCCCAGCGCCAGTCCTGAAATCCGGAACGCGCCCGTAACCCCACCAGCGGTGTCATTCCGGGGCGCGCGCAGCGCGAGCCCGGAATCCATCGGGCGGCAGGACGCGCTGAGACATGGATTCCGGGCTCGTCGTTTCGCGCCGCCCCGGAATGACGACCTGTTGTGGAGCGGCGTCTTGCCTGAGCCCCGGCCTTCTCTGCAGGGTTGGACGCGCCACCGATTTTCGCTACTAATTCGCGCTCTGGCTCGGGGGACGAACGATGACCTATTGCTGCGGAATTCTGGTGCGTGACGGTCTCGTCATGATCGCGGACACCCGGACCAATGCCGGCCTCGACAACGTCTCCACCTTCCGCAAGCTGCACATCTTCTCCAATCCCGGCGAGCGCATCGTGGCCGTCGCCAGCGCCGGCAATCTCGCCATCAGCCAGTCCGTGCTGTCGACCCTGACCGAAGGCATCGAAGACCCCGAGACCGGCGAGGTCGAGACTTTGATGAACGCGCCGACCATGTTCCAGGCCGCGCAGCGCATCGGCAAGGCGATCCGCATGGTGCATGCGACCGAAGGCCCGGCCTTGAAGGCCGAGGACATCTCGTTCGATGTCTCATTCCTGTTCGGCGGCCAGATCAAGGGCTCGCGGATGCGGCTGTTCATGGTCTACACCGCAGGCAATTTCATCGAGTGCACCACCGACACGCCCTATTTGCAGATCGGCGAGCACAAATACGGCAAGCCGGTGCTCGACCGCGCCATGCACTACGACGTCGAGCTCTATGAGGCGCTCAAAACGGGGCTGATCTCGATGGATTCGACGATGCGCTCCAATCTCGGCGTCGGTCTGCCGATCGACGTGCTGGTGGTGCGCGCGGACGCCTGCGAGGCCGATCTCAACCACCGCATCGAGGCCGGCGAGCCCTATTTTCACGACCTCCGCTCGCGCTGGTCGGCGGCCCTGCGCGCGGCGCATAACAACATTCCACGGCCGCCCTATAAGACTCAGAGCGACGTGAAGCACTGACGCTGCACTCTGCTCAAAACGGCAAACGTGAAAAGGTGAGGAAACATGGCTGAAGCTAAGAAGATCGCGCTGGTGACGGGCGCAGGCACGGGTGTCGGCCGCGCCACATCGCTGGCGCTGATGAACGCGGGCTTCACCGTGGTGCTCGCCGGCCGCCGTAAGGAGATGCTGGAGGAGACCGCCAAGCTCGGCCCCGCCGGCATGAGCCTCCCCGTGCCGGCCGACATGATGGACCCCGCCTCGATCGCGGCGCTGTTCGACACCGTGAAGACAACCTATGGCCGGCTCGACGTTCTCTTCAACAATGCCGGCATGGGCGCGCCGCCCTTGCCGTTCGAGGACCTCTCGCTCGAACAGTGGAATTCGGTGGTCGCCACCAACCTCACCGCGCCGTTCCTGTGCACGCAGCACGCCTTTCGCATCATGAAGGACCAGAGCCCACGCGGCGGCCGCATCATCAACAACGGCTCGATCTCGGCGCATGCGCCGCGCCCGTTGTCCTCGCCCTATACGTCCACCAAGCACGCCATCACCGGCCTGACGAAGGCCTCGAACCTCGACGGCCGCGCCTATGACATCGCGGTCGGCCAGATCGACATCGGCAATGCCGAGACCCCGATGACCGAGCGCATGGTCGGCGGCGTCTTGCAGCCCGACGGCCGCATGATGCCGGAGCCGCGCATGGACGTGCAGGCCGTCGCCGACGCCGTCGTCTACATGTCCGGCCTCCCGCTCAGCGCCAACGTGCTGTTCATCACGGTGATGGCGACGAAGATGCCGTTCGTCGGCCGGGGCTAGTCGCCTTTCCTGTTTCTCTCCGCTCGTCATTCCGGGGCGCGCGAAGCGCGAGCCCGGAATCCATAGCCACGAGCGGTGATGTGGCGCGAGATGGCTGTGGCGATTGTTGTCGTCACACGGCGTGTCGTGGTTATGGATTCCGGGCTCATCGCTGCGCGATGCCCCGGAATGACGACGGAAAGATTTGTGCGTTCCGATAAGACGGGGAGAGCGAAACGCCCCTACTCCAGCCTTTCCACTTTCCGCAGCGTCGGAAACAGCTTCATCCACAGCAACGCAATTCCGATCGTGCCGAGGCCGCCGAGGATGGCGGCGGGCATGGCACCGAGCAGCGCGGCGGTGACGCCGCTCTCGAACTGGCCGAGCTGGTTGGAGGCGTTGATGAAGAGAAAGTTCACCGCGCCGACGCGGCCGCGCATCTCGTTCGGCGTGGCGAGTTGCACCAATGAGAAGCGGATCACGACGCTGATCGTGTCGGCAGCGCCGAGGATCGCAAGCGCTGCGACCGAGATCCACATCACATGCGAGACAGCGAACACCACGGTCGCCGCGCCGAACACGATCACCGCCTGAAACATCCGCAGGCCCACGCGCCGCTGGATCGTGTAGCGCGCCAGCACCGCAGTCATCGCGAGCGCACCAACCGCGGGCGCCGCGCGCAGCACGCCGAGGCCGAACGGTCCGGTATCGAGCACGTCGCGCGCATAGATCGGCAACAGCGCCGTCACGCCGCCGAGCAGCACCGCGAACAGATCGAGCGAGATCGTGCCGAGGATGGCGGGATTCGCGCGGATGAAGCGGACGCCGGCGAACAGGTCGTCCTTGCTGCCGTCGGGCCGCTCCGCCGGCACATCGTCCGGCACTTGCATCAGTCCCGTCAGCGCCATGCCGGCGATCCAGAACAGCATCATGATGCCATAGGGCAGTCCTGGCGCGACCGCATAGGCAAAGCCACCGATCGCGGGACCGGCGATGGTGGCCAGTTGCGCTGCGCCGCTCGACAATGCGCTCGCCCGCTGCAACGTGCCTTCCGGCGCGATCAGCGGCAGCAGCGCGGCCGTGGCAGGGCTTTCGAACGCACCGGCGATGCCGAGCACGAACACCGCCGCGAACAGCTGCACTTCCCCGAGCTGCCCCGCATAAGCGCCCCAGCCCAGATACAGCGCCGTGAGCGCCTCGGCGAGCTGGCACAGCTGCACCACGCGCTTGCGCGGAAAGCGGTCGGCGGCATTGCCTGCGACGAACACCAGCAGCGCCGTCGGCAGGAACTGGATCAGCCCGACCATGCCGAGATCGAACGCCCGCCCGGTCAGGTCGTAGATCTGCCAGCCGATCGCCACCGCCGCGATCTGGCTGGCAAAGCGCGACAGGCTGCGGGACGACAGGAAGAACAGGAACGCGCTTTGCTTGAGGAGATCGCGCGCGCCGATCGGGACGGTGGTCGACATGGTGGGGCCTGGGTGGCGCAGGCCCCACTGCTTGTCAATCGCAAGCCCCGCATGGCCGCAGCGCATTGCGCGGGGCCGTGCCCTGCGCTCATACTTGCGCGGGGTTTGGGGGATCTGATGCTGCAATTACAATCGGCGTTCGGGATCATCGCGCTGCTCGCGATCGCATGGGCGCTGGCTGAGAACCGACGCGCGGTCTCGCTGAAGCACGCGGCGCTGGGACTGGTGGTGACGCTGCTGACGGCGCTGATCCTGCTCAAGGTGCCCGTGGTGGCCCGCGCCTTCGGTGCCATCAACGACGCGGTCGGCGCGATCTCCCAGGCCTCCCGCGCCGGCACGTCCTTCGTGTTCGGCTATGTCGGAGGCGGCGCCCTGCCCTTTGACCTCAAGGCGCCCGGGGCCGACTTCGTGCTCGCGTTCCAGGCGCTGCCGATCGTGCTGGTGATGAGCGTGCTGACCACGCTGCTGTTCTACTGGCGGGTGCTGCCGCCGCTGGTGCGCGGCATGGCTTGGCTGCTGGAGCGCACGCTCGGCGTCGGCGGCGCGGTCGGGCTCTCCACGGCCGCGAACGTCTTTCTCGGCATGGTCGAAGCGCCGCTGTTCATCCGGCCGTATCTCGCGCAGATGACGCGCAGCGAATTGTTCCTGGTGATGACCGGCGGCATGGCCGGCATCGCCGGCACCGTGCTGGTGCTGTACGCGACCTTGCTCGCCCCGCTCATTCCCGATGCCGCCGCGCATTTCGTCATCGCCTCGGTGCTCGGTGCCCCCGCCTCGATCCTGATCAGCCTGATCATGGTGCCGGAGACCTCGAAGCAACTCACCGGCGGCGCGCTCGCCGATCCCGACATGCAGGCGTCCTCGACGATGGATGCCATCGTCAAGGGCACCAGCGCCGGGCTCGAGCTCCTGATGAACATCGTCGCGCTGCTGCTGGTGTTGGTCGCGCTGGTGTCTCTCGCCAACGCCATTCTGTCGCTGCTGCCGGCTGTCGGCGGCGCCGACATCTCGCTGCAGCGGCTGCTCGGCCTGGTCATGGCGCCGGTGTGCTGGCTGATGGGCCTCCCGTGGTCGGAAGCGGTCACCGCCGGCAGCCTGATGGGCACCAAGACGGTGCTCAACGAACTGATCGCCTATGTCGAGCTGGCCAAGCTCGACGCCACGGCACTCGACCCGCGCGCGCGATTGATCATGCTGTATGCGATGTGCGGCTTCGCCAACTTCGCAAGCCTCGGCATCATGATCGGCGGCCTCGGCACGATGGCGCCGACACGGCGCGACGAGATCAACGCGCTCGGGCTGAAATCAATCGTCTCGGGCACCCTCACCACCTGCCTGATGGGCGCGATCGTCGGCCTGCTGAATTGAGCCCGACAGCATCGTCCGCGGCAGAAAGAGCGGCGCGACCCTGGCCATCACGTGCACCGATCCCTCCGCGGTCATATGCGCATGGTCGAACGACAGCGGCACGTCGTCAGCGGTGAGCGGACAGGCGCGCTGCTCGCAGACCGCCGAGAGGATCGAGACGTAGGATAGGCTCTCGCCGCTCGGCAGGGCCGCCTGCATCGCCTGGTCCAAGGCGAAGACATCCGGGCGAACGAACGCCGCAGGATCAGGCGCAACGCCGCGCAAAGCCGCGCGGGCCAGCATCGCCGGCAGCCGGGCGCGAAACTGCACGGGCGGGCCGAGCAGCACCACGGGAATGCCGGCCTCGCTGAGGCGGGCCAAGGTCAGCCGGAGATCGCGCACCATGCCGGCGAAGCGCGGCGGGCGGGCATCCTCGAGCCAATCCGCCGCCATCACCACGAGATCGGGCCGAAGCGCGGCGATGCTGTCGCGCATCTGGCGCGCAAGGGCACGGCAGGCCGGGGCGCCTTGCGTCTCCGCGCTGAAGGTCGGCATGCAGGTCGGCTGGCTCGCCTGCATGATGTTGACCTCAAGCGGATCAATGCTGGCCGCCAGCCCGTGATAGGCATGCGCCGCAAAACTGTCGCCCCAGAGCAGGACGTTGATCTTGCCCGGCACCACGCGCAGGCACTCCTCGGGCACCCGGCCATCGGGCGTCGTGAAGCAGGAGCCGTAGCGATAGACCGGCTTCATGTCATAGGCGTTGTAGGCATCGAGGCGCTGCGCCTTGCGATCCGCATCCGACGCCGATCCGCTCCGCATCAGCCCCATGCCGCTGCCGGCGAGCAGCAGCACGCTGGCGAGCGCCGCAAAGCCGAAGGCCGCGCGCGGCGTCGGCGCAAACTGCCGCGTGCGAAACGGCTGCTCGACGAAGCGCCACGACAGCGCGGCGACACCGAGCGTCAGCACGAACAAGGCCGCCCGCTCCCCGCCGTCCAGCGCAAGTCCCGGCTTGGCAAGGCGCGCGAAGACGAATAGCGGCCAGTGCCAGAGGTACAGCGAGTACGAGATGCGGCCGATGAAGGACAGCACGACCAGCGGCGACAGCGGGCTGCGCGCAACGGCGGCGGTCCCCGTCCCGCTCCACAGGAACAGCGCGGCGCCGAGGCACGGCGCTAGCGCGTTCAAACCTGGAAAGCCTGGACCGGGCCGCAGCGACAGGATCGGGATCGCCATCAGCAGCAGTGCCAGCCCGCGGGCCGCCATCCGCATCGCGCCAAGCCGCGGCGCCGGCAGCCCCGCCACGGCAACGAGGCTGCCGAGCAGGAATTCCCAGGCGCGCGATGGGCTGAGGAAGAAAGCGGCGGCCGGCGCGTTGTCGCGCATCAGCATCAGACTGACTGTGAAAGACGCGGCCGCGAGCAGCGCCAGGATGAGGGGCAGGACGTAACGGCGTTTCCGCGCGATCATCAGCACCGCCCAGACGACGATGGGCAGCACAAGATAGAACTGCTCCTCGACCGCCAGCGACCAGGTATGGAGCAGCGGCTTCTCGATCGCTGAATGGTCGAAATAGCCCGACTGCAGCCAAAAAAAGATGTTCGATGTGAAGGTGACGACGGCGGCGGCGGCGCGGAAGAACTCGGCCCGCTCCGAACTCAGCATGTCCGCGGCGGGGATGGCTGAGAACGCGACGACGGCATAGAGCGCGGGCAGCAGCCGCCGGATCCGCCGCTCGTAGAAGCGCACAAACGAGAAGCGTCCCTGCGCGATGTCGGCGGCGATAATGCCGGTGATCAGATAGCCCGAGATGACGAAGAAGATGTCGACGCCGACGAAGCCGCCGAAAATGCCCGGCGCCTCGAAATGGAAGCCGATGACGGCGAGCACCGCGATCGCGCGCAGCCAGTCGATGTCCTCGCGATGCGCGACAGCCGAGCTCGCGCTCGCCTCGCCCATGCCGGGCCGCAGCGCGACGAGCCTGCGCGGAGCGAGCGTTGCGGTCGGACGAAACTGGACGACATAGGACGGCAACGGGACAGATACGCCTTCCGCAAGCTGGCGCCGAACACGGCACTCCGACCGGTCGCCGGCCCGTCCATCCCGATCACCCGGGACTGGACGTCAACACACACGCGCGATCGGACCGCCGCCCACCGCGCGCAAATGTTTCCATCCGTTTCTGTCGGCTTTACGTCGAGAGTTCGACGGTTTTGAAGTCGGCCGGCAGGATCACTTCGAGCAGTTCGACGTCGTCGGAGTAGTCGAGGATCATGTGCCGGATCTTCGGCGGCTGGGTCCAGCAACTGCCTTCCTTCATCAAGGTCTCGCCGACGCCTTCGAGATAGCTCTTCACCCAGCCCTTGAGCACATAGACCATCTGGAAGTCGACGGCATGGGTGTGCAGCTTCGACACCTCCTGCGGGTTGCACGGCGGCAGCATGCGGATGACATGCGCGCGGGCGAGGCCATGCGTCGCGTCCGCGATGCCGAGGTCCCGGTAATGCGCATAGGCGCGCAGGCCGTCGGCCTTGAAGTCTTCCTCGCGGTGGTGGGAGATCGCGACCTTCTGCTTCGGCCGCCGCGGCGCGGGCGTCGACCTGCCCTGGCTCACGAGCGCCTTGCGCGCCGACGGCGCATCGGCCCTGCCCGGCTTGGCAGGCGTCTTCGCAATGGTCTTCACACCGGGCTTGGCGGACGTCTTCACCGTCGCCTTGCTGCCCTTACTGATCTTCAGCGCCGCAGCCTTGGCGGCGGCGCGTGATGCTGATTTCGTCGTACGGCTCTTGCTGGCCATGGTGCTCTCCCTGCGAGTCCTCGATGCAAGGCTAGCACATGTTGTCGAACCTCAGCAGCCTCTCCCACAAAGGCCGTCATTCCGAGGCGTGCACAGCACGAGCCCGGAATCCATTCCTCCGCGCGTTCTGCTGCCCGATGGATTCCGGGCTCGCGCTGACGCGCGCTCCGGAATGACCCCGGTGATGGGGCGGCGACCCCGGCTCATGCAGGGCTAGGAACTGCGAACCTCGTCGCAAGGGGGATACGGATTGGAGAGACTCAGCAGCTTCTCCAACAAAGGCCGTCATTCCGGGGCGTGCGCAGCACGAGCCCGGAATCCATTCCTCCGCGCGTTCTGCCGCCCTATGGATTCCGGGCTCGCGCGACGCGCGCCCCGGAATGACACCGGTGGTGGCTGGGCGACAGTGACCTCAGCTCAATGCAGCCGGAACACGCCATCCACGGCGCGCAGCTCGGCCGGCTTGATCAGCTTGGAGTGCGCCACGGTGACCGAGTGCAGCGGGCCCTCGATCTTCTCCTGCCAGAACGCCAGGAAATCCTGCAACGCCGGGAATTTCGGAAACAGGTCGTAGTTCTGCCAGACATAGGTCTGCAGCAGCGAGCGATGGTCCGGCATCCGATACAGGATCTGCGCGGTCGTCAGCCCATAACCCAGCACCTGTTTCCGAAAGTCCTCGGAAACCTCAACCTTCGACACCATGCCAACCCTCCGTTTCTGGAGCGCATGTCCGCGTGGCCAACCGGGATGGAGCCACCCGGCAAAGATGCGCTCACTGCAAAAGAAATGTGACGCATGTCCTCAGCCCATCTCAAGCTTAAATGTTTAACGGCATGTTGAAAAATGCTGCATTAGCAGCCACTTAGCCCAGGTGCTAATACGGTGTTTCGTGTTTCGTTCCGCCCGTGTTAACGCTATCGGAACGCTTTGGCAGAGCGCGCAGTTGACTGCTAATTTTTCTGCTACAAGGCCTTGCCCGGCTGGACACTCTCCCCTAAATCCAGCCCGCGTGCTGGCACTCGCCGGCACCGACTGCCAAATCTCCAGAAACTGACAATCGCTTCAATTGCTTAGGAGGACTGTATGGCTTTCCGTCCGCTTCACGACCGCGTCGTGGTCAAGCGCATCGACGCCGAAGAGAAGACCGCTGGCGGCATCATCATCCCCGACTCGGCCAAGGAAAAGCCCTCGCAGGGCGAAGTGATCGCGGTGGGCCCCGGCGCCCGCGACGAGAGCGGCAAGCTGGTTCCGCTCGACGTCCAGGTCGGTGATCGCGTGCTGTTCGGCAAGTGGTCGGGCACCGAGGTCAAGATCGACGGCCAGGAGCTGCTGATCATGAAGGAAAGCGACATCATGGGCGTCATCACCGACGCCGGCGCCAAGAAGAAGGCCGCCTGATCCAAGCTCGCACACCGCTCGCCCTGAGGAGCGCGCCTGCGGGCGCCCTGCCTGAGGGTGAGACAGACAATTCAACTCAGGGAAACCCAATATGTCAGCGAAAGACGTAAAGTTCGGCGTCGAAGCCCGCGACCGCATGCTGCGCGGCGTGGACATTCTCGCCAATGCCGTGAAGGTCACGCTTGGTCCGAAGGGCCGCAACGTCGTCCTCGACAAGTCGTTCGGCGCGCCGCGCATCACCAAGGACGGCGTCACCGTCGCCAAGGAGATCGAGCTCGACGACAAGTTCGAGAACATGGGCGCGCAGATGGTGCGCGAAGTCGCCTCGAAGTCCGCTGACGCGGCCGGCGACGGCACCACCACCGCGACCGTGCTGGCCCAGGCCATCGTGCGCGAGGGCGCCAAGGCGGTTGCCGCCGGCATGAACCCGATGGATCTGAAGCGCGGCATCGACCTCGCGGTCGAGGCGGTCGTCGCCGATCTCGTCAAGAACTCCAAGAAGGTCACGTCGAACGACGAGATCGCCCAGGTCGGCACCATCTCCGCCAACGGCGACTCCGAGATCGGCAAGTTCCTCGCCGACGCCATGAAGAAGGTCGGCAACGAGGGTGTCATCACCGTCGAGGAAGCCAAGTCGCTCGAGACCGAGCTCGACGTCGTCGAGGGCATGCAGTTCGACCGCGGCTACATCTCGCCCTACTTCGTCACCAACGCCGACAAGATGCGCGTTGAGATGGACGACGCCTACATCCTCATCAACGAGAAGAAGCTGTCGTCGCTGAACGAGCTGCTGCCGCTGCTCGAGGCCGTGGTGCAGACCGGCAAGCCGCTGGTCATCGTCGCCGAGGACGTCGAGGGCGAGGCTCTCGCCACCCTGGTCGTGAACCGTCTGCGTGGCGGCCTGAAGGTCGCTGCCGTCAAGGCGCCGGGCTTCGGCGACCGCCGCAAGGCCATGCTGCAGGACATCGCGATCCTGACCGGCGGCCAGGCGATCTCGGAAGACCTCGGCATCAAGCTCGAGAACGTCAACCTCTCCATGCTCGGCCGCGCCAAGAAGGTGATGATCGACAAGGAGAACACCACGATCGTCAACGGCGCCGGCAAGAAGGCCGACATCGAGGCGCGCGTGGCGCAGATCAAGGCGCAGATCGAGGAGACCACCTCGGACTACGACCGTGAGAAGCTGCAGGAGCGTCTGGCCAAGCTCGCCGGCGGCGTCGCGGTGATCCGCGTCGGCGGCGCGACCGAGGTCGAGGTGAAGGAGCGCAAGGATCGCGTGGATGACGCGATGCATGCGACCCGCGCGGCTGTCGAGGAAGGCATCCTGCCGGGCGGCGGCGTCGCCCTGCTCCGTGCTTCCGAGCAGCTCAAGGGTGTCCGCACCAAGAACGAGGACCAGAAGACCGGCGTCGAGATCGTCCGCAAGGCTCTCTCCGCTCCGGCCCGCCAGATCGCCATCAACGCGGGCGAGGACGGTTCGGTCATCGTCGGCAAGATCCTCGAGAAGGAGCAGTATGCCTACGGCTTCGACTCGCAGTCCGGCGACTACGTGAACATGGTGTCCAAGGGCATCATCGACCCGACCAAGGTCGTGCGCACCGCGATCCAGAACGCCGCCTCCGTGGCGAGCCTGCTGATCACCACCGAGGCGATGGTCGCCGAGCTGCCGAAGAAGAACGCCGGCGGCCCCGCGATGCCTCCGGGCGGCGGCATGGGCGGCATGGACTTCTAAGTCCGGTCTCCTCGAATACACACGAAGGGCGTGGCGCAAGCCGCGCCCTTTTTGTTTGAATCTCTCCCCTTGACTGTTACGCGGAACGTATCGGATCATGGCTCATGATCCGCAGCTTCGCTGACAGGGCCACCGAGCGATTGTTCCGCGAGCATCTCTGTCCTGCGACGTGGCGGAGCTTTGAAGCCGCTGCTCTGCGGAAGCTCGACATGTTGGACGCTGCCGTTAGGTTGGACGATCTTCGTTCCCCGCCTGGCAATCGACTGGAAGCACTGAAAGGAGATCGACGCGGCCAGTACTCGATCCGGATCAACCAGCAATGGCGAGTCTGCTTTCGTTGGACGTCCGACGGACCGGAACAGGTCGAGATCGTCGATTATCACTGACGGAGACCACGATGCCCCGCTTGCGCACCCATCCCGGCGAAATCCTCCGCGAGGAATTCCTCATTCCTCTCGGACTGTCGGCGCGCGCGCTCGCAAAACTCCTGGACATTCCGCCCAACCGTCTCAGCGAGATCATGCGCGGTAACCGCGACGTCACCGCCGACACCGCCCTTCGGCTCGGTCGTTATTTCAGCACCGATCCCCGCTTCTGGATGAACCTTCAGACCGCATACGATCTGTCGAAGGCCGAGCAGACCCAGAACTACAAGAAGATCGTGCCGCGCGACGCAGCGTGAGGCGCCGCTCGACCACACGACCGATCATAAGCCGCGCTTACTACTGATAGCTCGCGAAACAGCAGAATTCGCCCGCTTGTGCTCAGCGTGCGCCGGGCACAGCGTGTAGCCCGGATGAGCGCAGCGACATCCGGGGTCTCCCTACCTACCGATCCTGAACTCCGCGGTCGGCAAAGCAATCGCGCAGCCAATCGATCACGACGCGAGCGGCGGGATCGCGCTTCAGATGCGTCTGCACCAGCAGCCAGACGTCCCGACGTCTTCGCAATTGCGTCACGCGCAGCGACGCATCGTCGAAGAGATCGCGACAGGCATGTTCGAGGAGCACGGCAACAGCCTGCCCGCTCCGCAGCACCTCGGCCATCACCCTTACATCATCCGTGATGCAGCGAGCAGCGTCGATGAGCTTGCGCTGCTTCAGGAGCTGCTGCTCGGGAATTCCATCGAGCTCGTCGGGATAGCCACAGACAAGGCTTGGCGCCGCACCTGCCGGCTCGATCAGGTAGAGCCCGAGACTGCCGAGCCGAGTAATGGTGAAGTCGCCCTTTTCCGGCTTGCGCAGCCGGATCGCGAAATCGGCCTGCCAGCGCGAGAAGCTGACATTCTGGCTCGCGGTGAGAAGCTGTAGCCGCAAACCGGGATGCGCGTTCAGGAGCGCGGCGATGCGCGGGGCCAGGATGGTTTCCGCGACGGCAGGGGTTGCGGCGATGCGGAAGCGGCCACTCACACCGGCCTGCGCCGCCCCGATACGGGAGATGTCGGCGGCGTGCTGCGCCATCGCCTCGACATGCGCCAGCACCGTCTCACAGGCCGCCGTCGGCCGGCGCACGCCGTCGACCGCCTCGAACAGGCGCACGCCGAGCGCTGCCTCGATACGTCCCAGCCGCCGGCCGACGGTGGTCTCGTCGATGCGCAGCCGCTTGCCGGCTCCGGCATAGCTGCCGGCGTCGCGCACCGCCGCGATGATCCGCAGGTCGTCCCAGTTCATCCTTCGGCCGTATCACGGCGAGCGCCTTGCCTGCAAATCTGCAGCCATTGGCTGCGCACTCCTGCGTTGCCGCAGGCCATCGGCCGGTTAGTCTGCTGCGATCTCACGACGGAGCATTGACCGCCATGCCCAATCCGAAGACCTTGCTGGAGCTTTCCGGCGCCGACCTCAGCCTTCCCGCGCTCGCCGGGTCCAGCCTGGTGCTGATCGACATCCAGAACGAATATCGTGACGGCCCGCTGGCGTTGCCGGGCGCGGAGGCGGCGATCGCGCAGGCCGCTCGCCTGCTGACGCGGGCGCGAGCCGCCGGCAGCGTGATCATCCACATCGCCCATCGCGGCAAGGAGGGCAGCCTGTTCGACCGGACCGCACCACGCGGCGCCATCGTCGAGGCCGTGAGGCCGCTGGCCGGCGAAGCCGTGATCGAAAAGACGCTTCCGAACGCCTTCGCCGGCACCGATCTGCAGGCGCAGCTCACGGCGGCCGGCCGCAAGAACCTCGTCCTGGCGGGCTTCATGACGCATATGTGCGTGTCGTCGACCGCGCGCGCCGCGCTCGATCTCGGCTGGCGCGTCACCATCGATGCCGAGAGCTGCGCGACGCGCGACCTGCCCGACGGCAAGGGCGGCACCTTGCAGGCCGCCTTGATCCATGAGGTTGCGCTGGCTGAGTTGGCCGACCGCTTCGCAATCATCGCGCGCGACGGCGCGGCGCTCGTCTAGCGGATCACGCTCCCGATGCGCCCGAGGCGAAGGCGGCCGGACTGGTCCTCGTCCCCGGCCGCGAGGGAGAAGAAGATCATCGCAGCGCGGCCGATGACGTTCTCGACGGGAACGTACCCTATCTGTGACATCGCGCGGCTGTCGTTGGAGTTGTCGCGGTTGTCGCCGAGCATGAAAAGATGCCCCGGCGGAACGACGTAGACGTTGGTGTTGTCGAGATAGCCGTTGTCGACGCAATCGAGCGTCTCGTAGCTTTGTCCGTCCGGCAGCGTCTCGCGCCAGCGCTTGACACGCTCGTCCTCGTCGTCGCCGCAGGCCTCCATTCCGATCGCATCCGCCAGCCGCTCGCGTGGCACGGCCGCGCCGTTGATGTGGAGCACCCCGCCCTTCATCTGGATGCGGTCGCCGGGCAGGCCGACGACGCGCTTGATGTAGACGGTGGCATTGTCCTTGGGCAGAAAGAACGCGACCACGTCGCCGCGCGCCGGCATCGCTCCCCAGATGCGATCGGACGGCGACAAGCCGGTTGGCCACGGAAACGGCCAGGTCAGACGGCTGTAGCCATAGGGATATTTCGACACGAAGAAGTAGTCGCCGACCAGGATGGTCGGCTTCATCGAGCCCGACGGCGCATTGAACGGCTGATACAGGAAGTTGCGGATCAGCATCGGCGAGGCCAGCAGCAGGCACAGCGCCACGAAGCCGGCGAGGAAGATACCCAGGATCGCCCACCACGGCTCCCGCTTCGGCCTGATCTCACCCGCATCCAAGCTCGTCACGATGTCCCCCTTGCGATCGCATCGCCAGGATGACCCAACACCGCGCGGTGCGCAATCACCTGCGCGCCATGCTCAACGCTTCTTCCGCCACGGCGCATCGTCCTCCCAATCGCCGGCCATGATCGAGCCGTAAGGCACAACCTCGTCGACGACCTCGCCCAGCCCGAAGCGGGCGATCTGCGCCCGCACCGAGGCAGCGTTCTTGTAGGCCTGCGGCAGCTCCGACAGATCGGGCTTGCCGCAGTAGAACCGCGCATCGATTCCCTCGGGCAGTTCGGGGCGATGCTCGCGCAAGAACGCCTTGCGGCCGAGGTTGCGGCCGGCGCCATGCGGCGCGAAGCCGAGCGCCTCCTTGTTGTCGCGATGCCTGATGATCAGCACCGGCTCGGCCATGTTGAGCGGCACGATGGTGCGGCCGTCATCATCGGCCGAGAAGCCGGACCAGTTCGGCGTTGCGCCCTTGCCGTGGTAATACAGGCCATCGCTTTTGCGGAAGACGAAATTGTGCTCGTTCCAGAAGCGGTCGGCGACGGCATTGCCGAGCCTGGCCGCCGCGAGATCGTGGATCGCGTGGTGGTTGGCGCGCGTCCACAGTCGCGCGACCTGCAGCGCGTCCCAATAGGCGCGGCCGTCGTCGCTCGACGCCTTGATCCAGGCTGAGTGCTCCGGGACCTTCGGCGCGTGGATCGCGGCGTGCCGCTTCGCCACGGCCATGCCGCGCTTGTAGAGCTGCGCGCCGAAGCCGCGCGAGCCGTGATGCGTCACCAGCGCCGCCTGCCCGGTCGATTTGAGATGACCGACGAAGGCGAAATGATTGCCGTCGCCCTGCGTGGCGAAATGGCCGACCGCGAAGCGCTCCAGGCCCTTCAGAAACGGATTGCCATCAAAACCCTGCATCACCTCGTCCGGCGGCTGGTGCAGCCGGTCGCGGCCGCCGGGACCGAAATGAGTGACGGCATGAACGGCATCGAGGATACGCTTGGGATCGTCCTTGCGCGCGAACACGGTGACCGCGACCGAGCAGCAGATGTCAGACGAATGGAAGCCGGGATGGATGGCATCCTCGCAGGCGACCACGCCGCCGACGGGAATCGTGCCGAGCGCCGTGCCCGACGGGCAGGCGTCCGGCATGACAGCGCCGGCCACGATGGTCGGCACCCGCATCAACGCATCCATGTGCTGCGCCACCGCCGCGACATTGACGCGCTCCAACTCGTTCTCGGCCTCGATCAGCATCGCAAACGGCACGCCATTGGTGCGCATCAACGCCTCCACCGGCTGCAGCGCCTGCAGCGCGACGAAGATCGCGTCGTCATCCGCTCCATTGGCGCGCATCGCGTTCGCCGTCGCCAGGGCGTCCTTGAACCAGCGGCCGGGCTTGAAGCCCCAGGCGATCAGAGTGTTTCCGTCGATCATGGCGTGTCTCGTGTTTGAACAGAGTCGTTTGTCGCCGCTGGCGACGCGTGCGTTCACAGCGGATGCTCTCTCCACTCGTCATTCCGGGGCTCGCGCAGCGAGAGCCCGGAATCCATAGCCCCAGGGAGCTATGAGACGCGAGATGGCCGTGGCGCTTGTCTTCGCCCAACCAAAGCTCGTGGTTATGGATTCCGGGCTCAGCCGCTGCGCGGCTGCCCCGGAATGACGAGGAGAGAGTTTGCCCTCTCACCTCGCCCGGCGGTACATCACGTCGGTCCGCAACACGTATTTGCGTCCCCGCGTCACCGGATCGCCGCGATGCATGATCGGGTGATGGAACAGCAGCGCCATGCCCTGCTGCGGGGTAATGCGCAGCGGCCCTTCCGGCATCAGGCCCGTGTCGTCGCAGAACGACGTCGCCCCACCTTCGAAATCATCGTTGAGATAGATCAGGAAGGTGAACAGGCTGCGCTCGCCATTGTCGCGCGCGAAATGACCGTCGCGATGCCAGTCGAACTTCTGGCCGACGTCGTAGCGATACAGCCGCAGCCGCTCGTTCAGCCCGACCGGGTGCCAGCGTTGCTGGAATGACGGAGCGAGATGCTGAGCAAGCCGTGCATAGAGGTTATGCGCACGCTCCGCATCGTCGATCATGGCTATCTCGTTGTTGCGAACGTCCTTCGCAATGATCATGCCCATCGATGTCGAGATCGGCGCATCTCCGAAGCCGATGGCTTCACCCCATCTGATATAGTCATCGCACTCCTCAGCAGAGAGGAAGTTCGCGATCGTCTCGATATTATCGGCGTGCCAAGTGAGCTCGGTCATGATGACCTCCTCTTTGAAATCAGTCGCAGCCGCGGTGCCCGGTTGAGCACCCGACCGCGCCCACCAGAGCGCGAGCGGATGCGACATCCGGGGTCTCGCGAGCTACAAATGTGAACCCGCATGTCGCTTGCGCTCATGCGGGCTACGTTCGCTCAATCCTTGAAGGGATCGAACTCGCCTTCGCCGGCCATCACGACGGCGAACGGCCGCAGCGTATGCACGACCTTCACCGAGCCGGCGTGCTCGGCGAGCACCTCGGGCAAACGGCGATAGGCCATCGGGCTCTCGTCGAGGTCGGCGCCGATCAAGGTGACGCCGCGGCTCTGCAGCCAGGCGTCCATCTCGTCGCGCGTGAAGCGCCGCTTGGCCTCACGCCGTCCGAACATTCGCCCGGCCCCATGCACCGTCGAGTACAGCGAAGCTTTCGCCTCCTCCGACTCCACGCCCTCAATGATGACGGCGTCGTCACCCATCGAGCCGCCGACGAAACCGCGCTGACCCGGAAAGGCCGGCGTGGCGCCCTTGCGCACCACCCACAGATCACGCCCGTCGTGGGTCTCACGCCAGGCGTAGTTGTGGTGGTTGTGCACGCTGTCGGTGACCGCGCCGCCGATGATCTGGCGCACGCGCTCCACCACCCACTCGCGGCCCGCATAGGCATAGCGACCGGCGAGCTGCATCGCGGCGATGTAGCGCTGCCCGACCTCCGAGTCCTCGTCGACCACGGCGGGCGGCACGTTCATGCCGTCCTTGCCGCCGGCCGCCTTGAGGTAGCGCGTCGCCGAGGTGTGGCCGAGACCACGGCTGCCGAAGTGTACGCCGATCCAGACGAAGCCGTCCTCGTCGCGCATCAGATCGACATAGTGGTTGCCCGACCCGACCGTGCCGAGCTGCCCGACCGCCTTCTGCCGGTAGGCGTCCATGTCGGACTCCCGCCAGGCATCGGCATCGTCGAACAGCTCATGCTCGACGCGCTCGGCATTCTTGCGGCCAACGCCGAACGAGATCACCTTCGACACGTCCTTGATGATCGCGCCGACCTTGTCCTCGATCGCGCTGAACGGCGTGTCGAGCCGCACCGCCATGTTGCCGCAGCCGATGTCGAAGCCGACGCCGGAGATGCTGATCTGCTTCTCATAGGCGATCACGCCGCCGACCGGCTGGGCATAGCCAAGATGGCCGTCGGCGCAGATCACGCCGGCCACGGCGTTGCCGACCGCCATGCAGTTGCGCATCTGCGCGATCGTCGCGTCCTCATGAGTCCCGAACACCTTCAGCGGGCTGTTCTGGTACTGCGCGTCCTGCGGCCGGCTCGCCACCGTATCGGCCAGCGCCTCGGCCTCACGCGCGAGCTGCTCCTTGCGCGCGGCGTCACGGAACGTGCACCACAACGGCATCGAGCGCTGCCCCGGCCGTTCGATCCGCGCATCCGGATCGAGCCCGGCCTCGACAGCCAGCTCTCGCGCTCGGTCTTTGTAGGGATCGGCTCGCATCGGATCCTCCTCTCTTGCTCGCATCAGGACACGGAGCGCCCGAACGCGCTCCGCGATCGACGCTCGCGCGAACCGTCGCGCAAGCGGGTGGTGCAGGCCAAAAGGTAGATCTGAGTTGAGGGAGGACTCCGTGCAGGAAGCCCAGTCTCGGGATGATCGTCGCTCTGGCCGGGTCGGCAGAGGGACGATCCCGCTGCCGCGTTAGGCTATCAGTCTGATATTGACGGGTAGTGCGTTGGCTGCGGAGACCGCCGGCACGCGCAGGACCAGCTCACGGCGCCGCGATTGCGGCAGCGCGCTGTCCTTGATGTGGCGTGGGGTCGGATACGACATGGGTCTCTCGCTGCGGATCATCCGCATTGAACTTGGCGCGTGGAGATACAGGTGGTTTTTGGATTTGTAAAGTGACGATGGTGCAGCTCGTTGGAAATCATGGCAACGTGGCTTCGATCGAGCTCATCACTAAGGGATCGTGGCTATGGATTCCGGGCTCTCGCTACGCGAGCCCCGGAATGACGGGCGGAGAGACCACGTACTCTCTCCTCCGGTCATTCCGGGGCAGCCGCACAGCGGCTGAGCCCGGAATCCATACGCATGATGAGCATTTGAGCCCCGCTGCTCATCTACAGATCCCCGGATACAGATCATCCCAGTTCGGGTTCTGCTCCTCGATCAGCCTGATCTTCCAATCCCGCCGCCATTTCTTCAGCTCCTTCTCGCGGGTGATGGCGGTCGTTGGATCATCATAGACCTCGAACCAGACGAGCTTACCAACGTCGTAACGGGACGTGAAGCTTGGCGTGGCCTTGGTACGGTGCTCGTAGACACGCCGCACAAGATCATTCGTCACGCCAAGATACA
This sequence comes from Bradyrhizobium sp. HKCCYLS3077, assembly GCF_051167555.1. Classification (NCBI taxonomy): domain Bacteria; kingdom Pseudomonadati; phylum Pseudomonadota; class Alphaproteobacteria; order Hyphomicrobiales; family Nitrobacteraceae; genus Bradyrhizobium; species Bradyrhizobium sp. HKCCYLS3077. The sequence continues at coordinate 401,203 of NZ_JBNPTH010000006.1, read as the reverse complement.
GCGTGCCGTGCTTCTTGCTCGCAAGCAGATAGACGCAATACGCCATCGGACAGCCGTGGTTATGGATTCCGGGCTCGCCCTTCGGGCGCCCCGGAATGACGAGCGGAGAGAGCGCGACTTCTATCCACTCGTCATTCCGGGGCTCGCGCAGCGAGAGCCCGGAATCCATACTCCCAAAACCGAGTTGGGTTTACAACTCCTCGTTAAGACAACTCCTAACAAGCAAAAGGCCGCCCGTGGGCGGCCTTTCCTATCAACGACGAGGCTGCACGGCCGCTCACGCAGCATCCGGCGCCTTCAGCCGCACCAGCCTTGTCAGCAGCGCATCCAGGCCCGCACCCTCACCGGCGTGCAGGTCGATGCGGCCGACCTTCTCGACGAGGCGCTCCAGCGACTCCAGCTCCTTGAGCCGCAGCAGCAGCGGGTTCTCCTCCATCAACCTGGCGGTGTTCAGGAGCGAGCGCGTCGCCGCGGTCTCCTCCTGGCGGCGGATCAGATTGGCCTTCGCCAGCCGCTCCGCTTCCACCACCTTGTTGACGAGCTCGCGGATCTCGCCGGGCAGGATCACGTCCTTCACGCCGAGCTCCGTCACCTCAACACCCGAGCCATCGAGCCGCGCGCGCACGTAGTCACGCAGCTCGGCATCGAGCGAGGCCTTCGCCGCCAGCACCTCGTCGAGCGTGCGTGACGCCACCGCCTCCCGGATCGCGAACTGCACCAGCCGGTACAGCCACGCATCCACGTCCGGCGTCGTCGCCACCGCCGCCTCCGGATCAACGATCCGTCGGAACGCCGTCAAGGTCACCCGCAACGCGATGCGGTCCTTGGTCAGCATCTCCTGCGCGGTGATCTCGAGCGCGGTCGGCCTGAGATCGAGACGCTTGACCTCGATCTTGCGGCCGACCACCCAGAACGCATGCCGTCCCGGCGCCAGCCGCTCCGTCAGCTTGCCATCGACATGGAGCAGACCGGCCTCGTGGTTCTCGACTACGGCCTCGGTCACGATGCTGGGGCGGTTGCGCTCGATCATCGCCAGGTGGCGCGCGCTCACGCGCACGTCGCTGGTGACGTCGATCCGCTCGACCTCGATCCGCGTCGCCACCTTCCAGTAGACACGGGTCTGCCACGGCGTCAGCAGGTGCGCGGGCCGCCCGTCGAGGCTCACGATCGCGATCTCGTTCGCGCCGGTCTCCACTGCCTCGAACAGCTCGGCCGCAAGATCGGGCCGCGCCGCCTTCAGCACCGCGTAACGATCAGCCGGGTATTCGGCCTTGACCACGTCGAACACCTGCACGGTCTGCCGGTGCAGCGGATCGAGCAGCGCATGACGGCCGGGACCGAGCACGCGCACGAGCTGGCCGTCGCGCCAGACCAGCGCCCGCTCGCCATCCGCCACCGTCTGCGTCTTCATCATCACATGCCAGCTCATGGCACTCTCCTGTCATGCAAGGTCCGGCCGGATGCCGGGCCCTGCTCTGTTGGCTGCCGGCCCACGCCCGCAGCAGTTTGAAATTCAAAGGACGTGAGGACCGGACGGCGCTTCCTGCCTGAACCGAGCGGGCTGCGGCTTGAGCGTCGGGTGCGACCGGGCGCCTGCACACCTCACAGCCGCCGAAGCAGACGTGGCGATGTGCCGGCTGTCCCGGCCATACGCGACGCGGTATCCACCGCGGCACAGAGCCGGCTCTGCAGTGTCCTGATCAGGTCGAACTGCTCTTTCGAGCAAAACGGCCGGACCGCGACTGAAGCGCGCGTCCGGTCCTCGTCAGAGGTGATTAGCTGTTCAGGCTAAACCGTAGCGCTGGAGCGGGAGTCGAACCCGCGACAGGATGATTCGGAGTCATCTGCTCTACCTACTGAGCTATCCTTGGTTGCGTCGATCGGAATCGAACCGATGCCGTCGGGCTCACACCCGATGCTCACCATGAGCTTCGAAGCACATCTTCTCTTCAGCGGAATACGCCACCGGAAACCGGCGCGCACCAGTCGGGATCTCAGCGAGCCCGAACCCATGTCCGAAGCGAAGGGTCGCTTACGTATATCAACTGATAAATCGACGCAAGTGTTAGTTTATCGCTACGACAAAAATACAAGCACGACTGATCATGATGGACGCAACTACACCCACATCGTCATTCCGTGGCGCGCGCAGCGCGAGCCCGGAATCCATAACCACGAGCGGGAGCTGGTCGAAGACTTTCGTCACTCGCATCTCGCGCCACATGACCAGATGTGGCTATGGATTCCGGGCTCGCGCTATGCGCGCCCCGGAATGACGGCCGCATATATGCGAACCGCTTCGTAGCTCGGATGAGCGAAGCGACATCCGGGGTCACACGCGCAGCGGACGAGAACCCGGATGTCGCCTGCGCCGACGCTCTTCGGGCATCGACACAGACTCATCCGGGCTACTCGCCTATCATCACCGCTCCAGCTCCACGTCCCAATACAGATAATCCTGCCAAGTCACATGCAGGAATCTCGGCGGGAACAGGCGCTGGGCAGCCATCAGCTCGTGCCGTGTCGGCTCGAACGGCGGCCGCCTCGGTTTGAGGTAACGCCGATCCTTGCGCGCATTGCACGGACTGCAGGCCGCGACGATGTTGGTCCACGACGTCTCGCCGCCATCGGCGCGCGGCACGACGTGATCGAACGTCAGCTCGCCGTGGAGATAACGGCCACCGCAATACTGACATTCGAAGCGGTCGCGCAGGAAGACGTTGAAGCGCGTGAACGGCACGCGCATCGCCGGCCTCACATAGTCGCGCAGCGCGATCACCGACGGCAGCCGCATGGTGACGCTCGGGCTGCGAACGACCCGGTCGTACTCGGCGACGACGACGTGGGACTCGCTGACCACGGCCTTGATCGCATCTTCCCAGCTGAACACCGACAGCGGAAAGTAGCTCAGCGGCTGGAAGTCGGCGTTGAGAACGAGTGCGGGATGAGTTGCAGACATCGTCGACCTCCTTTCCGTGGCGACCGTATCGAGATTCATTGGCGCGCCCATGACACGCCGATCAGCCAGGCTAGACGCGTGTCCGCGCCTCGGCGCTGGGGGCAATCAGTCACGCGCCGCCGGCGCGCCGTCGGGCTGGGCGCGGTTGATGTAGTCGAGGTAGAGCTGCCGGGCGCGCGCCTCGGTGACGCCGCGGCACGCCATCACGATGCGCACGAAGGCCGTCGCCACCGGCGAAGCCAGCACGCGTGAAATATCGCAGATATCGGTCTCTTCGCTGATTGTCCGGGTCATCAGACCCTCCGCTCAATGTGCGGAGGGGGAGTGCCCGCCGCTGTTATGCTCTTGCTGAAATCCGCAGGCCCGACCATTTCGGGGCCATCACCAGATAGCGCGGACCCTGACAGGCGACGCGCAGACCCGACCAGCCGCCCGACCGATTGAAGGGTCGTTCGCTGGTGGTAGCGTTCGCAAAATGTGAGCCTAGGCTCGACACGGTCGTGATCCTCGAGAGCAGCAGGCCGGCGATGATCGACGGCCCAGTTGCGATGGGGCAGTCCTATGCGCAGATTTTGCCGGGATCGTCAAGAGCAGCGGCCTTCGCCCCGCTCCGCGTCGGAGCAAGGCGGAGCAACATGGCCGGCTTACGCAACCTCCGGCAAGCCACCGATGAGCTTGTCCAGCGTCACCGGATATTTTCGCACCCGAATGCCGGTGGCGTTGTAGACGGCATTGGCCACGGCTGCGCCGACGCCACAGATGCCGAGCTCGGCCACGCCCTTGGCTTTCATCGGCGACGACATCGGATCGGTCTCGTCCAGGAAGATGACGTCCTGATGCGGAATGTCGGCATGGACCGGGACTTCGTAGCTGGCGAGATCATGATTGACGAAGAAGCCGTAGCGGCGATCGACCGCGAGCTCCTCCATCAGCGCGGCGCCGACGCCCATGGTCATCGCGCCGATCACCTGGCTGCGCGCCGACTTCGGGTTGAGGATGCGCCCCGCCGCACAGACCGCCAGCATGCGCCGCACCCGCACTTCGGCGGTCGCGGCATCGACGCCCACCTCGACGAAGTGTGCCGCGAAGGTCGATTGCTGATGCGTCTTGGCGAGATCGCCATATTCGATCGCATCCTCGGCCACGAGCTCGCCATCGGCCGCCGCCTGCGTCAGCGGCGCGCTGCGATTGCCGGCGCGGACCTCGCCGTCGGCGAACACGATCTCCGATGAGTTGAAGCCGAGCCGCGCCGCGGCGGCCTCGCGCAGCTTCACGCAGGCCGCATAGACGCCCGCCGTCGAATTGTTGCCGCCCCATTGTCCACCCGAGCCGGCGGATACTGGAAAGTCGGAATCGCCGAGCTTCACCACGACGCGGTCGAGTGGCACGCCCATCATCTCGGCCGCAGTCTGCGCGATGATCGTGTAGCTGCCGGTGCCGATATCGGTCATGTCGGTCTCGACCGTGACGATGCCGTCGCGGCCGAGTTTGACGCGCGCCGCGGATTTCTGCAGCAGATTGTTGCGGAAGCCGGCTGCCATGCCCATGCCGACCAGCCAGCGGCCGTCGCGGACCTGTGCAGGCCGCGCAACGCGCTTGCTCCAGCCGAAGCGCTCCGCGCCAAGCTGCAGGCAACCGATCAGATTGCGCTGTGAGAACGGCCGCTCGGCATTCTCCGGATCGACTTGCGTGTCATTGCGGATGCGGAAGTCGACCGGGTCGAGGCCGAGCTTCTCGGCCATCTCGTCCATCGCGATCTCCAGCGCCATCATGCCCGGCGCCTCGCCGGGCGCGCGCATGGCGTTGCCTTCGGGCAGATCGAGCTCGGCGAGCTTCATGGCGGTCAGCCGGTTGGCGCCCGCGTAGAGCAACTTGGTCTGATCGACCGCCGTCTCGGGCCGGCCGCCGGGCAGATTGCCGGACGTGCTCTCATGCGCGATCGCGGTGATCTTGCCGTCTTGCGACGCGCCGATGCGGATGCGCTGGATCGTTGCCGGACGGTGCGTCGTGTTGTTGATGACGAGCGGCCGCTGCAGCGCGACCTTCACCGGGCGCTTGGCAGCCCGGCTGCCCAGTGCCGCCAGTACGGCGTCGGCGCGAATGAACAGCTTGCCGCCGAAGCCGCCGCCGATGAAGGGCGAGTCGAGACGCACGTTCTCAGGGCGGATGCCGAGAATCTTGGCGATGCTGCCCTTACCCCAGGCGATCATCTGGTTCGAGGTCCAGATCGTCACCTTGTCGCCATCCCACGCCGCGATGCTGGCGTGCGGCTCCATCATCGCGTGGCTCTCGTCGGGCGTCGTGTAGATCGCATCGAGCTTGACCGGGGCGGCCGCGAACGCGCCGTCGAAATCACCGATGCCGTTGACCGGCTTGGCGCCGCTGCCCTCACCGCTGTCGCCGGCCACCGGCGGCGCGCTGCCGGCCAGAGCGCCGAGATCGAACCGGCCCTCCTGCTTCTGATAGTCGACGTCGATCAGCGAAGCCGCAGCCCGCGCCTGCTCGAACGTCTCCGCCACGACCAGCGCAATGGCCTGGTGATAGTGCTGAACCTCCGGCCCGCCGAACAGCGATGCGGTGTTCATGCGGCCGAGCTCGAGCCTGTTCATGTCGAGCGTGCTGACGATCGCGATCACGCCGGGCGCCGCCTTGGCCTTGCCCAGATCCATCGATCGGATCCGGCCCTTGGCGATGCCGGCACCGAGCACGTAGCCATAGGCCTGGTTCGGCGCGACGTCGTGGCGCTCATAGGCGTAGGGTGCAGTGCCGGTGACCTTGAAGCGGCCATCGACGCGATCGGTCGGCCGGCCCACGAGCTTCTGCTGATCGATCGGATTGGTGGTGGCGGGAGTGTCGAACTTCATGGCTCAGCCTCGTGCTTCGGCGATGACGGCACCGAGAGTGCGCTCGGCCAGACGGATCTTGAAGCTGTCGTCATTGGTCGGCTTGGCATCGCCCAGCAGCCTTGCCGTGACAGCCTTGGCGCCCTGGCCGAGCTGCGCATCGGCCTCATCGAGGCGCCACGGCTTGTGAGCGACGCCACCCAGCGCGACGCGTCCCGAGCCGTCGCGCTGAACCACGGCGGCCACCGAGACCAGCGCGAAGGCGTAGGACGCACGATCGCGGACCTTGCGGTAGATCTGCGTGCCGCCGATCGGCTTCGGCAGGGTCACCGCGGTGATCAGTTCGTCCGCCGCCAAGGCGGTCTCGAGATGCGGCGTCGTGCCCGGCTCGCGATAGAACGCCGCGATCGGGATGCTGCGCGTGGCGCCATCCGGCTTCACGGTCTCGATGCTGGCGTCGAGCGCGCGCATCGCAACTGCCATGTCGCTCGGATGCGTGGCGATGCAGGCCTCGCTGGCGCCGATCACCGCAAGCTGCCGGCTGTAGCCGCCGATGGCCGAGCAGCCGCTGCCGGGCCGGCGCTTGTTGCACGGCATGTTGGTGTCATAGAAATACGGGCAGCGCGTGCGCTGAAGCAGATTGCCGGCGGTGGTCGCCTTGTTGCGCAGCTGGCCCGAGGCACCAGCGACGAGCGCCCGCGACAGCAGGCCGTAGTCGCGCCGGATGCGGGAGTCGGACGCGAGATCGGTGTTGCGCACCAGCGCGCCGATCCGCACGCCGCCGTCGCCGGTATCCTCGATCCTGTCGAGCGCCAAGCCGTTGACATCGATCAGATGCGTGGGCGCCTCGATCTGCAGCTTCATGAGGTCGAGCAGATTGGTGCCGCCGGCGATGAACTTGGCGCCGGTCTTGGTCGCGAGGGCAGCGGCCGCTTGCGCCGGCGATTGAGCGCGCTCATAGGTGAAGGGCTTCATGCCTTGTTCTCCGCGACCTCGAGGATCGCCTCGGCGATGTTGGAATAGGCGCCGCAGCGGCAGATGTTGCCGCTCATGCGCTCGCGCAGTTCGTCACGGGTGAGTTGCGGCGGCTCGGTCAGGCTGCCGGTGACGTGGCTCGGAATGCCGGCCTTGATCTCGTCGAGCACGGCGGTGGCCGAACAGATCTGTCCGGGCGTGCAATAGCCGCATTGAAACCCGTCATGCTTGACGAAAGCCGCCTGCATCGGCGCGAGATGGTCGGGCGTGCCGATGCCCTCGATCGTCGTGATCGCATCGCCCTCGTGCATCACCGCCAGCGTCAGGCAGGAATTGATGCGCCGGCCGTCGACATGCACGGTGCATGCGCCGCACTGGCCGTGATCGCAGCCCTTCTTGGTTCCGGTCAGCTGGAGATGCTCGCGCAGCGCATCGAGCAAGGTCGTGCGCGTGTCGAGCTCGAGTTCCCTGATGCTGCCATTGACCGCGAAGGAGACTTTGGTCGTCGCAGGCGGCACCGCTGCGGCGGGCTCTGCTGCGAAGGCGCCGGGCGAGAACGGCATCGCCAGCCCGGCCACCGATACGGCGCCGCCGACCATCAGATCGCGGCGATTCATTCTGAAGGGGGGATTGTCCATCACGGCTTTCGATCCTCGACTCGCGAGGAGCAAACGCGCCCCACCCGGATCGGTTGCGTGGTCGCGATCACGTGTCTCACCCGATGGCGCTGACGGTCGGTGACGCATGTTCCCGCGCCTGGTTGCCCTCCACCGAACCCTGCCCGACGGGCAAATCAATTGCGCGGTCCGGTCAGCACGCGACGCAGGCCTCGCTCCAATCGTCAGAAAAGCGCGTGCGCGATAAAGCTCATTTGATCAATGCCGCCAAGGCGATCGCGCCGATCAGCCGAAACGCGCCGATTTTTTGCTTTCCAAAAATCAGAAATCGTGCAATCTGGGTCCGTCCTGCTCTCATGAGAGGGGCGCCTCGCGATCGTCACGAACGTGGAGGGCGGGATGCGGTGGGCACGCCGGTCGTAGCGTGATCTGATCATGCGGACGAACGATCCGGTGCGCACGGCGAAGTCGTGATGTCCTGACACCCCGATGCTGGTGTCAAGCGAGGAGCCCGACATGCTCCGACCGATGGTGGCCAGACAGCCGGCGCACCAGGGAGACCACGTATAAGCCGTAACGCCATCGCGCGGGGAATGCCGGAGTGTCCGGCTAAACCTGTGGTGACTGCCGCCTGCTTTTCTTGTTGCAGGCGGGCCATGGGTGAGGCCCTCACCCGGCATTCCCCGCGCCCTCTCAACGATTTCGAGGGCGATATCGTCAGCAAGACTCGGGCGTCATCGGCCGCGAGATTGCGATGTCATGACTCGGGCTGCAGCACTTGTAGACAGAAGCACCGCCTCGAGTCCGTCGTCGATCAACAATTTCGTCGAGAGGCGCGTGAGCGAGGCACCAACTTCGACGCGCTGCCCTTGCAAAACCGACAGAGAGGGGACGTCGCAACCCAGCTCAGCTCGTCATTCCGGGACAGCCGCGCCAGCGGCTGGGCCCGGAATCCATACTCACGATCGTGGTTATGGATTCCGGGCTCAGCCCTGCGGGCTGCCCCGGAATGACAATGCGGAGAAAGTTCAGCTGATCACCAACGACGGAACGGGAGGATGCTTCCCCCTGCCCGCCTCAATCGATCCGGGCGAGCACGGCGAGCTTGCGGATGCCCTTGTTCTTGTAGGCATCGAGGAAAGCGTAGTAGTCGCGGAACGACACGCAGCCGTTGGAGTCGCCGTTCGGTCCGAGCATGAAGGTGTGCGCCAGCAGGCCGTTGCGGCCGTGGATCGCATCCTCGCCGCCGATCGGGTTGAGGCGCAGCGCCGGCACCCCGTGGAACAGCGCCTCGCGCGGCTTGAGCTCGTAGATGTGCGGCGGCGTGACGCCGCGCATCTTGATCTTCTCCGAACTCGGCTTGTCCAGGTTCTCGCCGAGGCCGGAATGCGCCTCGAGCTTGGTGCCGTCAGGCAGATACACCGCCTTGGCCGAGATGTCGTAGACCGCCGTGCTCAAATCGTAAGGCGGCCGGCCGCCACGGGTCGGATCCTTGGCGATCGAGGCGGTGATGTTGGAGTCGGCCGAGGCGTAGGCCAGGAGCCCGCCCTCCTGGTTCTCCGGCTTGCCCCAGAGCTTCTCCTGGATCGAATGGCGCTCGCCGGCGATCGACATCACGGCAGCCTTGGCGCGTTCGGTCATGGCGCGCAGCGAGAAGCCGCCGGACTTCGAGGCATTGGCATCAGTCGCCTGCGCCGGCGCGTCGGCCTGCGGCTTCGGCGCCTGCTTCGGATTGGTATTGGCGAGAGCAAGCTGCATCGGCGGCCGGGCGTCCTTCTTCGGCGCGTCGGCGACCTTGGCGGTCTCGGCCGGTTTGGCATCGGCCAGCTTCAGGTCAGGCAGCTTGGGCGCGGTGTCGACGAGCCTGGGCAGCGGCGGTGCGCCGGCGGCCGCGTTGGAGGCGACGCCCTGGGGCACGGCTGCGCCGAAGCGGTCGTTGAACATCTGCGGCGTGATCGCGGCGACGGTCGTCACCGGCGGCGACTCCGGCAGCGCCGAGAACGCGTCGCCGACGGCCTCCGCGGCGCTGCGGGTGGCGATCCGCGGCGCCGGGCGCGCGACGGGCTCATCCTGCTCGATGCTGCCAACAGAGGGGCCAAGGGTCGGATAGGCGTCGGCCGCGATGATCTTGGTATAGACCGTCACCGCGCAGCCCCCGATCAGGCATGCGATTGCCGCGCCACCGATCAATTTGTGAGAGAGAGCGATCAGGGAGGACTTCCTGCGATTTCGTGCGGCCAACGCAGCTCGACTGTTACTCATTTACTCACGCCCGAACGAAGACTTGAAACTCTCGCTCGATGCGCCACGGACACCCGCTTTGCATCTCGCAGAAGCACAGAGCTTCATTAAGGCGACTTTTAGTTAAATGCTGATTAAGTTTTGGCGGATTAAGGGCGGGTTAACCATGGAGCTCTGTTTTGCCGCCAAACAGGGCGGAAACAGGGCAAAATTGCGCTTCGGGCCGGGAAATCAGCCCCGCACAACTCCGGAGACGGTGCGGTTTTACTCGGTGCGGATCAGTAAAACATCGCACGCGGCGTTAACGATTGGGCTGCGGCGCCGCTGTGCGGCCGATCATCTCGGTCTTTCACCAACTCGCCGCAAGCAATGCGCGGTTTTCCAAGGCTTGAGGACCCTGCCCGCCCCCGTAACCTTCCGGATTTTGCGCCGCCAGGGCCACGACGGCAGTATGGTAGCGACCGATTCTCCGCAACGCCTCGTCGGCACATCGTACCGCGTCCGCTTCCTGCCGCGACGACACGATAAGGACACCCATGCAGATTCCCGACCGGAAGCTGGCCTTCGTTCTCGCCTCCAGCAACCACGGCACGATGATCGTGAACCGGCTCGACTATCGGATGGTCGACGCCAACCGAGGCTACGGCGTCGGCTACCAGCTCCTGCAGACCGGCGCCTTCGACCCCTCCGAGGTCCAGCTGGCTGTGCGTATGCTCGCCATCCGCCGCAAGCATCATGGCGACGGCGCGGTCGCGATCGATTGCGGCGCCAATATCGGCGTCCATACGATCGAATGGGCCAAGGCGATGACCGGCTGGGGATCGGTGCTGTCGATCGAGGCGCAGGAGCGGATCTACTACGCGCTCGCCGGCAACGTCGCGATCAACAACTGCTTCAATGCGATCGCCATCCATGCCGCGGTTTCGTCCGAACGCGGCGTGCTGAACATCCCGTGTCCGGACTATCTGACCCCGTCCAGCTTCGGCAGCCTGGAGCTGCGCCAGCGTCCGAACACCGAGTTCATCGGCCAGCCGATCGACTATGGAAACAACACGGTCGAGGTGCGCAAGCTTCCGCTCGACGATTTCAACCTGCCGCGTTGCGACCTGATCAAGCTCGATGTCGAGGGCATGGAGCTGGAGGCGCTGGAAGGCGCCGCGGCGACGATCGAGCGCTGCACGCCGATCATGCTGATCGAGAAGATCAAGAGCGATGCCGACCAGTTGCGGCAATGGCTGGAGCGCCGCGGCTACAAGACGGTCGACGCCGGCATCAACATGGTGGGGATCCATGCGCAGGACCCATCGCTGGCGGATATCATTCCACAGCAATCCTGACGCGAGCGTCAGCGCTGCAACTCCGGCGGCGGCGTGCGGTCGAGCACGTCGCGCTTGGGCTCGCTGAGCGAGTAGAAGGCATAGGTCTCGATGGTCAAGGGCCCGCGCTTGCGCTCGGCCTCGCCGATCTTTTCGGCCCGGCCGAATGTGTTGGTGACATAGAACCGCGGCCCGATCTGCGCCTCATCCACCAACAGCTGCGTGCCCGCCAGTTGCACTGGATCCGGCTCGGGGAAATTGACCCAGCGGATGCGCTGGATCGGCTGCAGCACGCAGGTGCCGCGCGGCAGATAGAACGAAAGCCACGCGGTGGTGCCGTAGTCCATGGCGAGCACGCAGGTCGCGCCGGCGCGCCGGCGCGCCGCCTCGATCTCGGCGGCCAGGGGACGCCAGCCGACGCCGACGCTGCGCACGGTGGCGTCGCGCTTGTAGCCGGACAGCACGCCGGTGTCGGCCTGCACGATCAGGGCGACGAACATGACGATGCCGGCCGGCAGCGCCCAGCGCAGGCAGAACGCTGCGGTGCGCTGCTCACGCGGGGACCAGGTCATAGCATGGGCGGCGGCTGCGGCAGCCACCACGAAGGCCGGATAGATCGGCGCGAACCAGTTGGCTTCGACGCGGGCGTGCAGCGCGTGCCAGAAGAAGTAGGCGACGATGACCCAGACCATCGCCTCGACCAGGACGCGTCCCGCCGCATCCCCTGCCCGGCGCCGCGCCAGACCGTAGAGACCCATCACCCCGAGGATGAAGATCAGGGGCGTCGCAAAGACGAATTGGGTCGGGATCAGCTCGGCGATGAAGACGGGCCGGAAATCTTCGATTTTGGCGCGGCCGAGCTGCTTGATGAACGACACCCATTGGTGATCGGCATTCCACAGGATCACCGGCGAGAAGATCGCAAACGCCACGGCGCCGCCGAGATAGGGCCAGGGCGAAGCCAGCCAGGGCCGCATCTTTGGGACGGCGAGCAGCCAGATCAGGATCGCCGCGCCGAAGAACATCGCGGTGTATTTCGACAGCAGCGCTGCGCCGACGGCCGCGCCGAGCGCGAGCCACCATACGCCCCTGCCCGTTTCCACGAGCTTGGCGCAGAAGAACAGTACGAAGCTCGACGCCACCAGCAGCGGCGCATCGGGCGTCACGATCAGCGTGCCCACTGCGGCCATCAGGGTGAGGTTGAGCAACATCGCCGCCGTGGCTGCCACGCGCACGCTGCCGAACAGGATCTGGGCGGTGCGATAGACTGCGTAGCTCATGGGCAAGCCGAGCAGGATCGAAACGCAGCGCACGCCGAGCTCGCTGTCGCCGGCGATCATCGTGCCCAGGCGGATCACGACCGCGACCATCGGCGGATGGTCGTAGTAGCCGCCGGCGAGATGCTTCGACCACATCCAGTAATAGGCTTCGTCGAAGGTGATCGGCGTGACCGCGGCCGCGATCAGCCGGACAACGACGAGGCCCGCAATGGTCAGCCAGGCGTTGCGCGCCAGCCGCGTGTCGTCGCCAGCAGTGGCAGGGATCATCGCTTGCGCCAGACGAACAATCCGGAGATCGCGTAATTCCACACCACGCCCATCAGCGCGCCCGCTGCGCCCGCCAGCCACCAGATCGGCTCCTGGTCATAGACCGAGAAGGCGACGCCGACATTGGCGAGCAGGCCAACAGAACAGACCAGATAGAACGCAAGCAGGCCGCGCAGGATGCCAAAGCCCTTCAGGCGCTGGTCGCGATAGGTGAGGAAGTTGTTGAGGATGAAGTTCGAGGTCATCGCCACGAAGGCGCCGAGCGCCTGCGCCTCGGCGAATGGCAGGTCGAACAGGTTGAGACCGAGAAAGAGCGTGGCGAGATGCACGACCAGGCCGGTGCCGCCGACCATGGCGAACAAGAGGAAGCGCAGCGAGACGACGTCGTTGGTCATCTTGGCCAGCACGAGGCCGAGGAAGTCGAGCGCGACCATCGAATCGAGCTTGCTCTCGCCATGCAGGCGCGAGCCGAATGTATAGGGCACCTCGACGGTCTTCAGCCCGCCCTCGGCGCTGGCGATGATGTCGAGCAGGATCTTGAAGCCCTGCGTCGACAGCTTTGGCGCGATCTGCTCGAAACGGTCGCGGCGGATCATGAAGAAGCCGCTCATGGGGTCGTTGACCTCGACCTTGAGCGCGCGGCGCGCGATCTCGGTGGCGAAGGCGCTGGCCCCTGCCCGCTTGCTGTCGAAGCTCGCGGCACTTCCGCCCTCGATGTAGCGGCTGCCGACGACGAGCTCGGCCGCCCCGCTCTGCAGCAGCGCCAGCATCTTCGGCAGCTGGGTCTCGTCATGCTGCAGATCCGCGTCGATCACGGCCGCAAAAGGAGCGCTGGCGGCGAGGATGCCCTCGATGCAGGCGCCGGAAAGGCCGCGGCGGCCGATGCGGCGGATACAGCGAACGCGATTGTCGCCACGCGACAATTCGCGCACAACCTGCCAGGTGCCATCGGGGGAGTTGTCGTCGACGAACACGACCTCCCACGGCACGTCCTTGAACGCCGCCTCCAGCCGCCGGTACAGCGTGGTGACATTGTCACGCTCGTTGAAGGTCGGGACGACCACCGAAACGATCGGAATATCAGCGGTTTGCAGGGACACTGGCGGGGCCGTTCGGATGGCTTCGGTCATGGTGCCGATGCGTATATCTGCCGCTTTCAGCACTGCCAAGCACGGCCGCTGGGGGATGGCGCAGAAAACCCGGCCGGTGGTGCCGGCCTGCACCGTTCCGGCAAGGCCCCAAAATGCCAACGACCACAAACAAAGGGCGCGCGTACATCCGGCGCAACCGCTCTGCCGTGGTCGTCTCGATGCCGGAGCCCAGAGAGCTCGACGTCACCGTCCCTACCTAGATGGGGTGCCCCCGCGAAGATGCAAGGGCCGCCCGGAGTTTTGCCTAGTTCGGAACCTCGCGCACGACCGGCCCACGGACGGCCGGCGCGACCGGAACGGTCTGCACGGGCGTGGGCGGCACCTCGACCTTGGCCGGCTGCACCGGACGGGCCATCGGCCCGACGGGAACGTAATAGAACGCCGACGCCAGCGCGGCCGCCCCGACGATCGCGCCCAGCAGGCCGCCGACCGATTCCGCTTTCATGGTCACATCTCCCCTTCCCAGCCGCCCCCTCGATACACGAGGCTCAGCACGGCTGGAAGAGCGGCAACGCAACACCGCCGAAACTGGTCAGACGCGCCGCAGTTGACTACTCTGCCACAGGCCAAACCACCCTCCCGCCAGCAACGGAACATCCAGTGAGCAAAGCTCCTGCACGCGCCTCGCACTCCAAGAGCTCGACATCCAAGAGCCAGATCTATATCGGCATCGGCGGCTGGACCTTCGCGCCCTGGCGCGGCGTGTTCTATCCTGACAAGCTGCCGCAAGCGAAGGAGCTCGAATATGCAGCGTCCAAGCTGACCTCGATCGAGATCAACGGCACCTATTACGGATCGCAGAAGCCGGAGAGCTTTCGCAAATGGGCCCGCGAGGTGCCCGACGGCTTCATCTTCTCGCTGAAGGGTCCGCGCTTCGCGACCAACCGCAAGGTGCTGGCGGAGGCCGGCGACTCGGTGAAACGCTTCTACGACACCGGCGTGCTCGAGCTCGGCGACCGCCTCGGTCCCGTGCTCTGGCAGTTCGCGCCGACCAAGAAATTCGATGCGGTGGATTTCGGCAAGTTTCTCGAGGTGCTGCCGCGCGAGATCGACGGCCGCAAATTGCGCCATGTCGTGGAGGTCCGGCACGACAGTTTCTGCGTGCCCGAGTTCGTCGCACTGCTGCGCGAGTTCGAAACGCCCGTGGTGTTCGCCGAGCACGGCAAATATCCGGCGATCGCCGATGTCACCGGCGACTTCGTCTATACGCGGCTGCAGAAGGGCAATGACGAGCTCAAGACGTGCTATCCGCCGAAGCAGCTCGATGCCTGGGCGAAGCGCTTGCAGCTGTGGGCCGAGGGTGGCGAACCGGACGACCTGCCGCGGGTTGACGATAAGCCGGCGAAGAAAAAGGCGCGCGATGTGTTCGCCTATGTGATCCATGAGGGCAAGGTGCGCGCGCCGGCCGGCGCAATGGAATTGATCGAACGCGTGAGCTGACGAGGCGGCGATGGCCAAGACAACGTTGTTCACCATCGGCTACGAGCACACGCCGGCCAAGGCCGTGCTCGACGAGCTGCAGTCGGCCGGCGTGAAGCTGCTGGTCGACGTCCGCGCGGTGGCGGCGTCACGGCGGCCGGGCTTCGCCAAGAGCCAGCTCGCCGCCGGGCTCGACGAGCGCGGCATCGCCTATGTCCATCTGCGCGGGCTCGGTACGCCGAAGGAAGGTCGCGAGGCGGCGCGCAGCGGCCATTACGATACGCTGCACAAGATCTACAGCGCGCATCTGAAGACGCCGCAGGCCAGGGAGCAGATGGACGAGTTGGCGTCGCTGGTCAAGACCGCCGGCCCCGTCTGCCTGCTCTGCTACGAGCGTGATCACGCGCACTGCCACCGGCAATGGATCGCCGAGATCATCGAGGAGCGCGACAAGGTCCGGGTGGAGAACCTCGTCGCGCCCCAGGTCTAGGCCGCTACTCCGCGGCGCAGGTGAAGGATGACGCCTGCTCGATGTCGCCACCGGTGTATTTGGCAAACTTCGGCCACGGGCACAGCGGCCGCGACCGCTGCGGGCTCCACGTGGACGGCAGCTCCTTGTTGGCTGGATTGACCGAAGCCGTGATCGCCTCCGGCGCCTTGCCCTTCTCGACCCAGTCCATCAGCGCGCCCAGCGCATCGAACTTTTCGAGCGTGACGCCGCCGCCGCAATGCGTCTCGCCGGGCAATGCGAACAGGCGAGCGAACGTATCGGCCTTGCCCTGCACATTGGCATCGAGCTTCTCGTACCAGCGGATGGTGTCGTTGACCGAAAACACCGGATCGGCCTGGCCGTGATAGATCAGCATCTTGCGCGCGCCGTTCTGGAACGCCGGCAAGGTCGGATTGTCGACGGCGGGCGGCGTCATGAAATCCATCGCGGACTCCGTGAACGGCCCCTCCTTGGCGTAGATCTTCGGCGCGTCCTTGTCGAAGTCGTAGGCTTGCAGCTTCTCCACGAGCTTGTCCGGCGAGCCTTCGACCTCCACCGGCGGCGTCGAGAAGATGTAGTTCAGCGAGGCACCGCCCATGGTGGCGATGATCGGAAGGTTGTTCCACGGCGCCACCGGGCTTTCGACCTTCCAGGCGCGCCAGTTGCCGGTGCCGACGCCGCCATCGGCCGGCCAATCCGAATACAGCGCCTCGCCCTTCGAATTGCGCGGGCCGGCGAAGATCGTCTTCAGCGCATCGACCTTCGCGGCCGGCAGGCAGGCGTCGGTCGCCCCGGCAGCGCAGCGCAGGCTGTCGAAGCTGAACGTCTTCTGGCACGCCTTCAGGTTGGCCGTCAGCCCGTCCTTGGCGCCATCGAGACCGTCGCAGAGCTCGATGATCTTGGACGAGATCAGCTTGGCGTCCTCGCGGGTGATCGACTTACGGATGTCGGCATCGGCCTTGGTCAGTGCCTGCACATCCCAGGCATGCTGCACGGCCGCGCGCGGCAGGTTGAAGCCGGGATTGCCGACCAGGAAGCCGTCATACTGCTCGGGCATGCGCTCGGCCGCGACCATCGTGTGACGGCCGCCATTGGAGCAGCCGGCGATGTAGGAGTAATCCGGCTTCTTGCCGTAATGCGCGGCAATGATCGCCTTGGCGATCGGCGCCAGCGTGATGTCGGCGGAATAGCCGTAATCGCGGCGCGCCTGCGGGTCGAGCCCGAAGGCCGAGCCCGCCGCGAGCCCTCGCGGCTTGTTGGCGGGATCGCTGCCGGAATGGCCGCTGTCCGACGACAGCACGGCGAAGCCGCGCGCCAGCGGCGTGGTGCCGCCACTGACAAGGCCGTCGGCCTTGTCGCCGAGCGCAGGCACCACGACGCCGTCATTGCCGCCGTTCACCTGATGCAGGAAGCGGCCGTTCCAGGTCTCCGGCAGCCTGATCTCGAACTGGATGGCATAGGCCCGGCCATCGACTCCGGTCCGCTCGTTGACCTTGCCGGAGAGGATGCAGTGCCGCGGCAGCCCGTCGCCGGCTTCCTGAAGCTTCGATCCGGTCAAGGTGAGCCCGGGGACCTTCAGCGCCTCCGCCGTCACCCTGCTGCAGCCGGCGTCGTCCGCGCGGGCCGAGCCCATGGCGGCAGCGCAGACAAGGCCGACGCCCGCGATCAACGAGGTCCTCGATCGGATCATGCATTTCCCCCTGATTCCTGTTCGTTGGGGGGGAGTAAACCTTGGGGATGCGCCGTTGTAAATCGCCGACCGGGACGGCGGCATCAACTGCTAGTGCAGCTGCCAGACCTCGAACGGCCGATCGTAGCCGCGCACGACGACCTCGCCGTGGAAGACCGCATTTTCGGCGCCATCACCCGCGGCTTGCCGGACCTCGGTCGAGATCAGCAATTGCGAGCCGAACTCCTTGTTCAGCGCCTCCAGCCGGGACGCGAAGTTCACGGTGTCGCCGATCACGGTGTATTCCTTGCGGCGCGGCGAGCCGATGCTGCCGGCGACGACCTCGCCGAGATGGATGCCGATGCCGATCCGCAGCGGCCAGGACGACGCGGCGTTGACGTCCTGCATCGATGCCACCATCTCGCGCGCCGCCGCGACCGCCTGCGCCGCGGCGTCGCGGGTCTCGAACGGTGCGCCGAACAGCGCGAGAAAGCCGTCGCCGAGAAACTTGTTCACGATGCCGCCATGACGCTCGAGGATCTCGACCAGTACGGCAAAGGCGCCGTCGAGCCGGTCGACAACCTCCTGCGGCGACTTCGATCGCGCCGCAGCCGTGAAGCCGCGGAAATCGACGAACATCACCGCGACCTGCCGGATGTCGCGCGCCTCCGCGGTACCCTCTTTCATCAGACGCTCGACAACCTGCGGCGAGACATGCTGGCCGAACAGGTCGGTCACGCGATCGCGCGCCGAGGCCGCTTCGATGCTCGCTGCGAACTGGCGTCTCAGTTGGACGCCGACGGCCCCGGCCAGCAGGCCGCTCAGGAAAATGATGAAGCTGCGTTCCCCGTGATAGTAGATCTCGGGATGCTGGCTGACATCGATGGAGGGACGGCCTGTCAGCGCGACCGTCAGCAATTCCGCCGCAGCCACCAGGCCGGTGAAGCTCGACAGCCAGAAATCGAGACGCAAGGTCGAGAGAATGATGAAGATGAAATAGACCAGCGGCGCGCCGAAGCCGAGCGCCCTGTCCGCACCAATCCCCTCGATCTGCATGATGAGCACGAGCGTCGGCATCGAGGTTTCGACCAGGGCGCTGATGTAGCGCCAGACGACCGGCACGTCACGGTCGCGGCGCATATGGGCCTTGATCCGGAACAGGATGAGAAGCTCGAAGGCGATGAAGGATACGATGACCACGTGGACATCGAGGATCCGCGTTCGGTTCGGCCAGATCCATTCCGAAATGCGCGGCACGAAGATGTCGACTACCGTGGTGATAACGAAAAACAGCGTCGCCGTCGCGATCAGGGCCTTCACCCGCAACAGTTCGGTGTTCAACGTCTGGCGCATCAGCGCATGGTTGAACTCCGCCGGCGCGGCCGCCGTACCGCTTGCCTTGCCTATCCCCGAGATTCGCATCATGCCCCAGCCGGTCCTCTGCCCGGCCGCCATTCTGCCCTAATCGAGGGTGCGGCGGAAGCGCATCACCGCAACGGTCATGGCGAACAGCATCAGGCCGAACAGGACGATCGTGTCGTGCTGGAGGTTGGCCAGCGTCGAGCCCTTGAGCATGATGGCGCGGACGATCCGCAGGTAGTGCGTCAGCGGCAGGCACTCGCCGACGATCTGCGCCCATTGCGGCATGCCGAGAAACGGAAACATGAAGCCCGACAGCAGGATGCTCGGCAGGAAGAACATCATCGAGAGCTGCATCGCCTGCAGCTGGTTCTGCGCCAGCGTGGAGAACGTGTAGCCGATCGAGAGGTTGGTGGCGATGAACAGGGTCGAGAGCAGCGCCAGCAGCAGCAGGCTGCCCATCACGGGCACGCCGAACAGCAGCACGCCGATGCCGATGATGATCGTCGCCTGGAGGAAGCCGACCATCACGTAAGGGATGATCTTGCCCAGCATCACCTCGACCGGCGTGATCGGCATCGACAGCAGGCTCTCCATCGTGCCGCGCTCGATTTCGCGCGTCACCGACAGCGCGGTGAAGATCAGCATCGTCATGGTCAGGATGGTGCCGACCAGGCCCGGCACGATGTTGAGCCGCGACGAAGCGGCCGGGTTGTAGCGGGCATGGGCCCTGATCTCGAACGGCGTCGTGACCGGATCACCGGTGTAGAGATCGTGCGACAGCGCGGTCTGCACGATGGTGCCGAGCGAGGACAGCGCCGAGGACGCTGCGACTGGATCGGTGGCATCGGCGGCAACCAGCAGCGCCGGACGGTCGCCGCGGCGGACGGCGCGCTCGAAGCCGCGCGGGATCTCGACGCCGAACAGGACCTTGCCCGAGAGCAGGAGATCGTCGAATTCGGCGACGCTCGTGACCTCGCGGGTGAAGCGGAAATAAGCCGTGTTCTCCATCGCCTTGAGGATCGAGCGGCCGAGATCGCTGTCCTCCTGCAGCAGCACCGCCGCCGGCAGATGGTGCGGCGTCGTGTTGATGGCGTAGCCGAACAGCATCAGCTGCATCACCGGCAGCATCACGATCATCGCGAACGAGACCCGGTCGCGGCGCAGCTGGATGAACTCCTTGACCAGCATCGCATAGGTGCGCCGCCAGAAGCCGAAGCGCGGCGAAGGAATGCTCTGCTGATGCGCGGTCTCGCTCATTGGAAATTGTCCCGCGACCGGTTCATCAGGTCGATGAAGACGTCCTCGAGCGACGGCGCGGCGTGCTGCCACTGCAGGCCGGGCTTGTCGCGCCACGGCGCGATCGTCTCGTCCAGGGCCTTGGCGTCGCGGCCGGAGACGTGCAGGCTGGTGCCGAACGGCGCCACCATGTCGACGCCGGGCTTGCCGGCGAGATCGGCCGCGAGCGCACGCAGATCATCGCCGCTGACGGTGTATGTCGTCAGCGCAGACTGCGCGATTACCTCGGAGACGGTGCCGTGCGCCAGCAGATGACCATAGGCGATGTAGGCGATCTCGTGACAGCGCTCGGCCTCGTCCATATAGTGGGTCGAGACCAGCACGGTCAGGCCCTCGCCGGCGAGCGCATGAATCTCGTTCCAGAAGTCGCGCCGCGCCTTCGGGTCGACGCCCGCCGTGGGCTCGTCGAGCAGCAGCAGTTGCGGGTTCGGCAAGGTGCAGGCGCCGAGCGCCAGCCGCTGCTTCCAGCCGCCCGACAGTTCGCCGGCGAGCTGCCGCTCGCGGCCGGAGAGACCGAGGCGCTGCACCATGTCGCGCGCGGCACGGCGTGGATCGGGCATGCCGTAGAGCCGCGCGACGAACTCGAGGTTCTCGCGCACGGAGAGGTCCTGATACAGGCTGAAGCGCTGGGTCATGTAGCCGACACGACGCTTGATCTTGTCGGCGTCGCGGCGGATGTCGAAGCCGAGGCAGGTGCCCTCGCCGCTGTCGGGGGTCAAGAGGCCGCAGAGCATGCGGATGGTCGTGGTCTTGCCTGAGCCGTTCGGCCCGAGAAAGCCATAGATCGAGCCGCGCTTCACCTGCATGGACAGGTCATGCACGACCTCGCGGCCGTCGAAGGATTTGCTCAGCCGCTTGACGTCGATCGCGATCCCGGCTGGTCCGGCCGCGCTCATCGCTTGTCCGCCACCGGCGTCTTCGGGTTCGGATAGATGCTGACGGGCTGGCCGACGCGCAATGCATCCGGCCGAGAGGGGCGCGCCTGGATGAGGTAGACGAGCTTGTTACGCTCCTCGAGGCTGTAGATGACCGGCGGCGTGTACTCCGCCGCCGTCGCCAGGAAATACACCCGGGCAGTGAGATCTCCCGCGCAATTGTCGCAGGTGACCTTGACCTCGTCGCCGACGGCGAATTTCGGCAGGTCCGTCTCCGGCACGTAGAAGCGCACCTTCATGTTCCCAGGCGGCATGATCGACAGCACCGGCCGCTGTGCGGCGACCATCTCGCCCTCGCGGAAATAGATCTGCTGGATGGTGCCGGCGACCGGCGCCACGCCCTTGCGCCGCGCCAGCCGAGTCTGCGAGGTCACGACATGCGCCTCGGCGATGCGCAGCGCCGAGACGGCGGAATCGAGCGTGGCCTGCGTCCCCGCCCCGGTCTTGCTCAGCGCGGCGGCACGGTCATAGGTCTGCTGCGCGTTGGCGAGCGTCGCCTTGGTCTGGTTGAGATCGGCCTGCTGCAGATCGTCGTCGACAGAATAGAGCGGATCGCCAACCTTGACCACGTCGCCTTCGCGCACGTTGAGCCTGGTCACACGGCCCGCTTCGTCCGGACTGACGAAGATCATGTCGGCCTCGACCCAGCCCTGGTAGCCGGGATCGCGCGTCTCCTTGCAGCCATCGAAGCTGAAGGCCGTGACCAGCACGGCGAGGCAATGCAGCAGGCTCATGCTGGCCTCCTCGGCCCGAAGATCAGATCGAGATGCGTCTGCAGCATCGCTTCCGCATCGAGCGGCGCATGGCGTTCGAACAGGCTCTTCCAGATCACCGCGACCATCATCGGCGCGATCATCAATTGCGGATGCTGTACGAGCTTGGGCTCACGGATCTCGCCGCGCGTGATTGCCAGCTGGATCAGCGCGCGCATGGCTGCAAGCCCGCGCGAGACGACCTCGCGATAGTAGAAATCGGCGATCGCAGGAAAGCGCGGCCCCTCGGCAATGATCAGGCGGACGAGATCGGCCCGCCGCGTGCCGGCGATCTCCTGGAGGAACATGCGGGCCAAGGCTTCGACCATGTCCCGCACCGACCCGCCCACCGGCGGCGGCGCGGCCAAACGGCCGACGAAGGGCACGATCGCGGTCCGGATCAATTCCTCGAACATCGATTCCTTGTCCTTGAAGTGCAGGTAGATCGTACCCTTGGCGACCCCTGCCCGTTTGGCGATGTCGTCAAGGCGCGTCGCCGCAAAGCCGCGGGCGATGAATTCGTCCATGGCGGCCTGCACGATCGACGCCCGGCGCTCGGCCGCGCGATCGGCGCGCCGGGACACCGCAGCGTCGGTCGCTTCCTGTTTTGCGGAGGCGGCCACAGCGGCCCTTCCCTCTCCGGTTCGTCTCGATGACTTCGACACGCACACAATATGACTGACTAGTCAGTCATTGTAAAGGCATTCTGAGGAGCGGTCGGTTCCCGCCTCCTGCGAGGCAGCGTGCCGCGGACCGATTGGCGCGAAGCGGGGATCAGCGGCGCGGGATCAGGTGCACGGCCTGATATAGGGACGGTTGATCTCCCAGAGCTCGTCGAGGATCTTGCGGGCCGCCGAGCCCGAGTTGACCACGGGATCGATCAGCAGCGCCTGCAGCGCGAGCTCCTTCGAGGCCGTCATGGCGGCCTGCACCGCCAGTTGCTGCACCTGGACCTGGACCGACATCAACTTGGCGACGGGATCCGGCAGCGGCCCGAGCGAGACCGGATGAATGCCGCCGCGATCGGCAACGACGGGCACTTCTACGGCTGCGTCCGCCGCAAGATTGGAGACCACACCGCGATTGAGCACGACGCCGGACTCGATCACCTGCCTGCGGTCGTGCAGCACCGACGCGATCACTGTCACCGCGCGTTCGCCCGACGGCATCCGCCACCAATCCGGCACGTCGGCGCGCCCCGACAGGACATCATCGATCTGGCCGATCAGCTTGGATCTCTCCGCCTCGTCCCAGGCAAAATCATAGCCGCGCTCGCCCGCCTCCCAGCCATAGGCGAGATACTCGCCGACATGGCCGTCGCCACAGCCGAGCCAACAGCCGAAGTCGCGCAGCAGCGTTCGGGTCAGCGGCGCGACCTTGGGATCGTGGCCGCGCTCCCGTTCGCGCAGCAGCGGATAGAGATCGACACCGGTCTCGCGGTCGCGGATCTGCAGCAGGCATTGGAAATGATTGAGCCCGGCACCTGCCACTTCGACGCGTCCCTCGGGCAAGCCCAGGATCGCTGCCACCTGGCTGCGCGCGATGAAGATGCCGTGGCAAAGGCCGATATGCGCAAGTTTGCTGTGCAGGCCGAGCGCGAGGATGATGCGGCTCTCCGGATTGGAGAAGTTGATGAACAGCGCGTGCGGACAGCGCTGCTCCATCTCACGCACGAAATCGAACACCACGGGCAAGGTGCGCAGCGTGAAGAACAGCGCGCCCGGTCCGCCATTTTCGCCGAGCGTATGACGGATGCCGTATTTGCGCGGCACCTCGAAGTCGAGCTTCCACAGCCGGTTGCGATCGATCGCGGTGGAATGGATCACGAAGCCGGCGCCTTCGAGCGCGGCGCGCCAGTCGGTCGTCGCTTCGATCGCGAGGCCTGCGCCGGAGAGATCGTTCAGCAGCCTCGCCAAGCGCTCCGCCCGCGCCAGTCGCGTCGTGTCGCGACCGACCAGCACCAGCGTCGACCCGGCGAGATCATGCGTCGAGAACAGGTCCCGGAACACGCTGAGCCCGAACGATGCGCTGCTCGCACCGAGGAAGACGATCTTGGTGACGGCGGTCATCGGTAGACTGTGCCAGTCCGGCGCGCCGCAGGCGTGATCCAGATCAAGACGGCCGCCAGCTCGAAGGATGGCGGCCGTCTGCGCGGGGGACGCAACGCGATGATCAGGTGAAGTCGAGCACCACGCGGCCGTCGATCTTGCCGGCCTTCATGCGGTCGAAGATGGTGTTGATCTCCGACAGCGGCGCCGTCGTTACCTCGGCCTTCACCTTGCCTTCGGCGGCGAAGGCGATGGCTTCGTCGAGGTCGCGGCGGGTGCCGACGATCGAGCCGCGCACGGTGATACGCTTGAGCACGACGTCGAAGATCGGGGTCGGGAATTCGCCGGGCGGCAGGCCGACCAGGCTGACGGTGCCCTTGCGACGAACCATCTTCAGCGCCTGTGCGAAGGCGGGTGTCGACACGGCCGTCACCAGCACGCCGTGCGCCCCTCCTCCGGTGATCGCGATGACACGCTCCACGGCGTCCTTGTCGAGCGCGTTGACGGCATGCTCGGCGCCCGCCTCCAGCGCCAGCTTCAGCTTGTCCTCGGCAATGTCCAGGCCGATCGCCTTCAAGCCCATGGCCTTCGCGTATTGAAGCGCGACGTGGCCGAGGCCGCCGACGCCGGAGATGACGACCCATTCGCCGGGACGCGTGTCGGTTTCCTTCAGGCCCTTGTAGGTGGTGACGCCAGCGCAGAGGATCGGCGCCACCCTGGCAAAGTCCACATCGGCCGGCAGGCGCGCGGCGAAGGCGGCGGAGGCGATGACATATTCGGCGAAGCCGCCGTTCACGCTGTAGCCGGTGTTGTGCTGGTGCTCGCACAGGGTTTCCCAGCCGGTCTCGCAATATTCGCAGCGCAGGCAGGCATCGTGCAGCCAGGCCACACCAACCGCGTCGCCGACCTTGAAATCGGTCACGCCAGCGCCGAGCGCGGCGACGACGCCTGCGGCTTCGTGACCGGGAATGAACGGCGGCGTCGGCTTCACCGGCCAGTCGCCGGAGGCGGCGTGGAGGTCGGTGTGGCACACGCCGCAGGCCTTCAACTTCACAAGCAACTCGCCCGGACCGGGCACCGGCACGGGTACGTCCTCAATGACGAGCGGCTTGCCAAAGGCTTTGACGACGGCGGCTTTCATGGTCTGCATCGGTCTGCTCCTCATGTTGAGGCGCAAACTAACGACCCCGCAGTCTCGCGGTCTTGATCGGTATCAAAGGACGCTGCCGCTTTGATGCGCAGCATGTAACAGTTTCATGACAGCACGAAGCTCACGCGTGAAACTTCAGCCCGTCGACGACCTTGTCGATCACCTTGCGCTCGGCACGAAACGCCAATCCCACCAGATTGAGATCGGGACGCGCCACCGCCTTCACGGCGGCACGGTTGGCCTCGTCATGCGTCGTCTTGAACATGTCTTCCGTGTAGACCGCCGGCTTGACGTTGCGCGACAACGCCCGATCCAGGGCGCGCGCCAAGGCCGCGTTGTCGGGTGCACCGTAGATCAGGATCGGCTGGCCAATCAGCGCGTGATAGCTCGTCGCGGAGCCATCCTCGTAGGGTGCGCCGATGCATTCCGGAAACGCCGCAGCAATGCCGCTGGCAAGGAACGCCGCCACGTGAGCTTCTGCCACGCTTCGAGATCGTTCCGGATGATGAGCGCGATCTTGGTATCGAATTGCATGTCACTTCCAATTCCAAATTGCGAACGCCCAGAATAGCAAGGCCATTCCGGGCGTGAAGGCGTGAATCGAAAGTGCGCGCGTGGAACTCAGATTGCCGAGCCATCAGCCCTTGGCGTCGCACACCCAGGCGCGGATCACGCATTCCTTGCCGCCATACTTATAGCATTCGCGCGTGGCCTCGTTGAGCGAGGCGGAGATCTTCGGCCGCACCGCATAGCCGTGGGGGCCGCAAGGATTCGTCAGGTCGACGGAGAAAGCCGCGCAGGCCTTCTTCATCGTCACGGCGGTGCAGTCGCCCTTGCACTGCTTGAGCGCTGCGGCCTTGGCGAGGTGCTCGGCCGGGTAGTCGAACGCCTGGCCATAGGCCGCGCACTGGCCGATGGCGAAGGCACCGGCGGCATGCGCCGGGCTGATCACGGTGGTCGCGATGCGCGCAGCGCCGACGATCACGGTCAGTCCAAATGCAAACAGCGCGAGACGTCGCGCGGCGGTCGAAATGATCACTCTCTCCTCCCCCGAGGCCCAATGTCGGCAAATCTAGCCGGGGGGCGTTGAAAGTTGGTGAACGAGAGGTTGAGACTGGGGTTGTCGGCGTCATTCCGGGGCATTCGCGCGCAAAATGGCGAAGCCATTTTGAAGCAGCGCGAATGAGCCCGGAATCCATAGCCACAGGACGATGTCGTGAGGCGAGATGCCAACGACCAGCGCGCCTCACACGGCTTCCTGTGGGTATGGATTCCGGGCTCGCGCTCCGCGCGCCCCGGAATGAGCAAGTGGGAGTCCCGCAGGCGACAAAGATCACCCTCGCCGCGCGGCTTCCAGCGCCTGCGGCGTGTCGATGTCGAGAAAGGCGCTGTCGCCGTCGACGGGCACCTCGGCGACGGCTTCCGTATGCTTGGCGATCAGATGCCGCGCGCCGACGTCGCCGTCGAGCGTCATCAGCTCGGCGAAGAAGCGGCGCGACCACAACACGGGATTGCCGCGGCGGCCTTCGGAGACGGGCACGACGATCAAATTGCCGCGATCGGGCGCGAAGGCGCCGATCAGCCGGTCGAGCAGATCGGACGACACCATCGGCATGTCGCCAAGACAGACCACGGCGCCGTCGATGCCCTCCGGCACTGCAGCAATGCCTGCCTTCACCGAGCTGGCCAGGCCGCCGGCGAAATCGGGATTGCGGACGAAGCGGACCTCGAGGTCGGCGAGCGCCTGCTCGACCAGCTCGGCCTGATGGCCGGTGACGACGATGACCTCGCTCGCCTTGGACGCCAGCGCCTGCTCGGTCACCGTCCGCACCAGCTTCTTGCCGTCGAGCTCGGCGAGCAGCTTGTTCGGCCCGCCCATCCGGGTCGAGCGTCCGGCGGCGAGGACGATGGCGGCGACCTTGCGCTCGCCCTCGGTCTCCTCCGGCTTGGCGCGCGGCTGCGGCCGGGTCACGATTTCCATCAGCAGACCTCCGACGCCCATGGCCGTCAGCTCGGCGCGGGTCACCTTGATGCCAGCGAGCAGCCGCATCAGCACCCAGTCGAAGCCGTTCTCGGCCGGCGAGCGGGCGCAGCCGGGCGCGCCGAGCACCGGCACGCCGCCGGCGCTGCCGATCAGGAGCAGATTGCCGGGATCGACCGGCATGCCGAAATGGGTGATAGCGCCGCCGATGCCGCTGATTGCGGCCGGGATCACGTCGCGGCGGTCGGCAATCGCCGAGGCGCCGAACACGATGACGAGCTCGGCGCCGAGCGCCAGCAGCTCCTTGATGGCCACAGCCAGCGCGGCCTGCTCATGCGGCACGCGACGCTCGGCGATAATGGCAGCGCCGGCAGGCGCCAGACGTTCGGCTGTGACCCGCAGCGTCTTGTCGATGACCTTCGGCGCGAGTCCTGGAAGAATCGTCGAGACCACGCCGACGCGCTTGACGATGTAGGGAGCAATGCGCAGCGCGCCCTGGCCTGCCGCGGCCACCGCAGCATCACGCAGCCGGCCCTCCACACCGAACGGGATCAGCTTGACGGTGCCGACCATCTCGCCTTCGACCACCGGCTTGAAGGCAGGCAAGGTCGCGAAGGTGATGGCCTCATCGATCTCGTTGATCCGGTCCACTGCGGCACGGTCAATCACCAACACGCCCGGCTGAGCCGCGAACAGATTGGCGCGGCCGGTGAAGGCGCGATCGACATGAATGCCCTCACCCGCCACGACGTTGGCGACATCGGCGGCCGCCTCGTCTTCGGACACGTCGCCAGGTTCGAGCCGGACGACGACGATCTCCTTGACCCCTTCCCTGACCAGCGCATCGACCTCGGCGGAGCCGATCAGGGTGCCCTTCTTGAGCACCAAGGATCCCTTGCGCAGGGTGTGCACCGTCACCCCGCCGATCGCCTCATGCGGACTGGCAGGACCGAACTTCATGCCGCCTGCTCTTTCTCCTTGGCCGGCAGCCGCAACGTCGCGGTGATCTCGGCCATGATCGAGACCGCGATCTCCGATGGCGACACCGCGCCGATGGCCAGCCCAATCGGCGCGTGGATACGGGCGATGTCGGCATCGCTGGCCCCCTGCGCCCGCAGCCGATCGTGCCGCTTGGCATGCGTCTTCCGCGAGCCGAGCGCGCCGATATAAAAGCAGTCGCGCGAGAAGGCGTGCAGCAGCGCGGGATCGTCGATCTTCGGATCATGCGTCAGCGCCACGAACGCGGTATAGTGATCGACGTTGAGCGGCGGCAGCGCCACGTCGGGCCATTCGGCGATCAACGGCACGTCGGGGAAACGCTCCGGGCTGGCAAAGGCCGTGCGCGGATCGACGACGGTGACGTCATAGCCGAGCGATTTTGCGATCGGCGCCAGCGCCTGGCTGATATGGACGGCGCCGACGATCACGAGTTTGGCCGTCGGCGCGTAGACGTTCAGGAACAGCCGCTTGCCGTCCGCCTCGACCATGCCGCTCTTGCCCATGCGCAGGTGCTTGGCGAGTTCGTCGCTTAGCGGATCGCGGGCGATCCCCGCCGCCTTGACCAGGCGCTGCTCGCCGGAGGCAACGTCGGTGACGAGAATGGCCGGGCGGCGCGCGGCGCGCTCGGCGTTGAGCTCGGACAGTGTCGACAGCTGCATCGATCAGCCCACCTTCTCGACGAACACGCGGATGGTGCCGCCGCAGGACAGCCCGACATTCCAGGCGGTCTCGTCGGCGACGCCGAACTCCAGCATCTTCGGCTGGCCGCTGGAGATCACGTCCAGCGCCTCGGTGACGACGGCGCCCTCGACGCAGCCGCCGGACACCGAGCCGAGGAAGGTGCCATCGTCGTTGATCACGAGATTGGAGCCGACCGGGCGCGGCGCCGAGCCCCAGGTCTCGACCACGGTGGCGAGCGCCACGCCGTGTCCGCCCTTGTGCCAGTCCTCGGCGGCCTTGAGGATGTCTTCGTCCCGGTTGAGCATGGTGATCTCCTTTGGACTGATCAGGCGGCAGGCCGGATGGCGCTACGCTGATGCGGCGGCAGCGGCGCCGACAGCGCCGAGATCAGGGTCTCGATCGACGTCAAGTTATGTACGGGGCGGAATTCGTCAACGTGAGGCAGCATGGTTTTGATGCCCTGCGCCTTGGCCTCGAAGCCGGAATAGCGCAGCAGCGGGTTCAGCCAGATCAGCCTCCGGCAGGAGCGGTGCAGCCGGTCCATCTCGAAGGCGAGCTTGCTATCGGCCTCGCGCTCCAACCCGTCGGAGATCAAGAGCACGATGGCGCCCTGCCCGAGCACGCGCCGCGCCCATTGCTTGTTGAAGGTCTCGAGCGAGGTCGCGATCCGGGTGCCACCGGCCCAGTCCTCGACATTGGCCGAGCAGCTCGCCAGCGCCTCGTCGGGATCGCGCTGCCGCAACGCGCGCGTGACATTGGTCAGACGCGTGCCGAACAGGAACACCGAGACGCGCTTGCGCGCGTCGGTGATGGCATGCAGGAAATGCAGGAACAGCCGCGTGTACTCGCTCATCGAGCCGGAAATGTCGAGCAGCGCCACGATCGGCGCCGGCTTCTCGATTCGCCCGAGACGATGGAAGTTGATGATCTCGCCCTCGGTGCGCAGCGCCTGGCGCAGGGTCTTGCGCATGTCGATACGGTGGCCGCGCGGATCTGTGGTGTGGCGGCGGGTCTTCAGCTCGGCCTGCGGCAGCCGCATCTTGGCGATGGCGCGCGCCACCTCGGCGATCTCCGCAGCGCTCATCTGCGCAAAGTCCTTCTTCTGCAGCACCTCGCGGTCGGACACCGACAGCCGCAGGTCCTGCTCCTGCGCCTTCGGCTCCTCATGCATCTGCGGCTGCGACATCGCCTCCTGGACGCGGCGCGAGGCCGGCGGCGGCTTCTTCTTGGCGTGATCCGGCAGCGGCACCGAATCCAGCATCGACTTCCATTCCTCGGCGGGGCGGAAGAACAGGTCGAAGGCCTGGGCGAAGATCAGCGCATGCTCGTGGCGCTTGACGAAGATCGATTCCAGCGTGGTGAAGACGTCGGGACGCTTGCCGATGTCGATGACCTCGAGCGCGGTCATGGCGTCGATGACGGCGCCCGGCCCGACGGGCAGACCAGCGGCGCGGAGCGCTCGCGCAAAGCCTGCGATGTTATCGGCGATGCCGCCGGTCGGCGGCGCGAGGTGATTGATGCTGGTGGGCATGGCCTGATCCCCTCGAAGTCCAGACGCGCCTCAACTTGAGGCCGTCATTCCGGGGCGCCCGAATGGCGAGCCCGGAATCCATACTCACGATCGTGGTTATGGATTCCGGGCCTGCGTGCTGCGCACGCATCCCGGAATGACGACCGTTGTTTGAGGCACCAGCGGGACCTACGTCTCGCTGGTCGCGTCCTTGATCACCTTGTTCAACGCGTCGCCCTGCATGCGGGCGATGTCGTCCTGATACTTCAGCAGCGCGCCCAGCGTATCGCCGACGACTTCGGCATTGAGCGAGCGCGCATCGAGCTCGGTCAGCGCGGTGGCCCAGTCCAGTGTCTCGGCCACGCCCGGCGACTTGTAGAAATCCTGGTCGCGCAGGGCCTGCACGAAACGCACGATCTGCTGCGACAGCCGCTGCGAGATGCCGGGCAGCCGCGTCTTGACGATCGCGAGCTCGCGCTCGGCGGAGGGATAGTCGACCCAGTGATACAGACAGCGCCGCTTCAGCGCGTCGTGGATCTCGCGGGTGCGGTTGGAGGTAATGATGACGATCGGCGGATGCGGCGCCTTGACGGTGCCGAACTCGGGGATCGTGACCTGGAAGTCGGAGAGGATCTCGAGCAGATAGGCCTCGAAGGCCTCGTCGGCACGGTCGAGCTCGTCGATCAAGAGCACCGGGGCGCCGGCGACATCGGGCTCCAGCGCCTGCAGCAGCGGGCGCTTGATCAGGTAGCGGTCGGCGAAGATGTCCGATGACAACTGGTCGCGGTCGACGTCGCCGCCGGCTTCCGCCAGCCGGATCGCGATCATCTGCGCCGCCGAATTCCACTCATAGACGGCGGACGCGACGTCGAGACCCTCGTAGCATTGCAGGCGGATCAGCTTGCGGCCGAGCGCCGCCGACAGAACCTTCGCGATCTCGGTCTTGCCGACGCCGGCCTCGCCTTCGAGAAACAGCGGCCGGCCCATGCGCAGCGACAGATAGGTCACCGTCGCCAGCGATCGCTCGGCCAGATAGCCGCGCGACGACAACAATTCGAGCATCGCATCGACCGATGCTGGCAGAGCCGGAGCACTCATGGCGAGACCGCTTCCTTCGACGTCACGACGCCGGAGCGTCGGGCTCGGCGGCTCCGTCCGACGCCGTCGAGGCCTTGGCCTCGGCATTGGCGGCATCGACCGCGCGGCGCGCGAGCACGCCGATCAGGTGGGCGCGATATTCGGCGCTGCCGTGGATGTCGCTGTTGAGGCCCTCGGCCGCGACCGGGATGCCCTCCAGCACCTTCGGCGAAAAGCGCTTCTGCAGCGCTTCCTCGAAGGCGGTGACGCGGAATACGCCGTTGCCGCCAGCGCCGGTGACGGCGACGCGCACGTCCGACGGACGGCGGGCGACGAACACGCCGACCAGCGCGTAGCGCGAAGCCTGGTTGCGGAATTTGACGTAAGCGGCCTTCTTCGCCAGCGGGAAGCTCACCTTGGTGATGATCTCATCCGGCTCCAGCGCGGTCGTGAACAGGCCCTGGAAGAACTCTTCGGCCTTCAGCTTGCGCTTGTTGGTGACGATGGTCGCGCCAAGCGCGAGGCACGCTGCCGGATAGTCCGCCGTCGGATCGTTGTTGGCGATCGAGCCGCCGATCGTGCCGCGATGACGCACGGCGGGGTCGCCGATCAGGCTGGCCAGATGCGCGAGCGCCGGAATCGCCTCGCCGACCGTGGCGGAGTTCGCGACGTCAGCATGGCGCGCCATCGCGCCGATCACGAGGTTGCGGCCCTTGACCTCGATCGTGTCCAGACCTTCGACATGCGAAAGGTCGACGAGATGCGGCGGGCTGGCGAGCCGCTGCTTCATGACGGGCACCAGCGTGTGACCGCCGGCGACCAGCTTGGCGTCCTCGTTTTTGGTGAGGAGATTCGCGGCCTGGCGCACGGTGGCCGGCCGGTGATATTTGAATTCGTACATGGGGAAATGTCCTGTCGCGGCGGGCGGCTGAGGCGGGGTCCGGCTGTTAGGCGAGGTCCGATTTGGCCATCGCCTTGGCGCCGGCAGCAATGGACTGCACGATGTTCTGATAGCCGGTGCAGCGGCAGAGATTGCCTTCGAGCTCCTCGCGAATCGTCTCCTCGCTGAGCTCGTGGCCCTTGCGGTGGACGAGATCGACAGCGGTCATGATCATGCCCGGCGTGCAGAAGCCGCACTGCAGACCATGGTGCTCGCGGAAGGCCTCCTGCATCGGATGCAGCGGCGCGCCGTCTGCGGCGAGACCTTCGATGGTGCGGACCTCGTGACCGTCGGCCATCACCGCGAGCGTCGTGCAGGACTTCACCGCCTTGCCGTCGAGATGCACGACGCAGGCGCCGCACTGCGAGGTGTCGCAGCCGACATGGGTGCCGGTGAGGCGCAGATTTTCGCGCAGGAACTGCACCAGCAGCGTCCGCGGGTCGACATTCGCCGTGACGGGATTACCGTTCACAATCATGGAAATCTTGGCCATTCAGGACTCTCTATATTCCGCGCACAGCGTTGCACTGCAGCGCAGCCCAGCAAAAATCGGTCGAAAACCATCATATTGACGCTCTCCGCGACGGGCAACCTCGCCCCGGACAGCGCATGGGTCGGTTGCGGTCAGCCTTGAACGGCCTTGGCGAAGTTCGCGAAGAATTCATCGGCGAGCTTCTTGGCCGCGCCGTTGATCAGGCGCTGGCCGAGCTGCGCCAGCTTGCCGCCGATCTGCGCGTCGACATTGTAGCTCAGCAGCGTGCCGCCATCCTTCTCCGCCAGGCCGACGACCGCGCCGCCCTTGGCGAATCCGGCGACACCGCCCTCGCCCTCGCCGGAGATCTTGTAGCCGTTCGGCGGATCGAGATCGCTCAAGGTGACCTTGCCCTTGAAGCGCGCGGATACCGGTCCGACCTTCATCTTGGCGACGGCACGGAAGCCGCCATCCTCGGTCTTCTCCAGCTCCTCGCAGCCGGGGATGCAGGCCTTGAGCACCTCAGGATCGTTCAGCTTGGCCCAGACGGCCTCACGCGGAGCCGCCAGCTGGACCTCGCCCGTCATCGTCATTGCCATGAGCATTCCCCCGGATTGGCGCGGTTAGAGGCATTCAAGTAAAGCACCGAACGCCCAAAAGGAAGGGCAAGCAGCGCCGTCAAGCGTTGCAGAAAAGCGGGAGCACCGCAGCATTCCGGGTCTCCCGGCCGGCGGGTTTTGATTGGCAGACGGCGCCCGCAATGGTTAGTTCGCCATCAAATCTGCACGATTCCTCCGGCGTTGACCGCCGCCTGCGACAAGGATTGCGCCCATGCCGATGATCGATGCCGACGGTTGTCTGTTGAACGTCACCGTCGAGGGCCGCGACGGCGGGCCGACCCTGATGCTGTCGAACTCACTGGGCTCGACCCTGCAGATGTGGGAGCCGCAGATGCGTGCCTTCACGCAGGTCTTTCGCGTCATCCGCTATGACCGGCGCGGCCATGGCAAGTCGACGGTCGCCCCCGGGCCCTACTCGATCGAGCGCTTCGGCCGCGATGCGATCGCGATTCTGGACGATCTGAACATCGACAAGGTGCACTGGTGCGGGGTGTCGATGGGCGGCATGGTCGGCCAGTGGCTGGCCGCGCACGCCCCCGAGCGTCTCGGCAAGATCGTGCTCGCGAATACCACCTGCTACTACCCCGATCCGGCGATCTGGGACGCGCGAATCAAGGCCGTCACGGAGGGGGGTCTCTCCGGAATCGCCGACACCGTGATTGCCGGCTGGCTGACGCAGGAGTTCCGCGAGCGCAATCCCGAGGTTGCCGACCGGATGAAGGCCATGCTGCTCGCCACGCCGGTCGAGGGCTATCTCGCCAGCTGCGCGGCGCTGCGCGCGCTCGACCTGCGCGAGGATCTCCCTGGCATCAAGAGCCCGACTTTGGTCGTGGCCGGCCGCTACGACAAATCGACGCCTATCAACATGGCGGAAGCGATTCGCAGCCGTATTCCCGGCGCCAGCATGACCATCGTCGACGCCGCGCACATCTCGAATGTCGAGGCGGCCGGCCCGTTCAACGACGCCGTGCTGGGCTTCCTGACCCAGCGCTGATCAAAGGAAACTAGCTGCTGGGCTGCGCCGCGCGCTCGACGTCCAGCGCCGGCATGGCACACGCCTCGTCGGACGAATTAGCCGGCGTCGCCGGCTTCTCCACGAGCATGACGATCGCGGTCCCCAGCAGCATCAGCAGCTCCGTGGCATGCAGACGCAGTGCCTGGGTCTCCCCGACCTGGGACGCCAGGATCATGCTGGTGAACGCCAGGATGCTGCCGAGACCAAGCCCGATCGATAGCGACTCGACATAGCCCGCGACCTTTCGCACCCGCGGCACGAGGATCAGCACCAGGAACATCGCGAAGAAACCTGCGACCGTCAGTCGCGCCAGGGCGAGCAGCCAGGCGGCGCGGACCGTGTCGATCGCGGACAGATGCAAATGGTCGCTGATGAACAGCGCCACGGCGATATTTGGCCGCGCGAACAGCCCCTGGATCGGCGACACCATGATCTGGAAGGCCACAGTCGTCCAGACCGGGACGAAATACAGGGCCAGCAGCACGCCATTGACGCAGCTCAGCCGCCAGTTCCTGATCACAATGTTCTTGATCATGCTCGCCCGCCTCTACGTCCCGTCCCCCGCCGGCATGGCGAGTTCCAGACGAGCTAACGCGCGGCAAATGCAGCGGGCAATTTAAACCCTTTGTTTACCTTAACGGGCGCCCAGGCGGAGGGCCAAAGGCGGTAAGGACCGCTGGCGGGTCCACCGACGGCAACGGCCTTCAGCCGCCACGATCCTGGCCTGGCGGCTTCTCCTGTGGACGCTGGGCCCCCTCCTGCCCCTGGTCCTGGCTGAGCGGCTTGCCGCTGGTCTGCCCCTGCTGATTCTGGCCGGGGTTCTGGTGGCCCTGGTTCTTGTCCGTCAGGCTGCTCATGCGGGTCTCCTCGGTGACGCTGCAATGACAACCAATGCGGGAACCGGGGTTCGCGTTGCCTCTCGCTGCATTTTGCCGGCATCAGGCGACACTCGGGCATCGGGCGAAATCATGGCCGCGGAACCAGCCATCAAAGCAGGCGGGATAAGCCCGCAATTGTGGCACTGCACGCTGTTGCGGCAGACGGTTCCTAGCTGTTAGTACTCCAGGACGCGTTGCCTGCGGCCGCGGGTGTGGAGGAATACCAACACCCGCCCGCGAGGTCCCCGCCGCGTTGCGAACGAGTATCGACAGTCTCAAAACGGCAGTTCATGGATTATTTCGCGCAGCAGCTCATCAACGGCCTCGTGCTCGGCTCGATCTACGGCCTGATCGCCATCGGCTACACCATGGTCTACGGCATCGTCGGCATGATCAACTTCGCTCATGGCGACGTCTTCATGATCGGCGGCTTCATCGCGCTGATCTCGTTCCTGGTGCTGGTGTCGATCGGCCTGACCGCGGTTCCCGTCATCCTGCTGATCGTGCTGCTGGTCTCGATGGCGATCACTGCGCTGTATGGCTGGACCATCGAGCGCATCGCCTATCGGCCGCTGCGCCACTCCTTCCGCCTGGCGCCGATGCTGTCGGCGATCGGCATGTCGTTCGTGCTGACCAACTTCTCTCAGGTCTCGCAGGGCGCGCGCGTCAAGCCGGTGCCGCCGATCATCACCGGCGGCTACACGCTGCACGAGGGTGACAGCGGCTTCGTCGTGCAGCTCTCCAACATCCAGATCGTCGTGGTGATCACCACGATCGTGTTGCTCGCGCTGTTCACGTGGCTGGTGTCGCGCACCCGGCTCGGCCGCGACATGCGCGCCTGCGAGCAGGACCAGACCATGGCGGCGCTGCTCGGCGTCGATGTCGACCGCACCATCTCCATGACGTTCGTGATCGGCGCCGCGCTCGCCGCCGTCGCCGGCATGATGTACCTGCTGTACTACGGCCTGGTCGATTTCTTCATGGGCTTCGTCGCCGGCATCAAGGCGTTCACTGCGGCCGTGCTCGGCGGCATCGGCTCACTGCCCGGCGCGATGCTCGGCGGTCTTGCGATCGGCCTGATCGAGACGTTCTGGTCGGCCTATTTCTCGGTCGAGTACAAGGACGTCGCGGCGTTCTCGATCCTGATCGTGGTGCTGATCTTCATGCCGACCGGCCTCCTCGGCCGTCCCGAAGTCGAAAAAGTCTGACGACGGAGCCCGTGTGAGCGCGTCTCTTCCATCATCTTCGCCTGTCCCGTCGAATGGCTCCGAGCCCGTCGGAGCCGCCTTCATCCTCAAGAAAGCGGTCCTCAGCGCGCTGGTCGCGCTCGGCCTGTTCTCGCTGATGGTCGGCGTCCGCACCGAGGCCGGCCAGAGCGGCCAGCTGGAATATTGGACCCGGTTCGGCGAGCTCGCGAGCCTCGTCGGCGCGGTGTTCGTCGGCTCGATCGTTGTCGAGCTGCTGAGAATGTGGCTCGGCCCGCGCGGCGGTCTCGGCAGCTTCGTGCCGTCGTCAGTGCAGAGCGGCATGTCGGTCGCTGCCCGCTATCTCGCGCCGGCGCTGCTGATCTTCACCTTCCTCGTGCCGGTGATCTTCTACAATCAGCGCTACATCCTCGACCTCGGCATCCTCGTCCTGACCTATGTCATGCTCGGCTGGGGTCTCAACGTGGTGGTCGGCCTCGCCGGCCTGCTCGACCTCGGCTATGTCGCCTTCTACGCGGTCGGCGCCTATTCCTACGGGCTGCTCTCGACCACTTTCGGCCTGTCGTTCTGGATCTGCCTGCCGCTCGCCGGCATCCTCGCCGCGTTCTGGGGCGTGCTGCTCGGCTTCCCCGTGCTGCGGCTGCGCGGCGATTATCTCGCCATCGTCACGCTGGCGTTCGGCGAGATCATCCGCCTGGTGCTGATCAACTGGCAGGACGTCACCGGCGGCCCCAACGGCATCTCCGGCATTCCGCGTCCGACCCTGTTCGGCATTCCGCTCGCTCCCGGTGAGGGCGGGCTTGCTGCGATGCTCGGCATCCCGTTCTCGCCGACCCATCGCATCGTGTTCCTGTTCTATCTGATCCTGGCGCTGGCGCTGCTCACCAACTGGGTCACGATCCGGCTGCGCCGGCTGCCGATTGGTCGTGCCTGGGAAGCGCTGCGCGAGGACGAGGTCGCCTGCCGCGCGCTCGGCATCAACATCACGACGACCAAGCTGACGGCGTTCGCCACCGGCGCCATGTTCGGCGGCTTCGCCGGCGCCTTCTTCGCCACCCGCCAGGGCTTCATCAGCCCCGAATCCTTCACCTTCCAGGAATCGGCGCTGGTGCTCGCCATCGTCGTGCTCGGCGGCATGGGCTCGCAGCTCGGCGTCGCGCTGGCCGCGCTCGCCATGATCGGCGGCTTCGAGCTGTTCCGCAGCCTCGAGGTCTACCGCATGCTGGTGTTCGGCCTCGCCATGGTGCTGATCATGATCTGGCGGCCGCGCGGCATCGTCGGCCATCGCGCGCCCACCGTGTTCCTGGAAAAATCGAAGAGCATCTCCTCGGACCTCGTCAAGGAAGGCCACGGATGAGCTCAGCTCCCATTCTCACGCTCGAGAACCTCACCATGCGCTTCGGCGGCATCGTCGCCGTCAACGCGCTGTCGTTCACCGCGCAGCGCCAGCAGATCACGGCGCTGATCGGCCCCAACGGCGCCGGCAAGACCACCGTGTTCAACTGCATCACCGGCTTCTACAAACCGACCTCGGGCGTGATCCGCCTGACGCATGACGACGGCACGCAATTCGAGATGCAGAAGCTGAAGGACTTCAACATCTCCAAGCAGGCCAAGGTGGCGCGCACCTTCCAGAACATCCGGCTGTTTCCCGGCATGACGGCGCTGGAGAACCTGATGGTCGCCCAGCACAACGCCTTGATGAAGGCGTCCGGCCTGACCCTGCTCGGCTTGCTCGGCGTCCCCTCCTGGCGCGCGGCCGAGCAGAGCGCGATCGACAATGCCGTGTTCTGGCTGAAGCGCGTCGGCCTGATCGACCGCGCCGACGACGCCGCCGGCAACCTCGCCTATGGCGATCAGCGCCGCCTCGAGATCGCGCGCGCGATGTGCACCGGCCCCGCCCTGCTCTGCCTCGACGAGCCGGCCGCGGGCCTCAACGCGCGCGAAAGCGCGGCGTTGAGCGAGCTCCTGCTGTCGATCCGCAGCGACCACGCCACCTCGATCCTCCTGATCGAGCATGACATGAGCGTCGTCATGGAAATCTCCGACCGCGTCGTGGTGATGGACTACGGCGTCAAGATCGCGGAGGGCACGCCGCGCGAGATCCGTGACGATCCCAAGGTGATCGCCGCCTATCTCGGCACCGATGAGGAAGAGGCCGCAGCGGTGATGGAGGCCGAGGCGTGAGCGCGTCCCTCCTCCAGATCCAGAATTTGCGCGCGTCCTATGGCAAGATCGAAGCGCTGAAGGGCGTCGACCTTGACATCAAGGCTGGCGAAATCGTCGCCCTGATCGGTGCCAACGGCGCCGGCAAGTCGACGCTGATGATGTCGATCTTCGGCCGCCCGCGGGCGAGCTCCGGCCATATCGTCTATGACGGCCATGACATCACCCAGGTGCCGACGCACCTGATCGCTCGGCTCAAGATCGCGCAGTCGCCGGAAGGCCGCCGCATCTTCCCGCGCATGAGCG
This sequence comes from Bradyrhizobium sp. HKCCYLS3077, assembly GCF_051167555.1. NCBI lineage: Bacteria > Pseudomonadati > Pseudomonadota > Alphaproteobacteria > Hyphomicrobiales > Nitrobacteraceae > Bradyrhizobium > Bradyrhizobium sp. HKCCYLS3077. The sequence goes on along the minus strand of NZ_JBNPTH010000006.1, from coordinate 362,583 downwards.
TTGCGGAAAATCTGCAGATGGGCGCAGACGCCGGCGACACCACTGAGGCGCAGCGCGCCGATACGCTGGAGCGCGTGTTCGCGCTGTTTCCGCGGCTGAAGGAACGCTTCGAGCAGCGCGGCGGCACGCTGTCCGGCGGCGAGCAGCAGATGCTGGCGATCGGCCGCGCGTTGATGAGCCGGCCGCGGCTGCTGCTGCTCGACGAGCCCTCGCTCGGGCTCGCCCCGCTGATCGCACGACAGATTTTTGACGCGATCCGGACGCTCAACCGCCAGGACGGACTGACCGTCCTGATCGTCGAGCAGAACGCCAATCACGCGCTCAAGCTCGCCCATCGCGGCTACGTGCTGGTCAACGGCATGATCACCCTGTCGGGTACCGGCTCCGAGCTGCTGCAGCGCCCCGAGATCCGCGCGGCCTATCTGGAGGGCGGCCGCCACTGAAGGCCGGGGTCGAAAATCCCGGCCGAAATGGCCTTAGCCCTTCGTCGGTCTCCCCGAAATTTTGCGGTGACTTCGGCGGAAAATCAGCCACAATGCGCGCGGTCTGCGGCCCACCGTTCGGGCCATTTCCATGTCGACCTACCCCCTGTGAGGATTTCTCATGAAACCACTCAAACTCATTGGTCTGGCGCTGGGCGCGTCGCTTGCGCTCTCGACCGCCGCCTACGCCGAAGACATCACCATCGCCGTGGCCGGCCCGATGACCGGCGGCGAGTCGGCCTTCGGCCGCCAGATGCAGAACGGCGCCGAGATGGCGATCGCCGATCTCAATGCTGCAGGCGGCGTGCTCGGCAAGAAGCTCGCTTTGCAGGTGGGTGACGACGCCTGCGATCCGAAGCAGGCCCGCTCGGTCGCCGAGAAGCTCGCCGGCTCCGGCATTCCGTTCGTCGCCGGCCATTTCTGCTCGTCGTCGTCGATCCCGGCCTCCGAGGCCTATGCCGACAGCAACGTGCTGCAGATCACCCCGGCTTCGACCAACCCGCTGTTCACCGAGCGCAAGCTGTGGAACGTGGCGCGCGTCTGCGGCCGTGACGATCAGCAGGGCCTCGTCGCCGCCAACTACATCGCGAAGAACTTCAAGGGCAAGAACATCGCGATCCTCAACGACAAGACCACCTACGGCAAGGGTCTCGCAGACGAGACCAAGAAGGCGCTCAACAAGGCCGGCGTCACCGAGAAGATGTTCGAGTCGTACAACAAGGGCGACAAGGACTTCAACGCGATCGTGTCGCGCCTGAAGCGTGAGAACATCGACCTCGTCTATGTCGGCGGCTATCATCAGGAAGCCGGCTTGATCCTGCGCCAGATGCGCGATCAGGGCCTCAAGACCATCCTGATGGCGGGCGATGCGATGAACGACAAGGAATTCGCGTCGATCACCGGCCCGGCCGCCGAAGGCACGCTGTTCACCTTCGGCCCCGAGCCGCGCAACAAGCCGACCGCGAAGGCGATCGTCGAGAAGTTCAAGGCCAAGAACATCGACCCCGAGGGCTACACGCTCTACACCTACGCCGCCATCCAGGTCTGGTCGCAGGCCGTGAAGAAGGCCAACACCACCGACGCCAAGAAGGTGATGGACACCATCAAGGCCGGCGAGTGGGACACGGTGCTCGGCAAGCTCGGCTTCGACGCCAAGGGCGACATCAAGCAGATCGACTACGTCGTCTACAAGTGGGACGCCAAGGGCGCCTACGCCGAGCTCGGCGGCAAGGGTTCCTGATCGGCGTCCGGTCTCGATCTCTGTAATACCGAAAACACGAACGCCCCGGTCGAAGACCGGGGCGTTTTGTTGAGTCACCTTCCCGACTGCGCAGCCGTGCCGCGTCGTTCAGGGCATGCGCGGACCGGCTCAGCCGGCGCAGGCCGAGAGCGAGACTGCTTCGCTCTTGCCGGCGACCGCCGAGCGGGCCATTTCGACCGCCCGCGTCAGCTCGGCGGGACGGAACGGCTTCTGCAGATACACCACACGTGTCAGTTCCTCCGACATCGACGCACCGTCGAAGGCACTCATCCCGGACACCGCCACCACCGGCAAATCGGGAACCAGCGCGCGCATGCTGCTGACGAGATCGAGTCCGTTGGTATCGTCGAGATAGATGTCGACGATCACGGCGTCGAAAGCCTGCTCACGGAACAACTGGAGTCCGGCCGTGGCGGTTCCCGCCTCGACCACCTCGAACTGATTGACGCGCAGCACCATGCTGATCATGGTCCGCACGTCCTTCTGATCGTCGACCACAAGAATTCGTGGCATCAACTTCTCCAGAAATTTTTCTGTTGGACAGCCTACAACATAAAAAGAAATCAGGTACAACTATGGGTATATTTATCTCAGTCGCGGTAAAGGTGCAGTTACTCCAACTCTCGACTCATTCTACATAACGTTTCGATCCGGCACCACACAACCTTAATTAGACTTTCCGCCATTTTCGCGCATCAGTCGCAGCAGTGATCTCGCGCTTGACGCCGGCTGCGCAGGACCCTGGAGATGCCAAGCAACGAGGATCACCGCGACGTCCTTCTGTCGACCTCCCTTGCCACGCGCCGAGACCAACTCGCGGCGCTCGTCGCGGTTGCCATGTCCGGGGTGCTGTTTGCCGTCGCCGCCCCCTTTGCCAAGCTGCAGCTGACGGCGATCCCGGCGTTCATCGCGAGCTATCAATCCGCGCTGGCCCTCAACGACGCCATCACCGCATTTCTGCTGTTCTCCCAGTTTGTCCTCATGCGCTCGCGGTCGCTGCTGTGGCTGGCCTCCGGCTACCTGTTCACCGCGCCCGCGGCATTGCTGCACACGCTGGTCTTTCCGGGTCTGTATTCGCCGACCGGACTGCTCGGAGCCGGTTCGCAGACAGCGGTATGGATCTACATGATCTGGCACGGCGGATTTCCGCTCTTCGTGCTAATCTATGCGCTGCACGACCGCCGCCAGTTCACGCCCGTTCGTTCGCTGGCGACGTCGCTCTCGGTGGCCGTCGGCGGCGTGGCCCTCGCGCTCGGAGCTCTGACCTGGGGCGTCATCACCTTCGACGCAGCGCTGCCGCAGTTGCTGACAGGTGGAACCGCCACGCTGGAACTGAAGGTTGCGGTGGGCGCGATCTGGTGCGTGACAACCGTTGCCCTGGTGGTGCTCGCCTCGCGCCGGCCGCACAGCATTCTCGACCTCTGGGTCATGGTCGTACTGTGCGCCTGGCTGTTCGATCTGTCGCTGTCGTCGCTGCTCAACGCATCCCGCTTCGACCTCGGCTACTATGCGGGCCGCTTCTACGGGCTGCTGGCCGCGAGCTTCGTGCTCGGCGTGCTGCTCGCTGACAATGTCGGGCTGCAGGCGAAGCTGACGCGTCTCCTGCAGCGGCAGCGCCGGCAGAGCGAAAGCGAGCGTGCGCGATTCATCGCACGCGAGCGTCTGTTCAGTGCCGTGGTGGAATCCTCCAACGACGCCATCATCACGCTGACCCTGCACGGCAAGATCACCTCCTGGAACCGTGCCGCCGAGCAGCTGTTCGGCTATGCCTCCGACGAGGCTCTCGGCAACGACATCGGCCTGATCGTGCCGCCGGACCGGCGCAGCGAGGTCGATCGCATCCTGGAACGGATCGGCGGCGGCGAGAAGATCGAGCACCACGAAACGGTACGCCGCCACAAGGACGGCCATCAGATCGAAGTGTCGCTCAGCGTGTCTCCGATCCTGGATGCGCGCGGCGCCGTGATCGGCGCCTCCAAGGTCGCGCGCGACATCACCGAAGCCAAGCGGACCCGCACGGCCCTGACCCGGGAAACCGAGGAGCGCCGCCGCATTTTCGAGACGTCGCAGGACCTGATCCTGATCGCCAATTCCTATGGTCAGCTGATGCAGGTCAGCCCCAGCGCGCGCTCCATCCTGGGCTATGAGCCCGAGGAGATGGTCGGCCGCAACGCCAGCGACTTCGTGTATCCGCCCGAGCTCGAGGTCGTTCGCACGCAGATGCGGCTCTGCCGCCGCGGCCAGGACGTTCGCGATTTCGAGGCGCAGCTGCTGCACAAGGAGGGGCGCGGCGTCGTCCTGAACTGGATGGCAAGCTGGTCGGAACCGGTGCAGCGTCACTTCTTCATCGGCCGCGACCTCACCGAGAAGCGCGCCGCCGAGGCGCAAATCCGTCAGGCGCAGAAGATGGAGGCGGTCGGCCAGCTCACCGGCGGCGTCGCCCACGACTTCAACAACATCCTCACCGTGATCACGGGAAGCATCGGCATCATCGCCGATGCTGTGTCCGATCGCCCGGAACTCGCATCGGTCGCCAAGCTGATCGATGATTCCGCCGACCGTGGCGCCGAGCTCACGCGGCAACTGCTCGCCTTCGCGCGCAAGCAGCCGCTGCAACCGGTCGATCTCGACGTCAACGCCTTGATGGACGAGACCGCGGCGCTGTTGCGACCCACGCTCGGGGCGCAGATCGAGATCGTGCGCATCCTCAGCACAGATCCGTGTACGGCGCTGGCAGATCCCAACCAGCTCGCCACCGCCATCGTCAACCTCGCGCTGAATGCCCGCGATGCGATGCCGGAAGGCGGCAAGCTGACCTTCGAGACCGCGAATGTCGTGCTCGACGAGGACTACGCCAATGCCAACAACGAGGTCGCCGTCGGCGACTACGTGATGCTCGCCGTCAGCGATACCGGCTGCGGTATTCCGCCCGCTTATCTCGAAAAGGTCTTCGACCCCTTCTTCTCGACCAAGGGCATCGGCAAGGGCACGGGCCTTGGCCTCAGCATGGTGTTCGGGTTCGTCAAGCAGTCCGGCGGCCACATCAAGATCTACAGCGAGGTCGGCCATGGCACCTCGATCAAGCTCTATCTGCCCCGCTCCACCTCGGCGCCCGTGGCGGAGACAGGACAGCAGGTTACGGATTTGCGCGGCGGCGACGAGACGATCCTGATCGTCGAGGACGACCCGCTGGTGCGCCAGCACGTGCTCGCCCAGGTCGCGGCTCTTGGCTATACGACCCTTGCGGCCGCCAATGCGGCCGAAGCGCTCGACGTGCTGGAGCGCCATCCCGAGATCGACCTGCTGTTCACCGACGTGATCATGCCGGGCAGCATGAACGGCCGCCAGCTCGCGGATGCCGCCCGCGGGCGCCGGCCGTCGCTGAAGACATTGTTTACGTCCGGCTATACGGAAAATGCGATCGTGCACCATGGCCGCCTCGACGCCAACGTGCTGCTGCTGGCCAAGCCCTACCGCAAGCCGGACCTTGCCCGGATGATCCGCATCGCGCTCGATCGTTGAGCGGCCCGAGCGGCTGGGGTATCCATCGGCCCTCATCACCCGCAGCCGAGGGCGACCGTGCAGAATCTTCTCACCGACATCGCAGGCGTTCGCGTCGGCCACGCCGACGATGCGTCGCTCGCCTCCGGCGTGACCGCGATCCTGTTCGATCAGCCGGCCGTGGCGGCGATCGACATCCGCGGCGGCGGCCCCGGGGTGCGCGAGGACGCGCTGCTCGACCCCGCCAATACGGTCGAGAGGGTGGATGCGATCGCGCTGTCCGGCGGCTCGGCATTCGGGCTGGAGGCCGCCAGCGGCATTCAGGCGTGGCTCGCCGAGCAAGGCCGCGGCTTCGCCGTGCGCGACGCGCTGATTCCGATCGTGCCAGGCGCCATCGTGTTCGACTTGCTCAACGGCGGCAACAAGCAATGGGGCCGCTACGCGCCGTATCGCGAGCTCGGCTATGCCGCCGCGGCCGCGGCCGACACGACGTTTGCGCTGGGGAGCGTCGGCGCCGGGCTCGGCGCCACCACGGCCAATCTGCAGGGCGGTCTCGGATCGGCGTCTGCCGTGACCAGCCGCGGCATCAAGGTTGCGGCCATCGCGGTCGTGAACGCGGTAGGCTGCGTGACCGTCGGCGACGGCCCGTGGTTCTGGGCTGCGCCTTACGAAGCGAACGGCGAGTTCGGCGGCCGCGGCCTGCCCGCCAGCTTCACGCCGGACATGCTGGCGATGCGCATCAAGGGTGGCCCTGCCCCGTCGGCCTCCGAGAACACCACGATTACCCTGGTCGTGACCGACGCCATCCTGACCAAGGCGCAGGCGAAGCGGCTGGCGATGATCGCCCAGACCGGCATGGCGCGCGCGATCTATCCGGTGCACCTGCCGCTCGACGGCGACATCGTGTTCGCGGCGGCGACCTGCGCCAAGCCCGTCGAGCCGCTGGTCGAACTGAGCGAGCTCGGCATGGTCGCGGCGAACGTGCTGGCCCGCGCGATCGCGCGCGGCGTCTATCATGCGAAGCGGCTGCCATTCGCAGGCGCCCTGCCATGCTGGCAGGACCGCTTCGGCGGCTGAGCCTACACGCTCACCGCCGTCGTCGATGTGGCGGGCCGCAGCTTGGGCTGATTCTGCATCAGCTTCTCGATCATGTCGTTGTAGGACGCGGCAGCCGTATTGGAGGCCGTGGTGGCCGCCGGCGCGATCAGCGTCATCTTGGAGCCGTCGGCGTAAGTGATGATGGTCGTCGTTGAGCCATCGCTGTTGGTGGACGACGAGCTCGACGCGCCCGACAGCGCCTGCATCAGCGCATCGGCGCCCGCGCTCGACAAGTTCCCCGAGCTGCCCGCCTGACCCGCACCCGCCTGCTGATGGTGATGGCCGCGTCGGCCCTTGGCGCCCTGCAGCGCCGAGGACAGCTCGTCCATGCTGACACTGCCGTCGCTGTTGGTGTCGAGCTTGCCGAACACCTTGTCGGCATTCGCGACGTTGCTGCCGCCGGCGCCAAGAGCATTCTCGAATTCGGACTTGCTGATCTGTCCATTGCCATCGCCGTCGATCTGCGAGAACAGATCCTGCAATGGATTGGTCGAGGAGTTCGCACCCGCCGATGCGCCCGACTGGCTCTGCGCCGCCAGCAGCGCGTTCATCGTCTCCGGCGCGATCTGCCCCGAGCTGCTGCTGCCCGAGCTCGACCACGGGCTGAAATTGCCGGAGCTGCCCGCTCCCTTGCTGTCGAGGCTGAACAGACCGCCGCCCGACTTGCCGGACCCCGACTTCGTCGAGCCGATCGACTGCAGGCTGTCCAGGACCGACGAGGCGGCCCCAAGTGCAAACCACATGGCGAAACTCCCGCAAGACCGCCCGCGAGGCGGCAGAACATCTCCCCACGGCTCTCGCAATCCCCATGCCAGCGGCAAACCGCTGATATGTCCGGATATTTCGCGATGTTACGGTCGCCTGAACCCGGCACATCGTGCCCCACCCGGCAGATTTTTCCCGCTCGCGTTGCCGCAGCCGCCCCTGCATGATACGGCGACATCCCCGTACGCCCTGGAACAGATGCCCATGACCCAGTCCTTCACGCCGCGTCCGCTCGTCATTGCGCCGTCCATCCTGGCGTCGGATTTCTCCAAGCTTGGCGAAGAGGTGCGCGCGGTGGATGCTGCCGGCGCCGACTGGATCCATCTCGACGTGATGGACGGGCATTTCGTGCCGAACATTTCCTACGGCCCTGATGTCATCAAGGCGCTGCGCCCGCACACCACCAAGATCTTCGACGCGCATCTGATGATCACGCCGTGCGATCCCTACCTCGAGGCCTTCGCCAAGGCCGGCTGCGACCACATCACGGTGCATGCCGAGGCCGGGCCGCATCTGCATCGCTCGCTGCAGGCGATCCGCGCGCTCGGCAAGAAGGCCGGCGTGTCGCTCAATCCGTCGACGCCGCTCAACGTCATCGAATATGTGCTCGACCTCGTCGACCTCGTGCTGATCATGTCGGTCAACCCCGGCTTCGGCGGCCAGGCGTTCATTTCGTCGGCGATCGGCAAGGTGCAGGATTTGCGCGCGATGACCGCGGGCCGCCCGATCGATATCGAGGTCGATGGTGGTGTCGGCCGCGACAATGCCGGCGCGCTCGCGGCCGCCGGGGCCAACGCCTTCGTCGCCGGCTCCGCCGTGTTCAAGGGCGGCACGACGGAAGCCTATCGCAGCAACATCGCCGCGATCCGCGATGCCGCCGCGTCCGCGCGCGGCGAAGCGATCTGAGGCGGTCGACGGCACATGCAGATGCTCACGCCGCAGCCGCTGACCAAGGCCGCGTTCGCCGCCTTCGGCGACGTCGTCGAGATCGATGGCGCGGCTCTGATCGAGATCAATCAGGGCTTTGCCCGCCGCTGCAACGGGCTCGCCGCGATCGACGTCACGTCCGGCGCCGTCCCCGTGAACATCAGCCTGTTCGAAGCGAAGCCGCGGCCGCGCCCGATCGAGATCAAGCTGATGGAGCGGCATCCGCTCGGCACCCAGCTGTTCATGCCGCTGCAGGACCGGCCCTGGCTTGTGCTGGTCTGCGCCGACCCGCGCGATGCCACGAGCTACCGGGCCTTCACCGCCACCGGCCGCCAGGGCGTGAACTACGCCCGCAATGTCTGGCACCATCCGCTGCTGGTGTTCGACGACGCCTCGCGCTTCATGGTGGTCGATCGCATGAGCCCCGACAATCTCGAGGAGCTGTGGCTCGACCAGCCGCTGTTCCTGAGCATTCCCTGACTGGTGTCGCGCGAATTCGCTGATCCGCGCGCAGGAGAGACGATGATGGACAAGCCGAACTACTTCGTGCCGCAGGGCGGCCACCCGCCGCAGACCGACCTGCTGACGGGGCGCGCCGTGTTCACCGAGGCCTATGCCGTCATCCCCAAGGGCGTGATGCGCGACATCGTCACCTCGCCGCTGCCGTTCTGGGACAAGACGCGGACCTGGGTGATCGCGCGTCCCCTCTCCGGCTTCTCGGAGACATTCTCGCAATACATCGTCGAGGTCGCGCCCGGCGGCGGCAGCACCCAGCCGGAGCCTGATCCAGAGGCCGAGGGCGTTCTGTTCGTCGTCGGCGGTGAGATCGCGCTGACCATCGCCGGCACCACGCATCGCCTCGCGAAGGGCGGCTACGCCTTCCTGCCGCCGTCCTGCAAATGGACGCTGATGAACGACAGCGCGGCGCCCGCGACCTTCCACTGGATTCGCAAGGCCTATGAGGCCGTCCCCGGCATCGCCGCGCCGGAGGCCTTCGTGACCAACGAGGCAACGATTGCGCCCGTCGGGATGCCCGGCACGGACGGCCGCTGGGCCACCACCCGCTTCGTCGATCCGCTTGACGTCCGGCACGACATGCACGTCAACATCGTGACCTTCGAGCCGGGCGCGGTGATCCCGTTCCTGGAGACGCATGTGATGGAGCACGGGCTCTACGTGCTCGAGGGCAAGGCGGTCTACAAGCTCAACCGCGACTGGGTCGAGGTCGAAGCCGGCGACTTCATGTGGCTGCGCGCCTTCTGCCCGCAGGCCTGCTACGCCGGCGGCCCCGGCCGCTTCCGCTACCTGCTGTACAAGGACTCCAACCGGCATATGAAGCTGCGGCCGTTCCGGTGAGTGACGGCGAAGCACCGAGTTACGTGCCGTGCTTCGGAAACGGCAGGATATCGAATGTCAACCGCATTCAAGATCGTCGCAGTCGTATATCTCATTGGCGTGATCGCCAACTGTGTTTTAAAAGTGCATGGCATCTATCTCACCGGCGGCTTCCAGCGCGAGCATACTGCGGCGGAGTTTTTGTTGGTCATGGCCCTTTATGGGATGGCCGCTGCGATCTGGCCGGCCTTTGTCGCTCTTGTGATCATGGGGCATCTCGGCGCTCTGCCCCGCGGCTGGGAACTCTCTTTTGTCAAGCTGGGTTTGCTTGTGCTGCTGTTCGCGGCGATGGTCGTCGGCACATGGGCGATCACCCATGTGCATTCCCCCACCAAATACGTGCTTCATGCGAAGTTGAGGAGTCGCCTGACTCCAATCGTCGGCTCGCAGTTGGTCGAACTCAAGACCTTGATGCTCGCCCTTCTCGTCGGGCTCGGCTCCATGCTGAGCCTTGTCCTGCTCTGATTGACGGTCATCTGCCGCAGCGATCGTTGGCTCGCGAACATATCGCGGAGCGCTCGGTGTACCTCGCCCCGCCAGGGCGAAGCGAAGCTTCGCTAGGGCGGGGACAGGTCGGATTGCATCGAAGATGCAATCCGGGTGAGGGGTACAGGTCTCCCCACGAACACTCCCCGCGCGTTTGCCCCTGCTGAGACTGCCCGTGCCGCGGCCCCTCACCCCAACCCTCTCCCCGTAAGAACGGGGAGAGGGAGCGCACTGCCGTCGCGGTGAAGGCTCGGCTCCAACTAACAGCCGATGTAGGCAAAAGCGTCCCACCGAGAAAAATGCCCGACGCAAATCGTCATCCAGCTTCTCACTCTCCTGACGCAACCTGCGCCGCCACCTCATCATCCTCCTCATCCGCCTCGCGCGCAGCGGCGCGCGTGCGCACGACTGTCACCGTGCAGCCCGCCTCCGCGGCGACCTTGGCCGACACGCTGCCGAGCAGCGAGCGCAGCACGGAGTCGCGGCGGGCGCCGATGATGATATGGTCGACCTGGTTGACCTCGGCGAACTCGATGAGCGCGGCGGCGGGATCGACGGCTTCGAGCACGTGCACCGTGAGGCGGCTGGTGTCGAGCTTCAGCGGCGTCGCCCAGTGCTTCAGCGCGACCATGCGGTCGATATGCTTGTTGTTGCCGGCCTCGTCCAGGGTGCGGTCGATGGTCAGGCGGCCGAGCTTGAGCACGTTGACGCAGGCGAGCCGCGCCGACGGCAGGGTGGCGAGAATGCGCTCGGCGGTGACGCGCAGCGCGCCGTTGAGCTCCTCGCCGCCTTCCGAGGTGTCGATCGCGACCGCCACGATCGGGCTGGTGGCGATCTGCACGGCGACATCCGACGGCTTGGTCTCCGGCTGCACCAGGCCGCGATTGAAGCGGCGGCGCCACACGGTGGTGATCGGATCGCGCTTGAGCTTCTCGGCGCGCGCGGTCAGCTTGACCTGGTCGGGATTGCCGAGGTCGAAGGCGAGTTGCGCGGCAGTCGGGTAGCGCCAGACCGGCTCGATCTCCAGGCAGCGCAGCACGATCTCCTGCAGCCACGGCGGATAGTCCGGCTTGAGCTGCTGCGGCGGATAGGGATCGCGCCAGAGGCGGCGGCGCATGCCGCGCAGGGTCTCGGTCTCGCCGAACGGCCGCACGCCGGTGGTGAAGAAATACAAGAGCACGCCGAGCGAAAAGATGTCGCTGCGCGGATCGCTGCGGGTGCCCATCATGCGCTCCGGCGCCATGTAGGGCGCGGTGCCGTAAGGCAGGCGGAACTCCTCCTGCAGCAGGTCCGGCAGATGCTTGTGGCAGGACAGGCCGTAGTCGATCAGCACCGCCTCGCCCGAGGGGCGAAACATGATGCTGGACGGCTTGATGTCGTGATGGATGACATGCTGCCGGTGCAGATCCGCGAGCGCGGTCGCGATCTTCGCCACCAGCACCCGCGCCTCCTCATAAGGCAGCGGCAGCTCGGGCAACCGCTTGTACAGCGTCTCGCCCGGGATCAGCTCGATCACGACATAGGCTTGGGTGGCGAAATCGCCGGTGCCGAAGCACGCCGGCACATGCGGACCGGACAGTTTCGGCAGGATCATCTGCTCCATCTCGAAGCTGACGATCGCCGCGGGGTCCTCGCCCTCGGAGACGCGCGGCACCTTCATCAGGATGGGCCGGTCGATGTCCGGCCGCGTGACGCTCCAGAGCGTCGCCATGCCGCCGGAATGCACGCAGTCGCCGACCGTGAAGCCGTCGATCACGACGCCCGGCTGGAGCTTCGATCTCGCCATGCTCTAACGCCCCATCGAAAGCCGCTGCGCCAGCCAGGGCGGCAGGCCGTTGTCGCGAATGCGCTGCGCCGCCGCCTCGACATCGTATGGCACGCGGCAATAGGTCAGCTCGCGCGTTCTGGTCTCGAAGGTCACGAAGGATGCCGCGGGATCGCCGTCGCGCGGCTGGCCGACCGAGCCGACCACGGCCAGCCATTGCCGGCCGCGCAACAGCTGGATCGGCATGTTCGCGGTCGGCGTGAAGCTCGTCATCTTGGCAGTCGCGGACATCGAGTACAGCGCCGGCCGATGGATGTGGCCGCAGAACGTCACCTGCGCCTCGGTCGCGATCATGCTGCGTGCGGCGTCGGCCGAGCTCTGGATGTAGCGCCAGCGCGGCGGGCTCGACGCCTCCGAATGCACAAACAGCCGGTCCTCGTCGCCGACGCTCATCGGCAGCTCGGCGAGAAAGCGGCGCTGCTCGGCGCTGAGCCGGCCGCGCGTCCATTCCATCGCCGCCTGCGCCTCGGCATTCATGCTCTCGCTCGAGGTCGACACCGCATTGTCGTGATTGCCGCGCACCGCGAGCCCGCCCTCGGCGACGATCTCCATGACCGTGTCGACCGACCATTCCGGGTCGGCGCCATAGCCGACGATGTCGCCGAGACAGATCAGGCGCTCGGCGCCACGGGCGCGCGCCGCCTCCAGGCAGGCCGCGAAGGCCTGCCGATTGGCATGGATGTCGGTGAATATCGCCAGCAGCACCCGTGACCTCCCGCTTCCCACCGTACAGGTGGGCTTCGCACGGAGTTTGAGCAACATCAAACCGGACGAGCTGGAGCAAGCGCTTTTTTCGGGCTCACAGGCATGAACGGGATGCCAAGACCAGACGACCTCACGTCCGCAGACGAAGCCCTCCTCGCCGACATCATCTCTGAAAACAACTGCCAGGAAATAGATGCGCCGCGGATGGCTACTCGCTCCGGGAGAAACAGCGGGGCCTTTCCAAAAGAACAATAGAACCGCGGTCGAGCCGTGACGGGTCTTCCGTAAAAATATCCAAGCCGTAGCCGTGACGTCTCCATCCGCTGTATCGCCAGCGTGCGGCACATTCGATACCGACAAGGATCCGCCCGTACGGGCTTAAACCTTACCAGCTTCTGCACAATCAGCAGCACAAGCCACCGTTGCAATTACGAACTGAAACACTAAACTTAAAATTGATTTTTATGACAGTCTCGCCAGATCAATCAAATGTCTAATTGAATCATTCGGAGACAGACCAATGCTCACGAAACATGCCTATGCGATTGCCGCGCTGGCGGTCCTATCGATGAGTCAAACACAAAACGTTAGTGCAGCGGAGGGAGAAATCGCGAGATCGCAGATCCCCGTATGTGGCACGATGTACGCACCACCATTCGGTTCCCCGGCGCCACGACGTGCCTGCGAGACGCCCATTCCGCGCACCTATAAGCCCACTCATCGCGGCCTTGGCTACGACATTCTGGACCTTGAATCCGAAGCCTGCTTCGTACCCGACAGCTCCTACCGGCTGTTGGATGAGATACTCGATCGCGTGACAGCGCGTCTAACAGAACCGCAGCAATCGGGAATTGGTATCGCGGATGAAGCGCGCGTAATCGCAATCAGCGAACTTACCGGTGACGTTCTCGCAGAACTCGGTTTTGGACTTTATATTCCAACAGAGACTTTGGGCGACGCCCTTGTCTCGCGGAGCGCGTCCGGCATGCCGCCGCGCTACATCTTCGATTGTGATACCGGCTCTCTCATCCTGCTCACAGTCGCAGAATATCTGCGAATGCCGGCATCGTTGGTTGAGATTACGCTCAACAGCGGCAGTCTGCACAACTACGTCCGCTGGCCACTGTCTGACGGCCGCTCGCTCGACTGGGACACCAATGGTCGGGGACTCTGCGTTTCACCGAAGGATCAGCCCACCTTTCAGGCCCAGAGCATGAGTCGAAGTGCGACGATGGGCTACGCTGCTACCATGCGCGCACCGCTTTGGAAGAAGCAAAAGCAGTACATCCGCGCGCTGTCCGAATATCGTCAAGACATGCGCGACCGGCCCGGCCATCCATCGCCTTTTAACAACCTGGCATGGCTGATTGTAACCACCGATTTTTCGGAGAGAGAGAGCCTGAGAGCCGAAGCGCTTCAGGCCGCGACCCAGGCAGTTTCGCTGCAACGTCAGGCCGGAGCTGCCGCGGTTACACGCGAAAATCTGGCTAATTATCTCGACACGCTCGCCTGCGCTTATGCCTATGCCGGCGACTACAAGAACGCAATCGCGTCTGAGATGGAGGCAGTTTCGCTATCGGCTAATGTGGAGTTCCGGCAGAGACAGGCGATGTTCGCAAACTCTCCACCCAACGATTGCACGGGCGCACAATAAAATTTGCTTAGCGCCGCCTGTTGACGAGCCAGACCGCGCCCGATGCCCCGCCGATGCCGACGATCATCATGAGCGCAAGCGCGGCCACCATCAAGCCCCCGCCCGCAGCGGCAAGCGAGCTGCTGCCCTCGCCCGCGAGCCCCAGGAGCGGAATCGCGACGACGGGGCCGCCGACCTGGGCGGCGAAGAAGGCGCCGAGCAGCGCCACGATGATGTTCACGATCCAGCCGATCACGCCACGCTTCATCGTCCACGCCTCATGGATGGCGATCGCCAGGGCGGCGGCGAATGTGACGGCCGCGATCACCAGCCCCGCACCGACGGCGTCCATCGGAATCGCCCCGGCCATCTGCAAATTCATGATGACGATGACCGCAAACAGACCAATGATGTAGGGCATGAGGATCGCCTCGGCTGCTCTGAAGAAGCCGCCGATACCGCCGCCCTGCTCGCGCAGGACCAGGATTGGCGCTCCGCCCATGAGTTGCAGGCGACTGTCGCCAGGTTCATTCCAAGCATGAGACAGCCGCGTAGCCCGGATATCGCTGCGCTCATCCGGGCTGCGCGCGCTACCGTCATAGTCCCCGCCTCGCATGATCGATGAGCGCGCGGAGCTTGGGCGCCAGGTTCCGACGCCTTGGAAAGTACAGGTGGAATCCGGCAAACGGCGCCGCGAAGCTTTCGAGCAGCGGCACCAGTTCGCCACGCGCGACGTAGGGCTGGAACGTCTCCTCCATGCCGAAGGTGATACCGCCGCCCGCGCATGCGGTGCGGATCATCAACAACATGTCGTTGGTCGTCAGGCTGGGCTTGACCTCGACATTGAAGTCCCTGCCCGCTTCGGTGAACTCCCAGCGATAGGGCGCGGCCAGCGGCGCGGGCCGCCAGCCGATGCAGGCATGATGGATCAGATCGCGCGGGTGCGCCGGCGCGCCGTGCGCTTCCAGATATCTCGGTGCGGCAAAGGCCAGCTGCCTCTGATCTCCGGACACCGGGACAGCGATCATGTCCTGCGCGATGACTTCTCCCAGGCGCACGCCCGCGTCGTAGTGCTCGGCGACGATGTCGAAGGTGTCGTCGGTGATGGTGACGTCCAGTTCGATCGCGGGATAGGCTCGCATGAACGAGGCCAGCAATGGCCCGGAGATGAAGCGTTCGGCGATGGAGGACACGGCCAGCCGCAGCAGGCCGGACGGCGGCCCGGCCTTGTCGCCGATCTGCTCGGCGGCGGCGTTCAGCGCGCCGATCGCCGGCGCGACGTCCGCATAGAAGCGGCGTCCCGCCTCGGTCAGGCTGAAGCTGCGGGTCGTCCGGCTGACCAGGGAAATCCCGAGATGGTCCTCCAGCCTGCCCATCGCCTGACTGACGGCAGACCGCGTCACGCCCAGCCGGTCCGCGGCCAGGCGGAAGCTCCCGGCATCGGCGACCGCCACGAACAGCTCGATGATGTTCTTGTCGATCCGCATTGGTTAGGCATGCTTACCACCGAGACAACCATTGGGCAAATTGTCGTGACAATGCCGGCCACCTAGCTTCCGCCCGTCACCAACCGACGGGAGTTGAACATGGACAAGGTCATCCTGATTACCGGGGCTTCGAGCGGCATTGGCGCCGGGATCGCACGAGAGCTGGCGGCCACGGGCGCACGGCTGCTGTTGGGCGCGCGCCGCCTGGATCGGCTGGAGGCGCTGGCCGCCGAGTTGCGCGCAGCCGGCCGGACCGCCGAGGTACGGGCGCTGGATGTGACCGACCGCGCCGACGTCGCGGCCTTCGCCGAGGCAGCGCGCGCCTTGTGGGGGCGCGTGGACGTCATGATCAACAATGCCGGCATCATGCCGCTGTCGCCGATGGCCGCGATGAAGGTCGACGAGTGGGATCGCATGGTCGACGTCAACATCAAGGGCGTGCTGAACGGCATCGCGGCGGTGTTGCCCGGCATGCTCGCCCGCGGCTCCGGACACATCATCAACATCGCCTCGATCGGGGCTCTGCAGGTCGTGCCGACCGCCGCAATCTACTGCGCGACCAAGCACGCCGTGCGGGCGATCTCGGACGGGCTTCGGCAGGAAAATGAGAAGCTGCGCGTCACCTGCATCCATCCGGGCGTGGTGGAGAGCGAACTCGCCAGCACCATCACCGACGAGCGCGCAGCCGAGATGATGCACACCTACCGCGCGATTGCCCTGCAGCCGGACGCGATCGGCCGCGCCGTTCGCTATGCCATCGAGCAACCCGACGATGTCGACGTGAACGAGATCGTCGTCCGGCCGACCCGGGCGCCGTGAGGCGCGGGCGGCTCTACCGCAACAGCACCTCGAGCAGGTTGGCGAGCCGCGCAGCGGCGAGCGCGGCCTGCTTGCGGGCGAGATCACGCGCGTTGGTCTCGTACTCGCGTGTCAACTCGACCGGCTGCTTGTCGGTTCGCACCGGCGGAGCGTAGGCTGTCGTCTTGGCGAGCTCAAAACTCTCCTGCGCCCAGACCGCGGGGTCGATGATCTGCGCCTTGCCGGCGTCGGGTATCACGGTCGACAGACCGCCGCGCTGGTCGGCATCGAAGATCGCGCCAAACACCGTGGAATAGCCGCCGAAGATGCCGTCCCAATAGGCGTGCAGATTCTGCGTCTCGCCGTTGGCGGCAACGACCTGCAACTCGTTGCCGCCGCGGTCGCCACCCTTGCCCGGCAGCGCCGCAGAGTAGCGGGCGACGGCATGCAGCGGCTGGTGCAGATCGCCGACAAGGTGGATCATCCAGCTCAGGCTGTACGACCGCAGTGGCTCCGAAGCGTCGGTGCTGGCGGGCAGCTTGGCGATCATCAGCTTGAGCTGCGACACCGCGTCGACCGGATCCGGCCGCGGCAGCGGCGTGTCGTCGGCCGAGAACAGCGCGTCCTTGTAGTGCCAATGCGTATGCTTCAGATGGCCATACGGTATGAGCTGCTTCGCCGTCGAATCCGTCGGCTGGTCGTCATAGTAGTCCGGCTTCATCTTGATGTCGTCGGGCCAGGTCGCCGCGTGCACGAAGGCGTAGAGCTTCTCCTGGCCCGCGGGAGCGCCGGCGATCCAGCTCGCATAATCGGGATTGAGCTTGAGCAGAACGTCCGCGCGATCCCGCGCCGCGGGCGTCAGCTTCTTGTAGGCCAAATACGCGATCTGCATGTGGCCTTCGTCCCACCACGCCAGGGCCGGACCGGCCGGACACAGCACGGCGACGGTGAAGGCAATCATCAGCGTTCGCACGACAACTCTCCCTCGCGATCGAGCACAAGCGGCCATTCGCAGATTTCACCAGAAGACCAGCGAACCGGACGCTATCGCGAACGACCGGCGTTGGCAATTTCACCGTGTGTGCGCGCTCCTAGTGCCGGGTCGGCGGCGTATCGCGCACGGCCGCGTTCCGCTCGGCCAGCAGCGCCTCGATGACGTCGAGATTCGTCGCATAATCGGGATCGCTGCGATCCTCGGCCGCGACCCGCGCGTGGCCGGCAGCCCGGTCGAGATCGCCGCTCGCCAGCAATTCCGCGGCCAGATTGTTGTTGGCGCCGGGATGCCGCGGATTGATCTCGATCGCGGCTTGCGCATAGGCCATCGCCTTGCGGACATCGCCGAGCTCGGACGCAGCCAGCCCGGCATTGGCATAGAGATCCGCGTCCCCCGCTTCGTGCGCCATCGCGCGCTCGTAGAACTCGAGGGCGCCGCGCGCGTCACGGCGCAGGAGATCGATATTGCCGAGCTCCCGCATCGCGCGCCACTCCGAGGGCTTGATCTGCAACGCTCGCTCGAAATCAGCCGCGGCACCCTCGAAGTCACCGAGTTCGACGCGCAGCATGCCCCTGTTGAGATGCGCCTCGTAATATGGCGGCGACAACGCGATAGCCCGCGCATAGGCTTCCGCCGCTTCGTGCTCACGGCCGGGTAGACGCCCGAGCAGATTGCCGAGATCATTGTAATATTCCGCATAGAACGGATCGCAGGCGATGGCGTCGCGCAAGCGCGCCTCGGCGCGCGCGCTATCCCCGGCGAGCTCGTAGACCTGGCTGGTATTGTAGATCAGGATCGAACGATGCAGCCGGAACTGCTGCTCGCCATAGGCCTCGACGATCTCAGCCATGCCATGTTCGCACAGCGCGAGCGCACCGCGGAGGTCGCCCCTGCGCGCGCGGATATAAGCGTAGGCGTTTTCGGCGAAGACCTTGATGTATTTGTACCGCGGATGCGCGCGAAAGCGCTGGTCGATCAGCGCGAGATTGGCGACGGCGCAGGCCTCGGCGCGATCGAGGTCGACAGGAACCTGGTAGCGTCCATAGGTCATGGACTGCGCATAAAGCGCGGTGGGCACGAAACGGCTATCGGGAAAATGGGCAAGGAAGAACTCGAGATAGCGCAAGGCGGACGGCGCGAAGCCCATCGCATAGAGCACGAAGGCTGCGTTGATGAACATGCCATTGACGGCATCGTCGCCCGAGCCGTGTCGCCGCAGGTCGGCATCGCCGAACATCGCCGCAAAATAGGCGAACCATGTATCGTAGAGGCCGATGCCCATCAGGATCGCCGACGGCTCGCACAGCGCTTCGGCGCGCCGGAACCTGTCGCGAACAGCCAACGCATGCGCCAGGACGAGAGGCCCCTCCCCGCCGCGATGGGCGCTCAGCAGCCGCGCATGCGCCTCGATATTGAGCGTGTCGATGAGCTCGTCCGGAAGGCTGGCGACGTTGCACTGTTCGATCAGGTCGCCGTCCATCCGGTTGGCGACAAAGGCGCGCGCCATGGCGATACGCGCCTCCTCGGACAGCGTCGCCAGATGGAGGTGGACCATCGCCTCGACATCGAGCCGGTCCGTGGCATTGATGCCCTGAGCCATGCAGCGAACGATCACGGCGGCAACCGCGAGATTGCCGCCGGAACGATCATAGACGAGATCGCGCTGCGCGCGGCGAAGCCGCCCTTCATCAAACAGCGCATCGAACTCGTGCTTCGCCCATGGCAGGATGTCGATCAACGGCCATTGCGGCGGCAAGGCCGCCGCCGAACGGTCCAGCAGGATGATCCGCAGGCGCGCCCGCTCGCCCTGCCGCCGCAACATCGTGTCGAGCAGATTTCGGGACGTGGGCGACATGGCCTGGGCATTGTCGATGATCAGGGACACCGTTCGAGCGGTCACTTCCAGCATGTCCAGCGCGAACTCCGCCGCACCGACCAGCAGCTTGTTTTGGTATTCGTGATGGTAGAACCGGGTCCGCTCGTCTCGGTCGGACGTGTTGGTGAGATCGCGCGGCACTTTGAAGCAGGCCGACGTGCGGAACGGCCATAGCCGTTTCAGGCTCTGCTCATGGCGCGCGACGACATCGGGGTATGCCGTCTCGCCGCGCCGCAGCAGGCCAAGCAGCATGTCCTCGAAACCGGCGAGATAGCCATGGCGCTGCCAGTCTCCATCGGCGGTCTCGATGTCCGGCCCCGCGACACTGCGCGCGGCGGCTTGCGCCGAGGCACGCAAGCCGAGCCCGTGCGCGCCTCGCAGCACGACCACGCGTGACCGGCGCAATGCTTCGCGCGACGGATCGACGAACGCAGGCCGCGCCGCGCTCCGCTCGTCGATCGCGTTGAATGACGGGGGCGGCACGAGGATCCCCCGCGGGCGGTCATACAGTGCCGGTGTAGGGCGTCGTGGTGCGAACCTTGGTCTTGGTCGTGGTGATCTTCTTGATCACCGACGTGCCGCGCGGCGCGCCGGACTCGTAGGTGAGCTTCTGCTCTTCCGTCGACTCGGTGCGCTCCTCAGTCTCCGTTTCCGTGATGATCTCGGGATATTTGGCGTTGTGAGGATTGACCGGGTGCACTGTCTCGTTCGCCATTGCAATACTCCAGCGAGGACATTGAAGTTGTACGAGAAGCAATTCGCAACTCTTGGACCATTTGAAGCGAATGTCAATGGTTTCGCTTTTGCGACGATGAAGGCGCCACCGCCGCCGGATCACCGATCCCGTTTCAATCCCATGCCGCGCAATCCGCGGCAATTTGCCGAAGCGTACGAGGCCAGGCAGCGGCCAAGGACAAGCGGGGGCCAAGGATATGTCAGCGTTGGGCCGGCTCATCCTTCGGCGGCATGCGCGGCGGCAGCAGCGGCGTGAAGGAGACGCCGTCGCCGGCATGCTGCGCGGCCTTGAACTCGCCGGTCGACGGGTCGCCGCCGGCGGTCTCGATGATCGTCCGGGGCAGGATGTATTCGCGCGCGGCATCGATGACGCCGCCGTCGCCGGTGCCGAAATCGGCGGCGCGGCCGCCTTGCGGATGGCCAGCAGCGATCTGGTCGGCGGCGTGCTGCGCCTTCTCGGCCAACTTGTCGCTGAAGGGAATGCGATAGGCGCGCGGCACGCCGCTCGGGCGATTGTCATCGTCGAGCGTCTCGACCCACAGATAGACCGCTCCGGGATCGCCCTCGACGCTGTGCGGATCGACGATCCGCACCTGCAGCACCTTGAACGCCTTGGGCAGCCGGTCGACGCTGGCCCAGCCGAGCAGGCCGCGCGCGCCGACGAAGCTGCCGACATAGAACGCGCTGGTGATGACGACCGCGACCGCCTTCACCGGCCAAGGCAGCCGCGCATAGACCAGCACCAGCAGCAGCAGCGCGCCGATCAGCGCGTAGCACACCGAGAGCGTCACGATGACGGTTTGCAGGCTGCTCATCATGGCCGCAGCATCCTCACGCCGGTCTTGGGATCGAGGTCGGCGCCGTTGGCGCGGACATTTCGAAAGGTCTCCAGCAGCGATTTCGGCCGGCGCTGCACGTCGATCACCTTTCCCGTGGCATCGAGCTTGAAGCGCAGCGCCGTCTTCTCGTCGCCGGAATGATCGAGCACGACCTTGTCGTCGAAGATCACCTGCGCCGTCGGATTCAGCTTCTGCACCTTGACCTTGGCTTCGACCGGCGCGCCGCTGACGTTCTGGAAATGCGAGATGTTGACGGTGTATTCGCCGGCCACGATGCCTCTGACGGTCACGATCTCCTCACGGATCGGCGACGGAATCTTCAGCCCGTTGACCAGGATGAAATCATTGGCGCCGCCGCGGTCGTCGCGGTCGAGCGTGAGGAAGCCGGCCTCGCGATGCCGGTACCAGGCGATGTTGCCGACCGGGTCCTGCACGAACAGGTCGAGATCATCGGGATGGTTGTCGGGCCAGTCCATCGTGATCAGGAACTCGGCCTTGCTGTCGACCTTGCCGTCCTTGGCATCCGGCGAGATCGCGAGCACCGCAATGAAGAAGAAGAACGCGACGATCTGCAGCGCCTTGAACAGCATCACGCTGAACGGATCGAATGGCTCCTCGCGCGGATAGAGCCCGAAATCGTCCATCATGCGCCCTGCTCCGCCGCATGCTCCATGGCGCGCTCGAGCCGCGGCGTCACCCGCGTCTCCGTCAGCATCACGGCATCGGAGAACACGCGACCCGTGGCGGCGTCGAGCATGTAGTACTGGATGCGCACCAGGATCGAGCCGACCAGGCCGGCCAGCGTCGTGTACATCGCCACCGCCATGCCGTCGCTCATCAGCCCCATCGACGACTTCATCGCCAGCTTGTCGTTAACGTCGAGACCGGCGATCGGCGCCAGCATGATGATGAAGCCGATGATGGTGCCGAGCAGGCCGAGCTTCATCAGCGTGTCCGAGGCGAAGCCGCCGAAGCCGTTGGAGCCACGCAGCCGGTCGGCCAGCGTGCGCAACAGCAGCGTCTGATCGAGGCGCCCTGCCCCTTGCGTCCGCGCCTTGGTGACGAGGCTCCTGATGTGACTGGTGACGAGCCCGTTCGGCAGCAGGCGCGCCTCCGGCTCGAGCGCGCGTTCCGCGTCCGGCCCGATCAGCACCGCGCGGCAGCCGCGCGCTGCATCCGCCTCGCGCGCGATCGCCCGCGTCCGCCAGAAGCAGTGAGCGCACGTCATGACATAGAGCACCGCGATGACGCTGGAGATATAGGTGCGGTCGGAGGCCACCATCAGGTGGAAGTAGCCGTAACGGGCCAGCACCACGGCGGCGAACACGGTGAGGCCGGTGAAGATCATCCAGAGCAGCAGCGGGCCGCGCTCGGCGGGATCACGCGTGGGTTCCACTCGGTCGGTATGACTGACCACGCTCATGCTTGCACTCCCCGATGTCGCACCGTTGCGCCGGCGCATTGACATCGAAGTTAAGCAGAGCGGCAGAACCGCGTCCAAAGACATCTGCCTCGGAGGCTCGAGAAGTTTTTTTTAGGCTTGCGCTTGTTGCAGTGCATCAGCATCGCCAGCGATTGTCCGCCGTTCGATGGGCAAGACCGTTGGCGATGCGTGGCTGCTGATAGCGCTGCGCCGCCAGTTCCCGCGGCCGGCTCGCGAAGCTGTCGTTCGAGCGCCGGGGGGCTCATGGTGAGCCCCCCCTTTCGACACGTTCAGTTTCCCGCGTCGTTCGGCACTAGCTCGCCATGCGCTGGCGCAGGCTCTGGTAGAATGCCGTCTCGAAGTTCATGTAGCCGACGAACGACGTCGGGTCACCGAAAGGCAGGATCTGCGTCGCCCAGAAGCCGCCGAATCCGTTCTGCCGGTCGATCCAGTAGAACAGATTGGCCAGGCCGGCCCAGCCCAGCGCACCGGCCGGACGTCCCGTCGGCGCCTGCTCCTCGTTGATCATGAAGCTCAGCGCCCACGACTTGGACTGGCCGGGGAAGAACTCCGCATCGTTGCACAATGCCGGAATGACGCCGGTCAGGGGCGTCACCTTCTTGTCGCCGAGATGGTTCTTTTCGGCCATGCGTATCGTCTCAGGCTTCAGCACCCGGCCGAACTCACCCATGCCATCATTCAACCACATGCGGATGAAGCGCATGTAGTCGCCGACCGTGCCATAGAGGCCGTGGCCGCCCATGTGCACCTCGGGCTCGGCCGGCAGTTCGAAATCCATCGGCGTCAGCGAGCCGTCGGCGTTGCGCGCGTGGATTCCGGCCAGCCGGCTGCGCATGGCATCGGTCAATTCGAAGGACATGTCCTTGATGCCGAGCGGCTCGAACACGCGCGTGTTCAGCACCTCCCCGAGGCGCCGGCCGGCAATTGCTTCGACGATCTGGCCGCACCAGTCCATGTTGGAGCCGTAATCCCAGCGGTCGCCGGGATCGAACAGCAGCGGCGTCATCAGGCAGGCCTTGGTCGCGGCGATCACGCTGGGCTGGCCCTTCTCCTGCGCCAGCCGGTTGTAGGTGTGATTGATGAAGTCATAGCTCAGCCCCGCGGTGTGCGTCATCAGCATGCGCGTGGTGATGTCGCGCTTCGGCGCGCGCAGGATCGGCTCGCCCTTGGCGTCGAAGCCCTCGATCACCTGGAGCGATCCGATCTCCGGCGCGTAGCGCTTCGCTGGCGCATCGAGATCCAGCTTGCCGTCCTCGACGAGTTGCAGCACGGCCGTACCGGTGATCGCCTTGGTGGTGGAGAAGATGGCGAAGATGCTGTCGGTGGTCATCGGCTCCGGTCGGTCGAGACGGCGTTGTCCCGCCGCGCCCTGGTAGATGTTGCGATCGCGGTCCGTCACCATCGCGACCACGCCAGGTACGCGCGGCGTGGATGTGACGACGCCGTCGAGAACGGCATCGGCCGCCGCGGTGAAATTCATGCTCATGGTAGTCCTCCCTCGTGCTTTTTGCTTGGTGTCCCAGAGCCGGCATCTGCCGACGGCTCAATGCATCGCAAAGCCCCGGTAGCCGCTGGCGGCGACCTCGTCGCATTTCTGGCGATAGGCCCCGACCCCGCCGCAATAGGACAGAACCCGCCGCGGCTTGCCCGCGATATTCGAGCCGAGATACCAGGAATTCGTCTTGGCGATCAGCGTCGCATTGGCGGTCTCGTCGTGATGCGCGACCCAGTCATCCTCGGTTTCCCGGGTCGGCTCGATGACCCTCAGATCTTTCGATCGCATGTATTTGATGCAGTCGTCGATCCATTCGACCTGCTGCTGCAGGCACGTCGTCATGTTGCAGAGCGCGGCCGAGGGAGCGAGCGGCACCGCGGTCGTGAACAGATTGGGATAGCCGTGCACCTGCAGGCCCATCGTGGTGCGGATGTCCCGGCTCCAATCCTCCTTGAGCGATCGGCCGCCGCGCCCGCGAATATCGATCCGCGTCAGCGCGCCGGTGCCGGCGTCGAAGCCGGTCGCCAGGATGATCATGTCGAATTCGTGCATGGTCCCGTCGGCCATCTGAATGCCCTTTGGGGTGACGCGTTCGATCGGATTGGTCTTGACGCTGACGATCTCGACATTGGGACGAAGGAAGGCTTCGAGGAAGTTCTGCTCGAGCGGCACACGGTGGGTGCCGAAACCGTAATCTGCGGGGATCAGGAGGTCGCACAGCTTCGGATCCTTCAGCCGCTCGCGCATCTTGCCGCGCACGAATTCGGAGATCTCCGCATTGACCGCCTCGTCGAAGAACAGCTCGGCGAAGGACGAGATCCACAGCTTGAGGGAGCCGTCTTCCCAGCACTCCTCGATCACCTGCCGGCGCCGCTCCGGGGACAGGTCGGCCCAGGCATGCTCGAAATCATACTCGAAGCCGGTGAAGGTGTGCGGCAGGCGCTCCGTCAGGTGCTGGAATTTCGACTTGTAGGCCTCCGCATCGTCGGCGCCGTATTTCGGGTTCTTCATCGGAATGACGTATTGCGGGGTGCGGACGAAGACCTTGAGGTGACCGGCCTCGCCGGCGACGGTCTGGATGACCTGGATGCCGGTCGCGCCATTGCCGATGATTCCGACGCGTTTGCCGGCGAAGCTGACCGGCTGCTTCGGCCAGCGCGCGGTATGGAACAGGTCTCCCTCGAACGTGTCCTGGCCGGGAAACGAGACGTGGGGCGCCGACAGCATGCCGCAGCAGGTGACCAGGAACTGGGTATCGATCAGTTCGCCCTTGTCGGTCGTGACCAGCCAGCGCTGCGTCGCTTCGTTGAACTGCGCGCGCTTGACGGTGGTGCCGAACTGTATGTGCTTGCGCAGATCGAGCCGGTCGGCGACGTAGTTGAGCCAGCGTTCGATCTCCGGCTGGGCCGGAAACTTCTCGCTCCAGCTCCAGCCCTTGTAGAGCTCCTCGGAGAACAGATACTGATAGATGTAGGCTTCCGAATCGAAGCGGGCGCCGGGATAGCGATTCCAGTACCAGGTGCCGCCGACGCCGGACGCGGCGTCGATCGCCCGGACGCTCAGTCCCTGCTCGCGCAAGCGATAGAGCTGATAGAGCCCGGCCACGCCGGCGCCGATCACCACCGCATCGAGCCTGGTCGTCACATGCGAAGCGTCTCCGTTGGCGTTCACAGCGGCTTCCGTCATCTGGTCCTCCTCATCCTTGTTTCAGGGTGCACGCCGCCGTTCCTCGTCCGTGTGTCATCGGACGGGGGCTGCGTTTTCGTTGTCGCCCGCGCAGGCTATGGGCCGGCGACCGGTCGGGGCTTGGATGAAACAGACGATTTATTGAACGGTGCGGCGCACGCGCCAGCTGTGCTCGCAAGTCGCAACAAAGCGCGCTTGGCAAACCGCGAAACCGGCCTATGCTGGCGCCGCCGCAAGGCCAATGAGAAGCAGCAGCGATCAATCGCGCCATAAAAAAATCAAGGGAGGCTCGCGCGATGGGCCATTTGATCAGCGTCGAGGAGCTGCCGCGCTACGCTCCCGGCGAGCTGATGCTGGACAGCTCGGCAATCGGAAAGGCGGACTTTCGGCTCCGCGTCTTCCGCTATGCGCCGTCCGATATCTGGGTGCCGCCCTCCGAGAACTTCTTAGTTGTCGTCTACCGCGGAGGGACCACGTCGATGAACCGCCGGGTGACCGGCGCGTGGAAGCAGGATCATGTCGGCCGAGGCGTCACGACGTTGTTGACGCGTGCGGAAGCGTCGAACTGGCGCTGGAACAGCGACGTCGAGGTCACTCATTTCTATATCGCGCCGAGCCTGATGGCGAAGACCGCGAGCGAGGCGTTCGATCGCGATGCCGAGACAATCGAACTCCACGACCTGCTCCGGATCGACGATCCGGTCCTGACCTGGATCAGCGACCGGATGGTGCAGGAGATCTCCGACGGCGGCCCGGGCGGCCGGCTGTGCTACGATGCCCTGGCGCTCCAGGCGAGCGTGCACATCCTGCGAAGCTACGCCTCGGTTCAGTTCAAATTGCCCTGTTCGCAGGGACGCTTCAGGCCGGCCCACGCGCGGCTGATCGAGGACTACATCGAGCAGAACATTGGCCGGAACATCACGCTGGAGGAGCTGGCCAGCATCTGCAACAGCACGCCGGTGCAGTTCGCGCGCAAATTCCATGCGCACTACGGCATGCGGCCTCATACTTACGTCCTCAATCGCAAGGTGGAACGCGCTTGCGAGCACCTGCGCAAGGACAGGCTCGCGCTGAAGGAGATCGCCCTGCTGTGCGGATTCTCCGACCAGAGTCACCTCAACCGGATCTTCCGCCGCAAGCTCAACGTCACACCGGCCGAATTTCGCAAAGCCTGCATGGGCTAGGACGTCGGTGGAAGAGTTTTAGTCGATGCGCCATTGGCGCGGTTGACGCTGACGAGCGGCTCGGCGGATCTGAAGGGCGGGCAAAGGCGCTGCTGTGCGGTTACCACAAGCGAGCTGGCAATGGCGCCGTGCCCACCGTCTCGCCGCGGAATATGCTGATCGATGGTGGGCACGGCGCGCGACAGCTCGGCACGAACTCATATCGTGCCTTGCGCCTTTGCCCACCCTGCAGGGACTCCGTAACCCCGCATGAGCGCAGCATATTCGGGCTAGACGCAGCTATCGCTTTGCCAGGCCTCGCAACAACAAGGTCAGCACCGCGTCGACCCGGGTCGAACAGGTGCAATCGGCCCATTCGTCGGCGTGGGCGGGATGATGGAAGCTGCGCGTCGCATCGAAGATTGCCGCGGCCGCGGTCTTGGGATCATCGACCTCGAACGCGCCCTGGGCGACGCCCTCGGTGATCATGCCCTCGACCTGGGCAATCAGATCCTGCTTATGCGCCTTCACCACCGTGCAGGCCTCTCGGGCGAGCGTCAGGTAGGTCGCGAACATCTCGGGATCTTCGCACACTCGCTTGTGCTTGGCGTCGAACAGCTCGCGTAGCCAGCGTTCCAGCTTGGCCGGCGCCGGCCCCGGCTCGGCCGCGATCTGCGCCAAGGGCACGCTGACGCGCTCGAGCCAGCGCTTGGCCACCGCCTCGCGCAGCGAGGCCTTGCTCGGGAAGTGACGGTAGACGGAGCCGTGGCTGACATCGAGCGCTCTCGCGACGTCGACGACCGTCGCTTTGGCGAGCCCGTAACGGCGCAACACGTCCTCGGTGACTTCGAGGATGCGCTCGGATGTCAGAACCACGGCCTCATTCATGCGTGCACCATATCGGCATCACTCGGATGCGCTTTGATCTGGATCGCCTCGCCGCGATCCGCCGCCGGGACGGCGCGGAACTTGGCGGCCTGGGCCTCCAGGTGACGAGCCACCCGGAGATTCAGCCAGTCCTGGAATTGTGAGTGGAGCAATCGCTTTTCAATCTTCATCGAAGCGGTCCTTCGCAGTTGAAGCCGCTGAACCCCATGGTCAGACAGTGCTAGTTGATCATGGATTGCATATACACCATCGCGCTGACAGATTTCAATATCTGTCAGCGCGATTTCTAAAATTAGTACTATAATACCTTAAAGCGTCGGATTGGACAGTGAAACCCGCCGTTTGTATCCCCCCGGCGGCTCTGATAGAGCACGGCGTAAAATGCTGCAGGCGCGGCCGCGATCGGCCCGCCCACCTCACCTCCTGCCTCGGAGAGCCCCGATGATCCCCCGCTATACCCGTCCCGAAATGGCCTCGATCTGGGAGCCGCAGACCCGGTTCAAGATCTGGTTCGAGATCGAGGCGCATGCGGCGGACGCGCTGGCCGAGCTCGGCACGATCCCGAAGGACGCCGCCCGGACGATCTGGGCCAAGGCCAAGGACGCCACCTTCGACGTCGCCCGCATCGACGAGATCGAGCGCGAGACCAAGCACGACGTCATCGCCTTCCTCACACACCTCGCCGAGATCGTCGGCCCCGAGGCGCGCTTCGTCCACCAGGGCATGACGTCCTCCGACGTGCTCGACACCTGCCTCAACGTGCAGCTCACCCGCGCCGCCGACCTGCTGCTCGCCGATCTCGACAAGGTGCTCGCCGCGCTGAAGAAGCGCGCCTTCGAGCACAAGATGACGCCGACCATCGGCCGCTCGCACGGCATCCATGCCGAGCCGGTCACCTTCGGCCTCAAGCTCGCTTATGCCTATGCGGAATTCACGCGCGCCCGCGAGCGCCTGGTCGCCGCACGGAAGGAGGTCGCGACCTGCGCGATCTCCGGCGCCGTCGGCACCTTCGCCCAGATCGATCCGCGCGTCGAGGAGCACGTCGCCAAGGCGATGGGCCTGACCCCGGAGCCGGTCTCCACCCAGGTCATTCCGCGCGACCGCCACGCGATGTTCTTCGCCACCCTCGGCGTGATCGCCTCCTCGGTCGAGCGCTTCGCCACCGAGGTTCGCCATCTGCAGCGCACGGAAGTGCTGGAAGCCGAGGAGTTCTTCTCGGAGGGCCAGAAGGGCTCCTCCGCGATGCCGCACAAGCGCAATCCCGTGCTGTCGGAGAACCTGACCGGCCTCGCCCGCATGGTGCGCGCCTATGTGACCCCGGCGATGGAGAACGTCGTGCTCTGGCACGAGCGCGACATCTCGCATTCCTCGGTCGAGCGCATGATCGGCCCCGACGCGACTGTCACGCTCGACTTCGCGCTGGTGCGCCTCGCCGGCCTGATCGAGAAGCTGCTGGTCTACCCGGCCAACATGGAGAAGAACCTCGACAAGCTCGGCGGCCTCGTGCACTCGCAGCGCCTGCTGATTGCACTGACCCAGAAGGGCGCCAGCCGTGAGGATTCCTACAAGCTCGTGCAGCGCAACGCGATGCCGGTGTGGCGCGGCGAAGGCGACTTCCGCACCTTGCTGAAGGCCGATGCCGACGTGAAGAAGTATCTGACGGATGCCGAGATCGACGAGCAGTTCGACCTCGGCTACCACCTCAAGCACGTCGACACGATCTTCAAGCGCGTGTTCGGGGCCGCTTGAGAAACATTCCTGCCGGCCGAGTCCGCTAAAGATGCAATTTCGCTACGAACTGAGCAAGGCCGCGCTCGTCCAGGGCGCGCGCCTGCAGAATGGTGACGGCCAGGCGATCGTGTTCGGCGGCGGGCTGTTCACGGTGTTCACCGTCACGAGCCTGCCCGACTTCTTCAACAAGTATGAAGGCTGGACGCTGGCGACGGTCGTGCTGCTGTGGCTGCTGTTCTGCGCCATCGCCGGGCTGACGGTCGCCGCGCTGACGACCTTCGTCCTGATCCCCATGCGCGCCGGATCGCTGTATCGCCAGAATCCCATGCTGTACGGCGCAATGGCGATCGAGGCGGACGACGAAGGGATCACGATCACGGGACCGCGGATGACGTCGCGCCTCGCGTGGTCGGATTTGCGCGGCTTCAAGGAGAACGGCAAGATCTTCCTGCTGTGCCTCAGCAAGTCGGTCGGCCACACGATCCCGAAGCAGGACCTGTCCGACCAGACGATCCGGGAGTTCAGGGCGCTGCTGGAGCAGAAGCTGCGCCGCCTGCCTCGACTGTCCGGACTGATCTGACGAACACGGCAGCATCGCGCGGCGGGCGTGAGCGCCGCCTTCCAGCAGGCGGACGGCGCGTCAGTCCGCCTCCTCGCACTTGTCCTGCTTGACCTTGAACATCTTCCGGAACTGGGTCTCGAGCGCGCTCCGCATCGCCTCCATCTTCTTCTCGCCGGTGTTGCGGAGGTTGTAGTTGATGGCGCAATTGCTCCAGCCGAAATTGACCAGATAGATCCGCATCCGCTCCTGGCCGTCCGGCCTCGCGGCTTCGGCAACGTAGCGGGTGACGCAGGCCTTTGGGCTGGCGTTGTCGGCGCAGCCCTTGTCGACGTTCTCGCGAAACGTCTGCTGCAGGTCGGTCTTGCCCTCGATCGCGTCGACGAACTTTGCACAGGCGGCTGCGGGCTGATAGTCGCGCAGCGCCGAGGGCGTCTTGAAGCCGCGGGTATGCGCCAGGTCGAAATCGCAACTGTCCTTCAGCTCCGCCATCTTGGCGCGGCGGTAATCGTCGACACCGGGCAGCGCGATGAATTCCAGCCGCGCGGCGGCGTCGAGCGCAGCCTTGCAGGTGCGGTCGATCTTGTCGGGGTCGAGCGCCGCGACCGCCTTCGGATCGAACGCCGGCGGCGTGCCCGGCGAGTCGAAATCGGACGGGCCGAACAGCAGACGCACGGTGTTGCGCAGCCGCGTCTCGTCGTGCTTGGCGGGATCGTACCGGACCGTGAAGCGGCAGCCCCCCTCCCAGGACATCGTCCGCTCGGCGGCGTCGGCGCCCGCGCTCCCGAGCGTCACGGCGACAAACGCGAGGCGTGACGCCCATCCGATCCAGCTTCGTCGTGTCATGGCACTCCTCTCGAACGATCCACGCCGGCATCCTACCCTTTCCATGCCTCAACGCTAGTCCGTCGCGCACGCCATCCGCAGCGTGACGTCGTCACGCAGGATACGGTGGTGCCGGAGGGCGGCGACAATTTGAGATCGATTTTGTATTGCTGATCATGACGAACTCCTGCTTGCCTCGCGATGGATTCGCTTCCGCAAAGCACGAGATGAACGAGGTCTGCCCACTCACGTCATCGAATTGTGAGCCGACAACGGCGCCAAGGTGCCCTATGGAGCTGACGTTTCAACTCGCCATAGAGAACCTGCACGTGCCGCCGACCGAGACCGCTTATGATCCGCTGCTGCGACGGATCCATTGGGCGACCGCAGTGCTGTTCATTGCGGCGATGTTGATCGGGCTGTATTGCGGCCTGCAGCCTGCCGGCACCTCGCCGCGGCGCGAGTTGCTCGAGATTCACAAGTCGCTCGGGCTCACGCTGTTTCTGCTGGCGGTCCTGCGCATCATGGTTCGGGCAACGACGACAGCGCCGGCGACGCCTGCCGCGTTCGGTCCCATCGTCCGAGCGCTGTCCCAGCTCAATCATTGGGCGCTGTATGCGCTGCTGCTGATCATGCCGGCCACCGGCTACATGTTCTCGTCGGCCGGCGGCTATTCGCTGCGCTATTTCTGGACCTTCAGCTGGCCGCGCCTGTTCGCCGGCGACAAAGCCGTCGCCCACGCCGGCGAAATCGCGCACGATACGCTGGCCTATGTGGTCTATCTCGTAGTGGGCCTGCACATCGCGGCCACGCTCTGGCACGAGTTCATCAAAAAGGACGAGACGCTGGCCCGGATGTGGCCAAGGCGATGATCACGTACCCGGAAGAGCGAAAGCGATATCCGGGCTACGTGCTACAAATCAGCGAAGTGCCCCTGCGCTGTTAGATGCAGCGCCCTCTCCCCCAAGGCGAAGCAAAGCTTCGCCAGGGTGGGAGAGGGCGCATTCACGACCACTGTGCTCATCCTCCAATGCGCGATGACGAGTTTGATGGTTGCCGCGCCGCCAAACAACTACATCGGCTGCGCCGCTGCCACCAGATCACCGGCGCGCTGGTCCTGCTTCAGGATGGCCGCGAGCTCGCTCTCGTCGAGCGTCTCCTTCACCAGCAGCCGGCGCGCGGCGCGCTCCAGGACGTCGCGCTTGTCCTGCAGCAGCTTGCGGGTGCGGTCGAGGGCTGAAGTGACAATGGCACGAACCTCCGCGTCGATCGCGTCGCCCGCGGCCTCGCCATAGTCAGCGCTGCGCGAGGCGCCCGGCGCCAGAAACGACTGGTTGTCACGCTCATAGGCCACCGAGCCCAGGCTCTCCGACATGCCGTAGCGCGTCACCATCGAGCGGGCGATGTCGGTCACGCGGCGCAAATCGTCGGCGGCGCCGGTCGACAGATGACCGTAGACCACGAGCTCGGCGGCCCGGCCGCCGAGCAGCACGGCCATCTTGTTCTCGAGCTCCTCGCGCGTCATCAGGAAGCGGTCCTCGGTCGGGCGCTGGATGGTGTAGCCGAGCGCGCCGACGCCACGCGGGATGATCGAGACCTTGTGCACGGGATCGGTGCCGGGCAGGCTCATCGCGACGATGGCATGGCCCATCTCGTGATAGGCCACGATCTCGCGCTCCTTCGGATTGAGCAGCCGGTTGCGCTTCTCCAGGCCCGCCACGATACGCTCGATGGCGTTGTTGAAATCGTCGAGCGTC
Source organism: Bradyrhizobium sp. HKCCYLS3077 (assembly GCF_051167555.1). NCBI lineage: Bacteria > Pseudomonadati > Pseudomonadota > Alphaproteobacteria > Hyphomicrobiales > Nitrobacteraceae > Bradyrhizobium > Bradyrhizobium sp. HKCCYLS3077. Next base: position 330,228 of record NZ_JBNPTH010000006.1, on the reverse strand, counting down.
ACTTCGTCAGCGCCGCGCCGCGTCGCCAGCAGGGTCGCCTCGTTGACGAGGTTGGCGAGATCGGCGCCGGTAAAGCCCGGCGTCAGCGCCGCGACCTTCTCGGGATCGACATCGGCAGCGAGCTTGGCCTTCTTCAGATGCACGTTGAGGATCTGGATGCGGCCCGGCTTGTCCGGACGATCGACCAGCACCTGGCGGTCGAAGCGGCCGGCGCGCAGCAGCGCGGGGTCGAGGATCTCCGGACGGTTGGTCGCCGCGAGCAGCACGAGGCCGGTGGAGGAATCGAAGCCGTCGAGCTCGACCAGCAGCTGGTTGAGGGTCTGCTCCTTCTCGTCATGGCCGCCGGCGAACGGCCCCATGCCGCGCGCGCGGCCCAAAGCATCGAGCTCGTCGATGAAGATGATGGCGGGCGCCTTGGCGCGCGCCTGCTCGAACAGGTCGCGCACGCGCGCGGCACCAACGCCGACGAACATCTCGACGAACTCCGAGCCCGAGATCGAGAAGAACGGCACGCCCGCCTCGCCCGCGACGGCCTTCGCGAGCAGCGTCTTGCCGGTACCGGGGGGGCCGACCAGCAGCACGCCCTTGGGCATACGGCCGCCGAGCCGGCCATAGGATTTCGGATCCTTGAGGAAGGACACGATCTCGCGCAGCTCGTCCTTGGCCTCGTCGACACCTGCGACGTCGTCGAACCGCACGCCGGTATTGGCCTCGACATAGACCTTGGCCTTGCTCTTACCGATCTGCATCAGGCCGCCGCCGAGCCCTCCAGCGCCGCCCATCATCCGCCGCGACAGGAAATACCAGACGCCGAAGAACAGCGCGATCGGCATCACCAGCGAGAGGATGTCGCCAAGAATGTTGCTCTCGACGCGGCCGGTAAAGGTGACGTTGGCCTTGGCGAGTTCTTTCGCGAACTCCTGGTCGACCCGCGTGGTCGCAAAGCGCGTCTGGCCGCCGGGCAGCGGCTCCTTCAGCGTGCCCTCCAGATAGTTCTCGGAGACGCCGACCTCCTTCACCTTGCCGGCCGACAGCAGGTCCTGGAATTGGCTGTAGGGAATGACGGCGACCTGGCGATAGCTCGTCCACGCATTGTGGATCATCATCGCGACGAAGATCGCGACGATTGCGTACCAGAGATTGAAGCGGGTCTGCTTGGTCATGGGTCTCTCAAGGTGTGATCAGTCGAAAACGAGCGGCTGCAAGGCGCGGATCAAGCGGCGCCGCGTCAGCGCCGGTCGGGCGTCGCGGCGTTCGACGCTCCGCTCTTGGGGACGAAGACCGAGACCGCGCGTGGCAGCACGGAAAAGCGCGCCGGGGTGAAGGTGACGAGCTCGCCATCGGCATTGATCGGGCGCGGCCGCCGCGTGCGGATCTCGAAGGATGTGTCGCGCGAGGCCCGCACCTCCTGCCAGAGGCCATGACGCCCCTTGCGGAAGTCGTAGGCCATCGCCAGCAGCTTCCACACGCGCCCGATCTCCAGCGAATAGAGATCGAGATGGGAGTCATCGATCTCCGCATTGTGCCGGACCGCCATGCCGCCGCCGTAATAGCGACCGTTGCCGACCGCGATCTGCAAGGTCTTCACGCGTACGGCGCCATCCGACGACACGATCATCGCGCGGAACGGTCGCGCATTGGTGAGCACCTTGAGCGCAGTGATGGCATAGCCGAGCCGTCCGAAGCGACGCTTGGTCTCCTTCGTCAGCTGCCGCGCCAGATCGGCGCTGAGCCCGAGGCTGGCGACGTTGAAGAACGGATGACCGTTGACATCGCCGAGATCGATCTCACGGCGGTGACCGGCCGCGATCACGTCGGCCGCCGCTTCCATGTCGTCGGGCAGGCCGAGTGTCCGGGCGAGATCGTTGGCGGTGCCTGCCGGGATGATCCCGAGCGGCAGACCTGTTTTCACCAGCGCGGGCGCGGCGGCATTGAGGCTGCCGTCGCCGCCGGCGATCACCACCGCTTCCGCATCGTCGGCATGGGCTTCGATCCATGGCGCCACCTCGCGCGGACTATGCGGGGCCGAGATCACGAGATCGTAGCCGGCAGCCCCCAGCCGCGACACGGCAATTCCGGCCGCCTCGCCGCCCGAGCGGCTGCCGCGATTGATGATCACCAGGAGACGCCGAACCGCGGCACTTGGCCGCGAGAGCCGCGCCTTCGCGGCTGTCGTCTGGTCACCCCCCGCTGTCACGCCATGCTCCCGTACACAAGATACCAGCGCGCTCTGGGCATCAGGCGCGGGTTCCATACCAAATGACCGGAGCGGCTCCAGGTTCCATCACGATCGCCGTCGGGACGATCTGGCCGCCCGGGGCCGTGCTGGCTGATGCGGCCGGGGCGCCCCGGTCGGGACGAAGAGCGGCAAAGGTCCATAGCTGCAAGCGACGCGAGTGGCCGCATGTCATCAAACTCCCAAAAGCGCTGCGAAGGAGCGCGATACCGATGACGGTATCTGTCAGGTGAGAGAGTCCGACATCATAGTCGTGCGACTATCAGAGGGGCCCGGATCTCCGGTCCCCTGGAATTAGTTCGTGCGGGTCGGGCCGCAAGGCAGCTTCGCGGAGGCAGTCTGTCGCACCTTCCCGTTCATCTGACTGAACGTCGTCGGCGCCATCCGCCGCCCTCTTGAAAGCCGGTGGACCCCCACATATGTCCGCGGAGTACCCCTGGTCCGGGCCCCTCTGGTGAAGCTGCCGGTGCGCTCACGATGTCGGACCTGACGACATCAATCTCACCGGCCTGACAAGAGGACCCGTCGTGGAATTCCTGTTCATCGCGTTTGCCGGCAAGCCCGTCTGGATGTGGCTCGCCTTTCTCGCAATCGTGCTTGCCCTTCTCGTTTTCGACCTCGGTGTGCTCCACCGCAAGACGCGCGAAATCTCGGTGCGCGAAAGCCTGGTGATGAGCGCCGTCTACATCCTGCTCGCGCTCGTCTTCGGCGCCTGGGTATGGTGGCAGCTCGGCAGCGAAGCCGGCACCGCCTATCTGACCGCCTTCACGATCGAGAAGGCACTGGCGATGGACAACGTCTTCGTCATCGCCATGATCTTCAGCTACTTCGCGATCCCGCGCGCCTATCAGCACCGCGTGCTGTTCTGGGGCATCGTCGGCGTCATCGTGCTTCGCGCGATCATGATCGGCCTGGGTGCGGCGATCGTCGCGCAGGCGAGCTGGGTGCTCTACCTGTTCGCGCTGTTCCTGGTCGCGACCGGCATCAAGATGCTGGTGTTCAAGGACAAGCCGCATGATGTCGGCTCCAACCCGGCGCTGGCCTGGATGCGTCGCCGTTTCGACGTTACCGACCGGTTGCACGAGGAGCGCTTCTTCGTGCGCCAGCCCGATGCCAGCGGCAAGATGACCTGGTTCATGACGCCCCTCTTCCTGGCGCTGATCCTGATCGAGTTTGCCGACGTCATCTTCGCCGTCGACAGCGTGCCCGCGATCTTTGCGATCTCGACCGACCCGTTCGTGGTCTACACCTCGAACATCTTCGCGATCCTGGGCCTGCGCGCGCTGTACTTCGCGCTTGCCGCGATGGTCGATCGCTTCCAGTATCTGAAGCTGGCGCTGGCCGCGGTGCTGATCTTCATCGGCTCGAAGATCTTCCTGGCCGACCTGCTCGGACTAGAGAAATTCCCGCCGGCGCTGTCGCTGGGCATCACCTTCGGTCTGCTCGGCGCGGGCATCGCCTACTCGCTGTGGAAGACCCGTCCTGCGGTCGAAGAGGCCAGCGGCGGTGTGAAATGAACGGGGTCATGGCGTGGCAATGAACGACGTCGCATCCAACGATGAGGTCTCGTCCGGGCCACGCCGCCACAACGGGCCGATCAGCCGGCGGCTGCTCGCGATCGCACGCACCGTGCGCTCGGAGGAGCCGTCGGTCGGCGAGCTGTTCGACCGCCTCGAGGCGGAAGGCCTTGGCCTGACCTTGCTGCTGCTGACGATCCCGGCGCTGCTCCCGCTGCCGGGACCGTTCGGCATGGTGTTCGGCACCTTGGTGGCGCTGGTCGCGCTGCAGATCCTGTTCGGCGCCGAGCGGCTGTGGCTGCCGGAGACCTTGCGGCGGCGACCGGTGCCGCAGCGGCTGCTGCGCAAGGTGATCCGCGCCGGGCTCGACTGGGCCGGATTTGCCGAGCGCGGCCTGCGCGAAGACCGCCTGGTCTGGCTGACCGGACGCAGCGCGCGCATGCTGCTGGCGCTGCCGCTGCTGCTGATGGCCGTGACGATCATTCTTCCGATTCCGATGGGCAATGTCATGCCGGCGCTGGCGCTGATCGCCGCCTCGATCGGCTTCATGGCAGGCGACGGCTTGGCGGTGCTGACGTCGCTGCTGATCGCGGCGGCCGCCGTCGTCTGGACGGCGGTGCTGCTGTACACCGGCGCCGCAGCGGCGGACTACGCGGCGACCTTGCTGGCGCGTTTCGCGGTGCATCTCCGCGCGATGCTGGAGAGCGTTGGCGTCGATCTCGGTTTTGCCGCGGGGGTCGCAACCGTCTTCGCAGTCCTGGCCGGCGCTGCTGCGCTGGCCCTGTGGGTTCACGCCGTTCGCCACCGTCGCCGCCGCGCGCCGATGGACCCGGCGCAGGACCCGCGGGAGCGCTCGCGCGCGCTGGCGCGCCGCGGCCGCAACCTCGTCGCAGCGGCGAGCCTCGCCACCGCGGCGGCCGCGATCTTCCTCGGGACGCGCCTGATGCTGACGGGATGGATCTGAAGTTCCCATGCCGTCGGGCGGCATCGGCGTGCCGGCCGCCTGCACCGGACATTTTTTCGTGAGCCAGATCCTGTGCAGCAAGACGGATTGCCCATTGATGCGACGATGGAAAATGAACTTGCCGGCTGAGCCTTGCGCGCCGTCTCTGTCATCACGCTGAGCAATTCATGCTGTCTCTTTCATATGGGCTCGGTTATGTGTGAATGACGGTCATCAAACCTTTGCAGAAGCGACACATGGCGGATTCAGGCGCAACGACGCCGATGCAAAGCAGCGATCGTGCGGTGGCCGCATCCGGCGCAGGCACGTCCGCAGGCAGCGACACGGCTGATGCAGCCGAGACGTCGGGTCCGTCTCACGATGGTTCGGAGCCGATCGCTGCGGAGAACCCGGCAGATGCGGCCCCTCCGGCCTTGCCGGACCCCGCGAATGCAGGCGAAGAGATCGAGCTGAAGCTGCTGGTCGCACCGGATCAGCTCGCCGATTTTCATCACGCGCCGATCGTCGTCGCGCATGCGCGCAACAAGGGCACGCGTAAGCATCTCAAATCGGTCTACTACGACACGCCGAAGCGTACGTTGTGGAAGAACGGCTTCACGCTGCGGGTGCGCCAGAGCGGCACGCGCTTCGTCCAGACCGTGAAGGCGCAGCACAGCGACGATCCGCTCAAGCGCGGCGAGTGGGAGGCGAGCGTGACCTCGATCGCGCCCGATGCGGCGCTGGCGGCCGCCTTGCTTCCCGAGGAGCTGCGCGCGGCGGTGACGGATGCACCGCTGCAGGCGGTGTTCACGGCCGATGTCCATCGTCACGCGCGGCTGCTCGACCTGCCCGGCGCGGTACTCGAGATTGCATTCGACAGCGGCATCATCAAAGCCGGTGATGACAGCGAAGAGGTCAGCGAGATCGAGCTGGAGTTGAAGAGCGGCGACCCGGCCACGATCTACGAGACCGCCCTTCGCCTGGCCGAGCACGGCACGGTGCGGCCGTCGATCCGCAGCAAATCAGCCCGCGGCTTCGATCTCGCGGCGGGCAAGGCGCCGGGCGCCGAGAAGCCGCGCAAACCGCGCCTCGATCCGGCGGTGTCGCTCGACGAAGCCTTCGCCGTCATCCTGCGCAGCAGCTTCCATCATCTGCTGCAGGCGATGCCCGCGGCCGAAGACGGCCGCGATCCTGAAGGCGTGCATCAGCTGCGCGTGGCGCTGCGCCGGCTGCGCGCGGCACTGCACCTGATGCGGCCGCTCGGCACCTCGGCGACACTGCAAGGTCTGGAGGACGATGCGCGCTGGCTGGCGCAGAACCTGTCGGCCGCGCGCGATCTCGACGTGTTCCTGACGCAGACGCTGCCGGACATCGCGGAGGCCTGTCCGACTGTCGCCGGCTTCGAGACGCTGCAGGGGCTCGCCGAACGCCAGCGCGAGCTCGCCTATCGCAAGCTGCGCGTCGCGCTGGCCGAACGCCGCAGCAGCTCCTTCGTGCTCGGGCTCGGCGGCTGGATCGCGACACGGGGTTGGCGCAACGACGTCTCGCCCGACGTGCTCGGACGGCTCGCGGGACCCGCGATCGATTTCGCCGGCCACGTGCTGTCGGAGCGGCATCAGAAGGTGCTCAAGCGCGGCCGCCATTTCAAGACGCTGCCGGCCGAGCGCCGCCACCGGCTGCGCCTGGTGCTGAAGAAGCTGCGCTACAGCATCGACTTCCTGCTGCCGCTCTATGGTGCGAGCAAGCCGGCCAGGCGATACGCCAGGTCGCTCGCCGGCCTGCAGGAGGAGCTCGGCCACTACAACGACATGGCGGTGACCGCCGGCGTCATCGACAGCCTCGGCACAACGTCGACGGATGCTGCGATCGCGGCCGCCGCGATCACCGGCTGGCACGCGCATGCGATGGCCGGCGTCGAACAGCCGCTCCGTGACGCCTGGCGCGCGTTCACGAAGGCACCGACGCCGTGGCAGCCCGAGGAGGCGTGATCGCGTCGCCTGCGGTTCCGCGGGATCCAAACCCGCATTGATCTGGTTCAAGGACGTGCGATCGCGATGCATGCCAGGATGAGCCCATGAAGATATCCAGCGTGACCTGCCCCCATTGCCGTGCGGTCTATGAGATCGCGGAATCCACATCCGCAGCCGGCGCCGCCGGCCGCTTCGACTGTGGCGTCTGCGGAACGCCGTTGGTGGCGTGGGAGGAACCGAAGCTGCGGGCCTTCCGTCTCGACGTGGCGCCGGAGCACAAATATCCGCGCGTGCCGACCCCGCCCTGCTTCGCCTGACGCGCGCGTTCCGAAATCCGGAACACATCTGCATGACCGGTCCACGGTGCCCTTGCATCCTCGCATGGCGCCATCGCCGGCGGCTGCTTGCCTGGGTTTTTCGCGCGGGCCATAGTCGGCCCCGATCGCGCGGTGACCGCGCGGCCGTTTCGGCCGTGCCTGCCGCGACGGCGACAATCCTCCAGCGAGCAGTTCTTTTCTCATGCCCATCATCAACAGCATTGCCGCGCTTTCCGACGAAATGGCCGCGTGGCGCCACGACTTCCATGAAAACCCCGAGCTGCTGTACGAGGTGCATCGCACCGCCGGCATCGTCGCCGACAAGCTGCGCGAATTCGGCTGCGACGAGGTCGTGACCGGCATCGGCCGCACCGGCGTGGTCGGCGTGATCCGCGGCCGCAACGCGGGCTCGGGCCGGACCATCGGCCTGCGCGCCGACATGGACGCGCTGCCGATCGAGGAAACCTCGGGCGTGCCCTACGCGTCGAAGACGCCCGGGCTGATGCATGCCTGCGGCCATGACGGCCACACCGCGATGCTGCTGGGCGCGGCGAAACATCTCGCCGAGACGCGCAATTTCGACGGCACCGCGATCGTGATCTTCCAGCCGGCGGAAGAAGGCGGCGCCGGCGGCAAGGCGATGGTCGATGACGGCCTGATGACCCGCTGGGGCATCCAGGAGGTCTATGGCATGCACAACATGCCGGGCGTGCCGGAAGGCCATTTCGAGATTTCGCCCGGCGCGATGCTCGCCTCGGCCGACGCGATCCATATCAAGGTCACCGGCAAGGGCGGCCATGGCGGCGCCGGCCCGCATCGCGCCGTCGACAGCATCCTGATCGCCTCGCAGATCGTCAACGCGCTGCAGTCGATCGTCGCGCGCAACGTCGATCCGCTGAAGTCGGCGGTGATCTCGATCTGCTCGATCCATGGCGGCACCACCTTCAACGTGATCCCCGAGACGGTCGAGATGCTCGGCACCGTCCGCACGCTCGATCCGGAAATCCGCGATCTCGTCGAGAAGCGCATCGTCGAGGTCGCCGAAGCCACCGCGCGCGCCTATGGCGGCACCGCGGAGGCGATCTACGAGCGCAAATATCCGGTCACGATGAACCACCCGGCGCAGGCCGCCTTCGCCGCCGACGTCGCCCGCGAGGTGGTGGGCGGCGAGCGCGTCAACGACCGCGCCATTCCCTTGATGGGCGGCGAGGATTTCGCCTTCATGCTCGAAGCCCGCCCCGGCGCCTTCGTCTTCATCGGCATGGGCCCGGGCAACGAGTGCCACCACCCGGCCTACCGCTTCAACGACAACATCCTCAGCGCCGGCGCCTCCTATTGGGTGAGGCTGGTCGAGAAGAGCATGCCGGCGAACTGATCAGTTGATGAAAGCGAGGGTGGGCAAAGCGGCCGCCGAAAGGCGGCAGCGTGCCCACCATCAGGCGGCATACTCCGCCGCAAAACGGTGGGCACGGCGGCGCCTTTGCCCACCCTAAGGCCGCAGCCCTGAGCAAACAGTCTGGATTGCTTCGCTGCGCTCGCAATGACGGCCGTGGCGGCCACCGAACGCTCCAAAAGCTCCGTCATCGCGAGCGCCAGCGAAGCGATCCAGGGGCTCCGCGCACCACTCGAAATGGGGTGCGCTTATTGCACGAACGCAACGGTTCGTTCCTCGTCAAGATCGGCATCGAGAGCATTCCGCCGCTGCCCTGATCGTGGCTCTAATGGGCCGCCCGTCTCTCTCCGCGCGTCATTCCGGGGCGGCGCGAAGCGACGAGCCCGGAATCCATAGCCACGACGGGTCATGTGGTGACGACAAGAGCCGCGGCCATCTCACGTCACGATATCTGCCTGTGGCTATGGATTCCGGGCTCGCGCCGCTGCGCGACGCGCCCCGGAATGACGGCGGAGAAAATGACTAACAGCTCCGTCTCGCTTCAATGCAGCAGTCGCGAACAGCAGCGTGGTCGCTCATTCCCCGATCGCAATCGCCACCTTGCCGAAATGCGCGCCGCTCGACATGTAGTGGAACGCCTCGCGCGCGTCGGCGAAGGCAAACACGCGATCGACCACCGGCCTGGCCTGATGCTGCGCCAGCGCGTGCGCGAACGCCTGCAGATCGTCGACCGAGCCGACCGTGACGCCCTGCAGCCGCTGCTGCTGCATCACCATCAACGGCAGGCGCAGCTCGGACGCCGGCGCGCCGGCGAGCACGCCGATGAAGGCGATGGTGCCGCCGATCTTCGTCGCGCGGATCGACTCGTTGAGCGTGCCGACGCCGCCGACCTCGACGACGAGATCGACGCCCTGCCCGGTGATCTCGCGTGCCTTCTTGCCCCAATCCGGAGTGGTCTTGTAGTTCAGCGTGACGTCGGCGCCGAGCGCCCTGAGCCGTTCGATCTTCTCCTCGCTCGACGACGTCGAAATCACCCGCGCGCCGGCCATCTTGGCGATCTGCAGCGCGAAGATCGAGACGCCGCCGGTGCCCTGCGTCAGCACCGTCTGCCCCGGCCTGATGCCGCCGAGCTTCATCACCGCGCTCCAGGCGGTGACGCCCGCGCAAGGCAGGCACGCGGCTTCGATGTCGCTGAGATGGGCCGGCGTCTTCACCAGCGCGTGCGCGGGAAAGATGCGATACTCCGTCAGCGTGCCGTCGACGGCGCCGCCAAGCGCCGCGCGCATCTTGGTCTCGCTTGGCTCGCCGCCGGTCCAGCTCTCGAAGAAGCTGCCGATGACGCGATCGCCCGCCGTGAAGGCCGCGACGCCCTCGCCCGCCGCCTCGACGATTCCGGCGCCGTCCGACAGCGGCACCAGCGGAAATTTCTGCCGCGAGCCGTAGCCGCCGCGCACGGTGAGGAGGTCGCGATAGTTGATGCTCGCAGCCGTCAGCCGCACCAGCACCTCGCCGCGGCCCGGCTGCGGGACCGGCTTGTCCACCAGCGCCAGCGCATCGATCCCGCCCGGCCCCTGCAGCTCCCAGCATTTCATCGCGTCTCTCCCTGCCCGTGTGCGCGCCGTTGCCTCGCGCGTCATGCAGCAATGGTGGAGGGTTTCCGGCGCGCGATCAAGCCGGGCCTCGTTCCGCGCCGCGGACAAACAAGCGCCTCTCGCGCGGATGCTAGGGCGACGGCATGTCGGGCGCCGTCGGCCTGTCGCCATCGACCAGGGGGATGACGACATGGTTGATGACATACTCGGTGCCGAACCAGGTGATGATGATCGTGATCAGCAGCAGCCCGGCCAGCAGCATCATGTCGCGTCGATCCATCTGATACATACGCGACAGCCGAGCGCCCGTTTCGCATGGGACCCATGTCCGGGCGTGACGGATGCGCGGTGCTGTAGCGGCACGAGGAACTCAGCCCTCACGGCCTCGCGCTCTGCGGCATCACACCGCCGGCTCGAAGCGGATGCGGCAGAGCAGGCCCTCCTCGCGGAAATCCTGCTCGATGCTGCCGCCGATCGCCGCAAGGCTCGCGCGGATCATGCGCGTGCCGAACCCCTCGCCCGGCGGCGGCGCGATCGGGTGCGGACACCGCTCGCGCCAGGTCACGGTGCTGCGGCCGCCGTCCTGTGCGAGCTGCACCTCGAGCCGCCCGCCCTCGCCGCGCAGCGCGCCGTATTTGACGGCGTTGGTCGCGAGCTCATGAAGCACCAGCGCGAGGTTGCGCGCCGCCTCGCCGCCCAGCGGGACATCCTGCCCGTCCACCATCACCACACCGGACTCGCGATAGGGCTGCAGCTCGGCCTCGATCAGCATGCGCAGGCTCATGCGGCGGTGATCCGACCAGGCCAGCGTGTTGGCGCGCGCCACCGCGTCGAGCCGCATCGCGATCGCCTCGCCCTTGGCGCGATCCTCCCCCGACAGGCTCGAGCGGACGATGGCCTGGAACACCGCGAGCTGATTGTTGACGCGGTGCCGGAGTTCGCCGAGCAGCAGCTCGCGCGACTGCTCGCTGTGCTTCAGCTCCGCGAGCGCGCGGCGGCACAGATGCGAAAGCCAGATCACCAGCGCCGCCGTGCTCAGAAAGCCGATGAGATTGACGGCCTCGGTATGATCGGGCCGGTCGGTGAATCCGACGAGGACGACTGTCGCGGAGAGCCATGCAGCAAAGACGCCGGCAGGAATTCCGCCAAACAGGGCCGCGAACACCACTGCTGGATAGAACGTCGCGTAAGGCAGTGTGGCGCCGGCGGCATCGAGCGCGATACGCCCGCCGGTCGCCATCGCGACGGCCAGCGTGGTGAGCAGGAACGCGGTCGCCGACCACGGTCTGCTCCGAACGATCCAATCTGAAAAACTCCGACCCGCGCGCACGATTGACCCCGAGCGCAAGGTCTATCGCCGCACGCTGATGGGAACAAGCTGCAGGAACTGCCGGGAGAAGCCAAAATTTTTGGAACCTTTCTCACATCTCTGCGTTTAGGCGCGCCATGGAGTTGGCGATGCGGTGGGAACCAGATGGCCGCGTCACGATCTCAGTCGCGAGCGGAACGCGCTGCTGATGACGCCTGCTACGCGCGCCGCCTGGCCGCCCTCGTGCGCAGGGCGCCACGATTCGAAATGGCGTGGGCGCAGACGGTATCAGAACGCTCCGCACCTGAGAGCTTGTAGCCGGCAGCGCCTGCCGCGCTAATTCTAGCGGCTTGAAGCTGGGCGCCGCAGCGCCGATCATGGCGCGCCATGACGACGAAATCGCGCGAGAGACTTTATGGGGCCGGCATCCGCATCGCGCAGGAGCAGGCCGCGCGTGCGCGCAAGCAGGCGGATCGCCTCGCCTGCGACGCCTGGAACAAGCGCATGCTCGGCTACAAGGGACCGGCGCAACCGTCGCCGCTGCTCGGCGATGCGCTCAATGCCGGCTACTACTATCTCGAAGTGCGCTGCCTGGGCTGCGACACCAACCAGACCGTCGCGCTCGACATCATCAGGCGCGCCAAGACCACGCCGATCCACGAGCTCGAACGCTACATGCGCTGCCAGGATTGCTCGCGGCGAACCGGCCGCCCCTACAAGCGCAGCGCGCTGGTGGCGTTGCGCGAGACCAAGATCTCGGCTGCGCATCCGGCGTCGACATGGTGGCCCGGCGAGCGATAGAGATGCGCATCCGACCGCGCGACGACCGATCGTGCGCGCGCAGAGGTATTCGAATCTGGCGATGAGAAAAATCTGCAGAAGCCCCGGAACAATGCGGAGCCCTCGTCGTTTCGAAATCTTGCCGGCGCGGCAGGGAAGCGAAACATGTCAGAGTTGATCACCCAGCCGGACAAGCTGCGGGCGGATGCGGCCGAATGCGCGCTGATCCGTGATCTCGCCACCGATCGCGACAAGCGCGAGCTGTTCGCGCGTCTTGCCGAACATCTGAGCACGCTGGCGGCCGAGGTCGAGCGCGCCGCGCGTGCGGCCAATCTGGGCGAGCGCTGACCTTTCGAGAGCGCTGCCGGCCGCGCAGACGTCACCGCGCATGCGCGTCGCCCGCCGGCCCTTCTGGACCCATCAGCCACACAATCGCACGAATAGGCTCTGCTATGTCAGATCGCGCGCAGCGTCCGATTCGCTGCGGCGACACGACAACCTCTTTTCCGCGGATGCCATCTTGCGATCTCGTCTCCCCCGCCTCGCCTGCGTCGCGCTGTTGCTCGCGACGGCGTCTCCCGCCTCCGCGCGCGATCTGGTCGGCCGCGTCAGCATCGTCGATGGCGATACGCTGGACATTCATGGCGAACGCATCCGGCTGTGGGGCGTCGATGCGCCCGAAAGCGCGCAGCTCTGCCGCGGGCGCGATCGCAAGGCATATCGTTGTGGCGCGCTGTCCGCCAATACGCTGGACGCCTTCACGCGCGGCAAGACGGTGCGCTGCGCGCCGATCGAAGGCGACCGCTATGGCCGCATCGTCGCGCGCTGCGCCGCCGGGGGCACCGATCTCGGCCAATTCCTGGTGTCGCGCGGGCTCGCCATCGAGGAGCCGCAATATTCTCACGGCGCCTATGCGCCCGACCAGCTCGCCGCGCGCCGCGGCAGCCGCGGCATCTGGTCCGGCCGCTTCATCGCGCCACCACTCTATCGCAGCTGCATGCATGCCGGCGGGACGACTTCAACGTGCTCGGACGATCAGATGCCAAGTCAGATGCCAAGTCCGGTGCCAAGTCAGATGCCAAGGCGCTGACGGCGGCCGCGCGAAGGCGCGGCCGGAATTGCCACGCGCGGGCCCGGCGCGCTACGGTCGCGCACCGCAAGGCCAGGACTGGATGACGATGACCGAGACGAAAACGCGCGTGGCGATCCTGTTCGGAGGGCGCTCGGCCGAGCACGACGTCTCCCGGGCATCGGCCGCCAACATCTTCCGCTCGCTCGATGCGAGCCGCTACGCCGTCACCCTGATCGGCATCACGCCCGATGGTCGCTGGGTGCTCGCCGACGCGGCCAATGATGCCACCTCGACCGCATTGACTGTGCCGGCGGACGCACCTGCCATCGTGCTGCTGCCCGCCGGCCAGGGCCGCGCGCTCGTCGTCGACAGCAGCGCCGCCGCGCCGCGCGAGCTTGCCTTCGATGTGATCTTTCCGGTGCTGCACGGCCCGAACGGCGAGGACGGCACCGTGCAGGGCGCGCTCGAACTGGCCGATGTCGCCTATGTCGGCGGGCGCGTGCTGGGGTCGGCGGTGGCGATGGACAAGGACGTCGCCAAGCGGCTCTTGCGCGACGCCGGCCTGCCGATCGTGCCGTTCGTCACGATGACCGCCGCGGCCCCGGTGAGCTATGACGCCGCCGTTCAGGCCGTGGGCTCGTCCGAGCTGTTCGTCAAGCCGGCCAATCTCGGCTCCTCCGTCGGCATCTCCAAGGCCCACAACGCCGCCGCATTCGACGCCGCCTGCACGCTCGCGCTGCGTTTCGACCGCAAGATTCTGATCGAGCGCTGCATCGCGCCGGTGCGCGAGATCGAATGCGCCGTGCTGGAGCGTGCCGATGGCGAGGTCTCGGCCTCCGAGCTCGGCGAGATCGTGCCGGCGGACAGCCACGGATTCTATTCCTATGAGGCGAAATACACGGACGCCTCGGGCGCCTCGCTGCACGTCCCGGCGCAGGTCGAGCCGGCGCTCGCCGCGCGCCTCCGCCAGATGGCGGTCGAGGTGTTCAACGCGCTCTGCTGCGAGAGCCTGGCGCGCGTCGATTTCTTCGTCCGCGGCGACGAGGTCTACGTCAACGAGGTGAACACCCTGCCCGGCTTCACCAACATCAGCATGTACCCGAAGATGTGGGAAGCCACCGGCCTGCCCCAGCCCGCGCTGATGGACAGCCTGGTCGCGCATGCCCTGGCGCGGCACGCGCGGCTGCGGGAGCTGGCGTCGCAGCGCTGAGCCTACCTGGGCGCAGCGTGTCAGCGCGGTGCGACCTTGACGCCGTCAGCGACGCGGTCACTGGGATAGATGATCACGATATCGCCGACGGCGACGCCCTCGGCCACGGCCGCGAAGCGGCCGGAGCGGCGGATGATCCGCAATTTTCGCAGCTCGGTACGCCCGTCCTTCAGCACGAACACCGACCAGTCGTCGCCGCGCCTGAACAGCGCGCCGGTCGGCACGATGGTCGCATCGTCCTGGGTGAAGACGACGATCTGCGCATCGAGTTGATAGGCGTCGCCGAGCCGCTGCCATTGCTCGGCCGGCGAGACGATGTCGATCAGCACGTTGACGCGCTGCTCCTCGACGCCGAGCGTGGAGATCTTGGTGAAGGCCGCCGGCTCGACGCGGCGAACCCGGCCCGACAGGCGGCCCGCCCCGCCCCAGCGATCGATCGTGACGTCGGCGCCGGGACGGATCTCCACCGCATCGGTGCTGAGCACGTCCACGACCACTTCGAGATCGTGGGGATCGCCGAGCTCGAGCAGCGGCGATCCAGGCTGCACCATGGTCTCGCTTTCCTGGATCAATTTCAACACGAGACCGCCGACCGGCGCCGTCACGTTCCAGCTGCCGGCCGGCACTTCGGCATCGGTGCTGCTGCCGTAGCGCGCCAGCATCGCACGAAGCTGATCGAGCTCGTGCCCGGCGCCATGGTCGACATATTCGGCCGCGCGCAGATCCCGCTCGGCGATCCGCAGCGCGAGCTCGGCGCGCTCCTTGGCTTGCACCGTCGCAGCCCCGCTTGCGGCCAACGCCGTGGTGCGCGCCAGATCGGCGCTCGCCTGCGCGCTCTGCGCCTGCGCCCGCGCCACCACCGCTTTCGCGCGCTCGACGTTCGCTTCGGCCGCGCCGAGCCGCTCCTCCACCTCGCGGCGCGCGCGCGGATCGAGCAGCGGCGCCGGCGCCGGCATGATGGTGGCGACCAATTCGTCGGCCCTAACCTGGTCGCCTGCCTTGAAGCGGATGCGTCCGAGACGGCCGGAGAGCGGCGCGGCCACGACATAGCGCTGGCGCACGCGCGTCTTGCCGTCGTCCTCCACGGTCGCAACGAAGCGTCCTTTCGTCACCGCGGCCGTGTCCACCGGCACGGGGCTCGGCATCACGATCCAGGCGACGACCGCGGCGGCCGCGAGACCCGCTGACACGATGACGAGACGGCGCAACACGGGACGCATGCTCATTCCCTGGTCTTGAGAGCAGCAACCAGATCGAGTCGGTCGACCCGCCTGCGGACGATGATGGCGCTGATCGCGGCGCTGGCCAACACGACCGCGGTCGCGATCAGATAGGTGCGCGGCGCGATCACGCCGGGGATCTGAAAACTCTCGCTGGAATGCAGCCGCGCGATCAGCGCGATGATGCCGCGTGACAGCAACAGGCCCAGCGGAATCCCGACCGCGACCTCGAGCGCGAATTCACTAAACAGGATGCCCGCGACCTCGCCGCGGCTGAAGCCGAGCACGCGCAGGCTGGCGAGCTCCCACGCCCGCTCCTGCAGGCTGATGCGGGCGCTGTTGTAGACCACGCCGACGGTGATGATCGCAGCGAAGCCGGTGAGGATGCCCGCTGTGACGAACACGAGGCCCGCGATCTTGTCGATGAAGGATGAGACAGCATAGGCCTTCATCGAGACGGATTCGATCATCGGCAGGCTCTTGAACCGCGTGCCGAGGGCGGCCAGCGCCGCCGGGTCGACATGCAGGCTGGCGGCCGAGATCACCGTGCCTTCGCCGGTGAAGCGGTTGAGCGTGTCGATGTCCATGTAGGACGCCATCCCGATCGCCTCGTCGACGATGGCGCTGACCGGGACGTCGCGCCGCCGCCGCCGGCCCTCCATCGCCTCGACGGTGACGAGGTCGCCGGCGCCGAGCGCCAGCCGCTCGGCGAGCCGCCGCGTCAAGGTGATGCCGTCGGGCGCCGCCACGATCGGATGGCGCGCGGCATCATGCGGCCGGCGCAATTCGTCCGTCGCCGCGAGGCCGATCACCGAGGTCAAGTAGCTGCGGTGGCCGGCGCGCAACCGCACCGGCACGATACGCTGGCCCTCGGCAAGGAGCACGCCCGGCTGCCGCGCCAGATCGCGCAATACGCCACGATCCACGGGATGCGGAAAGGTGATCGTGGCGTTGCCGCGCTCGACGAGATTGAACTGGAGCTCGATCATCTCGCCGATCGCATCGCGCCAGAAGATCCCGAGCACCATCATCGGTACCGCGAAGGCGATACCGACGACGGTGAACAGCGAGCGGAATGGCCGTCCTGCAACGTTGCGCAGCATCATCATCCGCCGCGCGTGCCGCGCGCCGCCGGGCATCATCAGCTCGATCCAGGAGCGGCGGAAGCCCAGCGGCATCGCCGGCCGCATCGCCTCCGCCGGCGCGAGGCCAACGACGGCCCGCAGCGCCGTGATCACGCCCAGCGAGCCGGCCGCGGCGCTGATCGCGATGCCCGCGAGGATCGCCCAGGGCGCAAGCCGGAACGGCAGTTCCGGCAGGCGGAAGAAGCCGTGATAGCTCGCGATCATCGCCTGTCCGAAGCCAAAGCCGCCGGCGATGCCGAGCAGCGAGCCGATCAGCACGATCACCAGCATCAGCGCGAGATAGTGCAGCGTCAGCGCCGGGGTCGGAAACCCCAGCGCCTTCAGCGCCGCGATCTGCTCGCGCTGCGCCGCGACCAGCCGCCCGAGCGCGCTGTTGAGCAGGAAGGCGGCGACGCCGAAGAAGATGATGGGGATGGTGATCGACATCACCTTCTGCTGGTTGAGCTCATCCTCGAGAAACCGGTTCGACGGCTGGTCGCGCCGCGCGATCGCGCCGATCGAGCCGTACGGCTCGAGCAGCCGGTCGAGTTCCTCGATGACGGATTGCGCATCGGCCCCCGGCGCCAGCGCGACAGCCGCGTCGTTGAACGCGCCCTTCATGTCGAAGGCGGCCTCGGCCGCGCTGCGGTCGACCCACAGGATAGCGTAGAGGCGATCGTCCGGGATCGGCAATCCCGGCCGCACGGCGTAGACATATTCCGAGGACAGCGCGATGCCGGAGACCCGGAACGCCTGCAGCCGGCCGTTGAGCAGCACGCGGATTTCGTCACCCGGCTTCACCCCGTTGGCCTCGGCAAAGGCCTCGTTGACGGCGGCGCTGCGCGCATCACCCGGCGCTGGCGCCGTGCCGCGGCGCAGATGCAGCCGGGCCAGCGGCTCGTCGCCGGCGCGGCTGAGCGAGACGAGGCGCGCCGACACCGGCTGCGACACGGCCGGCGCGTCGACGATGACCTCGCGCACGATGCGCGGCTCGACCGCCATGGTCCCGTCGATGGCGTTGAGCCGCGGGACCAGCGTCAGCGGCGCGCGCTTCAAGGTGACGAAGACCTGCGGAAACCGCGCCTGCGCATAGAACTGCTCGCAGCCGCCGCGCAGCGATTGATAGGTCGAGATCGAGCCGACGAACACGGCGACCCCCGCGGCCACCAGCAGCGCGATCGTGATCACCTGCCCGCGCATGGCGCCGACGTCGCGCCAGAGCTTGCGGTTGAGCAGGCTCACCACGTCACCTCCTCGGCCGAGAGCCGCCGCGGATTGCGCGTCTCGCCGACGATGCGGCCGCCGCCGAGCCGCAGCACGCGATCAGCCATGCCGGCGATCGCCGCATTGTGGGTGATGACGATGGTGGTGGTGCCGAGCCGTTGATTGGCGCGCGCGATCGCGGCCAGCACGACCTTGCCGGTCTCGTAGTCGAGCGCGCCGGTCGGCTCGTCGCACATGAGCACATCGGGCGCCTTGACAATGGCGCGGGCCACCGCGACCCGCTGCTGCTCGCCGCCGGACAGTTGCGAGGGAAAGTGGTCGATCCGATTCTCGAGGCCGACGAGCTTCAACACCTCCAGCGGATCGAGCGGCCTCTCGGCGATCTCGGTGACCAGCTGGACGTTCTCGAGCACCGTCAGGCTCGGGATCAGATTGTAGAACTGGAACACGAAACCGACATGCTCGCGCCGGTAGCGCGTGAGCTCGGCGTCATCGGCGCCAACCAGCTGATGATCGCGCCACTGCGCATCGCCAGACGTCGGACTGTCGAGCCCGCCCAGGATGTTCAGCAAGGTGGACTTGCCGGAGCCGGAGGGGCCGAGCAGCACCACGAACTCGCCCTCGTAAACGTCGAGATCGACGTCACGCAACGCATGCACCTCGACCTCGCCCATGCGATAGGTCTTGGAGAGCTTGCGTGCGCGAAACACCGGCGCGGCGCCCGGTGGCTCCGGAGGCGCGGCAGCATTCGGATCATCGATTGCGGTCGGACTCGTCAAGCTGTGCTTCCGTGGCGGCAAGCGTCCCGCGTCCCAACCATCGGTCAGCAGCCGCCCGTGTCAGTTGATGCAGGTCAAGCGCGCGGCATCACCCGCACCCGGCACGGCATGCGCAGTCAGGGAACTGGCGTCGCAGCGCTGAGCGCCTATATCCGGCCAGCGACGTCGTTGCCCCAGGGTCACGGATGGGCCTGAATAATCTCGATCATGGTGAGGATACCAGTGAACGGACACCGCCTCTCCATCTTTCGGGCGTTGCTGATCGCGCTCTGTCTGGTCGCGGCGGTCGCCGTGCCCGCGCGGAGCGACGACGAAGCCTCACACATCAGGAAAATCGAGAACAGCGAGTTCGACGGCATCGACTTCAAGGGACAAAGCGAATTCGAAATTCACGATCCGGACCTCCTGCCGAAGCAGCTCGTGCGGGCGATCGAGCAGACCTACTGCCGATACAAGGAAAATCTCGAGACGTTGCCCGTCCGCTTCCTATTCGTCGAGAAAAGGCGGTTCGTGCTCGTGCCCTGCTCCGGGATCGCGATCACATGGCACGAGATCTTCGACCTTCAGAACAGCCGGCGCCCCCGCTTGCTACAGCTCGCAAAGATGGCTCCGGAGCGCGGCTTCGTGGCAGCCGACAATGCCGGCTTCGTCACCTGGAACAAGGACGACCAGGTGTTCGAGGCCACCGGAGGAAACGACATGTGTACGGGAGCAGTCCGGCACATCTACAAGATCGCGCCTGATGCCAGGGAGCTGCCGCTGATCAGGGTCGACTACCGCCTCGACAATTGCGGAGACGGAGCTTGGAAGACCTTATGGACCGCGCCGCCCTGGCCGACACGCGAGCAGCTTCAGTGAAGCTGCCGTCGCCGCGCACCCGGCTCGCCATGGCGCCGTCCCCCCAAGGCTGGCCGCCCCGCCTCAGGGGTCCGCGACACCACGGCGATCAGCCGATGCACGCCCGATCCGACACATGCCCGCCATACGCTGCGGCTACCAATCGGACGGACAGCCTAGATGAGGAGCACCATGGCCGACAACGACCTCGACGTTTACCTGACCGCGCGCAACGTGCTGGTCGAACTGCGCCTGAATTTGGCCAAGGCCGTTGCGGCCGGCTACAAGAAGGGCGAAACGGAAACTGCGGTGAAGAGCCTCATCGAGGTCCAGCAGGCCATCGACGTGATCGACCACGCCAGCGAGGAGCTGGAGGAGCTCGACGAAGCCGAGCACGACGAGGACTGACGCGCTGGGCGCGGCCAGGCCTTGCCATGCGACGTCGACCTTCCTCAGGCAGGGTCGCCGCCGGTCTTCATCTGATCGTAGACGGCATCCACCACGAGCTCGGGATGCGTCTCGATCAGCTTAAGCAATATGCGCGCAGGTGCATCGGGTTCATTGCGGTGCTGCTCCCAATTCTGCAGCGTGCGCTCGTCGAGCCCGTACAGCAGAGAGAACTCCGTCTGTGACAACTGCTGCCGCTCGCGTATCTGTTTGACATCGACAGCTCCGATGCGAGCGACGGAGCAGTTCAAGCCAAATGAGGTAAGCCCGCTGATCATCTGCTCGACGTCGTCGACCTTGACCTCGACGGCAACCCGTTCTCCTGACGCAAGCCGGTCGATGGCACCATGGGCGCGCTTCAGACTCAGTCCGTAACGAACTAGCGTTTTCGCCAGTTCGACCGGACGAGACAGATCAGTCGCCTCCAGGAGAATCCGGTGGGCGGGGAAACCGGATGATCCGCGGTCTCCGGCCTTTGAAGAGGCCTGTCGTGCGAGTGCCTCCTTCAATGACAACTTGGTCGGCATCGGCCTCATCCAGCAGTTTGCGACCGATCGCATTCAAGCCGCGACGGCCGAGCGCTCCCGGTGATAATCCGTCGATGTGAGCCCGACGGATATGCAGAACACGTCCCTCCAGCGTGACGCTGCCAAGGATCGACACAGTTCCCACGGACGTGCGAAGCTCGACCAACATGACGTCTTGGTCGGCATTGGTGACTTCCACGATGACGTCTTTGGGATCAAAAATACGCGGATCGCGTAGGGACTTCAAGGAGACTGCGGAGTGACAATGATACCATCCCACGCCGTGGCCAGCACAAGGAAGCCTCAAGCCGTGCTCGCAACGACATAGACCAGCACCGCCGCCCCGAGGCAGCGCCGCCAGGGATTGGCGCCGCGCGCGATCTCGTCGACCGCCCAGACGACCAGACTGGCTTTGACGAGGCACTCCAGATTGGCGCCCATCTGTCCCGGAGGATGCCAGATCCAACCCACCACGCTGCCCCCCAGCACGATCCACAGCGCCGGGTTCGGCATCTGCGCGATCGTGATCTCCCCGGTCGCGCGATTGCGGAAGAACCAGTTCAAAACTCGGGACATCGCACCACCAGCGTTCGTCGACCGGGCAGGACGCTGCGTCAGGCTCCGCCACCCTGCTGCCTCTCTGCCGCAGCTCTGCTTTGCAGGATACGCCCGACGCCGCGGGAGATGAACGGCCGGACGGGAAGAAACAGCCGGTAGCCCAGTTCCAAGATGGTCAGCACGCCCGGCAGCGACGCCACCCGGGCCGCCCAGCGCCAGCGCGGCAGGCGGCGCCAGACCTCGACGAAGGCCGCCGCACCCGACAGCAGCCGCCCGTCCGCGGCACGCACGTGAAACCGCGCCATCGCCTGCTGCTGGCTCAGCCCCTCCGGTGTCTCGGCATCGGCCTTGGAGACATCGACGAAGCACAGCGCACCGGCCTGATCGGTGCGGCTGTAGTAGCCGATCTCCGCCCGGCACAGCGGGCAGGAGCCGTCGAAGTAGACGGTTGATTGTGCAGGCTCTGACGCCATGCGGATCTCCAAGGCACCGGCTTCGGTCCCGGAGCTTAAACGTCCGCGCGAGGGTCTTGGGTCTGTGGCTCGTTGAATTTCATTGGGAGGAAGGATGCGGCAAAGTCAGGTCCGTCGCATAGAAGAATGAGCCCATCGCGGCAGGAACCACGGCCAATTTGTTACTCCGTCATGCCCGGGCTTGTCCCGGGCATCCACGTCCATCGGAGTGCGCCGAACGACGTGGATGGCCGGGACAAGCCCGGCCATGACGACGTGGAAGCAGTCTGGTCCGACAGATCAAACGTCACCGCAGCACACTACTCACCGCGGCGGCATCTTCTCGAATTTCGGCAGCGCCGGATCGAGGTGATCCCAGGCGTATCCAGCCGCGGTCCAGGAGACCAGTTGCGGCTTGTAGCGGCTGGGATCGTCGAGACTTGCCGGCGTCACGATGAAGACATCGGGCATCGCCGGAAACGTCATGTGCATCGACGAGCCGCAGGTCGGGCAGAAGGCGCGCCGCTTCACGGTGCCGCCGTCGCCGGTCGTCTGCCAGTGCGACACTTCGCCGTCGACCTTCACCTCCGCCGCGACGAAGGTGAGGTGCGACTGATGCCCGGTGCCGCTGTCGCGCTGGCATTGCCGGCACTGGCAGTCCAGCATCACCACAGGCTTACCCTTGATTTCGTAGCGCACAGCGCCGCAGGCGCAGCCGCCGGCATAGACGTTTGTCATGTGAGCTCTCCGTGTGCGTCAATGCGGCCGCTGCAGCGATGTCTCGTCGCCGACGAGCTGATCGAGCTTCTTGACCACCGTCTTCCAGCCCTCGCCCATCTTGCGATACGCGGTCTCGTTGCCCGGCAGCACGAAGCCGGAATGCACGAGGCGCAGGCGCGTGCCGTTGTCCGCTCTGGCAAGCGTGAAGGTGACCACGGTCGCCAACGGCGCACCGTAGCCGACATTGCCGGCATGGCCGCCCTTCCAGGCGTAGGACAGCCGCTCGTTCGGCACGACCTCCAGCACCTCGCAATGAATCGTGCCGTCCCATTCGCCGGCCGGCGTGGTCTGGAAGGTGAAGCGCGTCCCCACCACGGCCTCGAACCCCGTGGGCGCCATCAGCCAGCGGCCGATCAGGTCGCCATTGGTCAGCACCTTCCAGATGACCTCCGGCGCATGCGGGAAGATCTCCTCCACCACGATGGCCTGCGTGTCCGGCTTCACGGTTTGATTCATGGATCGATGTCCTTCAGCAGTTTCCTCAGATCGGCGAAGCGGTCGCGCCAGAAGGCGCCGTAATGGCTCATCCAGTCGGCCAGCGGCGCGAGGCCGCGCGGCTCGGCGCGGTAGTAGACCTTGCGCCCCTCGGGTCGCTCGCAGACTAGGCCGGCCTGCTTCAGGGCTTTCAGATGCTGCGAGATCGCCCCCTGCGTGACGCTGCTGCCGCGGGTCAGCTCGACTACGGTGATCTCGTCGGCATCAACGATGCGCTCGAACACCGCCCGGCGGGTCGGGTCGGCCAAGGCGCGCATGACGGTGGTGATGGATTCGGGTTGGAGCATGCCAAACAATAGCTATGACTAATGAATTAGTCAACACTAATCCTTTCGGCCTCCCGGAACCGCGCGGTGATCGCCGGGCTCGATACCTCGAAAATCCGAATTTTCTTCTTCCGTTTTCCCGAATACCGTGCTATGGTGTTCGCATCCCGCCTCACTTGAGGGGCGTTTCGCGATCGTCACGAGCGTGGAGTGCGGGATGCGGTGGGCGTGTCGGGTTGCAGCGTGAGCGATCATGCCGACGAACGATCCGATGCGCACGGCGAAATCGTGTGGTCCTGGTCTCCCGGTGCCGAGACCAAGTCTGCGCCGCAAAGTCTGGACGAGCGCGCAAGGCGACGGGGTCAAAAGCCGGTCCCCGAGGAGAGCACGTATAAGCCGTAGCGCCATCGCGCGGGGAAGGCCGGATGATCCGGCCCGTACCTGTGGTGACTGCCGCCTGCTTTTTTTGTTGCAGGCGGGCCATGGGTGCGACCGGCACCCGGCCTTCCCCGCGCCCTCATCTTCGAGAGGGCGATGAGATGACAACACTCGGACGCGACAGCGGGTGCGAGGATGAAATGCCGTGTCGACACACTCCGTCGTCGTCCCGGGCAAGCTGCGACGACGCGACAGCGGCGGCGCGGCGCCGACCCGGGACCCAGACTCCGCGGCGGTTGTATGAGGCACGCTGGAGCTGCCAGCCTTTGCACCAATATCCGCCGGTGGTTATGGATCCCGGCGTTCGCCGGGATGACACTGAATGTGTGGCAACGGCAGTGGCTCCCATTGGCAGGTTTGAACCTTCACCTCCGCCACCGGAACACACCGAGACGCCCTACTCCCGCCACCGCCTGCAGAAAAACCGACTGAACCGCCCTCCCCGATCCGGTACACTCGCGACGTGACAAACCGCCCGACGATTCTCGTGTTCGACTCCGGCCTCGGCGGCCTCAGCGTGTTGCGCGAGGTGGTGCGGGCGCGGCCCGACGCGCATTACGTCTATGTCGCCGACGATGCCTTCTTCCCCTACGGCCATCACAGCGAGCCGGCGCTGATCGCGCGCGTGGTGCCGCTGATGGGCGACCTCATCGCCGCGCATCGGCCGGACCTGATCGTGATCGCCTGCAACACCGCCTCGGTGCAGACGCTGGCGCCGCTGCGCGCCGCCTACGCGACGCCGTTCGTCGGCACCGTGCCGGCGATCAAGCCGGCCTGCGCGCAATCGAGGACCAGGCGCGTCTCCGTGCTCGGCACCAAGGCCACCGTGCAGCGTGAATACACCCACGCGCTCATTCGCGACTTCGCGCAGGGCTGCGCGGTGACGCTGGTCGGCTCGCCGGAGCTGGCCTCGCTGGCGGAGGCCGCGCTGAGCGGAACCAGCGTCAGCGACGCCGCCATCGCGGCCGAGATCGCGCCCTGCTTCATCGGCGACGCCGATGACGCGAGCGCTCGCACCGACACCGTCGTGCTCGCCTGCACGCATTATCCGCTGCTGCTCGACCGGCTGCAAAGGCTCGCGCCGTGGCCGGTCGCCTGGATCGATCCGGCGCCGGCGATCGCGCGCCGCGTCGTCGACCTGCTCGGCCCGCAGTCAGACCGCGTCGATCACGGCGGCGCCGCGATGATCTTCACCTCGAACAAGCCGCATCAACTCAGCCGCGCACTCACGCCGTTTTTCGGCGGCCGCGTGCCGGCCTGACGGAGACGTCCGATGTCAGCAACGCCCAAACCGCTCAACCGCCTCAAGCAGGCCTGGCGCGACAAGCAGCCGACCTTCGGCGCCATCGCCACCATTCCGAGCATCCAGACCGTGCGCATCATGGCGCAGTCGCTCGACTTTATCATCGTCGACCTCGAGCACGGGCCGATCGACCTCTCCACCGCGCATGCGATGATCACGGCCACGGCGGGCACGCCCTGCGTGCCGCTGGTGCGCATCGCCGCCAACGAGCCGCATCTGGCGAAGGCGCCGATGGATCTCGGCGCGCTCGGTATCAACTTCCCGATGATCTCGAGCCGCAGCGATGCCGAGAAGGCGGTGCGCAGCGTGCGCTATCCGCCGCGCGGCGACCGTCTCTGGGGCCCGTTTCACGCGCCGTTCCATTGGAACGTGTCGATGGACGAGTACATGGCGACCGCCGACGACGACATGATCTGCATGGTCACGATCGAGCATGTCGAGGCGGTCGAGCGCATCGACGAGATCATGGCCACGCCCGGCATCGACATCGCCGTGATCGGCCCGGGCGACTTGGCCACCTCGATCAACAAGCGCGGACAACTCGATGATCCCGAAGTCAAATCGCTCATCGCGCGCGCCGAGGCCGGCATCCTCAAGTCAGGCGTGCCGATCGGCGGCGCGGCGCGCTCGGCCGAACAGGCCAATGCGATGATCGAACGCGGCTACCTCGCGCTCGCGCTCGGCTTCGACTGGTCCTTGTTCCAGCGCGGCATTGCCGCGAGTTTCGAAGGGATCAGGCGCTGAGTCCGCGCGGATGCCCGGACTTCAGGTTTTGAACGAAAAACAACATTGGGGGAGAAGACCATGATGAAGAAGACGATTTTCGGCTTGTCGCTGGCCGTGCTGGGACTCGGCGCCGCGCTGGCGCAGCAGCCGGCGATCAAGCGGACCCTGCTGAACAAGATCGATTTTCCGGACGGCCATACCATCGTGCAGGCACTCGCCGAGGTTCCGGCCGGCGGCGCCGCGGGCCGGCATACCCACCCCGGTGTTGAGACCGCCTACATCCTGGAAGGCGAGGCCGAGCTCATCGTCGAGGGCCAGCCCGACCGGCACCTGAAACCTGGCGATTCGTTCCAGATCCCGGCCGGGGTCGTTCACGACGCCAAGGTTCACGGCGACAAGGGTCTGAAGGTGCTCGGCGTCTACGTGGTCGACAAAACCAAGCCGCTGGCGTCGCCGGCGCCCTGACGGCAAGACGAGGCTTTCACCGCGCCGCGGCCCGGGGTAACAGGGCCACCGGCGGAGCGGTCCGGGTCTGCCCGATAACGGCTGCATCAGACGGCCATCGACACCAATGAATGGGAGTACCGATTCCAGATGCGCGGACAGACCAGGCCGATTTCGCTGCACCGCCGTCTGATCATCGATCTGATGCACGCCTCGCGCGACGTGCCGTTCGTGTCGCTGGAGCGCACGCTCCAGCTCGGTCCGCTGCTCGACGCTCGTGCCGCGGCCGATCGCCCGCCCGGCTTCGCCGCCCTGTTCGTGAAGGCGTTCGCGCTCGTCGCCCGCGACGAGCCGGTGCTGCGCTCGCTCTACGTCAAATGGCCGTGGCCCTGCTTCTACGAGCTGCCGCGCAGCGTCGCGACCGTGACCATCGCCCGAGTCGAGAACGGCGAGGATTGCGTGCTGCCGCAGCGCGTGTCCGGGCCGGAGACCATGACCCTGGCCGAGGTCGACGCGGTGATCCGGCAGGGCAAGGAGGCCCCGGTCGGCGACGTCCCGATGTTCCGCAAGATCATGCGGGCGACCCGGTTACCGCTCCCGCTGCGCCGCTTCGCCTGGTGGGTCGGCCTCAGCTTCGGGCGGCAGCGGGCGAACTGGTTCGGCAATTTTTCGGTGACCAGCGTCGCCGCCTGCGGCGGCGGCCAGTTGCTGGCGCTCAGCCCGGGGCCGTTCATCATCAACTACGACGTCGTCCGGCCCGACCAGACCGTGCGCCTCCTGATCCGCTGGGATCACCGGGTGACCGACGGCGCCATGATCGCGAGGACCGCGATCCGGCTTGAACAGGTGCTGAACGGGGAGATCGCGGCCGAACTGAGGGCTTTACCGTCAGCCGGGCCGGATTTGGCGGAGACCGGCCGGGCGTGCGAGCCGAAACGGCCGAAAATCACCGCCATCGGGGGACCCCAGGGGTGATTTCCCGGCCAAATCGGCGGTTGAGGTTTGACAAGTCAGCGGTTTCTCCCTTAAGAACCGCCCTGCTCGCGGGCCGCTTTCGGCCCGCGTTGCGTTTCGCGACCCGTGGCCTTCTCCCTTCATGCTTTGGGGATGGGCCTGTCGGTGGACCCGGTTCCCGGGACACACAGGAGGGCGCGTTTCCTCAAACCCGAACGAAAGACTGAAGAGGACGCGATGACTAAGCGCAGTGAGGCGAAGTACAAGATCGATCGCCGCATGGGCCAGAACATCTGGGGCCGCCCGAAGAGCCCCGTCAACCGCCGCGAATACGGCCCCGGCCAGCATGGCCAGCGCCGCAAGGGCAAGCTCTCCGACTTCGGCGTGCAGCTGCGCGCCAAGCAGAAGCTGAAGGGCTACTACGCCAACATCTCCGAGCGCCAGTTCCACGGCATCTATGTCGAGGCCGGCCGTCTCAAGGGCGACACCGGCGAGAACCTGATCGGCATTCTCGAGCGTCGTCTCGACACCGTGGTGTTCCGCGCCAAGTTCGTCTCGACGATGTTCGCCGCGCGCCAGTTCATCAACCACGGCCACATCAAGGTGAACGGCCGCAAGGTCAACATCGCGAGCTACCAGGTCAAGCCGGGCGACGTGATCGAGGTCAAGGAAGCCTCGAAGCAGCTCGCCGTGGTGCTGGAAGCGAGCCAGCTCGCCGAGCGCGACGTGCCCGACTACATCGAGGCCGATCACTCCAAGATGACCGCGAAGTTCATCCGCATCCCGGCGCTGTCGGACGTGCCGTTCGCGGTGCAGATGGAGCCGCATCTGATCGTCGAGTTCTACTCGCGCTGATCTTGACGGAGCGCTGCTCCGCCCACATCTGATAATCCGAAGGCCCTGGCACGCGCCGGGGCCTTTGTTTTTTTGGACTTCTGCTTTGGGTTTTCGGATGAGGCGAACCGATTCCCGAATGCCACACTTGCCACCGAATCGCCTCATCTGGGGCTGACAGCGAATCCGACCCGTGATTCACTGCCCGCAGTTGTAAAGTAGCGGGGCGTTCGCCATGGAGTTCAACAGGCGCAATATCATCTTCGGTGCGTTGCAGGCCGATGCGGTCGGTGCTCCACCTCTGCCGCCGTTGCGCACTTCACCGTTACGCGCGCGGCTCTCGGGGATCCGCTACCGTTTCAACGACGGCCTCTACCCGTCGACCGTCTTCGACCTTCTCGAACGCTCCTGCTGGCACGTCCAGTCCGATGCGACAGCCCATGTGATCCGCCATCTCGGCACCGGGCTCACCTTTGCCGACGCGCAACTTCGCTACGATCCGTTCGCGCTCGAACTTCTCCATTGTCTCGACAATTCTCCCGAACCCGCTGACGAGTGGCAAACCATGCTGGTCGGCTGGGCCGCGGTGAACATGGGCTGGAACATCAAGCGGCAGCGCCCGGGCGCGGCGCTGTTGTTGTCGGCATCGCGCCGCAGCCCGCTGGAGTCCTGGGTTTTCGACTGCGTCGAGGCGCCGGCGCTGGTGGCCGAACCGATCGAAGCCCGGCCGTTGCGGCGGCCGGACATCTGGCTCAATCCGCCGCGCGCGGCCTGATCGAGGAGGAGCTTTTTGCGGGAGCGATGCGAGTTGGGTAAGGTCCTCACGTGAAAGCCGAACGAGGACTGCCGATGTATTACACCCCGCCCCCGCGCGATCCCAAGGCGCCGCCCGTGCGCGTCAATCTTTTGTCCGACACGCAGACGCGCCCCACAGCCGCGATGCGCGAGGCGATGGCGCGGGCGGAGGTCGGCGACGAGCAGATCGGCGACGATCCGACCGTGCACGAGCTCACCGCCCGCGTCGCCGCGCTCATGGGCAAGGAAGCCGCGGTGCTGATGCCCTCGGGCACGATGTGCAACGTCGCCGCGACCTTGGTGCATTGCCGGCCCGGCGACGAGATCCTGGCGCACGAGACCGCGCACATCATCTCGCGCGAGGGCGGCGCCCATGCCGCGCTCGGCGGCTTTCAGGTGACGCAGCTCAAGGGCCCCGACGGTCGGTTCACGCCGGAGACGTTCCGCGCCGCGCTGCATCCGCGCTCACGCTATCAGCCGCCGCAGACCGTCGTCAGCGTCGAGCAGACCGCCAATATCGGCGGCGGCACGATCTGGAAGAAGGCTGATCTCGATGCAATCGTGGCGATCGCCAAGGCGAACGGCATGGCGACGCATATGGACGGCGCGCGGCTGCTCAATGCCACCGTCGCCACCGGCATTTCGGCCGCCGACATGACGGCAGGCTGGGATTCCGCCTGGATCGATTTCTCCAAGGGCTTGGGCGCGCCGATCGGCGGCGTGCTCGCCGGCAGCGCCGCCTTCATCGACGAGGTCTGGCGCTGGAAGCAGCGCCTCGGCGGCGCCATGCGCCAGGCCGGCGTGGTGGCGGCCGCCTGCATCTACGCGCTCGATCATCACGTCGACCGCCTGGCCGAGGATCACGCCAATGCGCGCGCGCTGGCGCGCGGGCTGTCACAGATCCAGGGCATCGAGGTGCAGGAGCCCGAGACCAATCTCGTCTTCTTCAAGCCCGACGGCGCCGGCGTCTCCGGCGACAGGATGGTGAGTGAACTCCGCAAGCGCGGCGTGCTGCTCGCGATGATGGACGGCCGCATCCGCGCCTGCACGCATCTCGACGTGTCAGCCGCGATGATCGAGGAAACGATCGGACATGTCAGGGAGATCGTGCGCGGCGC
Organism: Bradyrhizobium sp. HKCCYLS3077; assembly: GCF_051167555.1. Taxonomy (NCBI): domain Bacteria; kingdom Pseudomonadati; phylum Pseudomonadota; class Alphaproteobacteria; order Hyphomicrobiales; family Nitrobacteraceae; genus Bradyrhizobium; species Bradyrhizobium sp. HKCCYLS3077. Next base: position 300,568 of record NZ_JBNPTH010000006.1, on the reverse strand, counting down.
ATGACGATCACGATGCGAGGACTCGAGGGACCCACGCCCCCGCAGGACGGCCGCCTATCGCGGCGATCCTGCGCGAGCGCGGCTCTCGATGGCCTGGCTCAACGCGTCATCGTGCAGCTCGGCGCTTGCCTCGGAGAAGCAGCAGAACACGATCTGCGACAGCGAGGTCTCGTCGTTGATGGCCTCGATCGTCGTGGCAACCGCGATCGATGCCGCACGGTCCGCGGGAAAGCGAAAGATGCCCGTCGAGATCGCGGGGAACGCGACCGAGTCCAGACGATGCTTGTGGCAGAGCTCGATCGAGCGCCGGTAGCAAGAGGCGAGCAGCTCCGGCTCGCCGCGCTCGCCGCCCTGCCAGACCGGGCCGACCGTGTGGATCACATGGCGCGCCGGCAGCCGGTAGCCTTTTGTGATCTTGGCCTCGCCGGTCTTGCAGCCATGGAGCATACGGCATTCCATGACCAGATCCGGCCCCGCGGCGCGGTGGATGGCGCCGTCGACGCCGCCCCCACCAAGCAACGACGAATTGGCGGCGTTGACGATCGCGTCAACGCCGATTTTGGTGATGTCGGCAACGACGACCTCGAACCGGGTCGCGCCGATGCTGCGGACCGGATAGCTCAGGCGGATGCTGCCGTGCCGACCGGGATGCCCTTGTCGGTGAACAGCTGCTGCAGCTCGCCGCTCTGGAACATCTCGCGCACGATGTCGCAGCCGCCGACGAACTCACCCTTCACATAGAGCTGCGGAATGGTCGGCCAGTTGGAGAACGTCTTGATGCCGTTGCGCAGCTCAGCCGACTCCAGGACGTTCAGGCCCTTATAGCCGACGCCGACATGATCGAGGATCTGCACGACCTGGCCGGAAAATCCACATTGCGGAAACTGCGGCGTCCCCTTCATGAACAGGACGACGTCGTTCGACTTCACTTCGTTGTCGATGAATTGCTCGATGCTCATCTTCGCTTCCTCTGGGGCGCCTCAAGGAACGCCTGGGGCTCGGTGTCGCGCTGGTCGCCGTTCGACCTCCGTCGTGCCCGGCCGACCGTCACAGCCTCTATATGTAGCGCAAACCGTTGTTCAGCCAAAGTAAAATGCCAGGGGGCCGCCGCAACGCAGCTCCACCGTCCGGCCATAGCCTGATGACAGCAATATTATAGCCGACGCGAGGGTTTCATCCCGTAACCAAGCCCCTATCTAGGACGAACTGCCCAGAGGAACTTGTTCCGTCGAATATCGTTCTCTCCCGGCAAACGGAGACCCTCGTGACCAGTTCAGCGTCCGCCCCGGCCCCGCTTCCCATCACTGATGTGCGTCCGACGCCGAGGTCAGGGGCCCAGGCCGCAGGCCTGATCGAGGCTTACCTGTCGGTTCGCGGCGAGACCGAGCGACGCGCGGCGCCGCTGAGCCCGGAGGACCAAGTCATTCAGTCGATGCCGGATGCCAGTCCCGCCAAATGGCACCGCGCCCATACCACTTGGTTTTTCGAACAGTTCGTCCTGGGTGAGCACTGCCGGGGCTATACGCCCTACCACCCGGATTACGCCTTCCTGTTCAATTCCTATTACGTCAGTGCCGGCCCCCGTCACACGCGGGGCGAGCGCGGCCTGATCACCCGTCCCGGGGCCGCCGATGTCACGGCCTATCGCCGGCATGTCGATTCGGCCATGGTCGAATTCCTGGGCCGCGCCGATGCCGCCACCCTGGCGGCCGTCGCCCCGCTGGTCGAAGTCGGGCTCAACCATGAGCAGCAGCATCAGGAGCTGATGCTGACCGACATCCTCCACGCCTTCGCCCAGAATCCGACCGCTCCGGCCTACGACCCGTCGTGGCGCTTTCCGGCGCCGGCTGGATCCGGCGAGGATTGGATCAGCCTTCCCGAAGGCATCCACACCGTCGGGCACGCCGGCGACGGCTATCATTTCGACAATGAGCGGCCGGCGCATCGGGCGCTCGTGGGACCGGTCAGGATCGCGCGCAATCTGGTCACGAACGCCGAATGGCAGGCGTTCATGGCAGACCGCGGCTATCAGACAGCGACGCTGTGGCTGATGGACGGCTTCGCGGCCGCCAGTCGCGACAGCTGGCAGGCGCCGGGGCACTGGTACAAGGTCGAAGGCGAATGGAAGATCATGACGCTCGGCGGCTTGAAGTCCGTCGATCCGAACGCGCCGGTCTGCCACGTCAGCTACTATGAGGCCGACGCATTCGCCCGCTGGTCCGGCAAGCATCTGCCGACCGAGATGGAATGGGAGGTCGCGGCCCGCGGCAATCAGTTGAACGACGCCTTCGGCATCGTCTGGCAGTGGACCCGCAGCGCCTATAGCCCCTACCCCGGCTATCGGCCGGTCGATGGCGCGCTCGGCGAGTACAACGGCAAGTTCATGGTCAATCAGCTGGTGCTGCGCGGCTCGTCGCTGGCGACGCCGGACGGCCACAGCCGCGTCAGCTATCGCAACTTTTTCTATCCGCACCACCGCTGGCAATTCACCGGGCTGCGGCTCGCCGATTACGCCTGAGCCGCCAGCCACGCCCGACAGTCGCGCCTGTGCGCGTCCAGGAGAGTATCATGAACGTGCACGTCAACGCCCTGGCCAATGCCCATTTGCCTGACGCCAAGACATCGGCTTTCGCGTCCGATGTGATCGAGGGCCTGAGCCGCCAGCCGAAGCAGCTGTCGCCGAAATACTTCTACGACGCGTCCGGTTCCGACCTGTTCGAGCAGATCACGCGGCTGCCGGAATACTACCCGACCCGCACCGAGCTCGGCGTTCTCAGGGAACGCGGCGCCGAGATCGCGGCGATCATTCCCGAAGATGCCGCGCTGATCGAGTTCGGCGCCGGCGCGACCACCAAGGTTCGCCTGCTCCTGGACAACTGCCGTTTCGCGGCCTACGTGCCGGTCGATATCTCCGGTGACTTCCTGACCGCCCAGGCCGACAGCCTGCGGCGCGACTTCCCGCCCCTTGCGGTCCATCCCGTCGTCGCCGACTTCACCACCGCCTTCAAGCTGCCCGACGCCATCGAAGGAAAGCCCAAGGTCGGCTTCTTCCCGGGGTCGACGATCGGCAATTTCGAGCCCCACGAAGCCTGCCGCTTCCTGCGTTCGGCGCGGGAGATCCTGGGCGCCGGCGCCTTGATGATCGTGGGCGTCGACCTCGAGAAGGACGAGCGCGTTCTGCATGCCGCCTACAACGATGCGGCCGGCGTGACCGCCCGCTTCAACCTCAACCTGCTGCTCCGAATCAACCGCGAGCTCGGCGGCAATTTCGACCTGTCCGCCTTCGTTCATCGGGCGATCTATAACCGCGAGCAGCACCGCATCGAGATGCATCTGGTCGCGCGCAAGCCGCAGACCGTCCGGCTGCTCGGCACCACCGTGCCGTTCCGCGCTGGCGAAAGCATCCACACCGAGAACAGCTACAAATACAGCATCGAGCGCTTCGGCGCGCTGGCTCGCGGCTCGGGTTGGAAGGTGCAAACGGTCTGGACTGATGCCGAGACGATGTTCTCGGTCCAGGCGCTCGTCGCCGAGGCGTGATGCCCGACGCGCGACGATCGCGAGGCGCAGTCGTCAGCGCTGGTCGGGCACCCCGGTCTGCAAGGCGAGAGCGTGCAGCACGTCGCCCATCTGGCCGCGCAGCGACTGATACACGAGCTGATGCTGCTGCACCCGCGACTTGCCGCGGAAGGCCTCGGAGATGACGGTGGCGGCATAGTGGTCGCCGTCGCCGGCGAGATCGCGAATCGTCACCTGGGCGTCGGGGATGGCGGCCTTGATCATCTGCTCGATATCGTGGGCATCCATAGGCATCCCGCTGCATCTCCTTCTCTCGACGACGGACCGCGGCGGCCCCGGTCGCCATGACTGCCTCCATCAGTGCGCCGTCGAACGCTGCGAATCAAGGCGTTCTCGCGCGACCGTGATGGCGGAATTTAGCGCGAACTGCTTCCGCGGTCACGCCTCGAGCCATTATATACCGGGAAACAGGGATAAAGCGGGACCGGGTGACGCACCCCGGAAGCGGGATCACGAGGGCAGGATATGAAGCTTCCAGGGCCGGATCATCCGATCACCATTACTGCGAACCCCCGGCGCGTGCGGGTGCTCGCCGACGGCGTCGTGATCGCGGATACCAATCGCGCTCTGACGCTGAAGGAAGCGAGCTATCCCGCCGTCCAATACGTGCCGCGGGCGGACGCCGACATGGCCGCTCTGCATAAGACCGAGCGGGTCACCCATTGCCCCTACAAAGGCGACGCTAGCTACTTCAGCATCAAGGCGAACGGCAAGACGCTGGACAATGCGATCTGGAGCTACGAAGCGCCTTTTCCGGCGATGACCGAGATTGCAGGCCACCTGGCGTTCTATCCAGACAAGGTCAGGATCGAGGAAATCGCGGATTGAAGCTGGAGACCGCCGCGGGGCTGGCGCAGGCTGCCACGCGCGGCGATCGTTTGGCTGGGATGAAGGTTTGCCCCGCTACACCCTGAAGATCGTCAGCCCGAGAATCAGAAGCACGAGGAAGATCACCAGGAAGATGTAGAACAGGATCCGCGCGATGTCGGCGGAGGCGGCCGAGATCCCGGTGAAGCCGAGAATACCGGCAACCACGGAGATCAGGAAAAACAGCAGCGCCCATTTCAGAAGAGTCACGGTATAGTCCTCCGGTACAGCGCCGCGCAGGCGCGTCGGCTCACTAACCACGCGATCCGGAACCGGTTCCTTGAGCCACCGCGCCGCCGCCGTGAAATTCCGCAACTCCCCGCGCCCCTCCGCGTAACTTGAGTTGCTGCGATTCGTAGTGAAGATGGCTGCAGATTTTTGCCGAGTGTGTGCGAAACCCGCTTGCGGGCCGCAGCGCTTGCTGATTTGCAGCGTCGACGACAACATCTGGTATTCGGGCAACGTCATCCGCTGAGTTGCAGCGAAGGCTGCGGCGGACAATGGCGCCAAAGTCACACGAGCGCATTCATTTCAGCTCGCGCGTCCTGGATCGAGGTTTGCATGCACCCGAGTTGGGGGTGCCGGCCTCACAGGGGCGGCAAGAGCACGGCAACAGCAGCGGCGCTGGGGGGCATATGGTCACATCGGTTACACAATCGGCGGCGGCCGCCAAGGTCGAACTGCAGGCTCGCCCGAAGGCGCGGGCACGCAATGCTGCGCTCGATCATGCGCGCACCTTTCTCACGCTGATCGTGCTGCTGCATCATGCCGTGATTCCCTACACCTATTTCGGGCACACCGACCCGACCTCCTTCCTCGGCTTCGACTGTATCGTGCTGGCCACCGACAGCTTCTTCATGGCCATGTTCTTCTTCCTGTCGGGCCTGTTCGTGTGGTCCGGCCTCGCCCACAAGACGACGTTGCAATTCCTGCGCGACCGGCTGCTTCGGCTCGGCCTGCCCTTCGTCGTCGCTGCGCTGACACTCATTCCGCTCGCCTACTATGCGATCGAACTGCGCGCCAATCCCGAAGCCACCTTCTCCGCCTTCTGGTGGAAGACCGTCACCGTCGGCCCCTGGCCGAGCGGTCCGATCTGGTTCATCTGGGTGCTGCTCGCGTTCGATACCTCGGCGGCCCTGCTGTATCGCGTCTCGCCGCGCCTGCTCGAGCCGATCAACCGGCTGTCGCAGCGCGCCTTCGAACATCCGCGCGATTTCTTCTTCATCTTCCTGCTGATCACCGGCGTCCTCTACATCCCGTCACGGCTGTATTTCGGGCCGACCCACTGGTTCGAGGCGGGCCCCTTCTCGGTCCAGGCCAGCCGCGTGCTGCTCTACGCCGCCTATTTCTACATCGGCGCCGGCATCGGCTCGGCCAATTTCGAGCGTGGCCTGCTGGCTGCGGAAGGACAGATGTCGCAACGCGGGCTCGGCGCCTGGATCGTGGTCACCGTGGTGCCTTATGCCTTGCTGTGGGTGCTGATCACGATCAAGCGCCAGGTGCTGGACAATCCGCCGGTGCTGCCGCACTGGTACGAGGCGGCCTACGGCGTGTTCTTCGTGATCTTCAGCGCCGCGATCCTGTTCGCGATCCTGTCCTACTTCCTGAATCACCGCCGCTCGGAATTCTCCGTACTCGATCGCCTGCAGGCCGATGCCTACGGCATGTTCCTGGTCCATTATCCGATCGTGCTGTGGCTGCAGTACTGGCTGTTCGACCTCAATGGGCCGGCGATCGCCAAGGCGACGATCGCGTTCGTCGGCAGCGTGCTGCTGAGCTGGGGCGCGACCTGGGTGCTGCGGCAGATTCCGGGGGCGAAGAACGTATTGTAAGACACGTCCGACTCCTCCGTCATTGCGAGCGGAGGGACCAACAACCACAGGACCTTGTTGCCTGGCGCGGGCCCGCCCGACTACTCCGTACACGGAGTATAGGTCCCGGATCAGCGCTACAACGGCGCGATGCGCCGCCGTAGCTTGTCCGGGACGACAATGGAGGTTTAGGCGGCGCCGCCCATGTAGCCAGGCAGCCAGCTTTCGAACCTGGTCTTGAGCGCGGCGACCTCGACCGACGCCTCGCCGGCAATCGCCAGCGCCGTGCCGCCCGTCGTGCCGATCCGCGTGCACGGCACGTTGGCGCCGCGCATCTTGGCCAACACGCGGCCGGCCTCGGTCTCCGGCACCGTCACCAGGTAGCGCGCCTGATCCTCGCCGAACCAATAGGCATGCGGCACGATGGAGGCAGGTGAAGCCAAAAGCCGCGCGCCGATGCCGGAGGCCATCGCCATCTCTGCCAGCGCGACCAGCAGACCGCCGTCGGATAGGTCATGTGCCGCCGTCGCCGTGCCCGCATGGATCATGCCGCGCACGACGTCCCCGATGCGCTTTTCGGCGGCGAGATCGACCGGCGGCGGAGCGCCCTCCTCGCGGCCGCAGATGTCCCGCAGATACACCGACTGGCCCAGCCAGCCGTGGGTGTCGCCGATCAGCAGGATCGCCTCGCCCTCGGCCTTGAAGGCAATGCTGGCCGACTTGGTGAAATCGTCGAGCAGGCCGACGCCGCCGATCGAAGGCGTCGGCAGGATCGCCCTTCCGTTGGTCTCGTTGTAGAGCGAGACGTTGCCGGACACGACCGGGAAGTCGAGCGCGCGGCAGGCCTCCGAGATGCCCTTCAGGCAGCCGACGAACTGGCCCATGATCTCGGGCCGCTCCGGATTGCCGAAGTTGAGATTGTCGGTGATGGCGAGCGGCCGGCCGCCGACGGCGGTGATGTTGCGCCAGGCTTCCGCCACCGCCTGCTTGCCGCCCTCGAACGGGTCCGCCTCGCAATAGCGCGGCGTGACGTCGACGGTGAGCGCGAGGCCCTTCGGCCCGTCCTGCACGCGCACCACGGCGGCATCGCCGCCGGGGCGCTGCACGGTGTTGCCGAGAATGACGTGGTCGTACTGCTCCCAGATCCAACGCTTCGAGCACAGGTCGGGCGTCGCGATCAGCTTCTCCAGCGCCGGAATCACGTCCATCGGCGCTTTGACCTCGCGGGCGTGGATCACCGGCAGCGCGGGCGATGCGACATGCGGACGGTCATAGAGCGGCGCCTCGTCGCCGAGCTCCTTGATCGGCAGGTCGGCCATGACGTCGCCGCCATGCTTCACGACGAAACGCTTGCTCGGCGTGGTGTAGCCGACCACCGCGAAATCCAGGCCCCATTTGCGGAAGATCGCCTCGGCTTCCTTTTCCTTCTCGGGCTTGAGCACCATGAGCATGCGCTCCTGGCTTTCCGAGAGCATCATCTCGTAGGCGCTCATGCCGGTCTCGCGGGTCGGCACCGAGTCCAGATCGAGATCGACGCCGAGGTCGCCCTTGGCGCCCATCTCGACCGCCGAGCAGGTCAGGCCCGCCGCGCCCATGTCCTGGATCGCGATCACGCAGTCGGCGGCCATGATCTCCAGGCACGCCTCCAGCAGCAGCTTCTCGGCGAAGGGGTCGCCGACCTGCACCGTCGGGCGCTTCTCCTCGGAGGAGTCGTCGAACTCGGCCGAGGCCATTGAGGCGCCGTGGATGCCGTCGCGCCCCGTTTTGGAGCCGAGATAGACGATCGGCATGTTCACGCCGGAGGCGGCCGCATAGAAGATCTTGTCGGCGTCGGCGAGGCCCACCGCCATGGCGTTGACCAGGATGTTGCCGTCATAGCGGGTATGGAAGCGGGTCTGGCCGCCAACGGTCGGCACGCCGAAGGAGTTGCCATAGCCGCCGATGCCGGCGACGACACCGGACACGAGATGCCTGGTCTTGGGATGCTCCGGGGCGCCGAACGACAGCGCATTCAGGCAGGCGATCGGGCGAGCGCCCATGGTGAAGACGTCGCGAAGGATGCCGCCCACACCCGTGGTGGCACCCTGGTACGGCTCGATATAGCTCGGGTGGTTGTGGCTCTCCATCTTGAACACGACGGCCTGGCCATCCCCGATGTCGATGACGCCGGCGTTCTCGCCCGGGCCCTGGATCACCCAGGGCGCCTTGGTGGGCAGACCCTTGAGATGGATGCGCGACGATTTGTACGAGCAATGCTCGTTCCACATCGCCGAGAAGATGCCGAGCTCGGTGAAGGTCGGCTCGCGGCCGATCAGCTTCAGGATGCGCTCATACTCGTCGGGCTTCAGGCCGTGGGCGGCGACGAGCTCGGGGGTGATCTGCGGTTCATTGCGCATGGAGAAATGCCTTTGCCCCGTGGGCCGCTGGTCCCTTAAACCCTGCTTCATAGAAAGCCGGGCCTGATGCGAAAAGGCCTTTTACGGCCCTCTCCCGCCCTGTCCAGAGCTTTGGCCCGGACCGTGTGGCGGGATATTTGCAGATTAGCGATTGATCGGATTTAAGACGGTCAATCAACAGTTAAAGGCCCCGTCACGTGCACGATCTGTCCCGTTCCGCCTTCGAGAACCGCCCCGGCATCCACATCGCCACCGATGGAGAGTTCGCCGGCTGGCGCACCTGGATGCGCGACAGCTACGAATCCCACACCGGCCCGTTCTGGCACCGGATGGAGGAGGACGGTTCGATCCGCTGCGCCTTCCGGGTCGAGAAGAAGCACCTCAACGGCGCCGGCAACGTCCATGGCGGCTGCCTGATGACCTTCGCCGACTACTGCCTGTTCGCCTTCGCAGCCCCGATCCTGCAGGGCCCGGGCGTGACGGTGTCTTTCTCGTCAGAATTCCTCGATGCCGCGCGCGAGGGCGAATTGATCGAAGCCACCGGCGAGGTCACCCGCGCCGGCGCCTCGCTGATCTTCCTGCGCGGCATGCTGCATTCCGGCACCAAGCCGCTGTTCTCGTTTTCCGGGACGATCAAGCGGGTGAAGCGGCGGACGCCGGAGACCGCGAGCTCGCCGTAGCGCGGGTCAAGAGCGATCATGTTCAACTCTCACCGTCATTCCGGGGCATTCGCGCGCAAAATGGCAAAGCCATTTTGAAGCAGCGCGAATGAGCCCGGAATCCATCCCCCCAATCGGTGGCCGGGACGAAGATCGTCGCCGCGCGCAGCTCGCGACACATACCCGTTCGTGAGTATGGATTCCGGGCTCGCGCTACGCGCGCCCCGGAATGACGTGTGGAGAGAGCGAGGGTCGCCGCCTCTCCAGCCTACCCAGCGATCTGCTTCTCGGCGACGGCGATCCACTCGGCCTGCGCTTTCCGGACGTGGCGCGGCGAGCGCTTCATCTGGATCAGGAGCTCGGTGAACACGACCTTGGCCTCGTCGACGCGACCGACTGATTTGAGTAGCGATCCGTAGCGCGCCTTCACCTCGCTGCTGGGCGCGTAGTCCAGGAGCGCCTGGTATTCCTCGAGCGCCTCATCGGTCCGGCCGGCATCCTGGAGCGCCCGCGCATACAGCAGATGCGCCTCGGTGGAGTTGTAGTCCGGCCACGTCTTCTGCAACTCGTCGAGCGTGGCTAGCGCGTCCGCGGGGCGCCGCCGCGCGAACTGCGCCTTGGCCTTGCCGAGCGCGAAGACCGGCTCATGGCCCATCGGCAGGCTGAGGATATGGTCGTAGTGCCGCTCGGCCTCGTCATAACGACCGATGACGACGCATTCCTCAGCGAGCGCGGCGCGGTTGGCGATCGTGTCGGTGATCCCAACGCGGTCCGACAACTCGCGATAGTACTTCTCGGGATCGAGCTTGTTGGCGACGCGCTTGCGCGCCTTCTGGACGTCGTGGCTGCCGAGCCATTCCGGCACCAGCTCGACCACGATGTAGGCCAGCGCACCGATCATCGGCACCATCAGGATGATGAACGCCCAGGGCTGCAGGCGTCCCGTCCGCGACGCATGATAGATCAGCGAGATGTCGAGCAGCAGAACGACAAGCGCGATAGGCACGGCAAATCCCCCAGTCCCACAGCCGCAACGGTACACGCTTCGTTGATAGCGCGCTCCGATGGGCCCGACAATCCTGCGCTGTTGCAGCAGGACTGCCCATGGGCGTTTGACGCAATCACGCCACGGCGGGTTCAAGCGAGGGCACCGTCACGTTCGGCCTGCGCACTGCTGATCCTGGGCGCACACACGCAAAGGGCGGAAGCGTGCCACGCTCCCGCCCTCGCTTCGCCAAACCGATGGCTGCGGCCTTACTGCTGCTGGTCGATGACCTGCACCACCTTCTGGTCGCGCGGATCGATTAGAACCACCTGCTCGCCGATCGCGAGATACTGGTAGTTGGCAAGCTCTGGATTGGCGCGCGCCAGCTCTTCGGGCACGCGGCGCAGGCTCAGGCAGCTCGAGCCGGACGAGGTTGACGAGGACGAGGTCGTCGAGCCCACGGTGCCCGTCTCGGTCGCGGCGCGGCGCAGGATCTGGCGCTGATCGTCCGACAGCACGATCCGGGTCGAGCTCACGCCGTAACCGCCGCGGTCGTAACCGCGATCGGCACGCATGCCGTTCTGCGGGATGACGTCGACGATCTCGCGGCTGCGCGGATCGACGATGGCGATCTCGTCACGCACGATCGTGTACTCGTAGCCGCGATATTCCGGCACGATGGTCACGATATCCGACGGCAGCGGACGCGGCCGCACCCGCTCCGGCAGGCGCTCACCGATGCTGACATTGATGTTGATGTCGGTTCGCGCGCGGTCGAAGTCGCGATCACGCTTGAGCTGATCGACCACGCGGGTCTTCTGCTGCTCGTTGACCTGGACCTGCGCATTGGCGCGGGTGCCGTTCGGCTGGGTCTGGGTGTTGGCCTGCCCGGTCTGCTGGCCGGCGCCGGCGGGCGAGGTCTGCGGGTTTTGCTGCGCGGTCGAGTTCTTGCTGTCCGTAGCGGTCGGCTGGTTGGCCTGCTTGTTGCGATCGTTGTCCTTGTCGCCAGCCTTGTCAGCCGCCTTGTCGGAGGTGCCGGACTTGCGCTCGTCCTGGCTCTGCTTGGTCTTGTCCTTGTCAGGGCCGTTGCGATCATTGCGATCGGCCTCGCGGTCGGACTTTCGATCCGTCGCGCCCGACTTGGATTCGGCGGCACGGTCCTGCTGTTGCTTGGACTCGGCCTTGCTCGCCTCGGTCTTGCTCGACTCGGTCTTGGACTTGCTGTCCGACTGCTTGTCGGCCTGCTTGCTGTCGGTGGCCGACTTGGTCTCGGCGCTCTCCTTAGCATCGCGGCCGCGCTCAGCGGCCGCACCGCCCTTGCTCTCGGCGCTCTGCTTGGCGTCATGCGCCGGCCGCTCAGCCGCGCGCTCCTGCGCCTGCTCGCGCCCACCGGTTGCGGGCTCGCTACGGCGCTGCTCCTGCGTGCTCTGCTTTGCCTCGGACCCGGCGCGCTCCGCCGCCGCGGCGCCGCCCTTCACCTCTCCCTTGGCCTCGGCTGCGGGCCGTGTCGCCTCGCGCGCCGTCGGGGCCGCTGCGCCGCCCTCACGCTTCATCTCGCCCTGCGCCGATGCAGCACCTGATGCCGTGCCGATTGCCAGGATGATCGCGGCCGTTCCCAGCCAGTGTTTCGTCGTCATGTGAGAACCTCCTTGGTTCCCTGCCCCAGTCGCGGGCGGACAACGCAAACAGCCGCCCGGCGTTGCCGGACGGCTGCAGAAAAAACAGCGGAACGAATTCGATGAACGGATCAGGCCGCCCGGTCGAGATGGGCGACGAGGCCGGCGAACAGGCCGCGGCCGTCGGTGCAGCCCATGATGTCCTCGACGTGATTCTCGGGATGCGGCATCATGCCGAGCACATTCCCGTTCTCGTTGACGATCCCGGCGATGGAATGCGCCGCGCCGTTGATGTTGCTGAGGTCGCCGACCTCGCCATCGGCCGAGCAATAGCGATAGAGCACGCGCCCGTCGCCATTGAGCCGCTTCAACGTTTCCTCGTCGGCCGCGTAGTTGCCCTCGCCATGGGCGACCGGCACGCGGATGACCTGGCCGGCATTGTAGCCGCGGGTGAACGGCGAATCCGAGCGCTCGACGCGCAGATGCACGTCCTTGCAGATAAACTTCAGCCGGTCGTTGCGCATCAGCACGCCCGGCAGCAGGCCGGATTCGCACAGGATCTGGAAGCCGTTGCAGACGCCGAGCACGAGGCCACCCTTGGCGGCGTGATCGCGCACGGCGTCCATCACCGGGGCGCGGGCCGCGATCGCACCACAGCGCAGATAATCACCATAGGAGAAGCCGCCGGGGACGACGACAAGATCGGTCCCCTTCGGCAGCGACGTCTCGGCGTGCCAGACCATCGCCGGCTCATGGCCGGAGATCATGCGCAGCGCCCGCGCCATGTCGCGTTCGCGGTTGATGCCGGGGAAGACGAGTATGGCGGATTTCATAGCGAAGGAGCTTCACTGAGTTCGAGGCGTCGCTCCATACGGTCAAACCTTTCGTCGAGGCGACCGAGTACCGCATATGCGTTTTGGAGATCCTGCATCATCGACAATTGGTAAGACCGGAGAGCAGTCAGATCGGCTCGCATCTCGTCGAACCGATGATCCGCGCGATCAAGCCGCTGTTGGATTTGCTTGAGAATCCCGAAGATCAGCTCGTTCGTCACCTCAGCCATGGCCAAGCCCCGTCAGCCCTTCATCTCGATGGCATAATTCTCGATCACCGTGTTGGCGAGCAGCTTGTCGGCGGCGGCCTTCAACGCCGCCTCCGCCTTGGCCTTGTCGGCGCCGGCGAGCTCGATGTCGAACACCTTGCCCTGGCGCACGCTGGCGACACCGTCGACGCCGAGCGATTTGAGGGCGCCCTCGATCGCCTTGCCCTGCGGATCGAGGATGCCGGTTTTCAGTGTCACCGTGACACGCGCTTTCACGTCTTGATTCCCTTTAGCTCTTGACCAGGACCGGGCCGGAGCCCGCCGGACGCTCGTTCTCGATGAGGATGCCGAGCCGCTTGGCGACCTCGGTATAGGCCTCCAGAAGGCCGCCAAGATCACGACGGAAGCGGTCCTTGTCGAGCTTCTCGTTCGACTTGATGTCCCACAACCGGCACGAATCGGGGGAAATCTCGTCGGCGACGATGATCCGCATCATCTCGTTCTCGAACAGCCGGCCGCATTCCATCTTGAAGTCGACGAGGCGGATGCCGATGCCGAGGAAGAGACCGGTCAGGAAGTCGTTGACGCGGATGGCGAGCGCCATGATGTCGTCGATCTCCTGGGGCGTCGCCCAGCCGAACGCAGTGATGTGCTCTTCCGACACCATGGGGTCGTTGAGCTGGTCGTTCTTGTAATAGAATTCGATGATCGAACGCGGCAGCTGGGTGCCCTCCTCGATGCCGAGGCGCTGCGACAGCGAGCCCGCCGCCACGTTGCGCACCACGACCTCGAGCGGAACGATCTCGACCTCGCGAATCAACTGCTCGCGCATGTTGAGACGGCGGATGAAGTGGGTCGGCACCCCGATGTCGTTGAGGTGCTGAAACAGGTACTCCGAGATCCGGTTGTTGAGGACGCCCTTGCCTTCGATCACCTGGTGTTTCTTGGCATTGAAGGCGGTGGCGTCGTCCTTGAAGTGCTGGATCAGGGTGCCCGGCTCGGGACCTTCGTAAAGGACCTTGGCCTTGCCTTCATAAATGCGACGCCGACGGCTCATTGGGATGTACCGTGTTTTGTTGAAATCCATGAAATTGGTGGGCTCCGGATGATTTTGGACAGGACCACGACGGAGCTGCCGCGAGGCCCGGATCGGACGGAAACAGAACAAGAACCGGGCCAAATTGAACCTATCCCATTGGGGTCCCGAGCACAATCGATCCGGACTCCCGGACCTCAGTTTTACCGGCCTTCCTGCGGCCTCGTGCCCGTTGTATTGGCGTTGTGTTCCAATTATTTAGGCATGCGGCCACCGCCCCGCAACCGCCTGCGCGGTTAACCCTTTTCGGCAACACTGGAAGTTCCGGCTATGACCACGTTCGACAAGCGCGAGGACGCGTTCGAGAAGCAGTTCGCTCATGACGAGGAATTGAAATTCAAGGCGGAAGCCCGCCGCAACAAGCTCCTCGGCCTGTGGGCCGCCGAAAAGCTCGGCAAGTCCGGCGCTGACGCCGACGCCTATGCCAAGGACGTCATTGCGGCCGACTTCGAGGAAGCCGGCGACGCTGATGTCGTGCGCAAGGTGCTGGGCGATCTCTCGGCCAAGGGCGTCACCGAGGCCGAGATCCGGGCCAAGATGAGCGAGCTGCTGGCCACCGCGGTCGCGCAGATCAAGGCCGGGCAGTAACGCGCGAATAGCGAGTGGGCGAATAGCGAGTAGGGAATCCTTTCCTATTCGCTACTCGCCACTCCCTGCTCACCTATTCTTCTTTAAATCCATACTCCGGCACGTTGCCGCTCGCGCCGTAATACTTGTACGGCAGGAACTTGCCCGACATCGAGATCTTGACGCGGTCACCCTTCGGATTGGGCAGGCGCTCCATCACCATGTCGAAGTCGATCGCCGACATGATGCCGTCGCCGAACTCCTCCTGGATCAGCTCCTTCCAGGCCGGGCCGTTGATCATCACCAGCTCGTAGAAGCGGTAGATCAGCGGATCGGTCGGCGGCATCTGCACGCCCTCGCCGCGCATCGGCGTCTCGTTCAGCATCGAAATCTCGGACTTCGAGAGGCCAAACAGCTCGCCGGCATTGGCCGCCTGCGGCTTGGTCAGCTTCATCTGGCCGAGAATGGCGCCGACGATCAGCACCTCGGAATAGCCGCCGATCTTCTCGCAGATGTATTTCCAGCTCCAGCCCTTCTCGCGCTTGATGTCGAGCAGCTTCTCGGTGAGGTCGGATCGCTTCATGCTTGGTCTCCCTTGATGGGCCTTCGTTGAGGGTTTCTTCTGAGCGTCAGCGCGCCGCCGCCTGCGGCGCGTCGCTGTCGGCCGGCTTGGACGCGACGATCGTCGGCTCGGTGCGGCCGATCTTCACCACCGGCACCTTGCGCGGATCATGGTCCGGCGTCTCGGCGGTGAAGGTCTTGCTGCGGCTGACCAGGAAATCGATGATGTGGTTGCGCAGCGAATAGTACAGCGGATGGCGGTGCAGGTCGCCGCGCAGCCGGTCCTTCGGCAGCGGGTTCTCGACGATCTCGGCCAGCACCGCGCCGGGGCCGTTGGTCATCAGCACGATCTTGTCGGCAAGGTAGATCG
The DNA here is from genome assembly GCF_051167555.1 of Bradyrhizobium sp. HKCCYLS3077. Taxonomy (NCBI): domain Bacteria; kingdom Pseudomonadati; phylum Pseudomonadota; class Alphaproteobacteria; order Hyphomicrobiales; family Nitrobacteraceae; genus Bradyrhizobium; species Bradyrhizobium sp. HKCCYLS3077. Next base: position 285,019 of record NZ_JBNPTH010000006.1, on the reverse strand, counting down.
CCTCGTCGACGTCGTGGGTAATCATGAACACGGTCTGCCCGGTCTCGACGCAGATGCGCCGGACCTCGTCCTGCAAAGTACCGCGGGTCAGCGCATCGAGCGCCGAGAACGGCTCGTCCATCAGCATGATCTTCGGCGTAATCGACAGCGCCCGCGCGATGCCGACGCGCTGCTTCATGCCGCCGGACAGCTCCGAGGGACGCTTGTGCTCGGAACCGGCGAGGCCGACCAGCTCGATATATTTCAGCGCATGCGCCTTGACCTTGGCGCGATCCCATTTGCGCCATTTCGACGAGACCGCATAGGCGACGTTGCCGAGCACCGTCCGCCACGGCAGCAACGCATGGCTCTGGAAGATCACGGCACGGTCGAGGCTCGGCCCTTCGATGGCCTGGCCGTCGACGACGACCACGCCCTCGCTCGGCGCGTCGAGCCCGGCCAGGATGTTGAGCACCGTCGTCTTGCCGCAGCCGGAATGCCCGATCACGCAGACGAACTCGCCCCTGGTCATGCCGAGCCAGAGGTTCTCGAAGATCGTCGTGCTCCGCGCGCCGTCATAACGCTTGGCAATGCCTTCGATGGAGATGAATTTGTCGCTCATGACGCGGTCTCTCCGTTCCCTCCCCCCTTGTGGGGGAGGGTCAGGGAGGGGGGTCCTCCACAAAGACTCTCGCTTGTGGCACCCCCACCCCTAACCCCTCCCCGCAAGGGGGAGGGGAACAGAGTCGCGCCCGTTGCAGCAGCTTGCCCGATCATGCGCCCTACTCCGGAAACGTCACGAGCCGCGACACGCGGGCGAGGAGCTGGTCCAGCACCATGCCGACGACGCCGATCAGCAGGATCGCGATGATCACATTGGTGATCGACAGGTTGTTCCACTCGTTCCAGACGAAGTAGCCGATGCCGGTGCCGCCGACGAGCATCTCGGCCGCGACGATCACGAGCCAGGCAATGCCGATCGAGATCCGCATGCCCGTCAGGATCGTCGGCGCCGCCGCCGGCAGGATCACCGTGAAGGCGCGCCGGAAATTCCCGACCTCCAAGGTGCGCGCGACGTTGATCCACTCCTTGCGCACGCTCGCGACGCCGAACGCGGTGTTGATCAGCATCGGCCACACCGAGCAGATGAAGATCACGAAGATCGCCGACAGGCTGGAATCCTTGATGGTGTAGAGCGCCAGCGGCATCCAGGCGAGCGGCGAGATCGGCTTGAGGATCTGGATGAACGGATCCAGTGCCTTGCTCATCAAGGGCGACATGCCGATCAGGAAGCCGAGCGGAATCGCGATGGCGACCGCGATCAGATAGCCCAGCATGACACGCCCGATCGAGTAGGCGAGCTGGATGCCGAGACCCTTGTCGTTGGGGCCGTTGTCGTAGAACGGCCGCTTCAAATGCTCCCACAGCTTGGCGCCGACATCGAGCGGCCCGGGCATGGCGGACTTGCCTTGGGTGGCGGTCATGCCCATCAGCTTGGCGTATTCCGGGCTCATGTTGGCGGCCGTGCCGGTGCTGCGCGTGGCAAGATGCCAGGCGCCGAGGAACACGGCGAGAAGGACGATCGAGACGACGGCGGCGCGCAGCCGGAGCGAGTTGCTCATCAGCCGCCCCACCCACCGCCGTCATCGCGGCGAACGCCGGGATCCATAACCACCGAATCCGATGGATGGATAAGATATTCTCCACCAGCCCTGCCCCACGACAGGTCACGGCGTATGGGTCCCGGCGTTCGCCGGGACGACACCATTGGCGAGGCCGACAGCGCTGCCACCATCACGACGCCTTCTTGATCTTGAAGCTCGCGACATAGTCGTCCGGCTTGGTCGGATCGAAGCTCTTGCCCATCACCGAGAACGACTTGTAGGAATCCTTCGGCGGCGAGAGCCCCATCTCCGTCATGACCTTGCGGGTGTCAGTAGCGAGATAGATCTGTTCGGCGACCGCCTTGTAGTCGACGTCGCCCTTGATCTGGCCCCAGCGCTTCATCTGGGTCAGCATCCACACCGCGAAGGACTGCCAGGGGAACGGATCGAAATCGACGCGCTTCGGGTCGGTCTTCACGCCACCGAGACCGTCGGCATAGGTGCCGGTCAGCACCTGCTCTAGCACGGTCACCGGCGCGTTGATGTAGTTGGCCGGCGCAATCGCCTCCGCGATCTGCTTGCGGTTCTCGGCCTTGGACGCATAGGCGGTCGCATCGACGATGGCGCGGGTCAGCGCGGCAAAGCTGTTCGGCGCCGTCGTGATGAACTCGCGGCTGGCGGCGAAACTGCAGCAGGGATGGCCATCCCAGATCTCCTTCGACAGGATGTGCAGATAGCCGACGCCGTCATAGATCGCGCGCTGGCAGATGTTGTCGGGGGCGAGGAAGCCGTCGATGTTGTCGGCGCGGAGATTGGCGACCATTTCCGGCGGCGGCACCGAGCGAAGCTGCACGTCGGTATCGGGATCGATGCCGTGCTCCGCGAGATAGTAGCGCAGCAGATAATTGTGCATCGAATAGTCGAACGGAATGGCGAACTTCATGCCCTTCCAGTCCTTCGGGTCGCGCTTGTCCTTGTGCTTCATCGACAGCACGATGCCCTGCCCGTTGATGTTCTCGATCGCGGGCACGGTGAACGGGATCGGCTGCGCCCCGAGGCCCAGCGAGATCGCGATCGGCATCGGCGCCAGCATGTGCGCGGCGTCGTATTCCTTGTTGATGGTCTTGTCGCGGATCACGGCCCAGCCGGCGGTCTTGACCACCTCGACGTTCAGGCCAGCCTTGGCATAGAAGCCGAGCGGCGCGGCCATGATGATCGGCGTCGCGCAGGTGATCGGGATGAAGCCGACCTTGAGATCCTTCTTCTCGGGCGTGCCGGACTGCGCGAACGCTTCTGTCGCCGTCTTCAGTGGGAAGAACTGAGAAACAGCCGCAAGCGCAGTGGCTGCGCCGACCGTCTTCAGGAACGCGCGGCGCGTGGCAACCTCGGGGAACACGGCGCGCAGCACGGCCGAAGCGACCACGTTCTCGTACTGCTTCTCAGTGGAGTCCACCACCGGCTCACAGCGCAGCGCCATGGCGTGCTCGTGTTCGGCCGGGCTGCGATGCTGGCCGCAGATACAACCGGCATTCACGCGAGACTCGGCATCGAACGGATCATCGAAAATCGACATGTGCTGCGCCCCTTTGTCACACCTGCGCTATCAGCGCCTTCAAACTGCTCATCCGGCCGCGTTTTTCAGCGGCCGGACGTGCATCTCATGCAGCTTCTATGCCGCTTTGCTGGTCAGAGCCGGCATCGGCAGACCTTCCTCGATCGGCAGCGATGGATCGCGCGACCACTCGTTCCACGAGCCGAAATACATCCGCACATCCTTCACGCCGGCGTTCTTCAGCGCCAGGAACGTGTTCGACGCGCGCGCGCCCTTGAAGCAGTAGAGATAGACCGGCGTGTCCTGGGTGATGCCGACGGTGGCGCATTCGGCGAGGATCTCGTCCTTCGACTTGAAGCGCGGGCCTTCGCCGGTCGGCTTCATCATGCGGTACCATTCGAGCCAGACGGCGCCGGGGATGCGGCCCTTGCGCGGACAGAAGTCCTTGCCGTAGGGCGAGGAGGAATCGCCGATCCACTCGTCGACGTCGCGGACGTCGAGGATCGCGATCGCCGGATTGCCGACGGCGGCGAGCATGGCCTTCGCGTCGATCAGGATGGCGCCCGCCTCCGGCACGATCTTGAACGAGGCCTTGGCCGGCGACGGCACGTCGGTGGTGACCGGCAGGCCTGCCGCGGCCCAGGCGTCGTAGCCGCCGTGCAGCACCTTGACCTTGGGATAGCCGAGCATGGTGAGCAGGAAGTAGCCGCGGCAAGACTGACCGAAACCGGAGTTCATCGACTGCTCGTAGACCACGGCGGTCTCGGCACCCGACAGGCCGGCGGCGCCGAACGCGTCGGCGAACTTCGTCTTCAGCTCCTCGATGCCTTCGGGCGTCGAGGTCGAGAGATAGGTGAAAATTTCATGGACGTTGACGGCGCCGGGAAGATGGCCCGCAGCGTAGGCATCGGGATTGCGGGTGTCGATGACGACACACGGCTCTGTCTTGATGAAGTCAGCGAGTTCGCCGGCAGTAATCAGTACGTCCGTCATGGCAGGCCTCTCCTGGTCTAAACTTCGTTGTTTGCCGTTCTCGCCGGCGTCAGCCGTCGGCGAGCATCTTGCGGAGCTGCTTGGTCGCGGGGGTGACGATCGCGACGAAATAGGCCTCGCGCAGGCGACGTTCGGCGCGATTGCCCTTGATGTAGCCGCGCGCCCCGCAATGGAGCATCGCGGCGTGAGCGGCAGCGACGCTGGCCTCGCCCGCCCGCAGGCGGAGCGCGACCACCTTGCGCCAGTAGGTCTCGTCGGTGTTGTAGGGATCGCTGGCGAGTACAGCAGTCTCCTTCGCGAGCTCGTCGGCGAGCGCGCTGAAGTCGACCGGCTGTTGCGGCAGATAGCGGTTGACGTGGCCGAGCGGCGCCTCGACCTCCTGCATGATCTTGATGCAGTCCTTGATCAAGCCGAGCGCCATGCCGGCCTGCAGCAGGATGAAGCCGGCACGGATCTTCTTGACGAAGGGACCGGCGGGATCGGCGAGGATGAGTTCATCCGGCACGAACAAATCGCGGAACTGGATGCCGTAGGTGCCGGTACCATCCATGGCGAGGAACGGCTGGCACGGCTGCAAGGTGACCGCCGGATCAGCGCAGTCGGCGACGAACATCACGATCTCGCCGGGCGCATCCTCGCGTTCGAAGATCGTGCCGAACATGTGGTCCGGCCCGAGGTTGGAGACCCAGGGCAGCGCGCCGCGCACGACATAGCCGCCCTCGACCTTCCGCCCCTTCAGCTTGAGCTTCTCGATACCGAAGAAGCTCTTCATCGGATTCGAGAGCCCGGTGCCGCCGAGCAGCTTGCCGCTGGCGGCATCGTCGAGCAGACGATCCTTCAGCGCCGCATTGCTCGAATTGGCGATGTACCAGACCAACGTGTTCTGGCACCACGCCATGAAGGCGGAGGCGCCGCAGACCTCGCCGATCGCCGCGATGGAGCCGATGGCGCAGTTGAGATCGGCTGCGCCATCTTCCGGCACATGGCTGCCCCAAGCGCCAACCTCGCCGAAGCGGCGGAGCACGTCAGCCGGGTACACCGTGCCGGCGTCGATGCCAGAGGCCAGCGGCGCGAGCTCGTTGCGCGCGATCGCCGCCACCTGCTCCACGGTCGACGGCACGGGCATCACGCCCGCACGGTCGACCGCCAGATGCTGTCCGAGTGAACCCATGATGACGCCCTCCGCTGCGCGTGGTCAGCTCAGATCCCGACGTCGAGATTGACCGGCCGCGTGAAGGTGTTGGCGACCGGCGACCACTTCTTGACGTGATCGATCAGCGCCTGGACCTCGTCCTTGGAGATGCCCTCACACTCCATGTCGACCTTGACGCGCACATCGGTGAAGCCGACCGGCTTCTCGGAGACGTCGCCCGTGCCCCAGACCGCGGTGATGTTGAGATCGCCTTCGAGCTCCAGCTCGAGCTTGTTGACGATCCAGCCGCGATGCACGGCATTGGCGTGCAGGCCGACCGCGAGGCACGAGCCGAGCGCGGCGAGCGAAGCTTCCGACGGATTCGGCGCGGTGTCGTCGCCCAGCAGCCCCGGCGGCTCGTCGACGATATAGGGCGCGAGGTTGCGGATGTAGTTGGCATGGCGGAACTTGCCCTCCGCGACGGTCTTGCACTTCAGGGTCTTGATGACCTTGGGGTTGGCCTTGCCGTTGGCGATGAGCTGTTCGAGCCCGCCTTTGTCGATAGGTGCGAGGCAGCCCGTCAGCGCCGTCTTCTGAACCACAGCGGTCATCTCTTTTCTCTCCCTGGGATCGAGGATACCGAACGGTCTGTTTCCTGCACGAAGCGTGCCAGGGACCAGGGAAATCAAAAGGCGGAATGATCCTCGCGGCTTAGAAGAAGATGGCGGGATCTGGCGCGCCCTCGCCTGCCCAAGCGCCATGCAGAGTGCTGCCATCAGCGATGAAATTGAGCGCAGCGCTGCCTCATCCGCATCAGCGGCCTTGCTGACTCACGCGCACAGCGCATAAGCTTGCGCGCATGGGCAAGAAAGAGATCAAGCCGGCCGCGGGCAAACACTCAGCCAAGAAGCAGGCGGTCGCGCGACCGATCGCCGCTGGTGATGACGAGTCGGCGCGCGGCCGCCTGCTCGGCGCGGCGACGCATCTGTTCTGCAAGAACGGCATCAACGCCACCGGCATCGATGCCATCATCAGCGAGGCCGGCACGGCGAAGACCACGCTGTACAAACTGTTCGGATCGAAGACCGCGCTGGTCACCGCCGTGCTCGAAAGCGAAGGCAGGCAGTGGCGGGAATGGTTCATCGGCGCGATGGAGAGCGGCGGCGGTGACGCCGAGACCAAGCTCGCGCGCATCTTCCCGGCGCTGAAGAGCTGGTTCAGCGAGGAGCGGTTCTACGGCTGCCCCTTCATCAATGCGGTCGGCGAGCACGACAAGGACCAGAAGCAGTTCCGCACCATTGCGCTGCGGCACAAGAAGGTGGTGCTGGCACACATCGAAAAGCTCGCGCGCGAAATGGGCGCGGCGGAGCCGGAGAGTTTTGCGCATCAGCTGGCGCTGCTGATCGACGGCGCGATCGTCGCCGCCATGGTGTCGCGCAATCCTGATGTCGCCGATACGGCGGGAATCGCGGCGAGCGCATTGTTCGAGCCGGCGAAGCACAAGACGGCCAGGCGCGCTGGAAAAGCGGATCCGCAGCTTGCGGCGGTGTGAGCCAATCTCAACGTAGCCGCTACGTCACGCTTTTATCTCGGCTACGAGCTGTTCGTTTGAGGAGAGCTATTTCGGCGCGTCATTGCGAGCGCAGCGAAGCAATCCAGAGTCCCGCTCACCACCCTGGATTGCTTCGCTGCGCTCGCAATGACGAGGCGAGATCGTGCCTTGCTTACGCGGATCGTGGGGCCGCGCGGGTCCGGCCGTTTAGGGAAGCCCCGAGGCGAGACCTAGCGGAAGTAATCCGCCACGCGCTGCAAATCGGCCTGATCTGCCCCTACCCCGTTGAGGCTCGCATCGATGATGCGGCGGCAGGCGGCGACGGTGGCTTCGTCGCCGAGCTCATTGGCGGCTTCGAGTACGTGCCAGGCGGCATCGACCGCGGCGCGGTCCACGGCGTCGCGGCCACCGTGCCCTCGCCCGCTGTGGAGATGAAGTCCCATGCCATTCATCCGCGGTCACCTCTCTCGCTTGGGCCTCAATGCGCCACGGCCCGTGGCGCATGCTTGACGCCGGATTTTCCGGCATTCTTTCGCGTCTGGTAGAATTCGAGCACGCTGCGCGACGTCTGGGTCTGAAGCCGGATGTAGTCGCGCTCCAGGTCGTCCAGCTCGCCGGCCGTCATCTTGTGCTCGCGGGCGCCGAGGAAAGCGAGCGCCATCATCGTGTCCCACGAAAAACCGAGCGCCTTGGCCAGCATCAGCAGCATCTCACGGTTGCGGTCGAACAGCGCACGGTCGACGACGTCGACCGGCAGGCCCGACAGCAGCGACAGGCCGATCGTGACCTCGTCGACCTTGTGCGCGGTCGCATAGCCGGCGATGGTGCTCTCCTGCAGATTGCCGAGGCGGTGCTGGATCGTCACGGTGCGCTTGGCGACGAAGTAGTTGCGCGAGCCGGGTCCGAACTTCGATTGCAGATCGCCGGCGATGTTGGCGACCGAGCTCTCGATCTCGCCCAACAACTCCGGGCGCTCGCTGGCCAGCCGCTTGCCGACATCGTCTGACGCTTTCGCGATCAGTTGCTGGAACAGATGCCGCGGGATGTCGAGGCGGCGGCCGAGATGCTCCGCCAGGATGGAATCGTTCTCTGCCCGCTTGACCATGTGCAGGAAGCCCGAGCCTGAGAACTGGGCGCCGTGGTTACGCGCCACTGCGGTGGCGACCTCGCGGTCGCCGCGCCGCGCCAGCACGTCGGTCACCTCGGGGCTCAGCGACTTGCGCTCGGCGATGGCGAGCAGATGCGCCTGGCTTTTGGTGGTGGCATTCTCGACCAGCGCGGCGTCATCGAGCCGTTCGGACTCGCGCAGCACCGGGCCGGCGACCCAGATCTCGTCATCGAAGGCGAGCTTGCGAATGACGCTGGCCGGCGAATACTCGATCCTGGCGAGACGATCGGCGAGCTTGGCGCGCGCCTCGACCTCGATCTCGTCCGCGAGCCGGCCGATCACCTCGCCGAAGGTCGAGATCTCCTCCTCGCAATAGCGGCCGGCGAGCAGCAGATCGGTCGCATGCCACAGCGCCCGCTCGCGGCTGTCGGCCGTGCCACGCGCAATCGCGTGTTCGAGGTCGCGCAATACCGATTTGGTCTCGTTCATGATGATGAGCCGTCACGCCGCAATGAGGAAAGGTATGCTGCCAACGATACCGTCAAAGCACGAGCGTTCCGTAAGCGATGCCCGGCAGATTTGACCGGGCATTTTTGCTCAAATACGCCGGGGCGCATTAAGCATGACGGCTCGGCCGCAGGCTCAGCGCTCACGCATGGCGTCGTGGACATGCTCGCGCAAGGGCGCCAGCAGGAAATCGATGATGCGCCGCTTGCCGGTCAGGATCTCGGCCTTGACCGACATGCCCGGCACCAGCGCCGCCGCGCGGCCATCGACGTCGAGGGTCGCGCGATCAAGCGCGATGTGGACCATGTAGCGCAGCCGCTCGCTGGCCTCGACGCGGTCGGTCTGGTCGGCCTGCCGCTCGGCGCCCTGCACGCTGCTGGAATTGACCGGAGCGGCCTCGGCATCGCGATCGACCGAGGTCACCCTGCCGCCGAGCAGGCCATAGCGCGTGAACGGGAAGGCGTCGACCTTCAGCTCGACGCGCTGGCCGGCCTCGACGAAGCCGACGTCGCGATTCTCGACCACGGCCTCGACCTCGATCCGGTCGTCATCGGGCACGACCGACAGCAGCTGCTGCGCCGGGGTCACCACGGCTCCGGCCGCTGCGACGTGCATCTGCTGCACGGTGCCGTCGATCGGCGCGCGCAGGGTCTGCAACTCGGCGCGGCGGGTGGCCTTGGTCAGCGCTTCGCCGGCGGCGCGGGCGCGCTCGCGCGCGGTCGCGAGATCGCGCATCGCCTTGTCGCGCATGTCGGCCTCGGTGGCGGCGATCTTCTGATCGAGGCCGGCGATGGTCGCATCGAGCGCAATGATCTTGGCCTTGTTGATCTCGAGCTCCGCGCGGGTCTCCACCAGAAGCTGCTGGCTCTCCAGCCGCGCGATGATCGAGGCGTTGCCGATCTCGCTGGCCTTGATGCGGATGTCCGCGCGCTGCGTCACCATCGGCAGCGTCTGCTCATATTTGGCGACCGTCTGCTGCAACGCCTCGCGCTCGGCGACATGCTGGGCGCGCTCCTGCGCCAGCGCCGCCAGTTGGCTGGCGCGCATCGCAACCTGCGCGGTGAGCTGCGCCTGGGCGCGGGCGCGGTCGAGCGGCTCGGCGCCGACCACCAGTTCGAACGGTCCACTCTTCACACCATCGAGAAACGCCGCCAGCCGGACCTCGTCGAGCAGGCTCGCGATCAAATCGCTGCGGGCGCGGTCGGCCTCCGCCGTCACCGCCGTCTTGTCGAGCTCGATCAGCGCATCGCCGGCGCGCACGCGCTGGCCGGGCTGCACCAGCACCGCCTTGACGCTCGCGGTCTCGAACGGCTGCACCACCTGCGTGCGGGTATGCGAGATCACCTTGCCGCTGGCGACGGCGACGATGTCGACCTTGCCGAGCACGGCCCAGCCGAGCGCGGCGAAGGTGACGGTGCACAGCGCCAGCGCGGTAATGCGCCCGAGCGGATTGGGCGGCGTCTCGGTGATTTCGAGGGCCGCGGGCAGAAACTCCTGTTCAGAGGTCTTGCCGCCGAACGAGAAGCCACGCAGGAGGCTTGCAGGTGTGCTCATCGCCCTCTCCTCAGCGGCCCGCGGACTGGATTCGGTGCAGGGTCGCATAGCGGCCGCCGCCGGCCACCAGCTGCTCATGCGTGCCGTCCTCGACGATGACGCCGTTCTCGATGGTCAGGATGCGGTCGGCGCTGCGCACCGTCGACAGCCGGTGCGCGATGATTAGCACGGTGCGGCCGCGTACGATGTCGCGCATGTTGGCCTGGATGATGCTTTCGGATTCGTAGTCGAGCGCCGACGTCGCCTCGTCGAAGATGAGAATGCGGGGATCGCCCACCAGCGCGCGCGCGATCGCGATGCGCTGGCGCTGGCCGCCGGACAGCGACACGCCGCGCTCGCCGATCACGGTGTCATAGCCCTGCGGCATCCGGCAGATGAACTCGTGCGCGCCGGCGAGCTTCGCCGCCTCCACGATCTTCTCCATCGGAAGCGCGGGATCGGCGAGCGCGATGTTGTCGCGGACCGAACGGTTGAACAGCACGTTCTCCTGCAACACGACGCCGATCTGCCGCCGCAGCCAGGACGGATCGAGCACCGCGGTGTCGATGCCGTCGACCAGCACGCGGCCGGCTTCCGGCTGATACAGCCGCTGCGCCAGCTTGGCGATCGTGCTCTTGCCGGAGCCGGAGGGGCCGACGATGCCGACCACCTGCCCTGCCCCGATCTTGAGAGAGACCTCGCGCAGCACCGGCTGGGTGTTGAGGCCATAGCGGAAGGTGACGCGCTCGAACTCGATCGCACCGTCCAGCGGCGGCAGGTTCTGCTCGGCGCCGCCGCTCTTCGCCTCCACCGGCGTGTTGAGGATGTCGCCGAGCCGCTCCACCGACAGGCGCACTTGGTGGAAATCCTGCCAGACCTGGGCCAGCCGCAACACCGGACCCGACACCTGGTTGGCCAGCATATTGAAAGCGACGAGCTCGCCCACCGTCATCTTGTTGGCGATCACGAGCCCGGCGCCAACAAAGAGCGTCAGCGCGCCGATGCCCTTGTTGAGCAGGCCCGCGGCCTGGCTCGCCCAATTTCCGATCTGCGCAGCCGAGAATGAGGCCCCGACATAGCTCGCGAGCTGCTCCTCCCAGCGCCGCTGCATCAGCGGCTCGACGGCCATCGCCTTGATGGTCTCGACGCCGGTGACGCTCTCGACCAGGAAGGCCTGGTTCTCGGCGCTGCGGCGGAATTTCTCGTCGAGCCGGGTGCGGAACGCCGGCGTCGTCGCCAGCGACAGCAGCGCATAAACCGGCAGCGTGCCGCAGACGATCCACGCCAGGGTCGAGCTGTACAGGAACATCACGCCGATGAAGACGGCGGCGAAGGCGAGATCGAGCACCAGCGTGATCGAGGACGAGGTGATGAACTGCCGGATGGTCTCGAGCTCGCGCACCCGCGCGACGCTGTCGCCGACGCGGCGGCTCTCGAAATAGGCCAGCGGCAGCCGCATCAGGTGCCGGAACAGCCGCGCGCCGAGCTCGACGTCGATGCGGTTGGAGGTGTGCGTGAACAGATAGGTGCGCAGGCCGGACAGCACGGCCTCGAACAGCGCGATCAGCGCGAGGCCCGCGACCATCACCTCCAAGGTCGACAGTCCACGATGCACCAGCACCTTGTCGATCACGACCTGGAAGATCATCGGCGTCGCCAGGCCGAACAGCTGGATCACGAACGACGCCAGCAGCACCTCGATCAGGATGCGGCGGTATTTGCCGATAGCAGCGACGAACCAGCCGAAATTGAACCGGCGCGCCGTGTCGGAGAGCTCCGCGCGCTTGGCGATCAGGATGAGTTGGCCGGACCAGACGGCTTCGAACTCGACAAAGCTCAGCAGGCGCGGTCCGGCATCGGCGAGCCCCTGGATCAACACGCCGGTCTCGGTCACCTTGCCGATCACCGCAAAGCCGCCATCCCTGAGCACGGCCACCGTCGGCAGCGGCGTGGACTTCAACCGCGCAACTTTGGACGTGATCAGCCTGGCCTTGACCGGAAAGCGCGCAGTCGCGCGCAGGAGATCATCGATGGAGAGCGCATCGCTGCGGCCGGCCTCGTGCTGGATGCGCCCGGGATCGGCGACGATGCCGAGCAGATGCAGCGACAGCGCCAGCGCCCATGCGCCCTGATCCGTACACGCCTGCATCGACTGATCCCGCCTCTCGGTCCGACATCCCCGCCGCAAGCCTCCGGGACCTGCGTTCGCGTGGCGTTAAGTCGGATGCTTAACGGGGACTGCACGCATCCGTGGCGCTACGGGCCGGCAAGACCTGGTCATCTCCCCATGCAGATCACGTCTGGCGTCGTTCCGGGCGCGCGCAACGCGAGCCCGGAACCCATACCCACAGGGAGCGGCTTTGAGGCACACTCGTGGTGGGCATCTCGCTCCACGACACCGTTCTGTGATTATGGATTCCGGGCTCATTCGCGCACAAAATGGCTTTGCCATTTCGCGCGCGAATGCCCCGGAATGACGGAGACTGGGGTTGCCTTCGGCGGATCACGCCGCCATCGGCATCGCCAGCGTGCGCTGCTGCAGGGTCTGGCCTTGCGTGAACGCCACGTTCGACGAGCCACCGTCCGTGAGCGAGGCGATCGCCTGGACGAAGCCGGATGCGGCCGCAGAGAGGTCGTTGGCGTCGGAGACGAGCTTCAGCCCCGACGACGTCGTGGTGGTGCTCGCCGCGAGCTTCTTGGCGTCGCCGACATTGTCGATGGTGATCGTATCGCCGGCCGCAAGCAACGTCGCGAGGCTGACCTCGAACGTGGTCTGCCAATACTGCCCGGCCGCCGAGCCCCAGGGGTTGCGAACCTGCAGCATGCCGGTGGCGCTGTTGTAGCCGTAGATCGACATCGCGTGATTGGCGACCAGGGTCGTCTTGCCGGTCGAGTCCTTGGCGTTGGTGTAGGACGACAGGATGACGTCGTCGCCGGCGGCGAGGCTGGCCGCAATCGTCGCCAGCACGCCGGAGGTCGAATTGCCGGTGGTATAGTTGGTCACGCCGAACGACGAATTATAGACCACCTTGCCCCATGAGCCGCCCATCGCGCGGAAGTCAGTGATCTGGGTCGCGCCGGTGATCGCCTCCAGCGCGATCTGCGGGGCGCCGCCATTGCCGATCGTGGTGTAGGAATTGCCGTAATTGACCGAATTTCCGGTGTAGACGCCGCTGGCCTGCAGCTCGGCATAGGCCTTCTCGGCGAGGCTCGCCCAGATCGCGCTGCCGCCATTGTTGAAGATGGTGCCGCCGTTGGCGAGCGCGGTATTGACCGTGACGTAGCGCGCGGTGCCGTTCACGTAGAAGCGCACGCCATAGGTGCCGTTGCCGTTGCTCGTGAACATCGATGAGATGACCGACTGCTCCTTGTAGGCCACTTCGGCGAGGCCGGCGAGCAGGTAGCAGTCGCCCAGATAGCCCTGGTTGATGTCGTTCATGCTGGCGCCGGCGGCCGAGAACAGCGGCTTGGCCGAGTTCGAGTAGGACACCGAGAACTGGGTGCTGCCGAGGATGACCTTCGACGACGGCAGATCGGTGCCGAGGAACCACTTGCCGATCAGCTCGGCGAACTGCAGCTCGGTCGAGCCGGTCGCGAGATTGCCCAGCGCAACCGAGCTCGCGGCGCCGCCGGTCCAGGTCGCGTTGGCGGCGTTGCCGTTGACGAATGCCTGCGTGACATAGGTCAGATAGCTCGACGTCGACACGCCGTTGTTCAGGTTTGCCGCGATCGTCTTGAGATCGGCGAACTGGCTGGCGCTCAGCTTGGTCTTGGTCGCGGCCAGCGTCGCGTCGACATCGGTGAAGACCTTGAGCAGGCCGGCATAGGTGACCGTGCCGTTGGTGATCGCGGCCGTCATGTCGGCCTTGATCTGGGCGTTGGTGAGCGTGTTCACCCAGGCCGGCACGGTGCTCTTGGTCGCGGTGGTCGCCGCAGCGGCAGTCGTGCTGATCGTCGGAGTCGTGACGCTCTTGGTCGTGCTGGACGTGGTGGTGACGGTCGCGGCGACGCTGCAGAAATTGCCATACAGCGCAATCGCGGCCGACGGATCCGCAGCCGGCGCCGGAGGTGGCGCGGCTGCCGCCGCGGGGGCCTGAGTGAACAGCCACGGCTTGGTCAGGTCGGGTATGAACCAGGTGTCGGTCTCGAACAATCCGGTCGGGTCGCTGGTCTGGTCGGTCTGCGGCTTGCGTAGGCCCTGCGGCAGGATCGGCATTGGTCGAGGCTCTCCGTGAACGATGGCACTTGTCGTGACCGCCTTCGCGATCGTCCCGCCATCGTTCGCATCAGGCCTTGCGGCAAAGCTGCGCGATCCGTTCAAGTTTTAGAAATTTGTCGCGATCAGCTGTATCCCACGGCCGTTCGCCCGGTAGGAGTTTACGGATCGGCGGCAAATGATACGGAGACCGTATTAGTACCGGGTGCGTTGGGCGTGCTCGAGCGCGCGACGCCAGCCATGAGCATTCGCGCGCCGAGGCTGCTCTGCACCATCCAGTTCAAGGTACGACGCTGAGAACGCGCGCTTCCGCGCCCGCAACGGATCGCATGTCGGACCCCGGCGGGCATTCGGCAAGTGCCCGGTCAATCAACCTGATGGCTGCCGCTTCGCGGTTCTGCTGCAGCATCAGCTCGCCGGCAAAGAAGCTTGCCTCACAGCGCCGCAGCCGGCGTGTCGCGCCCCCGCCGCGGTCGGCTGCCGCAAGCACACCATCGACCGTTTCCTCCCCGAGATACAGACGCAAGAGCGGCGCGGGCCAATGGCGCATATCGAGCCGCCTCGCCTGGCTGGCGAGTTCGCTGGCATGGCCAGCGCGCCGGCGCGCCAGATCGAGCCACAGGGCGGTGTCGGCATTGCCGGGATCGATCGCGCTGAGCCGCCTGAATCCGTCTTGCGACTGCTCCAGCAGGCCGGCCTGAAAGCTTGCGATGCCCAGCCCGCGATAGGCGCGCGCACGGTCGCTGTCGCGTCGCAACGCCTGATCCGAGCCGGACAAGGCTAGCGGCTCGTGGCTGCGCAGATCGTGTGTCACGCGATTGAAGGCGGAGAGCGGATCGATCGAGGCAGCGGCGATCACCTGCTTGTAGTCATCGATCGCATGATCCAGATCGCCCTTGTTGAAATAAGCGCCGGCGCGCGCCAGACGAGCCTTGATCAGTTGCGCGGCCGCCGACCTGCTCTGCTCGATCATGATCGTGCAGCCGGCAATGCGCGAATCGACGTTCGCTCGGTTCGTGCACCGCGCTGCAGCTGCGTTCGCTGATAAGTTGAAGATCAGACAGATGACCAGCGCCTGACCTATGAGCAGGCACCATCGTCGTATCGCCATGTGTGTCCCCCTGTTGTTGTTGTGGTACGGGGATGTTACCTGGGCCGACGAGACGAACCACAATCGGTAATTGCATTCACGGATCATCGTTCAGCCGGTGTTAACGGCTTCGCGGAGTCGTCCGTTCGCAGCGAGATGATGATCCGTCATCGTTGTGGGGTCGCAGGCGGACAGGCGATCGATTCTGCCGGGCAAGACCCAAGCGAAAACACGATCAGCTACTTCGCCTCGGCAATCAGCGCCTGCAGCCTGACCAGCTCGGCCTCCAGGTCCGCCTCGACGTCCGCCGTCCGCACTTCGGTCACGCGATAGTCGCGGCTCTCCAGCCACGCCTTGCGCTGCGCGCGGTCCGCCACCACGCCTTCGCTCTCGTCGGTGCCCACGAGTTCGATCGCGAGGCGATGGATGAAGGAGACGAAATCCGGGATGTGGCGGCCGACCGGGGTCTGGCGCTTGAACTGGCCGGCGAAGCGGCGGTCGCGGGACAGCGCGTGCCACAGCGCGCGCTCGGCGTCGGTCGGATTGCGGCGGAGCAGCCGCGCCAGCCCGCGCAGCGATCCCCGCGAATCCGGCAGATTGGCGACCGTACCCTGCTCGGCGATCAGCGCGCGCAGCCGCGTCGCCTGCGTGCTGTCGAGCACGCCGCCCTTGGCCGGACCCTTCCGCCCCTCGGCGATCGCCATGATCACGCCGTGGAGCGTATGCATGTCCTGCTTCGTCGGCTCCATCCGGAAGAAGATGTTGCGCAAATTCACCAGCATGGTCTCGCGCTTCTCGGCCGGGCGCAGGAATTCGACCCGGTCGAGCTCGCGCACGAGGTTCTCGAAGAACGCCTCCAGCTGCTCCTGGGTGGCGCGCTCGGAGCGCTCGGGCATCGCAAACGGCAGCGCGCCTGATGTGACCAGCTTGAACCATTCATAGCCCATCAGCAGCACGGCCTGGGCGAGGTTGAGCGAGGCGAAGCCCGGATTGACCGGATAGGTGATGATGCGGTTGGCGCGGGCGACCTCCTCATTGGTCAGCCCGGACCGTTCGCGGCCGAACAGGATGCCGGCCCGGCCGCCGGCGGCGATCTGGCCCTGCATTTCCTTCGCGGCCGCCTCCGGCCCCATCACCGGCTTGGCCTGGTCGTGGGAGCGCGCCGTCGTCGCGAACACCAGGTCGAGGTCGGCGATCGCCTCCGGCAGCGTATCGAACAGCCGGACATGGTCGATGATATGGTCGGCCCCGGCCGCCGCCCGCTGGGCGGCGATGTTCGGCCAGCCGTCGCGCGGGTTGACCAGGCGCAGCTCGGTCAGCGCGAAATTGCCCATCGCGCGCGCGGCCATGCCGATGTTCTCGCCGAGCTGCGGCTCGACCAGGATCACCACCGGTCCTGCGATCTCAATTCCTGCCTTGGTCTTGTCGGTCCCCGACACGATCGGTCCTCAACTTCCATGTCAGATGAGCGCCGCTGCGGCGCCCTGCCCGCTCCGTTGGCCCGGCGGACAAGAATTCTCAAGCAAAATAATCGGCTTAAGCCGGAATTTTGCAGTTTGCTCGAAATGGCAGGCGACCGGTCCCGCTCCCTTGCCCGCCGCATGAGCGGGCTGCGAAAATCAGCACCGGGAGCCTACCGGGTGCGCTTCCGTGCGCGGTGCAGCAGTGCTATGACGCGCTTGATTTCACAAGCGCTTTCCATTCCTGGCGCGCTGTTCCCAAGAAGGCCCCATCGATCATGGCAAAAATCAAGGTGACCAATCCGGTCGTCGAACTCGACGGCGACGAGATGACCCGGATCATCTGGCAGTACATCAAGGACAAGCTGATCAACCCGTTCCTTGACATCGATCTGCAGTATTACGACCTGGGGATGGAGAGCCGCGACAAGACCAACGATCAGATCACGATCGATGCCGCCAACGCGATCAAGAAGGTCGGCGTCGGCGTCAAGTGCGCCACCATCACCCCCGACGAAGCCCGCGTGAAGGAATTCGGCCTGAAGGAGATGTGGAAGTCGCCGAACGGCACCATCCGCAACATCCTCGGCGGCGTCGTGTTCCGCGAGCCGATCATCTGCAAGAACGTGCCGCGCCTCGTCCCCGGCTGGACCAAGCCGATCATCATCGGCCGCCACGCCTACGGCGACCAGTACCGCGCCACCGACTTCAAATTCCCCGGCAAGGGCACCCTGTCGATGAAGTTCGTCGGCGAGGACGGCACCGTGATCGAGCGCGAGGTGTTCAAGGCGCCGGGTCCGGGCATCGCGATGGAGATGTACAATCTCGACGACTCGATCGTCGACTTCGCCCGCGCCTCGTTCAACATGGGCCTGGCCAAGAACTATTCGGTCTACCTCTCCACCAAGAACACCATCCTGAAGGTCTATGACGGCCGCTTCAAGGACCTGTTCCAGGAAGTGTTCGACAAGGAGTTCAAGGACAAGTTCGAGGCCAAGAAGATCACCTATGAGCACCGCCTGATCGACGACATGGTCGCCGCGGCGCTGAAGTGGTCGGGCGGCTATGTCTGGGCCTGTAAGAACTATGACGGCGACGTGCAGTCCGACACCGTGGCCCAGGGCTACGGCTCGCTCGGCCTGATGACCTCGGTGCTGCTGACGCCGGACGGCAACACGGTGGAAGCCGAGGCCGCCCACGGCACGGTGACCCGCCACTTCCGCGAGCACCAGAAGGGCAAGGAGACCTCGACCAACTCCATCGCCTCGATCTTCGCCTGGACCCGCGGCCTGTCGCACCGCGCCAAGCTCGACAACAATGCCGAGCTGGCCAAGTTCGCCTCGACCCTGGAGAAGGTCTGCGTCGACACCGTCGAGGCCGGCTACATGACCAAGGACCTCGCGCTCCTGGTCGGCGCCGATCAGCGCTGGCTGTCGACCACCGGCTTCCTCGACAAGATCGCCGAGAACCTGACCAAGGCGATGGCGGCGTAAGTTTCGCCACTTTCGCCCTTCAAATTCGTCACCTATCAACGGGCCGCGCCACCAGCGTGGCCCGTTTCGTTTCCGCCGCCACCCTCGAGGACTTGACCATGCGCGTGATCCCGAATTTGTCGCTGCTCCTGTTGGGCGCCGTCTCCATCCCCGTCCAGGCCGCCGAGACCACTATTCCCGATGCTCTCGTGGCCGCCGGCGAGAAGCCGGTGCTGACGCTGCATGCCGAGGGCGCGCAGGTCTACGAGTGCAAGACCGACAAGGACGGCAAGCTCGCCTGGGCGTTCCGCGAGCCGATCGCCACGTTGTTTGATGGCGGCAAGACCGTCGGCCGGCACTACGCCGGGCCGAACTGGGAGCATCAGGACGGCTCGGGCGTGACCGGCCGCGTCGTCGGGACCGCGATCGGCGCCACCGACAACGACATCCCCTGGCTCAAGCTCGCGGCCACCGCGCACAAAGGCTCCGGCCTCCTGGCCGACGTCACCACGGTGCAGCGGATCAACACCGCCGGCGGCAAGCTCGAGGGCGCCTGCGACACCGCGGGACAATTCCGCAGTGTGGCCTACGCCGCTGACTATGTGTTCCTGAAGAAGGAGTAGGCCCGCCGACGCGCGGCCGGCTCACAGCCCCAGCCGGTCCCGCACCCGTCCCGCGATGACAGCACCGGTCACCGCGACGGGCCACAGGCCGTGCAGCGGGATCGGCTTGATGCCGGTCACGGGCATGTCGATCTCCGCCTTGGCGCCGCCGATCAGCCGGCGCGCGAGTTGGGCGCCCATCGCCGTGGACAGCGCCACGCCCCGGCCGTTGCAGCCGAGCGAGATCAGGACGCCCTCGGCAGGCTCATGGACATGCGGATAGTGGTCCTTGGTGATGGCCAGCCGGCTGTTCCAGCCATGCGTCCAGGCCACGCCGGTGAGCTGCGGCCACAGCCGCTCGGCATAGCGCATGAGATAGCCGACGTCGCCGGGCGAATTGATCCAGCGCATCGGCCCGCGGCCACCCATCAGCAGCCGATTGTTCTGATCGATGCGGTAGTAGACCGTGATGTGGCCGCTCTCATACAGCACCGAGCGCGTCGGCATGATCGCGCGGACCACATCCTCCGACAGCGGCGCGGTGGCTGCGATAGAGGAGAACACCGGAATCACGGTCTGGCGCAGCTCCGGCCAGAGATCCCCGGTGAAGCCGTTGGTCGCGATCAGCACCTTGTCGGCGTGCACCACCGCCCGTGGCGTCTCGATCCGCCAGCGCGTGCCGTCGCGGCGCAACGATAGCGCCGGCGTGTCGCCATGGACCGCGGCGCCGGCCGAGATCGCCGCCCGCGCCAGCCCGCGCGCGTAGTTCAGCGGATGCAGATCGCCGCCGCGGGCATCGAACATGGCGCAGACATAGCGGTCGCTGCCGGTGACCTCGCGCAGCTTCTCGCGGTCATACAGCTCGACCGGCATTCCGCGACGGATGCACTGCTCGGCGGTGCGCTCGATCGCCGTGGCGCTCGCCGGATGATACGCAGCGCGCAGCGTGCCCTGCTGCCGGGCCTCGCAGGGGATCTGATAGCGGCGGATCAGGTCGTGGGTGAAGTTGGTGGTGCCGTAGGCGAAGTCGATCATGCGGCGGCCGAGGTCGGCGCCGAAATCGGCCTCGATCTGATCCGGGTCATGCTTGAGGCCGGGATTGGTGTGGCCGCCATTGTTGCCGGAGGCGCCCCAGCCGGGCTCCTGCGCCTCGAGCACCACGCAGTCGGTGCCCTGCTCCGCCAGATGCAGCGCGGTCGAGAGACCTGTGAAGCCGCCGCCGATAATCGCGACCGAAACGTTCTTGTCGACGTCGAGCGGCGGGGTCGCCGCGGGCTCAACAGCCGTCACGGCGTAGACCGACGGCGGCAGCGGAAGGCGATCGGGATTTGTCATGGCAGTCTCGCTTGGATCACAGCGGATGCAGCACGCGGCGCAGGAAATCCTGCGTGCGCGGGTGCTGCGGTTGATTGAGCATCGCCTTCGCCGGGCCCTGCTCGACGATGACGCCGCCGTCGATGAACAGCACGCGGTCGGCGACCTCGCGGGCAAAGCCGATCTCATGGGTGACGACCACCATGGTCATGCCGTCATCGGCGAGCTTGCGCATCACGCCGAGCACGTCGCCGACCAGCTCGGGATCGAGCGCCGAGGTCGGCTCATCGAACAGGATCGCCTTCGGCTGCATCGCGAGCGCGCGTGCGATGGCGACGCGCTGCTGCTGGCCGCCGGAGAGCTGAGGCGGATGCATGTCGGCCTTGTCGGCGAGCCCGACCTGAGCGAGCAGCGCGCGGCCGCGCTCCATCGCCGCTGTGCGCGGCTCATTTTTCACGTAGAGCGGGCCCTCGATGACATTGTCCAGCGCGGTCCGGTGCGGGAACAGGTTGAAGCGCTGGAACACCATCGAGACCTGGGTGCGGATCGCCACGATCGATCGCGCGTCGCGATCGACCCGCAGCCCCTCGACGCTGATCGTGCCGCGATCGTAGCTTTCGAGCCCGTTGATGCAGCGGAGGATGGTCGACTTGCCGGAGCCGGACGGGCCGATGATGCAGACCACCTCGCCCTTCTCGACCGAGGCCGTGATGCCCTTGAGCACCTCGACCTTGCCGAAACTCTTGTGAACGTCGGCGAGCTCGATCATCGGCGTGACGCCCGCTTCTCGAAGTGCCGGACCAGCAGGATCAGCGGGATGCTCATGGTGAGATACATCAGCGCCACAAGCGTGAAAACACTGGAGTTCTTGAAGGTCGAGGACGCGATCAGCTTGCCCTGCAGCGCCAGCTCGGCGACCGTGATGGTCGAGGCCTGCGAGGAATCCTTCAGCATCATGATCATGACGTTGCCATAGGGCGGCAGCACGATGCGCACCGCCTGCGGCAGCACCACGCGGCGCATCGTCATCCACCAGCCCATGCCGATCGACTGCGCCGCCTCGATCTGCCCCTTGTCGATCGCCTCGATGCCGGCGCGGAAGTTCTCCGCCTGGTAGGCCGAATAGGCGATGCCGAGGCCGAGAATGGCAGCCTGCAACGCCGACAGGGTGACGCCGAGGTCTGGCATCACGAAGTAGAGATAGAACAGCAGCACGATGATCGGGATGCCGCGGATCAGATTGATCAGCGCCGCGCTCAGGCCGGACAACACGCGGATGCCCGACACCCGCATCATCGCCCAGACCAGCCCGAGCACGGTCGAGAGCAGCAGCGATCCCAGGGTGACGATGATCGTCAGCACCACGCCGTTGAGCAGGATCGGAAAGAACTCGACGGCATCGTGCCAGAATCGATTCATGATCCGGTCAGCCCTTCAGGCCCCATTTGTCGAGAATCTTGTCGACCGTCCCGTTCGCCTTCAGCTTGGCCAGCGAGGCGTTGACCTTGCCGAGCAGCTCCGCCTCGCCCTTTCGCACGGCGATGCCGACCGAGCCGACCGTCACCGGCTTGTAGCTGGCGACGAGCCGCGCGTCGGGAAAAGCGCCCTGCTTGAGATTATAGGCCAGGATCGGATAGTCGGCGAAGCCGGCCTTGAGGCGGCCGGTGTTCACGTCGCGCAGGATGTCGGGAATGGTGTCGTAGGCCTTGACCTCGGAGAACAGCCCGGACTTCTTCAGCGCGTCGACGAACGCCGTGCCGACCTGCGCGCCGACCACCTCGCCCTTGAGATCCTCCTGCGAGGCGTAGGCCTTGGTGTCGGCCTTGGGCACGATCAGGCCCTCGCCATAGGTGTAGATCGGATCGGAGAAATCGACCACCTCCTTGCGCGGCGGGGTGATGAACATCGCGGCGGCGATGATGTCGATCTTGCTGGAGGTGAGAGACGGGATCAGCGCCGAAAACTGCATCGGCTCGATCTGCACGTTGAAGCCGGCGTCCTTGCCGATCTCGGTCATGAGATCGACCATCACGCCCTGGATCTGGTTGGTCTTGGTGTCGAGGAAGGTAAAGGGAATGCCGGTCGGGGTCGAACCGACCTTCAGCACTTGCTGCGCCGACGCCGGCGCGACCGCAGCCAGCACCAGGGCCGCGCAGGCGGCCTGAACAAAACGCTTCAACAGCATCGCATCCCCCTTCGGACCGGCCGGCCGCAGCGCGTCTCATCAGTTGCAATGGCAACCGTTGCGGGCCGCGCGGTTTCGGCCTATTTTCACCAATATGAAAATTTGGGCATACTTCGGCGTATGTTGCAAGCGGTTTTCATGCACATGAAGGAAGCGGTCTGACGTGAGTGGAGGCAAGAGATTGCGCAAACCCAGCGCAGCCGCACCTTCGCGAAAGCGCAAGGCGCCGTCGCAGACGGCCGCGACGGCGGTCGAGCCGGCAATGGACGTCGCGGTCGGCGGGCGCATCCGCGATCTCAGGCGCGAGCGGAAATTGTCGCTCGAGACCGTCGCGGCGCAGACGGAGCTCTCAATCGGTTTCCTCAGTCAGATCGAGCGCGGCCTGTCGTCACCGTCGCTGCGCGTACTGGCGACGCTCGCCGACGTGCTCGGCGTCGGCATCGCTGCGCTGTTCGGCACCAGCCCGGGCGGCGATGCGGCGTCCGACGCCGTGGTCACGCGCGGCGCGCAGCGGCCGGAGCTGAAGCTGTGGCGCACCGGCGTGTCCAAGCAGCTGCTCAGCGCGGCCGGCGCCGACAACAAGCTCAATCTGTTCCTGGTGCATCTGGAGCCCCGCGGCTCGACCGGCGACGAGCTCTACACCCATGACGGCGAGGAAGCGGGCCTGGTGCTCGAAGGCGAGATGATCCTCACGGTCGATGCCGAGACGTGGTCGCTCAAGACCGGCGACAGCTTCCGCTTCGCCAGCCGCCGCCCGCACCGCTTCTCAAATCCAGCCGACGACGCCAACGCCGTCGTGCTCTGGGTGAATTGCGTGACGTGAGCGCGCCTCACGCCTCGCGATAATCGAGCAGGATCAGCCCGACCAGCACGAACGCCACCGGCCAGACCCAGGCGGCGGCGCGGCTGATCTTGCCGTCCATCCGCAGCTCCAGCCAGCGCGCCCAGCCGGCGGTGATGCCGCAGAGCGCCAGCGGCGTGTGGCTCATCTCGATCAGCAACTGGTCCTTGATGTTGGCGATGGCGTGCGAATGCGTCATCAGCAGCGCGCCGCCGGCCGCGACCGTCAGCGGAAACACCAGCGCGGCGCGGCCCGCCTGCTGTCCGCGCAACCGGACGCGCCATTCGAACAGGCCGAACAGGATGATCAGCACCACGAACAGCCGGTGCTGCGCCACTTCCGGATCGCGCCACGACGCCCAGAAGCCGATCGGGCCGAGCGGCCAGGCCATCTCGTCGGCGCGCAGGAACAGGAACGCCGCCATCAGCAGAAACAGCAGCGGCCAGTGCCGCGCCCAGCGCCCCCAGGAAAACCGCTCGATCAGCGCAAGCACGCCGATCAGCAACACGAAGATGCCGGCCCAATGGTGGTTGTATTCCGACCAGGCGATATCCGCAGCGCTGCGCGGCAGGATCACGCCCTCGCCCGGCACATAGGCTTGCGGCGCAGTCACGCGCTGCGCGTCGGCGGCGTCGATCTTCGCCTGGAGCTGCGAGATCGTGAGCTGGTCGAGCGAGGGGCTGGTCAGACGCGGCCATTGCGGCGCGGCGCGCTCGACGATCTCCGACCAGCTCAAGCGGTCCTGGCTGAGATCGATGCCGGGCGGCAGCGAGGTCAGCGAGCCCGCGGTGAGCAGCACCGTCAGGCCGATGCCGAGCTCGACCTCGACGAAGCGCTTCATCCGCAGCAAGGGCGCTGACGGATCGCCGCGCCGCAGCCGCTCGACGGCGAAGAAGTTGCCGGCGCCGAGCGCGAGCAGCATCACGAGCATCGCGACCTTGGCCGAGGTCATCACGCCATAGGCGGTGCCGTAGATCGCCTCGAACGAGCCGAGATAGGCGATTGCCATGATGGTGCCGCCGAGCACGATCGCCGCCACCGAGGCCATCGACATCAGCGAGTAGCGCCGGCCGATGCGGCGCTGGTCGTCCTCGGCCTCGCAGCCGTTCAGCGCCAGCAGGAAATACGGCAGGCCGCCGATCCACACGCCGGCGCCGAGCATGTGCATGAAGTCGGCGGCGAGCAGCGGCCAGCGCACGTCGAGCCGGCTCGCGGCATGCGTCAGGTTGAGCTGCACCGCCAGCGCGAGCCCCATCAGCGCGAGCAGCGCAGCGGCGCGCCACGTCACCCAGGTGCCGGTCCGCGCCAGCGCGGCGATGCCGAGCGCGCAGGCGGCGACCACGACGCCCGAGCGCGCGAAGTCCGCGCCGATGGCCTCGCCCAGCGACAGATCGAGCGTGCCGATCAGCGCCGCCATGTTGACGGCCAGCGAGAGGGCGACCACGGCGAACCAGCCATAGGCGCTGCGGCGCAAGAACCGCTGCGCCCGCTTGCCCACCACCAGCGCATCGGCAGACAGCTTGTCCTGCAGCGGCCGCAGCAGCAGGAGCTGGAACGCAATGCCGCCGATGGTGAACGACTGCGCCAGCAGGGTCAGCCCGCGCAGCACCACCGTGAGATAGCCGAAGATATCGAGGAACAGCGCCATGAGACGAGCACGCCGGCTAGCGCACGGTGAACGGAATGTCGCCGCGGGTGATGTGGCCGTCGACGCTGAGCACCTGCCATTGCAGGTGCCAGGCGCCGGGGCTGAGCGCCCTCGCCTGCGCATCGATCTCGTCGGCTGGCGCGTCCGCCGCAGGGGTCAAGGCCTGCTCGGCACCATCGGGCGCCTTCAGCTTCAACCGCGACCTCGCGTGATCGATGCGGCTGTTGAAGCGCAGCCGGATCGCGAGCGCCTCCTTGTCGATGGTCGCGCCCGAGGCGGGCTGCGACGAGACGATGATGGCGTGGGCGGAGGCTGTGGCGGGCAAGGCGAGGACGGTCAGGGGCAGCACGAGGCGAAGTCGCAGGGCGAGCATGGGATGATTGCCGACATCTGAGGATGCACAGCGTCCCGCAAGCAAGAGCTGCGCCCGGAGAAAAGAACGATTCCGTTCTAATCTATGGCAGCCGCCCGTTCCATACCTCACCACAATGCCGTGAGCGGAGCTGTGGACAGCCAGTTTGGCGCGCACCGGCCGACGCCTGCCCTGCCCGTCCCGCATTCCCGCTGCGGCGAAATTTAGGGTCGAATCGTCAAGGACTTCGCTGTATGCCTCGCCCCATCATTGCCGCCCGTCCGGCCGTCGCGGCCAGTCGCCCTGCCCGCCGGACCAAGATTGCCCTGATCCGAGGAACGCCGAAGGAACCCGTCATGCCCGCCTATCGCTCCCGCACCTCCACCCATGGCCGCAACATGGCCGGCGCCCGCGGCCTGTGGCGCGCCACCGGCATGACCAACGAGGATTTCGGCAAGCCGATCATCGCCGTGGTGAACTCCTTCACCCAGTTCGTGCCCGGCCACGTCCACCTCAAGGATCTCGGCCAGCTGGTCGCGCGCGAGATCGAGAAGGCCGGCGGCGTCGCCAAGGAGTTCAACACCATCGCGGTCGACGACGGCATCGCGATGGGCCATGACGGCATGCTCTACAGCCTGCCGTCGCGCGAGCTGATCGCCGACAGCACCGAATACATGGTCAACGCGCATTGCGCCGACGCCATGGTGTGCATCTCCAACTGCGACAAGATCACCCCGGGCATGCTGATGGCCGCGATGCGGCTCAACATCCCCGCCGTGTTCGTCTCGGGCGGCCCGATGGAGGCCGGCAAGGTCAACATCCAGGGCAAGCTGCGCAAGGTCGATTTGATCGATGCGATGATCGTCGCCGCCGACGACAAGGTGTCGGACGCCGACGTCGAGGTGATGGAGCGCTCGGCCTGCCCGACCTGCGGCTCCTGCTCCGGCATGTTCACCGCGAATTCGATGAACTGCCTGACCGAGGCGCTCGGCCTGTCCCTGCCCGGCAACGGCTCGGTGCTGGCGACGCATGCCGACCGCCGCGGCCTGTTCGTCGAGGCCGGCCATCTGATCGTCGACCTCGCGCGCCGCTACTACGAGCAGGATGACGCGAGCGTGCTGCCGCGCTCGATCGCCAACTTCAAGGCGTTCGAGAATGCGATGAGCATGGACATCGCGATGGGCGGCTCGACCAACACCGTGCTGCATCTGCTCGCCGCCGCGCATGAGGGCGAGATCCCGTTCACGATGACCGACATCGACCGCCTGTCGCGCAAGGTGCCCTGCCTGTGCAAGGTCGCGCCCGCCGTGGCCGACGTGCACATGGAGGACGTGCATCGCGCCGGCGGCGTGATGGGCATCCTCGGCGAGCTCGCTCGCGCCGGCCTCTTGCACACGGAATTGCCGAGCGTGCATTCGGCCTCGCTGGCATCAGCGCTGGAGCGCTGGGACATCCGCCAGACCTCCAGCGAGAGCGTGAAGAACT
This sequence comes from Bradyrhizobium sp. HKCCYLS3077, assembly GCF_051167555.1. NCBI lineage: Bacteria > Pseudomonadati > Pseudomonadota > Alphaproteobacteria > Hyphomicrobiales > Nitrobacteraceae > Bradyrhizobium > Bradyrhizobium sp. HKCCYLS3077. The sequence goes on along the minus strand of NZ_JBNPTH010000006.1, from coordinate 258,394 downwards.
TCTACATGGCCGCCCCCGGCGGCGTGCCGACCCAGGTCGCCTTCAGCCAGGACCGCCGCTATCAGGAGCTCGATCTCGATCGCGAAAAGGGCTGCATCCGCGATCTCGACCATGCCTATTCCAAGGATGGCGGCCTCGCCGTGCTGACCGGCAACATCGCGCGCGACGGCTGCATCGTGAAGACCGCGGGCGTCGATGCTTCGATCCTGAAATTCTCCGGCCCCGCGCGCGTCATGGAAAGCCAGGACGCGGCGGTCGAGGCGATCCTGACCAACAAGATCAAGGAAGGCGACATCGTCGTCATCATCTATGAGGGCCCGCGCGGCGGCCCCGGCATGCAGGAGATGCTGTATCCGACCAGCTACCTGAAATCGAAGGGCCTCGGCAAGGCCTGCGCGCTGATCACCGACGGTCGCTTCTCCGGCGGCACCTCGGGCCTCTCGATCGGCCACGTCTCGCCGGAGGCCGCAGAAGGCGGCATGATCGGCCTGGTGCAGGAGGGCGACCGCATCGAGATCGACATTCCGAACCGCACGATTCATCTCGCGGTGTCGGATGAAGAGCTCGCGCAGCGCCGCGCCGCGATGGAAGCCCGGGGCGACAAGGCCTGGAAGCCGAAGACCCGCGCCCGCAAGGTGTCGACCGCACTGAAGGCCTACGCCGCCTTCGCGAGCAGCGCCGCCAAGGGCGCGGTGCGCATCGTAAAGGACTAAAAGAGCGGCGGCAGCGCCGGCCCAATCGGCTCGGCGCTGCCGCCCTCGCCTCGTAACGGATTGATCTCGACGAGACGCTGCTGACGGGGCCACAACTCGGACCGTCTTCTGGTCAACCAGTCCTGGATTGCTTCGCTCCGCTCGCAATGACGGGTGTGGCGAGCACCGCGCCCTCCACACACTCCGTCATCGCGAGCGCAGCGACGCGATCCAGGGGCCACGGACGACACTTCGGGTGACTTCGCAACTCTCGCTTATTTCGCTCTTGCCCCCTCGCGCGAGCAGGTTCACCCTTCCTGTCCAAAGGCGCGTCGACCATTACGCACGCGCCCTGATCTCCGGGGAAGGACCGCCATGTTGAACCGCCGCAGCCTGCTGCTCGCCTCGCTCGCCGCCGGAGTGACGATGACCACGACAGCCACGCGCGCCAAGCCCGCGCAGCCCTCGACGCCGGTCGACTTCGACGTACCGCCCGGGGCCTGCGACTGCCACACCCATATCCACGGCGATCCTGACAAATTCCCGTTCGCGGCCAGCCGCGTCTACACGCCGGAGCCGGCCCTGCCTGAAGAGATGGCCGCCCTTCACAAGGCGCTGCACATCCAGCGCGTGGTGATCGTGACGCCGAGCGTCTACGGCACCGACAATTCGTCGACGCTCTACGGCATGAAGGCCAGGGGCAACGACGCCCGCGGCGTCGCCGTGATCGACGAAAAGACCACCGAGGCGCAGCTCGATCAGATGAACGCCGAGGGCTTCCGCGGCATCCGCCTCAACCTCGCGACCGGCGGCATCAACGATCCCACTATCGGCCGCGCCCGCTTCCAGGCCGCCGTCGAGCGCATGACCGCGCGCGGCTGGCACGTCCAGCTCTACACCAACACGCCGATGATCGCGGCCATCAAGGACCTCGTGCTGCAATCACCGGTGCCAGCCGTGTTCGATCATTTCGGCGGCGCGCAGGCCGAACTCGGCCTCGAGCAGCCCGGCTTCTCCGACCTCGTTGAGCTCGTCCGCAGCGGAAAGGCCTATGTGAAGATCTCCGGCGCCTATCGCGCCTCGACCAAGGGCCCCGACTACACCGACGTGATCCCGTTCGCGAAAGCCCTCATCGCCGCCAACCCCGACCGCATCGTCTGGGGCACCGACTGGCCGCACCCGGATTCGTCGCCGCATCCGGAGCTGAAGGTGACCGACGTCAGGCCGTTCTATCCGATCGACGACGGCCGCCTGATGAACCAGCTCCCGGTGTGGGCACCGGATGCGGCGATCAGGAAGAAGATATTGGTCGACAATCCGGCAAGGCTCTACGGATTTTGAGCCGTGCACTGACCTTGCGCCCGTCATTGCGAGCGCAAGCGGTGGACTACAAACTCCGCCGTCATCGTCCGCGAAGGCGGACGATCCAGTACGCCGGGACGATCTTGATCAACCCGAGACGTCGCGGCGTACTCGATGCCCGCCTGCGCGGGCATGACACCGCGTTCTTGCCGCGTATTCTTTGCCGTTGCCCGCATGAGCGCAGCGACATGCGGGGTCTCACGCGCTGTGCTTTGAGAACCCGGGGTTGCTTCGCTCGCCCGGGCTACACACCTTTCGTCATTCCGGGGCGCGCGTAGCGCGAGCAACTGTCTCGATCGAAGCGCGATGAATGTGGCCAAAGCTCGCACAACGATGACCATTCGTGGTTATGGATTCCGGGCTCAGCCGCTCACGCGGCCGCCCCGGAATGACGACCGTTTGCGTGACAACGAGCTTGGCTCGCAAAAGCGTATGACGCTGCGCTAATCCGCCGGACGTGTCACATCAGCCACCGCCCGATTCTCGCTCCGCACCACCGTGAACATCTCCCACACCGCGATGAACATCGCCGCAATCACCGGCCCGATGATGAAACCGTTCAACCCGAACACCTCGATGCCGCCGAGCGTCGACAGCAGCACCACGTAGTCCGGCATCTTGGTATCCTGCCCGACCAGGATCGGGCGCAGCAGATTGTCGACGAGGCCGATCACCAGCGCGCCATAGGCGATCAGGATCACGCCGTGCCAGATCGAGCCGGTCGCCAAGAGATACAGCGCGACGGGAAACCACACGATGCCCGCGCCCACCGCCGGCAGCAGCGACATGAACGCCATCACCACCGCCCACAAGAGCGGCGCGGTGATGCCGAGGAACCAGAAGATCAGGCCGCCGAGCGCGCCCTGCGCCAGAGCGACCACCAGATTGCCCTTCACCGTCGCGCGGATAACGATGATGAATTTCGAAAGCAGCGCGTCGCGCTGCTCGTCGCGCAGCGGGATGGCCTCCGCGATCCGTCGCGACAGCGTCTCCTCGTCGCGCAGCAGGAAGAACAGCAGATAGAGCATCAGGAACAGGCTGACGAAGAACTCGAACGTGCCCTGCCCGATGTTGAGTGCCTGACCCGCGATCACCTGGCTGCCTCGCAACAGCAGCGCCGACAGCCGGTCCTTCAGTCCCGCCAGGCTGCCGAGCCCGAACCGGTTCAGCAGATCGACGATCCAGCTGGGCAGCGCGTCCAGCATCTTCTGGAAATACTGCGTGACGTCCAATTGGCCGCCCTGCACCTGCCCGTAGACGCCGGCCGCCTGCTGCGCCAGCGCCGCCGCGATCAGCGAGAATGGAATGATGATGATCAGAACGACCAGCAGCACGACGATGGCTGCCGCGAGCCCGTCACGACCGTGCATCGACTGTGACAGCCGGCGATGCAGCGGCGCGAACACGATGGCGCCCACCACGCCCCACAGCAGCGCGCCGTAGAACGGCAGCAGGATCCAGCCGAGCGCGAGCGTGATCACAGCCAGCAGAAACAGGAGAACTCGGTCTTCGAAACTGCGCATGTCAATCTTTCGTCTGGCCGCGACTTCCGTTCACGCGCCCAGGTTTCAGGGAGGCTCGTGAGCCGGACATCGCCGCATTCTTAACGTCAACGCACGAACGCGCCAATCGGGCTCCAATCTCGTCGCGGATCAAGCGACGCGGCCGGCGACATCTAAGATCGTTTGCTGCTCATATCACCCTGAGCATGGGGACACACGCCACCTCCCCGTCGTCATTCCGGGGCGCGCGCAGCGCGAGCCCGGAATCCATAACCACGATCGCCCGAGGGGGAGCGAACTGTGCGTGACAGCCACTTCGCCCCGCATGGCAGTTCGGGAGTATGGATTCCGGGCTCAGCCGCTGCGCGGCTGCCCCGGAATGACGGCGGAGATCGTGGTGACCCCTGCTGCGCCAAAACGCGGATTTCAGCCACGCAATCAACCACAAAGCCCGTTTCAAGAGCCTCCGCGAAAAATAAATCACTTCCGAAAATCAGCAAATCATGTGTATAACATCCGCGTTCCGGTCCGGATGAGGGGCGTACGCGTCGTCACGACACGTTGGGCCGGCAATGCGGTGGACGTCGGGGCATCGGCGCGCGTGATGTGCGGACGAGCGATGCACTGGCGTACGTGAAGTCGCGTGGTCCTGGCCTCCCGGTGCTGAGGCCAAGGTATGCGGAGGTCTGACGAGCTCCGCGGCCGACGGGGTCAACCAGCCGGTCCCCGAGGAGAGCGCGTATAAACGTGAAGCCCACCGCGCAGGGAATGCCGGGATGTCTCGGCTGACCTGTGGTGACTGCCGCCTGCTTTTTTGTCTGCAGGCGGGCCATGGGTGCGGCCAGCGCCCGGCATTCCCTGCGCCCTCATCATTTCGGGGGCCTGCCTGATGCATGATCCGGACGCTCCCTGCGTCGCGGCGATGCTGGAGCTTGTCCCGAGACGGAACCTCGCCTGCGGCCCCCGTTGCCAACCGCGCGCCGAGTGGCAATAGTCCGCGCTTTCCGAGCCGGCCGCGCCGGCCCGTCGACCTGGAGGCATAATGATGACGACGAGACCGGCCGCAAAATCATCCGACAAGGATGTCTGGCGCGTCGGCGTGCTGTTCTCGCGCAGCGGCCTGATGCAGGTCACGGAGTCCGAGCACTTCTTCGGCACCGCGCTCGCGATCCAGGAGATCAACACCGAAGGCGGCGTGCTCGGCCGCGAGATCGAGGTCATCGCCTATGATCCGGGCTCGCAGCCGGAGACCTTCCGCAAGCTCGCCGACCGCCTGTTGACCGAGGACGGCGCCTCCGTCATCTTCGGCTGCTCGACATCGGCGGAACGCAAGGCGGTGCTGCCGGCGATCGAGCGCCGCAACGGCCTGCTGTGGTATCCCTCGCTCTACGAAGGCTTCGAATACTCCCCGAATGTCATCTACACCGGGCCGGCGCCGAACCAGAACGCGTTCCAGCTCGCCGAATACATCGTGCGCAAGCATGGCCCGCGCGTCTATCTGATCGGCTCCGACTACATCTATCCGCGCGAATCCAACCGCATCATGCGCGACCTCGTCGAGTCCTATGCCGGCCGCGTGGTCGGCGAGCAGTATGTGACGATGGAAGCCACCGATGCCGAGCTGACGCGCGGCCTCGATGCGATCCGGGACGCCGCGCCCGACGTCGTATTCTCGACCATCGTCGGCCGCACCGCGCAGCGCTTCTATCGCATGTATGCGCAGGCCGGCTTCGATCCGAAGCGGCTGCCGATCGCGAGCCTCACCATGGCCGAAGGCGAGGTGCGCGCCATCGGCGCCGAATATTGCGCGGGCCATCTGACAGCCGCGAGCTATTTTGGCACCTTGGCGCGCGACAGCAACGACCGCTTCAAGACGGCGTTCGCGGCCACCTTCGGGGCCGACACGCCGGTCAGCATGTGGAGCGCCTCGGCCTATGCGCAGATCAAGCTGTTCGCGCGGGCGCTCGAACAGGCCGGCAGCCTCGATACGCAGAAGCTGGTCGAGGCCGCGCTCGGCCTCAGCCTCGAGGCGCCGGAGGGGCCGATCCGGATCGATCCCGACAACAACCACGTCTGGACCACGCCGCGCATCGGCCGCGTCCGCGCCGACGGCCAGTTCGACATCGTGTGGGAGAGCAAGAGCCCGATCAAGCCTGATCCGTATCTGTCGGTGTCGCCGATCGGCGGCCGCTGGCTGAGCGAAGAGGCGCTGTCAGCATGAGGCCGGATGACCGCATGAAGCCCGGCGTGCGCCGCCTCATCGAGGAGCTGCGCGGCGCCCGCGTGCTGGTGATCCATCCGCGCGACGCCGAGGGCGACGCGCTGATCGACCAGCTCAAGCGCATCGGCTGCAACGTGCGCGGCGTGTGGCCGCCGCCGGCCGCGATCCCGCACGACATCGACACCGTGTTCCAGCTGATCGAGACCTCGGAGGAGATGATCTTCCCCGAGGGCACCACCGAGCATCCGCTCACCTTCATCGCCATCGTCGACTACGAGAATCCGACGATCCTCAAGCGCCTGCTCGACAGCAATGCGCACGGCGTCGTCAACAAGCCGATCCGCTCGTTCGGCATTCTGTCCTCTCTTGTGTTGGCGCGCTCCCTGCGGGGCTACACGCGCCGGCTCGAAGGCAAGGTGCAGAAGCTCGAGGAGACGTTGAAGGCGCGGCGCGACGTCGACAAGGCGGTCAAGATCCTGATGGGCCTGAAGCAGGTCGGCGAGGTCGAGGCCTATGAGCTGATCCGCGCGCAGGCGACTCAGAAGCGCGTCGCGATGGCCGACATCGCGATCTCGATCATCAATGCGCAGGAGACATTGGGCGGATTGGGGGTGCTGGATGCGCCGGTGTCGCGCTGAGGGCCAATTGTCGCGCCCACGGGTTGGGCAGCGGCGGCCTCAAATTTTTGCAAGCGACGGCGTTGACTTCGCTTCGCGCATTTGAGTTACTTGCGGCCAGCGCGGACATCGGATGTCCGCCAATGGCCGGTCGGCCATTTCACATCAGGCTATGCAGCCCTCGTATTGCGCCGCAAGGCGCAGTCGGGGGCTTTTTGTTTGGCGCGCGCGATCCTCGCGAACGCAACGGAGACTCGTGCCTTGACGACCGATGACGACAGCAAACTGCGGATCGCCTGCATCCAGATGCAGCCGATGGTCGGCGAGTTGGCCACCAACCTCGCCCACAGCCTCGACCTGATCCAACAGGCGGTGGCGCAAGGCGCCAAGCTCGTGGTGCTCCCCGAACTCGCCTCCTCCGGCTATGTGTTCAAATCCCGCGAGGAGGCCTTCGCCGCCTCCGAGACCATTCCCGGCGGCCCCGCCGTGACCGCATGGAGCGAGATCGCGGCCAGGCATGGCCTGCACCTCGTCGCCGGCATCTGCGAGCGCGACGGGACCAAGCTCTACAACAGCGCGGTGCTGATCGGCCCGAAGGGCTACATCGGCACGTTCCGCAAGGTGCACCTGTGGAACGAGGAGAACCTGTATTTCGAGCCCGGCAATCTCGGCTTCCCCGTCTACCACACCGAGATCGGCCGCATCGGCATGGCGATCTGCTACGACGGCTGGTTCCCGGAGAGCTATCGCCTCAACGCGCTGCAGGGCGCCGACATCGTCTGCGTGCCGACCAACTGGGTGCCGATCCCCGGCCAGGCCGAGGGCCGCGAGGCCATGGCCAACATCCTGGCAATGGCGGCCGCACATTCCAACTCGATCTTCATCGCCTGCGCCGACCGCGTCGGCGTCGAGCGCGGCCAGCCGTTCGAGGGCCAGAGCCTGATCGTCAGCTACACCGGCTGGCCGGTCGCAGGCCCCGCGAGCCGCGACAAGGAGGAGATCGTGATCGCCGACGTCGCGCTCGGCGAGGCCCGCCGCGCCCGCAACTGGAACGCCTTCAACCAGGTGCTGCGCGACCGCCGCTCCGACGTCTACGACGAGATGCTCGGCAGCGAGGTCAAGCGCGGCTGGTACTGAGAACTTCCCGACCGTTTCCATTCGACCATTCACGGAGGACAATCGATGACATCGCGTTTTCTGACTACCTCGCTTGCGCTCGCCCTTGCGGCAACAGCGCTCTCTCCTGCCCTGGCCGCCGATCCAATCAAGATCGGCGTGCCCGTCGGCCTGTCCGGCGCCAACTCCGTGGTCGCGCCGTCGGTGGTGCAATCCGCCGAGCTTGCGGTCGAGGAGATCAACGCCAAGGGCGGCGTGCTCGGCCGCAAGCTGGAGCTGGAGGTCGCCGACGACGCCTCCGGCGCGGCCGGCGCGCAGAAGGCGTTCGACGCCTTGATCTTCCAGAAGAAGGTCAACGTGCTGATCTCGATGGAAACCAGCGCCGCCCGCAACGCCGGCCTGCCGATCGTCGCCCGCGGCAAGACGCCCTACATCTACACCTCGTTCTACGAGGGCAAGTCCTGCAGCCCCTATCTCTACGTCAACGCCTGGGTGCCGGACCAGCAGGTGCCGCCGATCGTCGACTACTTCAACAAGGAGAAGAAGGCGAAGAACTACTTCCTGATCGGCTCCGACTACGCCTTCGGCCGCGGCATGCTGGCGTTCACGAAGATGTATATCGAGAAGACGGGCGGAAAGGTCGTCGGCGAGGAATATCTGCCGATGGACGGCTCCGACTGGACCTCGATCATCTCCAAGCTCAAGGCCTCCGGCGCCGATGCGCTGATCACCTCGACGGCGGGCGGCGCGCCGAACGTCACCTTGACCAAGCAGCTGCGCGCCGCCGGCGTGAACCTGCCCTACGGCAACCTCGCCGTCGACGAGGGCACCGCCAAGGGCATGGGCGCTGACGCTGCCGGCATCTATTTGTCCGCCTCCTACGTGACCGGCATCGACACGCCGGCCAACAAGACCTTCCTGGCCTCGATGGCCAAGAAGTTCGGCGGCGAGCTGAAGACCCCGAACGATCTGTCGGTCCCGCAATACGAGGCCGTCTACGCCTACAAGGCGGCGGTCGAGAAGGCCGGCAGCACCGACCAGGACAAGGTGCTGAAGGCGCTCGCCGAGGTCTCGGTCGACGGCCCGCGCGGCACCATCAAGATGGACAAGCAGCGCCACGCCCCGCTGACGATGTATCTCGGCCAGGTCCAGCCTGACGGCAGCGTCAAGGTGATCCAGAGCTTCCCCAACGTCGATCCCGGCGCGCAGTGCCCGGGCAAGTCCTGAGCAATTCGATCCTGATCGCGTATGATCCCGCGGGGCGGACTTAAGGCCCGCCCCGCTTCTCTCAAGTGGAAGTGACCATGCTGACCGTCGCTCTCGATGCCGTCACGACGGCCGCCATGCTCTTCATCATCGCCGCCGGTCTCCTGATCGTGTTCGGCGTGATGAAGATCATCAACTTCGCCCACGCCGCCTTCCTCACCGTCGGCGCCTATTCCGCCCTGGTCGGCGCGCAACTTGGCCTGCCTTGGTTCCTGGTTCTGCCGCTGGCCTTCGTCGCCGGCGCGGTCTGCGGCGGCGTCACGGAGATCGTGATCGTCCGCCGGCTCTACAAACGCCCGCTCGATGCGATCCTCGCCACCTGGGGCCTCGGCATCGTGCTGGGACAGCTCATCACCCTGACGTTCGGCCGCGAGGTCCAGTTCGTGCAGGCGCCGATCTCGGGCACGGTGCATCTGTTCGGCGCCGATTATTCCGCCTACCGGCTAGTCATGATCGTCGCGGCTATCGTCGTCGGTTTGCTCTTTACTGCCTTGCTCAACGGCACGCGGCTCGGCCTGTCGACCAAGGCCGTGATCATGAACGAGATGCTGGCGCAGGGACTCGGCGTGGACTCCTCGCGCGTCCGGCTGATCACCTTCGCGCTCGGCAGCGGCCTCGCTGCGCTCTCAGGCGCGCTGATCACGCCGCTGTCGAGCGTCGATCCGAACATGGGAGTGCCCTGGCTGATCGGCGCGTTCATGCTGGTCATGGTGTCCGGCGGCTCGCTGCTGGCGCTGGCCGGCTCCTGCGCCGTGCTCGGCACCCTGCAGGTTCTCGTCTCGACCTTCGTCAATCCGATCCTCGGCGGCCTCACCATTGCGATCTGCGCCGCCATTGTGCTGCGGATCCGGCCGGAGGATTTTGCCCGTGCCTGACGCGCGCCCCCTCGCCTCTCCCGCGACCTCCCCAACGAGCCGCGCGATGCCGCGCCTGATCGTCCCCGCATTGCTGGTGGCGCTCGCCGCCGGGGTGATCCTGGTCGCGCCGCTGCTGCTCGACACCTACCTCGTGAACATCCTGGTGCGCGCCTGCTTCGTCGCGATCGCGGCGATCACCGTCGACATCATGTGGGGTTATTGCGGCACGCTGACCTTCGGCCAGTCCGCCTTCTTCGGCATCGGCGCCTATGCGCTCGCGATCATGTTCACCGAATATGGCTTCGGCACGTGGCAGATCTTCGCGGCGATCGGCGCCGCGGTCGCCGTTGCGGCCGCGGTCGCCGCCTTCACCGGCTGGCTGTCGTTCTATCCCGGCTCGACACCGCTCTACGCCTCGGTGATCTCGCTGGTCGTGCCGATCGTGCTGGTGCAGATCCTCTACTCCGGCGGCACGTTCACGGGCTCGTCGAGCGGCCTCGTCGGCTTCGAGAGTTTCGACCTGGAGATCGAGACCTGGCTGCGCCTCGCGGGCCTCGGACTGCTCGCAACCGCTGTGCTCGCGCTGGTGGTGATGCGCAGCGACACCGGCCGGCTGCTGTCGGCGCTGCGCGACAATGACTCGCGCTGCACCTATCTCGGGATCGATACATCGCGGCTGCGCATCGTCGTGCTGGTGCTGTCGGCGATGGTCTCTGCGCTCGCCGGTTTCTTCTATGCCGGCTTCGGCGCGGTCGCCGCGCCGGAGAACGCCAGCTTCACCTTCGGCACCAACTTGGTGATCATGGTCGCGCTCGGCGGCCGCGGCACCGTGATCGGCCCTGTGATCGGCGCCCTCTGCATCGAGGTCGCCAGCGCCTATCTCGCCAACAGCCTGCCTTACGTCTGGGAGTTGATCGTTGGCCTCGCGCTGATCGTGGTGATCCTCGTCTTCCCTGATGGTCTGCTCGGCGCTGTCATGCGCCTCATCAACCGCGGACGTTCGGCAGGTGCCACGACGCTTCTGCAGCCCGCTGCGGCCGCCACCGCCGTCAGCAATCCTGATGCCGTCGCCATCGAAGTGCGCGCGCTCGGCAAGCACTACGGCAGTCTTGCCGTGCTGGACGGCGTGCAGTTCACGGCCTACCGCGGCGAGTTGCTGAGCCTGGTCGGTCCCAACGGCGCCGGAAAGACCACCTTGATCCGCTGCCTCTCCGATGGCCGCGAGCGCTCGACCGGCGACGTCGCGATCGCCGGCCACGACATCGCGCGGCTGCCGCCGGATCGCGTCGTACGTTTCGGCCTGGGCCGCAAGTTCCAGACGGCGTCGGTGTTCGAGACCTTGACCGTCGCCGAATGCCTGCGCGTGGCGCGGACGCATGCCGATCCGCCTGCTCTCACGTCGCGCTCGGCTACCCTGGCGCTGCCGCCCGCGGCGATGTCGGTGGTCGAACGCTCCGGGCTCGCTGAACGGCTCGACGAAGAGGCCCGCAATCTCAGCCACGGGCTGAAGCAGGCGCTCGAGCTCGCGATGGTGCTGTCGCTCGAGCCCGACGTGCTGCTGCTCGACGAACCCACTGCCGGCCTCACCCGCGCCGAGCGCCAGGGGTTCGCCGATATCCTCACCTCCCTTGCCCGCCGCGACCGGCTCTGCATTCTCCTCGTCGAGCACGATCTCGATTTCGTCCGCGAGATCTCCTCGCGCATCATCGTCCTGCACCAGGGCCGCCTCGCGCTCGACGGCTCGGTCGACGAGGTGGTCAACAGCGAGCTGGTTCGCGAGATCTACACCGGTCAGCACGTGGCGCATGCGGAGGTGCCGGCGTGAGCACGACGCTCGAAGTCAAAGAACTCGCAAGCGGCTATGGCTCCTCGGAGGTGATCAGCAATGTCGGCTTTGCGCTGGCGAAGGCCGAGACGCTCGCGATCGTCGGCAAGAACGGCATGGGCAAGACCTCGCTGCTCAAGGCCATTCTCGGCTTCCTGCCGGCGTGGCGCGGCAGCGTGAGGCTCGCGGGCAAGGACGTGACGCGGGTGGCGCCGCATCTCAAGCGCAAGATGGGGCTGGTCTATGTCCCGCAGGAGCATGCGCTGTTCCAGGACCTCTCGGTGCGCGACAATCTCCGGCTCGGCCTGCTGTCGGACAAGGACATCGACGCGCTGTTCGAGCAGGTCGGCGGCTGGTTTCCGGTGCTGACCAGACGGCTCGGCCAGCGCGCCGGAACATTGTCGGGCGGCGAGCAGAAGATGCTGATCGTGGCCCGCGCGCTGATGGCCAGGCCCGACGTGCTGCTGCTCGACGAGGTCACGGAAGGCCTGCAGCCCTCCGTCGTCGATCGCCTCTCGGAGGTGCTGGTGCGCGTCCGTCGCGAGATCGGCACCTCCATGATCGTGGTCGAGCAGCATCTGCCTTTTGCCCTGTCGATCAGCGACCGCTACCTCGTCTTCAAGCGCGGCGAGATCGTCGATGCCGCCACTGTTGATGCCCATGCCGCCGCGCGGATCGACGAGCACATGCGGATCTAGCGGGCCCTCCGGCGGGAGAACAGCGAGATCAGCACCGGCAATGTGATCAGGATGACGGCAGGCGCCAGCATCATGCCGGTCACCACCACGATCGCGAGCGGCTTCTGCACCTGGGAGCCGATGCCGGTCGAGACCGCGGCCGGCATCAGGCCGATGCCGGCGACGACGCAGGTCATCAGCACCGGCCGCAGCTGCAATTCGCCGGTGCGGATGACCGCCTCGATGCGCTCGACGCCCTCATCGATCAGCTGGTTGAACTGCGACAGGATGATGATGCCGTCCATCACGGCGATGCCGAACAGCGCGATGAAGCCGATCGCCGCGGACACGCTGAACGGAATTCCGGTCAGCACCAGGCCCACGACGCCGCCGAAGATCGCCATCGGGATCACGCTCATGGCGAGCAGAGTGTCGGCCATCGAGCCGAAATTGAACCACAGGAGAACACCGATCAGCGCCAGGCTGATCGGCACCACGATCGACAGCCGCTTGATGGCGTCCTGCAGATTGCCGAACTCGCCGACCCACTCCACGCGCGAGCCGGCCGGCAGCTGCACCTGCTCGGCCACCTTCTGCTGCGCCTCCTGGATGGCGCTGCCGAGGTCGCGCTCGCGCACAGAGAACTTGATCGGGAGATAGCGCTCCTGCTGCTCGCGATAGATATAGGCCGCGCCCGACACCAGCTTGATGGTCGCGACCTCGCTCAGCGGAATCTGCGTGATGCCGTTAGGCCCCTGCGCGCCGATCCGCAAATTCTCGATAGCCTCCGCGCTCTTGCGATATTCCGGCGCGAGGCGGACGATGATCGGGAAATGCCGGTCGGAGCCCGGCTCGTAGAGATCGCCCGCGGTATCGCCGCCGATCGCGACCTTGATGGTGGCGTTGATGTCGCCGGGCGCAAGACCGTAGCGCGCGGCCTTGGCGCGGTCGATGTCGATCTGCACCGTCGGCTGGCCGAGCGAGGTGAACACCGCAAGATCGGTGACGCCCTGCACCGTCGACAGCACCTGCTTGATCTTGTTGGCGGTGTCGGTCAGCGCCTGCAGATCGTTGCCGTACAGCTTGATCGAGTTCTCGCCCTTCACGCCGGACACGGCCTCTGAGACGTTGTCCTGCAGATATTGCGAGAAGTTGAACTCGACGCCGGGAAAGCGGTCGTCGAGCTGCTTCAAGAGCTCGGCCGTGAGCTGGTCCTTGTCCTTGGTGCCGGGCCAGTCCTTCACCGGCTTCAGCGGGGCGAAGAACTCAGCGTTGAAGAATCCGGCGGCATCGGTGCCGTCGTCGGGGCGGCCGTGCTGCGAGACCACCGCCTCGACCTCTGGCCGCGCGCGGATCATCTTGCGCATCTCGTTGACGTACGCGTTGCCTTCCTGCAGCGAGATCGTCGGCGGCAGGGTGGCGCGGATCCAGAGGTTACCCTCTTCCAGCTTGGGCAGGAATTCCAGGCCGAGCAGCCGTCCGACCACCACCGTCAGCAGCACGAGGCCGATCGCGCCGGTCATCACCAGATTGCGGTTGCCCACCGCCCAGCGTAGCACCGGCGCATAGATCGCGTGCAGCATCCGCATCAGCCGCGTCTCGGTCTCCTCGACATGCGCCGGCAGGATGATGGCGCTCAGCGCCGGGGTCACCGTGAACGTGGCGAGCAGACCGCCGGCGAGCGCATAAGCATAGGTGCGCGCCATCGGCCCGAAGATGTTGCCCTCGACTCCGCTCAAGGTGAACAGCGGCAGGAAGGCGGCGATGATGATCGCCGCGGCAAAGAAGATCGAGCGCGACACGTCGGCGGCCGCCGACAGGATCGCGTGGCTCTTCATGCCCATCATCGTCTCGGGCGAGATGTGGCTCGACTCCGCTTCCGACAAGGGCGTGGTCTGCGTGAGGCGCCGGAAGATCGCCTCGACCATGATCACGGTGGCGTCGACGATCAGGCCGAAATCGATCGCGCCGACCGACAGCAGGTTGGCGGACTCGCCGCGCAGCACCAGGATGATGACGGCGAAGAACAGCGCGAACGGAATCGTGGCGCCGACGATCAGCGCGCTTCTGAGATTGCCGAGGAATACCCATTGCAGCAGCACGATGAGGCCGATGCCGACCACCATGTTATGCAGCACGGTGTGGGTCGTGGTGTCGATCAGGTCCTTGCGGTCATAGATGCGCTCGATCCGCACGCCCGGCGGCAGGATGGTCGAATTGTTGATCTGGTCGACCAATTGCTCGACGCGCGCGATGGTCGGCGAGCTCTGCTCGCCGCGCCGCATCAGCACGATGCCCTGGACGATGTCGTCATTGTTATTGAGGCCGGCAATTCCGAGTCGCGGCTTCTCCGCCACGGTGACGTTGGCGACGTCCTTCACCAGCACCGGATTGCCGCCGCTCTGCGACACCATCGTGTTGGCGAGGTCGTCCATCGAGCGGATCAGGCCGACGCCACGCACCACCGCCGACTGCGTGCCGATCTCGACCGTGTTGCCGCCGACATTGATGTTGGAGTTGCCAACCGCCTGCAGCAGCTGCGGCAGGGTCAGGCCGTTGGCGACCAGCTTGTTGAAGTCGACCTGGATCTCATAGGTCTTGGTCTTGCCGCCCCAGCCGGTGACATCGATCACGCCGGGCACGGCGCGGAAGCGCCGCTGCAGCACCCAGTCCTGCAGGGTCTTGAGGTCGAGCACGCTGTAGCCGGGCGGACCGCGCAGCCGGTAGCGATAGATCTCGCCGACCGCGCTGAGCGGCGAGATCTGCGGGGTGACGTTGCCGGGCAAGGGCGACAACTGCGACAGCCGGTTCAGCACCTGCTGCAGCGCCTCGTCATAGGTGTAGTCGAACGAGAACTGCAGCTTGACGTCGGACAGGCCGTACAGCGAGATCGTTCGGATCGTCCGCAGGTTCTTGATGCCGGCGACCTGGGTTTCGATCGGAATCGTGATGTAGCGCTCGATCTCCTCGGCCGAGAGCCCGGGGCTCTGGGTCACGATGTCGACCATCGGCGGGGTGGGATCGGGATAGGCCTCGATATTCAACTGCCGGAAGGCGATCAGGCCACCGATCAGGATGGCGACGAACATTCCGACCATCAGGAAGCGCCGCTGGACGGCGATGGAAACGAGGCGGTCCATTCAGGTCGGAGCTTTCAGCACGGCAGGCAAGAGAACCACGTCAGCTGCCGGAGGCGGCGCGATCGATGAACAGGCTGCCCTTGGTTACGATCTGCTCGCCGGGGCTCAGATTGCTTTCGACCGCGACCTGATCGCCATTGATCAGGCCGGTCTTGATCTTGCGCAGCTCGATCGACTTGTCGGGGCGGGCGACCCAGACGCGCACCTGGTTGCCTTCGTAGATCAAGGCCTGCCGCGGCACCGCGACGGCGGGCTGCTCGCCAGGTGAATAAATCGTGACATTGGCGAACATCTCAGGCTTGAGCAGGCCGTCCTTGTTGTCGATGGTGGCCCGCACCAAGAGCCGGCGCGTAGCCGGGTCGATCGAGGCTGCCACGTAGTTGATGCTGGCCTTGAGCGGACGGCCGGGCAAGGCCAGCACGTGGACGAGAATCTCCTCGCCGATGTTCACGAGCGCGGCATCGCTCTCGCGCACGAAGGCGGTGAGCCAGACGGTCGAGAGATCGCCGATCACGAACACGGGATCGCTCGCGCCGGCATTGACGTACTGTCCCGGTCCGACCTTGCGCTGGACGACCGTGCCGCCGATCGGCGCGTAGATCGTGATCTCGCGGTCGATCACGCCCTTGCTCTGGAAGTTGCTGATCGCGGCATCGGTGAAGCCGAGGATCCGCAGCTTGTTGCGGGCGGCCTCGAGCGCGGTCTGCGACGACCGCATGTCGTTCTGCGCCTGGACGGAGGTCGCCTCCGCCTGCTGGAAATCCTTCAGCGGGATCGCCCGGCCCTCGAACAGGTCCTTGGCGCGCTTGTACTGGATGTCGGCGAGGTCGAGCGTCGACTTGGCCTTGTTCATCGAGGTGATGGCGGTGATGAAATCGTTCTGGGCCTGGACGGTATCTGCGGCCTCGATCACGAACAGCGGCTGGCCCTGGCGCACGGTCTCGCCGGGACGAGCGAGCAGCTTGGTCACGCGGCCGGCATAGGGGGAGAACACCGGCGTCGAGCGATCCTCATCGACAGCCACCTTGCCCTCGGTGATGTGCTCGGCGCGGAATATCTTTTCGCAAACCGGCTCGATCGTCAGCGTCGCCCATTCCGCCGCCGACGGAGTAAAGGTCGTGCCGTTGCGCTTGGACTGACTGGAGAGTTCGATGTTGTCCTTGGGGGCCGGCGCAGACCCCAACCGGGTATAGCCATAAGCGCCTGCTCCGGCGACCGCCAGCACGGCCAGACCCATCACCAGTCGCTTGGTGCTCATCAGCTGCGGATATGCGTTCGGTTCAGACGCCATGGCTCGTTGTATCCGTCGACGATTCCGGCATTGGCGGGCTCATCGTTGCCGCTAATAGTGCGGAACTGGAGCTTTAAACAACCTAAAAATCGCCAAACTCGCCGTTGTTTTGCTTTAAAAATTTGAAAGTTCAACGACAGCCGTTCAGCTTGTATTCAGCTCGTTTTGGGCAATCGCGATTTCCTTCGCGACGCACCATAATGTCATCCTGCCGTAATAAATCGCGAGGACGGTGTCGCGGCCGCCGAAGCCAACCTCCACGGGTACGCACCTACTCCATTTTCGAACTGCCGTTCGGCGCACAATCCGCGAATCGGACCGATCGCTTCGCGGCATCGGACCGCAGCCTCGCGGCGCGGATGCGCCCGAGTTGTGCTGATCGCTTCACCCTCTCGTGAGGAGGGCGCAGGGAAGGCCAGGCGCCGACTGACGCCTGCGGCCCGCCTGCTAACAAGAATGCAGGCGGCAGGTACCACAGGTGCAGCCGAAATCGTCCGGCCTTCCCTGCGCGACGGTCTTCACGCTTATACGCAGTCTGCCTGGTGCGCCGGCTTGTTGGCCACCATTCGCGACAATGCTTACGCACTGCGCGGGACACCAGCTTCGGGGTGCCAGCACGCTGCGACTTCACGTCCGCGCGCTGCCGTTCGTCCACGTGCAAGCACGCTGCGGCAACACCACGGCCATCGCTCCCCGCCCCGCGTGTCGTGACGATCGCGCGCTACGCCCCTTCTCGTTGGGACGGGATGCGCGAGAATAGAACACGAATTCTGAAAATTGTAAAGCGCTTTTTTCGTTGCAGGCCGACCGGCGTCGCCGTCCCTGGTTGATCTACTTCACCTTGGCCAGCGACCTCACCGCGAGTTCGCTGCGCGCCGACGGCTCGTTGACATAGCGCGCGATGGCCTGCGAGAGCAGCGTGGCGTCCATCAAATATTGCTGGGTTGGAATGGCGATGTGAGCGCCCATCAGGGCTTCGGATCGGCCGATCCGCTTGAGCGCATCGAGATGCCTTGCGGGCGGCGTCACCGCGATGGCATCAGGCTGATGCAGCCGGATGAGCAGGAAGGGATTGCGGTTCATCTCGGCGACTGCCAGATCCGCGATGTTGTCGAACGCGACAACGTAGGAAAAGCCGCGATAGCCGAAGGTGATCCCCGTCTCGTCGAACTGGATCGAGGTGCTCGGCAGCCAGCCGATCAGGACGGCGGCCAGCAGATAGCAGCCGAACATCAGCGAGGCGATCGACAGGCAACGAAACACGATCCCGTAGGACCAGCCGAACACGGTCAGGATCACGCCGAGAACTGCAAGCCAGGCGCCGAGGCCTCCGATCAGCACGCGCGAGGGGCGAATGGGGACACCGCCGGCGAGCATGACCCGCTCGGCCTTCGGCACCGAGCGCCGCTTGCGGATGATGATGCTGGCGGCGAGGACGGCGCCCGATCCGAAGAAGGCGATGGTGACGATGCCGACGTCGGGATTGGAGCGCAGCACGAGCACGCCGATGACGACGAACACCATGTTCAGGATGAAGAGAGAGCGGTCGGAGAGCTGCATGAGGAGAGGCTTCGTGGCGTGTTGGACGACAAGAATTGATATCGTGGCGATGAAGGCCACAAGATGGCCCGTCTGCCGACTTCGGGCGGAGCAGCGGTAGGCAGGGCAATCGCATGTGGCGATCGCCGTTTTGTGCTCGTCTCTCTCCACGTCGTCATGGCCGGGCTTGTCCCGGCCATCCACGTCCGCCGGCATGCTGAGAACGACGTAGATGCCCGGGCCTTCGCCGCGCCGAAGCTGCTTCGGCCGCGCAGGGGGGACAAGCCCGGGCATGACGGAGTAAATAACCTGCAGGATCGTTCGTCGCGACAGCCTGGAATGTCCACATGCGATTGCCCTGCCCTACAAGGCGAGGTTCGATCCTACAAACTAACAAGCAAGAATGTAGGCATTGTACTTATCTCGTCACGTTGAAGGGATCGTGCAGCAGCACGCGCGATGTCGGCTGGGCGGTCCTCGCATGCAGGTTGTCGAGCCTCAATCGTCGAGCACTTCAAACACTTCAGCTCGTCTCGATGGATCCTTGGCTTGCATCGAAGGTTGCTCCAGGGCGCGCTTGACCGCGAACAGCCGCAGGCGTCAGGCCACTCGTCGACCGCAACGGGGCGCGACGCGCTGGGCGGCGCGCGCACTCCGGGCAAACCAGTCACGAAATTGCGCATATCGCGCAAATCATGTTTGCATTATGCGCATTTCGAGCTTATTTGACCCGGGAGCGCATCTTTCGTCCCAGAAAAATGCGCAAAATGCCTAGAATTTGACGTTATCAGGGAAGGACGCGGGACATGCAGGTGCCCATCAAGCAGACGATCGAGAAGGTGCCGGGCGGGATGATGGTCGTGCCGCTGCTGGTGGGCGCGCTGATCGCCACGTTCTTCCCCGAGACGCCGAAGTTCTTCGGTTCCTTCACCGGCGCGCTGTTCTCGGGCTCGCTGACCATTCTCGCCGTGTTCTACGTCTGCATGGGCGCCAGCATCGACTTCCGCGCCACGCCCTACATCGTCAAGAAGGGCGGCACCTTGCTCGTCGTGAAGGTCGGCGTCGCCGTGATCCTCGGCGTGATCTTCGGCCGCATTCTCGGCGAGACGCCGGTGACCTCCGGCATGTTCGCAGGCATCTCGACGCTCGCGATCGTGGCGGCGATGAACGACACCAATGGCGGGCTCTACATGGCGTTGATGGGCCAGTATGGCCGGCCGCGCGACGTCGGCGCCTATACGATCATGACCCTGGAGAGCGGCCCGTTCCTGACCATGCTGACGCTCGGCGTCGCCGGCCTGTCGGCGTTTCCGTGGCAGGCGCTGGTCGGCGCCATCCTGCCGCTGGTCGTCGGCATGATCATCGGCAATCTCGACCGCGAGATGCGCGCCTTTCTGAGCCGCGCGATCCCGGTGATGATCCCGTTCTTCGCCTTCGCGCTCGGCGCCGGGCTCGACCTGTCGAAGGTCTGGCAGGCCGGCCTGCTCGGCCTCGGCATGGGCGTCGCGGTGGTGATCGTGACCGGCATTCCGCTGTTCCTTGCTGACCGGATCACCGGCGGCACGGGTGTCGCCGGCGTCGCTGCGGCCTCCACCGCAGGCAATGCCGCGGCCGTTCCGGCCATCGTGGCCGCCGCCAATCCGGCCTATGCCCCGGCGGCCGGCCCTGCCACCATCCTGATCGCGGCCTGCGTCGTCGTCACCGCCATCCTGACGCCGCTGCTGACCGCCTGGGTCAGCCGAAAGGTCGGCCCTGGCGTGGACACGGAAAGCGAGGACGAGGTGGCGACCACGGCTGCACTGACACCCACGCCACGTCCGGCAGGTCACTGATCCCATGGCAGGCTGGCTGATCGTCGCGGACGACCTCACCGGGGCAGCGGACTGCGCGATCGCCTTCGGGCGGCGCGGACGCGCCGCCGCGGTGACCTGGGGAGAGGACGCGTCCGATCACCGGCTGCCGGTGCTCGCCTATGACGCGGCGAGCCGCGGCCTTGCGGCCGAGGATGCCGCCCGCCGGCATGCCCAGGTGCAGGCAAGGCTCGGCGGTCCGGGACGGCGGCTGTTCAAGAAGATCGACTCGACGCTGCGCGGACAGCCGGCGGCGGAGACGGCGGCGACGCTTGCGCATCTCGCGCAAGCGGGGCCGGCCTTCGGCGTGTTCGCGCCGGCGTTCCCGGCGACCGGCCGCACCACTGTGGACGGACGCATCCTGGTGCAGGGACGGCCGCTCGAACAGGCCGAGGTCTGGCAGCGCGACCACAGCTATCCGACCGCCGATCTGGCCGAGGTGCTCGCCACGGCCGGCGTGAGATCCGAGAAGGTGGCGCTCGCCGCGGTGCGCGGCCCCGACTTGAAGGGCACGCTGGCCCGGCTCGCGGCCGCGGGAAACATCGTCGCGATCTGCGACGCAGAGACCGAGCACGATCTGCACCTGATCGCCAAGGCGAGCGGTGACGTCTCGCCGGCGCCGTTCTTCATCGGCAGCGCCGGGCTCGCGCATGCGCTGGCCGGTCTCGAGGCCGCAGAGACCGGCGAAACCTTGCGGATCCCCGCCAACGCCTGCGGGACCCTGATCGTGGTCGGCTCGCTCGCGGGAGCCTCGCGCAGTGCGGCGCGCGCGCTGCAGGCGAGCGGCACGGCGAGGCATTTTCCGGTCGCGCCGGAGATGCTGCTCGGTCAGGATGAGGACGCCCGCGCAGCGCTTGCGGTCGGCGTCGCGGCACAGCTCGCGCAAGGCGGCGATGCGCTCGTCGAGATCACGATGAACGATCACCCGGACATGCGGCTCGGCGCACAGCTTGCAAACAGTCTTGCCGACGCGCTGCAGACGGTCGCGCCCGCCATCGGCGCCTTCGCGGCGACCGGCGGCGAGACCGCGGCCGCCCTGCTCGCGCGCTTCGGCGTCAACGGCATCCGTCTCGCCGACGAGATCGAGCCGGGCGTATCGCTCGGCCTCACGCTCGGCCGGATCGCCGTCCCGATTGCCACCAAGGCCGGCGCGTTCGGCGACGCGCACAGCCTGATCCGCATCAGCGAGCGCCTGCGCGCGATCCGAACCAGAGGAAGCTTCTCATGACCCGTCCGACCATCGCAATCACCATGGGAGATCCGGCCGGCATCGGGCCCGAGGTGATCATGAAGGCGTTGAACCATCCGGAGACGCGGTCGATCTGCAACCCGCTGGTGATCGGCGACGCAACGCGGCTGCGCAAGGCCGGCCGGATCGTCGGTACGGCCCGCGACGTCGACGCACTCGGCGCGGCCAGCGAGGCCGATTTCGCCTCGGGCGCCGTGCAATGCGTCGACCTGAAGATCGTGCCGGACGACCTGCCGTTCGGCCAGGTCTCGCCGGTGGCCGGCGAAGCCGCCTATCGCTACATCGCGAAGGCCGTCGAGATCGTGCAGGCGGGGACCGCGCAGGCGATCTGCACCGCTCCGCTCTCCAAGGAGGCGCTGCATGCGGCCGGGCACAAATTCCCGGGGCATACCGAACTGCTGGCGCATCTCACCGGGACGCCGGAGGTCTCGATGATGCTGGTGTCGCCGAAGCTGCGCGTCATCCACGTCACCACGCATATCGGCCTCTTGGACGCGATCGAGAAGATCGAGCCCGGGCTCGTCGAACGCGTGATCACGCGCGGGCATGACGTGCTGGTGCGCGCCGGAATCAAGACTCCCAAGATCGGCGTCTGCGCGATCAATCCGCATGCCGGCGAGAACGGCTTGTTCGGCCGCGGCGAGGAGGCCGCCAAGATCACGCCGGCGGTCGAAGCCTGCCAGCGCAAGGGCTGGGACGTGCGCGGCCCCCTGCCCGCCGACACGCTGTTCTTCCTCGCCGGCCGCGGCGACTACGACATGGTGGTGGCGATGTATCACGATCAGGGCCACGGCCCGATCAAGGTGCTGGGGCTGGAGGCCGGCGTGAACATCACGGTCGGCCTGCCGGTGATCCGCACCTCGGTCGACCACGGCACGGCGTTCGACATCGCCGGCAAGGGCATCGCCGACGAGCGCAGCCTGATCGAGGCGCTGCGCCAGGCGGCGGATCTCGCGCCGAAGCAAGCCGCCTGACGGATTGCGCAGCCGCGCCGGCATGCTATGGCGTCCGCTCATCAACCGGCGCCAATGAGCATGGCGCGGCACTGAGGGTGAGAGGCCGATGTCGATGCGCAGCAAGGAGCGGCATGCCCGCCTCCTCGAAGCCCTGAACGCCGGCGAGATCGATGTCGACGATCTCGCGCGGCGCTTCGACGTCTCCGCCTCGACCGTGCGCCGCGACCTGCAGCATCTGTCGAAGAGCAACGCCGTGCGCCGCACCTATGGCGGCGCCATTCTCACCGGCCACGTCGCCGAGGCCACGCTGGAGCAGCGGCTGGCGGTGCAGGGCCGCGAGAAACAGGCGATCGCGCGCGCGGCGGCCGAGCTGATCGAGGACGGCGACACCCTGATCCTCGACGCCGGCTCGACGGTGGCCGCGTTCGGCCGGCTGCTGCTGCAACGGCGGCTGCGCATCATCACCAACAATCTCGCGCTGCTGCCCTTTCTCGCCAAGGAGCCGGCGATCGAGATCGTGGTGCTGGGCGGCGCGCTGCGCACCACCAGCATGAGCACGATGGGGCCGCTGGCGAGCGACGCGTTGCGGCGGATCACGGCCGACCGCGCGATCATGAGCGCCGACGGCGTGGTGACGGACCGCGGCCTGTGCGAGGCCGATCTCGACCAGGTGGCGCTGAAATCGCTGATGATGCAGCAGGCCCGCGAGTTGATCGTGCTCGCCGACGCCGGCAAGCTCGGCCGCGCCGAACAGGACGCCTGGGCCCCGCTGCCGCCGCGCTGGACCCTGGTGACGGACGACGGCGCGTCGGAGGCACAACGCGCGGCGTTTGCGGAAGCAGGTGCGCGGGTCGTGGTGGGCCGCGCGAGTTGAGACGGCGTCTTGCGCGCCTGCCTCAATGAAAATCCCGCGACCGCGGCAATATCCGAACATTGCGGGGGTGGCTGACGCGCTGGGAGGGATTTTCGGGGTGGTCGCGGCGGTCGTCGTTGAGCGGCTCGGCGGGCATCTGCCCTTGCGGGATGGCGCCGAGGCGGTCGTCTGACAGCAGCGCGAGATCGGCGGTGCGGTCGACCAGGCGCTCGGCGACGAGATGCACGACCTTTTCGGGGCTGCTCTGGATGCGGCCTTCGACCAGCACCAGGCGCGCGCCCATCACCTCCTTGCGGAAGGTCTCCATCACCTTCGGCCACACCACGATGTTGGCGATGCCGGTCTCGTCTTCCAGGGTCATGAACACGACGCCCTTGGCGCTGCCCGGCCGCTGCCGCACCAGCACCACGCCGGCGCAGCGGATGCGGCGGCGATCGTTGGCGTCGTTGACATCGCGGCAGGCCAGCACGCCTTCGGCGGCGAAGCGCCGGCGCAGGAACTCCATCGGGTGGCCCTTCAGCGACAGGCGGATGGTCTGATAGTCGGCGACGACATGCTCCGGCAGCGGCATCTCGGGCAGCGGCTGTGCGCCCTCGTCCGGCTGCTCACGGGCGATTGCCGCCTCGAACAGCGGCAGCGGCACATCGTCGGGCAGCCGGCGTACGGCCCAGAGTGCCGCGCGACGGTCGAGCCCGAGCGAGCGGAACGCGTCGGCATCGGCCAGCAGCAGCAGCGCGCGCTTGGGCAACGCGGTGTCGCGGGCGAAGTCCTCGAGCGAGGTGAACGGGCGGCGCTGGCGCGCGCGGATGATGCGGTCGGCCCAGTCGTCCTCGCGGTCGGCATTCGAGAGCAACATGTGGGTTTGTTGTTCGTTGTCATTCCGGGGCGATGCGACAGCGTCGCGCAATCCATCAATGAATTGTGAGTTGGACAACACTCTCTCCCCGCTGTCATTCCGGGGCGCCCGGAGGGCGAGCCCGGAATCCATACTCCCGATCGTGGTTATGGATTCCGGGCTCGCGCTGCGCGCGCCCCGGAATGACAGCGAGGGGATGGCTGGCAAGGAATGTGTGGAAACAGCCCTCGCCTCCCTTCGCACCGCTTCCGACAACTTCCTGATCCGCTCCTCGTCGCGGTCGATCCAGCGGAAGCCGTCGATCTGGCGGAAGCCGAGGCGGACGGCGCAGTATTTCCCGTCGGTTTTTTCCAGCGTGTTGTCGGCGAAGCTGTGGGAGACATCGATGTCGCGGATCTCGACGCCGTTCTTGTAGGCGTCGCCGACGATCTGGGCCGGCGCGTAGAAGCCCATCGGCTGCGAGTTCAACAGCGCGCAGCAGAACGCGTCGGGATGGAAGCGCTTCAGCCAGGACGAGACATAGACCAGCTGCGCGAAGCTCGCGGCATGGCTTTCCGGGAAGCCGTAGGAGCCAAAACCCTTGATCTGGTCGAAGCAGCTCTTGGCGAAGGCCGGATCATAGCCGCGCGCGATCATGTTCGAGACCATCTTCTCCTCGTAGGAGCCGATGGTGCCGACGTTGCGGAACGTCGCCATCGCGCGGCGCAGGCCGTTGGCCTCTTCGGGCGAGAACTTTGCGGCCTCGATCGCGATCCGCATCGCCTGCTCCTGGAACAGGGGCACGCCGAGCGTCTTGTGCAGGACCTTGTAGAGCTCGTCTTTCGGACCATTCGCAGGCGCCGGATAGCTGACCTTCTCGAGACCGTTGCGACGGCGCAAGTATGGATGCACCATGTCGCCCTGGATCGGGCCGGGCCTGACGATCGCGACCTCGATGACGAGATCGTAGAAGGTGCGCGGCTTCAGCCGCGGCAGCATGTTCATCTGCGCCCGGCTCTCGACCTGGAACACGCCGAGCGACTCGCCCTTGCACAGCATGTCGTAGACCTTCGGGTCCTCGCGCGGCACCGACGCCAGATCGTAATGAATATCCTTGTGCTGCTCGATCAGCGCAAAACTCTTGCGGATGCAGGTCAGCATGCCCAGCGCGAGCACGTCGACCTTCATCATGCTGAGCGCGTCGACATCGTCCTTGTCCCATTCGATGAAGGTGCGGTCGTCCATCGCGGCGTTGCCGATCGGCACGTAGCTGTCGAGCCGGTCCTGCGTCAGCACGTAGCCGCCGACATGCTGCGAGAGATGGCGCGGAAAGGTGATCAGCTCCGAGGCGAGCTCCACCGCGCGGCGGATCATCGGATTTTTCGGATCGAGCCCAGCCTGGCGCACCTGCATGTCCGACAGGCCGTCGCCCCAGCTGCCCCATACGGTGTCGGCGAGCACGGACGTGACGTCCTCGGTCAGGCCGAGCGCCTTGCCGACGTCGCGGATGGCGCTGCGCGGGCGATAATGGATGACGGTGGCGATGATCGCGGCGCGGTGCCGGCCGTAGCGGCGATAGACATATTGCATCACCTCCTCGCGCCGCGAATGCTCGAAATCGACGTCGATATCAGGCGGCTCCAGCCGCTCCTTGGAGATGAAGCGCTCGAACAACAGGTCGATCTTGGTCGGATCGACCGAGGTGATGCCGAGCACGTAGCAGACAGCCGAGTTCGCCGCGGAGCCGCGGCCCTGGCACAGGATGCCCTCGCTGCGGGCGTAGCGCACGATGTCGTGGACGGTCAGGAAATAGTGCGCGTAGTTGAGCTCGGCGATCAGCGCCAGTTCCTTGTTGAGGACTGCGCGTAGCTTGGTATCGAGCTTGTCGCCGAAATAGCTCTTGGCGCCGGCCCAGGTCAGGTCCTCCAGATGGCCCTGCGCGGTCTTGCCGGGCGGTACCGGCTCGTCGGGATATTGGTATTTGAGCTGATCGAGCGAGAAGCTGATGCGGTCGGCGAAACGGAGAGTTTCGGTGATGGCGTCGGGATGATCGCGGAACAGCCGCGCCATCTCATGTCCCGGCTTGAGATGGCGCTCGGCATTGGCCTGCAGACGGCGGCCGATGCTCTCGATCGAGGCCTTCTCGCGGATGCAGGTCAGCACGTCCTGCAGCATGCGCTGGCTAGGGTGATGATAGAGCACGTCATTGGTGGCGATCAGCGGCACCTTGGCGGACGCGGCGAGACGCGCCAGCCGCGCCAGCCGGCGGCGGTCGTCGCCGCGATACTGCAGGCTGCCGGCGAGCCAAACGCCTTCGGCGGGGCTGTCTTTCAGACGAGCAAGGATGTTGCCGAGGGCGTCCTCGTCGAAGCGATGCGGCGGCATCAGCACCACGAGCTGGCCGTCGATGAAGTCGAACAGATCCTCGAACGTCAGGCGACAATCACCCTTGGCGACCTTGTCGAGGTCGCTGCCGCGCTTGCCGCGGGTGAGCAGCTGGCACAGCCGGCCATAGGCGGCGCGATCGCGCGGATAGACCAGGATGTCCGGCGTGCCGCAGGTGAACACCAGCCGCGTGCCGTAGAGCAGTTTTGGCTTGTAGCTCAGCCGGTCGTTGTTCAGCTCGCTATAGGCGCGGACGATGCCGGCCAGCGTGTTGTGGTCGGCGATGCCGATGGCGGCGAGGCCGTCATCGGCGGCCTGGTGCACATAGGCCTGGGGATGCGAGCCGCCGTGCAGGAAGGAGAAATTGGTGGTGACGCCGATCTCGGCGTAGGCGACGGGAGTCATGGCGCGGCCGCAGCGAATGCTGGGTCGGCGACAATGTGATCCATAAATACAGGTGATTTGTCCTGCCGCAGCGGCTTGCACAAGCGCCGTCGTTCCGGGGCGCGCGGAGCTTGAGGCCGACGCATGTCGGCCTCAAGTCGGAGCGCGAGCCCGGAACCCATACCCACAGGGTGCCGTTTGAGGCACGCTGGTGGTGGGCATCTC
Organism: Bradyrhizobium sp. HKCCYLS3077; assembly: GCF_051167555.1. NCBI lineage: Bacteria > Pseudomonadati > Pseudomonadota > Alphaproteobacteria > Hyphomicrobiales > Nitrobacteraceae > Bradyrhizobium > Bradyrhizobium sp. HKCCYLS3077. The sequence continues at coordinate 231,531 of NZ_JBNPTH010000006.1, read as the reverse complement.
CACTCACGACATCGGCCTGTGGTTATGGATTCCGGGCTCATTCGCGCTGCTTCAAAATGGCTTCGCCATTTTGCGCGCGAATGCCCCGGAATGACGGAGTCATTAACACCGAGTTCGTGGCGCGCATCTGGAAGGACTACCCCTCTGCCATTGCTCGCTGCGATCGCCCTGCCCCTCATGCGAACAGGCCGTGCATGTACCAGAGGGGCTGCACCGGCGGGCCGTTCTCCGGCTGCTCGAATTCACGATCATACAGGCCGTCGCGATACAGCCAGAAGCGCAGGCCGTGCTCGTCTTCGACGCGGAAATAGTCGCGGGTCAGGCCCTGGCCGTCGGGGCGCCACCATTCCATCGCGATGCGTTCCGGGCCTTCGGCGCGGACCACCGCATGCGCGGCGCGGCGCCAGACGAAGCGGGCGGGCGGGCCGTCGGGGACGCCGGCGATCACTTGAATGGCCTCGGGGCGCGCGAACAGCCTCAAAGGACGCAGCGGCGGCTCGCCGTCGGTACGTTCGGGCCAGGCGGCGGTGCTGGTGGCCGCGAGATTGTGCTGGGCCGGCAGCGGCAGCGCCGCGCGCTCGGGGACATGGGTGTCGACCGGCAGATGCACGACGACGCGTTTTCCGCCGATGCGCGCGGCGATGCGGTCGATCAGCGCCGACAGTTCGTCATTGTCGTGGACATGGGCGTCGAGATCGCGCTGCTGCTGCACCACGATCTCGCTGCGGCCGGCGGCGAGCCGGATCATGTCGAAGCCGAAGCCGGGATCGAGCGGATCGCTCAAGGCCTCCAGCCGCTCGCGGAACAGCCGGTCTATCACGGCGGCGTCCGTCACCGGCTGGCCGGTATCGACCGCGATGACACGCACCAAGCCGTCGGTGCGGAAGAAGCAGGCCTCCAGCCGCCGCGCGCCCTTGCCCTGCTGCGCCATCGCCGCCACCAGCATCGCCGCAAGGCTGGAGAGGCTCGCCGCGATCACGGTGTCGGTCGCGACCGGCTCGGCAAAGCGCTTGTCGACGATGTAGTCCGGCGGGACCTTGCGCGGGCTGATCGGCGCGTCGGCCTCGCCCAGCGCCTGCGCCAGCACACGGGTGAAGGCGGCGCCGAAGCGCGCGGTGATCTCGTTGCGGCCGCGCGATGCGACGTCACCGATGGTCTTGAGGCCGGCGCGGCGCAGGCCGAGCGTGATCGCGTCGCTGCCGCCGAGCGCGGCCACCGGCAGGGCCGAGACCGCCGCCGCCTCCTCGCCATCCGGCACGATACGGCCATGGACCTGCCGGTTCAGCGTCCGCGCGCACACCGCGTTGGAGGCGATCGCCGCCGACACGGTGAGGCCATGCGCCGTCAGCGCATCGCACACCGACTGCATCAGCTTGGCCTCGCCGCCGAACAGATGCACGCAGCCGGTGATGTCGAGCGACAGCCCGTGCGGCGGATCGAGCGCCACCAAGGGCGTGAAGCGGTCGCACCAGTCGGCGATGCTCTCCAGCAGCCTGGCGTCGGCCGCGAGATCGGCCTCGTGCGCGACGAGATCGGGACAGACGGCACGGGCATTCGCCAGCGGCTGGCCGAGCGACACGCCGTGGCGTGCCGCGGCTTCATCCAGCGAATGGATCAGCAGCGCGTTGGCGTCCTTGATGACGACGACCTGCGGCTTCGCCTCAGGCGGAGCGCCGGTCGAAGCCTGCTGACGCTTGATACGCTCGATGGGCAGGCGCGGCAGCCACAGGCTGAGGATCCGCCGCCGGTTCGCTGAAACGGCACGCATCGGGCATCCACTCCATGATCCATCGTCCGGTCTGGCCGTGACGGTTACGAATGAGCTCGGCATCGAGACGTGGCGCGCCCCACGCCATCCAAGGCGCCACCACCGGCGATGGCGCGGTGCGCACCATCCAGCGCGTCTCCGCGGTCGACGGCTCCGGCGTCGCGGCGACGCGTAGCAGCAGCGCGGTCACGCCGGACTCCTGCGCCGCCAAGGTCAGCTTGCGGCTGGCGACGAGATCGAGCTTTTGCGTCTCGCCCCACACCTCCAGCATCACGCCGCCCAGTGCATCGCAGGCGAGCGCATCGGCGGCGGTGCGCAAAGCGTGATCGAGATCGGGCGCGCGCACGACCACGAGACGGCGCGGATCGAGGCCGAGCTCGGCGAGCCCGCTCATCGACAGCGCGCCGGCCTCGCGCTCGGCAAAGTCCTGCCGGATCCAGATCAGCGGCTTCCGCGCGGCGACGCGCGCGGCGAGGCCGCACACGAAGCCGGTCGCGGCCGCGGCCTGGCGGCCGGCCTCGGCGAATACCTCGTGCAGCGCGCCGGTGGCGAGCCCGCCCTGCAGCACCGCGTCGGCCTCGTCATGGCCGAGCGCGACCCGGCGCAGATCATGCGCGCCATCGGCCGCTTCGAGACGGGCAATGCGGCCGCGCAGACGCGCGAGCGTATCCATGCGTGCGCCGGTCATCCGTCGCCGCTCCTTTCAATCCATCGTCCGGGTGCTGCCGTTCTCTTTGTGAACGCAGGCAATGAACCCGCGACGATCCTCTTTGTTCATGATACGTTCTAATATAAAGCTAACGCGTCCGAGAGAGTCAATCGGGATTGACCCGGTGCGGATTCAACGAGTGGAATCAAAGGGATTCAAAAGCATGGAGCTGCTGCGCAAACTCGAGATCCTGGCCGATGCCGCCAAGTACGACGCGTCCTGCGCCTCCAGCGGTACGGAGATGCGGGATTCCCGTGACGGCAAAGGGCTCGGCTCGACCGCGCCGGGCATGGGCATCTGCCACTCCTATGCGCCGGACGGACGCTGCATCTCGCTGCTCAAGATTTTGCTGACCAACGCCTGCAACTTCGACTGCCTGTATTGCGTCAACCGCGCCTCCTCCAATGTGCCGCGCGCGCGCTTCACGGTCGACGAGGTGGTGAAGCTGACGATCGACTTCTATCGCCGCAACTACATCGAGGGGCTGTTCTTGTCGTCGGGCATCATCCGCAGTCCGGACTACACGATGGAGCAGGTCGTCAGCGTCGCGCGCAAATTGCGCGAGGAGCATCGCTTCCGCGGCTACATTCATCTTAAGACGATTCCGGAAGCCGACGAGGCGCTGATCGCGGAGGCCGGCAGATATGCCGACCGGCTCAGCATCAACATCGAGACGCCGCTCGAGGACAGCCTCACAAAGCTGGCGCCGGAGAAGGACCAGCGCGCGATCCGCCGCACCATGGGCCGCCTCCGCCTCAAGCTCGACGAGACGGCGGAAGCCAAGAAGACGGTGCGCCGCGCTAGGCCGCCGCGCTTTGCGCCGGCCGGCCAGAGCACGCAGATGATCGTCGGCGCCGATGCCGCCAACGACCGGACCATTCTGTCGACCTCCGCCAATCTCTACGGCGCCTACAAGCTCAAGCGGGTGTATTACTCCGCCTTCAGCCCGATCCCCGATGCCAGCCGCGCGCTGCCGCTGCAGGCCCCGCCGCTCGTGCGCGAGCACCGGCTGTACCAGGCCGACTGGCTGATGCGGTTCTACGGCTTCGACGCGGAGGAGATCGTCGAGGAGAACGAAGGCATGCTGCCGCTCGACATCGACCCCAAGCTCGCCTGGGCGCTGCGCCACCGCGACCGCTTCCCGCTCGACATCAACACCGCCAGCCGCGAGGAGCTGCTGCGTGTGCCCGGCTTTGGCACCCGCACCGTGCAGCGCATCCTCGCCACCCGACGCACGACGACGATCCGCTTTGCGGATCTGGCCCAGCTCAACGTGATCCGGAACAAGGCGCTGCCGTTCATCGTTCTCTCGGACCACCGGCCGTCGCCGTCTCTGCTCGACGGCGCCAGCCTCAGGGCCCGGCTGCGGCCCAAACCGCAGCAGCTGGGATTTGGATTTTAGCCAAGTCGTCATTGCGAGGGGCGAAGCCCCGAAGCAATCCAGGGGCGACACGACGACTCTGGATTGCTTCGTCGCTCCGCTCCTCGCAATGACGTGAGGAGACAAATGCACGTCGTAACCCTCGACAGCGACACTGATTTCGACGGTTGGCGCAAGGCGGCGCGGGCGCTGGCGATGAACGACGTCAGGGCGGCCGATGTGAGCTGGCGGGTCAAGGGCGCGGCGGCGGATCTGTTCGACGATCAGTCGGAGACACGGCTCCCCGATGTCCCGAAGGGCGCGTTCTCGGTCCCCGCGAGCTTCATGGAGCTCGCCGAGAGCGCGATCCTGCACAGCGATCCCAACCGCTTCGCCCTGCTCTACCGGCTGCTGTGGCGTCTGCGCGCCAACCACGATCTGATGGACATCGCGACCGATCCCGATGTCGCCCAGGCCAATGCGCTGGCGCGCGCGGTGCGCCGCGACGTCCACAAGATGCACGCCTTCGTCCGCTTCCGCGAGGTCGGCCGCGAGCGCGAGGCGCGCTACGTCGCCTGGTTCGAGCCGGAGCACCACATCGTCGAGCGCGCAGCGCCGTTCTTCGCCCGCCGCTTCGCCGACATGCCCTGGTCGATCCTGACGCCCGAACTCTGCGCGCATTGGGACGGCAGCCGCGTCTCCTTCACACCGGGTGTGAGCAAGGCTGAAGCGCCGACTGAAGACCGGCTCGAAGAGGTGTGGCTTCGCTATTACGCCAGCATTTTCAATCCGGCACGGCTGAAAGTGAAGGCGATGGAAAAGGAGATGCCGAAGAAATATTGGCAGAATCTGCCTGAGGCCAAGCTGATCCAGCCGCTGATCGCCGAAGCCAGCCGGCGCACCTCCGTGATGATCGCAGAGCCCGGCACCGACCCCCACAAGCCGCAGAAACGCGTCGAGGAGACCGCGATGACCCGCAAGCCGAAAGCGCACGCGCCTGCTGCTGTTGAGACCTCACGTGATGTCGCGCCGGCCGATCTTCAGACCTTGCGTGAAGAGGCTGCCGCCTGCCGCGCCTGCCCGTTGTGGAAGGATGCGACGCAGACCGTGTTCGGCGAAGGCCCTGAACATGCGCCCTTGATGCTCGTCGGCGAACAGCCCGGCGACAAGGAGGACCTCGCCGGCCATCCCTTCGTCGGCCCGGCCGGCCAGATGCTCGACCGCGCCCTGGAAGAGGCCGGCATCGACCGCTCCAAGGTTTACGTCACCAATGCCGTCAAGCACTTCAAGTTCGTGCCGCGCGGCAAGATCCGGCTGCACCAGAAGCCGGCCACGCCGGAGATCAAGGCCTGCCGTCCCTGGTACGAGCGCGAGCTCGCCGCCGTCCGCCCGGCCCTGGTGGTCGCGATGGGCGCGACCGCCGCGCAGGCGGTGTTCGGCAAGATCACCCAGGTCACCAAGAACCGGGGCCATATCGTCGACCTGGCTGAGGGCCCCCAGGCGATGATCACGGTGCATCCGTCCTATTTGCTCCGGCTGCCCGATGCGGACGCCAAGGCGCGGGAGTACGAGCTGTTCGTCAAGGATTTGAAGATCGCCGCGGCTGCGCTCAAGCGCGCGCAGGCGGCGTAACGGCGGCCCCAGCCTCCCCCTGCCCGCCGTTCGGTCCATTTTCCTCCATCGTCTCGCCTCGACAATGCAACCATGGGCTGATCGAGATCGCCGCGCGCCCGGGCGACATTCTCGTCCTGCTTGATCTCGGGAACCGCGTTCGGCATTCACAGGTGTGTGGGGATGGCGCGACCATGGTCGCGCATGAGGTTGGGGTCGAGACTGGGCGATGACGAACGATCAAGCGGCGGACAGCCGGACAGCGACGCCAACCCCTGACTTCAAGCCCGGCGACCATCGTACGACCGAATTCATCGAGCGGCGCAGCGTGCTGCCGCGGATCTTTCTCGGGCTGATCACGGCCGCAGCGATCGGCGGCGGCAGCCTGTATCTGCTGCGGCCGGACTTCGCTGCGCCTGTCGACCAGGTCATCCAGACCTTCCGCACCTCCGCGGTCGCCGAGCCCGACCGGCCGGCGGCGGCGCCGGACGTCAAACTGGAAAGCAGATTCACCGGCCTCTATCAGCGCTATGGCCTGGCGCCGCTTCCTCCGGGCATCGAGAGCGGCGCCAAGCTCAATGGCCTGCTCGCGATGCTGCAGAAGGAGCCGTGCGACAAGCAGACCGTCTTCCAGGCCTCCGTCGCCCTCGAGGAACGCCGCGAGACCCGGGCGGCCGCCGACCTCTTGAACGGCTTTTCCGACAGTTGCCCGGAAAGCACCGCCGAGCGCGGGCGCGCCGGCGAGCTGTATTATCTGCTCGGCGACTACGAGAAGGCGATCAGGCTGAGCTCCGACGTCATCGGGCGCCGCCCCGAGGTGCAGAAGCCCTATGTGATCCGCGCCCGCTCCGAGCAGGCCTTGAAACGCTATGCGGCGTCGATCGACGACTATACGACGCTCATCAGCCTGATGCCGGACGCGAAGCTGATCGTGTCGGACGTCTTCACCAGCATGTCCGACAGCTACGAGAAGCTCGACCGTCCCTGCGAGGCGATCGGCCCGATCCAGACCTATATCGCCTTGGACAGCGAAAAACGTTCGACCCAGCCGCTGCTCCGCCGCATCGCCGCGCTGGCCGTCAAGGGCAATTGCAGCCAGGCCTATGCGACCGGCACCGCGCGCATCCCGCGCCGCACGAACGGCGTCTCCACCGCCAAGGTCCAGATCAACGGCGTCACCGGCACCTTCATCATCGACACCGGCGCGAGCTTCGTCATGCTCACCCGCGGCTTCGCCGACAAGGCCAAGCCGCAGATGTTCAAGACCGATCCGGTCGAAATCCAGACCGCCAACGGCACCACCTCGGCCAATCTGGCGACCGTCGACAGCGTCAAGCTGGCCGGCGTCTCGGCTTCCAGCGTCCCCACCATCATCGCCAGCAAGAGCATCGGCGATGGCGTCGACGGCCTGCTCGGCATGTCGTTCCTCAGCCGGTTCACGGTCGTCATCTCGGAGCGCGAGATCCAGCTCAAGGCGAAGACTCTGAACGAGTAGCGCCGCTCAACGACGAGCGACGCTTAACGCGTAGCAGCAGCTCACGCCGCCAGCGTGTTCTCAACCACCTTGATGAAGAACGAGGTGCCGTAGACGATCGCCTCGTCGTTGAAATTGTAGGCGGGGTGATGCAGGCCGGCGCTGTCGCCGTTGCCGACGAAGATAAAGGCGCCGGGGCGGGCTTCGAGCATGTAGGCAAAATCCTCGCCGCCCATCATCGGCGGCATCTCGTGCACATTGGCATCGCCCGCGACTTCCTTGGCGGCGCGGATCGCGATCTCGGTCTGCTCGGCGTGATTGACCACCACGGGATAGCCGCGGGTGTAGGCCAGGTCGATCTTGGCGCCCGTCATCTGGGCGACGCCGGCGACGACCTCGCGCACGCGCTTTTCCATCAGCTCGCGCACCTTCGGCGTCAGCGTGCGCACCGTGCCGCGCAGCACCGCGCTGTGCGGAATCACGTTGCGGGCATTGCCGGCGTGGAACTCGCAGATCGACAGCACCGCCGCTTCCAGCGGATCGACGTTGCGGGCGACGACCTGCTGCAACGCGGTGACGAGCTGGGCGCCGACCATGAGCGAGTCGATGCAGTTGTGCGGCTTGGCGGCGTGGCCGCCATGGCCCTCGATGGTGATGTCGACCGAATCGGTGGAGGCCATCAGCGGCCCCTGGCGGATGGCGAAGGCGCCGACCGGCAGGCCGGGACCGTTGTGCATGCCGTAGACCTGGTCGATCTTGAAGCGCTCGATCAGGCCGTCCTTGATCATCGCATCGGCGCCGCCGCCGCCCTCCTCGGCCGGCTGGAAGATCACGGCGACCTCACCGGCGAAGTTGCGGGTCTCGGCGAGATAACGCGCGGCGCCGAGCAGCATCGCGGTGTGGCCGTCATGGCCGCAGGCGTGCATCATGCCCGGGACCTTGGAGGCATAAGGCAGCCCGGTGATCTCTTCGATCGGCAGCGCATCCATGTCGGCGCGCAGGCCGAGCACCTTCACGTCGCCATTGCCGGGCTTGCGGCCCTTGATGACGCCGACCACGCCGGTCTTGCCGAGCCCGGTCACCACCTCGTCGCAGCCGAACTCGCGCAGCCGGTCGGCCACAAAGGCCGCGGTCCGGTGCACCTCATAGAGCAGCTCGGGATGCGAATGGATATCCCGCCGCCAGGCCTGGATATCGGGCTGCAGATCGGCGACGCGGTTGACGATGGGCATGGGAAATCTCGTAACTCCAGAAGGGATTTGAGCCGTTCTAGCATGCAAAAGTCGCACCGCCCAAGATCTAGCCAGGATCTGGGCTGCGCCGGCCTCATGGCTCGGTCAACCAGCCATGAACGTGGCGCTTGTCCGCCGCCGTGCCGGCTGACTAAAAGCTGGCCTAAAGATTGGGAAGGGAATGCCGATGGAACGCCAGCTCGCGGGGGATTACGACTACATCGTGGTGGGCGCCGGCACCGCCGGCTGCATCCTCGCCAACCGGTTGTCGGCCGATCCAAAGACGCGGGTGCTGATTCTCGAGGCCGGCGGCAACGACAACTGGATCTGGTTCCATATTCCGGTCGGCTACCTCTTCGCGATCGGCAATCCCCGCTCCGACTGGATGTTTCGCACCGAGGCCGAGCCGGGCCTCAACGGCCGCTCCCTTGCCTACCCCCGCGGCAAGGTGATCGGGGGCTGCTCGGCGATCAACGCCATGATCTCGATGCGCGGCCAGGCCGCCGATTACGACCATTGGCGCCAGCTTGGCCTGTCCGGCTGGTCCTATTCCGACGTGCTGCCGGTGTTCCGGCGGCTGGAGGACCATTTTCTGGGCGAGAGCGAGCACCACGGCGTGGGTGGCGGCTGGCGGATCGAGGCGCCGCGGCTGTCCTGGGCGGTGCTGGACGCGGTCGGCGACGCCGCCGAGCAGATGGGCATCCGCCGCATCCCGGACTTCAATACCGGCGACAATGAAGGCATCAGCTATTTCCACGTCAACCAGAAGCGCGGCCGGCGCTGGTCGTCGGCACGCGGCTTCCTCAAGCCGGCGCTGAACCGGCAAAACCTCCGGCTCGAGACCAACGTCCTGGTCGAGCGGCTGATCGTCGAAAACGGCCGCGCGGTCGGAGTCCGATTCCAGCAGAACGGCGAGACCATCGAGGCGCGCACCAAGGGCGAGGTGATCCTGAGCGCCGGCTCGATCGGCTCGGTGCAGGTGCTGCAGCGTTCCGGCATCGGCCCGGCCGCTTGGCTCGGCGAGCTCGGCATCGATGTCGTCATCGACAAGCCCGGCGTCGGGCGAAACCTGCAGGACCATCTGCAGCAGCGCGCGATCTACAAGGTATCCGGCGTGAAGACGCTGAACGAGACCTACTACTCGCTGGTCAGGCGCGGCCTGATGGGGGTGGACTACGCACTCCGCCGCCGCGGCCCGCTGACCATGGCGCCGTCGCAGCTCGGCATCTTCACGCGCTCCGACCCCCGGCGCGATCGCGCCAACATCCAGTTCCACGTGCAGCCATTGTCGCTCGACAAATTCGGCGATCCCCTGCACCGCTTCCCTGCGATCACCGTCAGCGCCTGCAACCTGCGGCCGACCTCGCGCGGCACGGTGCGCATCAGATCAGCGAAGATCGATGAGGCCCCCTCGATCGCCCCGAACTACCTGGCGACCGAGGACGACCGCCAGGTGGCCGCCGACGCCATCCGCGTCACGCGGCGGCTGATGAAGCAGAGCGCGCTCGCGGCGTACAAGCCCGAGGAATATCTCCCCGGCCCCGCTGTCGGCGACGACGACGCCGCGCTCGCCAAGGCCGCGGGCGACATTGGCACCACGATCTTTCATCCCGTCGGTACCGCAAAGATGGGCACCGCTGACGATCCGATGGCGGTGGTCGACGAACGGCTGCGCTTCCGCGGCCTCGACGGCCTGCGCATCGCCGACGCCTCGATCATGCCGACGATTACGTCAGGCAACACCAACACGCCGACGGCGATGATCGCGGAGAAGTCAGCGTCGATGATTTTGGAGGATGGGCGCTGACGATCTCCATGCCGCCCGCTTGTCACGGGCGGCATGACGCGAGATCGAACTCCTGACGAGGGGCTGTACGCTTACGCCGCGCGAACCGACGGGAGGTTTAACGGCCCAAGCTGACACGTCTCTGACAGCGCGCAACCATCGGACGCGATGCGGGACAGCGGGAATAACGTCTGAGCCGTCATCCGCCTGTCGTCACTTTATGCCGCGAAAACAAGGGTGGGCAAAGCGACGCCGAAAGGCGGCGCGTGCCCACCATCGTACGGCAGATGATTGCCACGGCGACGAAACGCCGGACGCATTCAACAGTCGCGTCCGTGGCCCCTGGATCGCGTCGCTACGCTCGCGATGACGGCGTCCGTGGCGGCGCTCGGTGCCCGCCACAATCGTCATTGCGAGCGAAGCGAAGCAATCCAGGGCCCAACCCAACTCTCTGCTTTCAGATGATCCGCGCAACCAACGGCACTCGCCGCAACAGCGCCGCCGCTCCCCAGCTCACGATCAGCGTCCCCACCAGCACGATGGCGAACTTCACCGCGGCGGGCCATGCCGGATCGAACACCAGATATTGCAACCAGAGCAGCGGCAGGAAGTGCAGGAGATAGATGCCGTAGGCCGAGGGCTGCATGCGGTCCATCAGCCCCAATGGCGCCCTGACCCAGCGCAGGAAGAACGTCGGCACGCCGAATGCCATCGACGCGCAGAAGCTGGCCACGGCGCCGCCATAGGCGGCCCGCCACCACAGCGGCGGCGAGTCGAAATCGGCGATCCAATTGTGGTGGGCGTAGGCGAGAAACAGGATCAGGCCGTAGCAGCCGTAGGAGAATGCAAACCAGACGGCCCAGCGCTGCACCAGCGCGCCGTCCTGCGCCAAGGGGCCGGTCCGCAGGCCCGCTGCGCCGATGGCGATGCCGGCGATGAAGAAGGCCGGATAGAGCAGCGATCGGCTCGCCTGCAGCGGCAACGGGAAATGGCCGGGCATGAACCACAGCCCGTCGCCGAAGCCGAGATGCGGCGGCAGATAGGCCGCGTTGGCGATGGCCAGGAAGATCAGGAAACCCGTGAGTGGAGATCGCAGCAGCGTGCCGGCCCACCGACCGAATGCTGGGATCGCCCGAGGCACAACAGTCCACGCAAGGGCAGCGAACAGGTCGAAGATCAGCAAGACGCCGAGAAACCAGGCCGAGCCCGACGGCCACGGGCCCGTGGAGATCATTCGCTCCCACACCGTCGTGAACTGATCCTCCGCCACGTAGTAGCGGTAATAGGCGATCGGCATGATCACGAAGATCGACACGATGTAGGGCACGCCGAGCCGCAGCGTGCGGCGGCCGAGATAGCCTCCGGCGCCCCTCCTCTCCAGGCTCGCCGGTACGAACAGGCCGGAGAGGAAGAACATGCACGACATGAAGTAGCTGTCGTTGAACAGCGCGACCAGATCGAAGCCGAGCCAGTGCATGCGGTCGCCGCCCTGGCCGAAATATGTGTAGTTGATGGCGGAGTGATACAGCACGACCGACAGCGTGATGAAGGTTCGGGCGCGGTCGAGCGGGATGATGCGGCCACTGGCCATGTCGGCCTGTTGGACATTCGGGGTCAGGCGGTCATGCATCGGCTTTGCATCCAACATCAGCAGCTACGCTGCCGCTGGCCGTTGTATAGTCCATGCGCTGCCCGGCCGATATCATGCTTGAGTATGCGAACCGCGTACCATCAAAGGCATGATCACGAACGCGTCATCTCGCAATGACCAGCATTCGCCGGGAATAAATCGTCGCCTGCTCCGCTCTCCCCACTTGTCAGCCCCGTGCGGGCGATGGGAGAGCACCATGAGCTTCGACAATCACGATGACCGAGGCGCCAGCCGCCGCAAGGTTCTGGAATGCATGACCTGGGCCGGGACCGGCGTGCTGTGGACGATCGCAGGCGGCGTGCCACGGTCGCTGGGCCTGCTCGATGCCGCGCAAGCGGCCGAACAGCGGGCGCAGGGCCTCACCTTCCTGCAGATCAGCGACAGCCATGTCGGCTTCGACAAGCCGGCCAATCCCAACGCGATCGGGACGCTGGAGGAAGCCGTCAACCGGATCAAGGCCATGCCGAACAAGCCGGCCTTCATGATCCACACCGGCGACATCTCGCATCTGTCGAAGGCGAGCGAGTTCGATGATGCCGACCGCATCATCTCGCAGACCCGGCTCGACGTGCACTACGTGCCGGGCGAGCATGATTTCCTCGACGAGGACGTCAAGCTCTACAAGGAACGCTACGGCAAGGGCGCGCACGGCGCCGGCTGGTACTCCTTCGACGCTGGTGGCGTGCATTTCATCGGGCTCGTCAACGTCGTCGATCTCAAGGCCGGCGGGCTCGGCAATCTCGGCGCCGAGCAGCTCGCCTGGCTGGAGCAGGATCTCAAGGGTCGCTCCAAGTCGGCGCCGGTCGTGGTGTTCGCGCATATCCCGTTGTGGACGGTGTATCCGCAATGGGGCTGGGGCACCGAGGATGGCGGCCGGGCGCTCGACATGCTCAAGGGCTTCGGCTCGGTGACGGTGCTGAACGGCCACATCCACCAGGTGATGCAGAAGGTCGAGGGCAACGTCACCTTCCACACCGCGCGCTCGACCGCCTTCCCGCAGCCGGCGCCGGGCACCGCGCCCTCGCCCGGGCCGATGAAGGTCGAGGATGCCAGGCTGCGCAGCCTGCTCGGCATCGCCAGCATCGACTTCAAGGTCGGTGACGAGCGGCTTGCGATCATCGACACGCCGCTGGCAGGCTGAGGGCGACGACATGACCGTGTCAGCATCGCTGGGGCGAAGCATTCGCCTCGCTCTCACCGCCACCGTGCTCGGCCTCGCGCCGCTGCACGCCGAAACCATCAAGGTCACGATCGACAACTTCACCTTCACGCCGGCAGAGGTGAAGGTGAGGGTCGGCGACACCGTGACGTGGACCAATCATGACGACATCCCGCATACGGTGGTGTCGGCCGGCAAATACCGGTCGAAGACGCTCGATACCGACGACAGCTTCTCGTTCACCTTCGCGTCGAGTGGCGACTACAAGTACTTCTGCTCGCTGCATCCGCACATGACGGGGATGGTCAAGGTTGAGTAGCGTCGCGAACCAGGGCATGAGAACAGCGTCATGTCCGGGCCGGCAGCAAGCCGACGCTCCGGCCGTGGTGCCGCGCCCCGAACCGGAAAGGATGCCGGTGCCCCCATCGCCTGACGATCCCGAGCGGGCCCGGCGCTTCCGCGAGGCGGCGCTGCCCTATCTCGACGACGTCTACACGCTGGCGCGCTATCTCTTGCGCAATCCAGCGGACGCCGAGGATGCCGTGCAGGAATGCTACCTGCGGGCGTTGAAGCATTTCGATGGATATCGCGGTCCGGCGATGAAGCCGTGGCTGTTCGCGATCCTGCGCAATGTCTGCCACGCCGAGTTTGCCAGGCGCTCCGTCGCGCCGGTCAAGACGCTCGACGATACGCCCGAGGCTGCCGAGCAGGCGCCGATCTGGCAGGAGAACGCAGAAACACCGGAAGGCGCGCTGCTGCGCGAGCGCGACGCATCTGCAATTCAGCAGATGATCGCCACGCTGGCCGAGCCGTTTCGCGAGACCTTCGTGCTGCGCGAGATCAACAATCTGTCCTATCGCGAGATCGCCGAGACCGCCGGCGTGCCGGTCGGCACCGTGATGTCCCGCCTCGCCCGCGCCCGCGCGTTGCTGCGCGCCGCCTGGCTCGCGCAGGAGGAAACCAAGCCATGACCTGCGATGAAGCCGAAATCCTGATCCACGCACTGGCCGACAACGAGCTCGATGCCGGCCACGCGCGCGAGGTCGAAACCCATCTGGCGAGCTGTCCGCGTTGCACCGCCGAACTCGCTGCGATCAGGCAGATGAAGCAGGCGCTCGCCAGTACCGAGCTGAGCTTCAAGGCACCGGCCGCCCTGCGAGAGCGAATCGAAGCTGCGCTGCCACCGGTACAGCCGCCGATCGTGACGCCTCTCGTCGCCGCGCCAAGCCGTCGCTCTTTGCTGAAGGGCTTCGCCATGGGGTCGGCCGTGTCGGCGCTTGCCGCGACCGGCCTCGTCGCGATCGTGCTGCGCAACGACGACCAGCAGCGCATCGAGGCCGAGATCGTCTCGGCGCATCTGCGCTCGCTGCAGGCCGGACACCTGACCGATGTGATCTCGACCGACCAGCACACGGTGAAGCCGTGGTTCAACGGCAAGCTCGACGTCGCCCCGCCGGTGATCGACCTGACGGCGGAAGGCTTCACGCTGGTCGGCGGCCGTCTCGACTACGTCGATGCACGCGCGATCGGCGCGGTCGTGTATCGCCGCCGCCAGCACGTGATCAATCTGTTCGTCGCGCAGACGTCCTCGACCGAGCGTCGCGCGGCAAAGCTGGATACGCTGCAAGGCTTCAACATCCGCAGCTGGCGCGACCGCGGCCTGAGCTACTGGGCGGTGAGCGACATCAATGTCGAGGAGCTCAACGAGTTCGGCGAACGCTGCGAGCGGGCGATGGGTGGGAGAAGCTGACTCTCTCGCTTCGTCATTGCGAGCGCAGCGAAGCAATCCAGAGTCCTTGCGCAGCCCTGGATTGCATCGCTGCGCTCGCAATGACGGAGATTTTATCTGAAACCGTAGGGTGGGCAAAGCGAAGGGTGCCCGCCGCGAACGAACGAGAAATCAGATGGTGGGCACGGGGCTCCCCGCCTTTGCCTCTCCTTCGCAGCCGCATCACCGCTGTCATGCCCGCGCAGGCGGGCATCCAGTACGCCGCGGCCCATCGAGCTGATCACAACCGCCTCGGCGTACTGGATCGCCCGGTCATCAAGCCGGGCGATGACAGTTCGGCGTGTCGCTACGAGACGTTGTCCGGTCGCTACTATGCGGCTCGTCGGCTCTACGCCGATTTGCGGATCGCGTTGTCCACGAGCGTCTTGCCGAGCGACCAGATCGCGCCGGGGACCTTGTGGCTCTGGGCGATCACGTCGTCGAAGGCGCGCTCGATCCAGGCGCAGTCGTCTTCGGTGATGGTCAGCGGCGGCAGCAGCTTGATGGTGTGCAGGCCGTGACCGGCGACCTGGGTCAGGATCTTGTGATCCTTGAACAGCGGCACCGTGATCAGCTGACAGAACAGGCCCTTGTTGGCGCTCTCCAGCATGGTCCAGGACGCCTTCAACCGAAGCGATTTCGGCGGACCGAACTCGACGCCGATCATCAGGCCCTTGCCGCGCACTTCCTTGAGCAGCTCGTATCCCGGCACCATCCGCGTGAGAGCCAGTCGCAACTCGGCGCCGCGCTTGGCGGCCGCTTCGATCAGCTTCTCCGCCTTGAGGACCTCGAGCGTCGCGATGCCCGCGGCCATCGCGAGGTCGTTCTTGGCGAAGGTCGAGCCGTGCACCACGGCGCGGTCCATGCGGTTGAAGATCTTGTCGAAGATGGCCTTGCGCGTGAGCAGCGCGCCGACCGGCACATGACCGCCCGACAGCGCCTTCGAGAGCAGCACCATATCGGGCTCGACGTTCCAGTGTTCCACGGCGAGGAACCGCCCGGTGCGGCCCATGCCGGTCTGGATTTCGTCGGCGATGAAGATGGTGCCGTATTTCTTGCAGAGTGCAGCGGCCCCGGGGAGGAACTCGTCGGAGGGCATGTTCACGCCCTTGCCCTGGATCGGCTCGACGATGAAGGCTGCAATTTCTCGTGAAGACAGTGCCTGTTCGAGCGCAGCGAGATCGTTGAACGGCACGGCCGTGCAGCCCGGCAGCAGCGGCTCGAAGCCGGTCCGGAAATTCGAATCCTCGGTCAGCGACAGCGCGCCGTAGGTCAAGCCGTGATAGGAGTGCCCGCAATAGACGATGCCCGGCCGCCCGGTCGCGCCACGCGCGAATTTGATCGCGGCCTCGACGGTTTCGGCGCCGGAATTGGCGAAGAACACCTTGTCCAGATACGGGACATATTCCAGCAGCCGCTCGGCCAGAACGCCCGCCAATGTGGAGACGTCGAGCTGAACCAGGTTCGGCAGATCGCTGTCGAGGACACTCTTCAGCGCATCGCGCAGCGTCGGATGGTTGCGGCCGATTGCAAAGACGCCAAAACCGCTGAGCAGATCAAGGTACTTCGCATCATCACGATCGTAGAGATATTGCCCTTGTCCCTTTTGGAACCCGACATCATATCCAATCGTCTTGAGAACGCGGACCAATTGCTCGTTCAGATGCCGAGAGTGCATCGTGCTGCGCTGCGCTTGGCGCTCCACAAACATCTCGGAAACGTCTAGATTGGGTTTTAGCATCGGCTACATACTTCGGTTGATGGACGTGACGTCAACTGAAAACGCGCAATGCGGCGTTTTGCCCTCATTCGCACCATCAAAGCAAGCACGGGTTTCTGCCAATGTTGCATCGCCTTAGATATCTCATGTCGACGAGGATAGCATACTCTGCAGTGTTGCTCGCAGCAGGAATTTCTTCTGCAAGCGCTGCCGATCCGACCGGTGACTGGAAGGTCGCCGACGGGGTCGCGAACATCCGAGTCGCACGATGTAATGGCAGCATGTGGGGCGTGGTGGCCTGGGAGAAGACCCCGGGCGGCCGTGACGTGAACAACCCCGACCCGGCCCGGCAAAGCCGGCCGACATTGGGCATGCCGATCCTGATCGACATGAAGAAGAAGCCCGGCGCGGAGGCCTGGGAAGGCCAAGTCTACAACGCCAAGGACGGCAAGCTGTACGCCTCGACGATCACGCCGACGGATCCGGATCACCTGGAGATTCAGGGCTGCGTGCTCGGGTTCCTGTGCGGCGGCGAGACCTGGACGCGCGTCGGGCCGCCGATCCCGTCGAGCCCCGTGAACAGCATGGCGAAAGGTACACAGAAACCAATCACCCCTGCGCCGGCGCCCAAGACGACGACCGGGGCCGCCAACGCTGCCACCGCATCGGCCAAGCCGGGCGCGAAGCCCGCCGACCAGGTGGGCGACATCTGCCTGCTTCCGGAGGTGGCGCGACCGCGCTGACGAATCTCAGCCCTGAAATAAAAAAGCGGCCGAGCGATCGGCCGCTTTTTCGTTGTCCATATCTTGGTTCGAACCTTGGACCTATTCGTGGACCTCGCGGGGCTTGCCCATCAGGGCCGGCTGGAACAGCAGCACCGCGGCGAGAGTCGTCACCAGCGACAGTGCCAGCAGCTTGCCCATGCTGGACGTGCCCGGGTGGCTCGACAGCCACAGGCTGCCGAACGCGGTCGCCGTGGTCAGCGCGCTGAAGAAGATCGCCCGGGTAAGGCTGGTCTGCAGCAGGTTGGTGCGGCCGCCGCGCCACGCCACCACGTAGTAGATCTTGAACGCCACACCGATGCCGAGCAGCAATGGCAGCGCGACGATGTTGGCGAAGTTCAGCGGCAGCTTGATCAGTACGCAGATTTCGAGCGTGACGGCGCCGGCAACCAGGAGAGGCACCAGCGTCATCAGCACGTCGGAGAAGCGGCGCAGCGTCACCCATAGCAGCAGGCTGATGACCACCAGCGAGTAGATGCCGGCGTGGATGAACGCCTTCACGATCGTGTCACCCGACTTGAGGATCGACACCGGACCGCCGATCGCGTTCGGCTCGGCCGTGAGCACGGCATTGGCGAACCGCCGGAGATTGTCGTTGTCGTTGGGGTCGCCCTTCGGCTGCGCCTCGACCCGAATCAGGCCATCCTTGCTCTTCCACTGCGAGACCAGTTCCGGCGGCAGGTTGGCGAGCGTGACCGGCTGCGCCTGAAGCGCGGCTCCGAGCTGCTCCAGCGTGATCTTCCAGGGATCGACGAACACGGCCTGCGCCTTGTTGCGAACCGCTTCGCTGGCCCCGGCGAGCTTGGCCAGCGCATCGGCGAGACGGCGCGAGGCGACGGCGCCCGGCCCCTTGCCGTCGCCGGCGGTGCGCCGGAGGTTGTCGACCGTCGAGTTGAGCGCGTCGACGTTCTCCTTGTCGGTCGGCGCGGCGTCGATCTGGTCCGGATTGAGGGCGGGTCCCAGCACCTTCGCGCCCTGCGCGATGAACTTCAGCTTGGCCGGCTGGTCCTCCGGCACGAAGCTGTCGAGCGACATCACGCGCGCGACTTCCGGCAGCTTCTCGAGCTTGGCCTCGATCGCCTTGGCCTCCGTCTCCGAACGGGTCAGCACGTCGATGGCGTTGGCCCCGGTATTCGGGTCCTTGCGCAGATCGAGATAGGTCGCGATCGACTCCGCGTGCGGATTGCGCAGGTTCATCGGGTTGAAGTCGAACTTCATGTAGTAGAGCAGCGGCAGGCCGGCGATGACCAGGCCCAGCGTGCCGATGATGATCGGCTTGCGATGCGTCTCCAGGAAGTGATCGACCGGCGCCAGGAAGGCGTAGCCGACGGGCTCCTTTTCGCCCGGCGGGTTGAGGATCTTGAGCAGCGCCGGCAGCACCGTGATCGAGGACAGGAACGCGATCATCATGCCGGCGCCGGCGATGGCGCCAAGCTCGGAGATGCCCTTGTAGTCGGTCGGCAGGAAGCACAGGAAACCGGCAGCCGTTGCCATCGCCGCAAGCGACAACGGCACCGCCGAGCGGTGCGCGGCCTCGGCCAGGGCCTCCGCCAGGTTATCGTTCTTGAAGCGCTCGGAGCGGTAGCGCACGCTGAACTGGATGCCGAAGTCGACGCCGAGGCCGATGAACAGCACGGCGAAGGCGACCGACAGCAGGTTGAGCGATCCGACCATCATCAGGCCGACCGCCGTGGTGATGGCAAGGCCGATGAAGAGATTGATGAACACGGCCGAGATGATCTTGGCCGAATGCAGCGCCAGCCACAGGATGACCAGCACCACGACGACGGTGCCGATGCCGTTGACGACGGCCCCCTCCTGCACGGTGGCGTATTCCTCGTTCGCGATCGGCACCGGTCCGGTCAGCCGGACCCGGGCATGGAAGCGGTTCGGGAAATCGAGCTCGGCGGCCGCCTGGCGGATCGCGTCGGTCGCCGCCTTGCCGGGCTCCAGCGCCTGATAGTCGAGGATCGGCTTGAATTGGATGAAGGCGCGCTTGTCGCTGTCGGTGAGCGGCTTGTCCGAGATGAGCTGCCGCCAGGAGAAGGTCGCATCGCCCTTGTCGAGCACCGTCTCGACGGTCTGCGAGATGTAGTCGAACGGGCGCGCGGTGTTGTCGAGCTGGACCTGGCCGCGCTTGACGCCGGCAAGGCCGGTCTCCAGCGCGCCGGTCAGGCCGCGGATCGAAGGATCGCCCGCCATGATCTCCACCAGCGGCGCAGCCGCGGCGAACTGCCCGGTGAGCTGCTGGACCTCTTCGGTCGGCAGGAACAACAGGCCGTTCTTGGCGAAGAACTCGCCGCCGCCCAGCAACTCCACCGAGGAGAAGTTCTGGGTATCACTCTTGAGCTTCTTCGCCAGCGCGTCGGCCGCCACGCCCGTGAGCTCCGGCGTCGCTGCCTCGACCACGCCCAGGATCATGCGGTCGCGATCGAACGCCTGCTCATATTGCTGGTCGCGCTTGCGCCAGTCGAGATCGGGAGAAATCAGCTTGTTGATGTCGGTATTGATGGAAAAATGGCGAGCAGTGTAGACGCCCGCGCCCACCGACAAGAGGAGGCCCGCAATCAACGTCGGCCACGCAAACCGGGTGCAGGCCTTGACGATGGACACGACAATCTTGGTCAGCACTTCGTGACTTTCTAATGTTTAAAGCGCTGGGCGGAAACGTCCGCTGCATGGCGGAGTTCCCAGATCGGAGCCAGCCTCGGAGCATGTCCGGAAGCGAGCCCCGACCCGGCTTGGCCCAACCTTGGAAGACGAGGATGGTCCCTGGACGGCGGATCAGGTCGACACGATGCACGGAACCGTCGGGGCGGCTGATATAGCGCCTGTTCTCGGCGGTAAAGTGACGAACGAGTGAGAGTATAAGTCACTCATTTGACTGAATTAATTTATCATTACTGAATTACCCCACTACCCTGCGGCGCTGTGTGCCGGCGATCACATGCGAGCGACTTGCAGACCGGCTTTCCTATTTGCTCGATTTTTGACACAAAGCCCTGCGCTTCCAGTGCCTCTCGGCGAGCAAATGAGGCATCCGCTTGGTCCGGATGTTGCAACCTCATCGCAGGCACGGAAGTGGCGGGTCGAAAGTGAGGCAGTGTGGCTGACGGTCGTCCAATGCAGGTGTATCTCGCGCAACCGCGCGGTTTTTGTGCTGGCGTCGTGCGTGCGATCGAGATCGTCGAGCGCGCGCTGGAGAAGTACGGCCCTCCGGTCTATGTGCGCCATGAGATCGTGCACAACAAGCACGTCGTGGAGAGCCTGAAGGCCAAGGGCGCTGTTTTCGTCGAGGATCTGTCGGAGGTCCCGCCGCGCGCCGCGACCGTCTTCAGCGCCCACGGCGTGGCCCGCTCGGTCGAGGAGGAAGCCGCCTCCCGCGGCCTGCCGGTGCTCAATGCCACCTGCCCGCTCGTCACCAAGGTCCACAACCAGGGCAAGCGCTACACGTCCAGGGGGCGTACCCTGGTGCTGATCGGCCATGCCGGCCACCCGGAGGTCGAGGGAACCATGGGCCAGGTTCCAGGCCCCGTTTACCTCGTCCAGAACGTTTCGGAGGTTGCTGCCCTGCCCCTGCCCGTGGACACCCCGATGGCCTATATTACCCAGACCACCTTGAGCGTGGACGACACCAGGGACATCATTTCGGCCCTCCAGGCCCGCTTTACAGACCTTCAAGGTCCCGATATCCGGGATATCTGCTATGCGACACAAAACCGGCAATCTGCGGTAAGGGACTTAAGCAAGCTGGTGGACGTTATCCTGGTGGTGGGCGCCGCCAACAGCTCCAACTCGAACAGACTGCGCGAGATCGGCACCGAGGCCGGCGTCGACAGCTATCTGATCGCTGATGGCAGCGAGCTCAATCCGAATTGGCTGACAGGAGCCAGGGCCGTCGGCATCACTGCCGGCGCCTCGGCTCCCGAAGTGCTTGTCGACGACGTTATCGAAGCCCTGCGGCGCATCGGACCGGTCGAGGTCGCGGTGGTCCCGGGGCGGGAAGAAAACATCGAATTCCGCCTGCCGGCCGAATTGGTCGCGGGCTGATCGGTCCTCGTTTGGTCCAGAAAGAAGAGACGTAATGGCAATCCCCTTCCATAAGGAACTGCGTATCGGGGCCTATCTGATGAAGCAGAAGCTTCTCGGCCGCAAACGCTATCCCCTCGTTCTGATGCTGGAGCCGCTGTTCCGCTGCAACCTGGCCTGCGCCGGCTGCGGAAAGATCGATTATCCCGACGCGATCCTCAACCGCCGCATGAGCGCGCAGGAGTGCTGGGACGCCGCCGACGAGTGCGGCGCGCCGATGGTCGCGATCCCCGGCGGCGAGCCGCTGATCCACAAGGAGATCGGCGAGATCGTGCGCGGCCTGGTCGAGCGCAAGAAGTTCGTCTCGCTCTGCACCAACGCGCTGCTCCTGGAGAAGAAGCTAGATCTGTTCGAGCCGTCGCCCTATCTGTTCTTCTCGGTGCATCTCGACGGCCTGCGCGAGCATCACGACAAGGCGGTGTCGCAGAAGGGCGTGTTCGATCGCGCCGTCTCCGCGATCAAGGCCGCCAAGGCCCGCGGCTTCACGGTGAACGTCAACGCCACTGTGTTCGACGGTCACCCGGCGGAAGAGATCGCGAAGTTCCTCGACTTCACCACCGAGCTCGGCGTCGGCGTCACCATGTCGCCTGGCTATGCCTATGAGCGCGCGCCGGACCAGGAGCACTTCCTGAACCGCACCAAGACCAAGCAGCTCTTCCGCGACGTCTTCAAGCTCGGCAAGGGCAAGAAGTGGAACTTCATGCATTCCGGCCTGTTCCTCGACTTCCTCGCCGGCAACCAGGAGTTCGAGTGCACGCCCTGGGGCATGCCCGCGCGCAATATCTTCGGCTGGCAGAAGCCCTGCTATCTGCTCGGCGAAGGCTACACCAAGACCTTCAAGGAGCTGATGGAGACCACCGACTGGGATTCCTACGGCACCGGCAAGTACGAGAAGTGCGCCGACTGCATGGCGCATTGCGGCTACGAGGCCACCGCGGCCAACGCGGCGCTGAGCAACCCCATCAAGGCGATGGCGGTGTCGCTGCGCGGCATCCGCACCGAGGGCCCGATGGCGCCGGAGATCGATCTCTCCAAGCAGCGCCCGGCGCAGTACGTGTTCTCCTCCGAGGTCCAGAAGCGCCTCTCCGAGATCCGCAAGGACGAGGCCATCGAAGCGCAGCAGAAGGCCTCGACGGCGGCCTGATCCGCTATCACCAAACAGCAAAAAGGCCGCCGAGCAATCGGCGGCCTTTTTGTTGCAGTTATGTTGGAATACGTAGGGCTTCAGTCAGGCGCAGGCTTCGCGAGTGTGCGAAGCTCTCTCCACGCGTCATTGCGAGCGCAGCGAAGCAATCCAGAGTCCCGCACACTACGCTGGATTGCTTCGCTGCGCTCGCAATGACGGAGCAAGCTGAAGGAGCGGAGGACCTCGCCGATAAAAATCAGCGAGCGTTCACCCGTGGAAGCCTCAGGCCTCGGCGGCCGCCAGCGACTCGGTCTCGAGGAAATGCTCCGCAGCCAGCAGGCCGCTGAGCAGCAGGTCGCGGGCGCCGCGCAGCGAGCGCAAGGCGCGGTTGAACTCGATGCCGGTCGACACGAGGCCGCCCAGCACGGTCGGATTGCGCGCGACGCCGCGCAGGATCATCGGCAGATCGATGTCGCCGTTCGGCTTGATCGCATCCTTCGCGAGCGACGGCAGCGTGCGGTGGGCCGGATCGGAGATCACGCGCAGCGCGGCGAAGGGCAGCCCGAACTCGGCGGCATAGGCGGCCGCGATGTGGCTCTCCATGTCGACGGCAGCTGCGCCGGTCTTCATACGCAGCGCGGCCTTGCGGGCCTGCGCCACGACCACCTCTTCGGCGCCGGCGAGCACGCCGCGCACGACGCGGCGCTTCTTCAGCGCGGCACGGGCGATGTGCTCTTCACGCAGCGACAGGCCTGACAGCCAGCGGGCATCGCCCGCGGTCACTTCGGTGGCGACGACGATATCGCCGGCCTTCAGGCTGGGATCGAGGCCGCCGGCCACGCCGAAGCTGATGACGCCACGGATCGAGGTCGGGTCGAACACGGTCAGCAGCGAGCGCAATTGCTTGGGATCGCTCGAGCTGCAGATGACCATCATGCCAGGGCCGGCCGCGATGCGAGCCTCCTGCACAAGTCCCGTCACGACCAAGACCGGCCGCGGATCAATCGGGCGATCCGCGGACGAATCGTCCCCCATCCCCAACTTCACAATCCGACCCCTGACACCTTCTCGGACGTCGCGATCCGACGTCTCCGTCTCTTGTTCCAAAGCCTTAAGCCGCAGCAGCGCCAGAGCGGAAAGACCTTAACAAACCGAGGATTACGCAGAAAAATTCCGCGAGGAAACCCCGTTTGCGCCGCACTGCACCCGTAGGCGAAGCGTTTTTTGCCCGGTGTTGCCATTTGGTCCCGCTGGCGCTTGTTCCAGTCGGGAACAGGATCGCCAAAGCTTCACCGGCCATGGAACTTTAAGCAAAAAACGAGCCACGAAAATGTGAGACTCACGCCAGGAGGCGGGATCGAGGCGGGCGGATGTGAGCAAATGGATCGCCCGAGCCTCGCGCCAACAACTGGTGTCGTCCCGGACAAGCCCGGCAACGCGCAGCGTTGGCGGGCGCCGATCCGGGACCCATACTCCGTGACACCTCTTGGTTGGGCCCGCTCGACCGGCAGCGTGTTGTCACCACAACCGCCGCGGCGTATGGGTCCCGGCTCGGAGGCCGGGACGACACCGAGGGTGTGGCGCCCTGCTCGGCAGATCCGAAGGTTGGCGCTGCATCGACGATGCGCAGCCGCGCCGTGGCGGCCGTTATCCCAGCAGCAGATCGGCTGCCCGATCACCAGATCGCACTGAGCCCTCGATCGTCGCCGGCAAGCCGGTGTCCGTCCAATCGCCAGCCAGCGCGAGATTGCCGAACGCCGTCTTCGCACCCGGCCGCAGCGCGTTCTGCTCCGGAGTCGCTTCGAAGGTCGCACGTCGCTCGCGGACGATCTGCCATGGCGGCAGTTCGGCGGAGATGCCGGCGGCCTTGCAGACATCGGCCCAGATCGCTGCCGCAAGTTCTTCGCGAGGCATGTCGACCAGGCGGTCGCCATTGCTGATCGTCACCGACAGCCGCTGCGGAAACGCGAACAACCACTCGATCAGGCCGCCGACGACGCCGAGCAGCGGCGGCGCATCCTTCGGCGGCGTGATGCGGAAATGAGCATTGACGATGGCGCGATACTTCGTCGGCCCGGTCAGCCCCGGCAGGAGGCCCATCGCCGGGCGCGGCGGCACCGCCAGCACGACGACATCGGACGGCCCGAGCGCAACGGTCTCCTCACCGAATTTCAGACCGGTGACGCGACCGCCGGTGCTTTCGAGCCCGCGAAGCTCGCGGCCGATGCGGACGCTGCCGCCCTTTCCTTCCAGGAATTTCACGGCCGGATCGATCAGCACGCCCGACAGACCGTCACGCGCGATCAGCGGACGGCACGCCTGTCCGCCGGCCAACAGGGTCTCGCGGACGATGGCGCCGGCGAGCCCGGCCGAGCCCTCCGGCGGATCGCAGTTCAGCGCGGCCAGCAACAGCGGCTGCACCAGACGGTCGTACAGCGTGCCCTTGCAGGGGATGGTGGTGCCGATCGTCTTCGAGGTGCCGGCCCAGATCAGCGGCGACAGCGCCAGGTAGTCGCCGAGCTTGGTATCCGGCACGCGGCGACTCTCGTCGAACACCCACAGCGGCAGCCGGCCGCTGCCGAGATCGAGCAGCCAGCGCTGGCCGGTCTTGATGTCGGCGAAGGCAAACTGCGCCTCCTTGGGGCCGACCAGTCCCGCCTCGGAGCCGATCGTCCGGGCATAATCGAGCACGTGGTGATTGGCCGACAGCAGCAGATGATTGCCGTTGTCGATCACGAGATCGGTCGCGGCGTCATAATAGGAGCGGCAACGGCCGCCGAGCTGCTGCGTCGCCTCGTGAACATGGACGACGTAGCCCGCATTGGCGAGCCGCACGCCGGCGGAAAGGCCGGACACGCCGGCGCCGATGATGTGAGCGGTCTTCTGCATCAGATGATTGCGTAACGGAGGATGATGCCGATCTTCGTGAGCTTGCTCACGCGGACGGGCTCGCGCGGCAGCGCGAAGCCGCGTTCGAGCAGCAGGTCGAACACGGCGCGGTAGTATTTCGACATGATCCGCGGCGCGCGCACCGCGCGGCGGCGATTGCGCCGCATGATCTCGTCGGCCTTCTCGAAATGCGTCTTGGCCCTGACCGCCACGGAGTTGCAGACCTTCGGCAGCGCGCGCTCCTGCGTCACCTTGGCGGGATCATCGCCGGTGATGCCGGCGAACAGCAGCGCCTCGCGCGGCAGATAGAGCCGGCCGATGGCCGCGTCCTCGTCGATGTCGCGCAGGATGTTGGTGAGTTGCAGCGCGCGGCCGAGATGATGGGCGAGCAGGATGCCGTCCTCCTCGGGCATGCCGAAGATGCGCACCGAGAGCCGGCCGACCGCGCTGGCGACGCGGTCGCAATACAGGTCGAGCGTGGCGAGATCCGGCGCGCGGATCTCGGCCGGCACGTCCATCTCCATGCCATCGATGATGGCGAGGAAATCCTCGCGCTTCAGCCCGAAGGTCTTCACCGAAGTCACGTAGTCGCGCAGCCGCGGCGGCGGGTGGCCCTGGTACAGCGCGTCGATGTCGTCGCGCCATTGCTGCAGCGCCGCCAGCCGTTCGGCTCGCGGCCCATCGGAGTCGGCGATATCGTCGACCTCGCGGCAGAAGCTGTAGACCTGGAACATCGCATCGCGCTGGGCGCGCGGCAGGATGCGCATGGCGGCATAGAACGAGCTGCCGGAGGCAGCCGTACCGTGGTCGATAGTCTCTGCGGTTGCTTCGAGGGTCATGCGCCCGCCGATTTGGTCTGGGGATGGCGGCCAGCGACGCGGCGGCCGATCTCGCCCATCACAGAGGTGAAGGTGAGGCCGAGCATGCCGGCCGGCGTCAGATGCACGCGTTCGCTCAGGGGATCGCGCACCTGGAGCAGCGCCACGATGCGGTCGGCGAAGGCCTGGATCACCGCGATCTCGAGCCCGAACCGGAAATCCTTGACGCCGCTGTTGAGGTCCCTGCCCTCCTCCAGCAGCGCGGCGTTGCGCACCGCGAGCTTCTGCAGGCAGCCGAGCAGTTGCGGCGACGACTTGGACTCCCCCAGCATCTCGACGGTCGCGCCAGCCTCGGCGAGTGCATCGCGCGGGAGATAGACGCGGTTCAGCGCCTTGTAGTCCTTGCCGCAATCCTGCAGGTGGTTGTTGATCTGCAGCCCGGCACACACCGCATCGGAGGCGGCCCAGGTCGACACATCCTCGCCGTGCACGTCGAGCATGAAGCGGCCGACAGGCATCGCCGAATAGCGGCAGTAGTGGATGACCTCGTCCCAGTTCTCGTAGCGCAGCTTGGTCACATCCATGCGGAAGGCGACCAGCAGATCAAGCGCGTGGCGCGGAGACATGCCGCGCGTCGCAAGCGCCCGGCGCAGGCTGACGGCGACGTCCTGGGTCTCGCCTGTTCCCGTCAGCTCGGACTCGAGCAGATCGAGCAGCCGCAGCTTCTCGTCACCCGGCAGGCTCGGATGATCGGCGATGTCGTCGGCGGTGCGCACGAAATTGTAGAAGGCGAGGATCAGCGCCCGATGCTCCGGACGGATGATCCAGGAGGCAACCGGAAAGTTCTCGTCCCGGTGTGTCTTGCCGGATCGCAAATCGCTCGCGGTGGTCATCGACGAAACAGCTATCAGGTTGAAGGGGCTTACGGAAAACAAGGCCCGCCGCTTCGCTCATGCGAACGGATTGCTGGCCCCCATATAGGGCAAGATCCGGCCAAAACCAATGCAATCGATGCCGGACCGCCCATGCAGTCCGGCCGCCGCCCGCCCCTGACGGGCGGGCCGACGGCCGTTAACCAAGATGGTCCGGAAGCATGCTTCCGGACGGCACCCGCTTACTGGTTGTGGCTCTTCAGCACCTTGTCGCATTCGGGGGTGATCTTGGAGCGGTTCTCCTTCAGGCACGCCAGGATCGTGAAGTCGCCCTGATCGATCACCGCGCGGCAATGTTTCTGAACGTCACGGGTGCAGGCCGCCTGCTCTTCGGCGGTGCCACGTCCGCCCTGCGCGACGGCGGCGGTGGAAACGGTGAGCGACATCAGGGAAAGTGCCAGGACAATCTTACGCATCGTGTTCCTTCATTTTGACAGCAGAGGAGACCTCCCGGATCGCCGTTGCTGCCCGGGAAACACCTGTTTGGTTTGGCAAGGACCGCAAGCCCCCCAGCGCCGGAGGTACGCTGCCAAATGCGGCCAAATTTACGCCCTATGATCCGAAGCAGCCCGGCTTCGGCATCACAGCTTTGGCATAAACAAGGCTTTGATACTAGGGCATTATTTTCGGAACAGCTTTTTCGTATTTGGCTGTTGCACACATGCCGCGCGGACCGTTAGATGCGCCGCCGCGGAAGCTGTGTTTTGCAGCAGTTCGCGAGCAACGATATTCGGCGCCGGCCGGTCGCACGGTGCCGACGGGCATCATGGCGACCGGTCGCAGCGCCCGACCGGCCGTCATTTGAACCTAACCTTCGGCGAGAACACCAAGTGTTCGAAGCGGCTGCTTAAGCCGGCACACCGTGTCATTCTGGATGGGAAACTCGATATGAAACTGTTCGGCTCACCTTTCTCTGGGCGCGTCGTCAAGGCCGCCGGTCTCGGAGCAGCCCTGTTCGTGGCGGCGACCGCAGTTCACGCGCAGTCGGGCCCGTTCGCCGGCTTCGACGGCTCGTGGTCCGGCAACGGCACGGTCGCGCTGTCCGACGGCACCACCGAGCGCATCCGCTGCAAGGCCAGCTACCGCGTGGCCGGCGCGAACCTCAAGCAGAGCCTGCAATGCGCCAGCGATAGCTACAAGTTCGATCTGTCGAGCGACGTCACCAGCCAGGGTGACCGCATTTCGGGTAACTGGAGCGAGTCCAGCCGCAACGTGAATGGCGAACTGCAGGGCACTGCGGGCAACGGCCAGATCGACGTGTTCGTCCAGGCCGCCGGCTTCGCCGCCAGCATCACCTTGAAGACCAGCGGCAACAAGCAGGTCGTGCAGATCTCCTCGAAGGGCGAGATCCGCGGCGTCAACATCACGATGTCGAAGACCTGATCGGGTCCATCAGCAGCTGAACAAGCAAACGGCCCTGACGATGTCAGGGCCGTTTTGTTTTAGTCGGCTTACGCACCCGTCGAGGCGCGGAGTTCGAGCCCCGCTGTCATCGCCCGGCTCGACCGGGCGATCCAGTATTCCAGAGGCGGTAGCGATTGAACCGATAGGCCGCGGCGTACTGGATCGCCCGGTCGAGCCGGGCGATGACAGTTGTGTGTGAAGGCTCCACCGCTCGCTTCACGGCGATCCTAGTTGTGTGAGGGCTTAGACCAAGCCCCTACACCGGCTTCCGCTTCAGCTTTTGCGACAGGTTGATCAGGAACATCGCGGTCGGGCGGAGGATGAAGAGGTCCGCGAACAGCGCGGCCACCATCGAGAACGCGCTGAGCCAGCCGAACAGACGCAGCGACGGCAGGTCCGAGAACACGGTGACGACGAGGCCGCAGGCCAGCACCACCGTGGTGAGGATCAGCGCAGGACCGACCAGCACGGTGGCGCGCTCGACGGCCACGGCCGCACTGACGCCGGGCGCGCTTTCCATTCGCAGCCGGTTGAGGAAGTGGATAGTCGCGGACAGGCCCAGGCCAAAGGAGACGGTCAGCGCGACCACGCTGGCGAATTGCAGCCCCTCCCCCATCGCCCACAGCAAGGTGCCGGACATCACGACCGGGAAGATGCCGGGCAGGATGCAGGCCAGCATGACGACCCAGGACCGGAACGCGAGGCCGATGAACATCGCCACCAGCGCAAACTCGATGGTCAGGCCGTGGTTGAGCTTCTGGATCATGCTGGCCGAGTTGCGCGCGGCAATCGCAGCCAGGCCGGTCACCGCGACCTCATAGCCAGGATGCTTCTTCCTGACCGCGTCGAGCTCGTGATCGAGCTTGTCGACGACCGGCAGCAACTGGCTCGAATCGAGGTCGGGCACGCGGCCCGCGACCACCACCGCGTCCTGCTCCTTGTCGATGAAGCGACGCACCAGATGCTCGGGGATCAGATTGACGTATTCCTGCAGCGTCGCGGTATCCGACGATTGCGCCTTCTCCGCCAGCCAGCGCCGCAGCGTCTCCACCGACCAGACGTTGCCGACGCCGGCCGTCTTTTCGACGGTGGCGTGGACGTCGGCGATGGTCTGCAGGGTCTCCGGCGCGTAGAGCGAGGCGCCCTTGGGGAACTGGATGAGCACGTTGACCGGGTTGGCGCCGGTCAGCTTGGCATCGAGGCGGTCGCTGGCCGCGACCGCCTGCTGCTTGTCCGGCACCTGGTCAGCGAGACGGTAGCGCGGTTCCAGGCTCGCATAGATCACCGCGAGTCCGCCGACGAAGATCACCGCGATCAGGCTGAAGAGGCCGGGACGGCCGACCATGCGCACCGCGATCCAGTAGCAGAAGTTGCGTAGCGCCTGCACGCCGGCGTCGGCGCCCTGGAACTTGACCGCGAACACCTTCTCGTTGCGCACCAGCAGCACGCCGAACACCGGCACCAGCGACAGCACCGCCACCAGCGCGATCACGGTCGCGGCAAGGCCCGCCTCGCCGAACTTGCGGATCAGGTCGCTGTCGGAGAACTGCAAAGCGATGAAGGAAATGCCGGCGGTGGCGTGGGTCAGCACGCAAGCGGGACCGACGACGAGCACCGCGTTCTTGAATGCCGTCACCTTGTCCTGTCCCGCGATCAGCCGGTCGCGGGCTGCGAATGTCAGCTGCATCGAATCGGAGAAGCTGATGACCATGATGAGCGGCGTCATCACGTTCAGGAACATGTTGAGGTTGAAGTTGGCCCAGCCGAGCGCGCCAAGCGCGAGCAGGATCGCGATCAAAGGCGGGAACGCCGCCGCGACCATGAACGAGACCTTGCGGAAGAAGATGATCGCGATGATGCAGCCCGCGAGGATGCCGAGCACGTTGTAGGTCAGCCCGTCGCGCTCGACCGCGTTGCGGATTTCGAGCTGCATCACCGGCACGCCGGAGAGCTGTACGTTCAGGCCGGTATCACCGAGGTCATCGGTCATCAGCTTGCGGATTTCGCCGACGACCTTGCCGAGATCGTTCGACGCGACCACCTTCGGCTCGAGCGAGAGCACGATCAGCGCCAGCGTGCCGTCTTCCGACAACAGCTTGCCGCGGATGATCTCGTTGGATTTCACGGTCTCGATGAACTTGTCATAGGCCTCGCCCTCCGGAAGCTCCGACGGGAACAGGGCCGCGGGCAGCTTGCCCGGCGCCGGCGCCTGGCGGGCCGAGAACAGCGACACCAGGCCGCGGGTGCCCTCGACGAGCTGCAAATCGGTCACGAAGTCGCGCAGCTTTTCCAGGTTCTGCCGGGCCAGCAGCGTCTTGCCCTCGACGACGACGAGGACATCGAATTCCTCGGCCGGGAACTTCTTGGTGACTTCCTCGTACTGATGGAATTCCTTGCTGTCCGAGCGAAACAGCTGGCTCAGCGAATCGTCGATCTGGATGCGCTTGATGCCGAACACGGCCCCGACGATCAGCACGAGCAGGACCAGGCAGGAGATGATCGGCGCCTTGACGGCGAACAGGCCGATGCGCTCGATGCCGAAGGCGATGCTGTCGGCCGGTCGCTGCTCGACCTTCTCGACATGGACTTCGTTGTCGTGCCTGACTTCCAGCATGCAGTGTCCAGTGGTTGGGGCGCGGCCCAGTTCGGAAGGCCTGAGCGCATAGGGCAGAAATAAGGCCGCTCGGCGAAGCAGAGATGACCGGATTATGGCCCGCAGCCCAAGCTAATCCTTGAAAAAACGTGAAAATTTGTCGAGCCAGGGTCTAGCAGGGTTCACTCCCGCACCGCAACCGGGGGCGCCACACAAGACGGCGAGGCCGCAAGGAGAATGGGATCACGCCACGATTCTGTCATGCTTGAAAAGGGCATGGCGGCGGTGCACCCGGCGCCACGCTTAAGCATCCAGTCCCCAACAGCCCCCACCGGATCCGGCCTTGCCCCTCGAGGGCGAGGCGGGCTGCCTGGCCCTACCGACGGAGTTCAGCCGGCCGGAACGGCGGCCTCGCGCAGCCGGAGCGAATAGTTCGACGCGTTCTGATGGCCGCGGGAGGCGGCGCGGGCGAACATGATCAAATGATGCGCGATCATCGCGACCGCGATGAAGTTCTCGATCTCGCCGCGCTTGAGCTGGCTCCAGGCAAAGCGCCAGAACGGCCGCTTGTAGTCGCCGAGCACGCCGACCTTCCAGAAGATCTTCCCCATCATGACCAGGCCGCGCCTGATGTTCGGCCAGGTCTTCATCTCGTCGGCGACCGGCATCTTGATGCGGTTGGAGTAGGTGTTGTCGCACTGATGCTTGAAGCGCGCGAACAGCCGCTCCGGCTCGTAGGCGACTTCCATGCAGCGGCGCCAGCCTGTCACCACGTCGTCATAGGGCATGAGGAACTTGACGTTGGAATCGCGGCTGTCGTCATGCACCAGCCTGCCCTCGCGCTCGAGCCGGTCCCACAGCGGGGTCTTCGGCAGCGCCTGCAGCAGATTGATCGTCAGCAGCGGGATCCGGCTCTCCTCGACGAACTGCAGCAGCGCGTCCGCGGTCTGCGGCGTGTCGGTATCGAGCCCCATGATGATGCCGGAGACGACCTCCATGCCGTAGCTGTTGATGGTCCTGATCCCCTCCAGGATCGGCACCATCATGTTGTGGTCCTTCTGCATCGCCGTGAGCGCGTCAGGATCGGGTGTCTCGATGCCGCAGAAGATCGTGATGAAGTAGGCCTCCCGCATCTTCTCCAGGATCTCGGGCCGCTTCGCGATGTTCAGCGTGGCCTCGCAGGCGAGCCGCATCACATAGCCGGTACGCTTCTGCCATTCGATCAGATGCGGCAGCAGATCCATCGCCGCCTTGCGGTTGCCGATGAAATTGTCGTCGACGAAGTAGACCGAGCCGGTGACGCCGCATTCCCGGAGCTTGTCGAGCTCGGCAATGATCTGCTGCGGGCTCTTGATGCGCGGGTTGCGCCCGTACAGGCCGGGGATGTCGCAGAACTCGCACTGATACGGGCAGCCGCTGGAATACTGTATACTACCGAGGAAGTATTTCGTCACCTCCGCCAGCTCATAGGCCGGCACCGGGAACTCCGTCATCGCGACGCGCTCGTTGGTCCGCAGCACCACCTGCTGCGCGGGCCGCGACGGATCCCGCGCCAAGCGCTCGATCAGTTCGTCGGTGGCATCGCCGAGCTCGCCGACATGGAGATAGTCGAAGCTCGGATAATAGTCCGGGCAGGCGCTGACCGAGGGGCCGCCGAGCGCCACAGCCAGGTCGAACTCATGCGCGCGGCGGCAGATGTCGTTCATCTGCTGGCGCTGGATGTGCATGCCGCTGACGAACACGGCTTCCGCCCAGGTGAAATCCTCCTCGCGCGCAGGCCGGATGTTCTCGTCGATGAAGCGGACTTCCCAGGATTTCGGCAGATAGGCCGCGATCAGCAGCAGTCCCTGGGGCGGCATGAAGGCCTGCACGCCGTCGGTGAGCGGATAGGCATGCTCGAAGGTTCCGAACGACGAAGTATAGCGCGGAAACACACAAAGAATACGGCGTATCGTTTCGGTGCGTTCGAATCTCATCGACCATCCTCGCAACGACCAGATATCCGGTTACCTTACGGTGGGACTTAACGCTTCGCTACCCCCTTCCGGAAAAGTTGAGCCCGCGGCTCGCCGCCGAGTCACCTGGGTTGTTCGAATGCCTGCATGACTCAGCGGAACCTGGCTGCGCGAATTCCACCGGGCGTCTCAGCTTCACCTCTGGCGTCGGGCACCGCGGCGCGCCGGACAGCGATCATCGCAGCCGGTCGCCAGTGTATCGCAACAGACCGACGGGCGCCTGCTCGTGCCGGGACGTCGGCAACGGCTGCGGCGATGAACCGGGCACCCGTCGTCCGTAGTTAAGCGGATACCGGTGGTGGCAAAGTGCGGCGACTCGCGTCCTAACAAATTGAAATTCAAAGAAAAGTACGCGCGGGTTGCATGGTAGTTGCGATGGCACTTAACGGTTTCTCCATGAAGCTTTTGCATAACTATTAACAAATAAGCACCGTGTCCGTGTCACCCAACTGCGGTATTCCAGCTCATGACTTCACGTCAGACGTCGGCGACGAC
This sequence comes from Bradyrhizobium sp. HKCCYLS3077, assembly GCF_051167555.1. Taxonomy (NCBI): domain Bacteria; kingdom Pseudomonadati; phylum Pseudomonadota; class Alphaproteobacteria; order Hyphomicrobiales; family Nitrobacteraceae; genus Bradyrhizobium; species Bradyrhizobium sp. HKCCYLS3077. The sequence continues at coordinate 198,150 of NZ_JBNPTH010000006.1, read as the reverse complement.
GGCCTCGCGCCACTCCATCGCGGTCAAGCTCTACGCGATCTTCGGACTCTTTGCGCTGCTCACGGCCGCGATCACCTGGTTGTCAGACTACAACTCACGGCGTGCCGCCGAGCTCACCAAGGCGATCGAGACCGCCAATCTCGCCGCGCTCAACGTGCAGCTGGTCAACGGCCTGGTCTACGCGGTCGTGATGGAATCGCGCGGCGTGTACATGTCGACCGATCCGGCGGTCGTGAAGCGCTACGGCGACGGACTGCTCAAGTTCAACGCCGAGATCCTCAAGGTCGTCGACAAATGGCAGTCGATCGTGCAGGTCGACGATGCGCAGCAATTCGCGACCTTCAAGAAGCGCATCGAGCAGTTCGTGGACTTCCGCAAGGAGCTGGTGCGGCGCGCCAATGAGATCAGCCCGGCCGCGGGACGCGAATGGGGCGACAACGATGCCAACCGCTCGGTCCGCTCGGCCCTGAACAAGGATCTCGACGAACTGTCGAAAGTCTATCTCGAGCGCGGCCGCAAGATCGGCGAGGCCACCGAGACCAACCGGATGCTGTCGCTGGTGCTGACCGGCCTCGGCGGCGTGATGCTGCTGCTCGTCGTCGCCGGCGTGGTGATCATCGCCCGCTCGGTCGCCCGCCCGCTCTCGCAGATCACCGAGACCATCCGTCAGGTCGCGACCGGCGCCGAGAACGTCGAGGTGCCGCATGCCGGCCGTGCCGACGAGATCGGCGAACTCGCCCGCGCCATCGGCGTGTTCCAGCAGGCGATGGCGCATAACCGCGACCTCAATGTCCAGGTGTCGCAGGATTCCGAAATCCGCGAGGCCCGCGCCCGCCATATCGAGTCGGCCGTCGAGCAGTTCCGCACCGCGATCGGCGGCGTGATGCGCACGGTGACCGAGAACGCCGCGGCGATGCGCAGCACCGCCGAGACGATCACGCGCCTCACCGCGGACGCCAATGAACGGGCCGGCACCGCCGCCAGCGCCACCACCCAGGCCTCGACCAACGTCTCCGCGGTCGCCAGCGCCGCCGAGGAGCTGTCGACCTCGGTCGAGGAGATCGGCCGCCAGATCCAGCAATCCGCCGGCGCCGTCGCCCAGACCGGCCACCGCACCGAAAAATCGATCACCGAGATCGAGGGCCTCGCCGCCGCCACCCAGCGCATCGACGGCGTGCTGACCCTGATCCAGACGATTGCCGAACAGACCAACCTGCTCGCCTTGAACGCCACCATCGAGGCCGCCCGCGCCGGCGAGGCCGGCCGCGGCTTTGCGGTCGTCGCCCACGAGGTCAAGGCCCTGGCCGGACAGACCGCGAAGGCCACCGAAGAGATCAGCCAGAACATCGGGCTGATCCAGGCCTCGACCAAGACCGCGGTCGATGCCGTCCGCGAGATCGGCGATGCCGTCCGCGGCATCAACGAAATCACCACCAACATCTCCAACGCCATCCAGCAGCAGGACCAGGCGACGCGCGAGATCTCGGTGAATGCGCAGTCCACCGCGCAGGGCAATCAGACCCTGGTCTCCAACATCGGCTCGCTGCGCGACGCCATCGGCGAGACCTCGACGGCGGCCGCTTCGGTGCTCTCGGCCTCCGGCGATCTCAATGCTACCGCGCAGACGCTCGCCCATGAGGTCGAACGGTTCTTCCAGAACCTGCGCTCCGGCCCGTCATCCGACACAAGGCAGCGCAAGGCGAGCTGACCGGCACGCACGAGGCCGCGTTCCGCCTCAGGCGTGCACTGCGTCCCGCTCCGGGAACGCGATGATCGGCGCGGCCGAGAGCAACGCCTTGGTATAGGCATGCTGCGGCCGGTCGAACACGTCGTCGCGGCTGCCCTGCTCCACGATCCGCCCGCCCTGCATCACCACCACGCGGTCCGCGACCTGCTCGACGGCCGCCAGATCGTGGCTGATGAACAGGCAACCGAAGCCATATTGCGCCTGCAGACGCGCGAACAGGCTGAGCACCTGCGCCTGGATGGTCATGTCCAGCGCCGACACCGGCTCGTCGGCCACGACGAAGGCCGGCCGGCGGATGATCGCCCGGGCGATCGCCACCCGCTGCCGCTGCCCGCCCGACAATTCATGCGGCCAGCGCTGCGCGAGGCCTGACAGCCCGACCTCTTCCAGCGTCGCCGTGACGCGGCCCGCTCGCTCCGCCGCCGTGAGCCCGGTGTGGCGCAACGGCTCGGCGACGATGTCGCCGACGCGCATCCGCGGATCGAGCGAGGAATACGGGTCCTGGAAGACCAGCTGCGCGGCGAGGCGGAAGTCCTGGTCGATCGCCGACGTCACGTCGCGGCCCAGGAAACGCACCTCACCCGCCGCAAGCGGCAGCAGCCGCAGCATCGCGCGGCCGAGCGTGGTCTTGCCCGAGCCGCTGCCGCCGACCACCGCGACGGTCTCGCCGGCACGAATGGAGAGATCGACGCCGTCGACGGCCATCAGGCCCGCGTCGCGGCGAAACAGCCGCTGGCGGCCGGGAAATGCCACCTTCAAGCCGCGGACGGCCATCACGACCTCGGCCGCTTCAGGGACGCTGCGCGCGGCGGTCCGGCGCGGCAGAGCCTCGACCAGTTCGCGGGTATAGGCCTCGCGCGGCTCGGTCAGAATCCGCTGCGCCGTGCCGGTCTCCACGAGCCGCCCGCGGCACAGCACCACGGCGCGCTGCGCGTAGCGCGCGACCAGGCCGAGATTGTGGGTGATCAGCATGACCGCGGTGCCGTGATCGCGCGCCAGCGCGACCATCAGGTCCAGCACCTCGCGCTGCGTCAGCGTGTCCAGCGCCGTCGTCGGCTCGTCCGCGATCAGCAGCTTCGGCCGCAGCAGCATGACCGAGGCCAGCATGATGCGCTGGCGCATGCCGCCGGAGAATTCGTGCGGATAGGCGTCGAAGGTCCTGAGCGGATCGCGGATCTGCACGCGCGCCAGCATGTCCAGGCAGCGGCGGCGCGCCTCGTCGCGCCCCAGGCGCTCGTGCAGCAGCAGCCCTTCCATCATCTGCGCGCCAATCGTGAGCGCCGGATTGAGCGACACCATCGGCTCCTGGAACACCATGCCCATGACCGGCCCCCGCAGCGCGCGCAGCCGGCGCGGCGGCAGCGCGGTCAGATCCTCGCCGTCGAGCATGATGCGTCCACGGCTGCGCACCAGCCCGGCCGGCAGCAGGCCGAGCACGGCGCGCGCGGCCGCCGTCTTGCCGCTGCCGGACTCACCGACCACGGCGACGAACTCGCCGCGGCCGATCTCGAACGAGATGTCATGGACGATCTGCGCGCCGGTGGCGGTCGTGATGCCAAGACCCTCGATTCGAAGCAGCGGCGCCGTCATCGCTGCGCCATCCGCGGGTCGAGGCGATCGCGCAACGAGTCGCCGAGCAGGTTGATGCCGAGCAAGGTGAGCGCAATGCACAGGCCGGGGGCGATGCTCAGCCACGCCGCGCTCTCCATATAGGGCCGGCTGCCGGCCAGCATGTTGCCCCAGGTCGGCGCCGGCGGCGGCACGCCCAAGCCGAGGAAGCTCAACGCGCTCTCCGCCAGCAGCACCCAGCCGAACATGCTGGTGGCGAGCACGGCCACCGGCGCGACCGCATTGGGAAGCACGTGGCGCAGCAGCGAATAGAGCTCGGAATTGCCGAGCACGCGCGAGGCCTCGATGTACTCCTTCTCGCGGATCGACAGCACGGTGCCGCGGACCACGCGCGCGACCGAGGGCATGTAGGCGAGCGCCAGTGCGAGCACGAGGCCGAAAGTGTTGGCCCCGATCACGATCATCACCGCAAGGGCCAGCAGGATGCCGGGGAACGCCAGCAGCGCGTCGTTCACAGCCATGATCAGGCGATCGGTCCAGCCGCGCCAATAGCCGCTGATGCTGCCGATCAGGACGCCCGCGGCGACCGCGAGCACGACGGTCGCAAGCGCAACGATCACGCTGGTCGACGCACCGGCCATGATCCGGCTCAGCACATCGCGACCGAATTCGTCGGTGCCGAACCAGTGCTGCGGCGATGGCGGCTGCAGGCGCGCCCGCAGATTGACACGTAGCGGATCGAACGGCGTCCAGAGCTCCGCGCCCAGTGCCGCGCCGACGAGCAGCGCGATCAGGACGCCTCCGATCGCCGTATTCGCCCGGACCCTCATGCCACCGCCACCCGGGGATCGAACAGCGGATAGCAGAGATCGACGATCAGATTGACGACGACATAGATCAGCGCCGTGAACAGCAGGCAGCCCTGCACCACCGGATAGTCCCGCGCGAAGATCGAGTCGACCAGCAGGCGCCCGAGACCGGGCAAGGTGAACACCGTCTCGATCACGGCGATGCCGCCGAGCAGATGGCCGAGCACCAGTCCGATCAGGGTCCAGGTCGGCGCAAAGGCGTTGGGCAGCACGTGACGCGCCAGCACGCGCCATTCCGGCACGCCCTTGGCGCGCGCATGGGTGACATAGTCGAGCCGCAGCACCTCGATCGAGGCCGCGCGCGCCATCCGCGTCAACACGCCGACCTCGATCATCGCCAGCGTGACCACCGGCAGCACCATGAACAGCGCGGCGCCGACGAAGCTCTCCGAGAACGGCACATAGCCGACGACGGGAAGCCATTTCAGCTTGAGGCCGAACAGCAGAAGCAGCAGCAGGCCGAGCCAGAAACTCGGGATCGACAGCAGCAGCGTGGCGCTGCCGACGATGACGAGATCGATCGCGGAGTTCTGCCGCCAGGCAGCGATCAGGCCGGCCGGCACGGCGATACAGGCCGCGATCGCGACCGCGACCAGCACGATCGCGGCGCTGACCTGGAAACGCTCCAGGATCAGCGGCAGAACCGGCAGGCCGTTGGTGATGGAATGACCGAGATCGCCGACCGCGAGCCGCTCGAGCCAGTACAGGAATTGCACCGGGATCGCGCGATCCAGACCGAGCTGCTGCCTGAGCGCCGCGGTCTGCGCCGCGTCGGCAGCATCACCCAGCATGACCTGGACGGGATCGCCGGGAATGAGGCGCACCAGCAGGAACACCGCGACCGCCACGATGAGCAGCGTCGGGATCGTCGTCACCAGGCGGCGCAGCAGATAACCGAGCATCGTCCTCGAACTCCGGCGGTCAGGGCTGCAGGCTCACGCCCCAGAACCGCGCCTGCGGATAGAGCCAGCCGGCATAGCCTTTCACCGACTTGCGCAGCGCAGTGAGCTCCGAGCCGTTGAACAGCACGATCATCGGGACATCGGCGATGAAGCGCCGGTGCATCTCGTCGAACAGGGCCTGTCGCTTGGCCGGATCGGATGTCAGCATCGATTGGCGCAGCATCTCCTGGGCCTCGGCATTGTCCCAGACCTTGCGCGGCTGTGACGCCTTCGGCCCCATCACCATCTCGAAGCTCAGCGACGGATCGAGCCGGGCCGAATAGATGAACGCCATCGCCTGGTAGTCGCCCCGATTGTAGCGATCGAGCTGCGCCGCCCAGTCCAGCACCTCCAGTTCGATGTTGATGCCGACCGCGCGCGCCATCTCCTGCGCCAGCACGGCGGCATCGAACACGAAACTGTAGCGCTTGTTGGTGATCAGCTTGATCGGCTGGCCGCGATAGCCGGCGGCTGCGAGCAGCTTCTTGGCCTCAGCCAGGTCCTGCTTGTAGCCCTGCGCCTGCACGCCGCCGTGGAACGGGCTGCCGATCGGCAGCGCCGAATTGTTCGCCCGCGCGGTGCCTTCCATCACGACATCGACGATCTGCGGCATGTCGAGCGCAAGCGCCAGGGCACGACGAATCCGAACGTCCTTGAGCAGCGGATCGCGGGTCTGGAACAGGATCCCGGTCATGCTGAGCGAGGGCGTGATGCTGAGCTGCACCTCGGGCCGCGTCTTCAGGTCGCCCATATCCGGGATCGACAGGCTCATGATGACGTCGAGGTCGCCGCTGAGCAGGCCGGCCTTGGCGGCCGCGCTGTCCGGGATGACGTTGAAGCGGACGCGGTCGACGGCCGCCGCCTTGGCGCCGGTCAAGCCGGTGCGCGGCTCGTTTCGCGCGGCGTAACCGTCGAACTTGATCACATCGACATATTGCCCGCGCTTCCACTCGCCGAGCTTGAACGGCCCCGTCCCGATCGGCGCGATCCACTTGCCGTCGGCGCCGACGGAGTCGCGATGAAGGATGGCCGTCTGTCCGCAATCCGGACGGGCCAAGGTCGGCAGGAACAAAGCCGTCGGCTGGTCGAGCGTCACCGTGACGGTCTGCGCATCGATGGCGTCGATCTTCTCGATCCGGGCAATCCCGTTCGGACCGAACTCCGACAGGCAGCGCCATTGCGTGGCAGGATCGAGCCAGCGCTTCAGCGACCAGACCACGTCGTCGGCCGACATCGTCGCGCCGTTGTGGAATTTGACACCCGGACGCAGCTTGAATGTGTAGCTCTTGCCGTCGTCCGATATCGTCCAGCTCTCGGCGAGCATGGGGCCAACCGACGTATCGTCGCGAAAGGCGACGAGACCTTCGACGACATGCGCCATCACGCCATCGGTGTTGGCATCGCGGTTGGTGCCGGGATCGGTCGATCGGATGTCGGCATTGAGCCTCGTGCGCAGCAGCGTCTCCGCGCCGGCACCGGGCGAGCCCGCCAGCAGCGCGATCAACCCGCCGGTGAGCAGCAAGGGGAAGCGCCGGACGGACCGCATCATGACGCCAGGGCGGCTGGTGCGCGGCCCGCGCCAACGGCCATCTCGAGCCGATAGCTGGTGAACTGCTTGTTCAGCGCCGGGAGCGGCGCGACCTCCATGAGACCGTCAGCCGGCTCCATCACGATCATCGCGACGGTGGCGCTGAGATTGTTGCCGAGATTGCGCCGCGGCGGACGGCACACCGACCAGGGATCGGCGAAATTGTCGAACAGCGCCGCTTTCACCGCGTCCTTGGTGATGGCGCCGATCTGCGGCTGCAAGAGGTCGCGGACGCGAATGTCGCGATAGAGGCTGCAGGGCGTGTTGGCGATGCCTGTGTCCTTGAGCTTCGACAGCGCCACCGGGCTGACGAAGTGATTGGCATGCACCAAAAGCCCCCGCTCCGGGTGGACCTGGAAGCTCTCGTCCGGAGCGCATTCGAAGTCGATCGCCACACCCTCGCAATGGCTGACGATCATGTTGTTGGCGGCAGATTTCTTGGTGCAATAGACGGTGCGCATGGCGAGCGCGACATGCTCGCTCTCCAGCACCTTGCGGCGGATCAGCGCCAAGGGCACGCCGACCTCGCGATAGTCGCGGTCGGATTCGAGGTAGTTCGCGGTGATGGCCACGCCGATCGCGTTGAACCCGGAGCGTCCCAGCGCGCCCGCCTCGGTGAATGTCAGCAGGTCAGGCCCGTTGTCACGGCGCACCCGCAGCACCACCGCGGTCTCGACGCATTCGCGCTTCCAGTCCCAGTTCTGCGCGTGAATGAGACGGCGATGCGCGGTCGCCACAGGCAGCGCGACGACACCGGTGCAGCCATCGGGCTCATCGGGCGTCTTCAATCGCGCCCGCACCTCGGGCCGCGCCAGCTTGAGAATCTCGGTCCGCGCGTTGAGCAGCACCACGTCCTCGAACGGCACGTCCGCGCCCGCCGCGATGCCGCGCATTTCCTCGACATAATCAGGCTCGAACTGCTCGATCACCGGCAGATAGTCGCGTACCAGCGCGGCAACGCCTGCCGCGTCCAGCGAGAGATCCCTGAGCTGCGCCAGATAGTGCGTCGTACCCTTTCGGATGCGGGCCACGGCCTGCTGGCCATATTGAACACCCCGCTGGTACGGCGCGCCGGAGATTTCGATCAGGGGAAACGGTTCGATCATCACTGTCGCAAGCTTCCTTTACGCAACTTCCCTTTGCCTTCCTCAAAACCGTAATGTATTTTGTGATGACATGAAACAAAAATCTTCACGCCCCTTCCGGATCGCGCCCAGCCGGCTGCAGCAGCAATTGTCGACGGATATTCTCGACCTGATCCGCAGCGACGGCCTACCGGCGGGAACACGCCTCGCCGAGGTGGCGCTGGCCGAGCGGCTGCAGGTGTCGCGCACGCCGGTGCGCGCGGCGCTGAAACTGCTCGCATCCAAGCGCCTGATCCGCCGCGGCGCGCTGCGCGGCTATTTCGTCGCCGACGAGCCGCCTGCGCCCGCCAAGACGCCGGCCAAGCCGGAGCCTGAACAGACCGAACGATTGTTCCTCGCCATCGCCCGGGATCGCCGCACCGGACGGTTGCCGCTCGACGTCTCCGAGCGCGACCTGATGCAGCGCTACAAGACGACGCGACCGCTGGTGCAACGGGTGCTCACCCGCCTGGCGGAGGTCGCGGCGGTCCAGCGCAAGCCGGGTCACGGCTGGCGCTTCGAGCCCAGCCTCGCCGATGCCGAGGCGCGCGCCGAGAGCTATCGGTTCAGGCTGGTGGTCGAACCGGCCGGGCTGCTCGAGCCGAGCTTCCGGCTCGATCCGGCCTGGGCCGCCGAGATGCGGCGGCAGCACCAGGCGATGCTCGATGCGCCCTGGAACGAGACCGCGAGCATCGCCCTATTCGAGATGAACGCCGAGTTTCACGAAGGTCTGGCGGCTGCGTCAGGCAACCGCTTTCTGCTGGTGTCGGTGCAGCAGCAGAACCGGCTGCGCCGCTTCGCCAACTACGACTGGGCCTTCGGGCATGAGCGCGTGGTCGTGAACTGCCGCGAGCATCTGGCGATCCTCGACCAGATCGAGGGCGGCGACCGGCAACGCGCCGCCGAGCTGCTGCGCCGGCACCTGGAGAGCGCTGCCGCGCTCAGGCGGCCGCCCGGCCAGGACCGCAAATCCATCTGATCATCAAACCACGATCCGCTCGTTTCCGGAGTATTGTCATGACCACCGCCCCCGCGCCGATCGATGCCGCCCTCGGCGATGCGCAGCTCGAGTCGTTCTGGATGCCGTTCACGCCGAACCGGCAGTTCAAGACCAATCCACGCCTGTTCGTCGCCGCCGAAGGCATGCACTACATCAAGCCCGACGGCGCCCGCGTGCTCGACGCGATGGCCGGGCTGTGGTGCGTCAACGCCGGGCACGGCCAGCGCCGCATCGTCGAAGCGATCCAGGCGCAGGCGGCCAGGCTCGACTTCGTCTCGTCATTCCAGATGAGCCATCCGGCCGCGTTCGAACTCGCCGCGCGCATTGCCGCGATCGCGCCGGAGGGGCTCGATCATGTGTTCTTCACCAACTCCGGATCGGAATCCGTCGACACGGCGTTGAAGATCGCGCGCGCCTATCATCGGGCCCGAGGCCAGGGCGAGCGCATCCGCTTCATCAGCCGCGCCCGGGCCTATCATGGCATGGGCTGGGGCGGGCTGTCGGTCAGCGGCCTCTCGCGACATCGCCGCGACTTCGGCCCGCTGCTGCCCGAGATCGATCATTTGCCGCACACCCACGATCCCGAGCGCGCGGCGTTCTCGCGGGGCCAGCCGCAATGGGGCGTCCACTTCGCCGATGAGTTAGAGAAGCTCCTGGCCCTGCACGACCCCGCGACCGTGGCCGCCGTCATCGTCGAGCCCGTCACCGGCTCGGGCGGCGTGCTGCCGCCGCCGGTCGGCTATCTCGAGCGGCTGCGCGAGATCTGCGATCACCATGGCATCCTGCTGATCTTCGACGAGGTCATCACCGGCTTCGGCCGGGTCGGGGGTGCATTCGCCGCGAACGCTTTCGGCGTGACGCCGGACATCATCACCTGCGCCAAGGGCATGACCAATGGCGCGGTGCCGATGGGCGGCGTCATCGTCCACAGCAACATCCATGGCGCAATGATGAGCGGCGCTCCGGGGATCGAGCTGTTTCACGGCTACACCTATTCGGCCCACCCGCTCGCCTGCGCCGCGGCGCTCGCCGCGCTCGACGTCTATGCGGAGCAGGACCTGTTCGGGCGCGCCCAGCGGATCGCGCCGCTGTGGGAAAAGGCCGTCCACGCGCTGAGACAGGCGCCGCATGTGATCGATATCAGGAATATCGGCCTGCTCGCGGCCATCGACCTCAAGCCCCGCGACGGCGCACCGGGCGCCCGTGGCAGCGAATGCGCCAACCGCTGCTTCGCGGACGGCGTGCTGATCCGCGGCTCCAGCGACACGCTGGTGCTCTCCCCGCCCCTGATCATCTCGGAGGAGCAGATCGAGGCGGTCTTCCGGACCATCCGGCAGGCGCTCGACGCGCTGGAGTGAGGGACATCGCGAGGCGTGTGAATTTCGCGGGCCGGTGATCCAGTGCGGCAGGGGTTCCGTTTCCCTGCTTTCGGAGAGCCCCCGTGCGCAACACAGCCAAGAAACTCCCGTTCGTCTGCGATCCCGTGACCGTCACCCAGGACGACGTCGAGGACGCCATCCGCACCATCCTCACCTGGATCGGTGAGGATCCGTCGCGCGAGGGCCTGTCCGAGACGCCCGCCCGTGTCGCCCGCGCCTATAAGAGCTACTTCGCCGGTTACGACCAGAACCCGGAAGACTATCTCCGCAAGACCTTCGAGGAGACCGCCGGCTACGACGAGATGGTGCTGCTGCGGAACATCCCGTTCCAGAGCCATTGCGAGCACCACATGGCGCCGATCATCGGCCGCGCCTGGGTCGGCTATGTGCCTCGCAGCCGCGTGGTGGGCATTTCCAAGCTCGCGCGCGTGGTCGAGGCCTATGCGGCGCGGCTGCAGATCCAGGAGCGAATGACCGCCGAGATCGCCAACATCATCGACGAGGTGCTGCAGCCGCAGGGCGTTGCGGTGGTGATCAAGGCCGCCCATCACTGCATCAGCTCGCGCGGGGTCAAGAAGCACGGCGTGGACCTCACCACCAGCCGCATGCTCGGCTGCTTCCGCACCGATCCGATGAGCCGGCAGGAGTTCCTGGCGATGGTCAATTCGGACCTCAAGGACTGACCTTCGGCCCCTTCGATCCAAGATTCTTCGCCCTGCTGTGATCCAGCCGCTCTCCCCCAGCGTTCAACCCCATGGACCATGCGTGTCGGGGAACATGACCACGCGACTGAGAGCGGCTAGATTAACGCCATGGAACGTGGCATCGTCCCGGCATCGAATGGTGCGGGGATCGGGTGCTCGTGCCGTGGCAATGACGGGCAGAGGGCCGAAGGCAACTGTGGACTGGGCGGAGTTGATCGGACGTGTTGCCGCGCGCGGCGACCGTGAGGCATTCAAGGCCCTGTTCGAGCATTTTGCGCCGCGCATCAAAGGCTTCCTCATCAAGACCGGCTGCAATGCCGACGAAGCTGAGGAAATCGCGCAATCCACGATGGTGGCAGTCTGGACCAAGGCGGCTCAGTTCGACCCGTCGACGGCCGGCGCCGCCGCCTGGATTTTTACCATCGCGCGCAACCAACGCATCGACGCGGCCCGCAAGGCGATCCGCGACGGTCGGCTCAGCAAGGAGATCGTCCTCGACGAGGAAGCCGATCCGACCCTCGCCGCCGATCAGATCATGTCGCGTGTCGAAGACGCCACACGCGTCGCAGCGGCGATCGAAAGATTGTCGGTGGAGCAATCCACCGTGATCCGCTTGTCGTTCATCGAGGAACGACCCCATTCGGAGATCGCGGCAGTTCTCGGACTGCCGCTCGGAACGGTAAAATCACGCATCAGACTGGCGATGAATCGCCTGAGAGACCTGTTGGACGACGCGACATGACGATCAGCCATCACCCGCCGGAAGACCTGCTGGCGGACTTCGCCACGGGTGCGCTCGACGAGGCCGAACGGCTTGTCGTCGGTGTTCACGTCGCCGAATGCGGCCGGTGCCGGCGCTTCGTGCGCGCCGTCGAGCAGCTCGCTGGCGCCGCGCTCGATCAGGCCGAGCCGGTCGCCATGGCGGCTGACGCCTTCGACGCGGTGATGGCGAGGATCGATCGCCGCCCCCAGTCCCGTCCGCAGGTCAGCGAGATCGCCGAGATCGATCCGGAGCTCGCCGACCTGCCGGAGATGGTCAAACGCTGCAAGATCGGTAAGCGCCGCCGCGTTGCGCCGGGAATCAGCATGCGCCCGATCCAGTTGTCCGGTTCGGCCAAGTCGCGCGCCTTCCTGCTGCGCTCCGAGCCCGGCGCGCGGATGCTCGAACATACCCATTCCGGCAACGAGCTCACCTGCGTGCTGAAGGGCAGCTTCAGCCATCTCGGCGGCTATTACGGACCCGGTGATTTCGACTACGGCGATGACGAGGTCGATCATCGCCCGGTGGTCGGCGACGAGGGTCCCTGCATCTGCCTCGTGGCGATGACCGGCGACCTGCGCATGCATGGCCTGCTCGGCCGCCTGATCAGCCCCTTCGTCAGGCTCTGATCCTCTCGGCCGGCCTCTCATCTGAACTGACAGTGCGAGCGCAACGGCGCGTCCGGACGATCTCGATCGTCTGGACGAATCGCCACTTGCCTCGCGACGGCGACGACCGCAAGCTTGCAGTGATCCGCGCCTGATCCTGCGCCGTTTCCGAACAGGAAGCGCATGGAGGAGAATGATGCGGTCAACGAGCGCGAAGCCGAACAGTTACGTCGCGCATCTCAGCCACCTGCTGGCCCGCGCCGGCCGTCACGACCAGCAGGCCTTCGCCGAGCTCCACGCTGCCACGATCGTGAAGATGCGCAAGACCGTGCGTGCCCTGCTGCCCTCCTCGGCCGACCTCGACGACATCCTGCAGGACGGCTACCTGAAGATCTGGCGCCACGCCGCGAGCTTCGATCCGTCGCGCGCGTCGCCCATCACCTGGATGTGCACCATCATGCGCAACACGGCGATCGATGCGTTGCGCACCACCGGCTTGCCGACCTCGGAGCTCGACGAGGCGCTGACGATCCCTGATCCGGCCGACGGGGCCGCCGCCGACGAGTTCGACTATGCGCAGGCGGAACCGATCGCTCGCGAAGCGCTTGAGCGGCTGCCGGAGGACCGCCGGCAACTGCTCGCGCTGGCCTATCTCGAGGGCGAAAGCCGCACGCGGCTGTCGGAGCGGTTCGGCGTACCCGTCGGCACCATCAAGACATGGCTGCATCGCAGCCTGGCGGCCGTGCGCAAGGACTGCCTCGGACACGCCCACGCCGTGGCTGCATGATCTGGATCCGATGACCAAGACACAGGCCGTCAGACATCTCGTCGTCGTGCTGGGGGACCAGCTCGATGCGGATTCGGCCGCGTTCGACGGCTTCGATCCTGAGCAGGACGTGGTGCTGCAGATGGAGGTCGCCGACGAGGCGATCTACGTGCCGCAACACAAGATGCGGATCGCCTACTTCTTCGCGGCGATGCGCCACTTCCATTCCGATCTCGCCGGCCGCGGCCGCCGCGGCCACTATGTCCGGCTCGACGACCCCGCCAACACCGGCGCGCTCGACAGCGAGATCGCCCGCCACCAGGCGGCGCTGCGGCCGGCGGCCACGATCGTGCTCGAGCCCGGCGATTTTCGCGTGCGAGAGAAGTTGCGCAAGCTGCCGCAGGTCGACATCCGCCGCGACCGCCACTTCCTGTGCACGGCCGACGAGTTCGACGCCTTCACCGAGCGCCATCCGCGGCCGATCATGGAGACGTTCTACCGCGCGATGCGGCGCAAGACCGGGATCCTGATCGACGACAGCGGCCGGCCGGTCGGCGGCAGCTGGAATTTCGACGCCGAGAACCGCAAGGGCTTTGGCAAGTCGCGGCCTCCGATCCCGGTGCCCCGCTCCTACACGCCGGACGAGATCACGCAGGACGTCATCAAGCTGGTTGCAAAACGCTTCTCCAACAGCCCCGGCAAGCTCGAGCGCTTCGACCTGCCGGTGTCGCGCGTCGACGCGCTGACCGAGCTGTCGGATTTCGTCGCCTGGCGGCTGTCGCTGTTCGGCACCTATCAGGATGCGATGCTCACCGACGAGCCGTTCCTGTATCACTCGCGGCTGTCGGGCGCGCTGAACCTGCACATGCTCAATCCGCGCGAGGTGGTCGACGCCGCGCTCGCCAACCGCAACGCGCCGCTGAACGCGCTCGAAGGCTTCGTGCGCCAGATCATCGGCTGGCGCGAATTCGTGCGCGGCATCTATTGGCAGCGCATGCCTGACTATGCCGATGAGAACGCGCTCGACGCCAACCTGCCGATGCCGCGCTTCTACTGGACCGGGGAGACCGAGATGCGCTGCCTGTCGCAGGCGATCGGCCACACCATCGACCACGCCTATGCGCATCACATCGAGCGGCTGATGGTGCTCGGCCTGTTCGCGATGCTGCTCGGGGTAAAGCCCTACGACGTGCATCTCTGGCACATGTCGATGTTCCACGACGCGATCGACTGGGTGTCGCTGCCCAACACGCTCGGCATGAGCCAGCATGGCGATGGCGGCGTGGTCGGCACCAAGCCCTATGCGGCGTCGGGCCACTACATCGACCGCATGAGCGACCATTGCCGCCACTGCCGCTACGACCCGAAGCAGGCGACCGGCGACAAGGCCTGCCCGTTCACGACGCTGTATTGGAGCTTCCTCGCCAAGCACCGCCGGCGCTTCGCCAATAACGGCCGGATGCGCAACCAGTACGTCAATCTCGAGCGCCGCAGCGCCGCCGAGATCCGCGCCATCCGCAGCCAGGCCGACGCGATCACCGCCGAGATGGTCTGATCCCTCCCCACCTGAACGACGCTCACGGCTTGCTGGCAGCCGGCCGATCGGTCATATCTTGGGCAGTTCCTTCCCGCCCGCCGATCTTAAGCCCGGAATGCCCCGCCCATGACCGCCGCCATCGTCGCCGTGTTCGCGCTCGCCTATGCCGTGGTGGCGCTGGAGCACCCGTTCCGGATCAACAAGGCCGCGACCGCATTGGTCGGCGCCGGGCTGATGTGGACGATCTATGCGGTGATGGGACCGACGCCGGCCGCGGTGGCCGGCGAGCTCAACGAATCCGTGGCCTCGACGGCCCAGATCATCTTCTTCCTGATCGGCGCCATGACCATCGTCGAGGTCATCGATGCTCATAACGGCTTCGAGGTCGTGACCTCGCTGATCGGCACCCGCAACCAGGTCACGCTGGTCTGGCTGGTCGGCTTCGTCACCTTCTTCCTCAGCGCCATGCTCGACAATCTCACGACCGCGATCGTGATGGTGTCGCTGATGAAGAAGCTGTCCGGCCGCGACGAGGACCGGCTGGTCTTTGCCGCCATCATCGTGATCGCCGCCAATGCCGGCGGCGCGTGGTCGGCGATCGGCGACGTCACCACGACGATGCTGTGGATCGGCGGCCAGATCACGCCGCTCGCGATCATGAAATCGGTGTTCATCGCCTCGTTCCTGAATCTTCTGGTGCCGCTCGCCGCCGTCAGCTTCAGCCTGCGCGGCAAGCAGCTGGTGCCGCCGGCGAGCGCCGGCCTTGCCTCGATCAGCCCGATCCTGCCGTTCGAGCGCAACCTCATGTTCTTCATGGGCCTCGGCATCCTGGTCGCCGTCCCCTTGTTCAAGGCCGTGACCCACCTGCCGCCGTTCATGGGCATCCTGTTCGGCCTCGGCCTGCTCTGGACGGTCGGCGAGATCATTCACCGCCAGAAGGCGTCCGAGCAGAAGCAGCGCCTGACGCTGGTGCATGCGCTGACCCGCATCGACATGCCGTCGATCGTGTTCTTCATCGGCATCCTGCTGGCGGTCGCAGCGCTCGAGCATACCCACATCCTGCAGGCGCTGGCGCAATGGCTCGACCGCACCGTCGGCCGGCTCGACCTGATCGTGATCGTGCTCGGGCTCGCCAGCGCCGTCATCGACAACGTGCCGCTGGTGGCGGCCTCCATGGGCATGTACAGCCTGAGCCAATATCCGCCGGACAGCTTCCTGTGGGAGTTCGTCGCCTATTGCGCCGGCACCGGCGGCTCGATCCTGATCATCGGCTCGGCCGCGGGCGTCGCCGCGATGGGGCTCGAGAACATCCATTTCTTCTGGTACGTGCGCCGCATCAGCCTGCTCGCGCTGCTCGGCTATTTTGCCGGCGCTGTCGCCTACATCGTGCAACACAATCTGATGCATTGAGCGGATCAGCGCCCATGCGACGGTCGCGGCACCTTCTTGCAGTTGTCACGGCCCTGCTGATGGGCGCAGCTCCCGGCCACGCCGACGACGCGACGATCCGGAGCGGCTATGCGCTTGGCGCCGCAAGCTGCGGCGATGCTCCCCTCGCCTTCCCGCGTCTGCAGATCGACATGAAGGCCGGTTTCTGCGCCGGCCTCGTCGCCAGCCGCGACGATGGCCTGCGATTTCCCCGCAGCATCGTGCAGATCCCGGGCAAGCCGTTGTTCGTAATCGCCGACATGGGCGGCTGGGGCCATGAGGACGGCCGCCTGCTGATCCTCGATCCCACAGCGCCCGCCGGCCAGCGTCTCCGCGAGGCAATCACGCGGCTGTCCTATCCGTTCGGCCTCGTTGTTGGTCCCGAGGGCAGGATCTACGCATCGACCGACACATCGATCTTCCGCTTCGACCCGCTCGCCCCCGATCCGAAGGCCAGCATCGAAACGATCATCCGCAATCTTCCCGGCCGCAAGCTCACCCTGCCTGACGGCGTCAGGATCACCGAGAGCGCGCATCCGCTGAAGGCCTTCGCCTTCGACCGCACCGGCCGCCTGTTCGTCAATGTCGGCTCGCACAGCGACAACTGCCTGTCGTCGGCGCCGGGCCGTTGCGCGGCCGCCGAAGGCGCTTCGCCGCTCGCTGCGATCTGGCTGTTCACGCCGCCCACGGGCGGCGTCTTTCCAGCCCTGACATCAGGCGCCTCCGATCCCCCTCACGAGGTGTTCGCGCGCGGCCTGCGCAACTCGATGGCGCTCGCGCTGCATCCACGCTTTCCCGATCCCGGCACCGCCTTCCTGCAGGGCGAGAACGCGCGCGATCTGCAGGACGTCTTCGCGCCCAATGAGGAAATCAATGCCATCGAGCAAGGCCGCCACTATGGCTGGCCCTATTGCTACGATCTCGCCACGCCCAGCCCGGAGTTCAAGCAGGCGCTGCAGTCGGGCGCCCTCAAGGATTTCTGCAAGACGACCGCGCTCTACAAGCAGCCCTGGTCGCTGCTGCCGCCGCATGGCGCGCCGCTCGGCATGCTCTACTACACCGGCGATCGCTTCGACGACCTCAAGGGCAAGCTGCTGGTCGGCCTGCACGGCTATCGTCCCACCGGCAGCCGCCTGCTCGCCTATGAGGTCGACGAGCGCGGCTTCCCGAAGGTGAGCCAAGCACCGGTGCGCTATCACGTCAGTTGCGCCGCCGAGCCGACCCGCGCGTTTCAGACCGCGGCGGGTCCCGCGCCCGCGGCGTCGTTCGACGAGATCATCTCCGGCTGGCATCGCGTCAACGGCATTCGCCCGCAGGGCGCGCCGGTCGGCATGACCGTCGCCGATGACGGCGCGATCTGGCTGGTCGAGGACAAGAACCAGAGCGTGATCCGCATCGACCGCACCGGTGAGGCAGCGCCGGAGCCGCTGCCCTGCGACACCAGGAGCAGTCAACTGATCGACCGGCTCACCGCCTTCGTCATGGATGATCCCGCCAGCCGACAGCGCCTGACGACCGTGCGCAAGACTCTGATCGAGACACATTGCAGCGCCTGCCATGCGGAGTTCGGCCTGAAGCCCGGCCAATCCGAGCGCGACAAGGACAGCGCCGTGCTGCGCTTCATGCTGGCCCAGGACGGCTGGATCACTCCGGGCGATCCTGACGCCGGCCGCCTCCGCCAGCGCTTGCGCGGCCTCGGCGCCGAACGGCAGATGCCGCCGGGCGCCAACCTCATCAAGACGGAACCAGGCTATGCCAAGCTGCTTGATGTGACCGACGACCTCGTCGCGCGCATGGTTCCAGGGACCCGGATGCGCGTGAAGGCCGGCGGCCCGCCGCATCGCAAGTTCTTCGCCCGGGACGGCCGCGAATGCGGCGACATCCCGTTCGGCAAGGTCGTCGTGGTGACGGAAAAGTCTGCCGTCAATAAGCCCGGCTTCAGCCGTTTCTTCCGGCCCGCCGATCCCTATCTCAACGGCACCTGCACGGACGACAATGGCTATTACATCCAACAGCAATTCCTGGTGCCGCTCTGACCAAGCTCTGAACGAGTTGAATCCAGTCGTGCCCGCGCGCCCGCTGCGCTCCCCTCCCCCTTGCGGGGAGGGGTCGGGGGTGGGGGTGGCCGCGGGCTCCGCCGCCCGTAATGAGCACGGCTCTCGTAGGGTGGGCAAAGCGATCGCCGCAGGCGATGCGTGCCCACCGGCCGCGGGCACCGTCGCAAGTTATGGTGGGCACGGCGCGCACAAGATCGCCCCTGGACGCCAGCAGGATCGCCTCGCGCCTTTGCCCACCCTACCCATCTCGCGTGTAGCTACTGCTTTGCTCTTGCTGACAACCGTCCCCGCCCTCGCCTCACCCAAACTATTCGAAAGCACCCAGCTCACACCGTCAGGCGAATACACCTTCGGCATCGAAGGCCCCGCAGTCGATCCCCAGGGCAATCTCTACGTCGTCAATCTCGGCAAGCCGGGCACCATCGGCAAGCTCGCGCCGGAAGCCACCGCATCAGAGAAGTTCACCGAACTGCCCGACGGCAGCATCGGCAATGCGATCCGCATCGATGCCGCCGGCACGATGTTCATCGCCGACTACAAGCGCCACAACATCTTCGCCATCGCCCCCGGCACGACCGAGCCGCAGATCGTCTTCCACGCCGACGAGATGAGCCAGCCCAACGACATCACGCTGGCCCGCGACGGCACCATCTATGCGAGCGACCCGGCCTTCAAGGCGCGCAGCGGCCGGATCTGGCGGATCGCAAGGAGCCCAGACGGAACGATGCAAGGCGCTGCGCTGATCGCGCCGCGCGCGATGGGCACGACGAACGGCATCGACCTCAGCCCCGACGGCCGCACACTCTACGTCGGCGAGTCCAACAGCGGCGAGATCTGGTCCTATGCGATCGAAGGTGACGCGCTCACTCGTCCGAAGCTGATCGCGAAGTTCGAGCCGAACACGATCGACGGCCTGCGCACCGATACCAGCGGCCGGCTGTTCGTCGCGCACATCCTGAAGGGCAGCATCGCCGTCCTCGCGCCCGACGGCCGCACGATCCGCGAGGTCGCGCTAAAAGCCAAGGAGCCGACCAACCTCGCCTTCGGCGGCAGCGACGGCAAGACCGTGTATGTAACGCAGCGCCAGGGCGGCTTCATCGAGTCATTTCGGACCGATGTCGAAGGCCGCGAGCATTGTCTGCAGCGACGAGCGTGTTGAGATCTGCGTCCGGCAAGGACTGACAGAGGCTGTCATTGCCAGCCGTCAGAGTCGCCCGGAGGACCTCGCCCGCGCGATCAGCCACCGAAAGCCGCGTTTGTGAAACGGCAGGACCGCTTTCAGATAGGCGACGCCGAACATGTTGTGGGCATCGCAAATCGTCGAAATCACGGCGCGCGGCTGTTCCCTGGCGTCCTCGCGCAGAATGGACACGCGGAAATCGAGATGCGCGTTGTCGCGCCCGACGATGAGTTCGGCGGGCGTGTGAACGAAGATGGTCCAGCCGAGCAGGCTGTCGCCGACCGCATAAGCGGGCTTCCGCTCGACCGACAGGATGTCGCGATGACGCGAGACCTCCAGACCGAATGGCGCTGCGAGCGCGTTGCGAAGGATGAGAATGGTCTTCATCCAGCGGGGGCGGTCGCCGAAGATGGCGAAGAATGCGTCGATGGTCGACAGGTCAGCGCGGCTGAGTTCGATCGCGATCGACTCACGGTAGTCACTGCGCAACAGCAGCGCGCGATCGATGAGCGATGTCGCAGGAAGCGACGTCTCGCGCATCGCGGCAGAAGATTGTCCGGATCTCATCTGGCGTCCTGCGTCGGCGGCCGGTGTCTCGATCCAAGCAATCCCGTGCTTCATGCACAAGCCCATCGTATCGCCTATGGCGATTTGACGCCTCTCATCCGGGAATTCCCCACGAGTTAAGCCGCCCGGCTATGCCCATCATGCAGCGGCGCAATGTTCAAACTGCCCGTCGTGCCAGTTTGCCGCACGCCGCATCCCTTGTGTCGTCGGGCAAATCAGGCCGATGTTTGCGGCTATCCCGGGCTCGTGAGAGGGGCGGATCGCGATCGTCACGAACGTGGAGCCTGGGGAGCGGTGGGCGTGTGATGCTGCAGCGTGATCAGTCGCGCGGACGAACAGCATGATGCGCACGGTGAAGTCGTGATGTCCTGACACCCCGATGCTGGTGTCAACCTGGCGCAATGCGATCGCGCCGGGGATGGTGGCCCAAAAGCCCGGCGCACCAGGGAGACCACGTATAAGCCGTAAAGCCATCGCGCAGGGAATGCCGGGTCGATCCGGCTGCACCTGTGGTACCTGCCGCCTGCTTTTTTTTCGCAGGCGGGCCATGGGTGAGGCCATCGCCCGGCATTCCCTGCGCCCTCTCGTTATTGGAGGGTCGAACGACACATCATGACTCGGACAGATCATGTCGCGAGAACGCTGCCTCATACTCAACCGTCACGCCCGCGCAGGCGAGCATTCTGCGCGCCGCGGCTTGTGCAGCTAATGTTGTCGTTGAATGGCAGCTCAACAAATTCGCTGTCGTCCCGGACAAGCTGCGCCAACGCGACTGCGTTGGTGCGGCGCCGATCCGGGACCGATACCCACAGGCCACGGTGGGAGGCACATTCGCAGTTGCCAGCACACCCCACAACAGACGACGGTGGTTATGGGTCCCGGCGTTCGCCGGGACGACACCGATGATGGCGCAAACTGCTCGACCCTCACGTGCACGACGTCATCCGCTTATGCGTGCAGACGATGACGACGGCGTGGGAGTCGGCGCGAAGTACCTACCGCCCGTACACCACCGGCGCACGGCCGACGAAAACCGGCGGAGGCAAATCGCGCTGCCAGACGCGGCCGTCGTCGAACTGGATGCGCATGCCGTCCGGCGAATACACCGCGCTTTCGTCACGCGCATCGATCCAGAGCCGGCTGTTCGGCGCATTCCAGTCCGGCCAGGCCTGCAGCGATTCGCCGGTCTCGGTGGTCATGTTCACGGCATCGCCGTTCTGGGTCACGAAGGCCGGCGCCCCGATCATGCCGTCGCGGCACATCTGGATGCATCGGTAGGTGCCGGTGAGATTCGCGCTCGGCTGGGCGGAGGCGGAGCCGGCGACGCAGGCGCCGACGAGGCCAATGAGGATTGCAACACGCTTCATATCGATCACTCCATCGCTCGAAAGGGTCAACCAGCCCCCATTCGGGCCCCTCGGGCGGATCAAGTGCGATGCAGGAAAAATGTTCCGCGGGTTCCCCGGCCGGGAACCGCCTTACTCGACCAGCACGACGTCGACCGCAACGCCGAGCTTCTGTTTCGGCGAGCCGACAATGATGCCGTCGATCGGAGAGACATCCGAGAAGTCGCGGCCCATGCCGAGGATGATGTGATCGTTGCCGACGACGAGATCGTTGGTCGGATCGAAGCCGATCCAGCCGAGCGCCTCGCCACACCACAGCGATACCCAGGCATGCGTCGCATCCGCGCCCTGCAGCCGCGGCTGGCCCTCGGGCGGAATCGTCCGGAGATAGCCGCTGACATAGGCGGCCGGCAGGCCGAGGCCACGCAGGCCCGCGATCATGACATGCGCGAAGTCCTGGCAGACACCGTGACGATTGTCGAACACCTCGCGCAGCGGCGTCGAGATCACCGTCGCCTTCGGGTCGTATTTGAACTCCTTGCGGATGCGCCGCATCAGGTCGGCGGCGCCCGCGACGATGCCGGTGCCGGCCGGAAAGCTCGCCGCCGCATAGTCGGTCACCGGCGCAAGCACCGGCACCAATGCGCTGGCAAAGACGTAGCCGATCGGCGACGCCGGCCCGAGGCTGGTCGCCTCGAAGGCATCGTCGCGGACGTGCTCCCAGGCGGCACTCGGCGCATCGCGCTCCGGGGCGTTGCGCGCCAGTCTCACCCGCGAGCGCGAGTCGATGCGCAGATGGCGGTGCTGGGTATCGATGACGATGCTCTCAGTCAGCGTGCCGAAGAAGTCACGCCGCGCGGTGCGCTCCGAGGGGCGCGGCCGGATGTCGACGCTGTGCGAGATCAGTTCCTGGCCATCGCCGCTCGCGGGCTCCAGCCGCAGCGAGCAGCGCGCGAAGCTCACCGCGCTCTCATATTCGTAGGTCGTGACATGACGGATGTCGTAGATCACGCGAGGCCCGTGAGCTTTTCCGGCCGGGTCGCATTGGGGCCGTGCGGGAAGTAATGCTGTCCGATCGCCTCCGCCAGACTGAGCAGGTCCTGCTCCAGCGCGAACAGCGTGCGGCCGTCGAGATGCGCCGCCTCCGCCGCCGTGAGCCGCGCGACCAGCGAGACCGCAAGCCGCTGCGGCCGCTCGATCAGGCCATTCTCCTTGAGCACCGGCAGGCCCGCAATGTGCTCGTTCAAGGTCTCGATCTGGAAGGCGACCGAGCGCGGATTATAGAGGTCGAGCACCACGAGATCGCGGATCGGCGCCAGCGACGGACCGATCAGGTAGCGCGACCGGTAGGTGATCTGGCAATCGACCAGGGTCAGCAGGACGTCGAGATCCTCCGGCGTCGCCTCGTCATAGCCGAACTGCCGCGCAAACCGCGCGGTGTTGATGGCGCGCTCGGCGCGGCGCCCGATATCGAGGAAGCGCCAGCCGGCGGCGCGATTCATGTTCTCCTGGGCGAGGCCGGCAAAGCTCGCAAGCTTCTCGAGGATCAGTTCGGCCGTGCTGACGACGGCGTCCTCGTCCTCCGCGTCCTGCGCCAGACGGCTCGGCATCTCGGTGATCACCTGCCAGGCGTCGGGCGACAGCCGCTCGCGCAGCGATGTCGCGGTGCGTTGAGCGGATCTGAGCAGCGACAAGGCCGAGCCGAACTGGGCCTCCGCCTGCAGCGCTTCGGCCGCGACCTGCGATCCCCTGGTCCGCGACGTCTGCGAGATCGCGCCCCAGGCGAGCAGCAGGCGCTGGATGCGCTCGGCCGTGTTGAGCTGCGCCGGCGCGTCCCTGCCGGGATCGCGGTGCTGCGCGCCGAGCACGCGGATCAGCCGCAACGTCGCCTCCGCGCGTTCGAGATAGCGGCCGAGCCAGAACAGATTGTCCGCCGCGCGGCTCGGCAGCACGCCGGCGATGCGGCGGATGCGGACATTGTCCGACCCCGGCAGCAGGGTGCGCGCGGCGACCGCCTTGTCGCCGACCACCCAGACGTCGGCGGCGCGCGCGCCGTCGCCCATCGAGATGGCGCGCGCATCGAGCTTGTCGGCAATGCGGCAGAAGCCGCCGGGCATCACGGTCCAGCCGCCGTCCGGCGTCACGGCCGCGAACACGCGCAGCACGAACGGCCGTGGCGCGATCCGCCCGCCTTCCCACACCGGCGTCGTCGACAGCCGCACCACCTCCTGGCCGACATAGTCGATGCCGCGCTGCTTGATGGCCGCGCGCAAGCGATCGCGCTCGGCCGCCGAGAGCTCGCTCGGCAGCACCGGGCCGCTGCTCGCAAAGCCCGGCACGGCGCGGCCATAGGCGCCCTCGATGGCGAAGTCCTCGAGCCGATCCAACACCTCGTCGCGCGCCGATTTCTGCCCGCACCACCAGGTCGCGATATGCGGGATCTTGAGGTCCTCACCGAGCACGCGCCGCGACAGGCTCGGCAGGAAGCCGAGCAGCGCGCGCGCTTCGAGCACGCCCGATCCCGGCATGTTGGCGAGCACGACGCCGCCCTTGCGAACGACGTCCATCAGCCCGGCGACGCCGAGGCGCGAGGCGGCATCGAGCTCGAGCGGATCGAGCGAGTTGGAATCGAGCCGGCGCAGCAGCACGTCGACGCGCTTGAGCCCGGCGACGGTGCGGATGTGGACGCGATCGCCGCTGACGGCGAGGTCGTCGCCCTCCACCAGCAGGAAGCCGAGATAACGCGCCAGCGTCGCGTGCTCGAAATAGGTTTCGCTGAAGGTGCCCGGCGTCAGCACGCCGATGCGCGGCTCGTCGCGATCGGCGCCGGCGCGCAGCGCGTCGCGGAAGGTCTCGAAGAACGGTGCGAGCCGCTCGGCATTCATAGACTTGTAGATCGAGGAGAACGCGCGCGACAGCACGAGACGGTTTTCCAGCGCATAGCCCATGCCCGACGGCGCCTGCGTGCGATCGTTCAGCACCCACCAGCGCCCGTCAGGACCACGGCCGATGTCGGCGGCGTAGATGCTGAGGAAGCGGCCGCCCGGCGGCTTGATGCCACAGACGGGCCGCAGATATTCGCTGGAGCCGGCGACGGCCGCCGCCGGCAGTGCGCCGCTCGCGATCAGGCGTCCCTCGCCATAGATATCCCGCAGCACGCGCTCGAACAGTTCGGCGCGCTGCACGATACCCTGGGACAATTGCGCCCACTCGGCCTCGTCGATCAGCAGCGGCAGATGGCTCAGCGGCCAGGAGCGCTCGGCATTGTCGCCGGGCGAGCGATAGGTGACGCCGGCCTCGCGCAGATGCCGGTCAGCCGAGGCGAAGCGGCGGTCGATGTCGGTCGGTGCGAGCGCGGCGAACGTATCCGCAAAACGCGTCCACACCGGGCGCGGCTGGCCGTCGGCACCGATGAACTCATCGGGAATGCCGGGCAGCCGGGCGTAGTCGCGAGACCATTGCGTCGCGCGGCGCAGCGGAGGACGCGCCGCCGGCCGGCCGGCGGCGGGGGTCGCTCCCTGGTCCTGGCCGCTCGGGCCGTCCATGCCCTGCTCCTCCGCACAAACTAGGGCTCAATCAATGCCGGAGCGGCCTGCGCAAGTCGAGGGTCATCGGGAATTCATTTGTGCGTTCTTCCGGCGGCAGCGCGATTCGTCCGGGAGTGTGGCCGTGATCCTGGAATCGGGCGAGCCGCCGCGCCTCCGCCTCGTAGGAGTTGATCGGCTTGGTGTCGTAGTTGCGGCCGCCGGGATGGGCCACGTGATAGACGCAGCCGCCGAGCGAGCGGCCATTCCAGGTGTCGATCAGGTCGAAGGTCAGCGGCGAATGCACCGGAATGGTCGGATGCAGGCCGGAGGCCGGCTGCCACGCCTTGAAGCGGACGGCGGCGACGGCCTCCGCCGAGCGGCCGGTCGATGTCATCGGCATTCTCCTACCATTGCAGGTGACGAGGTGCCGGCCCTCGATGAAGCTTTCAGCTTTCACTTGAAGCCGTTCGACCGAGGAATCCACGTAGCGAACGGTGCCGCCCGCGGCCCCCTCCTCGCCCAGCACGTGCCACGGCTCGAGCGCCTGCCGCAGCTCCAAGGTCACGCCGCCATGCTGCACGCGGCCGAAGGTCGGAAAACGGAACTCGAGCTGCGCTTGATACCATTCCGGCGAGAAGTCGTAGCCGGACGACCGCAGCTCATCCAGCACATCAAGAAAATCCTCCCAGATGAAGTGAGGCAGCATGAAGCGGTCGTGCAGCGCCGTGCCCCAGCGCACGAAATTGCCTTCCTGCGGCTCGCGCCACAGCTTGGCGATCAGGGCACGGATGAGCAGTTGCTGCGCCAGCGACATGCGCGGATCCGGCGGCATTTCGAGCGCGCGGAATTCGACGAGACCGAGGCGGCCCGTCGGGCCTTCCGGCGAGTACAGCTTGTCGATGCAGATCTCAGAGCGATGGGTGTTGCCGGTGATATCGACCAGGAGATGCCTGAACAGCCGATCGACCAGCCACAACGGCACGCCCTGCCCGGCCGGCGGCACATTGGCGAGAGCGATCTCCAACTCATAGAGACTGTCATGCCGCGCCTCGTCGATACGCGGCGCCTGGCTGGTCGGCCCGATGAACATGCCGGAGAACAGATAAGACAGTGCTGGATGCCGTTGCCAATACAGCACGAGGCTCTTCAACAGATCGGGACGGCGCAGGAACGGCGAATCCGGCGGCGACGAGCCGCCGACCACGACGTGATTGCCGCCACCGGTGCCGGTGTGGCGGCCGTCGATCAGGAA
Organism: Bradyrhizobium sp. HKCCYLS3077; assembly: GCF_051167555.1. Taxonomy (NCBI): domain Bacteria; kingdom Pseudomonadati; phylum Pseudomonadota; class Alphaproteobacteria; order Hyphomicrobiales; family Nitrobacteraceae; genus Bradyrhizobium; species Bradyrhizobium sp. HKCCYLS3077. Next base: position 172,201 of record NZ_JBNPTH010000006.1, on the reverse strand, counting down.
ACGGTTGGCGCCGAGCCGCGTCTTGGCGGCGTCCTCATAGAGCCCGAAGGTGATGTCCACCGCCTCGCGCCAGCTCTGCGCCGGCTGGATGTTGACCTCGATGACGCCGGGATCGGGCGTCACCTTGATGACGTCGATGCGCGGATCGAATGGCGGCGCATAGCCCTCGACATGAACCTTGATCTGCATCGCCTCGGCCGTCGCTTCGACGGTCGCGATCAGCTCCAGATAATCCTCGATGGTCTCCACCGGCGGCATGAAGACGCAGAGAATGCCGTCGCGGATCTCGACCGACATCGCGGTGCGCACGCCGAGACCGCCCCAATACTGGTACTGAACGTCCTGCTGTTGTTGTGGCGGCCGGTCGAGCGCCTTCAGCGGCGGCACCTGCGGCACGATCACAGGACGTCCTTGCGCATAAGCGGGCAATGGCCCGCGCGCCTCCATCGGATCCTGCTCGTGAATATACGGGAAGTCTTCTGGCGGAATGTACAGCAGCGAGTTGATCGGCAGCCTCAGGCCGAGCGGCGAGTCGCCCGGAATCAGGAACAGCCGCTTGCGCCGCAGGCCCCAACGTTCGCTGCGCCAGCGCGACGGCTGGGCATTCCAGCGCTGGATCGGCAGCACGAAGCCGCGCGGAATGTGCAGCCCCTCGTCGAAGACGCGCGCCATCCGCGCGCGCTCTTCCGGATCGTCGAGCTTGGAGTCGAGCGCATCGACGTTCTCCGGCAGCGCGGCTTCCTTTTGCAACCAATGCGCGGGGTCCTCATACGCCGGCAGCACATAGTCCGGCTCGAGGCCGAGCGTCTCCGCCGTCGTATCGAGGAAGCGCTCCGCATCCGCGATCGTGGCCATGCGCGGGGCGTCGATGCTCGCGATCAGATCGGGATTGCGCCAGATCGGCTCGCCGTCCTTGCGCCAATACAGTCCGAACGCCCAGCGCGGCAGGCTTTCGCCGGGGTACCATTTGCCCTGGCCGTAATGCAGCAGGCCACCGGGCGCGAACCGCGACCGCAGGCGCCGGATCAGGCTGTCGGCAAGCCCGCGCTTGGCCGGACCGACCGCCGCCGTATTCCACTCCGCGGACTCCATGTCGTCGATCGACACGAAGGTCGGCTCGCCGCCCATCGTCAGCCGCACGTCGTGAACGGCGAGATCGGCGTCGACGGCCTCGCCGAGCTGATCGAGCTTCTGCCAGGACTCATCCGAAAAAGGCCGCGTGATCCGCGGCGCTTCGCGAATACGCTTCACATTCATCTCGAAGGCGAAGTCGACCTCGGCAATTCCGGCGCTGCCCGAGATCGGCGCGGCCGAGCGATAATGCGGGGTCGCGGCGACGGGAATATGTCCCTCGCCCGCAAGCATGCCCGAGGTCACATCGAATCCGATCCACCCGGCACCGGGCAGATAGACCTCCGCCCAGGCATGCAGATCGGTGAAGTCATTCTCGACCTCGACCGGCCCTTCGATCGGATCGATATCAGGACGCAGCTGGATCAAATAGCCCGAGACGAAGCGCGCGGCGAGACCGAGATGCCGCATCGTCTGAATCAGCAGCCATGCGGAGTCGCGACAGGAGCCCGCCGCCGAGGCCAGCGTCTCCTCCGGCGTTTGAACGCCGGGCTCCATCCGGATGATATAGCGAATCTTTTTCTGCAACTGCGCATTGAGGTCGACGAGATAGTTGACCGTGTTGTCGGCTTCGCGCGGCAGCGACTTCAAGTATTCCGCGAACTTTGGTCCGGGCTCGATCGTCTCCAGATAGGGCGCGAGTTCCGCTTTCAATCCGTCGGGATAGGCGAACGGAAAGCTGTCGGCATAAGGCTCGACGAAGAAATCGAACGGATTGATCACGGTCATCTGCGCCGTGAAATCGACCTCGATTTTCAGTTCGTTCACCTTCTCCGGAAAAACATAGCGCGCGAGCCAGTTGCCCTGCGGGTCCTGCTGCCAGTTCACGAAATGGTTCGATGGCGTGACCTTGAGCGAATAGCTCAGCACCGGCGTCCTGGTATGGGGAGCCGGACGCAGACGGATGGTCTGCGGGCCCAATCCGACCGGACGATCATACTTATAATGGGTGACGTGATGTAATGCGACGTAGATTGACACGTGGGTTCAGCGCTCCAGCAACTTTTTTGAGCAGAACATTGCCGTGCTCAGGGATCAAGCACTAACAACGGGCAGAGCTGCCTAATGAACCGTCCTGGGCTCGAAAGATGACAATTCGGCCGTCCTTCGGTCTCATCGCGCCCCGATCAGGTGTTCGGACTGCACGCACCGGTGGCTTTTGCGGCGGGACCGTGACCAACTCAGGCGTCCTAACAAGAACGGGAGAAGAACAAACAACCCGTTTCACCGTGTCCCCTCGGAGTTGTCCACAGGGAGAGGCCGATACGGTCACGGAAGATTGACCACTCTGCAATAGCAGGGATTAACCCCGAAAGTTGAACTAACAAGAACTAATAGCGTTGCATTCGCCGCAATCACTTGATAGCTCGACTACACGTGCTATTTAGGACCCCCATTGCCAAAAGGAGAATCACGTTGGCCAAGACAGCTAAGAAGGCAGCTACCAAGAAGTTGGCGCGCAAGCCGTATACCGCCGCCGACATCAAGCTGCTGAAGCAGCACTCGAAGTCCAAGACCCCGGTTGCCAAGATCGCCAAGGCGATGAAGCGGACTGAAGGCTCGCTGCGCCAGAAGGCCCTGGCGCTGGGCATTGGCCTCGGCCACCAGCGGTAATTTGTTCGGCGCCGCTGTCGCGCGTCAGCGCGGCCAGCCCAAGTCGGTGTACCGAGGCGGCGCTACCAGCCTGTCATCTGATCTCAGTTGCGATCCAGTCTCAGCTACGACGTGATCCCAGCTGCGATCAGATGCCGGCACGGAAACATCCGGCAATCCGCTCGCGAGGCAGCCGAGAAACCGGCCAAGAAGCCAGCGAAGAGCTCGAAAGCCCGAGCTACATCGTCGCACCGAGCACCCAGGGCGCGAACTCAGCGCCGCCGAAATCGAAGCTTTCGCTCTTGGTCGGCTGCCCGGACGCGGTTTTCAGCATCAATTCGAAGATCCGCTGGCCGCACTCCTGCACCGTCTCCTCGCCGTCGAGGATGGTGCCACAGTTGACGTCCATGTCGTCTTCCATCCGCTTGTACATCGGCGTATTCGTCGCCAGCTTGATCGACGGTGCCGGCTTGCAGCCGAACACACTGCCACGTCCGGTGGTGAAGCAGACGAGATTGGCTCCGCCGGCCACCTGCCCCGTCGCCGCGACCGGATCGTAGCCGGGCGTGTCCATGAACACGAAGCCCTTCTTGGTCACGGCTTCGGCATAATGCAGCACATCCACCAGATTGGTGCTGCCGGCTTTGGCCATCGCGCCGAGCGACTTCTCCAGGATGGTGGTCAAGCCCCCCGCCTTGTTGCCAGGGCTCGGATTGGCATTCATTTCCGCGCCTTCGCGCGCTGTATACTCTTCCCACCAGCGCATCAGCGACACCAGTTTCTCGCCGACATCGCGGCTCACGGCGCGGCGCGTCAGCAGATGCTCGGCGCCGTAGGTCTCCGGCGTCTCCGACAGGATGACCGTGCCACCATGTCGCACCAGCAGATCGCTAGCGGCACCAAGCGCGGGGTTGGCGGAGATTCCGGAGTAGCCGTCGGAGCCGCCACACTGGAGCGCGACCGTCAATTCGCTCGCGGGAACCGTCTCGCGCTTCACCTTGTTGGCGTCGGTCAGCGCCTCCTTCACGAAGGCGATGCCGGCCTCCACGGTCTTGCGGGTGCCGCCGACCTCCTGGATGTCCATCGCGCGCAACCGGCCGGCGAGTTTCTGCTCTTCCATCAGCCCGCCGATCTGATTGGCCTCGCAGCCCAGCCCCAGCACGATCACCGCGGAGAAGTTCGCGTGCCGCGCGTAGCCGCCGAGCGTTCGCCGCAACAGTTTCAGCGGCTCATCCATCGTCATGCCGCAGCCCGTCTTGTGCGTCAGCGCCACCACACCATCGACATGGGGATAGTCGGCGAGCGGATCATCGCCCGTGAACGGATTCCTCTTGAAGACGTCGGCGACCAGGCCCGCGACATGGGCGCTGCAATTCACCGATGTCAGGATGCCGATATAGTTGCGGGTCGCGACGCGCCCATCGGGGCGGCGGATGCCTTCGAACGTCGCCGGCAGATCGAAATTCGGCGTCGGCTTGACGTCGACGCCATAGGCGTAGTCCTTGGCGAAATCGCCCATGCCGCAGTTCTGTGTATGAACGTGCTGCCCCGGCGCGATCGGCGAAGTGGCGAAGCCGATGATCTGGCCGTAACGGCGGATCGGCTCGCCCTGCGCGATGGGACGCACCGCGACCTTGTGTCCCGCCGGGATACGATCGACCGTCACGACGCCATCGGCTACGGCCAGCCCGGGCGGCAGGCTCGCGCGCGCGATCAGAACGCTGTCCTCGGGATGAAGACGGATGACGGGAGCGGGAGCCATGGCAGTCTCTCTCGTTGGAACTCATCGGTCGTGGAAACAGCGCAGAGCGAGTAGAGGCACCCCTACTCGCTATTCGCCATCAGCAATTCGCCCTCAGGCCTTGCCGCCGGAGTCCTTGCGCGTCTGCAAGACCTGCTGACGGGCATAGACCTGCATCAGACCGACCTCGTTCGACAGCGTGACCAGCTTGAAGCCCATGTTGATCGCGCGCGCCGCGCCCTCGGCGCCGCTGCAATGGATGCCTGGGTTCAGCCCGCGCTTGCCGCACTCCTTGACGATCTTCTCGTAGATCTTGAGGATCTCCGGCTCGTCGCGATCGAGCTTCGGCACGAGGCCGTAGGAGAAGCCGAGATCGGACGGTCCGATATACACGCCGTCGATGCCCTCGACGTCGAGGATGGCCTCCATGTTCTCGACCGCCGTCTTCGTCTCCATCATCGGCAGCAGCACGATTTCGTCATTGGCCGTCTTCTGGTACTCGCCGGCACCGCCGTACATGCCGGAGCGGATCGGGCCGTTGGAGCGGACACCCTTCGGCGGGTACTTCGAGTAGGAGACGAGATTGCGGGCTTCCTGAGGTGTGTTGACCATCGGGCAGATGACGCCATACGCGCCGCCATCGAGCACCTTGCCGATGATGCCGGGCTCATTCCACGGCACGCGCACCATCGGCGTGACCGGATGAGCATGCATCGCCTGGAAACATTGCACCATCGACAGATAGTCCTGCACACCGTGCTGCATGTCCACGGTGACGCTGTCGAAGCCGCACTGCGCCACGACCTCCGCGGAAAACCCCGAGGGGATCGCGAGCCAGGCATTCACCACCGCTTTGCCTTCGGCCCAGAGCTGCTTGACCTTGTTGTTCGCCACGACCGGATTTCCTTCCCTGGTTGTTCAAATCGATTTGACTTGTTCGACGTTTCGGTTGCGCCCGCAGCACGCTGCGGTCAGTGAAGCCCGTGCGGCTTCGGATGGCTTGATTTCGCTGGCCGCCACCGCGTCACGATGTGGCGCGCTGGATGCTCGCCTCGCTGACGCCCACCTCGCGTGCCGTATTCACTATCGCCGCCCAGGTGTCATCGGGCAAGGGCACGCCGTTGGCGGTGCGTTCAGCCCGCGTCTTGCGCTCGGTGTCACCGGGCACCAGAACCTGATCGACCCCCGCGACGGGCTTGGTCGCGCGGATGAAATCGGTGTAGCGGGTGACCTCGCTGTCGAAGAAATTGGCGGGATCGACCACCTTCGGATCGATGTAGATCGCGAGCATGCCGTTGGCGAAGCGCCGATTGGCCGAGGTCGCGCCGGTACCGGTCAGGGCGCCGCCGAGCAGTTCGCAGATGAACGCAAGGCCCGAGCCCTTGTGCTCGCCGAACGCGCGGATCGCGCCTGTTCCCTTGGTATGATCGCGCGTCCCCTCCGCCTCATAGGGACCATACAGCACGGCCGGATCCTCACTGAGGGTCCCGTTGGAATCGATCAGCGCGCCCTTCGGCAGCTTCTTGCCGCCGCGGCTCGCCACCAGCACCTTGCCTTCGGCGACGACCGAGGTCGCAAAATCGAGCACGATCGGATCCTGCCCGTCACGCGGAATGCCGACGCAGTAAGGGGCGGTCGAGAATCGCTTCTCCACGCCACCGAAGGGGGCGACCAGCAGCGAGCCTGCGGCAGTGACGAAATGGATCGAGACCAGCCCTTCGGCGGCGGCCATTTCGGCCCAGTCGCCGACGCGGCCGAGATGGCCGGAATTGCGCAGCGCCAGCGCGGCCAGGCCGCTTGTCTTGCAGCGCTCGATACCGATCCTCACCGCCTGCGGCGTCACCGTCTGACCGTAGCCGAATTTGCCATCCACCACCACCAGGGACGGCGTATCGACCACAATCTCGGCCGTCTGGTTCGGCACGATCGATCCCATCTTCTTCCAGCGGATGTAGACGGGGACCCGAATGACACCATGGCTGTCATGCCCGGTCAGGTTCGCGGTGGTCAGGTAGGTGGCGATCCGTCGCGCCTCTTCCGCCGACGAGTCGGCGCGCTCGAAGATGTCGGCGACGAAGTCGATGAGATGAGCAACCTTGATTGTGACCATGTCAACTCGCGGGTTCGATCAGCACGCAGACAGAGTTAGCATGGATTGCCATGCCTGCGACGCACGCCATCTCCGCTCGACTGCATCGCTTCTTATCAAACCGGCTCAGAGCCTGCCAAGTACCAGCCTGACAAGAGCGTCGACGATTCCCGCTTTATCCGGCTCATATCAGTCCTCAGCGTGCTCATCCGCCGCGAATTCGTCACCCATGCTCTGCTCGAGCTCGCCCAGCATTTTGTGCAATGCGGCAAGCTTGCGCGCGCCGTAGCGCTCAGCGATCGATGCATAGATCGCCTCCGACGAGGGCGCGACCTGCGCGATCAACTTCAAGCCCTTCGCGGAGATCGACAGAACTCCCCTGCGCATGTCGCGGGAGTCAACCTCGCGCGCGATCAGGCCGCGAGCCTCGAGATCGCGCAGAATGCGTGACAGGCTCGGCCCAAGCAGGAAAGCGACACGCGCCAGCTCGGTCACCTCGATGGCGTCGACCGCTGCCAGCGCGCGCAGAATGCGCCATTGCTGCTCCGTCAGTCCATGCTGGCGCAAGCTTGGCCTGAACTGCCGCATCACGGCCTCGCGTGCGCGCAACAACGCCATCGGCAGCGACTGGGAGAAATCGCGCATCGGGACCTTGCGCGCGCGCTTCGTCGCAGACCTCGCAACCTTGGCCCTGGTCTCGCTCATCTCATCACCCCAGCGAGGCGACGAATCGTCGCCTCGATATTTGCAGTGCAACATATGCCAATTCGGTTTGCCGCCGAAAACTTAACATGTTAATCATCTGCCGCCACCTGTTTTCCGAGAGATCGCTCTCATGCCGCTGACGCCTGACCAGATTCAAAGCTGCGCCCTGCGCCTGAACGAGGCCGAGCAAAGCCGCCGCCAGATCCGCCAGCTGTCCCAGGAATTCCCCGATATCAGCATCGCGGACGCCTATGCGATCCAGCAGGCATGGGTCGCCATCAAAGTGTCTGCCGGGCGTGTCATCAAGGGCCACAAGATCGGGCTGACGTCGAAGGCGATGCAGAGCGCGCTCAACATCGACGAGCCGGATTCGGGCGTGCTGCTCGACGACATGTTCTTTGCCGATGGCGGTCTCGTGCCGTCCGACCGGTTCATCGCGACGCGGATCGAAGCCGAGCTCGCCTTCATCATGAAGAAGCGCCTGGCGGGACCGGACTGCACGCTGTTCGACGTGCTCAACGCGACCGACTTCGTCGTGCCCGCGCTGGAGATCTTGGACACCCGGATCGAACGCGTCGATCCCGAGACCAAGGCCACGCGCAAGATCTTCGACACGATTGCCGACAACGCAGCCAATGCGGGCATCGTGCTCGGTGGCCGTCCGCTGCGCCCCCTCGACACCGATCTGCGCTGGGTTGGCGCGCTCTGCACCAAGAACGGCCAGCTCGAAGAGACCGGCCTCGCTGCGGGCGTCCTGAACAATCCGGCAACGGCCGTGGCCTGGCTCGCCAACAAGATCGCGGCGCAAGGGCTGGCCCTCGAGCCCGGGCAGGTCGTTCTCGCAGGCTCGTTCATCAGGCCGATCGAGGCGCGCAAGGGCGATACCATCCAGGCCGACTATGGTCCCTATGGGACGGTGAGCTGTTATTTCGCCTGAGGTTCTTGGAGCGACCGCACCATGCCGCATTTCAGCATCGAATATTCCGCCAATCTCGACGCGCGTGTCGACATGGCCGCGGTCTGCGAAGTGGTCCGCAAGGCCGCGAGCGAGACCGGGATCTTCCCGATCGGCGGCATCCGCGTCCGCGCCATCCGCTGCGAACACTACGCGATTGCCGATGGCAAGCTCGACTACGGTTTTCTCGCCATGCTGTTGCGACTCGGCGAAGGCCGCGACCTTCCGGCGCGGCAGAAGGCAGGCGAACATGTCTTCAAGGCGCTATCGGCGCATCTCGATCCGGTGTTTGCCAACAGCAAATTCGCGCTGTCCTTCGACATGCAAATCAACGACGCCGCGACCAGCTGGAAGCGCAACAACATCCACGACGCCCTGAAAGCCAAAATGCCCTGAAAGCGGAGGCATCCCATGGATAAGGCCAGCCCCAAAGCCGACATCTACAAGGCCAATCTCGACCGCGCCGCGCCCCTGCTCGCGAAGCTGAAGGACGAAGGCATCGGCCATTTCATCGACGGCAAGGTGGTGCCGGCGATCTCGGGCGCGACGTTCGAGACGAAGTCGCCGATCGACAATGCCGTGCTCGCCACCGTGGCACGGGGCAATGCCGAGGACATCGACCGCGCAGCGACCTCGGCGGCGCTCGCCTTCAAGTCCTGGCGCGACATGGCGCCGGCGATGCGGCGCAAGCTGCTGCACCGGGTCGCCGACGCCATTGAGGACAACGCCGACGACATCGCCGTAATCGAATGCATCGACACCGGGCAGGCCTATCGCTTCATGGCCAAGGCCGCGATCCGCGCCGCCGAGAATTTCCGCTTCTTCGCCGACAAATGTACCGAGGCGCGCGACGGCCTGAGCACGCCGAGCGAGGAGCATTGGAACATCTCGACCCGGGTGCCGATCGGCCCGGTCGGCGTGATCACGCCGTGGAACACGCCCTTCATGCTGTCGACCTGGAAGATCGCGCCTGCGCTCGCGGCCGGCTGCACGGTTGTGCACAAGCCGGCGGAGTGGTCGCCGATCACCGCGCAACGGCTGGCGAAGCTCGCCAAGGACGCCGGCATTCCCGACGGCGTGCTCAACACGGTGCATGGCTTCGGCGAGGAGGCCGGCAAGGCATTGACCGAGCATCCCGCCATCAAGGCGATCGGCTTCGTCGGCGAGAGCTCGACGGGATCTGCGATCATGGCGCAGGGCGCGCCGACCCTGAAGCGCGTGCACTTCGAGCTCGGCGGCAAGAACCCGGTGATCGTGTTCGACGATGCCGATCTCGACCGCGCGCTCGATGCGGTCGTGTTCATGATCTACTCGCTCAACGGCGAGCGCTGCACGTCGTCGAGCCGGCTGCTGGTGCAGCAGAGCATCGCGGAGACCTTCACGGCCAAGCTCGCCGCGCGCGTGCGCGCGCTGAAAGTGGGTCATCCGCTCGATCCCGCGACGGAGATCGGGCCGCTGATCCACGAGCGGCATCTCGCCAAGGTCTGCTCCTATGCCGAGATCGCGCGGCAGGACGGCGCGACCATCGCCGTCGGCGGCAAGCGGTTCGATGGTCCGGGCGGCGGACATTATGTCGAGCCGACGCTGGTCACAAGCGCGAGCCAGACGATGCGCGTCGCGCAGGAAGAGGTGTTCGGTCCCTTCCTCACCGTGATCCCGTTCCGCGACGAAGCCGACGCGGTCGCGATCGCCAATGACGTGCAGTATGGCCTCACCGGCTACGTCTGGACGGGTGACATGGGCCGCGCGCTGCGCGTCGCCGACGCATTGGAGGCCGGCATGATCTGGCTGAACTCGGAGAACGTCCGCCATCTGCCGACGCCGTTCGGCGGCATGAAGGCGTCGGGCATCGGCCGTGACGGTGGCGACTATTCGTTCGACTTCTACATGGAGACCAAGCACGTTTCGCTGGCCCGCGGCACCCACAAGATCCAGCGGCTCGGCGTCTGAGGAGCAATGCCCATGACCTCCCCTCGCCTCGCCACCTATGCCGTCGACGGCTCAGTCCGCTATGGGCTCGTGACCGACAAGGGTCTCGTCGATCTCTCCGCGCGCTTTGCGAAGGACTATCCGACCTTGCGCGAAGTCATCGCGGCGGGCGCCCTTCCCCGACTGATCGAGACCGCCGCCGGCCTGTCGCCGGATCACGGCCTCGATGCGATCACCTGGCTGCCGCCGATCCCCTCGCCCGAGAAGATCATCTGCATCGGCGTCAACTATCCCGACCGCAACGCCGAGTACAAGGACGGCCAGGACGCGCCGAAGTATCCGTCGATGTTCATGCGGACGCCGCGTTCCTTCGTCGGCCATGAGACGCCATTGGTGCGCCCGCGCGCCTCGCCGCAGCTCGACTACGAAGGCGAGCTGGTGCTGGTCATCGGCAAGGCTGGCCGGCACATCCCGGAGGCCCAGGCGCTGGATCACATTGCCGCGCTGACGCTGTGTAACGAAGGCACGATCCGCGACTGGGTGCGACACGCCAAGTTCAACGTCACGCAGGGCAAGAATTTCGACTCCACCGGCAGCCTCGGGCCCTGGATCGTGCCCTACACCAGCGAGAGCCAGATCGCCGATGTCCGGCTGACCACCCGCGTCAACGGCGAGCTGCGGCAGGACGATCGCACGTCGCGGCTGATCTTCGGCTTCCGCTACCTCATCAACTATATCTCCACCTTCACGACGCTCGTTCCGGGTGACGTGATCGTGACGGGGACGCCGACCGGCGCCGGTGCGCGGTTCGATCCGCCGCGCTATCTCAAGCCCGGCGATGTCATCGAAATCGAAGTCGAAGGCGTCGGCGCTTTGCGCAACGGCGTCGTCGACGAAAACTGATCAAGACGGAAGTTCAGCATGACCACCATGACCGGCGGCGAAGCCATCGTCAGCGGGCTCGTCGCCCACGGCGTCGACACCGTGTTCGGCCTGCCCGGCGCGCAGGTCTACGGCCTGTTCGACGCCTTTCATCAGGCGCAGCTCAAGGTCGTCGGCGCGCGCCACGAGCAGGCCTGCGGCTACATGGCGTTCGGCTATGCGCGCGCCAGCGGCAAGCCCGGCGTGTTCAGCGTCGTCCCCGGCCCCGGCGTGCTCAATGCCGGTGCGGCGCTGCTCACCGCCTTCGGCTGCAACGAGCCGGTGCTGTGCCTGACCGGCCAGGTGCCGACCGACTATCTCGGCCGCGGCCGTGGCCATCTGCACGAGATGCCTGACCAGCTCGCGACCTTGCGCACCTTCGTGAAATGGGCCGAGCGCATCGAATATCCCGACAGCGCGACGACGCTCGTGTCGCGCGGCTTCCAGGAAATGCTGTCGGGCCGGCGCGGCCCGGCCGCGCTGGAAATGCCGTGGGACGTGTTCACGCAGAGGGCCGAGACGTCAGCAGCGAAGCCGCTCGCGCCGTTCACGCCGCCGCAGCCCGATCCCGACCGCATCGCCAAGGCGGCCGCGCTGATCGCAGGCGCCAAGGCGCCGATGATCTTCGTCGGCTCCGGCGCGATCGAGGCGCGCGAGGAGATCCTCGAACTCGCCGAGATGATCGACGCCCCGGTCGTCGCGTTCCGCTCGGGACGCGGCATCGTCTCCAACGCGCATGAGCTCGGGCTCACCATGGCCGCGGCCTACAAGCTGTGGCCGACCACCGACCTGATGATCGGCATCGGCACGCGCATGGAGCTACCGACGACCTTCCGCTGGCCGTTCAAGCCGGACGGCTTGAAGTCGATCCGCATCGACATCGATCCCGCCGAGATGCGGCGCCTGATCGTGGATGCCGGCATCGTCGCCGATGCCAAGGCCGGCACGGCCGCGCTTTCGGCGGCCGTCAGTAAGACCCGGTATCGCAAGACCTCGAGCCGCCGCGCGGCCATTCGCGAAGCGACCGCGGCCACCTTGCAGGAGATCCAGAAGGTGCAGCCGCAGATGGCCTATCTGAACGTGCTGCGCGAGGTGCTGCCGCATGACGCCATCGTCACCGACGAATTGTCGCAGGTCGGCTTCGCCTCCTGGTACGGCTTCCCGGTCTACCAGCCGCGCACCTTCATCACCTCGGGCTATCAGGGCACGCTCGGCGCCGGCTTCCCGACGGCGCTCGGCGCCAAGGTCGCGCATCCCGACAAGCCGGTGGTCGCGATCACCGGCGATGGCGGATTCATGTTCGCGGTGCAGGAACTGGCGACCGCCGTGCAGTACAACATCGGCGTCGTGACCCTGGTGTTCAACAACAACTCCTACGGCAATGTCCGGCGCGACCAGCGCGAGCGCTTCGACGGCCGCGTCGTCGCCTCCGACCTCGTCAATCCGGATTTCGTCAAGCTCGCGGAGTCGTTCGGTGTTGCCGCGAGCCGCGTCACCGCGCCGGGGCAATTCAAGGCGGCGCTGGAGAAGGCGCTCGCGCATGGAGGCCCCTATCTGATCGATATCGAGGTGCCCCGCGACAGCGAGGTCTCGCCCTGGGCCTTCATCCACCCGGCGAAGCCCTGAGGGCGCTTAAGGATCTCACGGCGGGGACGCGCGGCGTCCCTGCCATCCGGCTGCGGCCATCACCAGCAGGCCGGCGCCGGCCACGAACCAGCAGGCGACCGGCGCCCATTGCACCAGCGGCGCATAGTCGGGCAATTTCTGCAGGCCGCCGGCGACGGCGGCGATCCGCGCGAAGGTGGCGAGCGCCAGCGCCGAGAACACCAGCCCGGTCACCTTGCCTTCGGCCCCGGTCGAGCCGATCGCCAGCGCCGCCGACATCGCGCTCATCATCATGCAGCCCCAGGCGGCGCCGGCGATGAACTGCGCCACGATCAGCACCGTGAGCGCGCCCGCGAGTTCGGCGATCACGATCGCGATCGCGCCGAGCAGGCCGGCGATGCCCATCACGATCAGGCCGCCGCGATGCTTGACGACCACGCTCGCCGGAAACAGCACGAGATTGAAGCCGATCCAGAACACCGGCATCAGCCAGGGCAGATCCTCCGGCTTGGCGAAGCGCAGATAGAACGCCGCGCTGTTGATGCTGAAATGCAGCTGGTAGCCGAGCGCGAGGATCACCATTGCGCCGATGAACAGCAGCGGCAACCCGCGCAGCGGCTTCGGCGCGGCCTCGGCCGCCATCGGCGCCGCGGCCGGACCGCCGGCCTGCGCGACACGTGAGAGGCCGAGCGCGGTCAGCAGCAGCACGACGGAGGAAATGATGAACGGCAGCCGGGCGTCATAATCGCGCATGATCACGCCGAGATAAGGTGACACCGCGCCGGCCACGCCATAGCCGAGCATCACCAGCGCCACCAGGAACGGCACGGCCGGGCGCGCGGCGTAGCGCCCGAGCAGAGTGAGAGGCGGCGCCCGCAGCACCGACGACGTCAGCGCCCACACCACGATCAGTCCGATGAAGGCGGCCGGACCGGCGGTGGCCGCCACGAACGGCAGCGCGACGAACGCGCCGCAGGATACCGCCGTGACGAGTGCGATGAAGACGCCGAAGCGGCTGGCGAGCGGCCCGATGCGATCGGCGGCGAGGCCCATCGCCGTATCCGACAGCGTGAAGATCGCCTGGTCCAGCATCAGGATCAGGATCACGGCTGATGGCGCGATGCCGGCCTGCGCCGCGAGCTTGGGCAGATAGATCACATAGGTGGTCCACAGCAGGCTGAAGACCAGCTGCAGCAGCGCGAGGTGAAGTCCGAGCCGCGTCGCAGCCGGCGCGCGCTCGTCCGCAAGTTCGACAGTCGTCATGGCCCCTCTCCCGCGCGCAGCATAGAGCGCGGGCCGCGCATTGCAAAATGCGCGAGGTCACAGAGCGGCCGGGATTACCGCGCGCGGCGAAACGTCAGGTTGATGCGCCGGCTGCCGAGCAAGGCGTGCTCGCCGTCGGCAAGCGGCGCGACGCCGTGAAAAGCGAGCCGCGCCGGCCCGCCCCAGACGACGACGTCGCCATGGGCCAGGCGATGACGCTGCGCCTTGTCGGTGCGCTTGAGGCCACCGAACAGGAACGTGGCGGGGAGGCCGAGCGACACCGACACGATCGGCGCGCCGACGTCGCGCTCGTCGCGGTCCTGATGCAGCGACATCTTCGCGCCGGGCTCATAGCGGTTGATGAGGCAGGCATCTGACGCGAAGCCTGGAAAGCCAGCCTCTCTCGCGGCATTCTCGGCAAGCTCACGCAACAGCGGCGGCATCGCCGGCCAGGGCTGCCCGCTCTCCGGGTCGACGGCATCATAGCGATAGCCGCTGCGGTCCGTCACCCAGCCAAACGGGCCGCAGTTGGTCATCGCCACCGACATCTGATGGCCGCCCGGCGTGATCATGCGGCGGAACGGCGCCTGCGCGGTGATCGCCGCGATCGCGGCAAGCAGCTCGACCTCATCAGGCCGCGCGAAGCCGCGCAGCAGCATCGCGCCGGGCGCGAGCGGTTCGCGCGCCGGAGCCGGCGTTTCAAGCCCATCGAACAGATCAGCCGTCATGCGCCTCACTTCGCATCATGAAAGATCACCCCCAGCGTATGCCGCCGGCCGGCGCGCAGCCGGCTGACGCCGTGGCGCATATTGACCCGGTAGCTGCCGCGCGTGCCCTGCACGGGGCGATTGTGGACCGCAAACACCACGGCATCGCCCTGCCGAAGCGGCACCACCTCGGCGCGCGACTGCATGCGCGGCCGCTGCTCCGTCAGCACGAACTCGCCGCCCTCGAAATCGCGCCCGGGCTCGGACAGGAGGATCGCGACCTGCAACGGAAACACGTGCTCGCCATAGAGATCCTGGTGCAGGCAATTGTAGTCGCCTTCGTCATATTGCAGCAGCAACGGCGTCGGCCGCGTCTGGCCGGCGGCATGGCAGCGGGCGAGAAAATCGGCATGCGCGTCGGGGTAACGAACGGCGATGCCCATCGTCGCGTTCCAGCGGTTGGCGATGCCGACCAGTTGCGCATAGAGAAGCGGCCGCAGCCGCGCGATCGGCTCCGGCAACGGATAGCTGAAATATTTGTACTCGCCGCGCCCGAAGCCGTGCCGCGCCATGATCACGCGGTTGCGGAAACGGCGGTCGTCCGGATACAACGATGCCAGCGTGCGGCACGCGTCGGCCGAGAGCAGTTGCGGCAACACGGCGCAGCCGCTGGCGTCGAGGTCGCGTTCAGCCACCGTCCAGTCGATCGCATCGATCCCGGTCGCGACGGCCGGATTGAGGTCGGGCACTGCCTGCTCGAGTCTGGCCATAAACTTGATCCCAGCTGTCATTCCGGGGCGGCGCGCAGCGACGAGCCCGGAATCCATACTCACGATGGTGGTTATGGATTCCGGGCCTGCGCGCAAGGGCGCGCATCCCGGAATGACGAGGATGCGACAGAAGGGCCAGCGTCAGCCACCCGTTTCCTGACGCTCTGGCCTCATCGCGCCGGTACGTCCGGATGAACCGAAACGCTTCGGGCGGAACCAATCTTCTGACGATGCACCGTCCACGCAACCAGCGCTTCCTCATCCTGCTCGGAAAGTCGATCCTGGCCGTGCTCTCGCTCGCGGTCGTGCTGCTGCTCTACGCCGAAGGCTACGCAATATGGTACGCCGAATATCATCTTGGCGTCCCCACTGAGGCCGAGATCGCAGCGCTTCCTGCCACCGGCCATCTTTGTCCGCTCGAAGCGGGATCGCCCTACGTCGCGCTGGCCGACATGCCTCCGCTGCTACGCCAGGCTATTATCGCATCGACCGGACCGGACTTTCAGACGCGGCCCAATCTCGTTCTGCCGGCGATGGCGGCAGCCATTGTCAAGGGTGACGGACGGCCCGATACCAGGATCACGTTTGCGGTCACCCGCCATTGCCTGCATGTCCTGGCTCCAGACTGTTGCCACAGCGCTGATTGGCACATCGGAAGCCTCGTCTTCATGAGTCGTCTGGAGCGGACCTTGTCGCGCGAGCGTATCCTGGAGTCCTACCTGAACGACAGCTATGTCGGCTACAACACCTATGGTGTCGCAGCGGCGGCAACCGCGCATTTCGGCAAATCCCTCGCAAGCCTCGACGTCGACGAAATCGCCCTGCTGATCACGCGTTTCCGATGGCCGAGGCCCTCTGAACGCGACAGCGAGTGGCGCAACTACATCCTCGACAAGATGCTGTCAGCCGGTCTCATTGACGAGGCCCAGGCGACCGCCGCCAAGGCCGCGCCCTTGCCCGTCCTCGCGGTACCGCCGCGCAAACCCTGAGCGCTCGCCACGCTTCAGCCCCGCACCACGCCCTCGACCCCGGCTGCGATCTCCAGCAGCTTGCGGTCCTGGCCGCCGGACTGCGCCAGCATCAGGCCGACCGGGACCTCGCCGTGGCGATGCGCCGGCAGCGAGATGGCGCAGCCGTCGATCATGTTGATGAAGGTGCAGTTGCGCAGCGCACGGATGTTTTCCCGCGCGAAGGCGGCGTCGTCGGCGAGATCGGCGATTTTCGGCGGCGCGTTCGCGGTGGTCGGCATCACCAGCGCGTCATAGGGCGCGATGCGCGCGGCGGCGCGCGTCACCAGGGAGCGGCGGGCGTTGAGCATCTCGATGTAGTCCGGCACCGTGATCGCCTCGCCGCGCAGGATGCGCACGGACACTCGCGGATCGTAGACGTCGCCCTTCGCCGTGAGCAGGAAGCGATGCCAGGCATAGCTCTCGGCGGCGGCGAAGCCGCCCTTCATGCCGATGACGCCGACATCGAGAAACTCCGGGAATTCGATGCGCTCGATCAGCGCGCCCTGGCGCGACAGCGTTTCCAGCGCGCGCTCGAACGTTGCGGCCACTTCGGCATCGAGCTCATCGAGCACGATGGTCGTCGGCACCGCGAGCCGCAGCCCCTTCACCGGACGCGCAGCCAGCGGACGGATCGGCTCGTCGGCCAAGACGGAATCGAGCACCGCGCAGCACGCCACCGTGTTGGCGAGCGGGCCAAAGCTGTCGAGCGTGGTCGACAGCGGCACGCCGCCGTCGAGCGGCACGCGCGACTGCGTCGGCTTGTAGCCGGTGATGCCGTTGAACGCCGCGGGGATGCGGCAGGAGCCGCCGGTGTCGGTGCCGAGCGCGCCAAAGGCCATGCGATCGGCGACGGAGACCGCGGCGCCCGACGACGAGCCGCCGGGCACGTAGCCGACCTCGCGCTTCCACGCGCTCTTCGGCGTGCCGTAATGCGGGTTGATGCCGATGCCGGAATAGGCGAACTCGGTCATGTTGGTGCGGCCGATCACGACGAAGCCCGCCTTGCGCAGCCGCGCCACCGCGGGCGCATCGGCCTCGGCCGGGGCCGAATCCTCCAGCGCGCGCGAGCCGGCGCGGGTCACCTGGCCCCTGATGTCGAACAGGTCCTTGATCGAGACGGGAATGCCCGCATAGGGCGACGGCGCCGCATTGGCCTTGCGCAGCGCGTCCATGCCGTCGGCGGCCGAAAGCGCCGCGTCCTTGTCGACGTGAATAAAGGCGCGCTGGCCCTCGCCGGCGGGATCGGCGATGCGGGCGAGACAGTCCTCGACCAGCTTGCGCGAGGTCGTGCGTCCCGCGGCGAGATCGTCAGCGAGCGCGGCGAGGGTCGGATTGGCAGCGGTCATGGCATCCTAACTTGGGTCTAGACTGGGGTCAGCACTTCGGTCAGCGGCATCAGCCGGAATATCGAGATCGAGCAGCGCGGAACTCAGCGACTTGCCGTGCGCATCCAGCGCCAGCGAGCGAGTCACCCCGCCGCCGAGCGCCCGGCTCATCACGAAGTTCAGCGCCGCGATGTTGGGCAGCTCATAGCGGACCACCTCCCCCCAGACAATGCCGGCAAAGTGCGCCCTGACCCGCTCCGCCGTCACCTCTGCGAGCAGCAGCGGATAGTGCCTGGGATCATAGGCGATGACCGAGATGTTCGACATGTCCCCTTTGTCGCCGGTCCTGGAATGGGCGATATCACGCAGCTTCATCTCGCCTCCGATCATGTGACAGCATCAAAGACCAATTTTCATCGGGCGGCAATTGCCTCCGAAAAACACCTCTGCGCCTGCGGGAGAGCCGCATGCGCGGCGCGATGGACCGTTGACGCCCCCTCGCCAAATGGCGCATCAAACCAGCAAAGCAGCGGGCGACGGAGCCCGCCTCACGGGAGGATCACCGGGATGGCCGAGCCGATGCGCGCACGCCCCAAGCCGACGCCGGAGACCCAGCATTTCTGGGACGGCACACGCGCCGGCGAATTGCGGCTGCAACGCTGCGACGCCTGCGATCACGTCTACTTTCCGCCGCGGCCGTTCTGCCCGTCCTGCGCCAGCCGCAAGGTCAGTATCTTCAAGGCCTCTGGCAAAGGCACGCTCTACAGCTACGTCATCAACCATCGCCCGGCCGCGCCCGGCTTCACGCCGCCCTACGCGATCGCCGTCGTCGCGCTGGAGGAAGGTCCGCGGATGATGAGCAACATCACCGGCTGCCCGCAGACGCCGGAGGCGCTGGAGCTCGACATGCCGCTCGAAGTCACCTTCGAGCCGCTCGACGACCAGATCACTTTACCCCTGTTCCGACCGGCGAAAGGATAACGCCATGCGTCGTAACCAGGTTGCTGTTGTCGGTGCGGCCGAGACCACCGAGCTCGGCGTCATCCCGAACATGTCGCAGATCCAGCTGCATGCGGATGCGGCGCTGAACGCGATCGCCGATGCCGGACTGAAGCTGTCGGACATCGACGGCTTCGCCACCGCCGTCGAGACGCCGCAGCAGATGTGCCACTATCTCGGCATCACCCCGACCTGGGTCGACGGCACCTCGGTCGGCGGCTGCTCCTTCATGCTGCACGTCCGTCACGCCGCGGCGGCGATCGAGGCCGGGCTGTGCAAGACCGTGCTGATCACCCATGCCGAAAGCGGCAAGTCGATGATCGGCAAGCTGCCGCGCTCGATTCCCGCCGACAGTTTGCAAGGCCAGTTCGAGGCGCCGTTCGGCGTCTACGGTCCGCCCAGCATGTTTCCGATCCCCGTGCTGCGCTACATGAAGACCTACGGCATCACCCATGAGCAGCTCGCGATGGTGGCCGTCGTGCAGCGCGAGTGGGCGGCGAAGAATCCGCGCGCCATGATGAAGGACCCGATCACGGTCGAGGACGTGCTGAACTCTCGCATGATCGCCTATCCGTTCCGCCTCTTGCAATGCTGCCTCGTCACCGACGGCGGCGGCGCGCTGATCCTGACCTCGGCCGATCGCGCCCGCGATTTTCCCCGCAAGCCCGTGTACATTCTCGGCACCGGCGAGAGCGTGGAGACGCCGATGGTCAGCCAGATGGAGACCTTTACCTCGTCGCGCGCCTTTAAGGTCGCGGGCCCCCTCGCCTTCAAGGAAGCCGGCATCGATCATGCCGATGTCGATCACCTCATGATCTACGACGCGTTCGCGCATCTGCCGCTGTTCGGCCTTGGCGATCTCGGCTTCATGCCGCACGAGGAGACCGGCCCGTTCATCGCCGCCGGCCACACGCGGCCCGGCGGCAAGCTGCCGCTCAACACCAATGGCGGCGGCCTGTCCTACATGCATTCGGGCATGTACGGCATGTACGCGCTGCAGGAGAGCGTCCGCCAGATGCGCGGCATCGCGCCGGCGCAGGTGCCGAATGCGAAAATTTCCGTGTGCCACGGCGTCGGC
Organism: Bradyrhizobium sp. HKCCYLS3077; assembly: GCF_051167555.1. NCBI lineage: Bacteria > Pseudomonadati > Pseudomonadota > Alphaproteobacteria > Hyphomicrobiales > Nitrobacteraceae > Bradyrhizobium > Bradyrhizobium sp. HKCCYLS3077. Next base: position 152,380 of record NZ_JBNPTH010000006.1, on the reverse strand, counting down.
GGCATGTTCGCCGCATCGGGCACGATCATCTTCACCAACGAGAGGTAACGACGCGGGACAGTTCGTGGCATTCAGCAAAGCCTCCAACGTCCTTCGAGACGCCCGCCTTCGGCGGGCTCCTCAGGACGAGGACTGATTTCGCGGAAAGAGAACTGATACCTGGGAGAGATCTCAACCCTCATGGTGAGGAGCGCCTCTTCGGCGCGTCTCGAACCATGAGGCCCCAACCGCTAAACATCGCCCCCCCCCTGCGGCGGGCGAGGTAACAACACACATCCAGCCAAGGAAACTCTCATGACCAAATCGCTCCAGGACAAAGTCATCATCGTCACCGGCGCCGGCCGCGGCATCGGGCGCGAGATCGCGCTGCTGTGCGCCGCCGAGGGCGCCAAGGTCGTGGTCAACGATCCCGGCGTGGCCTCCGACGGCTCGGGCACCAGCGCTGCCCCCGCGGAGGAAGTGGTCGAGGAGATCCGCAAGGCCGGCGGCACGGCGGTCGCGAATTTCGAGTCCGTGTCGGAAGCGATCCCGGCCAGCAAGATCGTCAAGGCCGCCACCGATCATTTCGGCAAGCTCGACGGCGTCGTCAACAACGCCGGCATCCTGCGCGACATGATCTTCCACAAGATGAGCATCGAGGCGTTCGAGGCCGTCATCAAGGTGCACCTGATGGGCTCGTTCTACGTGTCTCACTCCGCAGCGCGGCTGTTCCGCGAGCAGGAGAGCGGCTCCTTCGTGCACTTCACCTCGACCTCAGGCCTGATCGGCAATTATGGTCAGGCCAACTACGCCGCCGCCAAGCTCGGCATCGTCGGCCTGTCGAAGTCGATCGCACTCGACATGGGCCGCTTCAACGTCCGCTCCAACTGCGTCTCTCCGTTCGCCTGGAGCCGCATGATCGGCACCATTCCGGCGGAGACCGAGGCCGAGAAGGAGCGCGTCGAACGGATGAAGCGGATGGGGCCGGAGAAGATCGCGCCGGTCGTCGCCTATCTGCTGGGCGATGCCTCGAAGGACGTCACCGGCCAGATCTTTGCCGTGCGCATGAACGAGATCTTCCTGATGGGCCAGTCGCGTCCGCTGCGCTCGGTGCATCGCGGCGAAGGCTGGACGCCCCAGACCATCGCCGAGCACGGCATGCCGGCGCTGAAGCCGTCGTTCTACAAGCTCGATCGTTCGGCGGATATCTTCGGCTGGGATCCGATCTGAGATTTGCAGCGCGCAAAATAGTCTTCGCAGCGCAAACACTCTCAAGTTGTTTTTTATCCGAACAACCCGCGGAAAGCCACGATTCCGTCGTATGGTCGCCTCCCAACAAAAAACGTTTGGAGGAAACCATGACGAATTCACGACACGATCTCATCAAGGACGTGCCGGCCGAAGCTGATCGCTTCGACCGGCGCACGCTCCTCAAGGGTGTCGCCGGCTTTGCCGCCGCCGCTGCGGCCGTCTCGCCCGCCGTGGCGCGTGACTACGGACCGGGCGCGCAGCCGCAGCGCTATCCCGATCCCGACATCGTCGTGATCGACGAGAAGCGCTTCAAGGCCAAGGTCGGCAACACCGTCATCAAGCGCCTGTTCACCGGCTGCCTGTGGGCGGAAGGACCGGCGTGGAACACGCAGGGCCAGTATCTCGTCTGGAGCGACATCCCCAACAATCGGCAGCTCCGCTATCTCGACGACGACGGCCACATCTCGCAGCAGTTCCGCAAGCCCTCCAACGAGTCGAACGGCAACACATTCGACTACGAGGGACGGCAGATCACCGCGGAGCGCACCCGCCTCGTCCGCTTCGAGCACAACGGCACGGTGACGGTGCTCGCCGAGAAGGCCAACGACAAGCCGCTAAACGGCCCGAACGACATGGTCGTCAATCCCGCCGACAAGTCGATCTGGTTCACCGATCCCGGCTACGGCTCGATCAACCTCTACGAAGGCCAGAACGTCCGCAACGGCTCCAACCAGCCGTTCCAGAAGGAGGCAGTCTATCGCGTCGACGCGCAGTCCGGCGCAGTGACGAAAGTGGCGGATGAGCCGTTCAAGCCGAACGGCATCGCCTTCAGCCACGACTACAAGAAGCTCTATGTCTGCGACACCGGCATCACGCACTATCCGAATGCCAAGAACGTGGTCTGGCAATACGACATCAACGGCGACAAGCTTTCCAACGGCAAGCCACTGGTCGACATGACGCTCGACGGCAAGTCCGGCTTCCCGGACGGCCTGCGCGTCGACATCGACGGCAACCTCTGGGTCGGCGCCGGCTGGGTCGGCGAAGGCTATGACGGCGTCCACATCTTCGCGCCCGATGGCCAGCGCATCGGCCAGATCAAGCTGCCCGAGATCTGCGCCAACGTCTGCTTCGGCGGCAAGAAGCGCAACCGCCTGTTCATGACGGCGAGCCAATCGCTGTATGCGGTGTATGTGGAGACGCAGGGCGCGCATATCTGTTAGGTCGGGCTGCTGCCCCCGGCGCGCGCTGCTCGTACGCCTCACGTCAGCGCGCGCCCGACATGATCATCTGCCGCCTCTCTCCACGAGCACGCCGGCTTCGAAGTTGGTTCAATGAACACGCCTCTCGGCGTGTTCATTGGTCGGTATGCAGGACCCCTTGGATACCAGATCCTCATGGTGAGGAGCGCCGTGCCCCGATCGTGCCATCAGAGACGGTCTGCATGGCGGCGCGTCTCGAACCATGAGGCCCAGACCGGGCCTCGCCCTTCGAGACGCGCGCCAAGTGGCGCGCTCCTCAGGGTGAGGGGTGAAAGTGTGCTGTAACGTGGGACGCGCTTCATGGCGACCGAGCTCTGGTCTTGGCAACAGCTTCATGGGCCCCGTACTAACTTCTATTAAAAATAATCTTATTGCTATTTTTCGGAATTCATGCTTTTCTCTCCCCATCCCGCCTCAAGCAAGGGGCGTAGCGCGCGATCGTCACGACACGCGAGGCGGGGATGCGATGGCCGCATGGAGCCGCAGCGTGTCTTCACGGATGCGCGGACGAACGGCGCTGTTGCGGACGTGAAATCGCGTGGTCCTGGCGCCCCGATGCAGGCGTCAAGTTCGTGTGGTGCCTACGCATCGCACGGGCGACGGTGTCTACGAGCCGGCACACCGGGGAGATCGCGTATAAGCGTGAAGACATCGCGCGGGGAATGCCGGATGTTCGGCTGAACCTGTGGTGACTGCCGCCTGCTTTTCTTGTTGCAGGCGGGCCATGGGTGAGGCCTTCACCCGGCATTCCCCGCGCCCTTGCACAATTGTGAGGGACGAACAGATCGCAAGAGCTCGGGCGCGACGCGCAGCGGGAACGAGATCGTATGTCTTAATTGCTGTTTGAGCCGTGAATTCGCCCGCCCCACCGTCGTCGTCCCGGGCAAGCCGCGATGCGCGAAGCGCATCGTGGCGCCGACCCGGGACCCATACGCCGCAGCAGACGTGACGTGCGAGATGCCAACCACACGCCTGCCCCAAACTCCTCCCTGGGGGTATGGGTCCCGGCGCCGCGTGCGCAATTGCGCACTAGGCCGGGACGACAGCGAGGCCGCGGCTGCGATCGGGGCCTACCCCGTATTCCGCAAGCCCGCCGAGATACCGTTGATGGTCAGCTGGATGCCGCGCAGCACCTGCTCGTCCGGGTTTTGCGCGCGGTGCGCCTTCAACAGCTCGACCTGAACGTGGTTGAGCGGATCGAGATACGGAAAGCGGTTGCGGACCGAGCGCTCCAGCAGCGGGTTGCCCTGCAGCAGACGCTCCTGGCCGGTGATGTCGAGCAGCGTCTCGATCACCAGATTCCATTCGCGGCGGATGCGGCCAAAGATCTTTTCGCGCAAGCCCTCGTCCGGCACCAGCTCCGCATAACGCGAGGCGATGGCGATCGAGCTCTTGGCGAGCACCATGTCCATGTTCGACAGCAGCATGCGGAAGAACGGCCATTCGCGATTGAGCTCGCGCAGGAACGGCATGCCCTGCTCCGGATTCTCCGCGATCCAGGTCTCGACGGCGCTGCCGAAGCCGTACCAGCCCGGCAGCATCAGCCGGCACTGCGCCCAGGAGAACACCCAGGGGATGGCGCGCAGATCCTCGATCGCGCGGGTCTTCTTGCGCGACGCCGGACGGCTGCCGATGTTGAGCGTCGCGATCTCGTTGATCACGGTCGAGGCCCAGAAATAGTCGACGAAGCCGTCGGTCTCGTAGACCAGGCCGCGATAGGCTTTGAAGGCGAGTTCGGAGAGCCGGTCCATGGCGGTGAGATATTCGGGCTTCGGCGCCGGCTGCCGCGGGTGCAGCAGGCTGGCTTCCAACGTCGCCGCGGCCAGGATCTCCAAATTATAACGGCCGACCTCGGCGTTGGAGTACTTGCTGGAGATGATCTCGCCCTGCTCCGTGATCCGGATCTGGCCGTTCACCGCGCCGCCGGGCTGGGCGATGATGGCGTCATAGCTCGGGCCGCCGCCGCGGCCGACCGAGCCGCCGCGGCCGTGGAACAGCCGGAGCCGGATGCCGTGGCGCTCGAAGATCTCGACCAGCCCGATCTCGGCCTTGTAGAGCTCCCAGCCCGAGGTGACGAAGCCGCCGTCCTTGTTGCTGTCGGAATAGCCGAGCATCACCTCCTGCACGGCGCCGCGGCTGTCGACCAGGCGGCGATAATCATGCAGCGCCAGCATCCGATCCATGATGCCGCTGGAGGCCTGCAGATCTTCGATGGTCTCGAACAGCGGCACGATGTTGACCGCGCAGCGGCCGGAAGGATCGATCAGGCCGACCTCCTTCAGGAGCAGCGCGACCTCGAGCATGTCCGACATGCCCTTGCACATCGAGATGATGCACTGAGAGATGACGTCGGCGCCGAACGTGGCGTGCGCCTCGGCCGCGGCGCGGAACAGATCGAGCTCGCCGATGGTCTCGTCGCTGTACTTGACGAATTGCGACACCAGCGGGCGCGCGTTACGCAGCTCGCTGACCAGCAGGCTGACACGCGCATCCTCGCTGAGCGCCAGATAGGACATGCCGGGCATCGCGGTATCGATCAGCTCGGCCACCGTGCGCTCATGCACCGCCGAGTTCTGGCGGATGTCGAGCCGCGCCAGATGGAAGCCGAAGCAGTCGACGGCACGCCGCAGCATCCGCAGGCGGCCGCGCGCGATCACCTCGGCATTGTTGGCGATCAGCGAGCGATGCAGCACGTCGAGATCGTCCTGCAGCTGCTTGACGCTGTCATAGGGCGCCACCGCCGCCACCGGCAGGCGGCTGATCTGGATGCCAAGCTTTTTCGCGGTGGCTGCGAGGCGCGCGTAGATGCCCGACACCGCCAGCCGATACGGCTCGCCACTGCGATGAGGCGACGTGTCGGGCGAGCGCTCGGCGAGCACACGCAGCTCCTCGGAGACATCGGCGAGATGGGCCGCCATCGACAGCTCGCTGCCGAGCCGATGCAGCTCTTCGAGATAATAGTGCAGCGCCAGGCTCGACTGCAGCTTGAGCGTGCCGCGCATCACCTCGGCGGTGACGAACGGATTGCCGTCGCGGTCGCCGCCGATCCAGCTGCCCATGCGCAGGAAGGACGCAAGGTCGCCCGCGACCTCGGCGCCGTCATTCAGCCGGTCCTCCAGGGTGCACAGCAGCCGCGGCACTTCGCGCAGGAAGGTGTAGTCGTAGAACGACAGGCCGTTGGTGACCTCGTCGAGCACGGTCAGCTTGGTCCGGCGCAGCAAATTGGTCTGCCACAGGGTCAGCACCGCGCGGCGCAGCGCCTCGTCATTGGCCTCTCGCTCGTCCGGGGTCAGCTGCATCCGCTCGCGGCGGTCGAGCAGCATCGCGACCTCCATCTCGCGGTCCATCGTGCTCTTGCGCCGCACCTCGGTCGGGTGCGCGGTGAGGACGGGGCTGACGAGCGCGGTCGAGAAGAACTTGCGCAGTTCGGCGGCCTCGAACCCGGCCGACTTGGCATGCGCCAGCGTCGCCGCCAGCATCCCTGCGCCGCCATTGCCGTCGCTCTTGGCGCGCATGCGGCGGATGTTGTTCTGGTCCTCGGCAATGTTGGCGAGGTGCGAGAAATAGCTGAAGGCGCGGACGATGCGGACGGTCTCGGCCGTGCTCATGCCATCGAGGATCTGCTCCAGTTCGCGCCGCGCCTGGCGGTCCTCGTCGCGGTGGAAGCGCACCGAGGTCTGGCGTATCAGTTCGACGAGGTCGAACACATCGGCGCCCTCCTGGTCGCGGACGGTGTCGCCGAGGATGCGGCCGAGCAGGCGGATATCGTCGCGGAGCCGCGCGTCCTCCTCCATGGCCTGCGCCTCGGCGGCGCGATTGGGACGGATTTCCTCTGGCATGACATCTTGTATGGCTTGCGGCGACATGGATGCGCTCTCCAGCAGCTGCCCATTTACGGGTCAGTCTGCCGTATCCGTACCGCAGCGCAAGATCAAGAAAGAGGCGTCGGCTGCCTTATTGAATGCGACGCTCACCTCCTGTCCTTGACGGTCGCATCAGATCTGCCGCCCCGCCCGTTCCCAATAGGGATCGCGCAGCCGCCGCTTGAAGATCTTGCCGGAGTCCTCGCGCGGCAATTGGCCCTGGATTTCGATGTGCCTGGGCACCTTGTAGTCGGCCAGGGAGGCTTTCAGCCGCGCCTTGATCTCGCCGGTGTCCAGCACCACACCCGGCTGCGGCTCGACGACGGCCATCAGCGCCTCGCCGAACTCCGCGTCGGGGATGCCGAACACGGCGCAATCGTGCACGCCGGGCACCGCGTGCAGCACGGCCTCGATCTCGGCCGGATAGATGTTGACGCCGCCGGAGATCACCATGTCACGCTTGCGGTCGCAGAGGAAGACGTAGCCCTCTTCGTCCATGTAGCCGACATCGCCGGAGGTGATGAAGCCGTCGCGGTCGATCTCGGTCCGCTTCTCCGGCTTGTTGTGATAGGTGAAGTCCGGGTTGCCGGCGATGCGCGAGTAGATCTCGCCGACCTCGCCCTGCGGCAGGACACGGCCGTCCTCGCCGAGGAAGCGCAGCTCGGCGCCCGGCGAGACCTTGCCGACAGTGCCGGGCTTGCGCAGAGCGTCCTCCGACGTGGCAAAGGTCACCGCGCCGGATTCGGTCGAGCCGTAAAACTCATAGATCACCGGCCCCCACCATTCGATCATCGCGCGCTTGACGTCGGCCGGGCACGGCGCGGCGGCATGGATGATATGGCGCAGCGACGACATGTCGTAGCGGCGGCGCACCTCCTCCGGCAGCTTCATCAGCCGGATAAACATCGTCGGCACCATGAAGATGGTGTCGATGCGCTCCGCCTGGATGATGGCGAGAAACTCTTCCGGCTCGAAGCGCGGCATCAGCACCAGCGCGCCGCCGAGCCGGCCGGCGCGGAGACCAAAGGCGTTCGGCGCCGAGTGATACAGCGGCCCCGGCAGCAGCGCCCGCGAGCCCGGCTTCAGGCCGTAGATCAGCGCCCGCATCCGCTCGGCCGAGGCCGCCTGCTCGATCGTCGGCGCGCTGCGGCGCACGCCCTTCGGGTGTCCGGTCGTGCCCGAGGTGTAGATCATGTTCTGCGGCTGCGGCACCTGCGGACCGTCGTAGGGGGGCTGCTCGGCGAGCCAGCTCTCCAGCTCGATCGCAAAGTCCGGCGTTTGCAGCAGGTCTGCAGCGATCTTGTAGTTCGACAGGATCTCCGGTGGAGTCGGCACGCTGAGGACGGTGACGCCAGGTGGAATGAGACCGCGAAGCTGGTGCAAGAGATCGGCATGGCCGATCAGCACCCGCGTCGCGGAGTCCTTGAGGATGTAGTCGATCTCCTCCGGCTTGAAATGCCAGTTCACCGGCACGCCATAGGCGCCGAGCCGCATCGCGCCATAGGCGGCCTCGATGAAGGCGATGTCGTTGCGCATCAGCATGCAGACGCAATCGCCCTGGCGCACGCCGAGCTGCGCGAGACCGCTGGCGATCCGCGCGGCGCGGTCGGCGATGTCGGGGTGGCTGCGGCGACGGTCGCCGGAGATGATGCCGGAGAAAAGAGAGGACGTTTCCATTGTTGTTGCCTTGTCCGATCTGACGTCGGTTTGAGTGTCGTGATCATTCCGGGGCGATGCGCAGCATGGAACTACGGTGCGCAATTGCGCACCGGAGAATCTCGAGGTTCCGGGTCTACTCCTGCGGAGCATCCCGGAACGACCGCGCTAATCCGCAAACTTCGGCGCGCGCTTTTCGATGTTGGCTCGTACCGATTCCAACTGGTTCGGGCTGCCGATCAGCTTCTGCTGCTCGACCGATTCCGCCAGCAGCGCCGGGCCCGGATCGACCGAGAGATTGTTCAGCATCCGCTTGGCGGCACGGATCGCATCCGGGTTCTTGCCCGCGATCTCCCGCGCCGTCTCCAGCGCGGCCGCGCGCGGATCGGCGCAGATGCGGGTGACGAGGCCGTAGGCCTGCCCCTCCTCCGGCGAGAACACGCGGCCAGTATAGGTCAGCTCGCGCAGGATGTCGTCGCGCATCAGGGTCGCCAGAACAGGCGTGCCGGCCATGTCGGGCACGAGGCCCCATTTGATCTCCATGATCGACAGCTTGGTGTCGGGCGCGACGTAGCGCATGTCGGCGCCGAGCGCGAGCTGGAAGCCGCCGCCATAGGCGACGCCATGCACCGCAGCAATCACCGGCACCGGCAGCTGCCGCCAACCCCATACCGCCTGCTGGGCGAAATTCGCCTTGCCGTGGGTGCGAACGGTGAGGTCACGCTTCTCGCCGCCAGCGATACCGTTGCCGCCGGACTCCTTCATCGCCGCAAAGCGGCCCATGTCGAGCCCGGCGCAGAACGCGCGGCCCTCGCCGGACAGCACCACCGCGCGCAGCCCCTTCTCGTTCGACAGCCGTTCGGTCGCCGCGACCAGCGCCGCGAACATCTCCTGATCGAGCGCATTCATCTTGTCGGCGCGGACCAGGCGGACATCGGCGACGCCGTCCTTGATCTCGATCGCGATGCGGTTGTCCATCGGGGCGGTCTCCTCACGATTGTCTTTGTGACTTTACAGAAGGCTGTCGGAGCAGTTTAGTCAATCGACCAATTAACTCACAACATCTCAGGCGGAAACTTCCATGTTCAAGGACAATCTCCTCGAGGGTCGGCGTATTCTGGTGACCGGCGGCGGCACCGGCCTTGGCAAGGCGATGGCCGCCCGCTTCCTGCAACTCGGCGCCGAAGTGCATATTTGCGGCCGGCGGAAAATCGTCTGCGACGAGACCGCGACCGAGCTGATGGATCTCTATGGCGGCCGCGTCACCAGCCACGGCGTCGACATCCGCAATGCGATGGCGGTCGAGGAGATGATCGAGGCGATCTTCCAGGAAGGCGGCCTGACCGATCTCATCAACAACGCCGCCGGCAACTTCATTTCCCGCACCGAGGAATTGAGCCCGCGCGGATTCGACGCAGTCGCCAACATCGTGATGCACGGCACGTTCTACGTGACGCACGCCGTCGGCAAGCGCTGGATCGCGGCGAAGCAGCCGGGCAACGTCGTGTCGATCACGGTGACGTGGGTGCGCAACGGCTCGCCCTATGTCGTGCCGTCGGCGATGAGCAAATCGGCGATCCACGCGATGACGATGTCGCTCGCCACCGAATGGGGCCGCTACGGTATCCGCCTCAACACCATTGCGCCCGGCGAGATTCCGACGGAGGGCATGAGCAAGCGCATCAAGCCGGGCGACGAGGCCGGCGCGCGCACCAAGGCGATGAACCCGATGGGTCGCGTCGGCACCATGGAGGAGCTGCAGAACCTCGCGGTGTTCCTGATCTCCGGCGGCTGCAACTGGATCAACGGCGAGACCATCGCGATGGACGGCGCCCAGGCGCTGGCGATGGGCGGCAATTTCTATCAGCTGCGCGACTGGAGCGACGACGACTGGACCAAGGCCAAGGAGTCGATCAAGGCGCAGAACGAGAAGGACCGGGCGACGCGCACGAGCTGACGGCGCTGTTGATCGGCGGCGGGCGCTCGGTAGACTGATTGAACGATGCTCGCTCCGGCGCGATCCGGGGCGAGGACGACAAAACAAAAAACGAAAACACGGCACAATCGGAGGGGAAACATGACCGTCACGACGGCAGCGTCGACGCTCGTCGATGTCGTTCGCAGCCAGGCGCAGGCACTCGGCTCCGCGACCGCCTATGAGTTCGAGGGCCGCACCACCAGCTTCGCCGAATTCGACCGCAAGACCAACCAGGTGGCCAACGCGCTGAAGGTGCTCGGCCTGAAGCCAGGTGAGCGGATCGCCTATTTCGGTAAGAACAGCGACAGCTACTTCGAGCTGCTGGTCGGCGCCATGAAGACCAACGTCGTGATGGCGCCGGTGAACTGGCGGCTGGCCGGTCCGGAGGTCGCCTTCATCGTCGAGGACTGCAGGGCCCCTGCCCTGTTCGTCGGGCCGGAGTTCATCACCATGATCCGGCAGATCCGCGACCAGCTTCCGAGCGTGCGGCACATCATCACCACCGAAGGCGGCGCGCCGGAGTGGCAGGACTATACGGCGTTGCGCGATGCGCAAAGCGCTGATGATCCGGGCGTTGATATTACGCCGAAAGACATCGCGCTCCAGCTCTACACCTCCGGCACCACGGGCAAGCCGAAGGGCGCGATGCTGTCGCATGCGAACTTCCTCAACCTCGTCAACACCGGAAATCCGGACGACAAGCCGGACTGGAACAAATGGTCGACCGACGACGTGTCGCTGATCGCGATGCCGATCTTCCATATCGGCGGCTCCGGCTGGGGTCTGATGAGCCTGTATCACGGCGCCCGCGGCGTCATCGCCCGCGAGTTCGATCCGACCAGGATCCTCGACTTCTTCGAGCAGTCCGGAATCACCAAGCTGTTCATGGTCCCCGCCGCGATGCAGTTCGTGGTGCGGCAGCCGCGCGCGCGGCAGGTCGATTTCTCGCGGCTGAAATACATGCTCTACGGCGCCTCGCCGATCCCGGCGGCGTTGCTGAAGGAATGCATCGACGTCTTCAAATGCGGCTTCGTGCAGATGTACGGGATGACGGAGACCACCGGCACCATCATCGCGCTGCCGCCGGAGGATCACGTCGAGGGGCTCGAGCGGATGCGCTCGGCCGGCAAGCCGCTGCCCGGCGTCGAGGTCGCGATCATCGATCCCCTTGGCAATCCCTTGCCGCCGCGCGAAGTCGGCGAGATCGCCACCCGCTCCGGCTCCAACATGGCCGGCTATTGGAATCTACCGGAGGCAACGGCGCGCACGCTCGGCAAGGACGGCTGGCTGCGCACTGGGGATGCCGGCTACATGGACGAGGACGGCTACGTCTACATCCACGACCGCATCAAGGACATGATCATCTCCGGCGGCGAGAACATCTATCCCGCCGAGGTCGAGAGCGCGATCTGCGATCACCCTGACGTGGCCGAAGCTGCAGTGATCGGCATTCCCGACGACAAATGGGGCGAGGCGGTCAAGGCGATCGTGGTGATGAAGCCGGGCAAGCAGGCGACCGCGACCGACATCATCAATTTCACCCGCACCCGCATCGCCGGCTTCAAGACGCCGAAGACCGTGGATTTCCTCGACGCCTTGCCCCGCAATCCCTCCGGCAAGATCCTGCGGCGAAATCTGCGCGATCCGTATTGGGCGGGCAAGGACAGGCAGGTGAATTGATAATGGGCGGACGGGGAGTATGCCCGCTCCACGAGTCATTCCGGGGCGCGCCGCGCAGCGGGGCGAACCCGGAATCCATACTCACGAAACCGGGTTCGGCGCGATCTGGTTGTGGCGCAGGTCTTCGTCACGCGGGCGGTCGTGGTTATGGATTCCGGGCTCGTGCTGCGCACGCCCCGGAATAACGGAGGAGAGAGTGTGCGCGCTCTCCCCATCGTCATTGCGAGGCGCCCTTGCGCCGAAGCAATCCAGGGGCCACGTGACAGGTCTGGATTGCTGCGCTGGCGCTCGCGATGACGACTTTCCTACGACGACAACCTCATCGCTTGTTCGCCCCCATGTACCCAAACAGGAAGCCCGCCACCTTACGCATCTGGATCTCCTCGCTGCCCTCGGTGATGCGGTAGCGGCGATGGTGGCGGTAGATGTGCTCGAACGGCTTGTGGCGCGAATAGCCCATTCCGCCATGCACCTGAATGGCGCGGTCGGCCGCCTCGCAGCAGAGACGATTAGCCCAGTAGTTGCACATCGAGACCTTGTCGGACAGCGTGTGCTCGACCTGCGCCTGGGTGAGCTGGTCCATCTCCCAGGCGGTCTTGCGGATGAGGAGCCGCAACATTTCCGCCTGCGTCGCGAGCTCCACCAGCGGCCACTGGATCGCCTGGTTCTCGGCCAGCGCCTTGCCGAACGGTTTCCGTTCCCGCGCGTAGTTGACGCTCTCATTGATGCAGAACACCGCGGCGCCGAGCGAACTCGCCGCCTGTCGGATGCGGTTCTCGTGGACGAAACATTGCGCCAGCGACAGCCCGCGCCCGACCTCGCCGAACAGAGCATCCTCTGGCACGAACACGTCGGTGAAGCTGACGCGGGGATGGTCGGTCGGCATGTTGAAGGTCCAGAGATATTCCTCGACCTTGACGCCCTCGCTCTTGGCCGGGACCAGGAAGCAGGTGATGCCGCGGGCATCGCCGTCATTGCCCGAGGTGCGCGCGAACAGCGCGCAATGGGTGGCGACGTGCATGCCCGTCGTCCACATCTTCTCGCCGTTGATCAGCCAGCCCTTGACGTTGTCGCGCGTCGCAGGGATCGCCTTCGTCTCCATATGGGTCGCATCGGAGCCATGATGCGGCTCGGTGAGGCCGAAGGTGATGCGGTACTTGCCGGTGATCGAGCCGTCGATCATCGCCTTCTGGTCCTCGCGGCCGTAGCGGTCGAGCATGGTGACGATTGGCAGATTGCCGACGATCGAGTGCTCGTTCTGCAGGTCATTGTGCAGGCCGAGGCCCTTCGAGGCAAAATGCTCGCGGATCACAGCCATCCAGAGATTGGAGCCGTCCTTGCCGCCATAGCGCTTCGGGATTGCGAAGCGCAGGTGCCCGGCCGCATCGGCGCGGTCCTTGGCCTTGCGCAGCAGCTGCTCCCACTCATGTCGCGGCAGGCCGCCATTCTCGAAATCCGTGCGCGCCCATTCGCGGCGATGATCGAAGAAGCGGATGTTGTCGTCGGCCTCCTCCAGCGGCTTGATCTCGGCGGCGATGAAGCGGTCGAGCTCATCGAGATAGGCGGTAAGCTCCTTGGGCAAGGAAAAATCCATGGCGTGTCTCCCTTTCTGTCGTTGTTGTTCTTGATCTTGGATCTCCGCCGCGTGCTTGTGGCGCGCAGCGCGGTTGCGTATTTGGATGATTGAAAACGCAGTGAAGGCGCTAAGCTCGCGCAACGTTGCCAATCAGAAACCAGGAGGAACGGCCGATGGAGCTGAAATTCTCGAAAGTCACGCGCAAGGGGCCGGTCACGATCGTCACCCTGGCGCGCCCAGAGGTCTACAACGCGCTGCATACCGACGCGCATTACGAGCTCGAAGCGGTGTTCGACGGCTTCGCCGCCGATCCCGAGCAATGGGTCGCGATCGTCACCGGCGAGGGCGACAAGGCGTTCTGCGCCGGCAACGATCTGAAATGGCAGGCGGCCGGCGGCAAGCGCGGCTGGGGCCGAAGCGGATTCGGCGGCCTGACGTCGCGCTTCGACTGCGACAAGCCGCTGATCGCCGCCGTCAACGGCGTTGCGATGGGCGGCGGCTTCGAGATCGCGCTGGCCTGCGACCTGATCATTGCCTCGGAGAACGCGACCTTCGCACTGCCCGAGCCGCGCGTCGGCCTCGCCGCGCTCGCCGGCGGCCTGCAGAGGCTGCCGCGCCAGATCGGCATGAAGCGCGCGATGGGCATGATCCTGACCGGCCGCCACGTCGGCGCCCGCGAGGGCCATGAGCTCGGCTTCGTCAACGAGGTCGTGCCGCAAGGCGAGGCGCTGGCGGCGGCCGAGCGCTGGGCCGAGACCATCGCCAAGAACTCGCCGATGTCGATCCGCGCCTCCAAGCAGGCGATCGAGAAGGGCCTCGCGGTCTCGCTGGAGCAGGCCATCACCGAGCAGCGCGACTATCCCGCGGTGCAGGCGATGATCCATTCGCAGGACTACATCGAGGGCCCGAAGGCGTTCTCGGAAAAGCGGGCGCCGAAGTGGCTGGGGCGGTAGTGCCTGGATGACTGCGCGATCTTGCCTCCGCTCCGTCATGGCCGGGCTTGACCCGGCCATCCATGCCTCGCGACAGCCTTGTGAGAGGATGGATGCCCGGGTCAAGCCCGGGCATGACGACAGAGAGTTAGGAGCCATTGGTGCGCCTCCCCGCCTCGCGCTTGTAGGATGCGTAGTTGGGCTGATCGACAGCGAGCTTGTCGAGCGTGGTCTGCCAGAGATGCTCCTTCAGTCCCGGCGTCGCGAGGTCGAGGGCACCGCTCGCGATCTGCTCGGCCAGTGCGCGATTGAGGTCGAGCAAGGTAGCATCCCGCCCAAGCAACTCTTTCAAGCGCGCATGCTCGGCAGCGTCCGCCGGCGCAGCCTGAGTCAGCTGGCGAACCACGAGATCCAGCGCGTTGATGCCGACGCGCAGCTTGAACGCCTGGTGGCCGGAGATGAGCGGGGCGATGTCGTTGCGCAGGAAATCGGCCACCGCTTGCACCAGCTCGGTCAACGTCGGTTCGTCCTGCATCAGCCCTCTCCTCGCGGCGCCAGAAGCCGCAGCAGATCGATCTCGGTCTCAGACGCACGGCGGCCGATCATGGCACGCTCCATCGAATGGTCGGGGCCGATCCGAAACCGCTGCATCATGCCGCAGCACATCACGCCCCAGCGCAACGTGCCCATGACTTCCCAGAACTTCACCCGGTCAGCATCCACCTTGCGGCCGGCGGCCTCGTAGCCGGCGAACAGCTCCGCGCGCGAGCCGAAACCGCCGACGGGCTTGTCGATCTCGCCGAAGCGCCAGGAGTTGACGCAGATCCAGCCGAGGTCCTCCATGGGATCGCCGAGATGGGCGAGCTCCCAGTCCAGCACGGCGCGCACGCCGTCGGGCCCGATGATCAGATTGCCGTTGCGGAAGTCGCCGTGCACCAGCGTCACCTCCGCCGAGGGGCCGGGATCATTCTGCGACAGCCAGCGCAGCGCCAGATCGAACACCGGGCGCGGCCAGTCGAAGCTGTGATATTCGCGAGCGAGCTCCGCGATCTCCCTGGTCGCGTTCATCTCGCGCAACGACGGCAAGGCCTCCCGCGCGATGCCGTGGATGCCGGCTGCGATGCCGCCGAGCTGGCGTGCGAGGCGCGGCCGCGCCTCGGCGAACTCAGCATCGCGCAAGATCTTGCGCGCGATGGTCTCGCCTTCGACGCGGCGCATGATGAAGCCGGTGCCGAGATCATCACCGGGCGCCAGCACATGCAACACCTCGGGCGACGGCACGCCGGCGGCGTGCGCCAGCCGCATGAGGGCGGCTTCATTGTCCAGCCCGGCGGCTCGACCGGGCGCGGCGCCGTAGCCCTTCGGCGAGCGGCGCAGAATAGCACCGACATCGCCATCAGGATGGACGATGTCGAAGCGCCATGTCTCCTGGCTGGCGCCCCCGGAAAGCTTGGCGGCGCCACGCACGCCGGTCGCGCCCGGCATGAACGCGACGACACAGCGGGACAGTTCGGTCTCGATCATTGGCCCTTGAACTTGGCCGGACGCTTTTCGAGGAACGCCGTGACGCCTTCCTTGAAGTCGGCGGTCGCGCCGGCGATGCGCTGCGACTGGAATTCCTCGTTGAGCTGCTCCTCGAACGAATTCTCCGGGCTCTCCCAATACAGCCGCCGGATCTGCGCCAGCGCGACCGTCGGCCCATTGGCGAGCTCGTGCGCGAGCTTCATCGTCTCCTCCTTCAGCGCCGCGTCGTCGTAGACGCGGTTGACGAGGCCCCATTGCAGCGCCGTCTCGGCCGGCAGCTTCTCGCCGAGCAGCGACAGCTCGATCGCGCGCGCCTTGCCGACGAGACGCGGCAGCAGCCAGGTGGAGCCGCAATCCGGCACCAGGCCGATGCGGCGGAACGCCTGCAGGAAGTAGGCAGACTTGGCGCACAGGATCATGTCGCCCATCAGCGCGAAGCTCATGCCGGCGCCGGCGGCCGGGCCGTTCACCGAGGTGACGATCGGGCAATGCAGATTGCGCAGGCGGCGCAGGAACGGATGGAAAGCGGTCTCGAGCGCCGCGCCCGCATTGCTGCGGCCGGGCTTGGCCTGGGCGTTGCGGCCTTGCAGATTGGCGCCGGTGCAGAAGGCGCGGCCGGCGCCGGTGACGACCAGGCAACGAACGTCGGCCTTCCTCTCCTCGATCTCGTCGAGCGCCTCGGCGAGGCCGCCGAGCATGTCGATGGAGACCGCGTTCATCACCTCCTGATGATCGAGCGTGAGGATGGCGACGGGCCCGTCGAAATCGAGCGTGACGTGCTTGAACTGCATGGTTTCCTCTCAAGAGCTTTTCGAGCGCTGCATTCTTCGCGGCGGAAATTCGCGGCATTGCCGGCTTCGTGCAGCATATTTGATTTTTGCGCTTCGCTTGTCCATGGTTGCGTCATCCAAATAACCGAAGCGACGCACAGCGTCCTCACATCATCACGGAAACGCTCATGACCCTGTTCGATCTCACCGGCCGCGTGGCGGTCGTCACCGGCGGCAATGGAGGCATAGGCCTCGGCATTGCCCAGGCACTTGCGTCCAGTGGCTGCAACGTCTCGATCTGGGGACGCAACGCCGAGAAGAACAAGGCTGCTGCCGCATCGATGGCCGCAGGGCCCTGCAAAGTCGACACGCGCATCTGCGACGTGACGAGCCCCGCCTCTGTCGCCGAAGCCATGAAGGCCACGCTCGACACCTTCGGCCGCGTCGACGGCTGCTTCGCCAATGCCGGCATCGGCGGCGGTGGCCGCAAGCCCTTCATTGAGCGCAGCGAGGAGGAATGGCGCACGATGTTCGCGACCAATCTCGACGGCGTCTTCCACGCGTTCCAGGCCGCCGCCCGGCACATGACGGCGCGGGCAGAAGCCGGCGATCCGTTCGGCCGGCTGGTTGCGACATCAAGTCTCGCCTCGCTGTTCGGCACCGCGCGCAACGAGCACTACGCGGGCACCAAGGCCGCGCTCAATGCGCTGTGCCGGGCGCTGGCGGTCGAGCTGGCGCGCTACGGCGTGACCGCGAACGCGATCCTGCCGGGCTGGATCAAGAGCGACATGACGGCCGGCATCATGGGCAACGAGAAGTTCGTGGCCAACGTGATGCCACGCATCCCGGTCCGCCGCTTCGGCGAGCCGTCGGATTTCGGCGGCATCGCTGTCTACCTCATGAGCAAGGCGTCGTCGTACCATACGGCCGATTGCTTCGTGATCGACGGCGGCTATACCGCGTTCTGACCGGCCAGGACCTACGGTGGACCGGTGCGCCGGTCCGCCAAGGCCGGATTTGTTCCCGCCCCTTTTTCCAAGATTTCAGAAATTTAATCCGCCTTGCCCTGCCACGCCCCCGTGACCTCGGCGTTGTCCCTCATCACATGACGAGGAGAATTCCAAGGGGAAGGATGCCATGAAGCGCGGTGTGACGGTTTTGGCCTGTGTGTCCGCCCTGGCTGTGGCCGGTTACTTTGCGATGGCCAAATGGGGCATTCAGCACGAAAGCCGGGAATTCTATGACGCCGCGCGGCAGCGGCCGATCAACGTCGACATCGCGGTCCGCAAGGATTACGAGATGAAGGCGAACGCCGGGCTCTGGCGGCTGCCGGTCGCGATCATCTCCAACGGCAACACGGTGAAGAACACCGAGTATTCGTTCCTGGCGAACGTGTTCGCCGCGCGCGGTTATCTCGTCGCCAGCGTGCAGCAGGATCTGCCGACGGACCCGCCGCTCGTCACCAAGATCGGGCTGCCCTATGTCGGCCGGCTCGACGTCTACAAGAAGGGCGAGGCCAACATTCTCTGCGTGCTGAACGAGATGAAGAAGCGGCATCCCAATGCCGACTACGATCATCTCACGCTGGTCGGCCATTCCAACGGCGGCGACACCGCGATGTATTTCGCCAAGGAGCATCCCAACATCGTCTCGCAGGTGGTGACGCTTGACAATCTGCGCGTTCCTTTCGTCGTCAGGGACAAGCTCAAGATCCTGTCGTTCCGCTCCGATGATCCGGAGTTCAAGACCGATCCGGACGTGCTGCCCAAGCAGCTCGGCAAGAAGAGCGGCATCGACATCATCAAGACCGAGTTCCAGCACACCTGGATGAGCGATCGCGGTCCTTATACGGCGCGTGAGCGGATCCAGGCGACGCTGGACAAATATCTCGGCGGCGATTCGACGAGCGAGCTGGCGCCGGCCGATACGGACAATCTCATCGTCACGAACGGCGCGGCGGCTCTGCCGTGATACGGCAAGGACTCTGCGAACCCGCTCAACAACAACACCAGAATGGAGCGAGGCGGCTGCGTCAGCAACCGCCTCGCCAGGGCATATTCAATTCTGGGGCTTCTTGGCGGGCGGCCCGTTCTTGTTGCCAGGCATGCCCTTGATGTTCGACGGGTCCTGAGCACTGACGTTCGGATTCTGCTGGTTGATGATCGAGGACGAGCCGACGGTGCCGGAATCAGTGGCCGCCGGTCCGTTCTTGTTGCCGGGCGCACCTTGAATGCCTGCTCCCGAGTTGTTCGCGCTAGGCGGCGCGGTCGGCTGCTGACCGCCCTGCGCCAGGGCCGAGGTGGCCGAGACGACGAGCGCACACGCGATCAAACTGATCGTTGGTTTCATGGCGTGACCTCCATTTTTAGTTGCTGTGCTGTTCGAACGTGGCCCGTCCGGTGCCGTTCCAGGGAACACTGAATTTCACGGAGCGATCGCCGTGGATGCACGCAGCCGCTGCCCGCTTTATCGGCTTCCGCAACGCACCCTGGCCGACTACGGTCGGCCGACCGACATATCCGAGGCCGCACCACATGGAATACCTCTCCACCGATCTAAGCCCGCGCGAGCGCTACAAGATCCTGACCTCCTTCGTGCTGCCGCGGCCGATCGCCTGGGTCACGACCAAGGGCGAGACCGGCGTCGTGAACGCCGCGCCGTTCTCGTTCTTCAACGTGATGGGCGAGGATCCGCCGCTCTGCGTGTTCGCGATCAACCTGCGCCCCGACGGCCGGGTCAAGGATACGCTGGTCAACATCCGCCGCGCCGGCGAGTTCGTGGTGCACATCACCGACGAGCCGCTGGCGCAGGCGATGCACGAGACCGGCGGCGACTTTCCACCCGAGGTCGGCGAGCCCGATCATCTCGGGCTGAAGCTCGCGCCCTCGCGCATGATCTCCGTGCCGCGGCTCGCGGACGCGCCGTTCGCGATGGAGTGCAAGACCTGGCAACTGATCGACGTCAACGGCGACCGCGTGCTGGTGCTCGGCGAGGGCCTTGCGTTCCACATCCGCGACGAGCTGTGGGACAGCGAGAAGATGCGGGTCGAGATGGAGCTGTTCCATCCCGTGGGACGCATGTTCGCCGACCGCTATTGCCGCACGAACGACCGGATGGATTTCCCGCCGGCGAAGGGTGCCAGCTGAGCCTTGCCCAGCCGCACCGGATGGTCAGTAGGTCGCGGCGAGATAGTCGACGATCTTGCCGACATCGGCGTCGTCGATCGGCGCGCCATAGACCTTGATCATCTTGGTGACCTCGGCCTGCCAGAACTCCTTCTTGTTCTTCATCGGCGGCTGCGTGCTGATGTAATCGGAAGAGTGGCAGGCCGTGCAATTGCCCTGCACGGCGGCAAGGTCCGGCCCCGGCTTGAAGGCCGCCGTCTCCGGAGGAACCTTGTAGTTGACGGGCGCCGCGGTGAGAGCGGCCGGCCCGGCGGCAAGACACCCGAGCGCGACGGCCAGCGCAGCGAGGAAAGATATCCGTTGCATGGTCGTGCTCCTCAAGCGGCGGTGACGCGGACGGTTTCGACGACATTGCGCAGATAACCGGCCGGATTCCAGCGCGGCGTCTCCGGCTGCGTCTCGCCGGCATTGCTGATCGCCCGCACCTTGAGCGCGTGGGCTCCGGCGGTCAGCTTCACCGGCAGCTTCCACTCCCGGAACGAATACTTCCCGAGGTCCTTGCCAAGCTTCGCATCGGTCCAGGTCTGGCCGCCATCGGTCGAGACGGCGACCTGCTTGATCCCGCTGCCGCCATCGAAGGCGATGCCGCGCAGGACAGCCGTCCCCGCCCTGAGCTTCGCGCCATCGCTGACGCTGGTGATGAAGGAACGGACCGTGAAGCGATTGATCGGGATCGTCGCCTTCGGCGCGGTGCCGGGCTCGACCGCGTTGTTCGGCGTATCCGGAATGCGATAGGCCGATTTCATCCAGAAGCCCTCGAACACGCTGTCGACGACGGTGATCTCGGTGAGGTGCTTGACCCAGTACGTGCCGTAATAGCCGGGCACGATCAGACGCAGCGGAAAACCGTTGAGGAACGGCAGATCCTCGCCGTTCATGCCGTAGGCCAGCATCACCTCGCCGTTCATGGCGTGATCGACGTCCAGCGCCTTGACGAAGTCCGGAGTCTTGTCGACGATCGGGCCATCCATGCCGTTGAAGGTGACCTGCTTCGCGCCGGCCTGGACACCGGCCATCTCGAGCACGGTCTTGAGCGGCACGCCGCGCCAGCGGGCATTGCCCATCGCGCCGTTGCCGAGCTGGCCGCCGGCGACGCGCGGCTCGAAGAAGCCGCGGCTGTTGCCGGAGCACTGGTTGACGGCGACGATCTCGGTCGCCTTCAGCTTGCGGATGTCCTTGAGCGACAGCTTGAGCGGCTTGTCGACCTTGCCCTTCACTTCCAGCGCGAACTTGTCCGGATCGAGATCGTAGGGAAGCCCCGCCAGATGATAGCGGACGAAGAAGGCGTTGTTCGGCGTGATCACGCCGTCATTGAACACCGAAAACGGCGTCTCGAGTTGCGGCGGCCGGCTCGTCAGGCCGATCATCAATCGCTTCTGCGGATATTTCACCAGCGGGCGCTCGCCATTGGCGAACGGCAAGGTCACGCTGTCCTCGGCCAGCGCACGGCTCGCTCCAAGGCCACCCAGCAAGGCGGCCAGCCCCGCTCCCTTGAGCAGATCACGCCTGTCGATCATGCGACTCCCTCCGGAGTGGTCGTTCTCGCCAGAGGTCATCACCTCGGGACGATGCGTTCAGTTCGTCCGGCACGCAGCCAGATCTCTGCAGGAGATGATAGTTGCACGATTCTCTGAGGCGGAGAAACGATGTGAAGGTCGGAGGTCAAGCCACCGCGATCCGCTGCACTGCGGCGAGAATAGCGCGAGCGCTTGGGTCGTGGTGAATGTGTAAGGTGGGCAAAGCGGCGCCGTCAGGCGGCGCGTGCCCACCGGCGGTGGACGCGAGGGACGATGGTGGGCACGGCGCGCTCGAACAGCTGTGCAAGTCTACAACGATCGAGGCGCGCCTTTGCCCACCCTACCGCGGCAAGGTAGACAACTACTTGCTCTGGCCAATCTTGTCCTGCGTCTTGGTGTCGAAATCGCTGGCGTCGTGGCGTTCGTGCAGCTGGCTGGCAGGGTCGCCGGAGACGCGGTTGACCATGCGACCGCGCTTCACCGGGGCGCGCTGTGCGATCTGGTCGGTCCAGCGCTGCACGTTCTTATAGTCCTGCACCGAGAGGAACTCGCCGCCTTCGTACAGCAGGCCCTTCGACAGCGCTCCGTACCACGGCCACACCGCGATATCGGCGATGGTGTAGTCCGGCCCGGCGAGATATTCGCTCTCGGAAAGGCGGCGATCGAGCACGTCGAGCTGGCGCTTCACTTCCATGGCGAAGCGGTCGATGGCGTATTCGATCTTGGTGGGCGCATAGGCGTAGAAGTGGCCGAATCCGCCGCCGAGATAGGGCGCGGCGCCCATCTGCCAGAACAGCCAGGACAGGCATTCGGCGCGCTTGGCCGGCTCGGTGGGCAGCAAGGCGCCGAACTTCTCGGCGAGATAGACCAGGATCGCGCCGGACTCGAAGACGCGGATCGGCTCGGGCCCGCTGCGGTCCAGGAGCGCCGGGATCTTGGAGTTCGGATTGATCGAGACGAAGCCGGAGCCGAACTGATCGCCTTCGCCGATTCGGATCAGCCAGGCATCATACTCGGCGCCGCTGTGCCCGAGGGCCAGCAGTTCCTCGAGCATCACGGTGACCTTCACGCCGTTCGGCGTGCCGAGAGAATAAAGCTGCAAGGGATGACGGCCGACAGGCAATTCCTTGTCGTGGGTCGGGCCCGCGATCGGGCGGTTGATGTTGGCGAAGCGGCCGCCGCTGGCCTTGTTCCAGGTCCAGACCTTGGGCGGCACATAGCTGTTCTGTTCGGACACGAATGACTCCGGCGTGAGCGGCAAAAGGAGCGATGGTTTTAGGCGCATATGCCGCCGAGCGGAAGCCGTCGCACGCGCGGGCGCCATCGGCATTTTCTGCATTGCGCGGTCGAACCTGCGATGACAGAACGAAGACAAGACCACAATGACGGTTCGCCACGGACCGCTTTTCGGAAACGCCCATGACTGCAGCTGCCCTGCCCCCGGACCGCATTCCCGTGATCGTCGGCGTCGGCGAGATCGTCGACAGGCCCAAGGACATCGCGGAAGGGCTGGAGCCGCTCGCGCTGCTCGAACAGGCGATCCGCCGCGCGGAAAATGACGCCGGCGCCAGGCTGATCCAGCACACCGGCTCGCTCGACGTCGTCAACTTCCTGAGCTGGCGTTATCGCGATCCCGAGCAATTGCTGGCGCAGCGGCTCGGTGTGAACCCTGCGCACTGTTATTACGGGCCGGTCGGCGGCGAAAGCCCGATCCGCTATTTGCATGAGGCGGCCCTGCGCATCGCGCGCGGTGAATGCGAGGTCGCCGTGGTCTGCGGCGCCGAGGCGCAATCGACCGCCACCAAGGCCGAGCGCGCCGGCGTGACCTTGCCGTGGACGCCGTTCGCCCATGACGTCGAGGAGCCGAAGCGCGGCGCCGCGTTCCAGAAGCCGCTCGCGGTGAAGCTCGGCGTGTTCCGCCCCGTCTCGGTCTATCCGTTCTACGAGGTCGCAAGCGCCGCCAAATGGGGCCAGACGCCGCGGCGGGCACTCGCCGAATCCGGCGAGCTGTGGTCGCGCTTCTCGGCGGTCGCCGCCTACAATCCGAACGCCTGGCTGAAGCGGCACTTCGCGCCGGACGAGATCACCACGCCGTCCGCCGACAACCGTCCGATCGCCTGGCCCTACACCAAGCTGATGGTCGCCAATCCCATGGTCAACATGGGCGCGGCGCTGATCCTGACCAGCCTGGCGAAAGCGCGCGCCGCGGGCGTCGCCGAGAACCGGATGATCTATCCGCTGGGCGGCGCCTCGGCGGAAGATCCACGCGATTATCTGACGCGCGATCAGTTCGCCGAGAGCCATCCGCAGAATGCGGTGCTGCAGGCGGCGATGAACCTCGTCGGCGGCACGGGCACGGCGTTCGACGTCATCGAGCTCTATAGCTGCTTCCCCTGCGTGCCGAAGATGGCGCGGCGGACGCTCGGCCTCGGCCCGGATGTCGAGCCGACCGTCACCGGAGGGCTGACCTTCTTCGGCGCGCCGCTCAACACCTACATGACACACGCCGCCTGCGCGATGGTCCGGCGGCTGCGCGGCGGCGCCAGGCGCGGCCTGCTGTACGGCCAGGGCGGCTTCGTCACCAAGCATCATGCGCTGGTGATCTCGCGCGAGCAGCCCTCGTCGCTGTCACAGGATGTCAGCGTGCAGACGGAGGCCGATCGTCATCGCTCAGCAGCGCCGGACTTCGTCAGCGAGGCGGCTGGCAACGGCAAGGTCGAGAGCTTCACCGCGCTGTATGATCGCAACGGCGCGGTCGAGCACGGCGTGGTGATGCTGCGCACCGAGCAGGACACGCGCACGCTGGCGCGCGTGCCGCCGCAGGACCAGACGACGCTGACGCGGCTGATGGACCTGGACAGGACACCGGTCGGCGCGCTCGGTTCGATCACGATGGCCGCCGACGGCGTGCCGGAATGGCGGGTGAGTTAGGACGCCGTTGCTAGACTAGCACCGTCATTCCGGGGCAAGGCCGAAGGCCTTGAACCCGGAATCTCGAGATTGTTTTGCGCCTGTCCTCAACAAGCTCGAGATTCCGGGTTCAATCGCCATGCGCTTTGAGCGCATGACGATTGCCCCGGAATGACGTTCTTGGGAAGCGATCAGCCCTCAACTACACCTCCCGCGCCTCGCGCTGCCATCGTGCATAGGCCGTGTCCCAGTCAGGCGCGGTGTCCGCCGCGAAGCCGAGCGTCTTGCCGCTGCCGAGGTCACGAACGTTCATCATCGCGCGGCGATGCGCGCCGCTGCGGACATAAGTCCGCATGCTGGTCTCGTCGGACCAGACCGTCAGCGTATGATAGAGACCGGCCACGGGCCGGACCTCGACGCTGAGGTTGCCGGCCGCGGCGCGTGCCTGCCGTAGCGACCACAGCGTATGCCACCAGAATCGGGCAAGACGGCTCGCTCCACTTTTCGGGCGAAAGCCGGTCATCGAGACATAGACACTCATGGCATGTTTCCGCGGTCCTGCGAGCCCGGATGACCGAGGACCGCATGCGGCAAACGAACTGTGGCGCGCATTGGATCTGCGCGCCGCGGGTTCGTGATGGCGCGGCTCAGCGGGGGGCCGCCTTGGACGCGGAGTCGGGTGGCAGAGTCCCCGTGGTCTCGGCTTCCGCCGCGGCGGGTGATGGGCGATCATCGTCGGCGTGCCGATGCTCCCGCTTGCGCGCTATGGCTTCCTTGCGGCGCATGGCCGCGAGCGGGAGATCGGGATTGAGCTTCAGCGCCTGATTGAAGTCGGCGAGTGCCCGGTCATAGCGTCCCTTGGCGAGCCACACGGCGCCGCGATCGCTGTAAAGCTCGGCGTCACTGAAGCTCATGCGCACCGCACGATCGAGATCGACCAGGGCTTCGTCGAGATCGCCGCGCTTCTGCAGCGCGAGCGCGCGATCACGGAGAAGCAGAGGATTTTTCGGGTCGAGCCGGATGGCCCGGTCGTAGTCGTCCAATCCCCGGTCGATGCGGCCCATGCGCACCAGAGCCTCAGCGCGATAGCGGTAGACGTCGGTATTGCGCGGTACGAGCCGAACGACCTCGTCGAAATCCGCGACGGCGAGTTCAAGATCGCCCTGCCGGCTCCGGGCCAGGGCGCGCTCCAGCAACTCGCTTGCGCTCATCGGCGTTGCCGGCGCGACCGGCTCTGCGACCTCGACATCTGCCGGTGGCGGCGACGCCGCTGCAACGGCCTCAGGCTGCGCCGACGGCGCAGCACTGAGCTCATCCCGCACCGCAGGTGGCGATGCCGGCGGGCTGCCCGCCTCGCGCTGCGGCTCGGCCTTGGGTTGCGGTGGCTGATCGAGAGTGACAGAACGCGTCGGCTGCGGCCTGCTCAGGAAGTCGCCGAGCGAAGGCACGAACAGGATCTCCAGCCCGATCAGCACAGCGCTGAGAACGGCCGTCGCCGCCGTGAACTGCAGGATCGCATCCCAGCGCTCGCGCCGCGCCGTTTCGCGCTCATGCGCGAGAAAGGCATCGTATTCGGCGCGAAGGTCGGGATCGCGCAGCACCTTGTAGGCCACGATGATCATCTTGAGCTTTTGCTCGGCCGCAGCGTCGCCGTCGCCGACGAGATCGGGATGGTTCTCCTTCGCGGCCTGGCGAAAAGCCCGCTTGATCGTGTCGAGGCTGGCGCGCGGCGAAATGCCGAGCACCTCGTAATGGCTCTTCATGGCGAGGTGCCGCGTCCTTCCCCCGCGCTCGCGGCGGGATCACACGGGCAAGAGGTCGAGCGCATAATGGGCGCCATCGCGGGTGAGGTGGCCGAAGCCGCCCCACGGAAAATGCGATCCACAAATCAACATCTTTTCTGAAACAACTCGATCGAGCAATTTGCGCCGGCTGACCTCCGCCGCCGGGCCGTCCTGGTCATAAGCGCCATGCCATTCGGGATGGCGCAGGCTGAACGCCGGCACATAGGCCGTGTCGCCGGACATCATCAATTGCTCCTGGCCGGAGCTGAGGTGGAATGCGGTGTGGCCGGGCGTGTGACCGGGAACGCTGACAAAGCGGATCCCCGGCACCACCTCGTCCTCGCCCTCTACCGGCAACACGTTCTTCCAGCTCGGGATCACGCCCTGGATGCGGCGCGCCAGCGCCTGTCTCCAGGGCGGCAGACGGGCCGTCTTCGACGGATCTGTCCAGAAGCTGTATTCGGCCGCGGCGACGATGATCTCGGCGTTGGGAAACACCGGCGTGTTGGTGTCTTCGATCATCAGTCCGAAGATGTGATCGGGATGGAAATGCGAGATCAGGATGGTGTCGATATCTTCGCGTCGGAGACCGGCCGCCCTGAGATTGCTGAGCATCTGACCCGAGACGAAGACCGCGTCGGAATTGTAGCCCTGAACCTGGCCGCCGCCGCCGGCATCGCACAGCACCGTCTTGCCCTTCAGCCGGACGACGAAGGTCGAGATGGGAACGGGAATAAAGGCGGGGCTCAGACCTGCAGCGCGCAGCGCGCCCTTGACGTCGTCGATGCTGGCATTGCTGAAGAAGCCCGCGTCATGCGGCTTCTCCCAGATGCCGTCATACAGCGCGACCACCTCGGCCTCGCCGACCATGATCCGTCGGTAGCCGCGCTCGGGGTCGACGGTGCGACGGCGCGGCTTGGCAGCGGCGACGGCGAGAGCCGCGTCGAGCCCAAACGCTGCCGCGGCTGTTACTGCTCCCAGCACGACGGACCTTCTCGAGGGTCCGTACGCTTTCACACGACTCACCACAACTCAATACCGCTGGTTGAACTAGTGTCGATTGCAAGGAACCTTTGCACCTTAGCGGGATTATGGCGCCAGCAGGATCTTTCTGGTTGGTAAACAGAGTGTAGACAAATTGCCACGTTGCGACCGCCCCATGCGACTCGGTCGCAATGCAGCGCAACAAACAGCGCTACACGGCTGCGAGTGCCCCGAGCCGGTGCGGCGACTGTTCGATCAGCGTACTTGGGTGCGCCTGATGGCGCCCCTCGCCACCACATCAGGCGGCCCGCACCGACTGTAGGAAGCGACTGACTTCCTGCTTGAGCTTATGGCTGTCGCCGGAGAGCTGGCGCGCCGCGGTCAGGACCTGGTTCGACGTGTCGCCGGTCTCGGTGGCGCCGCGCTGCACCTGGGTGATGTTGGAGGAGACCTCCTGCGTGCCCGTGGCGGCATGCTGGATGTTGCGCGAGATCTCCGCGGTGGCTGCGCCCTGCTCCTCGACCGCGGCCGCCACGGTCGCGGCAATCTCCGACAGCCGTTCGATCGTGGACGAAATCTCCCTGATGGCGCTGACCGATTCCTGGGTCGCGCCCTGAATGCCGGAAATCTGCTGGCCGATCTCGCCGGTGGCCTTGGCGGTCTGCTCGGCCAGCGCCTTGACCTCGGAGGCGACGACGGCGAAGCCGCGGCCGGCCTCGCCGGCGCGCGCGGCCTCGATGGTCGCGTTGAGCGCCAGCAGATTGGTCTGGCCGGCGATGGTGTTGATGAGTTCGACGACGTCGCCGATGCGGGTCGCGGCCTTCGACAGTTCGCCGACGCGGTCATTGGTGCGGCGCGCCTGCTCGACGGCGTCGGAGGCGATGCGCGCGGACTCCTGCACCTGACGGCTGATCTCCTTCACCGACGAGGTCAGCTCCTCGGTCGCCGACGCGACCGCCTGGACGTTCGCCGACGCTTCCTCGGAGGCCGCAGCGACCGTGGTCGACAGCTCCTGCCCGCGCATCGCGGTCCCCGACAGCGAGTTCGCCGAGCTTTCCAGCTCGCTCGAGGCTGACGAGACGGTCTCGACGATGTTGCCGATGGCGCCTTCGAAGCTTTCAGCGAGGTTCGCCATCTCCTGCTTTCGCTGCACCGTGGCGCGCTGTTCCTGCTCCTTCAGCTCGCGGGCGTTGAAGCGAACCATGGTCTGAACCGTCTGCAGATTGCGCAGGGCACGGCCGATCTCGTCGTCGCGATCGATGCGCATGCGGGTGTCGAGCTTGCCCTGCGTGATGCTCTCCATGGTCTCGTTGAGATGATCGAGCGGGCCGGTGATCACGTTCATCGTGCGCATGCCGATAAAACCGCACAGCACGACGCCGGCCGCAGCGATCGCAGCGGCGCTCATGCCGCCGAGTCCGCCCTCGCCGAACGAAATCGCGCCGAGCACGACGAGGAACACCGTCTGCAGACCGACCAGGGTCCGCAGCCGCGACGCGATCGTGCCAGTGAACATCGCGAGGTGATCGAACATCGAGCGGCGGCGGACAACGCCGTCATCGATCCGATAATTGTGCGGCTTCTTCTCACGGATCGCCGCATAGACCTGCTCGGCCTCGGCGCGCTGATCGGCCGGCAGCTTGGTCCGGACCGACGTGTAGCCGACCACCTGGCCGTCCTTGCAGATCGGCGACGCCGTCGCCAGCACCCAATAATAGTCGCCGTTCTTGCGCCGGTTCTTGACCGCGCCGACCCAGGGACGCCGAGCCTTCAGCGTGGTCCAGAGATTGTCGAACGCCTCCGGCGGCATGTCGGGATGACGCACGATGTTGTGCGGCTGGCCCATCAGCTCGGCCTCGGTGAAGCCGGCGGCCTTGACGAAATCCTCGTTGAAGAACGTCAGCTTGCCCTTGGTGTCGGTCTTCGACACGATCAGGGTGTCATCGGAAATCGGATACTCGACGTTGGTGACAGGCAAGTTCTTACGCATGGCGGATGGGGCTTTCAATCGACGATGATGGCCGAGAGGGTCACACCGGCGCTGGCATGACTAATAATTCGGGTCGCTATGGGACAATTGTCCCTGTCTTTGATTAACTCAGAATAAAGTGGCACAACCGGGCAACTACGGAGCTTTTGATCCAAATGCACAGGTTGTGTCGTTCGCTTGTTCCTCCTGACCCCGATCCACGAAAAACGGCGGCAACCAGGGTGCTGCCGCCGTTCCCGACGTGACGGATCCGTGCGGACTCGCGTCGCGATCACGCAGCGCGAACGGTTTGCAGGAAGCGTGAGACCTCGAGCTTGAGACGGCTGCTATCGGCCGACAGCGACTTCGCCGCCGAGAGCACCTGCGACGAGGCACTGCCGGTCTCGGTCGCGCCACGCTGCACCTCGACGACGTTGGAAGACACTTCGCCGGTGCCGGCCGCGGCCTGCTGCACGTTGCGGGCGATTTCCTGGGTCGCCGCGCCCTGCTCTTCCACGGCGGCCGCAATGGTCGATGAGATTTCCGACAGCCGCTCGATCGTGACGGAGATCTCGCGAATGGCGCTGACGGAGTCCTGGGTGGCCGACTGAATGCTGCCGATCTGCTGACCGATCTCGCCGGTGGCCTTGGCGGTCTGCTCGGCAAGCGCCTTCACCTCGGAAGCGACCACGGCAAAGCCGCGACCGGCCTCGCCGGCGCGTGCCGCTTCGATGGTGGCATTGAGCGCCAGCAGGTTGGTCTGGCCGGCGATGGTGTTGATCAGTTCGACGACATCGCCGATGCGGGTCGCGGCCTTCGACAGCTCGCCGACGCGATCGGTGGTCGAGCGGGCCTGACCAACGGCCTCGCCCGCCATCCGCGCCGACTGTTGCACCTGGCGGCTGATCTCGGTCACCGACGACGACAGCTGCTCGGTCGCCGACGCCACCGACTGCACGTTGGTGGAGGCTTCCTCGGAGGCGGCTGCGACCGTGGTGGCCAGTTGCCTGGAACGGCCCGCGCTCGACGACAGCGACGTGGCGGAGGATTCGAGCTGGGTCGATGCCGACGAGACCGTCTCGATGATCTCGCCGACGGCAGCCTCGAAGCTGTCGGCCAGCCTCTGCATGTCGGCCCGGCGCTGCTGCGCGGCCTTCTTATCCTGCTCGACCTTGGCCTCGGCCTCCAGGCGGGCCTTTTCGGCGAGCATCTTGCCGACGCCCTCGACGGCGCGCGCGGTGTCGCCGATCTCGTCCTTGCGCGCGAGGCCGACCATCGCCGGCGACTCGCCACGCGCCATCTGCTGCAGCACCTCGGCGAGCGCCTGCATCGGCCGGGCAATCCCGAACACGCCGGCTGCGAGCGCCGCGCCGATCGCCAGGATGGTCGCGATGACCGCCATGATCAGCGTGGTGCGCGTGCCCGCGATGACGCTGTCATGCTGCTCGCGCGCCTTGGCTTCCGAGAACTCGATCGCCTCGCGGGCGACTTCGAGGACCTGATCGACGGCGATCTTCAGATCGGCGCTGCATTCGCCGCGCAGCTTCTCGGCGGCCTTGGCGTTGAGCTCCAATGTATCGGCGGCGGCCGCCGCCTGAATTCCCGGGCCGCATGCGGCGAACGCCTTGTTGAACAGGTCGGCCGTCTTGCCGATCCCCGCCGCCTTCTCCGGCAGATCGGTCTTCAGCTTCGTCAGCGCATCCACGACCTGCTTCGCGGTCTCCTGCGACGCCTTGAGCAGGCGCGCATTGCCGGCCGGGGTGGTCTCCGTGAGCAACTCGAAGGCCGATGCGCGATAGGTCTCGGCGCGGCGGCTGGTGCGCACCAGCAGCACCGTTGAAGCATCGACGCGCTTCACGACGTCAGTATAGGCCAAGTCGATGGCCGACATCTGGCTGGACATGTAGCTGACCAGGCCGATCATCGCCGCGCCCATCAAAAGAGCGATCAGACCGACCTTGAAAACCATGCGAAGATTGCTGAGCACGTTATAGGTTCCATATCGATGAACAAAAAGTTGTAACGGTGCGAACATTCTCCGATTTGGAATTAATGTAGGTTAAAGATCGCCCGGCACGCCCGCTAAATCACGGGTCCTCTGCGATGAGCGCATGGGTCGGGGCCGGCGAGCTGCCGGCAAACAGCAAAAGGGCGCGGCCTTGCGGCCACGCCCTGCTGTCGAAAGTTGGGAGTTGAGCTTAGGCGGCGCGCACGGTGTCGAGGAAGCGGCTCACCTCGGACTTCAGCCGGTTGCTGTCGGACGACAGCGCCTGCGCCGCGGTCAGCACCTCCGACGAGGCCGACCCGGTGTCGCTGGCGCCGCGTTGCACCTCGATGATGTTGGTCGAGACGTCCTTGGTGCCCTGCGAGGCATGCTGGACATTGCGCGAAATCTCCTGGGTCGCGGCGCCCTGCTCCTCGACCGCGGCGGCGATGGTCGAGGCGATCTCCGACAGCCGCTCGATGGTACCGGAGATTTCCTTGATGGCGCCGACCGACTCCTGAGTGGCGCTCTGGATGCCGGAGATCTGCTGGCCGATCTCGCCGGTCGCCTTGGAGGTCTGCTCGGCCAGCGCCTTGACCTCGGTGGCGACGACCGCGAAGCCGCGGCCGGCCTCGCCGGCGCGCGCCGCCTCGATGGTGGCGTTGAGCGCCAGCAGGTTGGTCTGGCCGGCGATGGTGTTGATCAGCTCGACCACGTCGCCGATCCGCGCGGCGGCCTTGGACAGTTCGCTGACCTGCTCGTTGGTGCGCCGCGCCTGGCTCACGGCTTCATTGGCCATGCGTGCGGATTCCTGCACCTGGCGGCTGATTTCAGTGACCGACGAGGACAGCTCCTCGGTCGCGGAAGCGACCGACTGCACGTTGCTCGACGCGAGCTCCGAGGCCGAGCTCACCGTGGTGGCCAGCTCCTGAGACCGCTCCGCGGAGCGGCGCAGCGTGTTGGCGGAGCCTTCCAGCCGGCCCGACGCGGTGGACACGGCATTGACGATGTCGCCGACGGTCTGCTCGAAGCGGCCGGCGAGATCCATCATGTCGCGGCGGCGGTTCTCGGCCTGCCGACGCTCGGTCTCCTTCTGCTCGGCCTCGAGCGCCTGGACACGGATCGCGTTGTCCTTGAAGATCTGCACGGCCCGGGCCATCTCGCCCACTTCGTCGCGGCGATCGGAATAGGGAATCTCGACGCTGAGATCATTGTTGGCCAGCCGTCCCATCGCCGCGGTCATGCTGGTGATGCCGCGCGTCACGGCTGAATTCATCACGAGCAGCGAGAGCACCGCGATCAGAGCCATGACGATGCCGCCGGTCATGATCGCCGTCTTCGACGAGGCCAGAGCGGCGTCGGCTGCGTCGGCGCGCGTCTGCAGCAGCGAGGCTTCGGCGTCGATGACCTCCTTCACCAGGGCGCGCAGGCCGTCCATGTACTTCTTGCCGGCGCCGGAGGATTCGAGGTTGCGCGCCTCCTGCACCGTCTGCGGATTGCGCATCAGCGCGATCTCTTTCTCGGCCACGTCCTGGCGCCAGCCGGCGGCGGCCTTCGCGATCTCGTCGAAACGGCGTCCTTGCGCCGGATTGTCGGAGGTCAGTTGCTTCACCTCGGTCAGCGCCTTCTTGAAGGCGGCGTCGGAGTTCTTGTAGGGCTCGAGGAAATTGTCGGTGCCGCCGACCAGGAAGCCGCGCACGCCGGTTTCGGCGTCGACCATCGCGGAGACCAGCGCCTTGGTCTGGTCGATGACCTGATAGGTGTGAACGGTCCAGGCGTTGTTCTGCGCCAGCGTGCTCAGGTTCTGCCAGGTGATGAAGCTGGCGACGACCGAGACGATGATCGTCAGGAGGAAGCCGGCGGCGAGCTTGCGCGACGTCTTCATGTTCATCAGGAACGAGAGCATACGAGTCCTCTGAGGCGTTGGAAGCCCCTGCGATCGGCAGGCAGCGACGGTTGACTGGGAACTACGAACAATTGGCCAGAAGGCATTAAAACGATCATTAACATTCGAGGTCGTAGTTCTCCGGTATGGAACTGAATTAGTTCCGATTTAAGCCCGAGAAGGTGCAGAGCGGTGCACGACCTCGCGGTCGCTCAGCCGGCCACAACCAAAGGCGCGCGCGGCGATCAGGCCGCGCGTACCGTATCGAGGAAGCGATCGACCTCGACCTTCAGCCGGTTGCTGTCGCCGGACAGCATCTGCGCGGCCGAGAGCACCTGTGACGAGGCCGTGCCGGTCTCGCTGGCGCCGCGCTGCACCTCGGCGATGTTCGACGACACCTGCTGGGTGCCGATCGACGCCTGCTGGATGTTGCGCGAGATCTCCTGGGTTGCGGCACCCTGCTCTTCGACGGCGGCGGCGATCGCCGAGGAAATCTCCGACAGCCTTTCGATGGTGCCGGAGATTTCCCGGATGGCGCCGACGGACTCCTGGGTCGCCGACTGGATGCTGCCGATCTGCTGGCCGATCTCGCCGGTCGCTTTCGCAGTCTGCTCGGCGAGCGCCTTGACCTCCGAGGCGACGACCGCGAAGCCGCGTCCCGCCTCGCCGGCGCGCGCCGCTTCGATGGTGGCATTGAGCGCCAAGAGGTTCGTCTGGCCGGCGATGGCGTTGATCAGCTCGACGACGTCGCCGATACGGCCTGCCGCTTTCGACAGTTCTCCGACGCGATCGTTGGTGCGGCGCGCCTGCTCGACGGCATCGCTCGCCATGCGTGCGGATTCCTGTACCTGCCGGCTGATCTCGCTGACGGAAGAGGCCATCTCCTCCGTGGCCGACGCGACCGATTGCACGTTGGTCGAGGCTTCCTCCGACGCGGCAGCGACCGTCGTCGCCAGCGTCTGCGAGCGCGCGGCGGTCGAACTCAGTGAGGTCGCCGAGGCTTCCAGTTCAGTCGAGGCATGCGACACGGTGCCGACGATCTGCCCGACCGCCTGCTCGAAGCCATCGGCCATCTGGTGCATCTCGGCGCGGCGCTTCTCGGCCATCATCTTGTCCATCGCGATCTTGGCTTCGGCCTCCTGCTTCGCCTTCTCGGCCAACATGACCTTGATCGCGTTCACGGCCTGCGCGGTCTCGCCGATCTCGTCGCCGCGCCCCTCGCCGGAGATCGCGACATCCTCGCCCTTGGCCATGCGTTGCAGCACGGCGACCAGCGCCCGCATCGGCTTGGCGATGCCGTACTGGCCGATGACGAAGCCGAGCACGAGGCCCATCACGATGCCGAGACCCGCGACGATGATCAGCATGCGCGAGGTCTGCTGATACTGCTCGTCAGCCGCCTTGGCGAGATTGTCGACGCGTGCGTTCAGGCGGTCCGCCACATCGCGGATCTTGAATTGCAGCTTCTCGGAATTGGCGCGGCTCTTCATCGCAGCGTCGCGCATCTTTTCGGTCTGCTCGTTGAGCTGCATGTCCTTGGCGGCGGTGATGACGCGGAACGTCTCCTCCATGCCCTTGACGTACTCCTCGTAGAGCGCGCGGACATCGGGGATCATGGCGCGGGCCTGATCGTCCTTGGTCTTGGCGACCTCGTCGAGGCGCTCGGCGAACAGCTTGCGCTGCTCCTCGACGACCTTCAGCGCGGCTTCGCGGTTCTCATTGCGCGGGTCGATCGCGGCACGGAATTCGGCACGGTTGAGTGCGATGACGTTCTGATTGGCGCGGGCGGCCAGCAGCGCACGGTTGGCCGCGGCCTTCATCGCAAGGGCGCCCTCTGCGACCGATTCAAGTGCGCCAATGGCGAACCAGCTGATCGTGCCGGCGACGGCGGCCATCAGCACGACGATGGCGAGGATCTTGGTGAGCACGCGAAAGCGGGACAGGAGCGACATCGATGACCTCGTCGGAGCTCTCTGATGCGGCAGACAAGGAACGGTCGAACCGTGCCAACACGCGTCTATCCGGCACCATCGGCGGATGTGGAACCGAGCCAGTCTGATGTCGCGCGCACCGTAAATTGATTAAAATTGCGCGCCGTAGAATTCCGTCCGGGAAACCGCGGGGAGCGCGAACGACGCTCGATGGCGTCCGCCTGGGCGGTACTCGCAAGCTGCTCGAAGAACGAAGGGCGTCGCCGGTGGCCACGCCCTTCGTTGAAGGAATGCCGACGTCCTGGCGATCAGGCGGCGCGCACCGTCTCCAGGAAGCGGCCGACCTCGAGCTTCAGACGATTGCTGTCGCTCGACAGCATCTGCGCGGCCGACAGCACTTGCGACGAGGCCGAGCCGGTGTCGCCGGCCCCGCGCCTGACCTCGGCGATGTTCGCCGACACCTGCTGCGTGCCGATCGCGGCCTGCTGGATGTTGCGCGAGATCTCCTGCGTTGCAGCACCCTGCTCCTCGACCGCCGCGGCGATGGCCGAGGAGATTTCAGACAGCTTCTCGATGGTGCCGGAAATCTCCCTGATGGCACCGACAGACTCCTGGGTCGCCGCCTGGATGCTCCCGATCTGCTGGCCGATCTCGCCGGTGGCCTTGGCCGTCTGTTCGGCGAGCGCCTTCACTTCGGAAGCGACAACCGCGAAGCCGCGGCCGGCTTCGCCGGCGCGCGCCGCCTCGATGGTGGCGTTGAGTGCCAGCAGATTGGTCTGGCCGGCGATCGTATTGATCAGCTCGACGACGTCGCCGATGCGCGTTGCCGCCTT
Source organism: Bradyrhizobium sp. HKCCYLS3077 (assembly GCF_051167555.1). Taxonomy (NCBI): domain Bacteria; kingdom Pseudomonadati; phylum Pseudomonadota; class Alphaproteobacteria; order Hyphomicrobiales; family Nitrobacteraceae; genus Bradyrhizobium; species Bradyrhizobium sp. HKCCYLS3077. The sequence continues at coordinate 116,927 of NZ_JBNPTH010000006.1, read as the reverse complement.
CGACAATTCGCCGACCCGCTCATTGGTGCGGCGCGCCTGATCGACGGCATCGCTCGCGATGCGCGCGGATTCCTGCACCTGGCGACTGATTTCGCTGACGGAGGATGACATCTCCTCGGTCGCGGACGCAACCGACTGAACGTTGGTCGAGGCTTCCTCGGATGCGGCGGCGACGGTGGTCGCCAGCGTCTGCGAGCGCGACGCCGTCGAGCTCAGCGAGGTCGCTGACGCTTCGAGCTCGGTCGAGGCATGCGAGACGGTGTCGACGATCTGGCCGACGGCCTGCTCGAAGCCGTTGGCCATCTGGTGCATCTCGGCGCGGCGCTTCTCGGCCATCATCTTGTCCATGGCGACCTTAGCCTCGGCCTCCTGCTTCGCCTTCTCGGCCAGCATGATCTTGATCTCGTTGACAGCCTGGGCGGTCTCACCGATCTCGTCGCCGCGTCCCTCGCCGGAGATTGCAACCTCTTCGCCCTTGGCCATGCGCTGCAGCACGGCGACCAGCGCCCGCATCGGCTTGGCAATGCCGTATTGACCGATGACGAAACCCAGCGTCAGGCCGAGCGCGATGCCGACGAGCGCCACCGTGACCAGCATGCGCGCGGTCTTCTCGTACTCCTCCTCGGCCGCCTTGGCGAGATTCTCGACGCGCGCATTCAACCGGTTGGCGACCTCGGCGACCTTGAACTGCAGCTTCTCGGAATTGGCGCGGCTCTTCATCGCGGCATCGCGCATTCTCTCGGTCTGCTCGTTGAGCTGCATGTCCTTGGCTGCGGTGACGACGCGGAAGGTCTCCTCCATGCTCTTGACGTATTCGTCGTACAGTACGCGGACGTCGGGGATCATCGCGCGCGCCTGATCGTCCTTGGTCTTGGCGACCTCATCGAGGCGCTCGAGGAACAGCTTGCGCTGCTCCTCTACGGCCTTGAGTGCCGCCTCGCGGTTTTCCGAACGGGGATCGAGCGCCGCGCGGAATTCAGCGCGATTCAATGCAACCACGTTCTGGTTGACGCGCGCGGCCATCAGGGCGCGATTAGCCGCGGATTTCATTGCGGCAGCGCCTTCGGCAACGTTCTCCAGCGCGCTGATGGCGAACCAGCTGATGATGCCGGCGACGGCCGCCATCAACACGACGATGGCAAGAATCTTGGTGAGAACGCGAAAGCGGGACAACAGCGACATCGAAGACCTCATCAGAGCCATGAGTCGCTGCAACGGCTGTCTAGCCGCAAGAAAAGCGCTCACCGGCATCATTGGCGGAACCCGGTCAATGTCTCTCGATCACCACGACGATTGTATTAACTGTGATCCGTAGGACTCCCTCCGGGAGAATACGGAGCTCCAGAGGAGCCACACGTGTCGCGCCGGAGCAGCGGTCCGCTACGAGCTCGGCTCAAAATAAAAAGGGCGCGGCCAGTGGCCACGCCCTTCGCATCATCGCAGGCGCGCTTTGATCAAGCCGCCCGCACCGTCCCCAGGAAGCGCTCGACTTCCGTCTTGAGGCGGCTGCTGTCACCGGACAGCATCTGCGCCGCGGACAGCACCTGCGAGGAGGCTGATCCTGTCTCGGTCGCGCCGCGCTGCACGTCGGTGATGTTGGACGAGACCTGCTCGGTGCCGGCTGCCGCCTGCTGCACGTTGCGCGCAATCTCCTGCGTCGCCGCGCCCTGCTCCTCGACCGCCGCCGCGATGGCCGACGAGATTTCCGACAGCTTCTCGATCGTGCCGGAGATCGCCCGGATCGCGTTGACCGATTCCTGGGTCGCGGCCTGGATGCCGGCGATCTGCTGACCGATCTCGCCGGTGGCCTTCGAGGTCTGCTCCGCCAGCGCCTTCACCTCGGTGGCGACGACCGCAAAGCCGCGGCCCGCTTCGCCCGCGCGCGCCGCCTCGATGGTGGCGTTGAGCGCCAGCAGGTTGGTCTGGCCGGCGATGGTGTTGATCAGCTCGACGACATCGCCGATGCGCGCGGCGGCCTTGGACAGCTCGCTGACCTGCTCGTTGGTGCGACGCGCCTCCTCGACGGCGCCGACCGCCATGCGCGCGGATTCCTGCACCTGGCGGCTGATCTCGGTGACGGAGGACGACAGCTCCTCGGTCGCGGACGCCACCGACGCCACGTTGGTGGACGCTTCCTCCGACGCCGAGGCCACGGTGATGGCGAGTTGCTGCGAGCGCTCGGCTGTCGAGGTCAACGTCTTCGCCGAAGCTTCGAGCTCGTGCGAGGCGGATGACACGGTGCCGATGATCTGGCCGACCGACGCCTCGAAGGCATCGGCGAGCTGATACATGTCGCGCTTGCGCTGCTCGGCCGCCTTGTGGTCGGCGATGGCCTTGGCTTCGGCCTCCTCGCGTGCCTTGGCTTCGGCATTCTCGCGGATCACGACAACGTTCTTGGCCATGTCGCCGATCTCGTCGCCGCGGTTGGAGCCGGGAATGCTGATATTGATGTCGCCCGAGGCCATCCGGCCGAGCGCGCCGTCGAGGCGCGTGATCGGGCGGGCCACGCCCAGGAAGCCGAAGGCGACCGAGCCTGCCAGCACGAGCAGCATCACGCCGGACAGCAGCAGCGCCAGCCGGCCCGCGCTTTCGAGCTCCGTATCGGCCGAGGATTTGGCTTCGGCGGCGAGCTTCTCGGCCGACGCGATGGCCTCGGCCATCAGCTTGGAGGCCTCGGCTGCAGCAGGGCGCGCCTTTTCCAGCACGCTCTTGTTCTTGTTTTCCTCCGCGGCGACCGTCTGCGCCACCGAGTCGCCATAGCTCTTGAGCAGACCGCGCAGCCTTTCGATATCGGCCTGAGCCGATGCCGGCAGCTTCGGAGACACCGACGCCAATTCGTCGCCGGCCATCTTCAAACGCTTGGTGATCTCATCCTTGAGCGCGGGCTCGCCGGTGGCTGCAAAGCGCCACGCCGCGGCGCGTACCGAGGTCATCGCGGAGTCGGCGGCATAGACATGTTTCTCGATCTCGGCCCCCTCCGCGGCGTTCTTCACCACGGTAGATCCGAGCAGCGCATCGATCTGCTTGCGCCAATCGCCGGAGACGACGTTGCGGGCCTCCTGCATCGACAGCACCTGCTTCTGCAACCGGGCCAAGTCCTCGGCGGCCTGCATGTAGTCCAGCACACGAGACTTGATCTTGCCGAGCCTCTCCTTGTTTTCCGGCCGTTGCGCGAGCGCGATGGCTGTGTCGAGATTCTTGCCGATCTTGGCGACGGCCTGCTGCTCCTCGTTCAGAAAGCCGTCGACCTCGGCGGCGGTCTTTGACATGCGCACGCCGCGGTTCGCAAGCTGCAGATTGCGCAGATCCGCATCCGTCATCAGCACGTTCTTGCGGATCGTATTCTGCGTCTCGGCCGCCTTGATCGCCGCTTCGACCGCACTCTGCCCCGATTGCTGATTGAACAACATGCCGATGGAGAGGAGTACGCCCGCAAGTCCGGCCGCCCCCAATTTGTAGCCGATGCGATTGAGCTTCATCATGTGGTCAACTGCCTTCTGAACTCTGTGGCTGGAAAGTCCGTTTCCGTCCGCAGAAAAAATGTTCCCGTCGGGAACTAATTTCGAATTCAGAGTTCTAGAAAGACTTAAGTAAGGGGTCCGTAGAATTGCGGACAGCCCGAGCGACCGGCGCGCAAGGCATCCAGGACTCAGTCCGCACTCGCCGCCAAACGACAGCGGCTGCAGGCTTTCGCCTGCGGCCGCTTGGATCTCGAGTGCCGTGACGAAGCCGGCTGGCTTACGCGGCGCGCACCGTCTGCAGGAAGCGGCTGACTTCGAGCTTCAGACGGTTGCTGTCGGTCGACAGCGTCTGCGCCGCCGACAGCACCTGCGAGGAGGCGGTGCCGGTCTCGCTGGCGCCGCGCTGCACTTCGGTGATGTTGGACGAGACCTGCTGGGTGCCCTGCGCGGCCTGCTGGACGTTGCGGGAGATCTCCTGCGTCGCCGCGCCCTGCTCTTCGACCGCGGCCGCGATCGTCGACGAGATCTCCGACAGCCGCTCGATGGTGCCCGAGATGGTCCGGATCGCGTTCACCGACTCCTGCGTCGCGGCCTGGATGCTGGCGATCTGCTGGCCGATCTCGCCGGTCGCCTTCGAGGTCTGCTCGGCCAGCGCCTTCACCTCGGTGGCGACGACGGCGAAGCCCTTGCCGGCCTCGCCGGCGCGCGCCGCCTCGATGGTCGCGTTCAGCGCGAGCAGGTTGGTCTGTCCGGCAATGGTGTTGATCAGCTCGACGACGTCGCCGATCCGCGCAGCAGCCTTCGACAGCTCGCTGACCTGATCATTGGTCTGACGCGCCTGGCTAACGGCCTCGGTGGCCATGCGGGCCGATTCCTGCACCTGGCGGCTGATCTCGTTGACCGAGGACGACAGCTCCTCGGTCGCCGAGGCGACCGACTGGACGTTGGTGGACGCCTGCTCCGAGGCCGCCGCGACGGTCACGGCCATCTGCTGCGAGCGTTCGGCGGTATGGGTCAGCGAGCCCGCGGAGGCCTCCAGCTCGGTCGAGGCCGAGGAGACGGTCTCGATGATCTGGCCGACCGAACGTTCGAACGAGTCAGCCAGATTGTGCATGTCGCGCTTGCGCTGCTCCGCGGCGATCGCATCCGCCTGGGCCTTCTGCTCGGCCTCAGCCCGCGCCTTGGCCTCGGCATTCTCGCGGATGATCACGACGTTCTTGGCCATGTCGCCGACCTCGTCGCCGCGGCTGGCACCGGGGATCTGGATGTCGAGATCGCCGGACGCCATGCGGCCGAGCGCGCCGTTGAGCGCGACGATCGGACGGGAAATGCCGAGGAAGCCGAACGTCACGGAGCCGACGAGCACGAGCACGAGGACCACCGAGAGCGCGAGGTTGATGCGCGACGCGCTCTCCTCCGCCGCCTGCGCCTGCTCCTTCGCTTCCTTCGAGAACTTGTCGGCGGCCTGAACGGCCTCGGTCATCAGCTTGCCGGCCTCGTCGGCAACCGGGAACATCTTCTCAGTCAGCAGCTTCGTCTTGGCTTCTTCGAGCGAGGCTGCCTTGGTCGACGACTCAATGTAGGCCTTGAGATCGACGCGCAGCTTCTCGATTTCCGGCTTCACCGCCGGCGGCACCCTCGCGATGATCTGAACGAAGCTCTGATCGAGCTCCTTGGCACGGGCGATCATGCCGTCCTTGGACTTCACGTCGCCCGTGGCCAGATAGCGCCAGGCATTGGTGCGGATCGCGGTGCCTGCGGTGTTGAGCTCATGCAGGTCGCGCTCGAGCGCCATCGCGTCGGCGGCTTCCTTCAGCGCGGGCAGCTTGATCAGCAGATCGAACTGCTTGATCCAGTCGGCCGCCTGCGTGTCGCGCAGCGCGTTGGTCGCGATGAGCTCCTTCTGCATACGGACAATCTCCTCGGCGCCCTTCTGGTAGTCGGCCGTGAGCGCGAGGACCTTGCCGAAGCGCTCCTTGCTGACCGGGCGGACCGCAGTGGTCTGCGCCGTTTCGAGACCCGTCCTCAAACGCGTCTCGATCTTGTGTTCGTCATCCAGGAGCTTATCGACCTCGGCCGTGCTGCGCGCCAGCCGCACGCCACGATTGGCGAGCTGCAGGCTGCGCAGGTCGGCATCCGCGGTCAAAGCGAGCTTGCGGATCGCGAGCTGACGGTCCGAATTTCGGGTGGCCTCATCGACCACGCTCTGCGACATCTGCTGATTGACCAGGGCCGCGATCGCCAGCAGCATGCCGGCCAGACCGGCGAGCCCCAGCTTATATCCGATGCGATTGAACTTCATTGTTCGCTTTTCCGCTGAGGCGCTGCCGAAACCTGGTCGAGAGCGAGGACGCTGCGCCAATGTGCACAAGTTTAACATTGGCAAATTGGAACTCGCGTGTAGGGAAAAGCTTAACGCCGCCGTCCGGGCATTTACGGGAAACCGAGTGGACTGCTGCGGCAGATTGACGCGAAGCACGGACAATTACGGGCGTATCGGCCACGTCAGACAAAGCAAAGGCCGGGGTGGTGCCCCGGCCTTTGTCATTCGGTTAAATGCTTCGATGCGCCGGACTACGCGGCCCGAACCGAGCCGAGGAAGCTCGCGACCTCCCGCTTGAGACGGCTGCTGTCGCCGGACAATGCTTGCGCCGCCGCGAGCACCTGCGCCGAGGCCGAGCCGGTCTCGGCCGCGCCGCGCTCGACATCGGCGATGTTGGACGACACCTGCTGGGTGCCGTGCGCGGCCTGCTGGACGTTGCGCGAGATTTCCTGCGTCGCCGCGCCCTGCTCTTCGACCGCCGCCGCGATGGTCGAGGAGATTTCGGAGAGCTTCTCGATCGTCGAGGAGATCTCCCTGATGGCGCCGACCGACTCCTGCGTCGCGGCCTGGATGCTGGAGATCTGCTGGCCGATCTCGCCGGTCGCCTTCGCGGTCTGCTCGGCCAGCGCCTTGACCTCGGAGGCAACCACCGCGAAGCCGCGGCCGGCATCGCCGGCGCGCGCCGCCTCGATGGTGGCGTTGAGCGCCAGCAGGTTGGTCTGGCCCGCGATGGTGTTGATGAGCTCGACGACGTCGCCGATGCGCGTCGCGGCTTTCGACAGCTCGCTGACGCGGCCGGTGGTGGTGCGGGCCTGGCCGACGGCATCGTTGGCGATGCGCGCGGATTCCTGCACCTGGCGGCTGATCTCGGTCACCGACGAGGCCATCTGCTCGGTCGCCGACGCCACCGACTGCACGTTGGTGGTGGCTTCCTCGGATGCCGAGGCGACCGCCGTGGTCAGGCCCTGCGAGCGCGTCGCCGCCTGGGTCAAGGTCGTCGCGGACTGTTCGAGCTGGCTCGACGCCGACGACACCGTGTTCACGATCTCGCCGACCGCGGCCTCGAACTGCTCGGCCAGCCGCTGCATGTCGGCCTTGCGCTGGCGCGCGGCGACCGCGTCCTGCGCGTTCTTCTCCTCGGCCTCGGCGCGCGCCTTTTCCTCCGCATTGCTCTGGATGACGGTCACGGTCTTGGCGAGATCGCCGATCTCGTCGCCGCGCGTCGCGCCGGGGATCTCGATGTCGAGACGGCCGCGGGCCATCTCGCCGAGCGCCGCATTGAGCCGCGTCAGCGGCCGCGCGATGCCGAGGAACGAGAACACGACCGATGCGATCACCGACAACAGAACGGCGAGACCGACGATCAGCGTGATGCGGCTCGCCTGCGCGGCCACCTGGTCGGCGTCGGACCTGGCCTTGGCATTGCGCGCGCGGGCGTCCTGGATCGCCGCATTCATCAGCTGGCCGGCCTCGCCGAGATAGACCAGCGTGCGGTCGCGCAGCACGGCTTCCTTGATCCCCTCGGTCTTCACCACCTCGTCATTCGCCGCGACGAAGTCGGACGCGAGTCCGTTGAGCTTGACGATCGTGGCCTGGACCTCGCGATCGTCTGCCAGCATGCGCGCATCGGTGAGCGAGCTCTTCAGCCCGGGCACGGTCTGCTTCACGGTCGCGATGGTCGCGGCGTCGCCGGTCATGCCGAAGCGCCACGCCTGCGAACGCATGTAGTTCAGCTTGGCGTCGGCGGCGTGAAGCTGACGCTCGACCCGCTCGCGAAAAGCGAGGTTCGGCAGCGCCGGCGAGGCGAGCAGCGCCTTCAGGCTGGTGTTCCAGTCGTTGGACACCGCGCTGCGCTTCTCGATCTGCGTCAGCAGCTTCTTCTGCGCCTCGGCGAGATCGACCGCACCGGCGGCATAGTTCGTCATCAGCTCCTTGAGCCGGGTCAGCCGGGCCCGATCCTCGGATGTCGAGACGTTGGTGAGGGCCGCGTCGATGTCGGCGACCATCGCGGTCGAGAACTGCTGAATGTCGGCGGCAGCCTTTTCGGCATCGGTCGTCGCCCGCGCCAGCCGCGCCGAGCGGCCGCCGAGCTGGGTCTGCTGCATGTTGATGCTGGCGGACAACACGCTCTCGACCACGCGCCGCGCGCGCTCCGCCTGCTGGTTGGCCTGGCCGACGGCTCTCTCGGCCATCATCTGGTTGGCGATCATGCCGACCGCGAGCGTGGCGCCGATGGCGCCGGCGAGTCCGAGTTTGTAGCCGATCCGATTCAGTTTCATTGCCCTACCCACAGAAGGACCCACCACGCCGCGGTCCCATAGGGGTGGTATAGAGGTGAGGTCCCTCTACTCCGTTAATTTACGGGTGTCTTTGCGCTCCACACGCGAGATTCTTCTGCATTTTCTGTGTGCGCTCCGATGCTTATCGAGGCACGGCATGTGACCGCACCGTTCGAGGGCTCACGGATGATGCAGATGGCCTTGCGATCCGGCGCGGCGTTCCGAAATCCGGAACGCATCGATGCGACCGCTAGCGCATCAACCCCAGCGCGTCGGCAAAGAATGTTGGTCCGCCGAAATTGCCGGACTTCAGCGCCAGCAGCATCTCACCCTGAGCGCCGATCGCGCGCAGCACGGGGACGCCCGCGGCGATCTCCGGCCCGACGAGGAAGCCGGGAATCCTGAGCCGGTCAACGACCGCGCCGGAGGTCTCGCCGCCGGCGACGATCAGCCGCCGCACACCGGCCTCGATCAGTCCCTCCGCGAGATCGGCCATCGCCTGTTCGATGGCGTGCCCCGCGGCCTCGCGGCCGTGCCTCGCCTGCAGCGCGCTGACCTGATCCGGCGTCGCGCTGGAGGCAATCAGCACCGGGCCCTTGCCGATACGCTCGCGCGCCCAGGCGAGCGCCCGCCGCGCCTCGTCGGGGCCGGCGACCAGGCCCGCGGCGTCGAGATGCAAGACCGGCATGATCGTCTCGGCCTGCGCGATCTGCTGCAGAGTGGCTTGCGAGCAGCTGCCGGCCAGGCACGCCGCGAGGCCGCCGACCGGCGCGTCGTGGTGATGGCCGAGGCCATGCGCAGGCCCGTGCCCGGCCTCGACCAGCGCCCGCGCCAGCCCGAGCCCGATGCCGGAGGCACCGACCGAAACCTTGTGCTGCAAGGCCGCCGCGCCGATCGCGGTCAGATCGGCGTCGAACACGGCGTCGACGATGGCTGCGCCGATGCCCTGCCCCGCCAGTTCGGCGAGGCGGTGGCTGATCGCTTCGGGTCCGTGCACCACCGCGGCGAGATCGACCAGGCCGATCTTGCGGCGGCTCTGCCTTGCGAGCACGCGCACCAGATTGGCGTCATGCATCGGGTTGAGCGGATGATCCTTCAGCGGGCTCTCATTCAACGGCACGCCGGCGACGAACAGATTGCCCTGATAGACGGTACGCTTGGTCTCGGGGAACGCAGGGGTCACGAGCACGATGCCGTCACCGGCATCACCCGCCAGCGCGTCCATGACCGGACCGATATTGCCGGCGTCGGTGGAGTCGAAGGTCGAGCAGATCTTGAACAAGACATGGTCAGCGCCACGCGCGCGCAGCCAAGCGTCGGCCTCGCGCGAGCGGGCCACCGCGAGCGACGCCTCGATCGAGCGGCTCTTCAACGAGACCACGACCGCATCGACCTCGGGCAAGGCGAGGTCGGCGGCGGGCACGCCGATGGTCTGCACGGTGCTCAGGCCGGCCCGAGTCAGCGTGTTGGCGAGGTCGGAGGCGCCGGTGTAGTCGTCGGCGATGCAGCCGAGCTTCAAGGTCACGGCTTCACTCCCTTGTAGGCTTCGAACCAGCCGAGCCCGTCCTCGGTGCGGCCGCGCGGATTGTATTCGCAGCCGACGAAGCCGGCATAGCCGAGCCGGTCAAGCTCTCCGAACAGGAACGGATAGTTCAGCTCCTCGCCGTCGGGCTCGTTGCGCGAGGGAATGCTGGCGATCTGGATATGGCCCGTGATGTCCATCATCTCGCGCAGCCGCATCGTGACGTCGCCATGGATGATCTGGCAGTGATAGATGTCGAACTGCAGCTTGAGATTGGGGATTTTCAGCTCGCGGATCAGATCGCGGGCAAAGCCGAAGTCATTGAGAAAATAGCCCGGCACGTTGCGCGGATTGATCGGCTCGATCACGACGTCGAGGCCATGCGGCGCGAAGAACTCCGCCGCCCAGGCAACCGATTTGTAGTAGGCCTCCACCGCCTTCGCATCGTGGCGGTCGGCGATTCCGGCCATCATGTGCAGCCGCTTCACGCCGGTCGCCTCGGCATAGGGCAGCGCCGTCTCCAGGCTTGCTTTCAGATCGTCGAAGCGCTGAGGCAGCGCCGCAAAGCCCTTCTCGCCGGCGTCCCAATTGCCGGGCGGCAGGTTGAACAGCGCCTGCGTCAGGCCGTTGCCATGCAGGCGCTTGCCGACCTCCTCGACCGGATGATCATAGGGAAACAGGAACTCGACCGCGGTGAAGCCGGCCTTGGCGGCGGCCGCGAAGCGGTCGAGGAAGGGATGCTCGGTGAACATCATCGAGAGATTGGCGGCAAAGCGCGGCATGGCGTGACAACTCGTGCTGTTACTTGCAAAGTTACTTGGAAGAGCCCGGCAGCGTGGTGCCGGTGACCTGGGCGTACATCCGCGCCACCGAGGCATCGTCGTCGCGGCCCATGCCGGCGGCCGCCGTCATCAGGAACATCTGCAGCGCGGCGGCCGAGACCGGCACCGGGAAGCGGTGGTTGCGCGCCATGTCCTGGATAATGCCGAGGTCCTTGACGAAGATCTCGACCGCGCTGCGCGGCGTGTAGTCGCCGTCGAGCACGTGCGGCATGCGGTTCTCGAACATCCAGGAATTGCCGGCCGAGGCGGTGATGACCTCATAGACCTTCCTGATATCGAGCCCCTGCTTGGCGGCGAACGCGATCGCCTCGCTGGCGGCGGCGATGTGCACGCCGGCAAGCAGCTGGTTGATCATCTTGAACGCGGCGCCCTGGCCCGCTTCATCGCCGAGCTCATAAAGCTTGGCCGCCATCGCATCGAGCGCCGGACGCGCCTTGGCAAACGCCGCCGCGCTGCCCGAGGCCAGGATGGTCAGTTCGCCCTGCGCGGCGCGCTGCGCGCCGCCGGAGATCGGCGCATCGAGATAATGCCGGCCGGTGGCCTCGAGCTGCCTGGCGAGACGCCGCGCCACGTCCGGATCCATGGTCGCGGAGGACACGAATACGGCGTCCTTCGGCATCGTCTCGGCGGCGCCGCCGGGGCCGAACAAGATGGCTTCGGTCTGCGCCGCATTGACGACGACGCTCACGACGATGTCGGCGCCCGCGGCTGCCTCAGCCGGGCTCTTCGCGCCCTTGCCGCCCTCGGCCACGAAGCGGGCCACCGCCTCCGCCGAGACATCGCATCCGGTCACCGCGAAGCCGGCGCGCTTGAGCGAGGTCGCCATGCCATAGCCCATGGAGCCGAGCCCGATCACGGCGACGTTCAATTGCGATGGCGACGACATGCGGCAGATCCTCGAAGCGTTTCCTGGACAGGTCCGGTTGGCCCGATTCGTCCCTGGGTATCACGGCTTGGCCACGCTGCCAAAGCGTGAGACAAGGCATCGAGGGAACGAGGAAGACTCCGTGGCGGACACTGCGATTCGCGAGGCCATCTGCCGGTTCGGCCGCTCGCTGTTCGAGCGCGGGCTGACGCCCGGCTCGTCCGGCAACATCAGCGTGCGGCTCGACGACGGCGGCTGGCTGGTGACGCCGACCAACGCCTCGCTCGGCTTTCTCGATCCGGCCAAGCTGTCGCGGCTCGATGCTGACGGCAGGCTGGTCTCCGGCGATGCGCCGACCAAGGAGGTGCCGCTGCACACGGCGCTGTACCAGACCCGCGAGGCCGCGCGCGCCGTGGTGCATCTGCACTCCACACATTCGGTCGCGCTCTCGATGCTGCCGGAGATCGACCCGCGCGCCGCGCTGCCGCCGCTGACACCTTACTATTTGATGCGCTGCGGCCAGACCGCTTTGGTGCCCTATCATCGTCCGGGAGATCCCGCGGTGGCCGACGCGATCAAGGGTCTCGCCGGAAAATACGCCTCCGTGCTGCTCGCCAATCACGGCCCCGTCGTCTCCGGCGACTCGCTCGAGGCCGCGGTGTTCGCGATGGAGGAGCTGGAGGAGACGGCCAAGCTCTATCTGCTGCTGCGCGGGCTCAATCCCCGCCATCTGTCGCCGCAGCAGGTCGACGACCTCATCAAGGTGTTCGGCCTCACCTTGCCCGATCACACCGATCATCACTGATCGAACGGCGGCCGACGCGCATGCAGTACCCTGCACCTTCGCCCGCCGAGATCGAAGCCGCCGCCCGCGTGCTGTTCGAGGAGGCGCGCTTCTATCGCTGGTTTCCCATCGTGACCGATTCCTACGAGGTCTTTGCCGAAACCGATCGCATCGGGATCGCCGAGTTGCGCGGCATCGCCGAGCGCATGCTGATGGCGGCGGCGCACGCCAAGCTGGGGACAAGGTTGCGCTAGCTGGAAAGTCACATCAAGCAGCCTGTCGCGCGTTTGCGCTTCTGCGGCGGCAGCGCGGAGGCCAGCCCCGCTGTCACCCTCCCCTGGAGGGGGAGGGTAAGACTGAGATCGCGGCAGAGAGCGGCCGCCTAGGCTCATGAGCCGTCACTCAGACGACACGACGGCCGTGGGACGCGACGTCACTCGTCAGTCCGCCTTGCCTCCGGAAAGCTTTAATGCCTAATATTGAGGCAACGCTTGGCTGCGCAGGCCAGCAGCGGCCGCTCGATCGATAGGCAGACACCGGCGAATGCGACGCGGCGGCGCGACCGGCATCGCCACCATCGATTGCAGCGACGCCCGCTTCACACGCCTGGTGCACAGACAGGAATGGGCAAAGTGCCTCCACAACGCCGTGGTTGCCGCTGTTTTCTGAAGGGAGCGCCCGGCGTGAGCCGGACGGCCGCCGGAGCAAGCGGCTTGCGCTGGCCTGTTGCATACGCGTCGCCCCGAGCGCGCGCTCCTTATGCACATGGCAATCCGGCTGCCGGTCATTGGCATATCCGTTGCAGACACCACGCAGGTCGGGAGCCGGGCACCCGAACGTGCGGACCATGAGTCATGCCCGGATCTCGATCACGATGAAAGAATGTGGAGGGCGGATGGCGGCGGGCGCAAGCTTGGAACTGGTGAAGGTGACGAAGATGTACGGTCACGTCACCGCCGTCGACGCAATCGACCTGCGGATTCCCGCCGGCTCCTATTGCTGCCTGCTCGGCCCGTCCGGCTGCGGCAAGACCTCGACCCTGCGCATGATCGCGGGCCATGAGTCCGCCACCTCGGGCGACATCATCGTCGGCGCCAAGAACGTCACCGAGCTGCCGCCCGCGGGCCGCGGCACCGCGATGATGTTCCAGTCCTACGCGCTGTTTCCGCATCTCTCCGTCATCGACAACGTCGCCTTCGCGCTGAAGATGAAGGGCGTGTCGAAGCCCGAGCGCCATGCCAAGGCGCGCGAGCTGCTCGATCTCGTGGACATGCAGAGCTATGCCGGCCGCCTGCCGGCGCAGCTCTCCGGCGGCCAGCAGCAGCGCGTTGCGCTGGCGCGCGCGCTGATCACCTCGCCGCAGATCCTGCTGCTCGACGAGCCCTTGTCGGCGCTCGATCCGTTCCTGCGGCTGCGCATGCGCGCCGAGCTGAAGCGGCTGCAGCGCGAGCTCGGCCTCACCTTCATCCACGTCACCCACGGCCAGGACGAGGCGATGGCGCTGTCCGATCTCGTGGTGCTGATGAACGGCGGCAAGATCGAGCAGCAGGGCAGCCCGCGCGAGATCTTCAATCATCCGCGCACGGAGTTCGCCGCCCGCTTCATCGGCGGCCACAACGTCATCCCGCTGAAGGGCGAAACATTCGCCGTGCGTGTCGACCGAATCCAGTTGAAGGCGCCGAACGCCGCGATCGACGGTCCTGCCGTGCCCGGCACGATCAGCAAGATCGAGTATCAGGGCACGTATGTGCTGATCGCGGTCGCGACCGACGGCGGCCCTGAAATTTCGGCCCAGCTCAGCGACGATGAGTTCGACGCCGAGACCCACGTGATCGGCGAGCGCGTCGTCGTGACCTGGAATCCGGCGCAGGCCGACGCGCTGACGCCCCGCCCCGCTGCTGCCGCCGCACCGGCCGCAGAACTCGTGGCCTGATTTTCTCGCCTGATTTCGCTTTCTCGTTTTCTATCCCAAGAAGATGATCAAGGAGATGATCATGACTGATCGATCGAAAAAGACACCCATCAGCCGCCGCTCGCTGCTGAAGGGCGCGGCCGGCGTCGCCGGTCTCGCCGGCACGGGCACGCTGCTCAGCGCGCCCTACGTGCACGCCGCCGATCCGAAGGTGCTGCGCTATCTCGGCACCGCCGTGAACGAGGGCGACGAGATCGCCAAGAAGTGCCTCGCCGACACCGGCATCAAGATCGAATACATCACGGCGACGACCGACGACGTCACCAAGCGCGTCATCACCCAGCCGAACTCGTTCGACGTGCTCGACACCGAGTATTTCTCGCTGAAGAAGCTGGTGCCGTCGGGCAACATCTTTCCGCTCGATGCGCGCAAGATCAAGGAGTTCAACAACATCACGCCCGTGTTCACCAAGGGCGAGCTGCCGAACGGCAAGAAGATCGGCGGCCAGGGCACCGCGCCCTGGAAGGTGCTGTATCTCGAGGGCGCGAACTCCAAGACCTTCTCGGCGACGCCCACCGAATTCGTCACCCTGATTCCGACGGTCTACAACGCCGACACGCTCGGCATCCGCCCCGACCTCATCAAGCGTCCCATCAACTCCTGGGCCGAGCTGCTCAACCCCGAGTTCAAGGGCAAGGCCTCGATCCTCAACATCCCCTCGATCGGCATCATGGACGCCGCACTCGTCGTCGAGGCGACCGGCCAATACAAATATGCCGACAAGGGCAACATGACCAAGGCCGAGATCGACCTCACGATGAAGGTGCTGACCGAGGCCAAGAAGGCCGGCCAGTTCCGCGCGTTCTGGAAGGACTTCAACGAGTCGGTCAACCTGATGGCTTCGGGCGAGACGGTGATCCAGTCGATGTGGTCGCCGGCCGTCACCAAGGTGCGCTCGATGGGCATCGCCTGCACCTTCCAGCCGCTGAAGGAAGGCTACCGCTCCTGGGCTTCCGGCTTCTGCGTCTCCAAGGCCGTCGGCGGCAGCCCGAAGCTCGACTGGGCCTATGAGTTCGTCAACTGGTACCTGTCCGGCTGGGCCGGCGCCTACCTCAACCGCCAGGGCTACTACTCGGCCGTGCTCTCCACCGCCAAGGCCAACATGACCGAGGACGAGTGGGGCTACTGGATGGAAGGCAAGCCGGCGAAGAGCGACATCAAGGCGCCGGACGGCACCCTGATGGAGAAGGCCGGCGCGGTGCGCGACGGCGGCTCCTATGACGACCGCATGGGCGGCGTCGTGTGCTGGAACGCCGTCATGGACGAGAACGACTACATGGTCCGCAAGTGGAACGAGTTCATCGCCGCCTGATGTGACCGCCATTACTGCCGCGCCCGCGCTGGTCGTGGGCGCGGCAGATTTTCTCAGCCGCTCAAGGCATTCGCGACCAGACGACAGGTATCTCCCTTGGCCGTGACGATCGACAATTCGCCCGAAACGCTCGCGCCCGCGCAGAGCACGCTGCGCAAGATGACCACGCGCTCGATCGCCTGGCTGCAAGCGGGGCCCATGACGCTGGTGTTCGCGCTGTTCTTCCTGCTGCCGCTCGTGCTCGTCGTGATCGTCAGCGTCTGGGACTACAATGAATATGAGATGATTCCGGCGCTCAGCTTCCGCGGCTACACCGATACGTTCGAGGGCTGCGTCGCCAACCTGCCCGAGCTGTGCACCATCCTGAAGACCTACCTGAAGACCTTGAAGCTGTGCCTGCTGACCTGGGCCCTGACCTTGATGATCGGCTTCTGGGTCGCCTACTTTCTCGCCTTCCATGTCCGCAGCAAGACCTGGCAGATCGTGCTGTCTTTGCTGTGCACGATCCCGTTCTGGACTTCGAACGTCATCCGCATGATCGCCTGGATCCCCCTGCTCGGCCGCAACGGCCTGGTCAATCAGGGGCTGGTCGGCGCCGGTGTCATCAACAAGCCGATCGAATGGCTGCTGTTCTCCGAATTCTCCGTCGTGCTGGCGCTGGTGCACCTGTTCACCTTCTTCATGGTGGTGCCGATCTTCAATTCGATGATCCGCATCGACAAGCGCCTGATCGAGGCCGCCTATGACGCCGGCGCGTCCGGCTGGCAGACTCTGGTCAACATCGTCATTCCCCTGTCGAAGCCCGGCATCGTGATCGGCTCGATCTTCGTCATCACCATCGTGATGGGCGATTTCGTCACCATCGGCGTGATGGGCGGCCAGCAGATCGCCTCCGCCGGCAAGATCATCGAGGCGCGCCTGTCGGCGCTGCAGTTCCCCGCCGCCGCGGCCAACGCCGTGATCCTGCTCGGCATCACCATCATCATCATCTCCGCGCTGACGCGGATCGTCGACGTGCGCAAGGAGCTCTGAGAGATGGGAGACAAGCGCCCCCGCTCCTTCTACATCCTCGCGCTGTTCTTCACGGCCTATGTGCTGTTCCTGTACGGCCCGATGATCGCGATCTACATCCTGTCGTTCCAGGGCCCCGACGGTGGTCTGACGTTCCCGATGAACGGCGTGTCGCTGACCTGGTTCGGAAAAGTGTTTTCCGGCGGCGGCATCGTCGACATCGGCGCCGCCTTCAAGCGCTCGCTGGCGCTCGGCCTCGTGGTGATGGTCATCACCGTGGTGCTGTCGGTCGCCGCCGGCATGGCATTCCGAAAGCCGTTCCGCGGCGCCTCGATTGTTTTCTATACGGCGATCGCGAGCCTGATCATGCCCTCGATCATCACCTCGCTCGGCATTGCGCTGGAATTCCGCCTGATCGACGATTTCATCAACAAGCACGCCGCCGATTACGGCCTGGGCTGGCTGGCCGAGGGCCATACCACGGCGATGGGCCTGTTCACGTCGGGCTTAGGGGCGCACCTGACGTGGACATTGCCGTTCGGCCTCCTCATCATGTTCGCGATCTTCAACCGCTTCGACGGCCGCCTCGAAGAAGCCGCCCGCGACCTCGGCGCCACCCCCTGGCAGACCTTCCGCCACGTCGTGCTGCCGATCATCCTGCCGTCGGTCGTCGGCATCGGCCTGTTCGGCTTCACGCTGTCCTGGGATGAACTCGCCCGTTCGAGCCAGGCCATCGGCTCGGTGAACACGCTGCCGCTGGAATTGCAGGGCCTGACGACGACCGTGACCAAGCCCGACATCTACGCGCTGGGCACGCTGACCTCGGCGGTGTCCTTCGTGGTGATCTTCGCAGCGCTGTCGGTCATTTTGGTGCTGCAGGCCCGCCAGCGGCGGCAGGGCTCGGATGCCGGCAAGGGGATGGTGTGAGACGGGTCGGCTGATCGTTCGGTCGCCAGCGTCGCTCGCATCCTCGCCAAAGAGACCTTTACCTTGGCCCCTGGATTGCTTCGCTACGCTCGCAATGACGGTTGTGGTGGGCACCGAATGTCCCTCATACTCCGTCATCGCGAGCGCAGCGACGCGATCCAGGGGCTGCAGCAAAGACTTTGTTTGATGCTGCGTCGCTCCCGCTCGATGCATCGGATACGCCGATGAAACAGCCTTACGTGTACATCATGGCAAGCCGCCGGAACGGAACGCTCTACGTGGGCGTGACGAGCGATCTGCCGAACCGGGCCTATCAGCATCGCGAAGGCCTCGTGCCCGGCTTTACCAAGACCCACGGCTGCAAGCTGCTGGTGTGGTACGAACCGCACGAAACGATGATAGCTGCCATCGAACGCGAGAAGCAGATCAAG
Organism: Bradyrhizobium sp. HKCCYLS3077; assembly: GCF_051167555.1. Classification (NCBI taxonomy): domain Bacteria; kingdom Pseudomonadati; phylum Pseudomonadota; class Alphaproteobacteria; order Hyphomicrobiales; family Nitrobacteraceae; genus Bradyrhizobium; species Bradyrhizobium sp. HKCCYLS3077. The sequence continues at coordinate 99,198 of NZ_JBNPTH010000006.1, read as the reverse complement.
TCCGGCAGCCGAAGGAAGAAGTTGGCGCTGATTGAAGCTCTCAATCCGCAGTGGAATGACTTGTATGACACGGTCATCTGATCCTTCAGACCGTTGTCCAAGACATCGGCGAGACCACCAGGACCTTTGACTGGTGAGGCATTCCTGGATTGCTTCGCTACGCTCGCAATGACGGTTGTGGCGGGCACCGAACGTCCCTCATACTCCGTCATCGCGAGCGAAGCGACGCGATCCAGGGGCGACAGGAACGACCCTGGATTGCTTCGCTACACTCGCGATTGCGACAGGACTCCTGGCGCAGCGCAACGCGCCTCACAGCCCCAGATATGCCTTCCGCACGTCCTTGTTGCCGCTGATCTCCGCGGCCGTGCCCTGCATCAGCACGCGGCCCGTCTGCAGGATGTACGCCCTATCCGCGATCTCCAAACACTCCGCCATGCGCTGCTCGACGATCAGCACGGTCATGCCGGCGTCGCGGATTTTCTTCACGGCCTGGAAGATCTCGTCGACCAGTTTCGGCATGATGCCCTGCGACGGCTCGTCGAGCATCAAAAGCCGGGGCCTGGTCATCAGCGCGCGGCCGATCGCCAGCATCTGCTGCTCGCCGCCGGACAAGGTCTCGGCGCGCTGCTCCAGCCGCTCCGACAAGCGCGGGAACAGCTTGAACACGAACTCCAGCGGCTCCTCGCGGTTGGCCTCGCTGCGATAGAGGTAGCTGCCGAGCCGGAGATTGTCGCGCACCGAGAGCCGCGGGAAAAGCCGGCGGTTCTCCGGCACATAGGCGATGCCCTTCCCCGTGATCAGATGCTGCGCCATGCCGTCGATGCGGTGGCCGTCGAAGGTGACGCTGCCGGCGCGCGGCCGCTCGGCGCCGGCGATCGATTTCAGCAAGGTCGACTTGCCCGCGCCATTGGCGCCGGCGACGCAGACGATCTCGCCCTTCTCGACGTCGAGCGAGACGTTCGAGATCGCGACCAGGCCCTGATAGGCGGTGGTGACGTCACGCACCGACAGCATGGCGGTCTCCAAGATAGGCGGAAATGACTTTGGGATCGCGGACGACATCCTTGGGGCTGCCCTCGATCAGCACCTTGCCGAGGTCGAGCACGATGGCGCGATCGACCAACGGCATCACGATCTCCATGACGTGCTCGACCATCAGCACCGTGATGCCGGTGTCGCGCACGCGGCGCACGAGCTCGACGCCCTTCTGCGATTCGACCGGCGTCAGGCCGGTCAGCACCTCGTCGAGCAGCAAGAGCTTCGGCTCGGTCGCGAGCGCGCGCGCCACTTCGAGGCGGCGCTTCTCCGAGGGCACGAGATCGCTCGCCAGCACGTCGGCGCGCGCATCGAGGCCGCAGAACGCCAGCACCTCATGCGCCTTGCGGCGGGCGTCGCGCATGTTGGTGGTGCGCACCAGGGAGCCGACGATGACGTTCTCGATCACCGTCATGCTCTCGAAGCTCTTGACGACCTGGAAGGTGCGGCCGATGCCGCGCTGGCAGCGTTCGGCCGCCGGCAGCGCGGTGACGTCCTCGCCGTCGAACAGGATCTGGCCTTCCGTCGGCTTGAACGCGCCGGCGATCAGATTGAACAGGGTCGACTTGCCGGCGCCGTTCGGCCCGATCAGGCCGACGATCTCGCCGCGCCCGATCGAGATCGAGACGTCGGAGTTCGCCGTCAGGCCCGAGAAGCGCTGGGTGATGTTGCGGGTTTCCAACAACGCGGTCATGACGCCACCGCCTCTCGCGCCGGCTGCGTGGCCGGCTTCGGCTTGCGGGAGAACAGGCTGACCAGCCCCTGCGGCCGCGCCAGCGAGATCGCGATGATCAGGCCGCCATAGACGATCAGGTCGACGCCACGGCCGGAGCCGCCGATATAGGAGCGCGTCAGCTCGGTCAGCGGGATCAGGATCACGGCGCCGAGCATCGGGCCCCACAGGGTGCCGATCCCGCCGAGCACGGCCGGCAGCGCCATCAGCAGCGAGAACTGGAAGCCCATCACGCTCTCGGGATCGATATAGGAGACGAACTGCGCGTAGAAGCTGCCGCCGATCGCGACCAGGAAGGCGGAGACGGCCGCGGCGCCCATCTTGGAGTTGAAGACGTCGACGCCGAGGCTTTCGGCCGCGACGGGATTGTCCTTCACCGCACGCCACCAATAGCCCCATTTTGAATCCTCCAGCCACCAGGTGACGAACCAGGCGACGCAGGCGAGCGCCAGCGCGAAGTAGAAATACGGCAGCTTGGAGCGGGTGAACTGGAACGTCAGCCAGGAGTCGCGCCGCACCGGAATATCGATGCCGAGCGCGGCCCCCGCCCAGTCCCAGTTCTGGAACAGGAGCAGCGTGATCTCGGCGATGACGATGGTGGCGATGACGAAGTAATGGCCGCCGAGCCGGAAGCAGGGATAGCCCAGCGCCATCGCAATCACAGCCGAGATCAGGCCGCCGGCGAGCATGCCGAACCACGGCAGCACGCCGAACTTGGTGAACAGGATCGCGGTCGTATAGGCGCCGAGGCCAAAGTACAGCGCGTGCCCGAGCGAGATCTGGCCGCAATAGCCGGACAGAATGTTCCAGCTCTGCGACAGCGCCGCGTACATCAGGGTCAGCACCATGATGTTCTGGACGTACACGTCCTTGACGAAGAACGGCACGGCCGCGGCGATCGCCGCAAGGAAGGCGGCAAGGATGAGGTCGCGCCGGCGACGTTGAATGAATGCCTTGTCCATCAGATCGATCCGAACAGGCCGCGCGGGCGGACGAACACGACGAGGAGATAGACGCCGTAGATGCCGACGGTCTTCAGCGACGGCGGCAGGATGAGCGTGGTGATGGCCTCGACGAGGCCGACCACGATGCCGCCCGCGAAGGCGCCGAACACGCTGCCGAAGCCGCCGAGCGCCACCGTGACATAGGCGATGGTCGCGAACGACGCGCCGACGTCGGGGAAGACGTAGAAGAAGATCGCCATGACCGCGCCTGCGAGGCCGACCAGCGCCGCGCCAAGACCCCAGCCGAGCGCGAACACCTTGTTCTTGTCGATGCCGACCAGCGCCACCGCGCCGGCATCCTCACGCGTTGCCTCCAGCGCGCGGCCGAAATCGGTGCGGTGGATGAAGAAGTAGAGGCCGGCGAACGCCGCGATCGCGATGAGCGCGCCGACCAGTTGCGGCTGCGGCAGATAGATGCCGGCGATCGAGATCGTCTTGCCGCCCAGATAGGAGTGCGGAATGCTGCGATAGTCCGGGGTGAAGAAGTACTGCGCGACGCCGCGCATCAGGACGGCTAGGCCGAAGGTGGAGAAGATCTGCACCATGCCGGTATTGGCCTTGGCGCGGACGGCAAATCTGACAATCAGCAGATAGACGACCGCGCCGAACACGAACAATCCGGCCGCGACGATCGGCGCCGACAGCAGCGGATCGAGCGCGAAATAGGCGAACAGGAAGAAGGTTGCATACATCGCGATCATCAGGAACTCGCCATGGGCGAAGTTCACGACGTCCATCAGGCCGAAGATGAGGGCCAGGCCGACGGCGATCAGGCCGTAGAGCAGGCCCATCAGCAGGCCGCTGGCGAGACTTTGGATGATTGTTTCTGCTGTCACTTCACTTGCTCCCCCGTCATTGCGAGCGAAGCGAAGCAATCCAGACCTTCTCTGCGGCCCTGGATTGCTTCGTCGCTACGCTCCTCGCAATGACGGAGCACGACAGATGCTCCGTCATGGTCTTCCCGCCCCTCGGGCGGGAGTTCGTTACTTCATCGGCCAGCTGGCTTCCGCCACGGCGGCCTGGGTCGGGAAGATCGTGACGAACTTGCCGCCGACATATTGCAGCAGCACAGGGTCGGCGTCGTTGTTCTGGCCGTTCTCGTCGAACTTCACCCGCTTCCACGGCATGATGGTCTGGTCGCCCGGCATGTCGGTGGCGGCCAGCGCGTCGCGGATCTTCTCGCCGTCGGTGGACTTGGCGCGGTTGATGGCGTCGGCCATCACGATCAGGCCCATGAACTGGCGCGACGAGTAGTCGTTGAAGTCCTTGCCCGACTTGGCCTTGAACATGTCGTTGATCTTGCCGACCATCGGCCGCTTGGCGGCGAGGTCGAGCGAGAACGAGCCTCGCGAGATCACGCCTTCGAGCTTGTCGCCGACCGCGTCATACAGCGCCTTCTCCGAGAAGCCGGCGTCCTGGGCGACGATCGCATTCGGCTTGTAGCCGAGCTCGGCCATCGTCTTGACCAGGAGGATGCCGTCGGTGGTGTAGCTCGAGGGCATCAGCACGTCGGCATTCGCGGCCTTGAGCTGCTGCACCTCGGCCGACAGCGACGGCGAGTTGGCGCGGTACTTGATGTCGGCGACGACCTTGTAGCCGCGCTCCTGGGCGAGCTTGAGCTGGGCGTTGCTCGAATCGGTGCCGAAGATGGTGTCCTCGTGGAACAGCGCCAAGGTCTCGATCTTGGTGCCCTTCTTCTTCATCGCGTCGAAGAAGTCGAACATCGCCTGCGAGAACATCTCGTCATGCGGGGCGGCGCGGAAATAATACTTCAGGCCACGACGATGCAGGCTCGGCGAGGAATTGTCGGCCGAGAGATACGGGATCTGGTAGCGCTCGCAGATCTGGCTCGCGGTCACCGCGACCGCGCTCTGATAGGAACCGATGACGGCGGCGACCTTCTCCTGGGTGATCAGGCGCTCGGCCTCGGCGCGGCCCTTCTGGGGGTCGGCCTGGTGGTCGGCGAACACCAGCTTGATCTTGGCGCCGCCGAGGCCCGGCAGGCCCTCGGTGCGGGCGAGCGGCAGGTCGAAATCATACTTGCCGTTGATGATCTCGGCCGCGGTCTCGAACGCGCGCTGCGCGTCGACGCCGATCTGCGCGCTGGCGCCGGAGAACGGATAGATGACGCCGATCTTCACCTCGGAGGTCTGCGCGCGGGCGGCGATCGGCCCGAGGGCGGCGGCAGCGGTGGCTCCAAGCAGGACGTTACGGCGCGTGATGGTCATGAGAAGATCCTCTGATGAAAGCGCATCGATGAAGCGGTTGAGGTCGGCGGTAAAGGCTCAATTAGCAGCATGGCTGCCTGATTAGAGGACGGCGAGATCCTTGTTCCGGAGATCGGTAATCAGCATCAGCCCCGGCGCATGCGTGATGGCGAACGGCAGCTTCGCCGCCGCGATCACCGCCTGCGGAGTCACGCCACAGGCCCAGAATACGGGAATTTCGTCCGCGCCCACCGACACCGGGTCACCGTAATCAGGCTTGTTGATATCGGCGATTCCGATCTGCTCCGGCAGGCCGAGATGCACCGGCGCGCCGTGCACGGCGGGAAATCGCGTCGTGATCTGCACCGCGCGAATCGCCTGCGCCGGCTTGAACGGGCGCATCGACACCACCATGGGACCGGCGAACGGGCCGGACGGCGTGCAGGCGATGTTGGTGCGGTACATCGGCACGCGGCAGCCCTGCTCGATGTGCCGGATCGGCAGGCCGTCGGCCATCAGCGCCTCTTCGAACGAGAACGAACAGCCGAGCACGAAGGTGACGAGGCCGTCGCGCCAATGCGCCATCAGATCGGTCGGCTCCTCGACCATCTCGCCGTCGCGCCAGACGCGGTAGCGCGGCACGTCGGTGCGGATGTCGAGATCGGCACCGAGTGCCGGAATATGAGGATTGCCGGGATCGGACATGCCGATGATCGGGCACGGCTTGGGATTGAGCTGGCAGAAGCGATGGAAGGCGCCAGCGTACTGCTCGGGAATGATCGCCAGATTGCCCTGGACGAAGCCATTGGCAACCCCGGCCGTGCTCCAGCCCTTGCCGGTGCGATAATCCAGGCGGGCCTGGTGGCTCGGGAGAAGCCCCCCTTCGCCAGCCGATTGCTGCAATGCCGCAGAAACAGTCATTTGAGCCATTTGCCTAATATCTCGACAAACTCACTCAACATCAGCCATGCTATAAAGTCTAATCTTCGTTTTTAATCAGGATCGATAAAACAAATTGATCCGAGGCGGGCCTGATGTTGGATTTCCGTTCCATCGAGACCTTTCTCTGGGTGGTCAAGCTCGGCAGCTTCCGCGGCGCCGCGCAGCGCCTCAACACCACCCAGCCGGCGATTTCCCAGCGCATCGCCCAGCTCGAGCGTGAGCTCGGCGTCAAGCTGCTCAACCGCGACCACCGCGTGGCCTCGCCGACCGCCGTCGGACGACAGATGCTGGTCTATGCCGAGAAGCTGATCGGGCTGCGCGCGGAGATGCTGGCCGAGGTCGGCGACCGCTCGGCGATGCGCGGCGTGCTCCGGCTCGGCGTCGCCGAGACCATCGTCCACGACTGGCTGCCGCGGCTGATCAAGAGCGTCAACGAGAGCTATCCGAACCTGTCGCTGGAGATCGAGGTCGACGTCACGCCCCATCTGCACGCGCGGCTTTTGGCCCAGGAGATCGAGCTCGCCTTCGCGCTCGGCGCGCCCTCGGAGTCGGGCATCCGCAGCCGGGTGCTGTGCGACTATCCGATCAGCTTCCTGGCCAGCCCTGCGCTGGGCTTCGGCACGGGCGTGGTCACCGCCGAGCAGATGGCGCGCTTCCCGATCATCACCTTCCCGCGCAACACCCAGCCCTATGACAATGTGCGCTCGCTGTTCAATCGCCCGCATCTGCCGCCGATGCGGCTGCACGCCAGCGCCTCGCTCGCGACGGTGATCCACATGGCGATCGAGGGCCTCGGCGTCGCCGTGATTCCCGCTGCGATCGTGGCGCATGAGATCGAGAGCGGGCGCCTGCAGGAGCTGAAAACCGACCTGCGCATTCCGCCGCTGACCTTCACCGCGAGCTGGCTGTCGTCGCCCGAGATGGTCGCGATCGAGCGCGTTGCCGAGTTGGCAGCCCGGACGGCGCAGACGGCCAGCCATCCCACGGCATCGGTTGACGCGCTCGTCGCGGCGCGCGATGGACAGGATGCCGGAGTACAGGGATGTCAAGCATGAGCCGCGCCGTCACCAATCTGCAGATCGATTCCGCCCGCCTCTGGGACAGCATCCACGAGACCGCCAAGTTCGGCGGCACGCCCAAGGGCGGCGTGCGCCGGCTGACCCTGAGCCAGGAGGACAAGCAGGTCCGCGACTGGTTCCGGAAGGCGTGCGAGGACGCCGGGCTTGAAGTGCACGTCGACGCGCTCGGCTCGATGTTTGGCGTGCGCAAGGGCCGCGACATGTCGAAAGCCCCTGTCGGCCTCGGCTCGCATCTCGACACCCAGCCGACCGGCGGCAAGTTCGACGGCATTCTCGGCACGCTCGGCGCGCTCGAAGTGATCCGCACGCTGAATGACGCCGGCATAGAGACCGACGCGCCGCTGTGCATCGTCAACTGGACCAACGAGGAAGGCTCGCGCTTCGCCCCGGCGATGATGGCCTCGGCCGCATACGTCGGCGACTTCACCGTCGAGGACATTCTGTCGCGCAAGGACGCCGAAGGCGTCACGGTCGGCGAGGCGCTGGATGGCATCGGCTATCGCGGCGAGACCAAGGTCGGCACGCAGAAATTCTCAGGGTTCGTCGAGCTGCATATCGAGCAGGGCCCGATCCTGGAGGCCGAGAACAAGACCATCGGCGTGGTCGATCACGGCCAGGGCGTGTTCTGGTACGACGGCAAGATCACGGGCTTCGAGAGCCATGCCGGCTCGACGCCGATGCCGCTGCGCCGCGACGCGCTGCTGACGCTGTCGGAGTTCGCGCTGACCCTGGAGCAGATCGCGATCAAGCTCGGGCCGAATGCGGTCGCCACCATCGGCGAGGCCGTGATCGCCAATCCCTCGCGCAACGTCATCCCCGGCGAGATCGCCTTCACCATCGATTGCCGCAGCGCCAATGCCGATACGCTTGAGGCGCTCGACGCCAGCCTGCGCGCGGCGGCCGGTGAGATTGCGAAGAAGCGCAAGGTCGAGATCGCGATCGACCAGGTCTGGCGCAAGCCGCCGACGCATTTCGATCCCAAGCTGGTCGATGCGGTGGAGCGCGCCGCCGGCACGCTCGGCTATTCCCACCGCCGCATCACCTCCGGCGCCGGCCACGACGCCTGCAACCTCAACACCATCATGCCGGCCGCGATGGTGTTCGTCCCCTGCAAGGACGGCATCAGCCACAACGAGCTGGAGGATGCCACCCAGTCCGACTGTGCGGCGGGAGCCAACGTGCTGCTGCACACGGTGCTGTCGCTCGCGGGCGTGGCGTCGTGACGGGCTGTTAGTTCTGACGTCTTCCAACTATCATTGATCGAACACAGCTCTCGATCGCGCGGGCACACTGAGCTCCCCTCCCCCTTGCGGGGAGGGGTCGGGGGTGGGGGTCCACACGGGCGGTTTCGCCTGGGGCACCCCCCTCCCCGACCCTCCCCCGCAAGGGGGGAGGGAGCGCACCGCCTTCGCGGTTTTAGCTCGGCTCAAACTGAGGAGACCACCCCGTGCGCGGAGTATTCATCGACGCCAACTCGTCGCTCGCCGAGATCTTCGACCGCCAGCGCCAGCCCGGCGATCCCGAGATGCGCGTGCATCTCGATCCCGATATCAAGCCGGAGGACTGGCCGGCCATTCTCGACGGCGCCGAGATCGGCATCGTCGACCACACCGCGCTGCCGACCGATGTCGCCAAGCAGTGCAAGAACCTGAAGCACGTCGTCTTCCTCGGCACCGGCGCGCGCAGCTACATGAACCCGGACGAGCTGGCCGAGCTCGGCATCACCGTCCACCTGATCAAGGGCTATGGCGACACCGCTGTGGCGGAGGCCGCCATCGCGCTGATGTGGGCCTCGGCCCGCGGTATCGCGCAGATGGACCGCGAGATGCGCGCCGGCAACTGGCTGCGCGACGACGGCATGCAGCTCACCGGCAAGACGCTCGGCCTGATCGGCTTCGGCGGCATCGCCGCCGAGGTCGCGCGCATCGCGTCCGGCAGCGGCATGAAGGTGATCGCCTGGAACCGCTCGCCGAAAAGCCATCCGGGTGTGGAGTTCGTGTCACTCGATCAGTTGCTGGCGACCAGCCACGTCGTGTCGCTGCATCTCCTGCTCAACGACGACACCCGCGGCTTCCTCTCGCGCGAGCGCATCGCGCAGATGCGCAACGGCGTCATCTTCATCAACACCGCCCGCGCCGCCATCGTCGACGAAACCGCGATGATCGAGGCGCTCCGCTCCGGCCACATCCGCCACGCCGGCCTCGACGTGTTCAACACCGAGCCGCTGCCCGGAGATCACGTGCTGACGACGATCCCCAACGTGACGCTGTCGGCGCATTCCGCCTTCCGCACGCCCGAGGCGAGCGAGAACCTGATCCATGCGGCTTGGGAGCATTGCCGTCGCGTCGCGAAGTCGTAGTTGTTGACGTGTAGGGTAGGCAAAGCAGCCGCCGCAGGCGGCAGCGTGCCCACCATCGATCAGCGCACTCGCGGCAAGACGGTGGGCACGGCGCCACTGCGACTGCGTGTGGAGATGCAGCAGAGCCGCGCCTTTGCCCACCCTACGACCTCTTCGTCATTGCGAGCGCAGCGAAGCAATCCAGAGTCCCGCCGAGGCCCCTGGATTGCTTCGTCGCTGCGCTCCTCGCAATGACGCTGTGGGCCGAGTTGCGACCTGAACAACCACGGTCGTCCCGGCGAACGCCGGGACCCATGCCGCGTGATTGATCAGGAGCGAACGGTGGCAGAGACCGGTAGCCACAACAACGGCCGGTGGTTATGGGCCCCGGCGTTCGCCGGGGCGACCGACGCCAACGAAACTAATCCACCATCTCCGCGACAGCCTTGCCGCACGCGACCGTATCCGCATTCCCGCCGAGATCCCGCGTCCGCAGCGTCCGCTCGGCGAGCGTCCGCTCGATCGCGCCGACGATCGACTGCGCCGCGGTCTTCTCCCCCAGATGCTCCAGCATCATCGCGCCCGACCAGATCATGCCGATCGGATTGGCGATCCCCTGCCCCGCGATATCAGGCGCCGAGCCGTGCACCGGCTCGAACACCGACGGGAAATTGCGTTCCGGGTTGATGTTGCCCGACGGCGCGATGCCGATGGTGCCGGTGCAGGCCGGGCCGAGATCGGACAGGATGTCGCCGAACAGGTTGGAGCCGACCACGACGTCGAACCAGTCCGGATGCAGCACGAAGTTCGCCGTGAGGATGTCGATGTGGTACTTGTCCCACTTCACGCCGGGATAGTTCTTGGCCATCGCCTCGACCCGCTCGTCCCAATACGGCATCGTGATCGAGATGCCGTTGGACTTGGTCGCCGAGGTCAGATGCTTCTTCGGACGCGACTGCGCCAGCTCGAACGCGAACTTCAGGATGCGGTCGACGCCGGTGCGGGTCATCACCGTCTGCTGCGTGACGAACTCGCGGTCGGTATCCGGGAACATGCGGCCGCCGACGGAGGAGTACTCGCCTTCGGTGTTCTCGCGCACCACCCAGAAATCGATGTCACCGGGCTTGCGCCCCGCCAGCGGCGACGGCACGCCGGGCATCAAACGCACCGGGCGCAGATTGACGTACTGATCGAACTCGCGGCGGAACTTGATCAGCGAGCCCCACAGCGAGACGTGGTCGGCGATCTTGGCCGGCCAGCCGACCGCGCCGAAATAGATCGCGTCATGGCTGCCGATCTGCGTCTTCCAGTCGTCCGGCATCATCTGGCCGTGCTTCTCGTAATAGTCGTAGCTCGAGAAGTCGAAATGATCGAACTGCACCGCGACGCCGTGCTTCTTGGCGGCCGCCTCGATCACGCGCAGCCCCTCGGGCATGACCTCCTTGCCGATGCCGTCGCCGGGAATGACTGCGATGCGATAGGGCTTCTTGCTCATCGAGCGGATCCTTGCGTTGTCGCCGGTTGGTCCCGGCCGAAATCGTCGATCGCCTGAATGGACCAAACCACGCCCGGGTGCAACGCTGCGGTGCGGGATTGACCGCATGGCTGACGCGCAAGACAATCGCGCAAGACAATCCGGTCTCCCTCCCTTTCAGCGAGAGCCCTCCATGGATCTTCACCTGCGCGGCAAGCGCGTTCTCATCACCGGCGCCTCGAAGGGAATCGGCGCCGCGGCGGCGGAAGCATTCGCCGAGGAAGGCTGTCATGTCCGCCTCGCCGCGCGCAGCGCCGACCGGCTGTCGGCGCTGGTCGAGCAGCTCCGCTCCAAGCACCAGATCGATGCGGCAGCGCATGTCGTCGACCTGCGCAAATCCGAGGATGTCACGCGGCTGGCGCAGGAGGCGGCCGACATCGACATCCTCGTCAACAATGCCGGCGACATTCCGGGCGGGCCGATCGACAAGATCGACGAGGCGGCGTGGCGGCACGCCTGGGACCTGAAGGTGTTCGGCTTCATCAACCTGACGCGCCTGGTGTACGCGCAGATGAAGGCGCGCGGCTCGGGCGTCATCGTCAACGACATCGGGGCGGCGGGCGAGAAGTTCGACGCCAACTACATCTGCGGCAGCGCCGGCAACGCGGCGCTGATGGCCTTCACCCGCGCGCTCGGCTCCAAGAGCCTTGCCGACAACATCCGCGTCGTCGGCATCAATCCGGGCCCGGTCGGCACCGATCGTCACGTCATCTTGCTGAAGACCCGCGCCAAACAGCAGTTCGGCGACGAGAGCCGTTACACGGAATTCCAGAAAGGCCTGCCGCTCGGCCGCCCGGCCCATCCGCGCGAGATCGCAGACCTCATGGCGTTCCTGGCGTCCGACCGCGCCGGCTACACGTCGGGCGTGATCTATACCGTCGATGGCGGCATCAGCGCAGGGTGGGGTTGAGCGCCGCGACCTTTCCACACCGGACGAAACGTGGTCTAGGAGACGGCGCCGGGATGCTTCCAATCAGGAGAACCAAGCTTTGGCCGACCAGGGATTGATCCGCGAGACCGCCTGCGCCGTCGTCGACAAATTGAAGGCCGGCGAGGTCACCCCGCTCGACTGCCTCGACGCGCTGGAGGCGCGCATCAAGGCAGTCGACGACAAGGTCAATGCGCTGCCGACCCTGTGCTTCGATCGCGCCCGTGATCATGCCAAGGCGCTGATGCAGAAGCCGGCCGGTGAGCGCGGCCTGCTCGCAGGGTTGCCTGTGCCGATCAAGGATCTCACCGATGTCGCGGGCGTGCTCACGACGCAGGGCTCGCCGATCTTCAAGGACCGGATTCCGGAACGCTCCGATCTCATGGTCGAGCATCTCGAGGCCAATGGCGGCGTGATCTACGCCAAGTCGAACACGCCGGAGTTCGGCGCCGGCGCCAACACCTTCAACGAGGTGTTCGGCGCGACGCGCAATCCCTGGGACACGTCCCGTTCGGCCGCCGGCTCCTCCGGCGGCGCCGCGGTCGCGCTCGCCACCGGCATGGCTTGGCTGGCGCATGGCTCCGACATGGGCGGCTCGCTGCGCAACCCCGCGAGCTTCTGCGGCATCGTCGGCCTGCGGCCGAGCTTCGGCCGCGTCGCGCATACGCCGGCGGTCGCCGTCGACCGCAACCTCGGCGTCCAGGGCCCGATGGCCCGGACCGTCGAAGACCTCGCGCTGTTGCTCGACGCGATGAGCGGCGAACTCGCCGCCGACCCGATCTCGCTGCCCTCGCCCGCGACCTCGTTCCTGGCGGCGGCCCGCTCGGGCAAGAAGCCGGTGCGCATCGCCTACTCACCCGATCTCGGCATCACGCCGGTCGATCCCGAAGTGATCGCCGTGACCCGCAAGGCGGCACAGCGCTTCGCCGAGCTCGGCGTCATCGTCGAGGAGGCGCATCCGGATTTCAGCGAGGCGCATGAATGCTTCCACGTGCTGCGCGCGCTCGATTTCGCGATGAGCAAGCAGGAGCTGCTGCGCACCAAGCGCGACCTGCTCAAGCCCGAGGTGATCTGGAACATCGAGGAAGGCCTGAAGCTCACGGTCGCGCAGATCGCGCGCGCCGAGGCTCAGCGCGTCGCCATCACCGCGCGCGCGGTGAAGTTCTTCGCGACCTATGACCTGCTGCTGGCGCCCGCGACGATCGTGCCGCCCTTCCCGGTCGAGAACCGCTACGTTGCCGAATGCGCAGGGCACACATTCGACAACTACGTGCAATGGCTCGGCATCGTCTACGCCATTACGCTGGCCTGCTGCCCGGCGCTGTCGCTGCCCTGCGGCTTCACCGCCTCCGGCCTGCCGGTCGGCCTGCAGGTGATCGCGCGCCCGCGCAACGACGCCGGTCTGCTGGCGGGGGCCAAGGTGCTGGAAGATGTCCTCGGCGTCGCCAGTTCCACCCCGATCGATCCCCGCGCGCCGAAGTGATGTTGACCTCCTCACCCTGAGGAGCCGCGCAGCAGCATCTCGAAGGGTGAGGCCCGGACGGTGGCCTCATGGTTCGAGACGCGCCCTCGGCGCTCCTCACCATGAGGGTCGAGTTCGACGTCGACGCTGCGGATTGCAGTAGGCAGCGCCCGTAGAGAGAGCCGCGCGACCGGCGGCTCCCCCCTTGCGATCTTCGCAACGACTCTCACCCCTCACCCTGAGGAGCCCGCCGAAGGCGGGCGTCTCGAAGGGCGAGGCCCCTTCGCACGATTCCTCCGGGCGCATAAAGTTCCGCCATCAGGAACATACCACCCCCGCCCTTATTCCATATTGGCAATAGCCGCGGCTTCCGTAGAAGGGCCGGAAAATCATGCTTGCCCGGAGACCGGAAATGACAGACCAGGCGATCGAGCCTGCCGTAGAGCCCGCCACGTCGATCGCCGACGTCGAGCGCCGCATCAAGGCGATCCTGATCGGCTCCGCCGGCAACCTCGTCGAATGGTACGATTTCTACGCCTACACCGCGTTCGCGCTGTATTTCGCACCCGCCTTCTTTCCCTCGAAGGACCCGGTCGTCGAGCAGCTCAACGCCGCCGTGGTGTTCGCCGCGACTTTCCTGATGCGCCCGCTCGGCGGCTGGCTGTTCGGCTATCTCGCCGACCAGTATGGCCGCAGATTGTCGCTGACCGTCTCCGTGCTCTGCATGTGCTTCGGCTCGCTGATCATCGCGGTGACGCCGACCTATGCCACGATCGGCATCGCCGCGCCGATCATCCTGGCGCTGGCCCGCGTCATCGAGGGCCTTAGCCTCGGCGGCGAATATGGCGCCAGCGCCACCTATCTGTCGGAGGTCGCCGACGCCAGGCATCGCGGCTTCTATTCGAGCTTCCAATACGTCACTTTGATCGGCGGCCAGCTCACCGCGATCATCGTGCTCCTGCTGCTGCAGAAGGTGTTTCTCACCACCGAGGAACTAAAGGCCTGGGGCTGGCGCATTCCCTTCTTCATCGGCGCCTGCCTTGCGATCTTCGTCGCAGTGATGCGGCGGAATCTGCACGAGACCGAGGCGTTCGTGGAGGCGAAGAAGAAGGCGGGCTCGTCCAGCTCGATGGCGGCGCTGTTCAGATATCCGCGCGAGCTCCTGCTCGTCGTCGGCCTCACCGCCGGCGGCACCGCGGCGTTCTACACCTTCACCACCTACATGCAGACCTTCGTCAAGCTCTCGGTCGGCCTGACCGAGGACCAGACCACGATGGTGATCTTCGGCTCGCTCTTGTTCGCCTGCGTGCTGCAGCCGCTGTACGGCGCGATCTCCGACCGCATCGGCCGCAAGCCGCTCCTGATCTTCTTCGGCATCGCCGGCACGCTGTCGACGATCCCGATCCTGACCGCGCTGAAGGGCACCAAGGAGCCGTTGACAGCCTTCCTGCTGATCTGCGGCGCCTGGATCTTCACCGCCGGCTACACCTCGATCAACGCGGTGGTGAAGGCCGAGCTGTTCCCCACCAACATCCGCGCGCTCGGCGTCGGCCTGCCCTATGCGATCACCGTGTCGCTGTTCGGCGGCACTGCGCCTGCGATCGCGCTGTACTTCAAGAGCATCGGGCACGAGACCTGGTTCTATTATTACCTGTCGGGCGTCATCTTCCTCTCGCTGCTGATCTATGCGACCATGCGCGACACCAAGCATGCGTCCGCCATGCACAGGCATGAATGAGCCTGCATGGATGATCCCCGCAGACTGACGAGGTGCTGAGATGGCCGACGAATCCGGGCTGCCGCCCGAGAGCAAGCTGACCCGCAGCAAGGAGCGCTGGGCGCGCGAGGGCAAATTCCTGACCGGCCGGATCGTGCGGCCGGAGGATGAGCGCCTGCCGCCCGGCCAGCATCTGACCCGCGACTGGCCGGTGCTCGACCTCGGCCTGACGCCGACCATTACGCGCGAGCGCTGGCGGCTCGACGTCTACGGCGCGGTCGAGAATCCGCTGTTCTGGGATATGCCCGCGTTCCTCGCCCAGGAGCAACGCCAGTTCGTCTCCGACATCCATTGCGTCACGACCTGGTCGCGCTACGACAATCAGTGGGAGGGGCTCGCAACGCGCGACCTGCTCGCCGCCTGCCGGCCGCGCGAGTCCGCCAATTTCGTCGTGCTGCATTCCTATGACGGCTACACAACCAATCTGACATTGGAGGATTTCGCCGCTGAGGACGCCCTGCTCGCGCACAGCTGGTCCGGCGCGCCGATCACGGGAGAGCATGGCGGCCCGGTCCGCGTCGTCGTGCCGCATCTGTATTTCTGGAAGAGCGCGAAATGGCTGAAGGCCATCGAGTTTCTCGAGGCCGACAAGCCCGGCTATTGGGAAGTCCGCGGCTATCACAACCGCGGCGACCCCTGGGCCGAGCAGCGCTATTCGGAGTGATGGGCCTAACCGACTCGTGGGGTGGCACGCGTAGCTTTGCCCGCCCTACTCGCCGAATCGCTGCTAACATTCCAGAGCGGCTGCGCGATACAGCGCCTTGTCCCCTTGTGGGAGAGGGCATCTCCGGCCTATCCAATCATTCGATTGGGTGAGGGGTCTCTCTCCACGAATACCTCGCTCGCGGCATACCCCTCACCCAACCGAGCCCGCAGCACTTTCCTACATGCCCTCTTCCACAAGGGGAGAGGGCGCAGTCATGACCAGCAGGCTGACGATCTGATCGTCATATCCGAACGTGCCAGAGACCCAGCATGGAGTTCACCTCAGAGACCGGCAAGATTCCCAAGGGCTATGGGTATCTGCTGAAGCCTTCCGTCATCCTCGCCGCGCTGACCGCGCAGGATCTCGGCGGCATCCGCATCCATCTCGTGCGCAGCCACGGAAGGCGACTGTTCGACGCGCGCTACCGGCCGCCCGACGGCGACATTCCCTATGAGCGCCTCAACATCAAGGTCGGCACCGCGCACGAGCGCGACCTGCCCCCGCTTCGCAAGCTGGCGAAGGAGGAAGGCCTTCCGACGCTGGTCCGATGGATTTCCGATCTCGTCGCCCAGGACCTGCCGACGGCGATCCGGAACGGCGAACAGGTGATCGAGCTGATCCCTGAGCGGGAGTGACGCTTCGCGTGCGATATTGTCGGTCAATCAGACCGCAGATCAATCGCATGGAGAGATAACGGGCTGTCTCAACGAACGATCCGTCAGTGAGTCACTCCGTCATGCCCGGGCTCGTCCCGGCCATCCACGTCGGTCCGAGCACTCCGAGCGACGTGGATGGCCGGGACAAGCCCGGCCATGACGATGCGGAGACAGGCGCGCGCAAGCCCTGCCCAAACTCCCTCTTGACCATTTCTGAAAATCGTGATTTACTCCCCGCCATCCCGCCTCGTTGCAGAGGGACGGATCGCGATCGTCACGGACGTGGAGCGCGGGATGCGGTGGGCGTAGCGGGTCGCAGCGTGGGTCTCCATGCGGACGAACGGTCCGGTGCGCACGGCGAAATCGTGTGGTCTTGACGCCGCGGCGCTGGCGTCAAATCGCGGTGCAATGACGTGCATCGCGGTGACGGGGGCAAGACAGCCGTTCCCCGGAGAGAGCACGTATAAGCCGTTCCAACCATTGCGCAGGGAAGGCCGGGATGTCCTTTGGCCGAACCTGTGGTACCTGCCGCCTGCACTTTTTCCGCAGGCGGGCCATGGGGGCGGCAGGCTCCCGACCTTCCCTGCGCCCTCTCGCTTGTGAGAGGCGCGACGATCCGCACAACTCGGGCCGCGCAGGCCGCGAGATGGCACCATCATATCCGCGGTTGATGCAGACGCAGCACGGGGTGTCGTTGCTGACGTCATCGCGTGATTGCTGAGCCCCTGGATCGCTTCGCTTGCGCTCGCGATGACGGAGTTTGTGGAGCACCCGCTGCCCGCCACGACCGTCATTGCGAGCGCAGCGAAGCAATCCAGGGGCCGCACGAAAGGTGCCGGTCGTTTCCGGGCACCGACACATGCAGGCCCGATCTGCTATATCAGGATGTGAGGCGTCATCGCCGCAAGTGGACAACAAGAGGGGGGACCACATCATGCCGACCGAACGTTTCCAGTTTGACGGCGCAAGCGGCGACAAACTGTCCGCGGCCCTCGACATGCCCGACGGGTCGCCGCGCGCCTATGCGCTGTTCGCGCATTGCTTCTCCTGCGGCAAGGACACGCATGCGGCGCGGCGCATTGCGATGGCGCTGACGGCGCATGGCATCGCGGTGCTGCGCTTCGACTTCACCGGTCTCGGCTCCAGCGAGGGCGATTTCGCCAACACGACGTTCTCCTCCAATGTCGCCGACCTCGTCCGCGCCGCCGATCATCTGCGCGAGACCCGGCAGGCGCCGTCGATCCTGATCGGCCACAGCCTCGGCGGCGCCGCCGTGCTCGCCGCGGCCGGCGACATCCCGGATGCGAAGGCCGTGGTGACGATCGCCGCTCCGTCCGATCCGGCGCATGTCACCGACATGTTCAAGGACAGCCTCGAAGCGATCCGCCGCGACGGCTCGGCTGAGGTGTCGCTGGCGGGCCGCCCGTTCCGCATCAGCAGCTCGTTTCTCGACGACGTCGCCGAGCAGCGCCTGCTCGACAATGTCAAGCATCTGCACAAGGCGCTCTTGGTGATGCACTCGCCCGTCGACGACACCGTGGGGATCGACAACGCGACCCACATCTTCGTCGCCGCCAAGCATCCGAAGAGCTTCATCTCGCTCGACCATGCCGATCATCTGATCAGCAACAAGCAGGATGCCGCTTACATTGCGGAGGTGATCGCGAGCTGGGCCAGCCGCTATGTCGCGCCGGCAACGCCTGAGCCCGCCACCACGGATGGTCCGCGCGACGTCGTCGTGCGCGAGACCCGCTCCAGCAAGCTGCAGCAAAGCATCGCGCTCGGCCCGCACAGTCTCACGGCCGATGAGCCGCTCTCGGTCGGCGGCCAGGATACCGGTCCAGGCCCCTATGATCTGCTGCTCGCCGCGCTCGGCGCCTGCACCTCGATGACGATGCGGCTCTATGCCGATCGCAAGTTCCTGCCGCTCGACCGCATCACCGTGACACTCCGCCACAGCAAGATTCATGCGGAGGACTGCGCGGAATGCGAGACCAAGGTCGGACTGATCGATCAGCTCGAACGCGAGATCCACCTGGACGGCGCGCTCGATGATGAGCAGCGCAGGAAGCTGATGGAGATCGCCGACAAATGCCCGGTGCACCGGACGCTCACCTCGGAGATCCGCATCGTCACCCGCGCGGTGGAGTGAGCATTCGACCGCGTCCCACTCACCGTCATTCCGGGGCAAGGCCGCAAGGCCTTGAACCCGGAATCCCGAGTTTGTCTTGCGTTCATGTCCGACCATCTCGAGATTCCGGGTTCAATCGCCGATGCGCAAGCGCGCATCGACGATTGCCCCGGAATGACCGTGGCGGTGACGGAAGTGAACTAATGCGCCGGCTGCGGCTCGATCTTCAACGGCCGCACGCGCAACGCGCCGCGCAGGGCAACTGCCGTACCGATGAAAATGCCGCCGATCGCCACGAACGACGGCAGCGCCAGGGTCGACAGTCCCGTGAGCCCCTGCCCGACCGAGCAGCCCAGCGCCATGACGCCGCCGATCCCCATCAGCGCGGCACCGCCGGCCGAGCGCAGCATGTGCTGAGGCGAATGAAAGCCTTCGAGCTTGAAGCGGCGCGTGACGAGTGCGGTCACGAGACTGCCGGCCAATACGCCGGCCACGGTCGCGATGCCGAAATTCACCGTCGAGCCGGTCGACAGCATCACGTATTGCAGGGCATCGGCGATCGGCGCGACGAAGGTCAGGGATGCCACCGGCACAGGGTTGAAATCATCAGCGCCGAGATATCCGGTCGCAAACCAGCCGCCGGCGATCAGCAGACCGACGATGAGGCCCGCGAGCATCTGCCCCGGCGCGCGCCGGAACGGTGCATGCGCAAAGGCGAAGACGAGCAGCGCGCCGCCGAGCGCGAGCGCCGGCAGCAGCCGCGCCGGTGCGCCGTGCAGGCCACCGATCGAGAGCAGCGCCGGCAGCGACGTCGCCGTCGCATTGGTCTGCGAGCCCTGCAGCAGCACAATACGCAGCGGCGCGATCAGGCCCTTCAGCGTCATCTCCGCCGCGATCGCCAGCACGGTGACAACGACGAAGGAGCGCAGATTGCCGCGTCCCAGCAGCACCAGCGCGCGCGAGCCGCAGCCATTGGCCAGCACCATGCCGTAGCCGAACAGCACACCGCCGGCGAACATCAACGGCAGCGAGAACGTCGGCTGCAGATAGATCGACTTGCCGAGGTCGACGGCGCCGTTGGCCGCGAGCAGCTGCGTGGCGACCACCGCGATGCCCATCGCCAGCGCGTAGGTGCGCACCAGCCGACCGTCGCCGTCCGCCCACCAGCCGCGCAGGCTGCTCATCATGCAGAAGCCGCTGAGCAGTCCGACCACGCCATAGACGAGGCCAATCCCGAGGCCGGCCATGATGGCCACATCAGCAGCTTCCGGCACGCGCGGGAGTCCTTCTGGTTGCGGAAAAAGGGCGGCGGCACGCGGGCTGCGCAAGCTTCGCTTTCGCTTGACGCGCGCGGAATATTCGCCACGATATTGCGCTTAACTAGTTCAGAATGCTTGTTCCAACAAGCATCACCGGGAGAGAACGCCGTGGTTTCACCTGCGCACCTTGTTGCGCCAGTCTTGGCTTGCGCACGGCCGGAGGCCGGCCGATGAGCGGAGCGGCGCCCCTCTCCCCCGACGCCCTCGCCCGGGCCTGTGCAGACGCGATGTGGCAGGATGATCGCGCCAGCCAGGGGCTGGGCATGCAGATCGTCGAGATCGGTCCGGGCCGCGCGACCCTGCGGATGACGATCCAGCCGCACATGGTCAACGGCCATGGCATCGCCCATGGCGGCTTCATCTTCACGCTGGCGGATTCCGCCTTCGCCTTCGCCTGCAACTCCCACAACGACCGCACCGTCGCGGCGCAAGGCAGCATCAGCTTCATCCGCCCGGGCAAGCTCGGCGATGTCCTGACCGCCCGCGCCCACGAAGTGTCGCGCAGCGGCCGCTCCGGCATCTACGACGTCCGCGTCACCGCGGGCGAGACCATCATCGCAGAATTCCGCGGCCATTCCCGCAGCATCGGCGGCACGCTGGTGCCGGCCGGCACGCACGAGGCCGCAAGCTGATCCGCCGGAGGACCTGACCCATGACCAAGCATCAATCGGCCGGCAGCTACGTGCCCGAGATGGACGCGGCCGAGCGCGCCTCGCGCGACGAGATCATGGCGCTGCAGACCGAGCGCCTCGCCTGGTCGCTGAAGCACGCCTATGACAACGTCGCCCATTACCGGCAGGCCTTCGACAAGGCCGGCGTGCATCCCTCGGACTTCCGCGAGCTCGCCGACCTCGCCAAATTTCCTTTCACGGTGAAGACCGACCTGCGCGACAACTATCCGTTCAACATGTTCGCCGTGCCGCGCGAGCAACTGGTGCGCGTACACGCCTCCTCGGGGACGACCGGCAAGCCGATCGTGGTCGGCTATACGAGGAACGACATCGCGACCTGGTCGTCCGTGATGGCGCGTTCGATCCGCGCCGCCGGCGGGCGCAGCGGCATGATCATCCACAATGCCTATGGCTATGGCCTGTTCACCGGCGGCCTCGGCGTGCATTACGGCGCCGAAGAGCTCGGCTGCACCGTGGTGCCGATCTCCGGCGGCATGACCGAGCGGCAGGTGCAGCTCATCAATGACTTCCGTCCCGAGATCATCACGGTGACGCCGAGCTACATGCTGGCGATCCTCGACGAGTTCAGGCGCCAGGGGCTGGACCCGCGCCAGAGCTCGCTCAAAATCGGCATCTTCGGCGCCGAGCCCTGGACCAACGCGATGCGCGCCGAGATCGAGGACGCCTTCGCCATGGACGCCACCGACATCTACGGCCTGTCGGAGGTGATCGGCCCCGGCGTCGCGCAGGAGTGCCTGGAGACCAAGGACGGTCTGCACATCTGGGAGGATCATTTCTACCCGGAGATCGTCGACCCCGACACCGGCCGTGTGCTGCCCGACGGCGAGATGGGCGAGCTGGTGTTCACCTCGCTGACCAAGGAGGCCTTCCCCGTGATCCGCTATCGCACCCGCGACCTCACGCGGCTGCTGCCGGGCACCGCGCGGCCGGGCATGCGGCGGATGGAGAAGGTTACCGGCCGCTCCGACGACATGATCATCCTGCGCGGCGTCAACCTGTTCCCGTCACAGATCGAGGAGATCCTGCTGACCACCGAATGGTGTGGCGGCCATTTCCTGCTCGAGCTCACGCGCGAAGGCCGCATGGACGAGCTGACGATCTACGCGGAGTCGCGGCCGGAGCATTGGGACGAGACGGGCTTAAGCGAGCACGCGGAGCGGATCTCGATCCACATCAAGAATACGATCGGCGTGACGGCGAAGGTGAAGGCGGTGCCGCCCGATACGCTGGAGCGCTCGGCGGGCAAGGCGAAGCGGATCAAGGATAAGAGGCCGCTGGAGTGATGGATCAGAGCGCCGCAGTCTCAACCCTCTCCATGAACACACCCCTCTCGGCATGTTCATGGTCGGTGTGCAGTGCCGCCTGCTGTTGCCCCTCATGGTGAGGAGCGCCGCGCCGATCAGGCAGCCACTCTGCACAAGTGGTCGTGCGCGGCGCGTCTCGAACCATGAGGCCACAATCCGGGCCTCGCCCTTCGAGACGCCCGCCTCTGGCGGGCTCCTCAGGGTGAGGAGTATCAGTGGTGGCGCACCCTCTCACATATGATCGTAGTCCACCACCACCCGCTCCGTCACCGGCTTCGCCTGGCAGGTCAGCACGAAGCCGGCCTGCAATTCCCACGGCTCGAGCGAGTAGTTCAGCTCCATCTCGGCCCTGCCCTCGACCAGCTTGGCGCGGCAGGTGGAGCACATGCCGCCCTTGCAGGCGAAAGGCAGATCGACACCGGCGCGGAGCGCGGCGTCGAGGATGGCCTCGCCCTCGGCGACAGGCACCTCGCGGCGCTTGCCGTCGATGATCAGGGCGGCGATCGCCTTGGGCGGAGCCGAGTCCGGCACAACCAATTTCGGCCGCGGCTTGCCGCCGGCGCCGGAGACGAAACGCTCGACATGGACGCGGTCCTCGGCGATGCCGAGCGCACGGCAGGCGGCCTCGATGTCCTCGCTCATCCCGGTGGGGCCGCAGATGAAGACGTGATCGACGCTCTCGGCCGGCACCAGCGAACGCAACAGCAGGCGCACCTTCTCGCCGTCGAGGCGGCCATGCAGGATCGGCAGATCCTGCTCCTCGCCCGAGATGACGTGGAACACCGAGAAGCGCGGCAGGAAGCGGTCCTTCAGCTCCTCGAGCTCTTCGCGGAACAGCATGCCCGCGGTCGTGCGGTTGCCATAGAACAGGAAAAATCGGCTGTCCGGCTCGCGCGCCAGCACCGCCTTCACGATCGACAGGATCGGCGTGATGCCCGAGCCCGCCGCGAAGCCGACATGGGTCCGCGCCGCCGCCGGATCGAGCGCCACGCCAAAGCGGCCGGTCGGCGTCATCACGTCGATCTCGTCGCCGCGCTTCAACTCGTCGGTGACGAAGCTGGAGAACGCGCCGCCATCGACGCGCTTCACGGCGATGCGGATCTCGTCGTCATCGGGGCCGGAGCAGATCGAATAGGAGCGCCGGACCTCTTCGCCGCCAAGCGTGGTCTTCAGCGTGAGATATTGCCCGGGGGCGAACTGATAGTCGGCAGCCAGCTCGCTTGGAATGGCAAACGTCAGCGACACCGCATCCGGCGCCTCGCGGCGCAAGTCACGGACGGCAAGACGATGGAAGCGTGGCGTTGTCGACATCGGTTCTATCCCCGCGTCATTGCGAGGAGCGAAGCGACGAAGCAATCCAGGGCTCCGGACGTGCCCCTGGATCGCGTCGCTGCGCTCGCGATGACGGATGTGGCGGCATCAGTGGCACTTGAAGTAATCGAACGGCTCGCGGCACGATTTGCAGCGCCACAGCGCCTTGCAGGAGGTCGAGCCGAACTCGGCGAGTTGCTCGGTGTCATCAGAGCCGCATTGCGGGCACGCCACCGCGGCGACGCCGAACAGCGCGCGGCGTCCGCTCGACGGCTGCGGCGGCGCGATGCCATAGTCTCGCAGCTTGCGCCGGCCCTCCTCGCTCATCCAGTCGGTGGTCCAGGCCGGCGACAACACAGTGCGGACGCTGGCCTCGCGAAAACCGGCGCGCTCCAGCGCGAGCTCGATCTCCAGCGCGATCATGTTCATCGCGGGGCAACCGGAATAGGTCGGCGTGATCGCGACCTCGACGCGGTCGCCGACCACCTCGACCGCGCGCAGCACCCCGAGATCGTCGATCGTCAGCACCGGGATTTCCGGATCAGCCACCGACGCCGCCGCCTCCCAGGCGCGCTGGCGCAGCTCGGCCGGGCTGGTGTCGGCGACTACCACGTCGCACCGGGAAAGCTGCGCTGCATGGTTTGCAGCTCGCTCAGGAGATGGCCGAGATGCTCGCTGTGGCGGCCGTCGCGGCCGCCCTGCTGCATCCAGTCGTTCTCGGGCAGCACGAGCGTCGCCTCGCGCGCGACATGCGAGACGATCGACAGCCATTCCGGCAGCAGCATCGTCGGATCGATCGCGATGCCGGCATCGATCAGGCCGCGCTCGCTTTCGTCGACGCTGAACATCTCGCCAGTATACGCCCAGAGATCGTCAACCGCTCCTTGCGCGCGGGCATGGCTCTCGTCGGTGCCATCGCCCAACCGGATCACCCATTCGCTGGAATGGCGCAGATGATAGGCGAACTCCTTCTCCGACTTGGCGGCGATCGCCGCCAAGGTCGCATCGGTCGAGCCCATCATGCCGCGCCAATACAGATCGGCGAACGCCGCATAGAACAGCTGCCGCACCATCGTCTGCGCGAAGTCGCCGTTGGGCCGCTCGACCAGCAGCAGGTTGCGGTACTGTCTGACGTCGCGGAGATAAGCGAGCTTGTCCTCGTCATTGTCGCGGCCCTCGACCTTCGCGGCATAGCTATAGAGCTCGCGTGCCTGGCCGATCAGGTCGAGCGCCATGTTGGACAGCGCCATATCCTCTTCGAGCATGGGCGCGTGGCCGCACCATTCGGACAGGCGATGGCCGAGGATCAGCGCATCGTCGGCGCGACGCAGCGTGTACAGCACCAGCGGCGTTTCGGAGACGGTGATTGAGGGCGCGGTCATGGTTGAGATCCGGTCGGCTCGCCACGACCTCCGTCATTGCGAGCGCAGCGAAGCAATCCAGGGATACATCCGAGCGTGCAGTCTGGATTGCTTCGCTGCGCTCGCAATGACGACGGCTAGTAGCCGTGCCCACTCACATGTGCCCGACTTCGTCCGGCACTTCGTAGAACGTCGGATGGCGATAGATCTTCGTCTCCGCCGGCTCGAACATCATGCCCTTGTCGGCGGGGTCGGACGCGGTGATCGCGCTCGACGGCACCACCCAGATCGACAGGCCTTCGCCGCGGCGGGTGTAGAGGTCGCGCGCGGCCTGCAGCGCCATGGTGGCGTCGGGCGCATGCAGCGAGCCGCAATGCTTGTGCGCAAGCCCGTTGCGGCTGCGGATGAAGACCTCCCACAACGGCGTGTTTGGCGTCGCCATCTCGCTCTCCCTGTTCTATTCGGCGGCCTGCGCCATGTGGCGTCGCGCACGCTTCTCGGCATAGGCCGCGGCCGCCTCGCGCACCCAGGCGCCGTCGGCATGCGCCTTACGGCGCGCCGCCAGCCGATCGCGATTGCACGGCCCGTTGCCGGCGAGCACCTGCTTGAACTCGTTCCAGTCGATCGGACCGTGCCGCCAGTGGCCCTGCTCGTCCTGCGTCATCTCAGGATCAGGCTTCGTCAGCCCGAGATACTGCGCCTGCGGCACAGTGGCATCGATGAACTTCTGGCGCAGCTCGTCATTCGAGAAGCGCTTGATCTTCCATTTCGTCGACGTGTCGCTGTGCTGGCTCGCCTGATCCGGCGGACCGAACATCATCAGCACCGGCCACCACCAGCGGTTCAGCGCATCCTGCGCCATCGCCTTCTGCTCGGCCGTGCCGCGGCACAAGGTCAGCATGATCTCGTAGCCCTGGCGCTGGTGGAACGACTCCTCCTTGCAGACGCGGATCATCGCGCGCGCGTAAGGACCGTAGGAGCAGCGGCAGAGCGGGATCTGGTTCATGATCGCGGCGCCGTCGACCAGCCAGCCGATCACGCCGATATCCGCCCAGGTCAGTGTCGGGTAGTTGAAGATCGAGGAGTACTTGGCCTTGCCAGCCAGCATCGCGTCGACCAGCTCCTCGCGGGAGGCGCCGAGCGTCTCTGCGGCGGCGTAGAGATAGAGCCCGTGGCCGCATTCGTCCTGGACCTTGGCGAGCAGCGCCGCCTTGCGGCGCAGGCTCGGCGCGCGCGTGATCCAGTTGCCCTCGGGCAGCATGCCGACGATTTCGGAATGGGCGTGCTGGGAGATCTGCCGGACCAGCGTCTTGCGATAGGCCGCCGGCATCCAGTCGTTGGGCTCGATGCGCTCCTCGGCATCAATGCGGGCCTGAAAGCGTTGGGCGCGCACGGCGTCCTCGGCGTGGCTGCCCTCCTCGGGCGAGTTAAGCGCCTGCGTATACATGCGGCGGCATCCTCCCAGGACTTGGTTGCCGCCAACATATTACAAAATTCGAGCAATGCAATCGAATTCCGTAATATATCAACGCGCCTCATCCGTGTCGGTGAACCGCCGCGTCAGCGCCACATCCGCCGCCGGCAGCGACCCGTCCTCGTTGATCGCATGGGCATCAAGCCAGCGCTCGGCGCCGGGCAGCAGCAGCCGGTAGATTTCGCCGCACAGCGCCCGCGCCTGCCGCCCCGGCCAGTCCCCGGGCAGCAGTTCCGCCGGCAGCAGCGGATCGCGCAGCACGATGCGGCGGTAGTGGTGGATCAGCAGGATGCGGGCGGTGAAGGCCTGGCCGTCGGACAGCGCCTCGCCGCGCTCGATGCTGGCCTTGAGCGGCGCAAAGGAGGCGCTGAACTTGCGATAGGCTTCTGCCGTCCGTTCCAGCGCCCAGCTCTCCGCCACCAGCCGTCGCGCCATCTCCGAGCCCGCGGAGGCCTGCAGCCGGATCGCGCCCTCCACCGCGTCGGGCACGGCGATGCTCGATGGCGCCACGAACACGCCGGGCAGCGGGCTGCCGAAGCCCGCATCGCGCAGCGCTGTCCGTGCCTGCTCGCGGTCATCGGCACTGCCGGTCAGCACCAGCTCGAAGCTGCCGTTCCATTCGGCCGGCGGCGCATCGTAGATGTGCCGGGTGGCGCCGGCGAAGGTCTGCTCGCCGCGCCGGGTCAGGCGATAGAAGCTGTTGCGGCCGCTCTTCGTCCGCTCGAACCAGCCCTCCGCGGTCAGCCGCGACATCGCCGTGCGCACGACACTGCCGTCGATCGCGAGCCCCTCGAAGAAGGCGAGCAGGCTGCCCAGCCAGACGCTGCCGCCGCGCGGCACGATGGCGTCGCCGAACACGGTGATGATCAGCGAGCCCGTGCGCGACGGCTCGCTCTTCAGCTCGTTAACGATGCGGGACAGCGGCTGCGGCATGGCCATGGCTTTAGCCGGTTTCGCTTAAGCACAAAAGAAAAGGCCCGCGAGACGCGGGCCTTGAAGATCGTTCCACTGACGCGTGAGGCGCGATCAGGCGGTCTTGTTGTAGGCCTTGGCCATGTTTTCCTGGGCAACCTTGGCACCCTCGGTGACCAGCTTGCCGACATACTCGCTGGTCGACTTGGCGCGGGCGACGAGCGCCTCGCCGCGGGCACGGGCCAGCTCACCCTGGATCGCAACGGCTTCGCTGATCGACTTGGCGGACGCCAGCTTGTCCAGGCCGTCGAAGAACGCCTCGGTGTCCTGGTACAGCGCCTGCTGGATGTTGCGGCTGATCTTGCCGGCCTCGGTGACGCCGTCGAACACGGCGGTCTCGATCGCCGAGGTCACCTTCTCGGAGCCGGCGAGGGCCTCCGCAGCGCGCTCCTTGGCGGTCGACGCGGTCTTCTTGACGAACTCCCGCGCGGATTCCGGCACTTCCATCGTCTGCAGGTTCTTCAGCGCGTCCGTCATCGGCGCGAAGGCATCCTTGACGGTCTCGAACACTTTGTTGGTCTCGGTGGTCATGGTCGTCTCCATCCTCGTCTGAGCTATGGCTCTCGCTCCGTCCCTAAGAAAACCGGAGTAACTCAACCATACCACAAAAATGGTGCATCGCAACACTTATGTTGCAGCGCACCATTGCGGGAGGATAGGGAATGCGGCTCAGCCGCCGCCGTGCTTCTTGTTGCGCGACTTGCCGTGGCGAACCGGCTCGGCGGCTTTCGGGGCGGCTTCGGCCGACGCAGGAGCCTCGGTTTTAGGCGGAACCTCGGTCGGAGGCGGAACCTCAGTCGCTTCGGCCCCCTCCCCCGCATGCCGGGTCTGCTTCACCAGCACATCGAGCGCCGACCGGATCTCGCGCAACTCCACCTCGATCGAGGCAGCGGCCGCAGGTTCCTGCGCCGGCGCACCGTTCAGAAGTTGGTCGAGCAGCGCCTTGATCTCGCTCAACTGGGGCGTGAGATCGACGGGCGGTTTCACGTCCGGCCGAGGTGCCTTGGATGCGGCAACAAGCTCGCCCAGCAAAGCCTTGATCTCGTGGAGTTCGGGCGTGACGTCCACCGGCGCCGGGGCGACGGACGGCGGGACCTTGGACGTCGCGACCAGCACGTCGAGCAAACCCTTGATCTCGCTCAACTGCGGGGCGAGATCGGGGGCAGGCTTCACCGTCGGTGCTGGCACCTTGGTCGCGGCCAGCAACTCCTTCAGCAGCGCCCGCGTCTCCGCCAGCTCGCTCTCGATCGAGGTCAGCCGCTCGCTCAAGGCGGTGAGCTGGCCACGACTCGGCACATTCATGCCGGCAAAGTAGTTTTCCATTAGATCGGCCATGGGCTTCTGTCCGTTTCCAGAAGTTGCGGGATCATTGGAGGTGCCGGTCGCCGCGCCCATCGGACGCAATCGTGTGAAGGCCGTGAAGCTCTTCTGCATCTCACCGACCATCTGCTGCCAGAACGCGATCGGGTCGCCGGATTTGTTGGTCATCGGCACACTCCTTCAGGCCACGCGGAGACTCAAAGCACAACCTCTCATAGCACGGTTACGTTGCAATGCGGGAGACGCGGTCTGCTTCTCTCCATCAGCGGAACCGTGGCATAGAAGACCCGTTGGCCCTGAAAGAGGATTCCTGTGACTATCACCGCTCATCAGCCGCCGCAGATCGCGCGCGCCAACGGTATCGACATCTGCTACGAAACCTTCGGCGATCCCACGGCGCCCCCGCTGCTGCTGATTATGGGCTTGGGCGGCCAGATGGTCATCTGGTACGACGAGTTCTGCGAACAGCTCGCAAACCGCGGTTTCCATGTCATCCGTTTCGACAATCGCGACGTCGGGCAATCCAGCAAGCTGCATGGCGGGCGTCGCCTGACTCCGTTCGAGCTGCTCAAGCTGCGCTTCTTCAACATCCCGGTGTCAGCGCCCTACAAGCTTCTCGACATGGCCAAGGACACGGTCGGGCTGATGGACGCGCTCGACATCAAGTCGGCGCATCTGGTCGGCGCGTCCATGGGCGGCATGATCGCGCAGGAGATCGCGATCAGCTTCCCGCATCGCGTGCGCTCGCTGACCTCGATCATGTCGACCACCGGCAATCCGCGCCTTCCACCGCCGACCCGCGAGGTCGCGATGCTGCTGATGGCGCCGCCGCCCCGGACGAAGGACGAATACATCAGGCGCTTCCTCAAGACCTGGAAGGTGCTGCGCGCCGGCTCGTTCCCCGAGGACGAGGCCCGCGACGTCGAGTTGGCGGAGCGCTGTTTCGCCCGTGGCCCCAGCCCCGCCGGCGTCGGCCGCCAGCTGCGCGCGATCCTCGCCTCCGGCAGCCGCAAGCCGCGGCTGCACAGCGTCACGGCGCCCACGCTGGTGATCCACGGCAGGGTCGATCCGCTGGTGCATCACACGGCTGGAAAGGACACTGCGGAGTCGATCCCGAACGCCAGGCTGCTGATGCTCGACAAGATGGGCCATGCCATCCCGACGCCGACCTGGCCCGTGATCATCGAGGCGATCGCCGAGCACGCGCACGGCGCGAACGCGCAGGCGGCGTAGCATCAGCGCGAAGGGTCGTGGGGCTGCGCGAAGGGTCTGGGGCAAGCTCCCCGCCAAGCGCTCAGCTGTCGTCCCGGCGAAAGCCGGGACCCATAACCACCGGCGGTGGTGTTTGCGACGCGCTGTGGCTCCGGCTCGCTTGCACCATCAGGGGCGGTGGCTATGGATCCCGGATCGGCGCCCGCCGACGCGTTGCGTCGGCAGGCTTGTCCGGGATGACACCGGTTGTTTGGCTCGGCTGTCGCCAATTGCTTGGCGGCTTTCCCGCCGT
Organism: Bradyrhizobium sp. HKCCYLS3077; assembly: GCF_051167555.1. NCBI lineage: Bacteria > Pseudomonadati > Pseudomonadota > Alphaproteobacteria > Hyphomicrobiales > Nitrobacteraceae > Bradyrhizobium > Bradyrhizobium sp. HKCCYLS3077. Next base: position 69,406 of record NZ_JBNPTH010000006.1, on the reverse strand, counting down.
CCGTCTGACAACGAACCGCCGTGCCCTACCCGAACCTACGCCTTCGCCATTCGATCAGCTTGGCGCTGACCTCTTCGGGCTGCTCCTGCTGCGTCCAATGGCCGCTGTCGCGGACGAGGTGCTTCTCGAGGTCCGGCACCAGCTTCTCCATTCCGTCAGCGGCCGAGGGCGGCAGCACGGCGTCGTTCTCGGCCATGATCATCAGCGACGGCACCCGCACGGTGTGGTCGAGTTCTTCCGATCGCAGCCAGTTGCGGGTCATGTTGCGATACCAGTTGATGCCGCCGGTGAAGCCGGTGCGCGAGAACGTCTCGACGAACACCTGCTTCTCGTCATCTGACAGGATCGGCCGCCGCTTATCCTGGGCGGCATCATAAGCCGCGATCATCTGGGGGAACGCCAGATTGAGCGAGGGCGACGCCGCGATCCCGCCGGCCGGCGGCTCGGTCGATGGAGGATCGTTGCGCGGCAGCGGCTTGCGCATGAAGGCGTCGAAGGTCTGCTCGACGCGGCTGCCAAAGATCCGGTCGGGCTCGCGCGCGGGATCCTGGAACTGCACGATGTACATCATGTCGCCGAAGCGCTTGCGCATGATGGCAATCGGATCGGCGGGCGCGCGCGGCAAATGCGGCGTGTTGATGCCCACCACGCCGGCGACGCGGTCCGGATGCCGCAGCGGCATCTGCCAGACGACGAAGCCGCCCCAGTCGTGGCCGACGAAGATCGCCTTGTCGATTGCGAGATGATCCAGCAGTCCGACGAGGTCCGCGGTGAGATGTTCGAGATCATAGGCCTCGACCGGCTCCGGCCGGTCGGTGGCGCCATAGCCGCGCTGGTCCGGCGCAATGACGCGGATGCCGGCGTTCGCCAGCGCCTTGATCTGGTGCCGCCAGGAGAAGGCCAGTTCCGGCCAGCCATGGCAGAGTATCAACGGCGGCCGATCCGTCGCCGGGCCCGCCTCGTAGAATCCCATCCGTATGCCGTTCGTCTGCGCGAATTGCAGCGGCGGCATCCCAATCGGATCGCTCATGCAACCTCCCTGAATGGGTCAGCCGGCCTATGCTGGCCAGTCTGACGACGGCAAGGAGGCTTGCTCCGAGCCTGCTGGTGTGGCGCGCCTCGCCCCGCGAGTTCCGCGCTGATGTCGCCGAGGACCGCTTTCGGTCAGGCCGACTTCTTGTCGCTCGACCGGCTGCCGCCGAGGCCCGTCATGGTCAGCATCAGGTCCTGAAACCGCTCAGCCAGGCGCGGATCGAAGGTGAACCAGCTCTGCATGATCGCCTCCGGCGTCAGCTTGTCGATATTGCTGGTCATCTGGTGCTGCAGCCGGTCCATCACCGCCGACTGCATCGGACCGACATCGGGAAGTCCGAAAAACTGCCGCGCCTCGAGCGGGGTGCAATCGATCTCGATATTGACTTTCATATCCGCTCCGCGCTGTTCAAACGACGCCCACACCGTCTCCCGCCATGTCCCGGTACCGCAAGGTGTCCCGGACTCGGCAGGTCAGGCGTACAGTATCACCGCGCGAGCCCCCCTCTAGCAAGCGGCGCGTTGCTGCAGGTGCGCAATTCCCGGGAGATGGTCAATCCAGGCGCCGCCGTGTCGCGACCGGGTCGCCGCGTGCGCTGCACAGCGGCGCCGGCCCATAACCATATCGTTTAGGCTTAAACAAACTGCACTTGTGTGCCGCCGATGAACTCTGGCAACATGATTCCATCGATGTGCCGCTGGTCATACGGCGCACCGCCAGCCGACAGTCTCCGGATCGCTCCGTTCCGGTGCGGCATCAGACTTGCAAGCATATCGCCCGGCGTCTTGTTGTTTCTTGAAGTTCGTGCAAGAGGCGCTGCAGACTTCACGAACTTCGAGTCAAGAACTTCAAGCAAGGCAGGCCGGATCAATCGCGCCTGCCGCGAAAACAAGCGTCAAACGCGGAGAATTTGGACATATGTCGGGACGCAAATCCCTGCTCATCGCGGCGGCGGTGGCATTCGGCCTCGCCGTCATGCCGGCTTCGGCCCAGACCCTGCGCTATGCCAACCAGGGCACTCTGAAGTCGCTCGATCCCTACACCTTCAAGGAATCGACCACGATTGCGCACCACGCCCACGTCTATGAGGGGCTCACCGCGCGCGACAAGGATCTCAAGATCATCCCCGCGCTGGCCGAGAGCTGGGAGACGCCCGAGCCGACCCGCTGGCGCTTCCACCTGCGCAAGGGCGTCAAGTTCCACAACGGTGAACCCTTCACCGCCGACGACGTGATCTTCTCCGCCGAACGCGTCCGCGCCACCGGCTCGAACTTCCTGTCGAACGTTCCACCCGACGCGAAATTCATCAAGGTCGACGACTACACCGTCGACGTGAAGCTCGATGCGCCCAATCCCATCCTGATCTCGCAGTGGGACACGTGGTACATCATGAGCAAGAAGTGGTGCGAGGAGAACAACTCCGTCGCGCCGACGCCGGTGTCGGCAACTACGCCGAGCTACGCCGCGCTGCACGAGAACGGCACCGGCCCCTTCATCATCGAGAGCCATCAGCCGGGCGTGAAGACCGTGTTCAAGGTCAATCCGAACTGGTGGGGCAAGCCCGAGCATAATCTGAAGGAGATCGTGTTCACCACCATCTCCTCCGACGCCACGCGCGTCGCCGCGCTGCTGTCGGGCGAGGTCGACATCATCGAGCCGGTTCCCGTGCAGGACATCGGCCGCGTCGATTCCAGCCCGAACGCACAGGTCCTGAAGGGACCGGAGCTGCGCACCATCTTCCTCGGCATGGACCAGACCCGCGACGAGCTCTTGTACTCGAACATCAAGGGCAAGAACCCGTTCAAGGACGTCCGCGTCCGCGAGGCCTTCTACAAGGCTGTTGACGTCGAGCTGATCAAGACCCGCGTCATGCGCGGCCTGTCGACGCCGTCGGCGCTCATGATCGCCCCCGAGCTGTTCCCGCTGTCCAAGGAGTTCACGCGGCCAAAATACGATCCCGACGCCGCCAAGAAGCTCCTGACCGAAGCCGGCTATCCCGACGGCTTCGAGGTGACGATGGACTGCCCCAACGATCGCTATGTCAACGACGCCGCGATCTGCCAGGCCGTCGTCGGCATGCTCGCCCGCATCGGCGTCAAGGTGAGCCTGAACGCGCAGCCCAAGGCGCAGTACTTCGCCAAGGTGCTGAAGCCGGGCGGCTACAACACCTCGTTCTTCCTGCTCGGCTGGACCCCCTCCTCGATGGACGCGCACAACGTGATGCACGACATCATGGGCTGCCGCGAGGACCCCAAGGATCCGACCCGCGGTGAAGCCAATCTCGGCAACTACTGCAACAAGGAGTTCGATGCGCTGACCGACAAGGTCTTGGTCGAGACCGACACCGCCAAGCGCAATCAGCTGATCAAGCAGGCGTTCGAGATCGGCATCAAGGACTACGGCTACATCCCGCTGCACCAGCAGGCCGTCGCCTGGGGCGTCTCGAAGAAGGTGAAGATCCCGCTGCGCGCCGACAACGCCGTGCTGCTGTTCCTCGCCACCAAGACCGAGTAGTCGATACCGCACGCCAAAGTCCCGGAAAGCAGAACTGCTTTTCGGGACTTTTCATTTCCTGCGGCAGGTGCTACCCGCCGCCGCGTCTCGCAAGTCCTGAAAGGGTCAGATGCTCGCCTTCGCGCTTCGCCGAGCGATCCAGGCCATCGGCGTGATGATCGCCGTCGGAATCATCTCGTTCGCCATGTTCCGCTTCGCCGGCGACCCGGTGAACCAGCTGGTCGCCATCGATGCCTCGGCGGCGGAGCGCGCCAGCATCCGCGAATCCCTGGGTCTGGACGATCCTTTCATCGTGCAGTTCGGCCGCTATCTCTACAATGCGGCCCAGTTCAAGTTCGGCGTGTCCTACCAGTTCCGGCAGCCGGTCTCGGATCTCCTCAAGGAGCGGATGCCCGCGACGCTGGAGCTTGCGATCTGCGCGACCATCCTGTCACTCTTCTTCGGCATCCTGATGGGCGTGTTCTCGGCCCTGCGCCGGGACTCGCTGCTGGCCAAGCTGTTCCAGATGGTGTCGCTGATCGGCATCTCGCTTCCGACCTTCCTGATCGGCATCCTCTTGATCTACCTGTTCTCGGTGACGCTCGGCTGGCTGCCCTCGTTCGGCCGCGGGGACGTCGTCAAGCTCGGCTGGTGGAGCAGCGGCCTGTTCACATTGTCGGGCTGGAAAGCGCTGATCATGCCCTCGATCACGCTCGGCCTGTTCCAGATGACCCTGATCATGCGGCTGGTGCGCGCCGAGATGCTGGAGGTGCTGCGCACCGACTACATCCGCTTCGCCCGCGCCCGCGGCCTCACCACCCGCGCCATCCATTTCGGCCACGCCCTGCGCAACACCCTGGTGCCGGTCATCACCGTGGTCGGCCTGCAGTTCGGCTCGGTCATCGCCTTCTCCATCATCACCGAGCAGGTGTTCCAATGGCCGGGCATGGGCCTCTTGTTCGTGCAGGCGGTGCAGAATGTCGACATCCCGATCATGGCGGCCTATCTGATGATGGTGTCGCTGATCTTCGTCACCATCAATCTCGTGGTTGATATCCTCTACACCGTGGTCGATCCGCGCCTGCGCGCGACCATCAGCCGTCCGGCCTGATCATGAGCGACGCAGCCCTGCCCCACCCCGCCCCCACCGAAGCGCCGCACAGAGCCGCGGATGGCTGGCTGAAGCGCGCGCTCGCCAGCGACCTGTTCTATTCGTTCCGGCGCTCCAAGCTCACCGTGGCGGCGGCCGTGATCACGCTCGTGTTCTTCCTGCTCGCGATCTTCGCGCCGCTGCTGTCGCCGCAGAACCCGTTCGATCCCGCGCAGCTGCAGCTGCTGAACTCGCGCATCTCGCCGCTATGGACCGCCGACGGGCAGAGCCCGTTCCTGCTCGGCACCGACGAGCAGGGCCGCGACGTGCTCTCGGCCATCCTCTACGGCCTGCGCATCTCGCTGCTGGTCGGCATTCTCGGCGTCGTGTTCTCCGGCGCGCTCGGCATCACGCTCGGTCTCGTCGCCGGCTATTTCGGCGGCCGCGTCGACACCGTGATCATGCGCATCGCGGACGTGCAGCTCACCTTCCCGCCGATCCTGATCGCGCTGCTGGTCAACGGCATCGCCAAGTCGGTCTCCGGCAATCACCTGGAATGGCTGAGCATGCTGGGCGTTCTCGTGTTCGCCATCGGCCTCTCCTTCTGGGTGCAATATGCGCGCACGGTGCGCAGCTCCGTGATGGTCGAGAAGAACAAGGACTACGTCGCGGCAGCGCAACTGATCGGCCTGCCGGCGCCGGTCATCATGCTGCGCCACGTGCTGCCCAACACGACAGGCCCGGTGCTGGTCATCGCGACCATCAACCTGGCGCTCGCGATCATCACCGAGGCGACCTTGTCGTTCCTCGGTTCCGGCATGCCGGAGACGATGCCCTCGCTCGGCACCCTGATCCGGATCGGCAACAACTATCTGTTCGCCGGCGAATGGTGGATCGTCGCCTTCCCCGGCATCGCGCTGGCCGGGCTGATCCTGTCGATCAACCTGCTCGGCGACTGGCTGCGCGACGCGCTCAACCCGAAACTGCGATGACCCCGCTCCTGCGTATGAAGGTCTCAACCTCATGACCGCCCCCGTTCTGTCCGTGCGCAACCTGCAGGTCGAGTTCGAGACAAGGCGCGGCACCCTGCGCGCGATCGACGGCGTCTCCTACGACATCGCCAAGGGCGAGGTGCTCGGCGTGGTCGGCGAATCCGGCGCCGGCAAGTCCGTCACGGGCCTTGCCGTGATCGGCCTGATCGACCGCCCCGGCCGCATCTCCGGCGGCGAGATCCTGCTCTCCGGCCTGCGCATCGACAACCTGCCGCCGGAGGAGATGCGCAAGGTGCGCGGCAAGCGCATCGGCATGATCTTCCAGGATCCGCTGACCTCGCTCAATCCGCTGTACCGCGTCGGCGACCAGATCATCGAGACCATCAAGACCCACACCAACCTTACCGACCAGCAGGCGCGCAAGCGCGCCATCGACCTGCTCGCCGAGGTCGGCATCCCCGCCCCCGAGAAGCGCATCGACGGCTATCCGCACGAATTCTCCGGCGGCATGCGCCAGCGCGTCGTGATCGCGCTCGCGCTGTGCGCCGAGCCCGAACTGATCATCGCCGACGAGCCGACCACCGCGCTCGACGTCTCCGTGCAGGCGCAGATCATCTCGCTGATCAAGCGGCTCGGCCGCGACCACGGCACCGCCGTGATGCTGGTGACCCACGACATGGGCGTGATCGCCGAGACCTGCGACCGCGTCGCGGTGATGTATGCCGGCCGCGTCGCCGAGATCGGGCCGGTGCAGGAGGTCATCAAGAACCCACTGCACCCCTACGCCAAGGGCCTGATGGGCGCGATCCCGACTCTCGCGGGCGAGGACAAGCGGCTGGTGCAGATCCCCGGCTCGATGCCGCGGCTGTCGGCGATCCCCGCGGGCTGCTCGTTCAATCCACGTTGCAACGCCGCCTTCGACCGCTGCCGCATCGACAGGCCCGATCCGCAGCAGCGGGGCACGCAGGCGGTCGCCTGCCATCTGTATGATCGCGCGACGGAGACCGCGGCATGAGCGATTTCGTCGAGGTCAAGGATCTCCGCCGGGTGTTCGACGTCTCGAAACCCTGGCTCAACCGCATGATCGAACGCCAGCCTCAGGAATTCCTGAAGGCGGTCGACGGCGTCAGCTTCGGCATCCGGAAGGGCGAGACCTTCGCGCTGGTCGGCGAGTCCGGCTCCGGCAAGACGACGGTCGCGCGCATGGTGGTCGGGCTGCTGGCGCCGACCTCCGGCGAGGTCATCATCGACGGCGTGTCGATGAGCGAAGCACGTCAGGCGCAGGCGCGGCGCAAGCTGCGCCGGCGCATTCAGATGGTGTTCCAGGATCCCTATGCCAGCCTCAATCCGCGCTTCCGCGTCGAATCCATCATCGCCGAGCCGATCCGCGCCTTCAACGTGATCGAGGGCGAGCGCCAGATCAGGGACCGAGTCGGCGAGCTCCTGACGCTGGTCGGCCTGCATCCGGATGACGGCCAGAAATTCCCTCACGAATTTTCCGGCGGCCAGCGCCAGCGCATCGCGATCGCGCGCGCACTCGCCTCGGAGGCCGACTTCATCGTCTGCGACGAGCCGACCTCGGCGCTCGACGTATCCGTGCAAGCGCAGATCCTCAATCTGATGCGCGACCTGCAGGACAAGTTCGGCCTGACCTATCTGTTCATCAGCCACAATCTCGCGGTCGTCCGCCACATGGCGAGCCGCATCGGCGTGATGTATCTCGGCCGCATCGTCGAGATCGCGGAGGGGCGCCAGCTCTTCAACGATCCGCGCATGCCCTACACCAGGATGCTGCTCGGCGCGGTGCCGGATCTGTCGATGTCCGGCCGCCAGCGCATCCCGGTCAAGGGCGAGATCCCGAACCCGATCAATCCGCCGTCCGGCTGCACGTTCAATCCGCGTTGTCCGCTCGCGTTCGATCTGTGCCGGCAGAAGTCGCCGGAGTTGATCGGCGGCGTCGCCTGCCACGCAGTGAACCAGCCGGCAGCGACGGCCGTTCCGACGGCATCGGTTGCGTGAAGCGAGACGACGGAATTCAAATGGGTCGTCATTGCGAGGAGCGAAGCGACGAAGCAATCCAGGGGCGTCACCCACGGCCCTGGATTGCTTCGCTTCGCTCGCAATGACGGCGCGTAATTAGGACAGATCAAAACGCGCCATGAGCTTCATCAATCCCGATCCCTTCACCACCCGCCCCGAGATCGACGGCACCTTCGGCGTCGTCACGTCGACGCACTGGCTCGCGACCGCGGTCGGCATGGCGATGCTGGAGCGCGGCGGCAACGCGTTCGACGCCGGCGTCGCGGCCGCCTTTACCTTGCAGGTGGTCGAGCCGCATCTCAACGGCCCCGGCGGTGACGTGCCGATCATCCTGCACGACGTGAAGCGCGGCCGCACCGAGGTGATTTGCGGCCAGGGCCCCGCGCCGGCAGGCGCCACCATCGCGCACTACAAGCGCGAGGGCCTCGACATGGTGCCCGGCACCGGACTGCTCGCGGCCTGCGTCCCCGGCACCTTCGAGTCCTGGATGCTGCTGCTGCGCGACTACGGCACGATGCGGCTGCGCGACGTGCTGGAGCCGGCGATTTCCTACGCCCGCGACGGCTATCCGCTGGTCGAGCGCGTCTCGGCGACGATCCAGACCGTCGAGCAGTTGTTCAAGACGCATTGGCCGACCTCTGCCGCGCTGTATTTGCCGAACGGCGAGGTGCCACGTCCCGGCACGCTGTTCACCAATCCCAAGCTCGCCGAGACCTACGCGCGGATCCTCAGCGAAGGCGAGAGCGCGGGCAGTGATCGCGACGCGCAGATCGAGCGCGCCCGCAAGGCGTGGTCGCAGGGCTTTGTTGCCGAAGCCATCGATCGCTTCTGTCGGACTCAGGAGGTGATGGACGTCTCGGGGTCGCGCCACAAGGGCGTGCTGACGGCCGACGACATGGCGCGTTGGCAGCCGACCATCGAGGCGCCGCTGACCTATCAGTACGGCCGCTACACCGTCTGCAAGGCCGGCGTCTGGAGCCAGGGTCCGGTACTCTTGCAGCAACTCGCGCTGCTCAAGGGCTTTGCTCTCGACGGCCTCGACCCGACCGGCCCCGATTTCATCCATTGGCAGATCGAGGCTGCGAAGCTCGCCTTCGCCGATCGCGAGGCGTTCTACGGCGATCCGAACTTTGCCGACATCCCGATCGAGGCGCTGCTGTCGGATGCCTATAACGACGAGCGGCGCAAGCTGATCACGGAGAAGGCGTCGCTGGAACTGCGGCCCGGCAAGCTCGACGGCTACGGCGCCGAGGTGAAGCTGCGCGAGGCGGCAGGCAACCGCGAGGCGGTCGGCGCGATGGGTTCGGGCGAGCCGACCGTCGGCCGCTTCGGCGAGGTGCGCGGCGACACCGTGCATTTCGACATCATTGACCGCGACGGCAACATGATCTCGGCGACGCCGTCCGGCGGCTGGCTGCAATCCTCGCCGGTCATCCCCGAGCTCGGCTTCTGCCTCGGCACCCGCGCGCAGATGTTCTGGCTGGAGGAGAATCATCCGGCCGCGCTGGTGCCCGGCAAGCGGCCACGCACGACCTTGTCGCCGACCATGGCGCTGCGCGACGGCGAGCCCTACGTCGCCTGGGGCTCGCCCGGCGGCGACCAGCAGGACCAGTGGAACACGCAGTTCTTCCTGCGCCACGTCCATGCCGGCATGAACCTGCAGGAATCGATCGACGCACCCGCCTGGCACTCCGAGCATTTCCCGATCTCGTTCTGGCCGCGCACCGCGCGCCCCGGCGTGCTGGTGGTCGAGGGCCGCGTGCCCAAAGCCACTATCGAGGAGCTGCGCCGCCGCGGCCATGTCGTCGAAGTCGGCCCGGACTGGTCGGAGGGCCGCCTGACGGCCGCTTCGCGAGTCGGCCGCCGCCGCCGCGCCGCAGCCAATCCGCGGGGCATGCAGGGCTACGCCGCGGGACGCTGAGGGCCGACGATGACTTGGTCGATCATTGCCAAGGACGATGCCACCGGCCGGATCGGCATCGCTGTCGCCACGCGCTTCTTCGCCGTCGGCGCACGCGTGCCATTCATCGTCGCCGGTCGCGGCGGCATCGCCACGCAGGCGCTGGTCAATCCCTACTACGGCATCGACGGCGCGACGCTGCTGCGCGATGGCCGCCACCCGCGCGAGATCGTGCAGCTCCTCACAGCAGCCGATCCCGGCCGCGAGAGCCGGCAGGTTCACATCCTCGATCTCAACGGCCAGATCGCGGCGCATACCGGCCGCGACTGCATCGACTGGTGCGGCCATCTCGAAGGCCAGGGCTTTTCGATCGCCGGCAACATGCTCGCCGGCCCGCAGGTGCTGAACGAGACTGCGAACGCGTATCTCGCCAACAGCGCCCAGCCCTTCGCGCAGCGGCTGATCGCGGCGATGAGAGCGGGCGAGGCCGCCGGCGGCGACAAGCGCGGCAAGCAGTCGGCTGCGCTGCTGATCCACGGCAAGGACGAATGGTCGGAGCTCGACCTGCGCGTCGACGATCATCCCGATCCGCTTAGCGAGCTCGAACGGCTGGAGAGCGTGAGCCGCAGGCATTGGGCGGTGTTCCGCCAGTTCATGCCGACGCGCGACAACCCGGCCGGCGTCACCGATCGCGCAACGATCGATGCCGGCATCGCGGCGGCGCTCGCGAACCCGACTTGAGTTCCGGAAGGACCGCCTCTGACCGGGGTTGGTATGGATAGTGCAACGACACTGGCTGCATTTCGTAGGGGACTTCGTATGCTGAGGAAGAACTGGTGCTTGGCCGCTCTCGCGGCTGTTCTCATGGCCTCTTGCGCTGCTGCCGCGCAGGCGCAGACCACGTTGCGCATCGGTCTCGCCGAAGACCCCGACGTGCTCGATCCGACGATGGCGCGCACCTATGTCGGCCGCATCGTCTTCGCGGCAACCTGCGACAAGCTGTTCGACATCGACGACAAGCTCAACATCGTGCCGCAACTGGCGCTGTCGCACGAGACCTCCGCCGACGGCAAGGAAGTCACGATCAAGCTGCGGTCGGGCGTGAAGTTTCACGACGGTGAGCCGTTCGACGCCGAAGCGGCAAAATTCTCGATCGACCGCCACCTCACCTTCCCCGGCTCGTTCCGCAAGCCCGAGCTCGCCTCGGTCGATCATGTCGACGTGGTTGATCCTCTCACCATCAAGCTGGTGCTGAAGGCGCCGTTCTCGCCGCTGATTGCCCAGCTCACCGACCGCGCCGGCATGATGGTGTCGCCGAAGGCGGCCAAGGAGGCCGGCGACAAGTTCGGCCTGCGCCCGGTCTGCGCCGGTCCGTACAAATTCGTCGAGCGCGTCCAGCAGGACCGCATCGTATTCGAGAAGTTCGCCGACTACTGGAACAAGGACAACGTCTTCATCGACAAGATCGTCTACCAGCCGATCGTCGATGCCACGGTGCGGCTGGCCAACCTGAAGTCCGGCGGCCTCGACCTGATCGAGCGCGTGCTCGCGACCGACATCAAGGACGTCCGCGCGGACTCCAAGCTCGCGCTGTCGACGGCGATCGAGCTCGGCTATCAGGGCATCACGCTCAACATCGGCAAGGACAAGGCCAAGGGTCCGCTCAGCCAGTCGGCCAAGGTCCGGCAGGCGCTGGATCTCGCGATCGATCGCGAGGCGCTGAACCAGGTCGTGTTCAACGGCGAGTTCATGCCGGGCAACCAGTGGGTCAATCCCTCGCACCCCTATTATCAGAAGGCGTTCCCGATCCGCGCGCGCGATGTCGAGAAGGCCAAGGCGCTGTTGAAGGAGGCCGGCGTCACGCTGCCGGTCGCGGTCGACTTCCTGGTGCCGAAGGGCGCCGAGACCGAGGCCGTCGCCCAGGTCGTGCAGTCGATGGCCGCCGAGGCCGGCTTCGACATGAAGATCCGGGTGACGGAGTTCGCGACCTCGCTGAAGCAGGCCGAGTCCGGCGACTATCAGGCCTACATGCTGTCCTGGAGCGGCCGCATCGATCCCGACGGCAACAGCTACGTGTTCATGCACAGCAACGCGCCGCAGAACTACAGCGTCTGGGCCAATACCGATGCCGATAAGGCGCTGAACGACGCCCGCCTCATCACCGACATGGCGCAGCGCAAGGCGCTGTACGAGAAGCTCGCCAAGCTCGAGATCGAGGAGGAGCCGATCCTCTACCTCTACCATCGCCGCATCCTGATCGCGCACACCAAGAAGCTGGAGGGCTACAAGCAGATGCCCGACGGCCTCGTGCGCCTGATCGGGCTGAAGCTGAAGTGAGCGGTCGGTTGGCCCCTGGTCATTGGGACGCGATGTCGGCGCTCCGCACTCGCTCTGCTCCCTCCCCCCTTGTGGGGGAGGGTTGGGGTGGGGGGTACCACGAACGCCCATCTCGCTTGGGGTCCCCCCCTCCCTGTCCCTCCCCCACAAGGGGGGAGGGAACGCTGGGGGCGCGACCGATTGCTAATCACCAACATCATGGTCGCTTGGCGAGAGCGTTGCCGGCGCCCCGCCCACGCTGCGCTCCCTCCCCCCTTGTGGGGGAGGGTTGGGGTGGGGGGTGCCACGCACTCCGATCTCCCGTGGAGTACCCCCCTCCCTGTCCCTCCCCCACAAGGGGGGAGGGAACGCTGGGAGCGCGACCGGCCTCTCATCGCACGCATGAGCATTACGCCGCGAGGCCCGGCACATGCTGACGTTCCTCGCCCGGCGCCTCGCGCAGATCATCCCGACCCTGATCTTCGTCTCGATCCTGATCTTCTCGCTGCAGCAGCTGCTGCCCGGCGATCCCGCCCTCGTCATGGCCGGCGAGGAGCGTGATCCCGCGGTGATCGAGCAGATCCGCAAGCAGTATCGCCTCGATCAGCCCCTGCCCGTCCAGTACGGCTACTGGATCAAGGGCGTCCTCTCAGGCGATTTTGGCGAGTCGCTGCGCATCAAGATGCCAGTGCGCGATCTCATCCTGCAGAAGCTGCCCGTGACCTTGCAGCTCGCCTCGATGGCGATCGTGATCGCATTCCTGATCGGCATTCCCGCCGGCATCATCTCCGCTGTGAAGCGCGGCACAGGATGGGACTACGCCGCCAATCTGTTCGCGCTCTGGGGCATCTCGACGCCGAACTTCTGGCTCGGCATCATGCTGATCTTCGTGTTCTCGATCCAGCTCGGCTGGCTGCCCGCTTCCGGCTATATCTCGCTGGCGGAGGACTGGCGCGCCAGCCTCGCCGCCACCATCATGCCGGCCTTCGTGCTCGGCAACGCTATCGCCGCGATCCTGATGCGCCACACCCGCAGCGCCATGCTTCAAGTGCTGAGCAGCGACTACATCCGCACCGCGCGCGCCAAGGGCATCTCCGAGCGCCAGGTCATCCTGCGCCACGCGCTGCGCAATGCGCTGACGCCGGTCATCACGCTCGGCGCGCTCGAGCTCGGCACGTTGCTGTCCGGCGCCGTGCTGACCGAGCAGATCTTCTCCATCCCCGGCTTCGGCAAGCTGATCGTCGACGCCGTGTTCAACCGCGACTACGCCGTCGTGCAGGGCGTCGTGCTGGTCACCGCCACCGTCTATATCATGCTCAACCTGATCGCCGATCTCGCCTATGTTCTCGTCAACCCGCGCCTGAGAAGCTGATATGGCCGAGACCACGCTCTCAGCATCGGGCATCCGCACCCTCGCCCCGCTCGAGCGGCCGATCCAGCGCACCTGGCGCCGCCTGGTCAAGCGCAAGGGAGCGATGGTCGGGCTCGGCCTGATCGCAGCCTTCATCCTGCTCGCACTATCAGCGCCGCTGGTCGCGCCCTATGATCCGATCAAGACGAGCTGGGCGCTGGTGCGGAAAGCACCGTCGGCGGCGCATTGGTTCGGCACCGACGATCTCGGCCGCGACGTGCTGGCCCGCGTCATCTATGGCGCGCGCGCCTCGCTGATGGCCGGCGCCATTTCGGTCGTCATTGCGCTGGCGATCGGCGTGCCGATCGGCATGCTCGCGGGCTATCGCGGCGGCTTCATCGACGCGCTGATCAGCCGCATCACCGACGCGATGCTGGCCTGCCCGTTCCTGATCCTGGCGATCGCGCTCGCCGCGTTCCTCGGCCCGAGCCTTGGCAATGCGATGATCGCGATCGGCATCTCGGCAACCCCGATCTTTGTCCGGCTGACCCGCGGCGAGGTGCTGAGCGTCAAGGTCGAGGAATATGTCGAGGCCGCGCGCAGCGTCGGCGACACCGACCTGCAGATCGCACTCAGGCACATCCTGCCGAACATCATGCCGGCGCTGCTGGTGCAGGCAACCCTGTCGGTCGCCGCCGCCATCATCGCCGAGGCCGCGCTGTCGTTCTTAGGGTTAGGCCAGCAGCCGCCGGCGCCGTCCTGGGGCAGCATGCTCAACGCCGCCCAGCGCTTCCTCACCAACGCGCCGTGGATGGCGATCTGGCCGGGCCTTGCGATCTTCCTGGTCGTGCTCTCGCTCAATCTGCTGGGCGACGGCCTGCGCGACGCGCTGGATCCGCAGCAGGAAGAGTGAGGCAACGCCGGCGCTTCACCCTCCGCGGTCGTCCCGGCCTCCGAGCCGGGACCCATAGCCACCGTCGGTCATTGTTGGGCGGAGAAGGTCACTCCGCGCCTGCCCCACACCACGGCCTGTGGTTATGGGTCCCCGGCGTTCGCCGGGACGACACCGGGGGGTGTCGAGAGACCGCCCAAACAAAAAGGCGGCTGCCGGGGCAGCCGCCTTTGATGTGTTAGGAGCGTCCGATTACGCTGCCTTGTCCACGTCGTGGTCCGTCTCCGCATCGAACTGCGCGATCTCCTTGGCGCGCTGCGACTTGGCGGCGGCCTGGTGGTCGGTGGCGATGACGGTGTAGACGGCCGGCAGCACGAACAGCGTGAACAGCGTGCCGATCGACATGCCGGCGACGACGACGAGGCCGATCGAGAAGCGGCTGGCGGCGCCGGCGCCCGACGCCGTCAAGAGCGGGATCAGGCCGGTGACCATCGCGGCGGTCGTCATCAGGATCGGCCGCAGGCGGATGCGCGCGGAGGTCTCGATCGCCCGGCGGCGATCCATCCCTTCGCTCAGCTGCAGCTCGTTGGCGAACTCCACCATCAGGATGCCGTGCTTGGTGATCAGGCCCACCAGCGTGAGCAGACCGACCTGGGTGTAGATGTTCATCGTCGCCAGCCCGAAGAACAGCGGGATCAGCGCGCCGACGATCGCCATGGGCACGCTGATCATGATCACCAGCGGGTCGCGCAGGCTCTCGAACTGCGCAGCCAGCACCAGGAAGATGATGATCAGCGCGAAACCGAAGGTGATGGCGAGCTGATTGCCCTCCTGCACGTACTGGCGGGCGTCGGCGAGATAATCATGGCTGAAGCCCGACGGCAGGCTCTTGGCCTGCTTCTCCAGGAAGTCGACCGCCTGGCCGACCGTGACGCCAGGCATCGGCACCGCCGAGAACGTCGCCGAATTGAGCTGGTTGAAATGGGTCAGCGAGTTCGGATCGGTCGCGGTCTCGATGTTG
Organism: Bradyrhizobium sp. HKCCYLS3077; assembly: GCF_051167555.1. Taxonomy (NCBI): domain Bacteria; kingdom Pseudomonadati; phylum Pseudomonadota; class Alphaproteobacteria; order Hyphomicrobiales; family Nitrobacteraceae; genus Bradyrhizobium; species Bradyrhizobium sp. HKCCYLS3077. Next base: position 54,278 of record NZ_JBNPTH010000006.1, on the reverse strand, counting down.
ACCACCGTCGACAGCGGCACCTGCTGGCCCGTCGCGCTCGCGACGTAGTAGCCGGCCAGCGAATCCGGCGACAGCCGCTTGTCGCGCGGCACCTGCGGAATCACCTGGTAGGACCGGCCCTCGAGGTTGAAGCGGTTGATGTAGTTGCCGCCGAGCAGCACCGCGAGCGTGTTGCCGATCGACTGCATCGTGATGCCAAGATCGCTCGCCTTGCTGCGGTTGATCCAGACCTTCACCACCGGCTGATTGAAATCGAGGTCGCTGTCGGAGACGATGAAGATGCCGCTCTTGCGCGCCGCGTCCTTCAGCTTGGCCATCTGCTCATAGACGGCCTGGAAACCGCTGGTCGAGCTGATCACCATCTGCACCGGCAAACCGCCGGGGCCGCCCGGCAGAGCCGGCAGGTTGAAGGCGAAGGCGTTGATGCCCTCGATCTTCGACAGCTCCGCCTGCACCAGCGGCTTCAGCTTGATCGAGGAGCGCGTGCGCTCGTCCCACGGCTTGAGCAGCATGCCGGCGAAGCCACCCTGCGGGCCCTGGATGCCGTTCAGGATGAAGCGCAGGTCGGTCTCGGGGAATTTCGCGAACGCCTTGTCGACCTTGTCGGTGTAGAAGTTGATGTAGTCGATATTGGCGTATTTCGGCGCCTTGGTGATCGAGAACACGATGCCCTGATCCTCCTCCGGCGCCAGCTCCTTGGACGTGTGCATGTAGAGGAAGCCGACCAGGCCGAGGATCGTGAGAGCGAACAGGCCGGTGACCGGCCGGTAGTCGAGCGAGCGGTCGAGCTGGCGGCCATACCAGTTGGTCATCGAACCGAACACGCGGTTGACGAGGCGCGCGAAGCGGCCCTCATCGGCGCTCTTGAGCAGCACCGAGCACATCATCGGCGACAGCGTCAGCGCGATGACGCCGGAGACGATGACCGAGCCCGCGAGCGTGAAGGCGAATTCGCGGAACAGCGAGCCGGTGAGGCCGCCGAGGAAACCGATCGGCGCGTACACGGCGGCGAGCGTGATCGTCATCGAGATAACCGGGCCGACGATCTCGCGCGCGCCCTGCAGCGCCGCCTGCACCGGTGTCTTGCCCTCCTCGAGATGGCGATGGATATTCTCCACCACCACGATCGCGTCGTCGACGACGAGACCGATCGCGAGCACCATGGCCAGCAGCGTCAGCAGGTTGATGGAGAAGCCGAGCGCCAGCATCAGCGTACAGACGCCGATCAGGGACAGCGGGATCGTCACCACCGGAATGATCACCGAGCGCAGCGACGCCAGGAACAGGAAGATCACGATGATGACGATCAGCACGGCTTCGCCGAGCGTGTGCTCGACCTCGTCGATCGACGACTGGATGAACTTGGTGGAATCGTAGGCCACCTTCATCTTCATCGACGGCGGCAGATTGCGCTCGAGGTCGGGGAACAGCGCGCGCACGCCCTTGACGATGTTGAGCGGGTTGCCTTGCGGCGTGGCGTCGACGCCGATGAAGATCGCGCGCTCGCCGTTGAAGGCGACGCTGGCGTCGGTGCTCTGCGCCGCGAGCTCCACGGTCGCGATGTCCTCCATGCGGACGAAGCCGCCGTCCTTGGCCTTGACGATCATCCGCTTGAACTGGTTGACGTCGGTCAGGCCGGTATTGGTGGTGACGTTGGAGACGATGAAGTAGCCCTTGGACTGGCCGGCGGCGGACTGGAAGTTGTTGGCGGCGATCGCCTGCGCGACATCGGTCGGCGACACGTTGCGGCCGGCCATCTTCTCCGGATTGAGCCAGATGCGCATCGCGAAGGTCTGGCCGCCGAGAATGTTGGCGGCGGCGACGCCGTCGACGGTCGACAGCACCGGCTGCACCACACGCGTCAGATAGTCGGAGATCGCCGAGCCCGACAGCTCCTCGCTGGAGAAGCCGAGATACATCACCGAGGTCGTCTGACCCGTGCTCTTGGTGACGATCGGGTCGTTGGATTCCTTCGGAATGAGGTAGCGGACCGAGTTCACCTTGGCGAGCACCTCGGTGAGCGCCTGGTTCGGATCGAAGTTGAGCTTCACGAACACCTGGATGGTGCTGGTGCCCTGCACCGAGGACGAGGTGATGTAGTCGACGCCTTCGGCCGAGGCGACCGCCTGTTCCAGCGGCGTGGTGATGAAGCCCTGGATGAGGTCGGCGGACGCGCCGGGATAGACGGTCGTGACGTTCACGACCGTGTTCGACAGTTTCGGATATTGCCGGATCGGCAGCTCGAACGCGGCGCGCAGGCCGAGCAGCAGGATGAGCATGCTGACCACGACGGCCAGAACCGGACGCTTGATGAAGATATCGGTGAAACGCATCGCGGCAATCCCGTCAGCAGACGTCAGATGAGGACCGAACGGGCCGCCTGCTCGCGGCGGCCCGGCTTTGGCTCAGAGGTTCGCTCAGTAGCGCGGCGGCTTCGCCGGCACCGGCGGCGGCGGATCGGTCGAGATCGCAACCGCGGCGCCCGACTGGATCTTGAGCTGGCCGACGGCAACGACGCGGTCGCCCTCCTTCAGACCCTTCAGGATCACGGCGCGGCCGTTGATGCGGTCGCCGGTCTGCACATAGGTGCGGTCGGCCGTCAGCGTGACCTTGCCGTCGTCGGCCTTCTTCTCGTTGATGACGAACACGGAGTCGCCATACAGCGTGTAGTCGACCGCGGTCTCCGGCACCGTCAGCACCGGCGGCTTGTCCGGCAGCACCACGGTGGTGGTCGCGAACATACCGGGCTTGAGGATGTGCTCGGGATTGGCGATCGTCGCCTGCACGCGGATATTGCGCGTGTCGGTCGCGATCTGCGGCTCGATGGTGGTGATCTTGCCCTCGAAGGTCTTGCCCGGATAGGCGTCGACGCCGATGCGCACGGTCTGCCCGACCTTGAGCTGGCCACTGTCCTTTTCGGTCACCGTGAAGTTGACCCAGAGCTGCGACAAATCGGTCAGCGACACGATCTGGGTGCCGGCCGACAGATACTGGCCGACCTCGACCTTGCGGACGCCGAGATCGCCGTCGAACGGCGCGCGCACCAGCTTCTGCGCGATCAGCGCCTCGGTCTTGGCGACGCCCGCCTGCGCCTGGTCGTAGGCAGCCTGGGCCTGGTCCACCGTCGCCTGCGGGCCGAACTGGCGCGAGGCGAGCTGCTTGGCGCGGTCCAGCGAGAGCTGCGCCACCGTGACCTGGGCCTTGTAGTTGGCGAGATCGCCCTGCTCCGGCGCGTCGTAGAGCTGCACCAGCGGCGTGCCCTGCTTCACCGTCGTACCCGGCGTGAACATGATCTCGGTGATGCGGCCGGAGGCGTCCGAGGTGACATTGACCTGGTGCACGGCGGCGAGGTCGCCGACGGCGGTCAGCAGGTTCGGCACGGTCTCCGTCGACGCCGTGGCGGCGGTGACGTTGAGCGGCGGCGGCTTCATGTTGGCGAAGAACTGCGCGATCATCTTGTCGCGGAACATGTTGAACCACACGAAGCCGCCGACCAGCGCCGCGAGCAGAGTGCCGACGATGATGAACCACAGCACCGGGCGGGTGCGCTTGCGCGGCTTGTCGTCGATCGGCTTGCCTGAGAGCTTGGGTTCCGTCGCAATGTTCATGTCATGCACTTTCTGCCGTCGCCGGCCGGGCCGGAGGTTGCGACAATTCGTGATCGAGATGGTACGCAATGGCGGCGTCGGTCACTCCGATGCCGCGCAGGATGAACTCACTGAGCTGGCGCTCGAGGCGATCAGCGGTTCCATAGGCCAGACACGGTGTCGAGGGAAGCCGGGTCAGAGCCGTCATCAACACGGTGTGGTGCGCGAACCAGAACAGGTCGAGCGGCGCCGCCCCGAGCCTCACAGCCTCACCACACCCAATCGCGCTTTCCAGGGAGTTAACGAACTGGGCGCCGATCAGATCGTGGATCTTCGTATACAGCAGCCGGGCGAATTCGCCATCGTCGAGATGGCTAGACGCCATCAGCCGCAGCCGCTGCTCCTCTTCCTCGTTGGGTCCGTCGGCGATGCCGAGGAAGTGCTGGACCATGCCGGCCATCAGCTTGACGAGCGTCGCGGTCGAAGGTTCCTGCCCGAGCAGCATCTCGAAGTCAGGGTCCGCCTCGCACTCCTCGGTGAGGATCTCGGCATAGAGCGCGGCCTTCGACGCAAAATGCTTGAACAGCAGCGCTTCGGAGATTGCCGCCGCCGCAGCGACGCTCTTGGTCGTCGTACCGGCATAGCCATGTCGCGCGAAGCAGCGTTTGGCCGCGCCGAGGATCAGTTGCCTCCGGAGATCGCTTGTCATGCGCAAACTGGACATCGCCCGTGAGTAAATACTCACTTGATCCATGTCAAGAAACATGCCGCGGCGCAGCGGAAACGGTTGGCCAAGTATTTGATTCGTTGGAAACAAAGCGTCCGCGCCGGAGGCAATAATGTACCTTCGCATCAAGGCGGTTCTGCGGCACGCCCCGGTGGTGCGCGGACAGGCTCACACCGTCAGGCGGATTTTCTTCCCCCGCCGGCCGTGCGACGGTCCCGTCAACAAACCAGAATCGGCCGGGAGAACCAGGGATGACCGACGACGCCGCGCTCGCCGACGATTTCGACCTCGAATGCCTGACGCCTGCGTTCTACACCGATCCCTACCCCACCTATCGCGCGCTGCGCGAGCATGCACCGGTCAAGCGCCTGCGCAACGGCTCCTACTTCCTCACCCGCTACGATGATCTCGTCACCGCCTACAAGGTGACGAAGACGTTCTCGTCCGACAAGAAGCGCGAGTTCGCGCCGAAATACGGCTCGTCGCTGCTCTACGAGCACCACACCACGAGCCTGGTCTTCAACGATCCCCCGGCGCATACGCGCGTCCGCCGCCTGATCATGGGCGCGCTGTCGCCGCGCGCGATCGCCGAGATGGAGCCTGCGCTGATCGCGCTCGTCGACGGGCTGCTCGACCGGATCGTCGCAAAAGAGACGTTCGAGCTGATCGAGGATTTTGCCGCGGCGATCCCGATCGAGGTGATCGGCAATCTGCTCGGCGTGCCGCATGAGGAGCGCGCTCCCTTGCGGGACTGGTCGCTCGCCATCCTCGGCGCGCTGGAGCCGGTGCTGACGCCCGCGCAGTTCGCCCGCGGCAACCAGGCTGTCGGCGATTTCCTCGCCTACCTCGAAACACTCGTCGCGCGCCGCCGCGCGGCGCCGGGCAATCCGGAGCGCGACGTGCTGACGCGGCTGATCCAGGGCGAAGCCGACGGCGAGCGTCTCAGCGAGAAGGAGCTGCTGCACAACTGCATCTTCCTGCTCAATGCGGGCCACGAGACCACGACCAATCTGATCGGCAACGGCCTCGTGCTGCTGTGCCAGCATCCGGGAGAGCGGCGAAAGCTGATCGAGGCGCCGGCCTTGATCCGCACCGCCGTCGAGGAGATCCTGCGCTACGAAAGCTCCAACCAGCTCGGCAACCGCATGACGACAGAGGCCGTCGAACTCGGCGGCGTCAGGCTCGACGCCGGCACCTCCGTCACGCTCTGCATCGGCGCCGCCAACCGCGACCCCGCCCAGTTCGACGACCCCGAACGCTTCGACATCACCCGTCTCGCCAACCGCCACCTCGCCTTCGGCACCGGCGCGCATCAATGCGCCGGCATGGCGCTGGCGCGGCTGGAGGGCGCGGTGGCGATCGCGCGGTTTGTGAACCGGTTTCCGAACTATCAGCTCGCAGGCGAGCCGGTGCGCGGCGGGCGGGTCCGGTTTCGCGGGTTTGCGAGCGTGCCGTGTGTGGTTGAGGGGTAAGGAAGATCGCAGTGGCCCCCCCCAAATGCGCTCGGTCCCGAGCCGATATCGCCAGCCATTCGGCTCGGTGTCATTCCGGGGCGCGCGCAGCGCGAGCCCGGAATCGATAACCACAGGATGCCGTGTGAGGCACGCACGGAGTTGCCAGCTCGCCTGACGACATCGCTCCGTTGGCTATGGATTCCGGGCTCATTCGCGCTGTTCCAAAATGGCTACGCCATTTTGCGCGCGAATGCCCCGGAATGACGAACTCTCTAAGAACGTCGCTGCGGCGAATTGCAGAACACGATCCCTCACCTGCACCGCCGTGTTGGGACATCCGGCGTGCGTCAAAACAGATTGTTCAGGAACCAGCTCAAGGACATCACCCGTCCAGTCCGTCCAGCTGCAAAAAACTACTTTCTTTTTTCCAGAAATTATGATTGTATATCCCCATCCCGTCTCACAAGAGGGACGCTTCGCGGTCGTCACGAACGTCGAGGCGGGATGCGGTGGGCGTGTTGGTGCTGCGGCGTGGGTTTCCACCCGGACGAACGGCAACGATGCGCACGGTCAAGTCGCGTGGTCCTGACACCCCGATGCTGGTGTCCAGCGCAATGCGCGCAAGCGCATTGTCGCGATACGGTGGCCAGAAAGCCCGGCGCACCGGGGAGAGCGCGAAGCAGCCGTCAAACCATCGCGCGGGGAATGCCGGGTGTTTCTCGGCTGAACCTGTGGTTCCTGCCGCCTGCATTTTTTCCGCAGGCGGGCCATGGGTGCGGCCAGCGCCCGGCATTCCCCGTGCCCTCTTTTCGAAGAGGGCAGGACGAAGAGCACAGCTCGGACGCGAAACGCGTTGCGAGATGGTAACCGCATGTCTCACAACGGCCATTACAAGTCTCACCGCCGTGATCACCGCTCTCACCACCGTCATTGCGAGCGGAAGCGAAGCAATCCAGGGCGACGCGCGTGACCCTGGATTGCTTCGTCGCGGAGCCTGTCATCGGGCCGCGCGTTGCGCGGACCCGTTGGCTCCTCGCAATGACGATGCGAGAAATGAGACCGCGCGGAGGCGCTTCAATAGATTGCTCGTCATGCCCGGGCTTGACCCGGGCATCCATCTCTTTCGCGAAGATGGATGGATGGCCGGGTCAAGCCCGGCCATGACGAGGAGAGATCAGGGCTCAAAACACCGCGTGGTCGCCGCGCTCGGCCATGGTCTCGCCCCGGATCAGCTTGGCGTAATAGTCGAACAGCGTGTCGGAGCCAGTCGACGGCGTGGCATCGGCGTCGTAGCGGCCGGTGGCGGGGTCGAGCACCAGCATCGATTCCGTCGCGTAGTAGCGGCCGATGCGGGCGAGCTCCGCCTTGTCGGCGAGCGACGGCACGATCCGCTTGGCGACGTCAAGCGCGCCGATGATGAGGTCGAGCAGCGCCACCGGCACGCGGCGGATGGTCGGCTTGCGGCCGAGCAGCGCGAACAGATGCTCGGCCTGATCGAGCGGCGTGATCGCGGGTCCGGGGCCGCCGATCGGCAGCACCCGGTTCCAGCGGCTCTCGTCATCGAGACAGCCGGAAAGATAGTCGCCGAGATCGGCGTCGCTGATCGGCTTGCACGCGGTCAAACGGCCGTCGCCGAACACGAGATAGGGCCGGCCCTGCTGCACGCGAGCGACCTGCCCGGACAGCGACTTGAAGAACGCGGTGGGACGGACAATCGAATAGGTCAGGCCCGCTGCCATCAATTTCGCTTCGAACGCCAGCTTGGCCTGCTGGAACGACAGCAGCGGCTTCTGCACGCAGATGGCGGACAGCAGGACGAAGTGCGTGACGCCGGCCTCGCGCACGGCGTCCAGCACGTTCACATGGGCCTGATAGTCGATCGCTTGCGCCTCCCTCGGAACGCCGGTTCGCGACGCCATGCAGGACATGACGGCGTCGAAATGCTCACCGCAAAAGCCGTCGCGCGCGAGCGAACCGGGATCGGTGACGTCGCCGGTTCGCACGGTGGCGCCCGGGATCGTGATGGCCTCGCTGCGCGGGCGGACGAAGCAGACCACCTTGTGCCCGCGCGCGAACAGCGCGCGCACGGTGGCACGGCCGATCGTCCCGGTGGCGCCGAGCATGAAGATGCGGCGCGGACGGAACACGGCGGCTGCGGGATCAGACGAGGACATCATCGGCGGGAACGGCTCCGAGACCTGCGTCGAACTATATTACGCGCAGTCGCCCTGGGATGCAGCCGATCTCGCAATGGGCATCCTCCTCACGCGCGCTGGGAGGCCGATATGCGCTCGTCTCTCACCACGTCGTCATGGCCGGGCTCGTCCCGGCCATCCACGTCGTCCGGCACGCTGAGAACGACGTGGATGCCCGGGACAAACCCGGGCATGACGGAGTAACAAATGAGCAGGATCGCTCGCCCGCACGGCTGCGTATCGCACTGCAATCTCTCCATGAACACGCCCGTTGGCGTGTTCATGGTCCAGTGTGCAGAGCCGCCCCGGCTGTTGACACTCATGGTGAGGAGCGACGCGCCGAGCACGCCGATAAAGGGCAATGTAGTCAGGCGCGGAGCGTCTCGAACCATGAGGCCCCGGTCGTGGGCCTCGCCCTTCGAGACGACCGCCTGCGGCGGTCTCCTCAGGGTGAGGGTCGAGGGCTGCGGCGTGGGGAGTCAAGCATGCTCAATCGAACTCGATGCGACAGCGCCTGAACGCGCGTCAGGGCAGGCTCGGAGGCTGCGGCCGCACCGAACCAGCTCATTCCGCCGCCTGCGGCGTCTTCTCCAGGATCAGCGTGTGGATGCCGCAGGTGCCGCTGTACAGGCTCATCACCCGCGTCCCTGGCTTGCGCCCTGCCCTGGGCTCGGACACCTGCAAGCCGGCGGCAAGCAGCCGTGCCCGCGTGGCCTCGATGTCGGCGACACGCCAGCTCAGGCCCCACAGCTTGTCGTTGGCCTTGTCGTTGCCGGCGACCGGGCGCTTGACCACCTCGACGATCAGATCGCCGCAGCGGAAGAACATCAGCTGGCCCCATTCCTGGTGGCTGCGGTCGAGCGCCATGTCCAGGCCGAGCCGCGCGCCGTAGAGCGCAGCGGCGCGTTCGGGGTCCTCAGTGGAGACCACGATGTGATCCAGGCCGAGCACCGCGGAGTCGGCGGTTGTCTCCGAGACCGGACGCGGCCCCGCAAGCTCGAGGAAGAACATCCGCACGCCACGGGTGAGATCGGTCATGGCGCGCGTGCGCTTCCAGTGCAAAGTCTGGCCGGTCACGCGGTCGGTGCTGTCGACCTCGGCGATCGGATCCGGCTTCAGCGCCACGCGTTCGAGCCGGCGATGCATCTTGCCGATGTCGATGGTCGCGAAGCAGATGCTGGCGAGGCCCTCACCCCAGATCTTGATGACGTTGCGGATGCGGTCGGCGGCGGGGCCCTGCCCCGACGGCGCCATCAGCTCCAAGGTCATGTTGTCGAGCGTGAACAGCACGCGGTCGGCGCCCTCGCCCGAATTTTGCCACGACGGCTTGCGCGCCAGCAGCGTCTCGAACGCGGCGCTGCCGGCCTTGATGTCCTCGAGCAGGACGACGACGTGGTCGAGACCGGTGATCACGGGAACAGCCCTCGCGTGTTCTTGGCGTTGCGGACCTTCTCGACGCCGATCGCCATCGCCGCCGTCCGATGGGAGATGTCGTCGGCCTTGGCGCGTGCGACCATCCGCTCGAAGGCGCGGTCGAGGATCTGGTACTCGCGCCGCGTCACCTCGTCCTCCTCCCAGAACAGCTGCTGCAAATCCTGCACCCATTCAAAGTAGCTGACGATGACGCCGCCGGAATTGCAGAGAATGTCGGGAATGAGAAAGATCTCGTCGCGGCGCTGGTCGAGCACCAGATCGGCATCCGGCGTGGTCGGACCGTTGGCGGCCTCCGCCAGGACGCGGCATTTCAGCTTGGCTGCCACCTTGGCGTCGATGACACGCTCGACCGCCGCCGGCACCAGGATGTCGCAGGCGAGCGTGAGGATTTCGTTCGGGTCGAAAGCGAGCTCGGAGGAGAAGCCAGCGATGCTACCGCGCGCGCTCGCGTACTCCATCAGCTTGGGGATATCGAGGCCACGCGCGTCGTGGAGCGCGCCGGTATGATCGCTCACCGCAATCACTTTCATGCCCATCTGGTGAAAGCCGAGCGCGGCATAGGAGCCGACATTGCCGAAGCCCTGTATCACCGCAGTGGATTTGGCGGGATCGATCCCCAGGAGGTCCATGACCCGGCGCGACGTATGGGCGACACCCCGCCCCGTCGCCTCGCGGCGACCGAGCGTGCCGCCGGAGAACACCGGCTTGCCGGTGACGATCTCGGTCACGGTCTGGCCCTGATACATGGAGTACGTATCCATGAACCACGCCATCACCTGTTCGTTGGTGCCCATGTCCGGCGCCATCACGTCGGTGTGCGGGCCGACGAAGGGAATCATCTCCTGCATGTAGCGGCGCGACAGGGACTCCAGCTCGCGCCGGGAGAGTTTCGACAGATCGACATTGACGCCGCCCTTGGCGCCGCCATAGGGCAGCCCCACCAGCGCGCATTTCCAGCTCATCCAGATCGCGAGCGCGGCAACCTCGCCGATATCCACGGTCGGCGCAAAGCGGGTGCCGCCCTTGGTCGGCCCCATGGTCAGGAGATGCTGGACGCGGTATCCCTCGTAGACGGCAATGGTGCCGTCGTCCTTGTGGATCGGACACGAGACGGTGATCGCCCGCTTGGGCAGCAGCAGCCGGTCGCGCTCGTCGCCTGGGATGCCAAGATGGTCGGCAATCACGTTGAACTGATTGGTCGCCATCTCGAAGACCGGACCCGCATAGACAGTCATCTTCCACTCCCGAATCTGCTCCTGCAGGCCGGCAACCATAGCGCGACCCAACGGCCGGCGGCAGGGGGCCGCCGGTTGCAAGGGGGCGATCTCAACCACCATGGTGACGATTTGACGAAGAATTTCAGCGTTGATCCGCCTTAACCGCTTGCTAATCTGCGGCGCCGGGGCCGCGATCCCCCCTTAGTGAGACAGAAATGCCAATGCAGGCCCTCTTTATCGGACAGACCTACATCGACGTGACGTTCATTACCGACCACATGCCGACGGGAGACGAGAAGCACGTCGCCTCCGACTACGCGGTCTCGTTCGGCGGCAATGCGGTCACTGCGGCATTTTGCTGCGCCAAACTCGGCATTGTGCCGGACCTCATCGCCACCATCGCGAATGACTGGCTGGGGCGGATGTTCCAGGACATGACCGCGAAATACGGCATCTCCGTACATCCACGGAAAGTGAACGCCTCCTCGCTGTCCTTCATCATGCCCAAGGACGGCAAGCGCGCCATCGTGCGCTGCCGCGACGATGCCCACATCCATCCGTTCCCGCTGCTCAATCTCGGCAATTGCCGGGCGCTGCATGTCGATGGCCACCAGCCTGATGCGGCGCTGCACTATGCCAAGCTTTGTCGCGAGGCCGGCATCCTGACCTCGCTCGACGGCGGCGGCCTGCGCACCAATACGCATGAGCTGTTGGAATACATCGACGTCGCCATCGTCGCCGAGCGGCTGTGCGAGCAGATGGATCTCACGCCGGAGAAGATGCTCGACTACCTCAAGGGCCGCGGCTGCCGCATCGGCGGCGTGACCCAGGGCGAGAAGGGCCTGCTGTGGTACGACGAGGTCGGCGCGGTGCATACGTTGCCCGCCTATCCGATCCCGCGCGAGCGCGTCATCGACACCAACGGCGCCGGCGACGTGTTCCATGGCGCCTATGTGTACTCGTATCTCGCCAACCCCGCAAAGAGCTGGAAGGAGCATTTCGAGTTTGCCCGCGCGGCCTCGACGTTCAAGATCCAGAAGCTCGGCAACGAGGCCGGCCTGCCGACGCTCGCCGACATCGAGCTGGTGAAGCAGGAATTCGAAGCCCGCGTCTAGCGGCTGTCGGGGAGAGAGCGGATGGGGCGGGTCGTCGTTGCCGGCAGCATCAACATGGATGTCGTGGCGACGGCTGAGCGTCATCCGCGCGTCGGCGAAACCGTCGCGGGCCAGTCGGTGATGTACTTCCCCGGCGGCAAGGGTGCCAACCAGGCGGTGTCAGCGGCCAAGCTCGGCGCGCCGACCGTGATGATCGGCCGGCTTGGCCGTGATGCGTTCGGCGAGCAGTTGCGGGCGTTTCTCGCCGATCAAGGCATTGATCTCGCGGCGGTGAGAGACTCGGCAAGCGCCTCGACGGGCACGGCGATCATCACGCTGGCGAATGCAGACAACATGATCGTGGTGATCCCCGGCGCCAATGCCGAGGTGAGCAGCGATGATGCGGCGCGGATCGCGTTGACGGCTGGCGACGTGGCGGTCAGCCAGTTCGAGATCCCGCAAGCGACCATCGCCGCGTTCTTCCAGCGCGCGAAGGCCGCCGGTGCGACGACGATCCTGAACCCTGCTCCTGCTTCCACCTTCGCTCAAGGACTGTTCGCGCTGGTCGACGTCCTCGTCCTCAACGAGACCGAACTGGGCTTCTTGTCCGGCGTCGAACTCGGCGACACGCCGACGCCGCAGCAAGTTGTCGAGACCGTCGGGAGGCTCCATCCGCGCGCGGACCAGACCATCTGCGTCACCCTCGGCGCCCGCGGCGCGATCGCCGTTCGTGGCGGCGACGCGAAGCTGGTCGAGGGCCGCATGGTGAAGGCCGTCGACACCACCGGCGCCGGCGACTGCTTCGTCGGCGCATTGGCGGCGCGGCTGTCGCAAGGCGCGGGGATCGCGGACGCGATCGCCTATGCCAATGTCGCCGCCTCGATCTCCGTGCAGTGGATGGGCGCCGGCCCGTCGATGCCGACGGCAGAGGAGGTGCGCGCGGCTCTCTAGGCGAGAGCGCTCTTCAGGTCGAAGCTCGGATCAGCCGCCTTGGCCGCGTCGATCGTGCCGCCCGCAGCCAACAGCTTGCGGCCGAACATGTGATCGCCGGCGCGATTGACGGACTCGATGCCGACCAGCCGGCCTTCCTTGTAGCAGAATGCGGAGAATGCCTTTTGCGCCGGGTCCCCGCGCAGCACGACCTGGTCATAGCCCGTGGTGAGCCCCGCGATCTGCAGCTTGTCATTGGCCTGGTCGCTCCAGAACCACGGCTGCCCGTCATACGGCTTGACGTCGCCGGTCAACCGCGCGGCGACGCAGCGGGCGTGATCGGTGGCGTTCTGCACCGACTCCAGCCGCAGCGTTCCGCCGAAGCGCGGGCTTTTGAACAGCGCGCAGTCGCCGATCGCCGAGATGTGCGGATCGCTGGTCAGCAGGTACTCGTCGACCACGATGCCCGAGGCGACCTGCAATCCCGCCTCCGCCGCGAGCTCGACATTCGGCAGCACGCCGACGCCGACCACCACGAGGTCCGCCGGGATGTGCCGGCCGTCGCTGAGGCTGACGCCCGTCACCTTGGTGCCGTCGGCCTCGATGCTGGTGGACTGCACACCCAGATGGATGCGCACGCCGGCCTCGGCATGCTGCTTCTGGAAGTAGTCGGAGATTTCCGCCGTGACGGCCCGCGCCATCACGCGCGCGCCAAGCTCGAGCACGTCGACCTCGAGGCCCTTGATGCGCGCGGTGGCCGCGAATTCGAGGCCGATGAAGCCGGCGCCGATGACGACGACCCGCTTGGCATCGCCGAGCAGGCTCCTCAGCGCTTCGCTGTCGTCGAGGATGCGCAGGTAGCGGACCGCCGGAAGGCTGGCATTGGGGATATCGAGCAGCCGGTTGCGCGCGCCGGTCGCGAATACGAGGTGGCCGTAGTCGAGCGTCTTGCCCGAGGCAAGCAGCACCTTGCGCTGCTCGCGCTGGACCGCGACGGCCCGATCATAGACGAGGTCGACGGTCTGGTCGGCATAAAACTTCTGCGGGCGAAACATCAGCGTCTCGGGGCCGCCGGTGCCCTTGAGATACGCCTTCGACAGCGGCGGACGCTGATACGGCAGATGCGGCTCGTCGTTGATCAGATGGATGGGATCGGCAAAGCCTGCCTGACGCAGCGAGGTCGCGAGCTGGAAGCCCGCATGCCCCGCGCCCACGATCACCACCGGTCCCTTCGTCACAGCACCCTGCCCCATTCGATCCATATCCCGTGTTTGCAAGCCTTGCCTGCTGCGGGTTTACCTCCCGTCGCGCCAGCGGAACCGCCTTGTCGCAGACTTCCCCGGCATTGTCACCGGGCCGCTGTGCGCCTTAAATGCGGCAACGACGATACGAGGGAGGACTGAATGTCGGACGCAGCCGCGGAACCCGCTCGCCTGAGCATTGACGGCCCAATCGCCACGATCACGCTCGACCGCCCGGCGGCGTTCAACGCCATCAACCTCGCCATCGCCAAGCGCCTGGAGCGTCTCGCTGCGCAGGTCGAGGCCGATCCGAGCATCCGGGTGCTGGTGATCAAGGGCGAGGGCCGCGCCTTCTGCGCCGGCGGCGACCTGCAGACGATCGGCGCCGCGGCCGAGGCCGATACCATCACGCCCGTCGTGGGCGAGCTGCTGCATCACTACCACGCCTTCATCGCGAGCCTGCGGCGCATGCCCAAGATCGTGCTCGCGAGCGTGCACGGCTCCGCGGCCGGTGCAGGGATGTCGCTCGCCTTCGCCGCCGACCTCTGCATCGCCGCGGAGGAGGCGCGCTTCACGCCCGCCTATGCCAAGCTTGGCGTCTCGCCCGATGGCGGCGGCACGGTTGGCGTCGTCGCCACCGCAGGCGTCCGGCGCGCGCTGCAGATATTCCTGGCCGAGGACAGCTTTACGGCCGCGCAAGCCTATGAATGGGGCTTGGTCGCGAAAGTCGTCCCCGTCTCCGAACTCACTGCCGCCACGGATGCGCTCGCGCAGCGGCTGGCGCAGAATACAGCGGCGGGAATCGCGGCGACCAAGGCGCTGATCCACCGGGCGCCGACCAGCTCGGTCGAGGACCAACTCGCCGCCGAGCGCGACGCGATCGTCAACTGCATGCATACCGACGAATTCCGCGCGGCCGTGAAGCGGTTCACCAGCAAGGGAAAGTAGGACTGCGCTCAACTTTTCCCTTTCCTGCGCATGAAATCGAAATCGCAGCCGTCATCGGCCTGCAGGATCGTTTCATGAAACAGATGCGCGTAGCCGCGCTCGGCCCAGTCAGGCGTTGCCGCGGGCTTCAGCTCAGCGCGTCGCCGCTGAAGTTCTGTGTCGTCGACCAGCAGATCAATGCTGCGCTTGGCGACATCGAGGCGGATCCTGTCGCCGGTCCGCACCAGCGCCAGCGGGCCGCCGACGGCCGATTCCGGCGTGATGTGCAGCACGATGGTGCCGAACGCCGTGCCGCTCATCCGCGCATCCGAAATCCGCACCATGTCCTTGGTGCCGCCGCGCGCCAGCTTCTTGGGGATCGGCAGATAACCCGCTTCCGGCATCCCGGGCGCGCCTTTAGGTCCTGCATTCCGCAGCACGAGCACGTCATCGGCCGAGACATCGAGGTCGGGATCATCGACCCGCAACGTCATGTCCTCAACCGACTCGAACACGACCGCGCGGCCGGTATGCTGGAGCAGCTTCGGGCTTGCGGCCGAATGCTTGATGACGGCGCCACGCGGCGCGAGGTTGCCCCTGAGCACGGCAAGGCCGCCTTCCGGCTTGATCGCGTCGGCGCGCGAGCGGACCACGTCCTGCCCAGGCACGTCCTCGGCGGCAGCAACGATCTCGCGCAGCGACTGGCCGGTGATCGAGCGGCAGTCGAGATCGATGAGATCGCCGAGCTGCTTCATCAGCTTTGGCACGCCGCCAGCGTGGTGGAAGTGCTCCATGTAGTGATCGCCGGACGGCTTGAGATCGACCAGCACCGGCACCTCGCGACCAATCCTGTCGAAGGCGTCGAGATCAATCTTGTGCGGCGTGCGACCCGCGATCGCGGTGAGATGCACGAGCCCGTTGGTCGAGCCGCCGATCGCCTGCATCACCACCTGCGCGTTCTTGAAGGCGGCCGGCGTCAGCAACTCGCTCGGCTTCGGCCCCTTGGCCTTGGCCATTTCCGCCGCAACCCGGCCGCTGGCCTCAGCCGAGCGGAAACGCTCGGCATGCGGTGCCGGTATTGTCGCGCTCATCGGCAGGGACAGGCCGAGCGCCTCGGTGATGCAGGCCATGGTCGAGGCCGTGCCCATCACCATGCAGGTGCCGACCGACGGCGCGAGCCGGCCGTTGACCGCCTCGATCTCGCTGTCGTCCATCTCGCCGGCGCGGTACTTCGCCCACAAGCGGCGACAATCGGTGCAGGCACCGAGCACCTCGCCCTTATGATGACCGACGACCATCGGCCCCACAGGAATGACCACCGTCGGCAGATCGGCCGACACCGCGGCCATGATCTGCGCCGGCAACGTCTTGTCGCAGCCGCCGATGACGACCACGGCATCCATCGGCTGCGCGCGGATCATCTCCTCGGTTTCCATCGCCATCAGGTTGCGCAGGTACATCGAGGTCGGATGCGCAAAGCTCTCGGCGATCGAGATCGTCGGAAACACGAACGGCATCGCGCCCGACAGCATGACGCCGCGCTTCACCGCCTCCAGGATCTGCGGCACGTTGCCGTGGCAGGGATTGTAGTCGCTGTAGGTGTTGGTGATGCCGACGATCGGACGATCGAGCGCGTCGTCGGAATAACCGGCGGCCTTGATGAAGGCCTTGCGCAGGAACAGCGAGAAGCCGGCATCGCCGTAAGCGGTCAATCCCTTGCGCAAGCCATCGGTCATGGTCTTCTCTTTCGTTGTCTACGTCATTCCGGGGCGCGCGAAGCGCGAACCCGGAATCCAGAAATTAGTTTGTACTCTCACTGCGAGATTCCGGGTTCGCGCCCTGCGGACGCGCCCCGGAATGACGATGTCTTATTAACCCCAGTCGATGATCCGGCTGGTGTCGGCGTCGAACTCCGTGGTGCAGAACGCGCCGCCCTGGAAATAGTCCCCGATCGGATCGGCGGGTAGCTTGGCCTGCTCGGCCATGGCGTGCTCGCGGAAATCCTCGGCGCGGCCGGTCGGGCGGTAGCCGAGATCATAGGCGCGCTG
Source organism: Bradyrhizobium sp. HKCCYLS3077 (assembly GCF_051167555.1). Lineage (NCBI taxonomy): Bacteria > Pseudomonadati > Pseudomonadota > Alphaproteobacteria > Hyphomicrobiales > Nitrobacteraceae > Bradyrhizobium > Bradyrhizobium sp. HKCCYLS3077. Next base: position 37,424 of record NZ_JBNPTH010000006.1, on the reverse strand, counting down.
GTTGTCCCACCAGGCGCGCTCGTTGAGCGACGCGCCGTACAGCACCTCGAAGTGGATGTCCGGATGTTCGAGACCGATGCGGCAGAGCTGGACGAGATCCTCGGGCTTCAGCCAGATCGACAGCCGTCGCTTGTCGAGCGGCCTCTCGCCGAAATTGCCGATGCGCAGGCACGTCACCTTCAGCCCATGCTTGTCGGCATAGAGCGAGCCCACCGCCTCGCCGAACACCTTGCTGACGCCGTAACGGCCATCAGGGCGCGGCTGCACATCATTGTCGATCTTGCGGTGGCGCGGATAGAAACCGACCGCGTGGTTCGACGAGGCGAACACCACCCGCTTCACACCCTTGCGGCGTGCCGCCTCGAACAAATTATAGCCGCCGATGATGTTGGCCTGCAGGATGTCGTTCCAGGGGCCCTCGACCGAATAGCCGCCGAAATGGATGATGCCGTCGACGCCTTCGCACAGCGCCTCGACTTGGGCGAGGTCGGCAAGATCGGCCGCCTTGAAGGTCTCCTGGCTGGAGAGATCGGCCGGCGGTTTGAGGTCGCTGAGCAGAAGGTCCGGATAGATCGGCGGCAGCAGCTTCCGCAAAGACGTGCCGATTCCACCGCTCGCACCGGTCATCAAGATACGTGGCATTTCATCCCTCGTGTTGGATCCGCAGGTTTGCGGTCGTGACAAGCCGATGATAGCAGAGATCGCCAGGGCACAATAACGGGACCAGCCAAATGTCCGACGGAAACGCTCACACGCAGGGCTGGCGCCCTGCCACTTTCTATCCCGATCCCGCGATCCAGGCGCTCGACCCGCGCTTCGAGAAATACTGGCTCAAGCTGTCGGCCGTGGAACGTCTCGCCACGGGCCTGCGCTGGGCCGAGGGACCGGTGTGGTTCGGCGACGGGCGCTATCTCTTGTGCAGCGACATTCCCAACCAGCGCATCCTCAAATGGGAAGAAGAGACCGGCGCGGTGTCGGTGTTCCGCAAGCCGTCCAATTTCGCCAATGGCAACACCAGGGATCGGCACGGCCGGCTCGTCACCTGCGAGCATGGCGGCCGCCGCGTGACGCGGACCGAATACGACGGCTCCATCACCGTGCTGATGGACTCGTTCGACGGCAAGCGGCTGAACTCGCCGAACGACGTCGTGGTCAAGTCCGACGGCTCGATCTGGTTCACCGATCCGACCTTCGGGCTGCTCGGCAATTACGAGGGCTACAAGGCCGAGCCGGAGATCGACACCCACGTGTACCGGATCGACGGCGCGACCGGCCAGGCGAGCATCGTCGCTGAGGGCGTGCTGGGGCCGAACGGGCTGTGCTTCTCGCCCGATGAATCCATCCTCTACATCGTCGAGTCCCGCGGGCAACCGACGCGCAAGATCCTGGCCTATGACGTCTCGGCCGACGGGACAAAGTTGGCCAACAAGCGCGCCCACATCGATGCCGGGCCGGGCACGCCGGACGGCATGCGCTGCGACGTCGACGGCAATCTCTGGTGCGGCTGGGGCATGGGCAGCCCTGAGCTCGACGGCGTCATGGTGTTCGCGCCGGACGGCGCGCCGATCGGACGCGTCGCCCTGCCCGAGCGCTGCGCCAATGTCTGCTTCGGCGGCCTCAAGCGCAACCGCCTGTTCATGGCCGCCAGCCAGTCGATCTACGCGCTCTACGTGAATACGCAGGGCGCGCTGGGCGGGTGATGGATCGTAATTGCGAGGAGCCCCCGGGTCTCGCCTCTGGCGAGCCCGAGGACATGCTCCACGACGAAGCAATCCAGACTTCCTTCCTGGCCCTGGATTGCTTCGCTGCGCTCGCAATGACGGAGACCGATCAAGCCGCGTTGTAGCCCGCGACGGCCTTGACCTCGAGGTACTCCTCGAGACCGAACCGGCCCCACTCGCGGCCGTTGCCGGACTGCTTGTAGCCGCCGAACGGCGCGGTGCGGTCGTTCGGGACGCCCTGCAGGTTGACGTTGCCGGCGCGGATCTTGCGGCCGACCTCGCGGGCCTTCTCGATGGTCGGCGCCGTGACGTAGCCGGCGAGACCATAGGGCGTGTCGTTGGCGATCTTGACCGCCTCGTTCTCGTCCTGCGCGCCGATGATGACGAGCACCGGCCCAAAGATCTCCTCGCGCGAGATGGTCATCTCGGGCTTGACGTCGGCGAAGATCGTCGGGCGGACGTAGAAGCCCTTGTTGACGCCCTCGGGCAGGCCCGGACCGCCGGCGACGAGGGTCGCGCCCTCCTCGATGCCCTTGTTGATCAGCGCCTGGATCTTGTCCCACTGGCCGCGATTGACCACCGGTCCGATCGTGGTGCCCTCGCCGCGGGGATCGCCGGCCTTGGTCTTGTCGGCGACGCCCTTGGCGATCGCAGCCACTTCCTTCATCCGCGCAGCCGGCACGATCATGCGCGACGGCGCGTTGCAGGACTGGCCGGAATTGTTGAACATGTGCATGACGCCGCCGATGACCGCCTTGGTCAGGTCGGAGCCTTCGAGGATCACGTTCGGCGACTTGCCGCCGAGCTCCTGGCTGACGCGCTTGACGGTCGGCGCGGCGCGCTTGGCGACGTCGATGCCGGCGCGGGTCGAGCCGGTAAACGAGATCATGTCGATGTCCGGATGCTCGCTCATGGCGGCACCGACCTCCGGCCCGAGGCCGTTGATCAGGTTGAACACGCCCTTCGGAACGCCGGCTTCATGCAGGATCTCGGCGAAGATCAGCGCCGAGGTCGGGGTGAACTCCGACGGCTTCAGGATCATGGTGCAGCCCGCCGCCAGCGCCGGCGCGACCTTGCAGGCGATCTGGTTCAGCGGCCAATTCCACGGCGTGATCATGCCGACGACGCCGACCGGCTCGCGCACCACCACTGACGACGGCAAGGTCTCCTCAAACTCGTACTTCTTGAGCACGTCGAGCGTCGACATCAGATGGCCGAGGCCGGCGCCGGCCTGCAGCTTCTCCGCCATCGGCAGCGGCGCGCCCATCTCGTCGGAGACGGCGGCGCCGATCTCCTTCATGCGGCCCTTGTAGATCGCGATGATCCTCTCGAGCAGTGCGACGCGCTCCTCGCGGCTCGTCTGGGAAAAGGTCTCGAAGGCGCGCTTGGCGGCGGCGACGGCCTTGTCGACATCGGCCTTGGAGCCCAGCGCAACCTCGTACATCGCCTCTTCGGTCGCGGGATTGACGACCGGGGTGGATTTCTTGACGACCGGATCGACCCAGGCGCCGTCGATGTAGAATTGCAGGCGATTGACCATCGGAAAACCTCTTCAGGTGGAAGCATATGGGGGAGCGGCTGCGCGCGGACCGGCATCCTGGCACGCGCGATCCGCGGGATGAACCCGCCACATGCGGGGACCGGGGTTGCGTCCCGCGGATATAGGATCAAGGCCGCGACCGGCGCAAGCCGAGCGGCCTGCGTTTCGTCGCCGCTCTATTTTGCGCCGCAGCAAACAGCGGTCTTCTCCGATCCGGCGGACCATCGCGTCATTCCGGAGCGCAGAATTCATCTCCCGTAAATTTTCTGCCCAAATGTGAACTGCTTCACAGCGCGCGCCAATCGCACTCGCTAACTTGTCCTCCATAGACATCGCGGCATCTCGAAAGGATGCCGACATCATTTCAGAAGCTGATATTTTCGCCTGTCCTTATTGCGTGGCCTTTCAGTACGTAGACATTTGATCCAAGTTGCGACGCCGTCTCCCGCACCCCAGGTGAGGGAGGCGGCGTCCTCGTTTTTTGGCCACCCTCACACCGCCATCTTGCGATGCCTGACCGGCGCGCCGGTCAGGCTCTCGGCGGCGTCGATGATCGCGTTCGCGTCCATGCCGTTGTGGCGATAGAGATCGTCGATCGTGCCGGTCTGGCCGAACTTCTCGACACCCAGCGCCTCGACGCGATGGCCGCGCACCGAGCCGAGCCAGCCGAGCGTCGCCGGATGACCGTCAATAACGGTGACGATGCCGCAATCGCGCGGCAGCGGGGCAAGCAACTGCTCGATATGGCTGAGATGCTGCACGCCGCGGCGATGCCGCCGCAGGCTGCGCGCGGCGGTCCAGCCGGCATGCAGGCGGTCCGCCGAGGTGATCGCCAGCAGGCCGACGTCGCGGCGGGATTCGCCGATCAGCCCGGTGGCCTCGATCGCTTCCGGCGCGACCGTCCCGGTATAGGCAATGATCACCTCCGCGTTCGGCCCCGGCTTGCGCAGCCAATAGGCGCCGGCGGCGATATCGGCTTCCAGCTCCGGCGTCATGATCCGCTGCGGCTGGTCGACCGGGCGCGTCGACAGCCGAAGGTAGACCGAGCCGCCCTCGCCCGGCGCGGCCTGCATGTGGGCAAAGCCCCACTTCATGATCGCGGCGAGCTCGTCGACGAAGGCCGGCTCGAACGACGACAGGCCATCCTGCGCCATGCCGATCAGCGGCGTCGCGATCGACTGGTGCGCGCCGCCCTCCGGCGCGAGCGTGACGCCCGACGGCGTCGCCACGACCATGAAACGCGCGTCCTGATAGCAGGCGTAATTCAGCGCATCGAGGCCGCGCTCGATGAAGGGATCGTACAAGGTCACGATCGGCAGCAGCCGCGCGCCGTTGATCGAATGCGACAGGCCGAGCGCCGAGGCCATGATGAACAGGTTCATCTCGGCGATGCCGAGCTCGATGTGCTGGCCCTTCGGCGACGCCGCCCAGTTGAAGGTCGAGGGGATCTTCTCGCTGCGGAACAGATCGGCCTTCTCGGCATGCGCGAACAGGCCGCGGCGGTTGACCCAGGCGCCGAGATTGGTCGAGACGGTCACGTCCGGCGACGACGTCACGATCCGCGAGGCCATCGCGCTGTCGCTGCGGGCGAGGTCGTTGAGGATCAGGCCAAAGCCCTGCTGCGTCGACATCTGCGCCGCCGCCGTGAAGGTCAGCCGCTCCGGCACGTCGAAGACGGCATCGTCCAGCCGGCGGCCATCGCGGTTGAACGGCACCGACTTGAGGAACGCCTCCAGCGTGGCGGCATCCTGCGTCAGGCCCTCGAACTTGTCCCACTCATGGCCCGGGCGGATGTTCTGCTGCGCACGCCAGGTCTCCATCTGCGCGACCGTCATCAGGCCGGCGTGGTTGTCCTTGTGGCCCTGGAACGGCAGGCCGACGCCCTTGATGGTGTAGGCGATGAAGCAGACCGGGCGGTCGTGGTCGATGGACTCGAACGCCTCCAGCATGCTCGCCATGTCGTGGCCGCCGAGATTGGACATCAGCGCCAGCAGCTCGTCGTCGCTGCGCTTGTCCAGCAGCCGCGTCACGTCGCCCTGGTCGCCGATCTCGTCCTGGATGTGCTTGCGGAAGGCAGCCCCACCCTGGAAGCACAGCGCCGCGTACAGCGCATTGGGGCAGTTGTCGATCCAGCGGCGCAGCGCCTCGCCGCCGGCCTCGGCGAACGCCTCGCGCATCAGCCGGCCGTATTTCACGATCACCACGTCCCAGCCGAAATTGCGGAACATGGTCTCGAACTTCTCCCAGAGACCCTCGCGCACCACGGCATCGAGGCTCTGGCGGTTGTAGTCGACAATCCACCAGGTGTTGCGCAGGCCGTGCTTCCAGCCCTCGGCCAGGGCCTCGAAGATGTTGCCCTCATCCATCTCGGCGTCGCCGACCAGCGCGATCATGCGGCCCTCGCGGCGGTCCTTCATCCAGCCATGCGCCTTGACGTAGTCCTGCACCAGCGAGGAGAACAGCGTCTGCGCCACGCCGAGGCCGACCGAGCCGGTGGAGAAGTCGACGTCGTCGACATCCTTGGTGCGCGATGGATAGGACTGCGCGCCCTTGAAGCCGCGGAAATTCTCCAGCTTCTCCTTCGTCTGGCGGCCGAACAGATATTGAATGGCGTGGAAGACGGGACTCGCATGCGGCTTGACCGCGACGCGGTCCTCGGGACGCAGCACCGAGAAGTACAGCGCCGACATGATGGTCGCGAGCGAGGCCGAGGACGCCTGGTGGCCGCCGACCTTGAGGCCATCGACGTTCGGCCGGATGTGGTTGGCGTGATGAATGGTCCAGGACGACAGCCACAGCGCCTTGCGGGTCAGCGCGTTCAGGATGGCGAGACGGTCTGACGATGCGGATGGCGTTGATGCGGATGGCGTCAATGCGGATGGCTTGGCCATGGCGCGCGGCTCCCAGGGGCGTTCGGTGGATTCGTTGACTTTAATCCCGCGGGAGCGGCCATAATTCTCAAATTTTCGCGCACGGCGGGTCATTATTGGGATAATTTCCTACCATATCGACCATTTCCGGTACCCTATCCCAATGCCCGACCTCGACGCCATCGACCGCAAGATCCTCGGCCACCTCCAGGCCGACGGCCGCATCACCATGCAGGAGCTCGCCGACAAGGTTGGCCTGTCGGTCTCGCCCTGCCACCGCCGCGTCAAGCTCTTGGAGGAGCGCGGCGTCATCACCCGCTATCTCGCCACCGTCGACCAGAAGGCGCTGGGGCTTCACGTTTCGGTCTTCATCTCGATCAAGCTGGCGCGTCAGAAGGAGGAGGATCTCAAGCGCTTCGAGAAGGCGATCTCGGCCTGGCCCGAAGTGCTGGAGTGCTATCTGATGACCGGCAACCGCGACTACCTGCTGCGCGTGGTCGCGGCCGATCTGTCGTCGTATGAGGCGTTCCTGAAGACCAAGCTGACACGGCTCGACGGCATAGCGTCGATCGAGTCGAGCTTCGCGCTGAGCCAGGTGAAGTACTCGATCGCATTGCCGGTGTGAGCCAAGCCGCCTCCCCGCCCACCGCCGTCGTCCCGGCGAACGCCGGGACCCATACTCCGTGGCGGTTGTGAGGCGGGAAAAGGCCAATGGCCATCCAGCCACGAACTCCTCCCTGGGGGTATGGGTCCCGGATCGGCGCCCGACAACGCTGCGCGTTGCCGGGCTTGTCCGGGACGACAGCGGAGCTGGCTGAGGCGCCTGGACTCCCTCGTGCGATGTGTCTTGCCCCGCATAAAGGTATGCGCGCATGTGCTCATCTCTCTCCTCCGTCATTCCGGGGCGCGCGGAGCGCGAGCCCGGAATCCATAACCACGATCGGGAGTATGGATTCCGGGCCCGCGCCGCTGCGCGTCGCGTCCCGGAATGACGACCTTTGTCGTGTCGATGGAATTGCCACAAGCATCTGAAGCGCCACACGAGCGCAGGATTCATCCGCATCATCACCACATGCGTTCGCCGTCCCGCGACGCACTTCGCCCGGGTCATGCTGATCATCGCCCTTTTGTCAGTGAAGGGCGCAGGGAAGGCCGGGCGCTGGCCGCGCCCGTGGCCCGCCTGCGGAAAAATATGCAGGCGGTGGGTACCACAGGTCTGGCCGAGAACGCCCGGCCCTCCCTGCGCGATGGTTTGAACGGCTGCTTCGCATTCTCCCCGGTGCGCCGGGCTTTCTGGCCACCGTTGCCCGTGCGGCGCGTGAGCGCCGGCACAAGCGTGACACCAGCATCGGGGTGTCAGGACCGTGCGACTTGACCGTGCGTGCATCCTTGTTCGTCGGCGCGAATGATCACGCTGCAACGACACACGCCCACCGCATTCCGCTGCCGACGTCCGTGACGACCGCGATACGTCCCCTCCGACGCAACGGAACGATCAAATCATAATGCTGATTTTACGAAGTCGACAAGCGGTTTATTTTTGCAGCCAGGGCTGGACAGGTTTTGCAGCGGGCAACTGATTTGCCCGTCGAGCAGTCACATCGTCACATCTCCCGACAGTCAGCCTCGGCGATCGCTGTTCCGAATGAAGACGCCGGCTGACGTTCCCATGATCCCGTGTGCGGCGCCGCCCTCGAAGCCTCTCCTCATGGTGAGGAGCGCCGCGCCAAGCAAGTCAATGCGAACTACGAGCGTCCCTCGCGGCGCGTCTCGAACCATGAGGCCCCAGCGAGGCCTCGCCCTTCGAGACGACCGCCTTGAGGCGGTCTCCTCAGGGTGAGGAGTGGCGGTCATGACGTGCGATAGAGCGAGATGCCCCCATCAGCGCACTCCGAATGAGGGTCAAGATCGAACTCGATCGGGCCCATGATCTGTCACACTGAAGGCCGTCATTGATCCAGATCAAACGCCTCGCAAAAACCTCTCCAGATCCCGATCAAATCCTTGATGTTCCTCGGTTTGATCCAGATCAAACGGCCGCAACCCAACCGCAGCATGGCCCAGGGACGTCCATATTGGCCGTCAAAAAGCGCCACATCTCGCCGTCAGATTCTGCAGCACAGCATGCGCTGAGACACGAACTGACAGGAATTGTCGGACTAACAAGTCCAGCTCCTGGGATCGTGACGTCGGCGCGATCGTGCAGAACAACGCGTCCTGGAAAGCAATGCCAAACAACAGCGCCCAACGTTCGCCCCGGTACGATTTCGGTTCGCAGTATGGAGACGCCCCGCCGCTCGCCCATGTGGCCGTCAAGGTGGCCCCCGCGAAGTATCAACCGGCGGCGCAGCCGGGCAGCCGCAGCACGGGGCGCGCCGAGCGGCGGTTCTGGCTGACGATGCAGACGGTCATGCTGGTCGTCGGTGTTCTCCTGGTGAACCTGCTGCTGTTCTTTCCGCCGCTCGGCATCGCGCTGATGTGGAATCTTCTGATCCCGGTCGCGCCGGCGCTGGTGACGATCTCGCCGGGCCTGTGGCGCAACATCTGCCCGATGGCGACGTTTCATCTGCTGCCCAACAAGATGGGCATCTCGCAGAATATCCGCATGCCCGAATGGGGCGCAGCGACGCTTGCGGTGGTGAGCGTGACGCTGCTGTTCATCGTCGTGCCGATGCGGCGCATCGGCCTGAATGTCGATGGCCCGCTGACCGCGCTGATGCTGCTGTCGGCCGCGTTCATGGCGTTCGCGATGGGCTCGGTGTTCGAGATGCGCTCGGGCTGGTGCACGTCGCTGTGCCCGATCCATCCCGTCGAGCGCCTCTATGGCACTAATCCGGCCCTCACCTTCAAGAACGCCCGCTGCAATATCTGCGAAGCCTGCAGCAATCCCTGCCCCGACTCCACGCCCGAGCTGACGCCGACCGCGGGCGTGCCGACGAAAGTCCAGCAGTTCCTCGGCAACTTCCTGATCGGCAGCTTCCCCGGCTTCGTCTGGGGCTGGTTCCAGGTGCCGGACTATCCACCACAGCAGGTCGGACAGGCCGAGATCATCTCGGCCTATGCGTGGCCGTTCGTCGCTGCGATCATCAGCTACATCATCTTCAAGATCGGTGAGCACGTCTTGCGCTACAAGCCCGCGTCGCGGACGCGGATGCACCGCATCTTCGCAGCCACCGCGATCAGCACCTATTATTGGTATCGCCTACCCGGTCCGGCCTCCTTGCTGCCGGACTGGTTTCCGCTGGTCTCGCATCTCGTCACGACGCCGTTCTTCTTCTGGTTCCTGGTGCTGCGGAATCCGAAGGTAAGCTGGCTGAAGCGGCCGGTGATGGCGTCGAACTACTGGTCGAGCCGGTTCGAGAGCACAGCCAACAAGAACCTGATCCGCGTCTCGCCCGGCAAGGCCTGATCCCGCGGCGTCACGACAGCCCACACCGTCAATAGCGTATCGAGCGAGGAGTTGATCATGTCGAACTTCAGGACCGTCACCGTCAAAGGCCGCCAGTTCCGCCTTCGCGCGGGTGACGTGCTGCTCGACGGCGCGCTCGCCAACGGCGTCGAGATTCCGTTCGACTGCCGCGCGGGCACCTGCGGCACCTGCATGGTTCACGTCGCCAAGGGACAGACGGTGTGCGGCGAGACGCATACACAAGGGATGATCTATGCGTGCCAGGCGCGCGTCGTCTCCGACCTCGACGTCGAGGTGGAGGACGTGCCGGAGATCGACATCAGCAAGGCGCGGCTGGTGGGCCTGCGCGAGGTCGCGCCCGATATCATGGAGCTGATGATCGCGCCGGAGAAGAGCATCAGCTACCTGCCGGGCCAGTACTTCAAGTTCACCTTCGCCGGCTATCCGGCGCGCGCCTACAGCCCTACCGCGTCGTTCGACGGCCGCATCGGCGGCCGCGTCATCCATCTCAACATCAAGAAGGTACGCGGCGGCCGCGTCACGCAGGCGCTCGGCAACGGCATTCGCCCCGGGCATCGGCTGCGCATCCAGGGGCCGTATGGTCATGCGTTCCTGCGGCCGGGCGGCACCGGGCGCCTGGTGCTCGCCGGCAGCGGCACCGGCTTCGCGCCGATCTGGGCGATCGCGGCGATGGCGCTGCGCGAGAACCGCAGCCGCCCCATGGTGATCATCGCCGGCGCCAAGAAGCTGCCGCAGCTCTACATGACGCCGATCCTGGCGCAGCTCGCGCGGCTGCCGAACGTCACGGTGATCCCGACCGTGGAGGAAGGTCCCATCAATCACCCCTCGATCCGCACCGGACGCATCGAGCCGGCGATGCCGACGCTGACGGCCTCCGACGTGGTCTATGCCTGCGGCTCGCCGCGCATGGTCACCGCGCTTGCCGGCATGGTGGAGAAGGCTGGCGCGACGTTCTATGCCGATCCGTTCGAGTCCGCTCCGCACGAGGCGCCGTCCGGCATCCTCGGCCGCATCAAGACACTGGTCGCGCGGCGTCCCGCCGAGCCGGAGCCGAGCCGCGACAGCGGCAAGGGCCACGATGCCTCGCTCGATCCGTTCGCCCGGGCGCTGTCGCTGGTGCCGAAGGACCCGATCGAGGACGACATGGTCCTGCCCCGTGTTGCCGAGCCCCGCCGCAGCACGGCCGCCGAACGCGACCACGCGCTGTCGCTGGTCCGCGAGCGCGCGCTGGGCGAGCAGGTCTCCGAGCGCCCCCGCCGCGCCGCGGGGCAGATGGCGTCGGGGCATGCGTAAGGCGGCGTATCGGCATTGCTAGTTCGACAACGATTTTGAAAGCGAGGCGACGTCGCAGTTGGGCCCCTGTCTCTCCACATCGTCATGGCCGGGCCTGTCCCGGCCATCCACGTCCTACGGTGTGCTCGGAACGACGTGGATGCCCGGGACAAGCCCGGGCATGACGGAGTAACCCAACTTACAGCATCGCTCGTCGCGACAGCTCAGGATTTCCATATGCGGCAGCCCTGCATGTGTCAGGGGGGCAGCAGCGGCAACTCCAAACCCGCTGTCACTCCGGGGCGCTCGCAAGAGCGAGCGAGCCCGGAGTCCATAACCACGAGCGGACGTGACAGGCCACGTTTGTCGCCCGAATCGCCTTACTCACGAGCGCTGCTGCGTATGGATTCCGCGCGCGCTGTCGCGCGCCCCGCAATGACGACCAGTTCTGGAAGGCTGCGCGCCGATCAGCGCGCACTAAGTGAGGCTGCGTCTGTAAATGCCGATGTGAAAACACAATGGCTCATGTTCATCGCTTCTCGGCGGACCGGCAGTCCCTCGCCGCGCGCTACTTGGCGAGAGCGTCCCGCCTGGAGAAATCACGATCGGCATGGCGAATTTGGATCAGAGCCTTGTTTCCTGCAGTCGCAGCGTGATTGGTCTATGATGCGGATCGATTAGCAGCATGCTTCTTCGGCACTTGCCATCCGTTCAGCAAGCAATGTAGCTTTTCGGACTACGTGTAAAAGGACGATTTCTGATGAGACGTTGGACTGTTGCCCTCTCGTTTTGGCTGCTTGCGTTCATACCAATTCTGTCCACAAAGTCGGTTGCAACCGAAATTGTTACTCCTAAAGGCAGTCGCATCGGAATCGAACTTCCGGCCGGCTTCGCTGCTTCGTCCAGCTTCACCGGTTTCGTCGCTCCCGCCCAAAAGGCATCGATTGTCATGACGGAGATGCCAGCCGGTGGACTTGAGCAGATCCGCCGCGGCCTATCGTCCGGCGCGATGGCCCAACACGGCATGCGCCTGCTGGCAACTGAGCAAATCGACAAGTTTCCTTACGACCACCTGATGGCACGAGCAGAGCAGCCTGTCGGCAGCGAGGTTTATGACAAATGGCTGCTCTTCTTCGACGCCAAGGATTTTGTCGGATCAGTCACTGTTACGGTCGCCAAATCACCCGCCGCCGGTCTGACGGACGCTGCCATCCGCACCGCCTTGGCGAGTGTGCGCATCGCCACTGCGGCTTCGGTCGATCCGATCGCGGCGCTGCCGTTTTCGGTTCAACCGACATCGCGCTTCAAATATCGCTTACCAGTCAGCGGACGATCCTTGATGCTCAAAGAGAGCCCGCCGCCTCCGAACGGACAGATCGACGATGCGGTCTTCATCACCACGTTGGCCGGCGACGCGCCGGTCGCCCCTGCAGATCAACGGCAATTTGGCGAGAATCAGTTTCTGACGTCTCGTGCAATTTCCGACAAGAGCATCTTGAGCGGAAAGCCCGTTGAGGTCGCAGGTGTCGCCGGATTCGAGTTCCTAGGGCGGGGTAAACAGTCCGGCGGCCAGCAGCGAAGCTACTTGATTGTTGTTCTCTATCCTGGCGGACGTCCGGTCGTGATGATGGGCTCCGCTCTTTCCGAGCGGTTTGACGCCATCGCGCCTGAGTTTCGTACCATGGTCGACAGCTTTCGAGCCAAGTTGTAACAACCGCGCGCAAATGACGAGTTGCCTGTCACTGCATGGGCCTCACTCATCATTGCTGCGGCGTATGGATTCCGGGCTCGCGCTGTCGCGCGCCCCGGAATGACACCGAGTTTGTGGAAGCCGCCGTACCTCAGATCAGCTTCCGCCGCGCGAGACTCCGCATCAGCGCACTCACGCCGAACGTCCAGGGCTCGCATTCGTCGCTGTTGCGCATGCGGTTGACGAGGCGGCCGAGCTGGGGCGCGGAGATGGTGACGATGTCGTCGCGCTTGTGCGTGAACCCCTGGCCCGGCGCGTCGCGGTCCTTCACGGGGGCGAACATCGTGCCGAGGAACAGCGCGAAACCGTCGGGATATTGATGCACGGCGCCGATGGTCTGCGCGACGAGATCGGTCGGATCGCGGCTGATCTTGCTGATCGAGGAATGGCCGTCGAGCACGAAGCCGTCGCTGCCGGTGACGTTGAGCGCGACGTCCATCTTGCGAACATCATCCAGCGTGAAGCTCTTGTCGAACAGGCGCAGCAACGGGCCGATGGCGCAGGAGGCATTGTTGTCCTTGGCCTTAGACAACAAGAGCGCCGAGCGGCCCTCGAAGTCGCGCAGATTGACGTCGTTGCCGAGCGTCGCGCCGACGATCGTACCGCGGCTCGACACCACCAGCACGACCTCCGGCTCCGGGTTGTTCCAGGTCGATTTCGGATGCAGGCCGGCGTCCATGCCGGTGCCGACCGACGACAGGGTCGGCGCCTTGGTGAACACCTCGGCGTCGGGGCCGATGCCGACCTCCAGATACTGGCTCCAGGCGTTCTGCTCGATCAGCACCTGCTTGAGATGCATCGCCTGCTCCGAGCCCGGCTTGAGCTTGGAGAAATCGTCGCCGACCAGGCGCACGACCTCTTTCCGGATCGCCTCGGCCGAGGCCGGATTGCCGCGCGCGCGCTCCTCGATCACGCGCTCCAGCATCGAGATCGCGAAGGTGACGCCGGCGGCCTTGAGCACCTGTAGATCGACCGGCGCGAGCAGCCACGGCTTGGCGGGATCGCGGCGATCCGGGGGCGTGTTGGCGAGAATGGCGGCGAGGTCGCCGATGCGCTCGCCCTTCATCGCATTCAGCGCCGCGGCGGGATCGTCGTGCTCGCAGAGCGCGGTGACGGTCGGGAAGGCCGAGGTGACGTCATAAACGCCATCGGCGCGCACAGCGACCACGGCCGGGCCGTCGGCCTCGGGGCGCCAGACCCGGCCGACCAGCGTGCCGCTGGCGCCGTCATCAGGCAATACGGTCTCGGGCGTCAGATCGATCATCGCGGCGTGCTCCCCATTGTTCTTGTTGCTCGGGAGCAGAGGTAGCATCGGCTGGAGCCAACTCCAAGCCACACGCTCGGTCATTCCGGGGCAAGGCCGAGAGGCCTTGAACCCGGAATCCCGAGATGAGACGCGGGAGCAAGACAAGCTCGAGATTCCGGGTTCGAGGCCTTCGGCCTCGCCCCGGAATGACGGGCGTGGAGGCTCAGGGATTCGGCGAGCTCTCGCCGGCGACTTGCAGCAGTTGCGAGCGGCGGACGCGCTCGCGATGGGCGGTGTAGAGGCCGCTGGAAACGATGAAGGCGGCGCCGACGATGGTCCAGACATCCGGCAGTTCGCCGAACACCAGGAAGCCGAGGATGCTGACCCACAACAGCTGGGTGTAGGAGAACGGCGCCAGCACCGAGGCGTCGGCATAACGGAAGGCGAGCACGACGATCCACTGCCCCATGGTCGAGGCGACGCCGACCAGCACGCCGAAGCCGATGTCCTGCCAGGACGGCGTCACCCAGACGAACGGCACCATCGCCGAGAGCAGGCAGACGCCGGCGATCGACGAATAGGTCATGATGGTGATGGCATGCTCGCGACCACTCATCATCCGCGTCATGATCAGGGTGCAGGCCCAGGCGAACGCCGAGGCGATCGGAAACAGCGCGGCGAGATGGAAGGCGCCGGTGCCCGGGCGCAGGATGATCAGCACGCCGAACAGGCCGACGGCGGTCGCGATCCAGCGGCGCAGGCCGACCTTCTCGCTGAGGAAAACGATCGACAGCGCCGTGACGAACAGCGGCGCGACGAAGCCGGTGGCCGAGGCTTCCGCGATCGGCAGATAGCGCAGGCCGGAGATGAACATGATCGACGAGCCGAGCAGCGCGACGCCGCGCAGCAGATGGAACCCGACCCGCTCGGTGCGCATCGCGAACAGCGGCGAGGCCGGGATCATCGCCGGCACCATGATCAGCGCGAACACCACGAAGCGGATCCAGGTGATCTCGATCGAGGGCAACGTCTTGGAGAGATATTTCGCCGTGACGTCCGAGGTGCCGAGGAACACGGTCGAGAGCAAGATCAGCGCGATGCCGCGGAACGGGCGGTCGGCGCGTGCGGGCGCACGCTTGGGCGAAGCGGCGGGCTTCTGCTGCACGGAGGTCGGCACGTCGTCGAGTCGCGCGGCGGCTGCCGCACTCGGGGGCGGGGTCACGGTCGAACTCGAAAGGTTGAGAGACGGAACGATTCGGTGAGAGGCGACAAAACGCCAATCACGCCGTGGCGACAACCCGTTGAAAGCGGGCAGCATCTATGCGCTGGTCGCGCCGGAGTAGCAAAAATCCGTAATACTCCGTGATGCTGCGCTACAGCATCGGCAATCCCCGCGGCTTGGGCCCGCGCGGAAAGGCGCGGTCGATCGCGGCAATGTCGGCCGCGGTCAGCTCCACGTCGCCGGCGGCGGCATTCTCCTCGGCGTGTTCCGGGCGCGAGGCCTTCGGGATCGCGAGCAGCGAGGACGCGCGGGTGAGGAAGGCGAGCGCGATCTGCCGCGGTGTCACCTGGTGCTGCTCGGCGATGCGCTGCAGCACCTCGCCGCCGGGACTGCGGCGCTCGGGGAAGTCGTCATGGCCGAACGGCGAATAAGCGACCACCGCGACGCCGTGCTGGCCGCACCACGGGATGACCGCGTGCTCGATGGCGCGCTCCTGCAGATGATAGAGCACCTGGTTGCAGGCGATCTTGCCGGGGCCTGCCACGTCGAGCAGCTCGTCGAGATCGTCGACGTCGAAATTGCTGACGCCCCAGGAGGCGATCTTGCCGGTGGATTTCAGCTCCTCGAATGCCGCGACCGTCTCTTCCAGCGGATAAGAGCCCCGCCAATGCAGCAGGTAGCAATCGAGCCGGTCGGTCTTGAGCCGCTTCAGCGAGCGCTCGCAGGCGGTGAGGGTACCCTCGCGCGAGGCGTTGCTCGGCAGCACCTTCGAGACCAGGAACACCTCGTCGCGCCGGCCGGCGATCGCCTCGGCGATGACGAGCTCAGCGTCGCCATACATCTCGGCGGTGTCGATATGCGTCATGCCGCGGTCGAGCCCGCGCTGCAAGGTCGCGATGGCGCGCTTGCGATCGGCGTGGTCGAGATACCAGGTGCCCTGCCCGATCACGGACACGCCAGCACCGCCGGCTCCGAATGTCTTGTGCTTCATGTGGGAGAGCATAGAGGATGGCTGACGTGGCGTCGATTGGCCACTGCCGTCATTGCGAGGAGCGAAGCGACGAAGCAATCCAGGGGTTGCGCACGCCGCTCTGGATTGCTTCGCTACGCTCGCAATGACGAGGGCTGCGCCCTCGCCTGGAGGTCGAATTGGCTAGCTCGCCACCTTCACCGCATCAGCCGCCTGCGCCGGCACCTGCGCGATCAGGCGCTTCATCTCGGGGATGCAGGAGCCGCAATTGGTGCCGGCCTTGAGCTGCGCGCCGATCACCGCCGGCGTGCGGGCGCCCGACGCGATCGCGTCGCAGATCGTGTCCCGGCCGACGCCGAAGCAGGCGCAGACGATCGGGCCGCCGCCCGTGCCATCCGGCGCGCGCCCCGACAGCAGCATGCGGCGCTGCTCGTCGTCGAGGCGGTCGGCGGCGAACATCGTCTTGACGACGTTCCAGTCGCCGGCGTCATGGCCGGGACCGACGAACACCGAGGTCGCAATGCGGTCGCCGTCGAACGACGCGGCGCGATAGACGCCGCCGCCGACATCCATGTAGTCGGCGATGTTGTCGGTGGCGCGCGCCTTGAACCAGCCGGGCCAGCGCATGAGGTCGCCATTGTCGGCGAACAGATAGCCGAAGCCGCCGGGCACGGTCGCGCGCACCCACCACAGGTTCGACGGCAGCGTCAACTCGGTGCGCGACAGGATGAAGCCGCGGAAGACGTACTCGTAAGGTGAAATCGCGGCCGGCGTCGCCTTGGCTTCGGGCTGCCCGGAGAACGGATCGGTGTGGGAGGCGACCAGAGCGCCGACGCGGCCGTGGGATGAGTTGGTCGCATTCCAATGGATCGGCGCGAACAGCATGCCGCGCTGCTGGCGCTCGCTGACCACGACCTTGAGAATGCACTGGCCGTGCTCGGTGGTCACCTTGGCAAAGCCGTCATGCATCAGGCCGTAGCGCAGCGCGTCGTCCGGATGCACCTCGACGAACGGCTCCGGCAGATGCGATCCCAAGCGTGGGCTTAGGCCCGTGCGCGTCATCGTGTGCCACTGATCGCGAATGCGCCCGGTGTTCAGCCGCAACGGACGCGCGGCGTTGGTCTCGCTGCGCAGCGCCGGCACCTCGGGTGCGACGAAGCGCGCCTTGCGGTCGTGGGTGTAGAAGGCGCCGTCGGCGAAGAAGCGTGGCTCGGGCGGCTTGCCGGCCCGCACCGGCCATTGGACCGGGGCCATCGTGTCGTATTCCTCGTCCGACAGGGTCGTGAGACCACCTATGTCGAAGTCGCGGCTGCCGTCGTTCTCGAACGCCGACAGTGCGGCGTGCTCGCGGAAGACGTCGGCGGCGGAGGTGTAGTTGAACGCGGCGGCGTGGCCGAGCCGCTTGCCGACCTCGCTGAGGATCCACCAGTCGGGCTTGGCCTCGCCGGCCGGCGTCATGAACGCCCGCTGGCGCGAGATGCGGCGCTCGGAATTCGTCACCGTGCCCGACTTCTCGCCCCAGGCCTGCGCCGGCAAGAGCACATGCGCGCCGACATCGACGGTGTCGTTGGAGCGGACGTTCTCGGAGATGACGAACAGTTCGAGCTTCTTCAGCGCCGTGCGGACCAGATCGGCTTCCGGCAGCGACACCGCCGGATTGGTGCCGATCACCCATAGCGCCTTGATCTGGCCGCGCGCGATCGCCTCGAACATCTGCACCGCCTTCAAGCCCTCATGGGTCGCGATGTCGGAGGCCTTCCAGAAGCGTCTGACACGATCAATGTCGGGCGGCGTGAAGCTCATGTGCGCGGCGAGCTGGTTGGCGAGACCGCCGACCTCGCGGCCGCCCATCGCATTGGGCTGGCCGGTCAGCGAGAACGGCCCCATGCCCGGCCTGCCGATGCGCGCGGTGGCGAGATGGCAGTTGAGGATCGCGTTGACCTTGTCGGTGCCCTGCGCCGACTGGTTGACGCCCTGCGAATACAGCGTGACGGCCTTGGGCGTGTCCCGGAACAGCTTGAAGAAGGCGGCGACGTCGGCCTCCGCGAGACCCGTGGCGAGCGCGGTCGCGGCAGCACTGCCGGCGAGATTGCGGGCGCGCGCCAGCGTTTCATCGAAGCCGCTCGTGTGACGCGCGATGTAGTCGCGATCGAGCGCGCCGCTGTCGGCGAGATGCACCAGCAGGCCGGAGAACAGCGCGGCGTCGCTGCCGGGCTTCAGGCCAAGGAACAGATCGGCTTCGCTGGACGTGTCGGTGCGGCGCGGATCGATGACGACGAACTTCGCGCCACGATTCTGCTTGTTGGCCAGCATGCGCTGGTAGAGTACTGGGTGGCACCAGGCGGCATTGCTGCCGACGAAGACGAGCAGATCGGCCTGGTCGAGATCCTCATAGGTGCCGGGCACGGTATCGCTGCCGAACGCGCGGCGATGGCCGGCGACCGAAGAGGCCATGCACAGCCGCGAATTGGTGTCGACATTGGCCGAGCCGAGAAAACCCTTCATCAGCTTGTTGGCGACGTAGTAGTCCTCGGTCAGCATCTGGCCCGAGAGATAGAACGCCACCGCGTCCTCGCCGTCGCGGGCGACGATGTGCTTCAGCCGCGTCGCGACGTGGTCGAGCGCATCGCTCCAGGCCACCCGCTCCATGCCGTGCTTGCAGCGGACCATCGGATACAAGAGCCGGTTCTCGAGGCCCAGCGTCTCGCCGAGCGCGGAGCCCTTCGAACACAGCCGGCCGAGATTGGCGGGATGCACGGGATCCCCGGAGATGGCCGCGCCGCCGCTGCCGTCGGGCGTGGCGAGCACGCCGCAGCCGACGCCGCAGTAAGGACAGGCGGTGCGAACCGTACGCAATTTCGGATCAACGCTCGTCATCGTGCGAGGCCCCTCTCTCACGCCGCCTTCGGCCGCGTCCCCACGCGGCCGAACATCATCTCGGTCCGGATCGATACGATCGATTCACGGTTGCGGATCAGATCGCGATACCAGAGCGCATCCTGCGTGTCGCCGATCAGCACGACGCCGGTCAGCCGTCCCTCGGCGATGACCAGCTTCTTGTAGATGCCGCGCCTGGCATCGTTGAGCACGATCGCCTCGCTGCCGTCGGCGCCCATGAAGTCACCGGCGGAAAACACCGCCACACCGGAGACCTTCAGATTGGTCGACACCACACTGCCGCCATAGGCTGCCTTGCGGCCGGCAAGATGCCGGGCCAGCACCCGCGCCTGCTCGTAGGCGGGCTCGACGAGGCCGTAGCAGGTGCCGCGATGCTCGGCGCATTCGCCGAGCGCGAAGATACCGGGCGCCGAGGTCTGCATGGTGTCGTCGACGACGATGCCGCGATTGACGGCAAGCCCCGCCTCTCTGGCGAGCGCCACGTTGGGCTTGATGCCGGCGGCGAAGATCACCGCATCGGCAGCGATGCGCCGGCCATCGGAGAGCTCGACGCCTTCGACCCGGGCCTCGCCATGGATCGCCGCCGTGCTCGCCTGCAGCAGGACCTCGATGCCCTTGCGCTCGACCAGCACTTTCAACAGCGCCGCCGCGGGCGCATCGAGCTGCCGCTCCATCAGCCGGTCCATCAGGTGCAGCAGCGTGACCTGGGCGCCGGCGCGCGCCAGACCGTAGGCGGCTTCCAGCCCCAGCAATCCGCCGCCGACCACGACGACGCGCGCTTTCTTTGCAGCGAGGCTCAGCAGCACATCGGTGTCGCGGCTGTCGCGAAACGTGTGCACGCCCGCCAGATCAGCTCCGGGCACGGGCAGCCGCAGCGGCAGCGAGCCGGTGGCGAGGACCAGACGCGAGAACGCGACGTTCTCGTCGTTATCGATCTGGAGCTCGCGCCGGCCGACATCGATGCCGGTGACACGCGCGCCGTACTTCAACGTCACGCCGCGTTCACGCCACCAGGTGGCCGGTTTGAGCTCGATCTCGTGCGAGGCCGCCTCGCCCGCCAGCACCGAGGACAGCAGCACGCGGTTGTAGGCGAGCCGCGGCTCTTCGCCGATCACGGCGATCGCATAGCGGCCGAGCGCCGTTCGCGACAGCTCCTCGACCAGCTTCGCAGCGGCCATGCCGTTGCCGACGATGACGAGCGGCTCACTCAATGCGCTTACTCCGCGGCCTGCGCCTTGCCATAGGCCTCGGCGATCATGAAGCCCGACAACGTGCCATAGGCGGCGGTCCAGGCGTCGGCGACGTCAGGCGTCCAGGCCGCTCCCAATCCCTTCTCCAGAGTCCACAACAGCGCGGATCCGACGACCGGGTAATGCTCGGGCTTCGCGCCGTAGCCGACATGGCGCTTGGCAAGCGCGCTCGCCGCAGGAAGGATCGCCGGCAGGTTCGACAACCCGTTCACGACCACGGCGAGCGTCGCCATCAGCTTCTTGCGCTGCTCGGTGAGATCCTCGGGAAACATCGCGCGCACCTGCGGCGCGACCTCGAACAGGCGGTTGTAGAAAATCACGGCAGCCTGGTCGGAAATCGGTGCGACCTTGGCAAAACTCTCCTGGACCAATGCGATCTGAGACGGCGTCATGGGAAATCCTTTTGCTGAAACGAGAACCCGTTAGTCGCCGGAGGCGGAGAGCGGTTCGATCCGCTCTCCGACTCGGTCATGCAATGATCAGGCCGCCTCGACGAAGCGGTGCCGCTCGTAGAGGAATTCGAGCACGCGCTGGCGGCACTTGACGTAGGTGGCATTGGTCGCGAGCTCGAGCCGCTTGCGCGGGCGCGGCAACGCGACCTCGAGCACCTCGCCGATATGGGCGCTGGGACCATTGGTCATCATCACGATGCGATCCGACAACAGCACGGCCTCATCGACGTCGTGGGTGATCATCAGGATGGTGTTGCCGAGCTTCTGATGAAGCGCCATCACCGAGTCCTGCAGATGCGCGCGCGTCAGCGCGTCGAGCGCGCCGAACGGCTCGTCGAGCAGCAGCACCTTCGGCTCCATGGCGAGCGCACGCGCAATGCCGACGCGCTGCTTCATGCCGCCGGAGATCTCGTTCGGACGCTTGTCCTTGGCATGGGCCATCTGCACCAGGTTGAGATTGTGCATGGTCCAGGCGTCGCGCTCGGCGCGGGTCTTGGTCTTGGCGAACACCTTGTCCACGCCGAGGCGCACGTTCTCATAGACCGTGAGCCACGGCAGCAGGCTGTGGTTCTGGAACACGACGGCGCGGTCGGGTCCCGGCGAATTCACCTCGCGCTCCTCCAGCAGCACGCCGCCGGTGGTGGCCGTGGTGAGGCCGGCGACGATGTTGAGCATCGTCGACTTGCCGCAGCCGGAATGACCGATGATCGAGACGTACTCGCCCTTCTCGATCGTCAGGTTGATGTCCTTCAGCACCTCGGTGGTCGCGGCGCCGCGGGTGAAAGTCTTGTCGACGTGGTCGAGCTTCAGATAGGCCATGATGCTGTCCCTCTCAGTTCGTCGCGGTGCCGCGGGTGACGATCTTGCCGACGACCGCGATCAGGCGGTCGAGCACGAAGCCGATGATGCCGACATAGAACAGGGCGAGAATGATCTCGCTGATATGCGAGGAATTCCACGCGTCCCAGATGAAGAAGCCGATGCCGACGCCGCCGATCAGCATTTCCGCCGCCACGATCGCGAGCCAGGACAGGCCGATGCCGATGCGCAGGCCGGTGAAGATGTAGGGCGCGGCCGCCGGGATCATGATCTTGGCGAAGAACTCCAGCGGATTGAGCTGCACGACGGCCGCGACATTGCGATAGTCCTGCGGGATGTTGCGGATGCCGACCGCGGTGTTGATAATGATCGGCCACACCGAGGTGATGAAGATGACGAAGATCGCTGACGGCTGGCCGTCGCGGAACGCGGCGAGCGACAGCGGCAGCCAGGCAAGCGGCGGAATCGTGCGCAGCACCTGGAAGATCGGATCGAGCCCGCGCATCGCCCATACCGACTGGCCGATCAGGGTGCCCAGCGCGACGCCGACGACAGCGGCAATCGCATAGCCGATCGCGACGCGGCGGAGGCTGGCCTCGAGATGCCAGAACAGGCCCTTGTCGATGCCGCCATGATCGAAGAACGGATCGAAGATCAGCTCGCGGGTGTCAGAAAACACGCGCGACGGCGGCGGCAGCGCCGAGCCGGCGCGGCGGCACAACAGCTCCCACACGATCAGGAATAGCGCCAGCACGATCAGCGGCGGCACCACGCGCACCGCGGCCTCGCGGGCCATCTTCACATAACGCTCGGCCTTCGGCGGCTGCTTCGGGATCATCGTCACCACCGACGCCGTGGTGGATGCTGATGCAGTCGGGACAACCTTGGGCACGCTGTCATTGGTCAACGCTGGCATGGACATCGGAAGCCTTTCTCCGTGCAATGAGAGGGCCGCGCGCAAGTTCGCGCGCGGCGTGAGGTCCTGATCAGGCGTCGATGCGCTTGATCGACAGCGACTTCAGATAGGCGGCAGGATCTTCCGGATCGAACACCTTGCCGTCGAAGAACGTCTCCTTGCCGCGCGACTTCGAGGTCGGAATCTCGGCGACCGGCACGTTCATCTCCTTGGCGGCCTCGCGCCAGATGTCCTCGCGGTTGACCTTGGCGATTAGCGACTTGGCGTCGAAGCCGGCCTCGTACTTGCCCCAGCGGATGTCCTCGGTGATGAACCAGAGATCGTGGCTCTGGAACGGATAGGAGGCGAAGTCGCGCCAGTACTTCATGATGTGCGGCGAGTTCTCGACCACCTTGCCGGTGCCGTAGTCGAACTTGCCGGCGGTGCGTCCGGCGACGTCGTCGACCGGGCAGTTCATCCACTGCCGCTTGGCCATGATGGTCGCAAGCTCCTGCTTGTTCTCCATCTTGTCGCACCACTGCTGCGCCTCCATCACCGCCATGGTGAGCGCCTTCGCGGCCTTGGGATATTTGTCGACGAAGGTTGAGCGCATCGCGAAGGATTTTTCGGGATGCTTGTTCCAGATCTCACCGGTGGTCACGGCGGTGTAGCCGATGCCCTGGTTGACGAGCTGCGCATTCCATGGCTCGCCGACGCAGAAGCAGTCCATGGTGCCGACCTTCATGTTGGCCACCATCTGCGGCGGCGGCACCACGATCGTCTCGATGTCCTTGTCGGGATCGATGCCGCCGGCGGCGAGCCAGTAGCGGATCCACAGATCATGCGTGCCGCCCGGGAAGGTCATCGCCGCCTTCACGGACTTGCCGGAGGCCTTTTTCTTCTCCAGCGCGGCCTTGAACGGCGCGGTGTCGAGGCCGAGCTTGAGGTCGGCATATTCCTTGGCGACCGAGATGCACTGCGCATCGAGATTGAGCCGCGCCAGGATGTACATCGGCGTCGGCTGATTGTTCTGCGTCACCTTGCCCGACGAGATCAGATACGGCATCGGCGTGAGGATATGCGCGCCGTCGATGCCGTTGCCCTCCGAGCCGAGCACGAGGTTGTCGCGCGTGGTGCCCCACGAGGCCTGCTTCTGCACGTCGACGTCGGGCATGCCGTATTTGGCGAAGATGCCCTTGTCCTTGGCGACGAACAGCGGACCGGCATCGCTCAGCGCAATGAAGCCGAGTTTGGCAGTTGTGACCTCCGGTCCCGCGCCTTGCGCGAACGCGCCGCCGGGCAGGTTCAGCTTGGCAGCGGCGAGCAGCGCAGCCGTGCCGGCGCCGGCCTTGAGAAGCTGACGACGGCTGATGCCGTTGCGGCGAGCAGGATTGGCAGTCTTCGTCATGAGTGCTGTCGTCCTTTGTCTGAAAAGCGCTCGATCGGTTGAAAAGGCCCGTCCTTCAGTCGCCGTTCGACCCGCGCACAGGGGCGCGTTCCGAGGAGAGCCTCGGAGGGGCAGCGTCAGATGTCGGATGGGGTTTGCGCAGACGGCATCGATGGCGTCGGAACTATCTATTCAAGCATTGTGCCAAGCATTGACTTTAGACAAAGCGCTGTTCGATCAATGGGATAGACCAAAGCGCCGGCCACTCCTAAGGCGCCGAGCCGCATCGAAAATTTGCGATTCGCCCACTTCCTGTGCGTTGCACAAGAAGTGGGCGATCGCATTTGGACGCAGCGCGGGCTCCGCCCCACTGAGATTTATGAAGTCCGTTGAGAGCCCAGCAAGGCAAGGCCGGACGTCGTGCTGCAGGCATGGGATCGTCGTCGAGATCACGGCACACGTACAGCGGCCGGCATTGGAACGACTGGCGAATTCGGCTATCACGCCTTCGCCCCTTCCGGTGCGCAGCTCGATGATCCCAGGCGCATCGTGACAACGAGACAAAGACTGCGGAGACGCCGATGCTCGCCCCGACCCCCGCCTCGCCCGACTCCGTCGGCATGTCGAAAGCCGCGCTCGATCGGATCGATGCGCATCTGAAACAGCGCTATGTCGAGGCCGGCCGCTTCCCGGGCACCCAGCTAATGGTCTATCGCCGCGGCAAGATCGTGCATGCGAGCTCGATTGGCTACGCCGATGTCGAGCGCAAGGTGCCGGTCAGCGATCAGACGATCTACCGCATCTACTCCATGACCAAGCCGATCACCTCGGTCGCCTTCATGATGCTGGTGGAAGAAGGCAAGGTCGCGCTGGACGAGCCGGTCGCGAAGTACATTCCGGAATGGAAGAACCTCGGCGTCTTCGTCGCGGGCACGGCGCCGGCCTTCATCAGCCGGCCGCCGACGCGGCCGATGCTGATCGTCGACCTGCTGCGCCACACGTCGGGATTGACCTACGGCTTCCAGCAGCGCTCCAACGTCGATGCCGCCTATCGCGACGCCAAGATCGGCGCGGTCGAGAAGGCCGGCACCTTGCAGTCGATGATCGATGATCTCGCGAAGATTCCGCTGGAGTTCTCGCCCGGCGAGGCCTGGAACTACTCGGTCTCGACCGACGTGGTCGGCTATCTCGTCGGCAAGATCGCCGACAAGCCGTTCGAGCAAGTCCTGAAGGAGCGCATCTTCGATCCGCTGGGCATGGCCGACACCGACTTCCATGTCCCCGCCGCCAAGGCGCACCGTCTGGCCGCATGCTACTCGGCCGATCCCGCGGGCATGATGTCGTTCCATGCGGCCGACCGCAAGGGCGGCCTGACCCTGCAGGACGATCCCGCCACCAGCACCTTCCTGAGCCCGCCCGACTTCATCTCCGGCGGCGGCGGCCTGTGTTCGACGACGGCGGACTATCTCACCTTCTGCCGCGCATTGATCAATGGCGGCGAGCTCGGCGGCGTCAGGCTGCTCGGACCGAAGACCTTGAAGCTGATGACGTCGAACCATCTGCCTGGCGGCGTCGACCTGCCGGCGCTGTCCCGCTCGATGTTCGCCGAGGCCGCCTACAACGGCATCGGCTTTGGTCTCGGCTTCTCGGTGACGATGGATCCGGCCAAGACGCTGATCGCCGGCAGCGCCGGTGAATATGCCTGGGGCGGCGCGGCGTCGACCGCGTTCTGGATCGATCCGGCGGAAGAACTGATCACGATCTTCATGACCCAGGTGCTGCCGTCCAGCGCTTACCCGATCCGCCGCGAGCTGCGCTCGATGGTGTACGCCGCGATCACCGAGAGCAATCTGTAGCAGCCGCCGTTGCAGGAAAGCCTCTGCAGGAACCGAGGGATCGTGACGCATTGAGCTTGGCGCGCGCAGCGCGTGCTCCTATGCTGACAGGGAAGTGAACGGCCGATATCGCAAAGCAATTGCGAATGCGGCCGTTGCAGCCTGATATCCGCTCGCCGCAGACGATCACCTTCCCGCGCCCTCGCATCTTCATTCCGCGGCACGGTGATCGAAAACGCCATCAACGGGGCATCCGTGCCGAAGCTCTCCCTGCCGGTCAGGCTTGCTCTTCTGGTCGCAGGGACCACGCTGCCGCTCATCCTGTTCGCGGGCGGGATCGTGTTTCACAACTACACGCAGGACCGCAACGAGGCGCGGCAGCGCGTGCTCGACACGGTGCGCAGCATCAGGCTGACGCTGGATGCCGAGATGCAGCGCATGACCGGCGGCATTCAGGTCCTCGCCTTGACCGATGCGCTGACATCGGGAGATTTCGAGCGCTTCCGTCCGATCGCGATGGGCTTTCTCCAGCAGTACGGCAAGGACGGCACGATCCTGGTCGCCGACCGCGAGGGTCACCAGCTGTTCTCCTCGGCCACGACGGATACGGCCAATCTGCCGCTCCGGAGCAACCGCGAGATCACGCGGGCCGTCTTCGAAACCCGGCAGCCGCAATATTCGGACCTGTTCTACGGCATCGTGAAAAAGAGCCTGATCGTCACCGTCGAGGTGCCGGTGTTTCGCGATGGTCAGGTCATCTACGACATCTCGTTCAGCCCGCCGGTCGACATGTTCCAGAACATGCTCGAAAAGCAGCTTCCGAGTGCGGACTGGACATTGTCTCTCCTCGATCGTCAGGCCACGGTGTTCGCGCGCGTCCCCAATCCGGCGGCCACGATCGGCAAGAAGGCCTCCCCGACGGTGATCGATCGCATGATGAGCGAGCACGAGACGACGCTGTCGAGCACCTCGCTCGAAGGCGTGCCGCTGCTGTCGAGCTTCACGCATTCGAACCTGACCGGCTGGATCATCGGCGCCGGGATCAGCGAGACCTCGCTGGTCGCGCCGTTGTGGCGCAACCTTGCGATTACGAGCCTGCTCGGCGGCATCATGCTGGCGATCGGCCTGGCCTTCGCGGTGCGCATGGCCACCACGATTGCCCGCGCCGAGACGTTGCACGATTTGCTGATCGAGGAGCTCAACCACCGCGTCAAGAACACGCTGGCGATCCTGCAGGCCATCGCGGTGCAGAGCTTCCGCAGCGCCAGCCGCGCCGAGCGCGAGAAATTCGAGGGAAGGCTCGGCGCGCTGGCCGAGGCGCACAATCTGCTCAGCAAGGAGAAGTGGCAGGGTTCGGAGCTCGAGGACGTGATCGGACGCGTGCTCATGCCCTATCGGCTGAACAATCCAGAGCGCATCCAGATCTCCGGACCCAAGGTCGCGCTGTCGCCACGCCTCGCCGTGGTGCTGTCGATGATCGTGCACGAGATCGCGACCAACGCCGCCAAATATGGCGCGTTGTCCAACGACACCGGCATGGTCGACCTCGCCTGGGAGTTCACCGAGGCCGATCCGGTCAAGAAGCTGCCGGCGCGGCTGCGGCTGGTGTGGCGCGAGACCGGCGGTCCCGTCGTCTCCGCGCCGATCCAGCGCGGCTTCGGCTCGCGCCTGATCGAACGTTCGGCGCGCGACCAACTCGGCGGCGAGGCCACCGTCGACTTCCTGCCGCCCGGCGTCGTCTACACGATCAGCTGCAAGCTGGAAGACTGATGCGCGGCTTGGTTGGTCAACCGAAACGCTGCAGCGCCGGGAAGGTCTCGAGCAGCCAGATGCTGAAGGTCGACACCGCACCGGTGAGGAAGCCGATGCCGGTTGCGATCATCAGCACGCCCATCGCGCGCTCGACATTGGCGAGGTGGCCGCGCATGCGCATGAACAGCGCCGAGAACTGCTCGATCATGAAGGCTGCGGCAAGAAAAGGAATGCCGAGGCCCGCGGAATAGACCGCCAGCAGCCCGGCACCCTTGGCGACGGTCGACTCGGCGGCCGCGATCGACAGGATCGCTGCCAGGATCGGACCGATACACGGCGTCCAGCCGAAGGCGAAGGCGAGCCCCATCACGTAGGCGCCCCAGAGACCGACCGGCTTGGGGATCGGCAGCCGCCCCTCGCGCATCAGGAAGGCGATCCGGGTGAGGCCGAGGAAGTGCAGGCCCATCACGATGATCACGATACCGGCGAGGATGGAGAGCTGCTCGGAATAGGCCCGGATCAGGCCGCCGATCAGCGAGGCGCTCGCGCCGAGCATGACGAACACGGTGGAGAAGCCCAGCACGAACAGCGCCGCCGAGATCATCACCGCACGGCGGGAGGCCGACGGCGGCTCCTCGCTCTCGATGTGCTCGATCGTGGCACCCGTGAGATAGACCAGGTAGGGCGGGACCAGAGGCAGCACGCAGGGAGAAAGAAAGCTCACCAGTCCGGCGATGAACGCGGCCGGTATCGATACGTTCTGGATCATGCTGTTCCCGCGATACGCCCCACGAGCGGCGCGATCAGGCCGGGGCACGACGCTTCTTGCCGCCGATACCGGGAATACGCAACAGACGCGCCGATATTACGGAAGGCGCCGGACAGCGCGGGCCCCGGCAGCCGGCCCGGCCACGCCGGCCAATCGACCGCGCCGCGCGCTCCAGGCAAGCCGCAGCCCGCCCGCGAGCCCGGCATCAAAAACTCAAGCCCGAATCGTGCGACCGGAGCGCAGCCCAAATCTGTAAGGAAAGCATATCACGATTGCGCTAAATGCACCTTTGTGCACATAACGAACCGTGCTATTTCACGACGCGCAGGAGCGGCTGACGACGTTGGCCCGGCTGCAGCTTCGAATCACGCAGCTTGTCGGGGTTGTCGGCTTGGACCATCTCATCGCACAGCGACTTCAGATCGTCCTCGCTCAGCCGGTTGAGCTTCATGCGCAGGTCAAGGATGGCCACGGAGACCAGATGCGCCGATTCGCGATTGCCCGTCGCGGCGAGAGCCGCGCGGCACTGCTCCAGGGATGCAAGCACTGCAAGCATTTGTTCGTCTGAATTGGCCACCGGCGTCGTTCCGTTCTAGCGTGCAACGAGATGGAGCCGAGCAAGTCCCGACCACATGGCTTCCAAGTTCGTCGCGTCGTTGTTCCCCTGCGCGTTCTCCGTGCGTCTTGCCGAGACTCGTGTTCCGGCCGCACCATCGCGCCCAGACACATGACCCGTCCACACGCATCCTGCCATGACCCGTCGCAAAGACGAATGAGAAAATCCCGGCATTCGAGGAGTCAGCGCCACAATCCGTTCATCAAGATAGCATGACGAGGGGCCATCTTCGAATACCATTTCATTGCAGTCGGGACAAAAACCGTCGATGCTGGCGCCGACTCGCGCTAAACGTGTCCACGTCGTACAAGACATGACCTTCCGCGCCGTTGCGGGCGGTAACAGCATGCTGCAGAGGACTGAAGACACTCGACCCAATCGATCCTCGATCTCTGAACCAACCCCGGCCACGACTGGCCATGTCCGTACTTTCTCGGAATCACTCTAGCAGGCGGAGACAGCTTGTATGCGCGTTGCGGCGGAACGGGGCGTTCCTCAAAAGGAACGCCAGGACCTGGCCGACCCTGGCGCGCCGCTGGCGCCGGCGAGCGAAAGTGATTCGTCCGTAGTGCCTGACTCTGACAGCAAGTCCGCGACCGACAGCGGCGCCAACCCGAAGGGCGCGACCGAGACCAAGTCGTCGACGCGTAGCGCGATCGGCCGGCCCACACCAAGCAAGGCCGCGATCAGCAAATCCGCGCTCGCCAGTCTCACCGACTGGGATGCCGCGCGCATCTTCCTCGAAGTTGTCAGGGCCGGCAGCTTCCGTTCGGCTGCCGAGCGGCTGACGCTCTCGATCAACGCGGTGCGGCGCCGGATCGACGATTTCGAGCGGCAGATCGGCGCGACGCTGTTCACGCGCGACGTTCACGGCGCTCGCCTCACCGACGAAGGCGCGCTGGTGGTCTCCGCCGTCGAGCGCATGGAGGCAGCCTCCTTCGAACTGCTGCGCGCTGGGGACGGGCTCGCCGGCGCGGCCTCGGGCGAGGTGCGGGTTGCCGTCACCGAGGGGCTCGGCACGTTCTGGCTGGCGCCGCGGCTGGTGGAGTTTCAGCAGAACTTCCCGAACGTCATGGTCGACCTCTATTGCGCGATGCGTTCGGCCGACGTGTCGCGCCATGAAGCCGACGTCGCCATTCACCTGTCGCGGCCGGCGGCGCTCGACGTCAAGCTGGTGCGGCTCGGCCGCATGCATCTGATGTGCTTCGCCAGCGAGAAGTATCTCGAAACCTATGGCACGCCGAAGTCGATCGACCAGCTGGTGAAGCACCGGCTGGTGCTGCAGGTGGCGGACGAGGCCGCGGCCAATGCAGCCTTCGCGACCATCTTCCCCGGCTACGAGCAGCGCGACCTGATCGTCATGACCACCAACGTCTCCAGCGCCAACTACTGGGCGGTCGCCCATGGCGCCGGTATCGGGGTATTCCCAACCTATGCGAGTGCGCTGGGCGGGAAGATTGTCCCGTTGGAGGTCGAGCTGAAATGGTCGTACGACATCTGGCTGTCCTACCACGCCACCACCGGCCGCATCCCTAGGGTGCGCCACATGATCGACTGGCTGGTGGAGGCTTTTAACCCTGGCAAATACCCGTGGTTTAAAGACGAATTCATCCATCCACAGCAACTTAAAACAGTATATATGGGTGAACCCCTGACCCATCTTTTCGGGGGATTTCCGATGGAAGGACGGTAAAATCAGTATGAATAAATCAGCGGCAAAGAAAATGAAGCAGCGCAGTGCCGGCAAGCCGGACATTGAGCTCGGCAAGCGCATTCGCCTCCGGCGTGTGGAGCAGAAGATCTCGCAGGCTGAACTCGGCGAAAAGCTCGGCGTGAGCTTTCAGCAGGTCCAGAAGTACGAGAAGGGCGTGAACCGGGTTGGCGCTGCGCGCCTGCAGCAGATCGCCACCGCGCTCGACGTGCCCGTGACGTTCTTCTACGACGGCGACAGCAAGGCCCGCGAGGTCGAGAGCCTCCTGTTCCTGGATTCGGCCTTCAGCCTGCGGTTGCTGCGCGCCTACAGCAAGATCAAGGACCAGACCGTTCAGCGTCAGCTGGTGTCCCTGATGGAATCGATCGCAGCGAACGAAGAATAGGCAACGCCGTCTGCTCCGTCAGACCGGCTTGCCCGTGATGGGTATGGGCCATCTTCGCTCGAGGGCGCAACTTGGGGGCGCCAGGCGCTCTGCCGGCTCGGGCGAGTTCACTGCATCGGCCTGAAGGCCGACCGATCGACGCGGCCGGTCCTCCCGGCCCCTCTCGTCCGCCCGGCAATGGCTGAGCGGCCCGAGGCTGCGTCACTGTTCTGATCTCGTGATCACTGCCGTCATAGGAAGTGGCGGCATGCCGGCGTCCCGCCTCCGCAGGTCGGGGCCGGAGCCATCCGCCTTCGGCGGGCCGATCCATTACCCGTTTGATCTCGCATTGACGCCGCAGCGCGAAACGGCGAACGATGCAGGCCGCCTGCCCTCCAGTCGACGGACTCTCATGCCGACCAGTCCCGCGCATTCCTCCGCCTTTGCCGACGGCAAGATCCTCATGGGCAAGACCGGCGACGGCGTCGGCACCATCACCTTCAACAATCCCGACAAGCGCAATGCGATGTCGCTGGAGATGTGGGAGGGGCTCGGCGAGGCGCTCGTCGCGCTGCGCGACGACCAGGACATCCGGGTCGTCGTGCTCACCGGCGCCGGCGGCAAGGCGTTCGTCTCCGGTGCCGACATCAGCCAGTTCGAGCAGAGCCGCCACAACGCCGCGGCCTCCGAGGCCTATGCGCAGAAGAGCGCCGCCCAGCGCGCGCTGCTCGCGGCCTATCCGAAGCCGACGATCGCCTGCGTCCGGGGCTTCTGCCTGGGTGGGGGATTGCAGATCGCGATGTACGCCGACATGCGCTTCGCATCGGAGGACAGCCAGTTCGGCATTCCCGCCGCCAGGCTCGGCATCGCCTATGGCTATGAGGGCCTGCGCAATCTGGTGTCGCTGGTCGGCCCGTCCCAGGCGCGGCTGCTACTCTATACGGGGATGCGGATCGATGCGGCGGAGGCGCTGCGGGTCGGGCTGATCGACCGGATGATGGACGCGGACCAGCTGATGCCGGCCACGCTCGACATCGCCCGCACCATCGCCGCCAACGCGCCGCTGGCCGTGCAAGCCGCCAAGATCACCATCGCCGAGGTGCTCAAGGACGAGAGCCGCCGCGACATGGACGCCATCAAGCGCATCGGCGACGCCTGCATGGACTCGGACGACTTTCGCGAGGGCCGCCGCGCCTTCATGGAGAAGCGCAAGCCGCGGTTCAAAGGACGCTAAAGCGCCTCCAGGACGGCCTTGGTGACGTCGATCGTGCCGGCGTGGCCGCCGAACTCGAACGGCTTGAGGCCGGACGCGTAGACCTGATCGACGGCCCGCTCGATCCGCTGCGCCGCCTCGGCCGCGCCCTCGATGCCGTGGGTGTCCGCCAGCCAGTCCAGCATCATCGCCGCCGACAGGATCATCGCCGTCGGGTTGGCCTTGCCCTGCCCCATGATGTCAGGCGCGGTGCCGTGGCAGGGCTGGAAGACGGCGTGGCGGTCGCCGATGTCGGCCGACGGCGCCATGCCCATGCCGCCGACGAGTCCCGCGGCGAGGTCAGACAGGATGTCGCCGAACATGTTCTCGGTGACCAGGACGTCGAAATCCCACGGGCGCTTCACCAGCATCAGCGCACAGGCATCGATGTAGAGCCGCTCCGTCTTCACGTCAGGATGAAGCTCCGCGACCTCGTCGAATATCTTGCGGAAGTAGGCGAAGGCCTTGAACACATTGGCCTTGTCGACGCAGCCCAACGTGCCCGGGCGGCCGCGCGCCTTGCGCCGCTCGGCGAGCTTGAAGGAGAAGTTGAACAGCCGCTCGGATGTCTTGCGGGTGATGACGAGCGTCTCGCGCGCCTCTTCATGTGTCACCACACCCTTGCCCATCGAGGCGAACAGGCCCTCGGTGGATTCGCGGATGACGACGAAGTCGATGCCTTTGGCATCAGCGCCGACGATCGGGCTCGGCACGCCCGGGATCAGCCGCGCCGGCCGCACACCGGCATAGAGATCGAAATGGAAGCGCAGCTCGATCTGCGGCGCGATCTCGGTGTTGTCGGGATAGCGCACCGACGGAAGGCCGCAGGCGCCGAGCAGGATGGCATCGGCCTCCTCGCACAACCGGATCGTCGACTCCGCGATCGAGGCGCCGGTCGCGAGATAGTTGTTGGCCCCGGCCTGAGCCTCGGTGAAGCGGAACGACAGGCCGGCCTTGGCCTCGACCTTGCGCAACACTTCAAGGGCGGGCGACATGACCTCCGGCCCGATGCCGTCACCGGGGAGAACTGCAATGTGGAGGGCGTTGGTGGAGGGCATCAATTGTCCTTACGGGGATTGTCATTCCGGGGCGGTCCTCTCGACAGAATTGACTTCAATTCTGTCGAGAGGGCCGAACCCGGAATCTCGAGATTCCGGATTCGATGCTTCGCATCGCCCCGGAATGACAACGAGAACTACGGCGTCAGCACCGCGCGGCCGACCAGCTGGCCCTTCTGCAGGCCGTGCAGGGCGTCGTTGGCCTTGGCGAGCGGCATCGGGGTCACCGGAATCGGCGGGATGTTCTTGGTGCGGACGAGATCGAGCAGCTCTTTCGTTTCGCGGAGATTGCCGACATAGCTGCCCTGGATCGTCACCGCCTTGATCGGGATGAGCGGCAGCGCCCACGGCGCGCCGCCGCCGAAAAGGCCGACCATGACGAGCTTGCCGCCCTTGGTGAGACAGTCGAAGCCGAGCTGCGCGGTGGCGGCATTGCCGACCAGGTCGATCACGGCGCGGATCGGCTCGCCGGCCGCCTTGTTCAGCTGCTCCAGCGCGTCCGGCGCCTTGCCGTCAACAGCCGCCAGCGCGCCCGCCTCGAGCGCGGCCTCGCGCTTGCGCGCGTCGATGTCGACCACGATCGCGCCCTTGCCGCCCATCGCCTTGAGCAGCGACAGCGCCATCAGGCCGAGGCCGCCGGCGCCGAAGATCACGATCGGCGTGTCGAAATCCTTCTCGACCTTCTTCAGCGCGCTGTAGGTGGTGACGCCCGAACAGGCGTAAGGCGCTGTGGTCACCGGATCGAGGCCCTTGAGGTCGATCAGGTGGCGCGGATGCGGCACGGTCATGTGGTCGGCATAGCCGCCGTCGCAATACACGCCGAGCGAGGCCGGCTTTAGGCACATGTTCTCGTCGCCGGCCAGGCAGGTGGCGCATTTGCCGCAGCCGATCCAGGGATAGACCAGCGCGACGTCACCGACCTTCAGCCCGCCCTTCTCCGCCTCGGTCACATCAGGGCCGAATGCGACAATCTCGCCCGCACTCTCATGGCCCATCGTCCGCGGCAGCGAAACGCCGCGGTCCTTCAAGGACAACGGCTTGCGGCCGTGGCCGAGATCATAGCCGCCTTCCCAGATGTGCAGGTCGCTGTGGCAGACGCCCGCCGCCTTCACCTTGATCAGCACCTGCTTGCCGAACGGCTGCGGCGTCGGCTCGTCGACCTCGGTCAGCGCCGCATTGAAATCGGTGACCTTGAAGCTCTTCATCATTTCACTCCCGTGGTCCGGTTGGCTGGCGGGACCGGACGGCGCATCGACGGGGCGAACGGCGGCTGCGCATTACAGCAGCGCCTTCGGACATCCTCCCGGCACGAGCGCGTCCGGCTGGTCCGGACTGTTGTTGCAACGCCGGGAACATTGGCGGGAAACGCGCGGAGCGGCAAGGCCGCGCGCAATGCGCGCGGTCATGGCTGCCCTGCAGCCTTTTGCCTCGGCCGAGTCAGCGCGGTGCGGCGGCGTCGGCGCCGACCTCGCTGAGAACGTCCGCCGTATGCTCCCCGAGACCCGCCGCCCATGGCGCCGCGCCGACCTTTGCCGCCGACATCCGGAACGGCAAATTGACGACCTTGAAAGTGCCGGCCGCATCCTCGACCTCCGCCAGCGCGCCGCGATGCGCGATCTGCGGATCAGCCAGCGCATCGGCCACGCTGCGATAGGCCGAGCTGGGCACGCCGCCCGCGTTCAACGCCTCCAGGCATTCGGCCACGCTGAGCCGCCGCGACCAGGCCTCGACGCCATCCATCAGCGCACCCCAGTTTGCCCGCCGGTCGGAATATTTCTCGAACCTCGCATCCTGCACCCACTCCGGATGGCCGATGACACCCATCAGGTTCTGGAAGGTCTTCTCGCTGGCGATCGCGATCATGACGTAGCCGTCGCGGCACTCCGCCGGACCGAAGGTCGGCCGTGACGGCGGGGCAACCGGAAATTGCGACCATTGGATTTCGTTGAGCGTCAGGCTCAGCATCGATTCCAGCATCGAGCAGTCGATATGCTGGCCCTGCCCGGTGCGCTCGCGCTGGTAGAGGGCCGAGGCGACGGCGCCGAAGGCATAGGTCCCGGTCACGACGTCGGCGTGATAGATGCCGCAATGATCTGGACGGTTGCGTCCGGGCTGATAGGCGAGATGCGCCATGTCGTAGCCGGAAGCGGCATGGATCACCGGCGCATAGGCCGGCAGTTCCGCCGACGGGCCGGTCTGGCCGTAGCCCGAGATCGAGCAGTAGATCAGCCGCGGGTTCAAAGCGCTCAGGGCGGCATAGGACAGCCCGAGCCGCTGCATCACGCCGGGCCGGAAATTCTCGACCAGGATATCGGCGGTTGCGACCAGCCGACGCACCGCGTCGATATCCCCTGCGCATTTCAGATTGAGCACGACGCTCTTCTTGCCGACGTTGAGCTGGCCGAAGGCGGTGGAGCAGCCGCTGCGCACGGGCGGCCGGGTGCGCATGGTTTCACCTTCGGCTGACTCGATCTTGATCACCTCCGCACCCATATCTGCAAGCATGCGTGCACAGTGCGGGCCCGCGATCGTCGTCGAAAAATCCAGGACGCGTAGTCCTGCAAAACACCCTGTCAAACGGCCCTCATCGTTCCCAACTAGACTCACAGACGTAGCTCCCTCGTGGAGTTCTCTCTTTTCCGCAGATCGGGACGGAACTTCCGACCGGCCTTCGCCGATTCACGAAGCGGTAGCCATCGGCTGCGGTGAGCTCAGAGTCTAGATCGAACCATTCGATGTCGAAAGCGTTTGGCCTTTTGCGGCGCTGCGGCATCGCTCTTTTATTGATGGCAGACTTTGGACCCTTTCTTGCATAGGACGAACATGGGGCTTGATCGAGGACATCTCTTGCGGGTTCTGTTCGTTACGACCGAAATGGACGATTTCGTCCGGGTGGGCGGACTGGCTGCGGTTTCCGCAGCACTTCCCCGGGCACTGCGCTCTCACACCGACGTCAGGATCATGCTGCCCGGCTACCGGGACGTGATCGAGCAACTCACTCACATCGAGATCGTCGGCCACTGCGCGCCGCTGGCAGAGATGCCCGGATGCGCGCTCGGCCGATCATCGACGCGCGACGGCCTGCCGGTCTATGTCCTGCTCTGCGACGAGTTGTACGACCGGCCGGGCAACCCTTACGGCGACGAGAACGGCAACGACTGGGCGGACAACGACATCCGCTTTGGCCGGCTGGCCGCAGCCGCTGCCGAGCTTGCCGCCGGAACCCTGGACACGAGCTGGGCGGCGGACCTGGTGCACGCCAACGACTGGCAGGCTGCGCTGGTGCCGGCCTATCTGGCGTGGCGCGGGGTCGAGGTTCCCTCGATCCTGACGATCCACAACCTTGCCTATCAGGGCCTGTTCCCGCGGGAATCGCTGCGCCGGATCGGCGCGCCGGAGTCTTCGTTCCACATCGACGGTCTCGAGTTCTACGACAAGCTGTCGTTCCTCAAGGGCGGCCTGATCTATGCCTCGCACCTGACGACCGTCAGCTCGACCTACGCCAAGGAGATCACGACCTCCGAGCTCGGCTGCGGCCTGGAGGGCCTGCTGCGCCAGCGCTCCAATGCGCATGAGCTGACCGGCATTCTCAACGGCATCGACGAGAGCTGGGACCCGCGCTACTGCCAGCAGCTTGCGCAGCCCTTCGCCGCCGGGGACTGGAACGGCAAGAAGGCCAACGCCGACTACGTCCGCAAGCAGTTCGGGCTGGCGGTGTCGCGTGGTCCGATGTTCGGCATCGTGGCGCGGCTGGTGCATCAAAAGGGCATCGATCTGGTGCTGGAAGCCGCCGACGAGATCGTCGGCGCCGGCGGCCAGATCGTCGTGACCGGCACCGGCGAGCCGTCGATCGAGCGGGCGCTGATGGACGCGCATCGCCGCCGGCCGGATGCGATCGGGGTCGCGATCGGCTTCAACGATGCCCAGGCGCGGCGCATCTTCGCCGGCAGCGATTTCACCCTGATGCCGTCGCGCTTCGAGCCCTGCGGCCTCAGCCAGATGTATGCGCAGCGCTTCGGCTCATTGCCGATTGGGCATCAGACCGGCGGCCTCGCCGAGACGATCACCGACGGCGAGACCGGCTTCCTGTTCGAGAAGCCGTCGGCGGAATCCTTCCTCGGCGGCGTCAAGCGCGCCTTCTCGGCCTTCAAACGCACCGAACAGCTGAACGCGATGCGGCTGTCGGCGATGGCGCGCTCGTTCAGCTGGGACCTCTCGGCCGCCTGCTACAACGCGCTATATCGGAAGATGCTGGCGTCTTGATTGCAGTAGATGGGGTAACGGGCCGACCACCCGAGCGTCTCGCTCGCTACGGCGCGATTTATAAGCGCGCTCGCGAGACGCT